>JAQWHI010000018.1 GCA_029249445.1 Crocinitomicaceae bacterium | reverse complement strand
TCGTTGTGACATAGTTTCCTGTTAAACTCGGCCATTCATTACGATAATTCATCGAAAATCGAGGGCAAACATTTGATCCGGCAAAAGCTGGATTCAAATAAATCGGGTTTGCATAAAACTGCGTAAACTGCGGATCCTGGGCATTTGCAATCGATGTTATGAAACAAACGATAGTAATTAGGATAAAATGTTTAAGTTTTGTCATCAAACTTATATTGTGTGTCTAAATGTCTTAATTCTATATTAACGGTACTTTCTGAACAAAGTTACAAATATTGCAAATAGACTATAATAATCAAAGATTTCTTACGTTTTTTTATGGGGTCAGAATATAGATTCGGATATTTGTGACACAAAAACGAATTTTATTGAACAGATGCTAAATAAATTTCTTCTAATTACAATCCTGGTCTTTGTTTCAGGGAAAATTTATTCTCAGGAGTCTGACGCTGTGCGAGTTGAATGGTTAGATCCGGTGACGCTTTATGATGGAGAAGACCAAGTTTTGGTTCCTTCAATGAAAGGGCAAACTCCGACAAGTCAACGTCCGAACTTTTTTTATTCACGTCCGATTATAAATTGCAATTATGAATTGTCTGTTGAGGTAGAAAGCACTGAAAATGCAACTGCAGCGGATTTAAACTACTTGAATCGGTACAACATTAATGCCGGACGTTTGGTTTATGATGGCAAGATTTCCTCGGCACGTGGTGCGTGTTTTGTAATGTTGAATTTATTTCCTTTTGTTTTGGAGGGGGCAACGGTGAAAAGAGTGACAAGTTTTAGAGTTGACTTCAAAAAGAAAAAGGAGGAGATTGTCCACACAGCGAAAGATTTTGTTACAACCTCTGCTCTTGCCCCAGGGTCAGGAAGTTGGCACAAAATTTCGGTCACGCAAGACGGTATTTATAAAATCGATAAGTCGTTTCTTGAATCGATGGGACTGGACGTCGAAAATATAAACCCACAGCATATTAACATATACGGTAATGGAGATGGATTACTTCCAGTAAACAATTCGATTGTTCGTACAGATGATTTGGCAAAAAATGCGATACAAATTGTTGGAGAGTCCGATGGAAGTTTTGACGATGGCGACTACATCTTATTTTATGGTTGGGGACCACATCGTTGGTATGCCAATGATACAATAGACTTCTTTCAAGAGCGTCACTTGTATTCCGATGTTTCTTGTTATTTCATAAATGTAAGTGCTACAAATACTCCATCACGAATTGAAGAGGTGTTTCAAACCCCAGCTCCGGCTAGTAATAGTGTGTCAGAATATTCCTATTACAGCGTCTACGAAAAAGACCTTTTATCTCTTGTGAATGGCGGACAACGCTGGTATGGAGAACTTTTTGATTCGGAGTTGTCCCAGACGTTTACCTTTAACGTACCGGGTATTGTTTCAACTTCGCCGGCTACATTTGAGGTGTCTTTGGCCTCAAGCGCAAGCAATTCAAGCGGAACGGCGCAAACTTATTCCATTAGTGGAACTCAATTGCTATCGGATGTTCTGCCAACGTTCTCTGATTTTGGTCGGTCAACACGAACAATGAATTACAATACACCCTCAGCATCAATGGGTTTAACAATTTCTATTACGCGAAATTCTCCAGATGTATTGACGTATTTGGATAAAATTACTTTGAACGCTCGTAGAAGCCTCTCTTTTGTTGGAAATCAATTTAATTTCACGGATTTCAGTTCCATTGGATCGGGAAATGTCTCGGAATTTACAGTGAGTAACTTTCCTGTCTCTAATGGATTTGTTTGGGAGGTTACGGACCGTCACAAGCCCTACAAAGTTGACGGTAGCTCTTCAGGTAGTACTTATTCATTCCGACTGGAAACCGATCAAATGCGTCAGTTTGTAGTTTCAAATGGTGTCTCTTATTTTACTCCAACATACGTCGGACCTGTAACACAGCAAGATTTACATGCTTTACCGCAAGCAGATTATTTAATTGTAACCCATCCAAATTTTATCAGTCAAGCAAATCGCCTGGCAGAATTGCACACCAACAACGGTTTATCGGTTCATGTTGTTACTTCATTGCAAATTTTTAATGAATATAGTTCTGGAATGCAGGATGCGACAGCAATTCGTTCCTTTGCTAAAATGTTCTATGACCGTTCAGCAAATTCTCCTGAGACAGCTCCAAAATATTTGCTTCTATTTGGCGACGGTACCTATGATCCAAAAAACAGAGTCGAAAATAACAACAACTTGATTTTGACGTACCAATTGAACAATTCAAGCACATCAGAAGACCATATTGGGAACATGCCCTCGGATGATTTTTTTGGTATTCTGGACGACAATGAGGCAATGAGTCCAAATGACTTGGTTGATATTGGTGTTGGTCGTTTGCTGATTTCGGATAACACAATGGCAAAAGAACAAGTAGATAAAATTGAACATTACATGAGAAATGGTTCAGATTTGTATTCAACGGTCAATACTAATTGTGGGTCAAACAATGGTTCTTCTACATTTGGCGATTGGAGGACAAAGTACATTCTCATCGCAGACGATGAGGAAGGGAACTGGTTCCTAAATAATGATGTTGAACCTCAGTATCAATTTGTGAGTGATTCACTTCCTGAAATGAATTGTCAGAAAATTTATTTAGATGCTTATACGCAGGTAGCAACAGCAGGTGGAGAGCGTTATCCAGATGTGAATAATGCAATCAATTCATCGATTGAGCGCGGCGCCTTAGTTATGAATTATGTGGGCCATGGCGGCGAGGTAGGGGTCGCAGAAGAACGCGTGATTACAGTACCTCAAATTCAAAGCTGGAGAAATATTGATGTTCTTCCTTTGATGGTTTCGGCAACATGCGAATTTACAAAATTTGACGATCCTGATCGCATCTCGGCCGGAGAGTGGGCCTCTCTGAACCCATACGGAGCAGCAATTGCCTTGATGACAACAACCCGGTCTGTTTATTTCACAGTAAATACTGCAATTGGTCAAAAATTCATTCGAAATGTATTCCAACGGAATCAGAATCTTGAGCCTCTCACTTTTGGAGAGATAATTACACGAACAAAAAATCAAGTTGGAGGTGGTAACAACAAGCGGAGTTTTACTCTGATTGGAGATCCTGCATTGAAAATTGCATTGCCGAGAATAAAGGTGGTAACGGATAGTATCAACGGTCTTTCACCTGCAGTATTATCTGATACGCTCAAAGCTCTCAGCAAAGTGACAATCAAAGGTCATGTTGAAGACCATAACGGAACCTCATTGAATTCTTTTGATGGTGTTCTGTATCCCACTGTATTTGATAAACCAAAAGAGCAATTTACACTTAGTAACGATGGACCTTCAGAATCTCCCGAGCGTTTGTTTTATACCCAAACAAATAAAGTCTACAGCGGCAAAGCCAGTATAAATAATGGACGTTTTGAATTTACATTCATCGTACCAAAAGACATTAATTACTCAATTGATAACGGTAAGATTAGCTATTATGCCGAGAATGGCACTATTGATGCATTCGGCTATGATACAACATTCAAGATCGGAGGAATCAATCCGAATGGTTTGGATGATACAGAAGGTCCATCTATTGATTTGTTCGTAAATGATGAAGGCTTTGTGGATGGCGGAATTACCGATGAAACGCCAGTTTTAATTGCGAAGCTATTTGACGAAAACGGAATCAATACAGTAGGAAATGGTATCGGTCACGATTTGGTTGCGGTTTTAGATGGTGAAACGGGCAATCCAATCGTATTGAATGATTTCTACACCGCAGACTTAGACTCGTATCAATCAGGAGAGGTTCGTTACAATTTTGCAGCATTAGAGCCAGGTCCTCATTCACTTTCATTGAAAGTTTGGGATGTTAACAACAACTCGTCTGAAGCAAGAATCGATTTTGTTGTGCAAGCGGAAGAGTATATGGCTTTGGACCACGTATTGAACTATCCAAACCCTTTTACAACGCGAACAGAATTTTATTTTGAGCACAACCAAGTCTGTAATCATTTGGATGCTCAAATCCGTATTTTCACAGTGTCTGGTCGATTGGTAAAAACGATCAATGAGATTGTTCATACTGAAGGCTTTCGATCAGAGGGGATTCAATGGGATGGTCGAGATGATTTTGGAGATCAACTTGCAAAAGGCGTTTATGTCTATACTGTAATCGTGACGACCCCGGATGGCTTAAAAGCCGAAAAAACAGAAAAACTCGTTATTTTGAAATAACAGATACAATAAAGGAATTGGAATTGCGTATATTTGCAAGATATTGAATTATGAAAAGAAATAATATATTTTTTAGTGCACTTATTTTCATGTCGAGCTCAAGTGTTTTTGCACAACCGACGAGTAATGATACGGACGGTTTGGATGGCACTCTTGGGCTGAATACAATAACAACTGCATTGCCTTTTATGTCCATTACGCCTGATTCCAGAGCAGGAGGTATGGGAGACGCAGGGACAGCACTCAGTGCATCTGCGAATTCTGTTTATTGGAATACTTCGATGTTGAATTTTGCTGAAGAGAATTCTCAAATAAGTGTTTCTTACACTCCTTGGTTGAGACAACTAACAAATGATATTCATCTCTCCTATATTGCAGGTTATCACAACATAAATAGGAGGCATGCAATCGGAGGAGCATTGAGGTATTTTAGCTTAGGAGAAATTACTTTTACAGATGCTCAAGGGAATGTCTTAAGAAATGACAAACCAAGTGAGTTCGAAATTACAGGGGGATACGCTTTCAAACTTTCTGAGAAGTTAGGTGTCGGAGTGAATGGTAAGTTTGCTTATTCGAATCTTACAGGAGGTATGGTAGTCGGAGGTGCTTCGACAAAGGCAGGTGTTGTTGGAGCCGCAGATGTGTCGTTTACCTATTTGAATGACGATGTGAATTATTTTGGAACAAAAGGCGAATACACATTTGCCTCAACGATCAATAATATCGGGAATAAAGTGGCTTACTCACAAGATTCAGACCGGGATTTTATTCCAATGAATCTTAAACTTGCCCAAGCATTTAAATTCAAATTTGACAAATACAACCAACTTACGTTCTCACTCGAATTTCAGAAATTATTGGTGCCAACACCGGCGCGATATGAATTTATAGATGGAACAAATACTTTTCTTTCGGGGTATAACTCGAATGTTGGTGTAATTGCAGGAATGCTTCAATCGTTTTATGATGCACCGGGTGTTCCGGCAACAGATGAGTCCGGTGAATACATTATGAATGCAGATGGAAATGGAGCCGAAATTGTCAGCGGTACGCGATTGAAGGAAGAATTAACAGAGATCAATATTGCGACTGGTTTGGAATATTGGTACAATGAGGCGTTTGCTGTTCGTGGCGGATTTTTCTATGAAAGCAACAACAAAGGAGCCCGTCAATACTTTAATTTTGGAATTGGTTTGAAATACAACAAATTTGGAGTTGATATTTCATATTTGGCTGCACTTCGACGATTGAACCCTTTGGCGAATACCCTTCGATTTACTCTGAGTATGGTGCTTGGAGGTAATGGTCAAGATGCGAACAATATCGAATAAGAAAGTGAATTTGAGAATAGGCTACGGGATTGATGTTCATCGCTTAGAAGAGAACATGCCATTGTTTATTGGTGGGGTTCGAATTGAATCTGATCTTGGAGCGGTTGGTCATTCTGATGCTGATGTTTTGCTTCATGCAATTTGCGATGCACTTTTGGGGGCTGCAAATTTACGGGATATCGGCTATCATTTCTCAGACACAGATCCCAAGTTCAAAGGGATTGATAGTAAGATTCTTCTCTCAGAGGTGGTCAAGCTAATAGAAGCCAAAGGCTATTCTACTGTGAATGTTGACTGTACCGTTGTTCTTGAACGACCGAAGTTGAACCCACACATCCCAGCAATTCAAAAAGTAATTTCAGCGCTTCTTAAAGTAGATGGAGATGCAGTTTCGATCAAAGCAACTACCCATGAACAAGTAGATTCTTTCGGAGCTTCTGAAGCTGTAAAAGCTTATGCAGTTTGTCTTTTGGATAAGTAATCGTTTGTTCATTTTTCTTTCCTTTCAATTCCTCTAAATTCTTATGTAGATATATTTATATTTGTTGTTCAAATCCATACAATGAAAGTAAATTCTCAATACAATACAAAAAAATCACTTTTGGAACTTTACAATAAGCCGCTCTTGGAGCTGGTGTTTGAAGCTGCAACCATGCACCGTCAATACCATGATCCTAGAGAAGTTCAGATGTCCTCTTTGCTGAGTATAAAAACAGGTGGTTGTTCTGAAGATTGTGGTTATTGTCCGCAAGCTGCGCGTTACAATACCGATGTAGACGCTCAGAAATTAATGACGGTAGACTCAGTTGTTGAGCAAGCGAAAAACGCTAAAGAAAACGGCTCCTCTCGATTGTGTATGGGCGCAGCTTGGAGAGAAGTTCGTGACAATAAAGATTTTGATAATGTTGTTGAAATGGTGCAGTCCGTGAACGAACTCGGAATGGAAGTCTGTTGTACTTTGGGAATGTTAAATGAGAATCAGGCAGAGCGATTAAAAAATGCAGGATTATTTGCATACAATCATAATTTGGATTCATCCAAAGAATATTATAAAGACGTAATTTCTACTCGAGAGTATGAAGACCGGTTGAATACAATTGAGAATGCACGAAAAGCAGGCATCTCTGTGTGTTCAGGTGGAATTATTGGAATGGGTGAGGCTGTGGAAGATCGAATCGGATTGCTTCTCAGTTATATGGAAATGGAAACACCACCTGAATCTATACCAATTAATGCATTGGTTGCAGTTGAAGGAACACCTTTAGAAGACCAAAAGCCAATAGAGCAATGGGAAATGATTCGCATGGTTGCAACAACTCGAATTGCCTTCCCAAAGTCCGTTGTTCGTCTCTCTGCTGGTAGAACTAAAATGAATATGGAAGGGCAAGCATTGTGCTTTATGGCTGGTGCAAGTTCTATTTTTGCTGGTGATAAGTTGCTCACTACTCCGAATCCTGAATTCAATGAGGATATGGAAATGTTTAAGATTTTAGGTCTAACTCCAAAAGCTGCTTTTTCAGATGATGAGCAACCAGTTTCTCTTCCTGATCCAATTATTGAGGAACGAAAGAAAAAAGAGATGGAAAGAGCACAACAACTCGCCGAAGCGCGTGCGAAGCATGAGGGTTTCACACCAAGAAAAGTAACTTTAGTTGACTGATCGGTGGACGAAAAGCTTCATAAAAAAATAAACGATAGAAGAGAAAAGGGGACATTGCGTTCCCTTTCTTCATTTGAAACACTGACTGATTTCTTTTCAAATGATTATTTAGGTCTGTCCACGTTGAAGCTTGATATCAACAAAGGTAAAAGTGGCGGGACTGGATCTCGGTTGATTTCTGGTACAACAAGACGTATTCTTGAGATAGAGCAATCGATAGCAGCATTTTTCGGTTACGAGTCTGCTTTAACTTATAACTCTGGATATGATGCAAATCTTGGTTTTTTTAGCGCTGTTCCACAGCGCGGTGATTTGATTGTTTACGATGAGCTAATTCATGCAAGTATTCGAGATGGTATTCGCTTAAGTTTGGCCAATGGAGTTTCTTTTAAGCACAACGATATGGTTGACCTGAAAAAGAAAATTGAATTGTCAAATGGAGCTATTTATGTGGTTGTCGAATCCTTATATTCGATGGATGGCGATCTAGCTGCACTTCGAGATATTGTTGAATTGACAGGTAAGCCGAATGTTTTTTTGATTGTTGATGAGGCACATGCTTGCGGAGTATTGGGCGACTCGGGGAGAGGACTTTCTACTGCACTTGGACTCGATGAGCATATTTTCGCAAAACTGGTCACTTTTGGCAAGGCATATGGATCGCATGGTGCCATGGTTTTCGGAAGTGCTGATCTTATTGAGTACCTCATTAATTTTTCAAGATCGTTTATTTATACAACTGCTTTACCTGAATATGTATTTGAGAGGAATTACAATAGGGTCTATTCATCAGAAATTGACGAGCGTAGGGCCATTCTGAAGGAGCATATTTCTCTTTTTCGCAATACCTTAGGTACGACAAATCATGTTTCTGATGAAGTGTCACCCATTCAGATTCTTGAATTTGGATCTGTTGATGCTACAAGGGCTGTTGCGCGTCGATTACAAGAAGAAAACTTTGCAGTGAAACCAATTTTTTCTCCGACTGTTCCTGAAGGCAAAGAACGACTCCGAATTTGCCTTCATTCTTTCAATACAGAGGCGCAAATCAATGACCTTATTGCTATTGTAAAGTCCTGTTAGTTTTCTTGTACCCACTTCTTACTCGTGTCGATTGATAGGTTCCATAGGACAAAAAAAGCGTCTCGACAATCGAGACGCTCTTACTAAGGTATTGTTTTTTTTATCTTTTTTTGTCCACTTGAACAGAGGCCATTTCCTCAGATTGGTATTCTCCAGCATCTAATTTTGTCTTCATTTTTTGGAATGTTTCGATCGTATAATCTACATCTTCCAGGGTATGAGAGGCTGTCGGAATTAAGCGAAGCATAATGACGTCTTTAGGAACAACTGGATAAATAACGATCGAACAGAAAATACTATAGTTTTCTCTAAGATCGAATGTTAAGTTGGTTGCTTCAGCTAAATTTCCTTTTAAGAATACAGGTGTTACTGCAGAATTTGTAACTCCAATATCGAAACCATTTTCAACAAGTCCTTTTTGAAGCGCAGAGGCAACAGTCCATAGTTTTTCTTTATGTTCTGGTTGACTTCTAAGCAGTTCAAGTCGTTTTCTTGCTCCAACAACCAAAGGCATTGGGAGTGATTTTGCAAATACTTGTGAACGCATATTGTATCTCAAAAAATCAATAATGTGCTCTTCAGCACAGATGAAGGCGCCAATAGAGGCCATTGATTTAGCAAAAGTCCCGAATAAAATATCTATTTCATCGTGAACACCTTGCTCTTCACCAGAGCCCTGACCTTTTTCACCAACAGTTCCAAATCCGTGCGCATCATCAACGAATAGGCGGAAATCGTATTTTCCTGATTTTCTAAAGTCCACGATCTCTTTCAAGCGACCTTGATCTCCAGCCATTCCAAATACCCCTTCCGTAATTACGAGTATGCCACCACCTGTTTGATCTGCATATCTTGTCGCACGTTCCATCTGCTTGTCAAAGCTCTCCATGTCATTGTGCTTAAATACAAAGCGCTTCCCGGCATGCAGACGCATGCCATCAAGAATACAAGCATGAGATTCACTGTCATAAACGATAACATCATTTCTATCCACTACAGAATCGATCGCCGAAACCATACCTTGATAACCGAAGTTCAATAATATGGTATCTTCTTTTTCCATGAAATCAGAGATTTCATTTTCAAGCGCTTCGTGCTCACCTGTTTGACCGGTCATCATGCGAGAGCCCATTGGATATGCCATTCCCCATTCAGCTGAAGCTTTGGCATCAGCTTCACGAACCTCAGGATGATTTGCTAACCCAAGGTAATTGTTTACTGACCATACGAGGCATTCTTTACCTCGGAAAATCATTTTGTTTCCAATCTCACCTTCAAGTTTTGGAAACGTGAAATACCCATGAACACCTTTAGAGTATTGTCCCAGAGGACCTCTGTTTTTTTTGATTTTATCAAATATGTCTTGCGCCATAAATTGTTTTTTCAATGTATTAAATGAACTCGTATACAGTTCATTAGAGTTTAATTCGCAACAAAAGTAGTGTATTTTAAGAAAGAAGGTATAAAAGAAAGTCTTTTTTATTAACAAATGGAACGTGGATGATTTTACATAAGATAAATGTGATTTTGTTGAAATTATATTTCCACTTCAATGTTTTAAATCTTTGAGATTGAATTCAATTTGAAATCAAATCTTCATATGCTTTAATTATCTTTGTTTAAAATTGAATTAAATGGCACTAAAATGTGGAATAGTAGGTTTACCGAACGTCGGCAAATCAACATTATTTAATTGTCTTTCGAATGCGAAAGCACAATCTGCGAATTATCCGTTCTGTACGATCGAACCTAATATTGGTACTATTTCTGTTCCCGATCCCCGATTGGAGAAACTGGAGGAGTTGGTAAAACCAGAAAAAGTAATACCAACGACGATGGAAATAGTTGATATTGCTGGTTTGGTCAAAGGAGCATCAAAAGGAGAGGGACTTGGAAATCAATTCCTGGCAAATATTCGAGAAACAGATGCAATTATTCATGTTTTGAGGTGTTTTGAGGATGGCAATATCGTTCATGTTGATGGTTCTGTCGATCCTGTGCGCGACAAAGAGGTCATTGATGTAGAGCTTCAATTGAAGGATTTGGAGAGTATTGATAAACGAATTTCAACCATTTCTCGTCAGGTTAAGTCAGGTGATAAGGACATTGTAAAAGAGCATGATCTAGCGTTAAGAATCAAGAGCACCTTGGAAGCTGGAAATTCTATTCGTTCCATGGATTTTGATGAAAGAGAAGATGAAATTGTTAAATCATTTCAGTTAATTACTTCCAAGCCGGTAATGTATTTGTGTAATGTTGATGAATCATCTGTCAAGGACGGAAACAAGCATGTTGCTGCAGTTAAAGAAGCGGTGAAAAACGAGGATGCTGAAGTATTGGTTATTGGAGCAGCTATAGAAGCGGATATCATTGAGTTGGATACTTATGATGAGCGACAAATGTTCCTGGATGAGCTTGGTTTAGAGGAAGTTGGTGTGAATCGTTTAATTCGATCGGCATATGCATTATTAAATTTAGATACTTATTTCACCGCAGGAAAAAAGGAGGTACGCGCTTGGACGATCCACAAAGGCTCAAAAGCACCTCAAGCTGCAGGAGTGATACATACCGACTTTGAGAAAGGATTTATTCGAGCAGAAGTAATGAAGTATAATGATTTCGTGACATTAGGAAGTGAATCTGCAGTAAAGGATGCAGGGAAATTTAGAGTCGAGGGAAAGGAATATGAAGTGGAAGACGGCGATGTTATGCATTTCCTATTTAACAATTAAGAGAAATAAAATAGTAAGGACATTATGATAAAAGCAAATGACCCATCGTTAAAAAGTTGGATTGAGGTACCAGAAAATTCGGATTTCCCGATTCAAAACATTCCATTTGGGATTGCGACTGTGGCAGGTGATACAGCTCGCGTAGTTTCGAGAATTGGAGATAAGGTGATCGATCTTAAGGTACTTTATGATTTTGGTTATCTTGCTGATTTGCACTTCGCCTTAGAAGATTTTGATACAGACGTTCTGAACAATATGATGCTAAATGGGAAATCAGGAACGCGCAATCTAAGAAATCGCATTTCAGAGCTTTTTGAAGTGTCCAACAATGAATTGCGAAACAACAAGAACCACCTTGAGCAAGCATTAATTGATATCGATGCAGTTGAAATGTTATTGCCTGTTCGAGTTGGAGATTATACAGACTTCTACTCATCGGAACAGCATGCTTACAATGTTGGTTGTATGTTTAGAGACCCCAATAATGCATTGTTGCCCAATTGGAAGCACATCCCTGTAGGGTATCACGGTAGAGCTTCTTCAATCGTTGTGTCGGGAACACCATTTCATCGCCCAAAAGGGCAGCAAAAGCCAAGTGAGGATGAGTCTCCTGTCTATGGACCATGTAAATTATTAGATTTTGAATTAGAGATGGCTTTCGTTACCTATCAAGGGAAAGAATTGGGTGATACAATTTCAACCGATGAAGCAGACGATTATATTTTTGGCTTGACATTGTTCAATGATTGGTCAGCACGAGACATTCAAAAATGGGAGTACATCCCTCTGGGACCATTTTTAGCCAAGAATTTTGCTTCACATACTTCACCTTGGATTGTTACTTTAGATGCGTTGACACCCTTCCGAGTTTCAGGTCCAGTTCAAGATCCGAAAGTTCTTTCTTACCTTGAATATAGTGGCGACAAACACATAGATATTAACTTACAGGTTTCAATCGTTCCAGAAAATGGACTTGAAAAAGAAGTAAGTAACTCAAATTACCTTCATATGTATTGGAACATGAATCAACAGTTAGCGCATCATACCGTAAATGGATGTAATATTAATGCTGGAGACATGATGGCCTCTGGAACAATCTCCGGTCCGGAAGAAGGAATGTATGGTTCGATGCTTGAAATTTCATGGAAAGGGACGAAGCCAGTTTCAATGCCTGACGGAACAGAAAGAAAATTCATTCAAGATAATGACACTGTAGTTATGCGAGGATATTCGCAAAAAGATGGAGTTCGGATTGGATTTGGAGAGGTTAAAGCCAAACTATTGCCTGCAAAATAAATGGGTGAATTGCATCCAAATATCGATCTTGAGCAGGAACGAAAAGACATTTTGAATGCATTTCGTGGTTTGCTTCGTGCGGCCAAAAACAGGAGCAAGGAGGATACTAGAATGATTCGGAAGGCATTCGACGTTGCCGTTGATGCGCACAAGGACATGCGTCGTAAGTCCGGTGAGCCTTATATCTTTCATCCAATTGCTGTTGCTCGTATCTGCGCAGAGGATATTGGTCTTGGTCCTACTGCAATCGTCTGTGCACTTTTGCATGATACAGTCGAAGACACCCACATTACCCTCGAGGATGTTGAGGATTTGTTTGGAGAAAAAGTGCGTTTAATTATTGATGGATTGACGAAAATCCCTGAGGTCTTTGATGAAAACGCCTCAGTGCAAGCAGAGAATTTTAGGAAAATGATCCTCACTATTTCGGATGATATTCGCGTGGTGCTTATAAAATTAGCTGATCGCTTGCACAATATGAGGACACTGTCCTCCATGCGTCAAGATAAGCAAATTAAAATTGCCTCAGAAACGAAGTTTTTGTATGCTCCTTTGGCCCACCGATTGGGATTGTATTCCATTAAAAGTGAATTGGAGGACTTGGCTTTTCGATATACGGAACCAGATGTATTTGCAGATATTCAAACCAAACTTAAATCAACCAAAGCTGTAAGAAGTCGCTTTATTCGAAAATTTATATATCCTATAAGAGAGGTGCTCTCAGCGGAAGGCTACGATTATAAGATCAAGGTGCGTACAAAGTCTGTTTCCTCAATTGCTAGAAAAATAAAAACGAAAGGAGTACCTTTTGATGAGGTGTATGACATTTTTGCAGTTCGTATTATTGTATCGACTCCTCAGGAGCGAGAAAAGTCTGATTGTTGGAGAATTTATAGTATTGTTACCGACTTTTATCAACCGAGCCCGGATCGATTGCGTGATTGGATTTCTACTCCTCGAGCAAACGGCTATGAGTCCTTACATACCACTGTAATGTCGCCAACAGGGAAGTGGGTAGAGGTTCAAATTCGTTCTTCAAGGATGGATGTAATCGCCGAGAAAGGATTTGCTGCGCATTATCGCTACAAGGAGTCGAAGACAAAAGAAAGCAAATTTGATCGATGGATTTCTGAAATTAGAGATTTAATGGAGAGCCCAGATGTGAGTGCAATGGACTTCATCAATGAATTTAAACTCAATTTGTTTTCGGAAGAAATTTATATTTTCACTCCGAAAGGAGATTTACGTGTTTTACCCACAGGATCGACGATTCTTGACTTCGCGTACGACATACACACGGATATTGGTGGGAGCTGCATAGGTGGAAAAGTAAACAACCGATTGGTACCGCTTAGTTACCAACTTCAGAGCGGAGATCAGGTGGAAATCATTACTTCTTCAAAGCAGAAACCAAATGAAGAATGGTTAAGGTTTGTCGCTACAGCGAGAGCAAAACAGAAAATAAAATCTTCTTTGAAGGAAGAACGCAAGGTCATTGCTTCTGATGGAAAAGAAATTTTAGAACGTAAGTTTAAACAGCACAACATACGTTTCGTGGGAGATAATATTACTGTTCTTGAAAAGTACTACAAAATTCCAGGAGCTATGGAATTGTATTTTCAGATTGCAAAGGGGAAAATCGATCTCACAAAGCTTCGGGAAATTGATAACAAAGCAGGAATACTTCATTTAAATAAGAAATCAGCAGTTCGCAAAAGCAGAAAAGCGGGCAATGTAATTTCTCAGGCCATTCAGAAATCCGATACAATAATAATTGGAGAAGATTTCAAGGACATTGATTATAAAATGGCGAATTGTTGTAACCCCATTCCTGGAGATGATGTCTTTGGATTTATAACGATCAGCGAAGGTATCAAAGTCCACAGGTACAGTTGCCCAAATGCCGAACATCTAATGTCAAAAATGGCATATCGTTGCATAAAGGCCCGCTGGAAAGGCGCTGAGTTAAAAGAGAATATTGCTTCAATAATGGTGCAAGGTATCGATCTGTTAGGAATTGTAAATAGAATTACAGAGATCATATCAAATCAACACAATGTAAATATGAAATCAATTTCATTTGAAACTCAGGATGGAATCTTTGAGGGAAATATGAAAGTGATGGTTTACGACACCGAACATTTGAATCAACTTATGCGAAAGTTTGAGCAGGTAGAGGGGGTTCAGCGTGTAGTTCGGAAAAGTTCTGAAGAATAAAATCAGATGCTACAGGCTCCAGATGATGATTTCAATTTACATTTTTAGTCTTTCAGTAGGTCGATTAATCCTTTTGGTCGGAGTGCATCGTTCCATTGAAATTTAGGTATAAACTGTTCTTCTTTGTTTATTTGATCCATAGGGTAGAATGCACCGTCTGGTTTTTCTAAATATGTAATACCAACAATTTGACTACTATCTATATCAATACGTAATTTACTAGAATAGAGTCGATTCATGCCCATACGTTCAATTGTATGAAGTGAGTCTGTTTTTTTTTCATCCTCAGGAAATGAAATTGTTGTTGCGTTTCCCAGAACTGTTGCCTGAACCAACTCATTATTGATAAATCGAGCCGTGATGTTTTTTCCTGCAATTTGATTGTAGTATTGTTCGGATTCTACTTCCATCAAAATCGACGCATTGTTGTATATGTTTACATACTGTACAATGGTATCGTTAATGAGGTCAATATCTATGAAGACACCCTTTAATTCAGCCATTTTTGACCACACAATCGGAGCGTGGTGCAATTCTATTTTCCCAGCTGATCTGAGGAAAGTAAGGCTGTCTGCTTGACCTTGAAAATCTGTAGAGTAGATTTGAGCGCTGTGATATCCAAGCAAGTATTCAAGCGTATCATTTTTGAAATTGTAGAGTGTGTCGGCATGAATATGCAAGGTATCGTCGTCCATATGTTTTGACGCTATAGCTCGACCAGTTAATAGAGAATAGTGCAAACTGTCAGAGGAATATGCATAATCACTTTTGAATTCCATATGTTGAATAGAATCAACATAATGTACATTACCAATTCCAATATACTCCGCATTCATCGGTATATAGTATAAAGTATCTCCAGAGATATAATCAGAATCTCGAGAAATCCAGGCATTCTTAAAGAGAGCTCCTTCTTTAGTTATTGTATTGTACCAACCAGACTCGCAATACATGTCAGATCCGTCACTGAATATCTCAGTTGGCCCATAAAAGAAGGTTTTCTTTTGATTGTACATATAACGCAGTGTGTCCGTTTTCATTGTTATATTATCTCCCTTGTAATAAACATCTTTGCTAAAGAAGAAGTTTTTTGATTCTGGATAAAAATAACCAATGGTACTCGTGAGTATTTCGTTTGATGAACTGCTTTGTACTTTGCCACCTATGGTATAAGACGCTTGACTGTTCTTAGCATCGTAGTAAAGAATTTCCGTTGTCAACTTGAATTCATTGTCTCTTGCACGTACGTTTCCCCAAAGTGTCGCTTTTTTACTAATTCCGTTGTAGTGAAGAGAGTCACAATATAAGTTTAGTGTATCTCCTTTTTTTATGTGAACTTTTCCGTAGGCACGAATTATTTTATCCTCTTCTTGATAGTGCGCTGAATCGCAAAACATGATATTTCCTTGGTATTTAAAATTGACATTGCCTTTCAGACGGTGTATTCCGGTCTTTTTGTCAAATTCTAGGGATTCTGATCCTGGCAACAATTCGAGGAAATCATCTTGCGCAAAGGAGTATGTTCTAAGCAAAAAAAGTGCGCTGAGAACAAGCGCACTTTTTAATATGTTGAATTTAGTGTTCAAGCGAGTACTTTCTTGTTATCTAATGTTTGTGTTCTATCTGGACCAACTGAGACAACTGTAATAGGTGTGTCTAGCTTTTGTTCCAAATATGCGACATATGATTTCAGTTCCGCTGGAGCCTCATCCATTGATGTCAATTTTGTTGTATCACAATTCCACCCTTTAATATCTTCATAAACGGGAGTGATTTCTACATCATTAACGTCGTAAGGGAAGTAATCGTATTTTTCACCATCAATAATATAGTGTGTACAAACTCTTATGGTATCAAAAGTATCTAAAACATCAGCTTTCATCATCGATAACTCGCTTGCGCCATTGATCATTATTGCATATTTCAATTGGGGCAGATCAACCCAGCCACACCTTCTTGGACGACCTGTTGTTGCTCCAAACTCAGAGCCTTCTTTTCTGATTTTTTCTCCTGTTTGATCTTCTAATTCTGTTGGAAATGGTCCACTGCCTACACGTGTGCAATAGGCTTTAAATATTCCGATGACATCGCCAATTTTTGTTGGTGCCACTCCCAAACCTGTGCATGTACCTGCTGTTACTGTGTTCGACGATGTTACGAATGGGTATGTCCCAAAATCAATGTCTAGCATTGTTCCTTGTGCCCCTTCAGCAAGAATTTTCTTCCCAGCTTTCATGGCATCGTTGATATATTGTTCACTATCAACAGCAGTTAATTCCTTGAGCGATTCAATGGATGCCAACCACGGTCCTTCGAGCTCTGTTAGATCGTATTCGAAACCTTCATAGCGTCGTAACATTTGTTTGTGCTTTTCTACGAGCGCATTGTATTTCTCTTGGAATTTTGGAGAGTAGATATCTCCTATACGCAGGCCATTTCTTCCTGTTTTATCCATATAGGTTGGACCAATACCTTTAAGTGTTGAACCGATTTTATCTTTTCCTTTTGATGCCTCGGATGCAGCATCAAGTATACGGTGTGTTGGTAGGATCAAATGCGCTTTTTTCGAGATTACCAATCGTGATTTGTAATCAATATTAAACGGTTCTAGTTTGTCAAGTTCTCCTTTGAAAATTACAGGATCTATAACAACACCATTTCCAACTAAGTTCATCACACCATCTCGAAAAATTCCGGAGGGAATCGTGTGTAGCACGTGTTTAATCCCATTGAATTCGAGAGTATGCCCGGCGTTTGGCCCTCCTTGAAAGCGAGCTATAATATCATAATTAGGAGTGAGGACATCAACGATTTTACCTTTTCCCTCATCGCCCCATTGTAAACCAAGTAATACGTCTACTTTCATTGTGTTTGCTTAAAGTGTTTTATTGCTTTTTCTTCTTCTGTGTAAATTGTATAGACTTCGTCGAGTTTCGCGATTTCAAAAATCTTCTTTACATTTCCGTTTAAATGAATCAATGCCAAATCGCCATTCATAATTCGAGCTTTTGTGAGTGTTCTCATAAAAAAACCGATTCCCGAAGAGTTTGTATGGGTTAACTCGGACAAATCGAAAATAATTCGATAGAAATTCTTGTTTAGATTCTCGAAGACTTCCCGCTCCAATTCTTCAAAGTCGTTCTCTGTGGTGATTTTTCCTTTGAGTGCATACGTGACGATCGAATCAAGAAAGTTTATGTCAAATTGTAAATTCAAACTCAGTCTTTTTTTGTTCCTTTTTTGACGCCATAGAAATACAGGGAGTGGTGTTGAATTTCTATATCAAAAATATCTTCGATTGTTGATTTGATGTTCTGGATTCTGGGATCACAAAATTCCAGCAATTCTCCAGTATCTGTTAATACAATATGATCGTGTTGATTTGATCCGTGTGCTTTTTCAAATTGTGCTATGTTTTTTCCAAATTGATGCTTACGTACAAGACTGCACGCCAATAAAAGTTCAATGGTATTGTAGAGTGTAGCTCGAGAAACCCGGTAGTTTTGATTTTTCATCTCGATGTAGAGAGATTCAATATCAAAGTGACCATCATAGTTATAGATTTCTGCGAGTATAGCAAAGCGTTCTGGTGTTTTTCTATGACCATTTTGCTCCAAATAAGCGGAGAAGATATTCTTTACTTTTGTCTGTAATCCCTCTTGAACCATTCCAAATTCAGGTAAGTAACAAATCTACGGAATAAATCAGTATGAAGTCCCATTCAAATCAAATTGAATGGTGGAGTTTTCAACAACTTATTTACAATTTGCTCAAACGAATTAAACGAGTAGATCAACAATTTCACTTGTCGATTTTCCAGATTGGATGTGATCAATTATTTTAGATTCCATGTTTTCTACGTCGGTACTATTGAAGCCTAGGGCAGCACCATACTTGCCTGCAAGCATCTCTTCTTTTGGGTCAATAACACCATCAACACATACCATTTCCATGAACTGAACGAATCGTTCCAAGCGGTCTTCTTTGGAAGTTGGAGGTTGCATTGGGTAATTTTCTGGATGGCTTATAATTTCTTGGACTTGCTCGTCTGTCAAAGACAGGCGGTGCGCAATTCTGTCGAGAAGTGCTTGTTCTGTTTCATCTACTTTTCCGTCTACGCGCGCAAGCATTACAAGATTGTTAAATGTACCTTTTAGTGCGCTTTGCTCTCCTGACTGAAATATTTCCGCTATTGTTCCCATTGTAATTGATTAAAATTCGGCTCAAATATATGACATTTCAAACCGAACTAAATTGATTTTAGCTATTATTTTCGATATGATCAATAAGTGCGTGGATAACCTTTATATGGATTTCTTGAGCACGGTCCGCATATTCAGAATGTGGCGCCCGAATTTCGACATCACATAATGTTGCCATATCGCCTCCTGTTTTTCCTGTAAGGCCGATAACAAGCATTTCCTTCTCTCTTGCAGCCCGTATCGCGTTTACTATATTTTTTGAATTTCCTGATGTTGAAATAGCAAGTAATACATCCCCTTTTTTTCCTATGCTTTCAATGTATCTTGAGAATATATATTCGAAACCATAATCATTTGCAACACAGGAGATATGACTCGGGTCCGAGATTGCAATTGCTGCGATTGAAGGTCGGTCATTTCGATAGCGCCCAGTTAACTCTTCTGCAAAATGCATTGCGTCACACATTGACCCTCCATTTCCACAACTGATAATTTTACCGTTCGACTGCAAGCTCGATACCATTATTTTTCCCGCATCAACAATTTTTTCAAAATTTTCGGGTGTATTGAATTGTTGCAACGTTTCTAATGCTTGCAAAAATTGATTTGCTACCTGATTTGTACTCATCGAAATTGATTTTTGCACAAAATAAAGAAATTATATAGCAGACCACAAGAATTAAATCAAACTTGCTATATTTGAGCAGTGCATTTCAGCGCAGAAAAATACGATTTATGAAAAAACAAATTCTTTTAGTTTTCTTTGGAATATTACTTTCAGGTGCGTCCATGGCACAAGATTGTTTTATTCGTCTTCAGAAAGCATTCGACGACCGAGGTGCTTATTCTGTTGGAGACAACATGCACAGAAATGTCTATCTAAGTTATTTCGAAGACGGCACATCGCGCTGTATTTCAGGTAAAGTTCGTGTTGAAAATGGAAAAATAGTTTCTGTCTTTATGCAATACAATGATGGTACTTACGAATTGCTTGATGCTAAGTTTTACAACTCCAATAAACTTCAGCCAGCAATTATAAATGGAATTTCTGAAATGATTTATACTGCAGAAGGAGAAAAGTTTAAGGTTGTCTTTATTGATCAGCTAAAGCCAAAGCAAAAAGCGTTTAAAACGATAGAGTTACCAGATAATCTATAACAAAGAACTTTATTTTCTTGTCCCGTTCCTTGATTGGTTCGGGATTTTTTTTGTTCAGAACTTTATGTTTGGCCTACATTGGTTGTGTTCTGAAATTACCGATTGTCATTTGTACGAAGAACATTTTGTTTATTTTTGACTTCAAACGGATCAATTTATGTTCAAAGACAAAGTAATTTGGATTACAGGGGCTTCTTCAGGAATCGGTGAGGCTTTGGCCTATAAAATAGCTGAAGCAGGAGGGATGGTTGTTTTATCTGCAAGAAATAGAGAGCAATTAGAGGTGATTAAGTCGAAGCTGAAAAATCCTGAACAACATTTAGTTGTTTCCCTAGATTTAGAGCAGTCAGAGACGTTTGATGGGTTGGTAGATCAAGTTTTAAATCGTTTTGGACGGATTGATTTTCTTGTTAATAATGGTGGGATATCTCAACGTTCAGAAGTGAGTACTACTTCAATCGATATTGACCGGAAGATTATGGAGGTCAATTATTTCGGAAATATAGCTCTGACTAAAGCGGTATTACCTGTCTTTAAAAAACAACAATCTGGTCACTTTGTAGTGATGTCAAGTATTGCAGGTAAATTTGGCTTTTTCTTGCGAAGCGCCTACAGTGCATCAAAACATGCTTTACACGGGTTTTATGAGAGTTTAATGCTGGAGGAAGAGCAAAACGGAGTTAAGGTGACCATTGTATGTCCAGGGAAAATAAATACGAACATATCCATGAACGCGATCAGTGCATCAGGGGAAAAACATGGTTCAATGGATCACAATCAAGCTACTGGAATGACTGCAGAGCATTGCGCCAATGCCCTGATCGATGCCCTCAAAAAGGGCAAAAAGGAGGTGTTGATTGGAAACAAAGAAGTGCATGCAGTGACGCTAAAGCGGTTCTTCCCGCGGCTTTTTTGGCGAATCATTCGAAAACAATCTGCAACTTAAATCAAAGTGTAACTTCTTTCGAATCGAATTTGTTACCAGGCAAACAATGGTCTGTGACCCATTAGTGCGTTTACTTCTTGTCGAACCGCGTCAAGGACTGCCTCATTATTAACGTTTTGAATCACTTTATCGATCAGTTCAACAATTTTTGGCATTTCATCATCGTTAACGCCTCTAGAGGTAATGGCTGGTGTTCCAACTCGGATTCCTGAGGTAACAAATGGCGATTCTGTATCGAACGGAACCATATTTTTATTTACAGTTATATCGGCTTTTACAAGCGCATTTTCAGCGTCTTTTCCTGTAACATTTTTGGACCTCAAGTCGATGAGCATAGAATGGTTGTCAGTACCTCCAGAAATAATTGAATAACCTCGTTTTACGAATTCATCTGCCATTGTAGCGGCGTTTTTTAATACTTGGGTTGTATATTCCTTGTATTTTGGGTCTAAAGCCTCGCCAAACGCAACTGCTTTCGCTGCAATCACGTGCTCCAGAGGTCCCCCTTGTGTTCCGGGGAAAACGGCAGCATCAAGCAATGCGGCCATAGACTTCGGATTCCCATTTTTCCATTTTAGTCCGAATGGGTTATCGAAATTTTTTCCCAACATGATTACACCTCCACGAGGTCCCCTCAGTGTTTTATGTGTTGTAGTTGTAACGATATGACAGTGCTCCATTGGATTGTTCAGTAATCCTGCAGCTATAAGTCCAGCCGGATGCGAAATATCTGCAAGAATTAATGCCCCGATTTCGTCCGCTATTTTTCTAATTCTCGCATAGTCCCAATCTCTACTGTAAGCTGAAGCTCCACATATGATGAGTTTCGGCTTTTCTCTTCGCGCAACTTCCTCTAGCATTTCGTAGTCAACTTGTCCGCTGTCTCGATTCACTCCATAGAAGAATGGCTTGTACAATTTACCTGAGAAATTTACAGGAGAACCATGTGTGAGGTGTCCTCCATGGGAGAGGTCAAAGCCAAGTATTTTGTCTCCTGCATTCAAACAAGCCAAGAGAACAGCTGCATTTGCTTGAGCACCAGAGTGGGGTTGGACATTTGCCCACTCAGCGCCAAAAAGTTTGCACAACCGTTCAATTGCAAGTGTTTCAATTTTATCGACGATTTCACAACCTCCATAATAGCGCTTGCCGGGAAGGCCTTCGGCATATTTGTTTGTTAATACACTGCCCATAGCCTTCATAACATTATCACTTACAAAGTTTTCTGATGCGATGAGTTCTATTCCGTTGAGCTGTCTGTGGTTTTCCTGTTTAATTAAATCAAATATTGCCTTATCCATTTGTGATTAGTAGTTGCGATTAAAAATTTTATTGAGTCCTTCACTCAGTCCTGTCTCTGGCTTATATGAAGTTAGTTCTTCTAGTTTTTCTGAGCTTCCAACACGCCGTTCTACCTCGTAGTCATAACGTTTTTTTTGGGCTTCAATATAACTGATTTTAGAGTCTGATTTTGTTATGCTTTTGATTTGATATTCTACATCTTCGATGCACCATTCGGTCTCATTTGCTATATTAATGATGTGACATCCTTTAACGTCAATCAACCGAATGCACGCTTCTACAGTATCATCAATGTGCGTGAAATCGCGCGTTTGCCTACCATTACCGAAAACGGTAATGTTCGCATTTTTACGAGCTTGTTCGAAGAACAGAGGAATTACCATTCTAGTGTCTTGGTTCCATCCATAAACATTGAAAAAACGCAAAGAAATTACATCGATTCCTTTTTCTTCATGATTTGAAGCAAGATAGATTTCGTTGTAACGCTTCGCCATTGCATAAGAGGCTCTGGGATCAACTAAGACCTCTTCAGTGAGTACATTTCCTATTGCTGAATGCCCGTAAATTCCACTTGTCGAAGCGTACATAATTTTTTTAATATTGTTGACTTCAGCTGCCATTACTACGTTCCGTGTCCCTATTACTTCCACATCCATGGTTTCAACAGGATTATCCGCAACGATATCTACTCCTAATACTGCGGCGAAGTGAAAAATAATATCACAACCCAAGGAAGCTTTTTTGACTGTTTCCAAATCCCGAACATCTCCTTTGATGAAAGTGATTTTTTCGAAGGTGTCTTTTTCAAGTTTATTCCCTCTTAGTAACGAGTCAAGAACAACGACTTTATTGCCGTTATCCACTAATTTTTTTGCTAGATTACTTCCAATAAATCCAGCACCACCGGTGATTAGTATTTTCATAATGTTGTAAAAGTTTGGTTTAGGTTTTGATATAACAAATATCGGATATTTTTTTTATTTCAAGGTTATTTTTATGATTTATAATCGTTTAATTATTCTCAATTTATGTGTCATTTCATTGGTCTCAGAATGAGCTATCCCTGACTCGGTTAAAGTATCGTATCGTACATGTCCACTTGCGTGTATAATTCCTCCTTCACCATCACAGATTCCTAAATGAATAATCTTTCCTTCTTTGTTGTCAAAAAATGCAAGATCACCTTGTTGAGTTTTATCAATAGTAACAGGAGTTCCATGTTCAACTTGCTCCGAAGCATCCCGGGGTAGATTGATTCCATAGAATCGATAAATAATTTGACTAAGTCCAGAGCAGTCTATTCCAAAAGGTGTTTTTCCTCCCCAAAGGTAAGGTGTGTTTATGTATTCTTTTGCCAAAGAAAGAACTGATTGGTTTGGAGTTTTGTCGTCAGTAATCCATTCAAAATGATCGGTTCCAATCTCAAACTTTTTCATGTTTTCCGGAACAAAAGAACCTCTGTATATGGATTGGATTCCCCATGGTGTTCGTATCATTCGTTCCCTTGCTCTTGAATATCCGAGTCCATTGAGCCAGCGCTTGGTTTCTTTCTTTGAAAGGAGCTTGATGTGCTTGAAATCAATCCAACCATGATATCCGTCGGCAAACGTTGTTATTTTTGCCCACGGAAAATCCAGTTCAATTATTGAAATTAGCTCACCGAAAAGAAGTTGTGTAACAATTTCACTTTGATCCTTTTTATCGGCACGAACAGGTGCGACACTTACAATGCAGTACCCGTTTTCTTTGCTCATATTATTTTTTTGGAAAATTTATGTGACGTACGAGTTTTACAACTTGCTCTACATGTCTTTGATTATGGAAAACAACATACAATAAGGCGTCACCAAGTCGTAGTCGAACAATCTTAGACATTGAGATTGGAATCTTCACCCGTTTTATATTGACCCCTTCTGCTTGCTTGAATATTGAAATCAGTTCTTCTTGACAATCAATAAATTGACTGTACTCATTTCCAGTGACAAGTGAAGGGTCAATTGTTGGATTGTATCCTTTTGCAGCTTTGAATTTTCGCTTCACATTTTTTGCATTCCCTAATTTCATAGATTTCCATGCAGAGCGCCCAAGAGGTGAACTCATGAATGCTTCTTTGGTAGAAACAAATCTTGTATTCTCAATTTTTTTAACAAATGCTGAGTGATAATAACGACTAAATTCATTCAGATGAGCAAGTGTATCGGCAACGCTCCAGACCCCAGGATTTGGTCTCCAATTCAGTTGTTCAGAGCTCAGTTTTCTAACATGTTGATTGATTGCATCAATATTTTCATGTGTGATAGTCCTAACCGTAAGAATTAATTCTGCTGTTGTCATTTATCATCGCTAATCACAACAAAAATAGTTAAATCCTTTCGATTACAATTTAATTTCTATCAAAGAAGTTGAGAACTTTAATTACTTTCGTGGTGAGAGGAATTCTACATTTAAATGGCGGAAAAACAAGCATTAATTTTAGTAACGAATGACGATGGCGTATCTGCGAAGGGGATCGCATCTTTGTTTGAAGTTGTCCATGGTATGGGACAGGTTGTATTAATTGCCCCAGATTCACCGCAATCGGGCATGGGGCACGCAATAACCATTAACGATCCTTTGCGATTGTATCCGTCAACTTTGTTTGAAGAAATTGATGCGATGGCTTGTTCTGGTACTCCGGTAGATTGTGTAAAGCTTGGAATAAATCAGGTATTGCGCAGAAAACCAGATTTGTTAGTTTCCGGAATTAATCATGGAGCCAACACTGCAACAAATGTATTGTATTCAGGAACAATGTCTGCTGCGGTGGAAGGGGCAATGGAAGGAATTCCATCGATTGGTTTTTCTCTTTGTGATTTCGCGGCAGATGCAGATTTTTCTGTTGCAAAGAAGATCGTGGCGTCCGTTGTTGATGCGGTTTTGAAAAATGGCCTGCCAAATGGTGTTTGCTTGAACGTAAATATTCCGAAGCTCACCATGAAGGAATTCAAAGGGATTAAGGTTTGTAGACAAGCACATGCGTATTGGGAGGATCGTTTTGACGAACGAAAAGATCAATTTAACCGCCCATATTATTGGCTGACAGGGAAGTACATTGAAATGGATCAGACGGAAGATACCGATTTGTATTGGATTGAAAAAGGATATGCCACCATCGTTCCAACACAATTTGATATGACGAAATACGAAGCAATAAAAGAACTTGAAAGTTGGAGTTTATGAGAAAAGGATGGACGAAAGACCACACGAAAGGAGTATTGATTGGAGTAATAACTCCGCTTCTTTTCATACCTATTGTAATTTTTGTGCTCTCTTGGATTCAGAATTATGATTTTTCGCGCTTGTGGCGTGAATTTGATGTAATCACGAAATATAGAATTAAGATTATAACCTTATCCATTATCTCGAATTTATTTTGGTTTTATTTTTTCCTGAATCGAGAACGCTACAACGTTGCAAGAGGTGTTATCATTGGAACCCTTTTTTTTGCGCCTTACATACTCTACATTAAATTCTTCTAAATGGCTGCAAAACATAAGTTCTATATAATTGCAGGTGAGCCTTCAGGTGATTTACATGCAAGTAATTTGATGCAAGCAATACTCGATGAGCGATCCAACACTGATTTTAGATTTTGGGGCGGTGAGAAGATGAATGCCATACAGAAAGGAATGGCCAAACACATCAAAGATCTCGCATTTATGGGTTTTTTAGAAGTGGTATTGAACCTCCGAACGATTTTGAGAAATATATCTTTTTGTAAAAAGGATATATTGGCGTATCAACCGGATGCACTTATTTTGGTTGATTATCCGGGATTCAACCTCCGAATTGCTAAATGGGCGAAAAAACACGATATCAAGGTGTACTATTACATATCACCGCAAATATGGGCTTGGAAACAGAATCGGGTATACAAGATTAAAGAACTTGTTGATAAGATGTATGTAATTCTTCCTTTTGAGAAGGACTTCTACAAGAGGTTTGATTTTGATGTTGAATATGTGGGACATCCATTGCTTGATGAGATTGCAAAGTTTGATTTTAGCGATTCAAGACTTTCTTTTCTTGACCGGAACCAATTGGATAATCGTGCGATTATTGCTGTTCTTCCCGGCAGCAGAAAACAAGAAGTTTCAGTGAAGTTGCCAATTATGCTTGCTGCTGTTAAAGGATACGTAAATCATCAGATTATTGTTGCTGGTGCTCCAACACTTTCAAAAGAATTTTATGCTTCAATTGATGATTCAGTGTCCGTCATTTTTAACGAAACCTATGAAATAATGGCAAATGCGCGCGCCGCCATCGTTACTTCAGGTACTGCAACATTAGAGGCAGCATTGTTTAAGGTGCCTGAAGTAATTTGTTACAAAGGCTCCAATATTTCGTACAGTATCGCAAAACGTTTGATTAAGGTGAAGTACATTTCACTAGTCAATTTAATTTTAGATCAAGAAGTGGTAAAAGAATTAATTCAACATGAATGTACCTCAGAGAACATTCAGCTAGAGTTGGACAAGATAATTAATGATGAGAACTATCGTCAAATGCTCATTGATAAATACAACGAGCTTGAAGAAATGTTAGGTGGAGGAGGTGCGAGTAAAAAAGTTGCACAATCTTTGTTTAAAACGCTATCAAAGACAACCAAGTAAAGTGATACAAATTATAAATTTGAGGCATGAAGACTCGAATCATCTTCTTTTTCCTGACCTTAACCTGTTGGTCCAATGCGCAGGAGCTTCGTATTGGGTTGCTTCGTAGCATCGAGGTCAAGAAAATAGCTCTAAGCGCCAACCAAGGTGTATATTCGGTTTATGGAGACTCGATCAATCTGGGCATTCTAGGTGCGATCGAACTTGAGCTGCATTCGGGGATGGTGCGAATCAAAACAAATGATACTTATCAGGATTTTTATTGTGTACATATTGTTCAGGACACATTAAATTCGTCGTTTAAAATCAAATCCCTATTACCAACATCCAGACAACACTATTACCCTGATAATTTGGAAGTGAAATCTGTGGACGGGCGTTTGAATGTCGTGAACCTGGTCAATATGGATAATTATTTGTCAGGAGTTGTAGAATCCGAGGGTGGTGGAGGTCGACACTTGGAATATTATAAAGTTCAAGCTTTAATGAGTAGAACATATGCCCTCAAAAATGAAGATCGACACCACGATGAGGGGTTCCAGCTTTGTGATGGTGTTCATTGTCAGGCATACCACAATATGCTGAGATACACAGATGCAATAAAAACCGCAGTTCAATTAACTCAAAATAAAGTACTTGTGGGGCCCAGAGATCAACTTGTAACTACTTATTTTTCGGCAAATTGTGGCGGACAAGTTTGCGATGCAGGCTATGTTTGGAATACCTCTGTACCCTATGTGGAAAGTTTCATAGATACCTTTTGTATTCATACACGTCAGGCAACATGGAGAACCACTATTAATAAAAGGAAATGGGCTGATTTTTTAAATCAGGAATACGGCGTTTCTGAGAAAAAATATGGCAACTATATTTATAATTTCGATCAAATTGAGCGCAAGGCATTTTTCATTCACCCATCACTTGGTATTCCCCTTCGGGATTTACGACAGAAGTTTCATTTAAAATCAACGTTTTTTAGTTCGTATTTGAACGGTGACCAGGTGGTGTTAGAAGGACGTGGCTTTGGTCATGGGGTAGGATTGTGCCAGGAGGGAGCGATGCGCATGGCTGAATTAGGATATGGATATTCTCAAATAGCCAGGTTTTATTTTCACAATGTTCAAGTCATTGATTTTCAACATGATAGGAGTTTGATTCCAAAAGCATTGGGGCGCTAGTCTTATTCGTAAAAAATAACAAAGATATCTTCATCATCTTTTTTGAATAATTTCTTTTCTCGAGCATATTTTTCTACTTCAGCACTGTATTTTAACCTGTTCAATATACGCTGTGTCTCCTTAAGGTTTTGATTCATCTCATTCGTTTCTGCTTTTAATGAACTTAACTTATTTGATTGAGAAATGATAGTGAAAATATCATTTTCATCAAGAAATAATGCATACACGAAGAAGATGGTAATAGCCAGTAAAAATTTGTTCCGAAAAATCAATAAAAAACGTTTCACAATTCAAAAATAAGAATGAAATGTGCTCGTTTTTAATTAGTGCACTGATGTTTTACAATTTATATTGTTCAAATCTGATTATTTGAGGAATATTTGTTTGTAATACCTTTGATTTTGTGCTTCGATATACAAAAGATATGCTCCAGGGCGGAGGTACATTATATCGACTATTTGCTCAACATTTAGGGATGAAATTCTTGTTTTGTGTGATATCGCTCCTGAAATATTGGATATCGTTAGATCAATAGGTTGACCAACTAGAGACTCAATTGAAAGTGTTAAGTATCCATCAGATGGAATCGGAAAAACGTTTAGATCATTTGATTTATTCTCAGGTATAGCGAGTTCCTCATAGGCGATTGCGAAATGAGACAAGGCTCCCAAAGACCCTTTTGTAATTTCATACACATAATCTAAATCAATGTATTCAATACTGTCCTGGGTTGTGTGAGCATAAGGTGTTTGATTTTTCTCATAAAGTCCCGTGATTATTTCTCCCTGGTTCATAAATGGAACATAATCCGAACCATACGCGTAACTAATTTCTGTCATCAAATTTGAATAGAGTTCGATGCATGTTGCCAGTTCATTTGTCATTAGAGCAGATTGTGCATCATTACTAGAGGGTGGGCTCATGTCCTGCTCGCAGATAATAGTATTGTTTGTCATACCATTTACACCTCCAACTTGATCGATATTGAAGACAATTTTGATGTCCATATTGTTTGGAACAACATCTGTATTTACATAGTGTTGACTTCCTTGCAGACTAGTTTCTTCAGCACTGAAGTGGATAAATTTGATCGAATATTCTGTATTGATATTCTTAAGTAATCTAGCAGCTTCCAAAATTATAGCCGTTCCAGTGCCATTGTCATTTGTCCCTGTGCCATTTTTTGTATCGTAGTGACCATCAATTATAACATAAGTATCGGGGTATACCGTTCCGGTTTTAGTCACGATTAAATTTTTTGTTGGCCATCCGTTTGCGAAGAAGTCGTCTACTACAATATCTGTGTAACCAAGATTTGTATATTTTGAAACCAGCCAGTCGTATGTATCGTCTATAGCAGAAGTTCCGAGTTCTTTTATTCCTAACGCTTCAAATTCCATTAAGTTCTGAGTGACACTATCTTGATTGCAATTGGCTGTAAGAGCTGAATAAAATGGATTGAATGTTTGGGCTGTTGCTACAGCTTGAAAAAAGCAAAAGAGTAGAATTAGTCTGCGTTTCATTTTAGTTTGTTTGACAATAGTTTCGTCTAATGTTGTGTTTTTTTAATAAAAAAAACCGCTCTTCTTTAAAGAACGGTTTTTTATTTGAATTCGTTGCAAAATTAGTTGACGATTTCATCATAAAGTTCTTTGAAATCTTCGTTTCCTTCAAACCATTGAGCGATTTTATTCATGAAGGCTTTTGCTTTCTCTGTCTGACGCTTTGACTTTAAAGCTCTTGCTGAGTAATAAACGCCCATCATTAACATGTTTCTATCTGCTTCGCCCCAGCTATCAATTTCATTTACTTCTTTTAATAATGCGTCACCTTCATTCCAAAGTGTTCGTGATGTTCCTGGATCAGAGACAAGGTATTTACATGCTCCAGCTATGTATTTGGCTCCAACGGTATTTTTAGTGATTTTCGGGTATTTCATTGCCCACGAATAGGCTTTTTTATATGCCTCTGATTCTAATTCATTAGTAATTCTAAAGAACAAAGACATTTTAAATTCTTCGGTAAATTCACTGAATTCTTCAAATGTACTACCATCATTTAACTTGAGGTCGTATTTTAGTCCTTTCGAAAGATACTTTATGGCGTCTTTGTATGCGTTCTTGTATTTGACATCAGTTTCACCTGATTCAGAAATAGCGTACAAACCTTTTGCTGCCCAGATGTATGGAACAACCTTTTTTTTTGTTTTTTCATTCTCCGTGTATTTCAGAGATTTTGCAACAAGTTTTTTATAGTCTTCATCAGCATATAGGATTTTGAGTTCATCGTATTGTTGACAGAATACAATTTGACTGATAAAAATGAAGCTGAGTAATGTGAATATATATTTCATAATTATTTTTCTAATCAATTTTCAAAGATTGTGCCGAATTTATTTTAGGAGAGAACGTTAACTCTTTTTTAACATTTCTTCTATCATTTAATTCTATGTATAAATTAAACCACAAGTTACATTATTTAATTCAAAAAGTTCATTGATTCTTATGCTATTCGCATTTTTATCTCAAAAATTATTCAAAACTTTTCAATAGGAGTTGGAGTATATTTTGAGCTGCTTTTGAAATTTTGGTTCCTGGTCCAAATACACCAAACACTCCTGCTTTGTGGAGAAAATCGTAGTCTTGTTGTGGTATTACTCCGCCGGCAACGACCATTATGTCACCACGACCTAATTTCTCGAGTTCTTCAATTACTTGAGGTACCAGTGTTTTATGCCCTGCAGCTAGTGATGAAACTCCTAAAATGTGAACATCGTTTTCTACGGCTTGTTTTGCCGCCTCTTCGGGGGTTTGGAATAATGGTCCAATATCAACGTCAAAGCCAATATCTGCAAAAGATGTGGCAATTACTTTTGCTCCACGATCGTGGCCATCTTGTCCCATTTTTGCAATCATAATGCGTGGTCGACGCCCCTCCAATTTACTAAATTGGTCGGCCATGCTTTGAGCAATATTAAAATCAATATCTTCCATAGATTCAGACGAATATACACCATTTATTGAACGAATCGTTGCCTGATACCGTCCAAAAGTAGTTTCTAGTGCAGTTGAAATTTCACCAAGTGTTGCACGATCCCTAGCGCATTGAATCGCAATTTCTAATAAGTTGCCTTTGCCGGATTTTGCCGCATCCTCTAGCTTTTGGAGTGACGCTTTTACTTTGAGTTTATTTCTGTTTTTTCTGATTTTTTGCAATTGTTTGATTTGATTTTCACGTACCTTTGAGTTGTCAACTTCCAAAATTTCAATGGAATCTTCCTTCTCTAACTGGAAGCGATTTACACCTACGATGATGTCTTTGTTCGAATCAATTCTTGCTTGCTTTCTTGCAGCGGCTTCTTCTATTTTCATTTTCGGAAGTCCGGTTTCAATCGCCTTTGCCATGCCACCAAGTTCCTCAACCTCTTCGATTAGACTCCATGCTTCATGAATCAATTCTTCAGTTAATTTTTCAACATAGTAACTTCCACCCATGGGATCTACATGCTTGGTGATTCCTGTTTCTTCTTGAAGATAAATTTGTGTATTGCGAGCGATTCTTGCGGAAAAATCTGTAGGTAAAGCAATGGCCTCATCCAAAGCATTGGTATGCAGTGATTGTGTTCCTCCAAAAACGGCAGCTAAAGCTTCGATACAGGTTCTGGCGATATTATTAAAAGGGTCTTGCTCTGTTAAACTCCAGCCAGATGTTTGGCAATGGGTTCTGAGTGCAAGAGATTTTTTATTTTTCGGATTGAATTGGCTCACCAATTTTGCCCACAATACCCTACCAGCTCGCATTTTTGCAATTTCTGTGTAATGATTCATGCCTATTGCCCAGAAAAAGCTCAATCGAGGAGCAAAGTCATCGACATCCATTCCCGCTTTAATTCCTGCTTTCAGATACTCCAATCCATCTGCTAAGGTATATGCAAGTTCAATTGCTGCCGTTGCACCTGCCTCATGCATATGGTATCCAGATATAGAAATTGAATTGAAACGCGGCATGTTTTTAGCTGTATATTCAAAAATATCTGATATAATCCGCATCGACGGAAGCGGTGGATAGATATACGTATTACGCACCATAAACTCCTTGAGGATATCGTTTTGTATGGTTCCCGATAGTTCCGATTGAGATACACCTTGCTCTTCAGCTGCAAGGATATAGAATGCCATGATTGGCAATACGGCGCCGTTCATCGTCATGGAAACTGACATTTTATTAAGTGGGATTTGATCGAAAAGGACTTTCATATCTAAGATCGAGTCGATGGCAACTCCTGCTTTCCCCACATCTCCAAGTACTCTTGGATGATCAGAATCGTATCCACGGTGTGTGGCCAAATCGAATGCTACAGACAAACCTTTTTGTCCGGCAGCTAAATTTCTTCGGTAAAATGCATTTGATTCTTCTGCAGTTGAAAATCCCGCATATTGTCGAATGGTCCAGGGACGTATCGCATACATTGAAGAATAAGGCCCTCTTAGGTAAGGTGGTGTCCCAGATACAAAACCAATGTGTTCGGTTTGCTCGATATTATTGTGCGTATAAAAATTTTGAATATCAATTTTATCAGAAGTCGTGAAAGTAGTCGATTGCTCAATTTTAGAATTGTCAACTTCGACCGAAGCATCGATTTTACTAAAATCTACTCTTTTCATTTTTCACTTTTTTTAGGTTGAAGATCAAGGATTAATGGTTTCATTCCCAGGTATGAATCCACTTCTTTCCAATTGGCTACTTTTTCGTTTAGGTCTTCGTAATCGTTTATTCCTATTCGGGTGGTTTTCCCAGAAGAAAAAGCTTCAACTCTTTGGTTTTGTTTTTTCATGATTAATTCGGCAAATACATTGAGTGCATTTTGCTCAAACAATCCTCCATTTTTTTCTATTCCTTGAAATGTATTCCAGGATTTTTCCCCAATTAATTCTGTAAGTGTTTCAATTGAATAACTTCCTCCTATTGGATCGATCACTTTGTCAAGATATGCTTCTTCTTGAAGCAGTAAAGCAAGGTTTATTGCCATGCGCTTGGCCAATGAGCTCGGACCTTGATCCGAATAAAAGTCATAAGGCAATACCAAGATTGCATTCGCTCCGTTGAGTGCCGACATGACTTCTGTAGTTTGTCGTAATAGATTTGTATAGGGATCCCTTAACGATTTGTTGACATGTCCGATGATTGCAGTAATGTTACAATCAAAAGACCTTTGATTTTTTGGGGAGTAGGCTTGTATCAATTTAGACCACAATTGGCGTAATGTGCGCAGCTTGGCAATTTCGTTGAAATAATTGTTTCCAATTCCAATATGAAAATGAATCATTTTTGAGGCCTCGTCAATCGTGAGTCCTTCAGTCATAAGTTGCAGAAGGTACTCGTGACCAACATTTAAGCAAAATGCCACTTCTTGCCATGACGTCGCTCCAGCTTGTTGAACACTGAATCCATTCACTTTTAGCGCGAGTGATTGATCGGTTTTGTTGTGCGCGATGATTTCCTCGAATAATTTAGAGTTCTTTATGGCTAGATGGTCGTATGCGATAGAGGCATTTGAATCAATAGCCTTAATGGCTAGGAAGTCCTGTTTTGTGGAAATAATGAATTGGGATTCAATATATTCTAGCTGAATACCCTGAAGTACTTTTTCCCAATCACAGTTGTTTTTGTTCGATTTAAAGACAAGCATATTTGCCCCATTCATTAAAATAGCCAAAGCTTCTTGATTCGCTATTTTTTCGTTTTGAATTAAAATGAGTGCTGCATTTGACCAGAAATTATTTGTTGACGAATATCCGCGTTTGAAAGGAAAATTCCCGGGCGTTTGCGGTGGTATAATTACTTCATCTTGGTGGTAGTATGCTTTAAATTTAATTTCTTCAATAGGATCATTGAATTCCAATGTAGCATGCTCTTTTCCCTTAAGATCTTTAATAATTTGATCTTTCCAGTCGTTAAGTGAGCTTTTTTTAAAAGTCTTAAAAAAACGATTCATTGAGTTGTTTTCTTCGAATATGGGTTCTGTAAAGTTAATTGAACTATTCGAATAATCGTTCATTCGTCTATGCGAAGTATTTAAATAAGATGTGGAAACCGGCCCAAAAAATGATGATTCCAAAGCCCAAATGAATTTTTGAAGTGAATCCTTGTTTTCTCCAATAAATCCAATTCAGAACTGCGATTAAAATAGCAGGAGCTAATGGGTAAAGATAGAGATAGAGCATCTTTATATCAATTGATTTTGGGAATCATTTCTTAATTACCTATTATAATATTCAGACTTTTTGGAACAACACTGACATTGATCTCATCTTTCACATCGCAGGGCTCTCCATCGTAATGTGCAATTTTTTTAGAGAGCTTTAGCTTGGCTGTTTTAAAAGGAATAATTTCAGAGAACCTGGAAGTATCGCTTCTTTTTGTGAAAAAACGGTAGACAATTAATGGTGCCGACCAAATGGTAAATGGCCTTAAAACAACCAATTCCAATTCTCCATCAGTTACATCAGACTTTGGAGATATCGTAAAACCATTGCCAAATTGAGAAGAATTTGCCACGGTTAGCAGAACGACAGGAAGCGTTTTTATTTTTCCATCAATGTCAATTGAGGCATTGATAGGGTTGAATCGAAAAAACTCACGAAGAATGAGTTGAATATAACCCCAAAGACCTCTTCGACGATGGGTGTCGAATCTCTTCGCTACTACTGCGTCAAAACCATATCCTCCAACACCCAAAAATGATTTTTCATTTACAAGGACAGTATCCATCGCTATGGATTTTGAATTGTTGATACATTCAATTGCCACTCTGATATTCATAGAAATTTTTAGATGTCGGGCCAAACCATTCCCAGATCCTACGGGTAGTATTGCTAATTTTGTTTTTGTTCCAATCAATGCTGTTCCCACTTCATGAACAGATCCATCGCCTCCAACAGCGCAAACAATATCGATTCCTTCTTCTGAGGATTGTTTTGCGAGTGTTTTCGCATGAAGTTTATATTCTGTAAATGCAAGATCATAGTCAAACTTGTTGTGGTCGAGGTAATTCTCAATCAAATCAGGGATGTAATTTTTCTTTCCAACTCCTGATATCGGGTTTACTATGAATCGAATTGTTTGTTTCACTTTACCGTTGTTCTGTTTTTTATTAAATCGCTGTTGTAACGTTGTATAGTTGCTTTGATTTTTTGTTCGGCATCTTTAATCTCACTACTAAAATAGGTTAAAGAATCGTTTAAGTCAATTTTATTTTTTGTGTAGTTGTACAAGTTTTGTGCCTTTCCGTTCGAATAGACAATTAAATGTCCGTTTTTGAAGTAATTAAAAGACCCTGAAAGATAGGTTAGTGCTTCACCGCTATCTCCGCTGTAATAGGAATTTCCGAATGCATAATACTCGGTATCAATATTCAATAAATCTAAAATTGTTGGCATGATATCCAATTGTTGAAAAGCTTTATTGCTCTTCTCTGAATTTAAGTTTCCGCTGGGATGGTAAAATGCAATTGGTATTCGGAAAATGTGCGTACGTTGGTTGTATACTTTTGATGTTGTCGCTGGCGTATGATCAGCCAAAAGTACGAACAGCGTGTTGTCGTACCAACTTTGTTTTTTTGCTTCGATGAAAAAATTACGAAGTGCGATGTCTCCGTAGCTTATTGAGGCACATATTTTCTGAGGACCTCTTTTCACATCATCCCTTAAGCTTTTTGGTATAAAGTAGGGGTGATGCGAAGAAATTGTAAATAGAGTACTGAAGAAGGGTTCTTTGAGTTCGCTCATTTTTCTAGCGCTCCATGGATTAAAATAATGGTCTAGGATTCCCCATGTTTTGTCAAAATGCGCATCATTGTTGTATTCGAATCTCCCAAAATAGTGGTCAAATCCACAAATTTCAGAGAATCCATCAAAGCTCATAGATCCATTTGTTGCTGCATGAAAAAATGCAGATTCATATCCATGTTTTCCAAGTATGTTGGGTAAGGTGTTAATCTTGTTATTTCCATATGGCGATGATATGTATGCATTTTCCATAAGTGTCGGCATTGATGCGATTACGGCGGGCACTGCCTCTATGGATCGCTTCCCATTTGCGAAGCTGTAATTGAATGTTAGTGATTGGTTAATAATTGAATCCATAAATGGAGTATAACCTTTACCGTTATTAAAAGCTCCAACAAATTCTGAACCGAAGCTTTCAAGCATGATAATGACAACGTTCGTGTTGTGCGCTAAAATACCTTGCGGCTGTGTTTTTTTTACGGGATTGAAATAATATGTAGCATCTTTTTCAGACATGTAAATCACTGGATCCAATCCTCCTTGATCTATTGTTTTGATAATGGTAAAAGGAGTAGGTAGTATGAATGAAATGTTTTCCGGATTGGTGTAGCGATTGGCTTGAATTATACCGATTGGTTTCAGTCCGAATCCTCCTCTTCCGATTATAAATAGTGTCGGAACAATGAGTAAGAACCAGATCAAATTCGTTTTTAAAAATTGAGAGCGATTGGTAGGTTTCAATGCCAATCTGTCGGTCTTTCTATACAAGAAATCGGACGCTACGATTAAAGCGATATAGATCAAAATAACAAGCCAAAAATCCTGCAAAAATGTTCCCCATAATTGACCAAGATCATTTCCACCTCCGCCGAACATAGATAAAATATCATAAGTAGAGCGCTTGCTTGTGAATCGAAAATACTCAACATCCATGAGGTTTAAGCCAAGCATCAGGGCGTTAGTAATGTGAAATAGCAGTCGGAAAAATAGTTTGTAAGCTCCCGTATGACGAAATGGTATAGGCAGCATATACAGGATGTAGTAAGGCAGAAAAAATAGAGCAATTGTAATGACATCAAACCAAAGAGCTACCAGGAAGTCCAAGAATGCCAAATTTTGGAAGGCCTCGATATTCGAGAAAAGAAAAACGAGTCGTGTCAAGTACATAGACATCAGAACGATTCCGAGTCGATTCAATAAGGTAGCAACATGGTCCGGTAGAAAATCAAGTAATCTTTTCATCATCTCAAAATTAAAAATTAATGTTGGTATCTAAGACAAGAACAGGTAACAATAAAATCAGTCAATTGAACGGTAGGTGAATATTTATGATTTGCTACTTTGATCGATGAAAATTTCGATTATTTGGTATCTTTCCGCTATGAAACTAAAAAAGTACTTCCTTACAGCTATTGTGATTTTGTCTGTTTTAGCTGTTAATGCTCAAATTGATGTAATACAGGGGCAGCCCAAAGATGAACAAAGACCTGCCGAAACAAACAGTGGAACAGCTGAATTTTTTGCTCTCGCAAATTGGTCGCGGACAAGCCGTAATTTGATCGAGAATACGGGGAATGGAGGAATTTATGCAGCCTCTCTTGGAGAGAGAGAATACGAGAAAAGTCTCGATAGTTGGTCATTGGGTATAGGTGTTCGTGATCGAATTTTACCTTATTTGACATGGGAAGGAGGGATTACTTATATCCAAAATGGTGAATCGTACCTTTATGAGGGTTCGGATACCTTGCATGCTTATGAAAGCACATATAAATATATCGGAATGCCCGTCAAAGCCTACTTTACTTGCGGTGAAAATGTTCGTTTGTATGTTGGTGGTGGGTTGATTCCGCAATTGTTCACCAAATATAAGCAAGATCGGAGATGGGAGGATGCAGTCAATACAAAGACAAAAGAAACTTACACTACACAAAATGGATATCGATCCTTTGTATTAAGTGCGGTTGCAAATGTAGGGGTTCATCTTACGATGGGCAGAAATGTTTCTTTGTTGCTTGTTCCTGAATATAGGTTGCAACTCATATCTTCGAATGTTGAGACATCGCCTTACGCGCATTTCGGTCGAGCGATAGGAGTGAATATGGGGTTGACTTATAAATTCTAATGTATGACAAAAATTAACGATATAACAAGATATATAGAGCGTTTAGCACCTCTTTCAAGTCAGGAATCTTATGACAATTCTGGTCTCATTGTTGGGAATCAAAATCAAGAGATAACTAATGTACTTGTCTCGTTAGATTGTATCGAATCTACGGTTGATGAGGCAATTGAAAGAGGGTGTAATTTAATTGTCTCACATCATCCAATTGTTTTTAAGGGATTAAAAAAAATTAATGGAACCGATTACATACAAAGAACTATTTTAAAGGCGATAAAGAATGACATTGCGATTTACGCTTGCCATACAAATTTGGATAATTATCGTTTTGGAGTAAACTATGAAATTGCAGAGCGCTTAGGGCTTGCAGATGTGCGTATTTTATCTCCAAAATTGAATGTGCTTAATAAATTGGTCTGTTATGTACCGCGAAGTCATGTCAAAGTGGTTTCAGAAGCGATGTATAAAGCAGGAGCGGGCAATATTGGAGATTATAGTGAATGTAGCTTTTCCGTTTCTGGAGAAGGAATGTTTACACCCGGTGAAAATTCAAGTCCGCATATCGGAGAAATCGGTAAATCTACTAATGTTCAAGAAGAACGTTTTGAGGTGGTATGTTCATCGCATCAGCTTGATGCGATTTTAAATGCAATGCGATTGAGTCATCCTTATGAGGAGATTGCTTATGATGTTCTTCCATTAATGAATGCCAATGACTACGAAGGAAGCGGAATGGTTGGTGATTTGACGAAAGCAATGGATGAGGTTGCATTTTTAACGTTTCTTAAATCAACATTTAATTGTGCTGTTATTCGACATTCGAAATTGTCTGGAGGTCAAATCAAAAAGGTAGCATTTTGCGGCGGATCTGGTAGCTTTTTACTGCGGGCAGCAAAACGCTCTGGAGCTGACGTTTTTATCACCGGAGACTACAAATACCACGATTTTTTTGATGCAGAAAATGAAATAATCATCGCAGATATTGGACATTTTGAAAGCGAACAATACACTTCGAACAGAATCGCCACGATTTTGAAGAAAAAATTCACTACATTTGCCGTTCATTTAACGGAGGTGAATACAAACCCAATAAATTATTTTTGACAAATGGCAAAAACTGCAACTAAAAAAGAGGCGACAGTAGCTGAAAAATTAGACAGTCTATATAATTTGCAATTAATCGATTCTGAAATTGACAGAATAAGAACAGTTAGAGGAGAGCTTCCGTTGGAGGTGCAAGATTTGGAAGACGAACTTGCCGGGCTTGATACTCGAATTGCTAAGATGGAGGACGAAATTAATGCACTAGATACGGATGTTTCTGATCGGAAAAATGCAAACAAAGAGGCTGAAGCTGCAATTGCAAAGTACAAAGAACAACAAAACAATGTACGCAACAACAGAGAGTTTGAATCAATCTCGAAAGAGGTAGAATATCAGGAGCTGGAAATTAAATTGAATGAAAAGCGGAGCAAAGAGGCGAAAGCGAAAGTTGCACATAAAAAAGAAGTCCTCGCTGAAGCCATTGAGCGTAGAGGACTCCGCTCGCAAGATTTAGATGCAAAAACAGCTGAATTGGATGAAATTATTGCAGAAACGCAAACACAAGAGGAAAAGCTAATTAAGAAATCAAAAGCAGCACTTAAATCGCTCGATACACGACTCGGAAACGCATACACTCGACTTCGTAACAACGCGAAAAATGGTTTAGCAGTTGTTCCAGTAGATAGAGATTCTTGTGGAGGTTGTTTTAATAAAATACCACCACAGCGTCAGTTGGATATTCATACTAAAAAGAAAGTTATCGCTTGTGAACATTGCGGGCGTATTTTGGTTCCAAGTCAAGAAACGGCAGAATAAATTATTTAATAGAACTGAGAGCCCTGACCAATTTCGTCAGGGCTTTTTTGTGAAGTATGAAATTTTCGGATTACAACATATCAAAAGAAATTAAGACACAATTGGATGTTCTCGGTTTTAAGCGTCCAACGGATATACAATACAAAGCCATTCGACCTATTTTGGATGGAGAAGATGTGATGGCTATCGCTCAAACGGGCACGGGAAAAACGGCTGCTTTTGCAATACCTACAATCAACAATATCCAGCGAAAAAAGAACAAATATACAAAAGGAACTGTTCGCTGTTTGGTTATGGTTCCGACGCGAGAACTTGCAAAACAAATTGCTGGAGTATATCGAACAATTGGAAAGCATACTGGTGTGAAAGTTTTTGGTTTGTTTGGTGGTGTGGAACAAGAACAGCAAATTAAAACATTGAATAATGGAATTGATGTATTGGTAGCGACCCCAGGAAGAATGTTTGATCTCATTTCTCAGAATGCTCTTGATCTCTCGAATGTCGAATACCTCGTGCTTGATGAGGCTGACTTGATGCTTGATCTTGGTTTTGCAAAAGACATTTCAGATGTGCTTCGATTCATACCAAAGAAAAGACAAACATTATTTTTCTCAGCAACAATCTCGAAGAAGATCAAGTCATTGGCTTATGATGTTGTGAAAAATGCAATCCGTATTCAAATTTCTCCTAAAAACCCTGTTGCAAAAAATATTGACCATTCGGTCATATTTGTTGAGATGGATGACAAGCGCTTTTTTTTAGAGAATATTGTGAAGCAGTATCCTGAAAAGAAAGTCGTGGTATTTGCAAGGACGAAGGTTCGAGTTGGTCGCATCGTAGAAGCGATGAAGCGTGTGCAGATTCACTCTGAGGCAATGCACGGTGGGATTGACCAGAAAGAGAGGTTTTCTATTCTTGATCGCTTTCGGGCGGGAGAGAATACAGTGCTGATTACGACGGATGTTGCAGCTCGAGGAATTGATATTCCAAGTGTTGAATATGTTGTGAATTATGACCTCCCAGAAGATTCTGAAAATTACGTACACAGATGTGGAAGAACAGGCCGTGGAAAAAATAGAGGTCAAGCACTATCATTTTGTAGTGAGGGTGAGAAGCAAATATTACTCGATATTGAGGCATATACTGGGGAAGAAATTGAACGGTATGATTTAACCAAAAATGAATATTTAAGTATTTTGGACGACACCGATGATGGTTCGAGCAACTGGCAGAAGTTGTTGGATCAATCCAATGAAATGGATGGGACTTCAGATGAGTGGTAAATTCCCTTCCGTCGTTGATTAGATGATATTCACTTCTCTTTCAAGCGTTATACCAAATTGCTCTTTTACCGATGTTATGATACGTGTAGATAAATCGTAGATCTCATCACCTTTACTTTCAGAATAGTTCACAAGTACCAAGGCTTGAAGTTTATGGACACCAAAATTCCCAAATGTTTTTCCTTTCCAACCTGCTTGCTCAATTAGCCATCCTGCCGCAAGTTTTACTTTTCCATTTGGTGCAGGATAATGTGGAAATTGATGGTAATTTTTTGCTATTTCTTTGACAATTTTGTGGTCTACAATTGGATTTTTAAAGAAGCTTCCAGCATTTCCGATTTTTTTTGGATCAGGCAATTTACTCGAGCGAATTGCTATAACGGAATCACTGATATCACGAATTGTGGCATGTGTTATTCCGCGCTTTGTTAATTCGTTTTCAATTGCACCATAGTTGGAGTTTATCAGGTGTTCTTTGGTCAGACGATACGTAACAGAAACAATTACGTATTGATCTTTAAGTGATTTTTTAAAAACACTTTCACGGTAGCCAAATTCGCAATCTTCATTATTAAAAATATGAATTTCACCCGTATCAATTTTGTAGGCTTCAAGTTGGATGAAAATATCTTTTATCTCAGTACCGTATGCGCCAATATTTTGCATAGGACTTGCTCCGACGCTGCCGGGGATTAATGAGAGGTTCTCAACACCTCCATAGTCCAATTCGATGCACTTCAGAACGAATTCATGCCATACTTCGCCGGCTCCAACTTTGACGTGAACAAATTTTTCGGTTTCGTCAACTATTTCAAAACCTTTGATTTCATTTTTGATGACTAGGCCATTGAAATCTTTAGTGAAGAGAATGTTACTTCCTCCTCCAAGAATTAAAAGGGAATCATCGTTTTTTTCTGAGAGTAAGGAACGCAATTCTTCAATAGAGGAGAACGTAGCAAATCTGCGGGCATTGACTTCGATGCCAAACGTGTTGTGTTGTTTTAAATTGATGTTTTCCTGAATCATTGCTCAAATGTAAGCATCAATCGTTCAATTTTATTTCGTATTTGAAATAATTACAAACGGTATGATGTTGTTAAATTACTATTCTGAGGTTATCTTTGTCACATGAAATTAAAGCAAGTCGAATTAAATGACATCAATTCTTTCAGTAAAGGCACTCTGGTGGCGCAGCTAGGGATGGAATGTATTGAGTTGGGAGAGGACTATATTAAGGTTCGAATGCCAGTTGATGATCGAACAAAACAACCCATGGGACTGTTACATGGAGGCGCAAGTGCTGCCTTGATAGAAACAGTAGGTTCTATGGGGTCTACACTTTTGCTTGATTTATCAAAGGAAGTTCCAGTCGGGTTGGAGGTAAATGCCAATCATGTTGGTGCTGCTCGTGATGGTTTTGTTGTGGCGCATGGAAAACTAGTACATGCAGGGAGAAGAACACATGTATGGCAGGTTGAAATTACGGATGAAGTAACGAAAAAATTAGTTTGTACCGGTCGTTTAACAGTTATGGTTATTCCATCGAAGTAAATGGGGGATATAATCAATTATAGGATCCCAGGAAAAGTGAGTAGATGCAAGTCAGGTTCTTTTGCAGCGGTTTCTGCAACGGAATCTGTGAATGGTTTTGTGGTTCGACCTTTTTCGGGAGATAAAATATTTCAATTTATCGAATCTAGTGATTCGCCCCAAAATATTACGGGTAGTATCAGAACAGAGGATGTCCCGATCTACAGTCAGGAAGAGTATTTCGATTTAGCAAATGCATATTTGTCAAATTTCAGCAACCGAGAGGTTAATAAGGCAATTTTATCGAGAATAAAAAAAATTTCTTTTAATCACAGTTTTAATTCATTGTACAATGCACTTTGTGAGGAATATCCAAATGCTTTTGTTTATTTGATTTCGAGTGATCGATTTGGTACATGGATTGGAGCCACTCCAGAAGTTCTGTTGCAGGCAAAAGGTGAGATAGGATTTACCATGTCTCTTGCAGGAACGAAAGAGAGTGGCAAAGGAATTGAATGGACTGAAAAAGAGCGTTCGGAGCAATATTTTGTATCAGAATTTATCGAGAAAAATTTAGATCAAATCAATTGTAAAATTATTTCAAAGAAAGGTCCAGAATCGGTAATGGCTGGACCAGTTGAACACTTAAGAACAGATTTTAAATTCAAATTTCCATCTAGAAAAATAGATGATTTTGTTGAGCTGATGCACCCAACTCCAGCTGTCTGTGGAGCACCAAGGATGGGTGCGTTTGAGATGATTCGTGAATTGGAGTGTCACGATCGAGGTCTTTACGCCGGTTTCATAGGTGTTGTCGGTGAAGAAACGAATTTGTACGTCAACTTACGATGTGCTCAATTGTTTGCAGAGGAATGTTTCTTGTATATCGGTGGCGGGTTGACGATTGATTCGAATCCTCATTCCGAATGGTTGGAAACTGAAAATAAAGCAAAAACGTTACTTAACGTAATTGAAAAACTATAGTTTTGATATAAGGAGATGGTGACAACGGAAAAAACAGGAATCGCACGATTGGTTCACAATTGTGCAGCGAACGGAATGACACATGTTGTTTGTTCACCTGGATCGAGGAATGCAGCTTTAATTATAGCGATCGACAATCACCCGGAGATCACAGCCATTGTTATCCATGACGAGCGTTCCGCTGCTTTTTATGCACTTGGAATGTCACAGCAGTTAAATCTCCCAGTGGGCCTTATTTGTACATCTGGATCGGCTGTGTTGAATTATTTCCCTGCTGTTGCAGAAGCCTATTACCAATGCATTCCTTTAGTGATTATGAGTGCAGACCGACCGACTGAGTGGATCAATCACGGCGATGGACAAACCATCATGCAAGATGAGGTTTTTGGCAGACATGTCCGCTCATACATGCAAATTGAAGAGTACATTGACCCGAGCGCATATCAAAAATTTGATCGGTCAATTCGTGAGTTATTTGAAGTTGGAAATGGTTTATGGAAAGGACCAATTCATATCAACTGTCCAATTTCTGAACCGATGTATGACTTGGTTGAATTGGATGATTTTGAAATTGAAAGTGATGACTTGAATTCGCCATCTGAATTGATTGATGATGAATTCCTTTTAGAATTGGAAAAAGACTGGAATGCTTCATCCAAGCGAATGATTGTTTGCGGTCAAATGGATAAAAACATAAGGTTACTGAATCGTTTGTCTGACTTAGCGAATGACAATTCTGTGGTTGTCCTTGTTGAAAATACCTCAAATCTCATCCACCCAAAATTCATTCATTGCATTGATCGTACATTGAGTGGTATACCCATTGATCAGCTCGAGGATTTTGAACCTGATTTATTGATTTCATTAGGTGGTGCAATTATATCAAAGAGAATTAAAACTTTTCTAAGGAAGAGTAAAGTTAAATCCCATTGGAGGGTTGGACACGCATTTCCTCAGATGGATACCTATCGTAAATTGACACGCTCTATTTGCACAGAGCCAGCCCAGTTGATTGATGCGATGTTGAAGTGGAAGTACCCATTGCATATCAATTCATTCGGTCTAAATTGGAAGAAAGTTGATTACACTAACAAAGATGCGGCTCCAACATTTGTGCAAAAGGCGCCGTATTCAGATTTCTCGGTAATTGAAACACTTTTGGATTACATTCCTGACAATACGCTTTTGCACATGGGCAACAGCTCTGTGGTGCGATATTGTCAATTATTTGATCCAGTTTCGTCAATTCAATATTTTTCAAATCGAGGCACGAGTGGTATTGATGGTAGCACCAGTGCGGCATGTGGGGCCGCATTTATACAGAGTAAGAAGTTGAACCTACTCATTACTGGAGATGTATCCTTTTTCTACGATAGCAATGCACTTTGGAGTAATTATCTTTCTCCCAATTTGCGTATTGTAGTCATTAATAATAGTGGAGGAGGTATTTTTAGAATAATTGATGGACCGTCAAAGTCGAACAAACTTGAAAAATATTTTGAGACACAGCAGCCTTTTTCAGCTGAAAAATTGTGTGCAACTTTTGATATTGATTATCTCTCAGCAACAAGTATTCAAGAAATTGAAACCTATATTCCGGAGTTTTTTGGTGCTTCAGATAGGAGTCGTCCTGTACTTCTTGAGATACATACTCCGAAAACCGAGAACGATAAAGTTCTTAAAGACTTTTTTGAGCACTTTAAACAGTGAGCATTTCCTAAAGCAAGGATTTGAGTTCAATTGAATACTCAAATTGAATTAATCCTATTTTGTACTTTTGTATTAAACGCAAATCAATGACTGACTTTTTTCATTTGTTATTTACCTGGGATGGTTTTGTTTATTTTATCATTCTTGCTCTTCTGGAGATAGTGCTTGGCATTGACAACATCATTTTTATTTCGATAGTAACAGATCGGTTGCCTCAAGAAAATCAACGAAAAGCAAGAAATATCGGTCTTACCTTGGCGTTAATTGTTCGACTTGTTTTGTTGGCATTTGTTGCCTGGTTGATGCGGATGGATAAACCTTTGTTTCCGGATGCAACTTGGGAATTTATCCAAGAGTTTTCGCTGCAAAGTCTCGTTCTATTGTTTGGAGGTTTGTTCCTTATTTATAAGAGTACCATCGAGATGCACAGCTCAGTGGTTGGTGATTCGCATGAAGATTCGAAACCTGTAAAATCCATTCGTGCGGTAATTGTACAAATTATTCTTATTGATTTGGTTTTCAGTTTTGATTCTATTATCACCGCTGTTGGAATGACAAATGGTATGGGTGGGGAGGAATATAGTCCGGTAGTGATCATTTATGCAGCGGTTATTGTATCGATGATTGTAATGATGCTTTTTGCCAAGCCAATTAGCGATTTCATCAATAATAGACCTACAATTAAAATGATTTCATTAGGGTTTCTTGTAACAATTGGGGTTGTTTTGGTCGCAGAAGCATTCGGACAAGAAATTCCGAAAGGATATATTTATTTTGCCATGATGTACGCTCTTCTTGTGGAGTTTTTGAATATTCGAATGCGAAGAAATCAGGCCCGAAAGAGGGGGGGAGAATATGATGGTTGAAGAGGCACATATTTATCTTCCTCAGGAAGATGGGGTTGATCTTATTGATCTTTATGAATCAAACTTGTTTGTATTAAAGCAGTTTTTAGTTGGCCATTTCCCGGTATCAAAAGTAGTTCAAGCGAAAATAAAACGTATCGAATTATTGAACACAGCTTATGTTGCTTTAGGTGGAGTTTTAGATTCACCAGAAGAGCTCTGTTTTGATTTTAATGCTCCCGAGGATTTGGTATCTGCTCATGAGGTATACGTCAAATACAAGAGTCAGTATCGAACCGCTGTAATGAATACTGGTAATGGACTTCAGTTGATTCAAATTTGTAACGCCTATATTCAATTTATTCGATTGTATGCTCTAGTTTGGCAACAAAATTTTGATGATTTTGATGGCGTTGTAGTTTCAAAAGAACCTGATGACATGGATCTTTTTCATGCAGTATCGACATTCGGTGATGAAGGCAAGTCACAAATTCACGAGATTGATACTTTTATTGATGGAAAAAATGTGCTGTTGGACGAAAGTAAACGATTATCTTTGTGGTTAAAATTAGATTCAAATGTCTGATCCTTATTTTAAATTGCGTGAGCAGTTAAATCTTCAAGAGTGGCCCGGTGTCTACTTATTTAAATTTATTGTTCCAAACAACTCTAAGGTATTGGCGAAAACAACAGCATTATTTGATGATGCAGTGAATTTGAAAATGCAGCCTTCCAAAACTGGGAAATATATCAGTGTGAGTGCGAAAGAATTGATGCTAGATGTTGAATCAATCATTGAGAAATATAAAAAATCTTCTTTGATAGAAGGATTAATGGCTCTTTAGTATGGTTTTAGTAGGTTATTCGTTTATTGATATTGGATTGGGAACGCTATATGCAACATTGGGTTTGTTGGTTTTGTCAATTGCATACAAACGCCTTTTGAAAAAGTTGAACAAAGGTGCGATAAGTGGAGATGACTACTGCGTGCTTTATGCTCTCGAAAATGATCCGGTTTCGGGTGAGGTTGAGTTTTATTTTACATCTGAAAAAGAACGTGAGTTTAAGTTACTCATTTTAGACGAAAGTATGGTGGATTTGACTATTGTGGCAGAGAGGATTGCTTCACCTGGTGGAAATATTGTAAAGTTCAATACCACGACCTTAAAAAATGGCGATTATTATTTTTGTTTGAAGACAGTGAACCAAAAGACAATGAAAAAAATGCATGTTCTGAACGCATAGCATGACAAGATGGCACAAAATTTTATTTGGCAAAATAATTGACAAAAATTATAGAAAAAGTAAATTTATACCGTAGTGGTAATTATTTAAAAACTAAACAATAGAATATATGGCATTAGAAATAACAGATGCGAATTTTGAGGAGTTGGTATTGAAATCAGACAAGCCGGTCGTGGTTGACTTTTGGGCGGAGTGGTGTGGACCTTGCAGAATGATCGGACCGGTAATTGAGAAAATGGCTGGAGATTATGATGGGAAAGCAGTGATCGGAAAAGTAAATGTGGATCAGAATCCTGGGGTTTCGGCTCAGTTCGGAGTAAGAAATATTCCTACGGTTTTGTTTCTTAAAAATGGAGAGGTTGCTGATAAGTCTGTTGGCGCCGTGCCGGAAGCACAATTGAAAGCAAAACTAGATGCTATAATGTAAGTTCTTCAGGAAAAAAAATATGTATTAAAACCGTTTCAGTTTTGGAACGGTTTTTTTTAATTCCTATCATCGTAAGTTGTTTAATTATGTGAGGGAAGATGCGAGTTGAATTGAGTATCTTCGCAAAAAAGAGATTTATGGAGTCATTACTGAGAAGACTGAAATATTATGGAATAGGGTTTGGTATAGGAACAGTATTTGTAATTTTCTTTTTCCAAAATCGAGGCTGTTCTTGGACACCTTCAAACCGTGTAAAGAATGCGATTCTAGACCGTTTGATCGTTGTTTCAGATAGTACAAAGGCTCAAATGGACAAAAAAAACATCACGTATAACAGTATAATTAATGCTCTTAATGATGGTGATGTGGAATTCACAAAAAGCGATAAGAGTAAGAAGGATAAATTGTATGTAATTGAACGAAAGGATCAGTCATTTGTATTCTCTCTACCTGATGAAAGCTTCATTTCAGAGGTGTTTTTAGGAGACGCTATCAATGGTATTAGTGCTACCAAAAAAGGATCTGGTACGATAATTCGTGTTCCAAAAGATGAAAATATGATTTATGCTGAAGAGGGTGAGCGTATTGCCTGCCAGCAAGAGCAGTTGGGTTTGATTAGCACGAAGAAAATTTATGAAAGGCTGAAATCTTCTGGACGAATCAACTTTGAGAAGTCTGATTTGTCCGTTCGGCCGAAGCCAGAGCATTATATTACCATTATTAATAAAGGGGACACCATCGGAATGACGATGATTTGGTACAAGACAAAACTCAACATTTCAACATTTCATCATTCCTCACTGGAGCTTTGCGATCGTTGATTGTTAAACCATCGATGTTGATAAAACGACTGTTTTGATAGTCGTTTACACGTTTGTTTTTATAATTTTGAGGTATGAAATTTAATGCCGAGCAAATTGCTGGACTGATTAACGGAGAAATTCAAGGAGACGCCTCTGCTGAAGTTGAAACCTTAGCAAAAATTGAAGAAGGAAGGCCAGGCGCTTTATCCTTCCTTGCCAATCCTAAATACGAAGAATATATCTACTCCACAGGATCAAGTATTTGTATAGTTAATACAACTTTTATTCCAACAAAGCCAATTCCTGATACATTAACGCTAATTAAAGTCGAAGATGCCTATTCGTGTTTCGCTAAGTTATTAGAGATGTATGATACAATGCATAAACAAGAGGCAAGAATAGAGTCTCCATCTTTTATTGACGTATCTGCCCAAATGGGTGATAATGTTTATTTAGGGGCGTTTTCATACATTGGTTCAAATGTCAAAGTAGGGGATAATGTCGAAATTTATCCGAATGTAACGATCGGTTCAAATGTTGAGATTGGAGCAGGTACTGTTATTTATCCTGGAGTTACTGTCTATCGTGATTGTATTATTGGAAAAAATTGTATCATTCATTCAGGTGCTGTCATTGGTGCCGATGGCTTCGGATTTGCACCAGATAAAAATGGTGAATTTCAAAAAATCCCTCAGATAGGAAATGTTGTCCTTGAAGACTGCGTTGATGTTGGTGCTAATTCTTCTATTGACAGAGCAACAATGGGGAGCACAATTGTGCGAAAAGGTGCAAAAATCGACAACTTGGTTCAGATTGGGCATAATGTTGAAATCGGAACGAATACTGCAATGGCAGCACAGGTAGGTATTGCAGGGTCAACTAAGATTGGAAATAATGTATTGATTGGTGGACAGGTTGGCATGGCGGGACACATAAAAATTGGTGACGGCGCAAAAATTGCCGCGCAGTCTGGGGTCAGCGGTATCGTGAAAGAAGGAAAAACAGTAATGGGCTCTCCTGCATTTGACAGTATGGAATTTAAGAAATCATATTTAGGCTTCAGGAGGTTGCCACGAATTTTGGAGCGACTCAAAGCACTCGAGGATAAAATTAAATTACTAATAAAAGACCAAGAACAAGATGGCTGAAAAGCAAAGAACTCTAAATTCACCTGTAAAATTTTCGGGTGTTGGTTTGCATACAGGTGAAAAAGTAAATGTTGAAATTGTACCTGCGGCAGCGAATCACGGATACAAATTTCAACGCATGGATTTGGATGGTGCGCCTGTAATCAATGCAGATTGTGATTTGGTAGTAGCTACAGATAGAGGAACAACGCTCGAACAGCATGGAGCACGGGTTTATACTACTGAACACATCTTAGCTGCACTTTACGCTTGTCAGGTTGATAATGCGTTGATTAAAATAGATGGTCCAGAGATACCAATTATGGATGGTAGCTCAATGGTCTTTGTCGAAGCGATAGAGTCCGCTGGTTACGAAAATCAAGATGCTGCTCGAGTATATTTAGAACTGTCTGAAAATATTCCTTGGGAAGATTTGGATAAAGGTGTTGAGTTTCTTGCTGTTCCAGATGAGAACTACCGATTAACAGTTATGGTTGACTACAAGTCTCCAGTATTGGGCACGCAGCATGCTACAATGTACAAGATTGAAGATTTTAAAGAGGAAATAGCGACTTGTCGAACTTTTGTGTTTTTGAAGGAGTTGGAGTTTCTTGCCAAGAATAACTTGATAAAAGGTGGTGATTTAGACAATGCAATTGTTCTTGTGGAACGCGAAAATGTGAGCCAAGAGGAATTGGATCATTTAGCGAAAGTTCTCGGCAAGGAGGACCTGGATATTCGTATTGACGGAAGGGGTGTATTGAACAGTACAAACCTAAAGTTTGAAAATGAACCGGCCCGACATAAATTACTTGATATTGTTGGAGATTTGGCGTTAATCGGGAAGCCGATAAAAGCACATATACTTGCCGCTCGTCCCGGTCATGCTGGAAATATTGGATTCGCAAAAGTACTCAAAGCCTACATGAAAGAGCAAGAAAAGACAGGTAGACATTTTGATTTATCTTCTAAACCGCTCTACGACATCAATGATATCGAACGGATGCTTCCGCATAGATTTCCATTTTTAATGGTCGATAAAATAATGTCGATTGATGAAGAGAGTGTTGTTGGTGTGAAGAACATTACTATGAATGAGCCAATTTTTACTGGGCATTTTCCAGGAAATCCAGTTTTTCCTGGAGTATTGATGGTAGAAGCTATGGCACAAGTAGGAGGGATATTCGCCTTGAGTAAGGTAGAAGAGCCACATCTTTACTCGACTTATTTCATGAAGATTGATAATGTAAAATTCAAACAAAAAGTATTGCCGGGCGATACTCTAGTATTCGAACTTAAGTTACTTTCGCCGATTCGAAGAGGGCTGGTAAATATGGGAGGAGTGGGATATGTAAATGGACAGCCCGTAGTTGAAGCTCAGATGCTTGCACAAGTTGTTAAAGACAAAAAATGATAAGTAAACTCGCAAATATTTCAAAAGACGCACGTCTTGGTCAAAACGTTTCGGTAGACTCATTTTCTACAATTTTTGAAAACGTGACGATTGGAGAAGGTACAAGAATACATCCCAATGTGACTATTTATCCGGGAACAACAATCGGAAAGAACTGCGAAGTTTTCCCAGGAGCTGTGATCGGTGTGACACCTCAAGATTTAAAATTTGATGGAGAAGAAACGACCGTTGAAATAGGTGATAACACATCAATTCGAGAATGTGTTACAATACATCGCGGAACCAAGGACAAATGGGTCACGAAAATTGGAAGCAATTGCCTATTAATGACGTATGTTCATATTGCCCATGACTGCCAAATAGGAAACAATGTTATTATGGCAAGTTTTGTTGGCTTAGCAGGCCACAATATTATTGAAGATTATGCAATTTTGGAAGGGAAAGTTGGGACGCAGCAATTTGTCCGTATTGGAGCGCATGCCTTTGTTGGTGGTGCCTCTTTGGTGCGTAAAAATATTCCTCCATTTGTGAAAGCAGCTCGGGAACCTTTAGGTTTTGCAGGAGTAAATTCAGTAGGACTAAGAAGACGTGGTTTCTCAGATGAGGATGTAAAAGAAATTGAAGATGTTTATCGCTTGCTGTACGTAATGAATAATAACCTTTCTAAGGGGGTTGAGGCAGTGAAAGAACAAATAGCTGATTCTGAATACAGAAACCAAATTCTCGATTTTATCTCTGAATCTGACAAAGGGATAATTCGAGGAATGATCTAAAAACATGTTGAAAAGAGCAGACGTCATAACGGTTGATATTTCCGGTTATGCATTCGGTGGAAAAGGGGTGGCGAAAGTTGCAACTGAGAACGGAGAATATGTAATATTTGTAGATAACACCTTCCCGGGTCAAAGGGTCAAGGCGCGTATTTCAAAAAAAAGAAAAAGATTTGCTGAGGCGAAGCTAATAGAGATTATTGAACGGTCACCGATCGAAAAAGATGCGCTGTATCAAGAGATCTCGGGGGGACCTTATATTTTTGTTCCTATTGAAGAACAAGAGAAGGTAAAAAAAGAATCAACTTTAGAGATATACCGAAGGATTGGAGGGGTGGAGCATCCAGAAGAGTATTTCGACGAATTTATTGCATCTCCTAATCATTTTTTCTACAGAAATAAAATGGAGTATAGTTTTTCGTCGATTGAACACGATCGATTGACTGGGGAGGATATTGATGATGCATTTGCTTTGGGTTTCAAACGAAGAGGAACTTGGTGGAAAGTAGAATCCTTGGACAAACCAAGCGGTATGTTTGATGAAGAATGGGAAACTTTATTAATTGAGGTTAGAGCGCTGTTAAAGTCGTCGGGACTTCCAGCATGGCACCCACCCAAAAAAACGGGCTTTTTTCGACATATCGTGGTGCGTAAATCATTTCATCAAGACAAGCTCTTACTGAACTTGGTAACATCATCTCAGGGAATAGAAAAGTTCAAATCGCAGTTATTTGTTGATTTTTTGATTGAAAAACTGGGAGATCGTCTTGCAGGCATCCAGCATACTGTGAATGATAATGTTGCAGATCGGGCTAAAATTGAGAATGGTCAAAGCAATCTACTATATGGTGAGCCAGTGATTGTAGAGCGATTGTTGGGATTAGATTTTGAGATTTCTATGGAGAGTTTCTTTCAGACCAATCCAAAAAGCGCGGAGAGATTGTATACCAAAGCACTGGATTATGTTTTTGAGGAAGACTTGAATGACAATGATGTTGTTATGGATTTGTTTTGTGGAACTGGAACAATTGGTCAAATTTTAACCTCTCGAAATGAACATGTAAAAATTATTGGTGTAGATATTGTAGAGGAAGCAATTGAAGACGCAAAAAAGAATGCCCGACGCAATCAGATTGATGGTATTGATTTTTACGCGGCTGATGTCGGCAAATTTTTAAAAGCATATCCAGAGTATGTAGGAAAGATTAAGACAATTATTTTGGATCCACCCCGTGCGGGAATTGCCCCAAAAACACTGAAGAAAGTCATTGATCTTGACGCTGAAAATATCGTTTACATTTCTTGTAACCCCTCCACACAGGCGAGAGATACAGATACCTTAATGAAAGAGGGATACCAATTGGAAAAAATTTCACTTGTCGACCAATTCCCTCACACGGGACATATTGAAGCAATTGCGAAGTACAAAAAGCGAAAAGTATGACAGTTGAACTTATTTGTATAGGCGATGAATTATTGATTGGTCAGACCATCAACACAAATGCTGCTTGGATAGGTGCAGAATTAAGTCTTATGGGCTCTCAGGTTGCATATGGTACCGTTATTCGTGATGATGAAAACGATATTCATAAGGCGATTGATGAGGCGATGGATCGGGTAGATGTGGTTCTGATGACAGGTGGATTAGGACCCACGAAAGATGACATTACCAAAAAGGTCCTTTGCGACTATTTTGACTGTCATTTGATTCAAAATACTACAGTTTTAAAGCACGTCAAAGAGTTCTTTGATAGTAGGAAAAAAGAAATGCTTGATGTGAATATTGCTCAAGCTGATGTTCCTGAAAACTGCACAGTATTGCACAATCCGAATGGGACAGCACCAGGAATGTGGTTTGAACGCAATGGGAAAATTCTTGTGAGTATGCCTGGAGTGCCTTATGAAATGAAAGATATTATGTCTGCTGAGGTTCTTCCGCGTTTGAAAGATCTATTCGCTCTTGATTCATTGTATTACAGAACAGTGCTTACTCAAGGGATAGGGGAGTCGTATATTGCCGATCGAATGGAGGTTATTGAAACAAATTTAACTTCTGAAGGTATTGCATTGGCATATTTACCTGCACCAGGTAGTGTTCGCTTGAGACTTTCGTCAAAAGCCACAGAAGAAAATAAACGTCGAATTGAGTATTACATCAATCAGATATCTGAACTGTTTCCAAAAAACGTATTTGGAATGGATAGTGAGAATTTGTTTCAGGTTGTAGGGGATTTGCTTTCGGTTCAAGAAAAACAAGTAGGAACAGCAGAAAGCTGCACTGGAGGAGCAATTGCAAGTGCATTCACGTCTGTCCCTGGATCGTCGACATACTTTAAGGGATCGGTCATAAGCTATACAAAAGAATCAAAAATTCAGAATTTGGGGGTTGATGAACAAACAATCAATGATTTTGGACTGGTAAGTAAGCAAGTTGCGGAACAAATGGCGATAAATGGCAAAGAAATACTTCAAGTAGATTATTGTATTTCCATAACAGGGAATGCTGGTCCAGCAACGAATGAGGGAAAAGAAGAGGTGGGAATTGTATGGATATCAATAGCGAGCTCCGATCGGGTTTTATCCAAAAGGTTTAATTTTGAAAATGATCGAAGTAGAAATATCAAACGAGCAGTATTGTCAGCAATGAACTTCTTAAGATGTGAATTGATGAAAATAAATATGTAAAAAAGTTAAAATTAGCTTGTGCTTTTATGAAAAAAATGGTTTCTTTGCACCCGCTTTTAGTATAAGTAATAAATATAACAGAGATGTCAAGAGTTTGTCAAATCACAGGAAAATCGGTAATGGTTGGGAACAATGTTTCTCACTCACAGCGTAAGACAAAAAGAAAGTTTTACCCGAACTTGATCACTAAAAAGTTTTTCATGCCTGAGGAAAACGAATACATCACATTGAAGATTTCAACTTCAGCGTTGAGAACGATCAATAAGAAAGGAATTTCAGCGTGCGTGAAAGAAGCACGTGCGAAAGGATATATTAAGTAAATCGTTTTCTACCCGTTGCGATAACGGTAGGTAAAAAAAGAAAGAAAATGGCAAAAAAAGGAAATAGAATTCAAGTAATATTAGAGTGCACTGAGCACAAAAAATCGGGATTGCCTGGTACATCTCGTTACATTACGACGAAGAACAGAAAGAATACTCCAGATAGACTTGAAATTAAGAAGTTCAATCCTATTATGAAGAAGTATACACTTCACAAAGAAATTAAATAATTAAGTTATGGCAAAGAAAGTAGTAGCATCCCTGCAAAAAGGAGGAGGAAAAGAGCATACGAAAGTCATTAAAATGAGCAAGTCTGAAAAGTCCGGCACATATACTTTCAAAGAAGAAGTTGTACACAATGACAAAGTGAAAGATTGGTTCGATAAGAACTAGCCCTCGCTCAATCAATGTTAAAAAAATAGCTTCTGCCCTTGGTGGAAGCTTTTCTTGTTTAAAGAGTTATGGCATTATTTAATTTTTTTTCAAAAGATAAAAAAGAAAGTCTCGACAAAGGCTTAGAAAAAACGAAGCAAAGTTTTTTTAACAAAATTGCCCGTTCGGTTGTTGGTAAATCGAAAGTGGATGCTGACGTGTTGGACAACCTCGAAGAAATTCTGATCACTTCAGATGTTGGCGTTGAGACTACATTGAAAATCATTGAGAAGATTGAAGAAAGAGTTGCACGTGATAAAGTACTCGGTGTTGACGAACTGAATTTAGTCCTCAAAGACGAAATCACGAACTTACTGGAGGAGAACAATTCATCGGACAATGTAACATTTGAAGTTCCAAAGCACAAGGATGGTCCTCATGTTATTATGGTCGTCGGTGTGAACGGAGTCGGCAAAACAACTACCATTGGTAAATTGGCGCATCAATTTAAACAAGCAGGTAATAAAGTTGTACTTGGTGCATCAGACACGTTCAGAGCAGCAGCTGTAGACCAATTAATTATATGGTCAGAGCGCGTTGGTGTCTCTATTGTGCAGCAAGGAATGAATGCAGATCCTGCCTCTGTTGCTTTTGACACCCTACAATCGGCAAAAGCTCAAGATGCTGATGTTGTAATTATAGACACTGCAGGGCGTTTGCACAACAAAGTTAACCTCATGAATGAATTGAGTAAAATCAAGCGTGTCATGGATAAAGTGGTGCCAAATGCACCGCATGAAGTACTGTTGGTTTTAGATGGCTCCACAGGACAAAATGCATACGAGCAGGCCAAACAGTTTTCCGCAACGACAGACATTACCTGTCTTGCAGTGACAAAACTAGATGGAACAGCGAAGGGAGGTGTCGTTATTGGTATTTCTGATCAAATGAAAATACCGGTTAAATATATTGGTGTAGGAGAGAAGATGGAGGATTTACAACCTTTCGAAAGAACTCAATTTGTTGATTCATTGTTCTCTTAATAATTTCTTTCACAGAATCTTTAGGTGCTTTTGAATTTTTCATGAAAATGTATTAATTTCGCTTTGCTGGTGAGCTAAAAAGATGTTGTAAAGAACGTGCTTCAACCTCTAATGTTTGCCCTCATAATGATTTTACAACTAAACCAAACCCATGAAAAAATATTTTCTCACGCCTTCTTACTGGTGTTTTTTTTTGTCTGTCTTCATTTTATTCGACTCTTATTCCCAAAATGATGTACCAGTGATTGTAATGAATCAAGGTGCAGAACCCTGTGTATCTGATCAGTTGCATGAAGAAAGAATGCTGACTGATAGTATATATCGGCAAAAAACGATTGATTTTAATGTTGCAATGTCCTCTTTTAATCCAACCGTTGAGGTCAGTAACACAACATATCGCGTTCCAGTTGTTATACATGTCATGGAAACAGGTAATTCATTAACTCAAATTTCGGATGAGCAAATTCGAGAGGGAATCAAACAGTTAAATGAGCGGTACCGAAAAGTGCCTGGTTCACTTGGAGATGGAAACGGTGTAGATGTTGAGATTGAATTTGCCTTGGCCGTTCAAGATCCAAATGGAAATTGTACCAATGGTATTGTACGTTATGATATGACAGGAAATGCATCGTACATGAGCCATGGTGTATTTCGAAATTCTGCTGGAATTGCAGATGCCGATTTGAAAGCACTTAGCTTTTGGAACTCAAATAATTACTACAACATTTGGTTGATATCAGAAATTGATAATAATAATGGTGGTCCGGGTGTTCAAGGATATGCATATTTTGCTGGAGCTCATGGGTTCTCTATTGACGGCGCTGTAATTTTATGCAGTAATTGGAGAAATCCCCAGAGTACAACAGGTGCTCATGAATTGGGGCATGCATTTAACTTATATCATACTTTTGAAGGAGACAATGGTGGAAACACCTGTCCTCCTGATTCAGCTTGTTCCGTTCAAGGAGATTTTGTCTGTGATACTCCACCGCACATGAGAAGTGTAAGCAATTGCAATTCAACGGGAACAAATTCATGTGATGGTGGCTCCTCAAATGGATCAACATCAGATAGTATCGTGGCAACTATTTCAGGTCCATATTCGGTGACATATACAGGTTCAAATGGATGTTCATCAACATCAGCAATAGTGGATGTTGTGGTTAATCAATTACCCGCAGTGACGATTTCATCGTTCACAGATGTTTGTGATTATGCTGAAGCTTTCAGCTTAATAGGTGGTTTGCCAATTAGAGGTTCTTACAATGGTATTGGTGTATCTGGAGGTGTTTTTGATCCATCAGTTGCGGGTATTGGGATTCATTCAATTACATATCAATACACTGATTTAAATGGATGCGTGAATTCAACTCAGGCAAATCTAAGCGTAAATGATTGCACTGACTTATTGGAAATAAAAACAGATGAGGTTCTTGTATATCCAAATCCTGCATCAAAAACAGTTTTTGTCAAAACAAAAACCTATGACATTGCAAGTATTAATGTTTTTGATGCAACAGGAAGATTGATTGCAAGATATAATGGACAATCAAAAAATATAGAAGTTGATATCTCAAATGTTGCAATTGGAATTTATAATCTTGAAATTCAGATTGAAAATAAGGTGTTTCGGACACGATTGGTGAAAAAATAGGTTTAGGAATTTGTCGTTGGAGTAAAACATAGTTAAAAAATTTTTTTATCTATGCCTGAATTCGTAATTTCAACGCAATACTAAAATTACTCAAATGAAACTAATCTCTCTTAAATCCTGTTTTTTTGGGTTTCTTGTTTTTTCGCATTGCACATTGTATGCTCAGAGTGTGAAAAATCAGAAGGAACTCAATTTGGTAAATCTAAATTTTAAATCTGAAATTGGTCCAAATGGCTACAAACGCTGTGGAACAATGGAGGCTGAAGCTCTTCTTAGAGCGAATAATCCGAATATGCCAACCTTACTTCAAGATGAATTGTGGTTGCAAGATAAAATTAGAGAGTACAAAGAGCAGCAGGCATTAAATTCCAATGCGAAAGCGACATTGTTGACGATTCCGGTTGTTGTGCATGTGATACATAATGGAGATCCAGTAGGATCGAATGAGAATATTGATGATGCACAAGTTTTATCTCAGATTCAAGTTTTGAATGAAGATTTTAGAAAAATGGTTGGGACTCCAGGATTTAATAATCATCCAGCCGGTGCAGATATTGAAGTTGAATTTTGTTTGGCTGCAATTGACCCGAATGGTCTGCCGACAAATGGTATTGATCGTGTAGATTACGGGCAAAATTCATTTTCAGGACAGAATTCAGTCAATTCGATGAAAACTGCGACTTATTGGAACCCAAACGATTACATGAACATTTGGGTCGTGAATTTTGGAAATTCTGGTTTGCTCGGATTTGCTCAGTTTCCGAACAGCTCTGGACTTGGCGGGATGAATAACAATAATGGAAGTGCGGATACAGACGGTGTTGTCGCTGACTACAGGTCGTTCGGCTCATCGGATATCTATCCTGCAGGAAATTTTTCAGCGCCCTATGATCTCGGTCGAACAATGACACACGAGGTGGGACACTTTCTTGGTTTAAGACATATTTGGGGAGATTCAAATTGCGGGAATGATTTTTGTTCTGATACACCAGAGTCAAGCGGGTCCAATTATGGTTGCCCAACACAAACAACATGTGATGGTATTCAGGATATGGTTGAGAATTATATGGATTATACGAACGATGCCTGTATGAACATTTTTACAGAAGATCAAAAAACACGAATCCGAACCGTTTTTCAGGTTTCACCTCGAAGAGCGAGTTTAACCTCCTCAACTGTCTGTCAGCTGCTCAGTGATCCAGATGATATTGGAGTTAGCTCAATCGTCTCGCCAAATGGCTCAGATTGTGGAGAGGGTTTTGTTCCAGAAGTGGTGGTGACAAATTATGGAAGCAATGATGTTACTTCATTTACAATCATTTATGATATTGATGGAGGGGCATCCTCTTCACAATCATGGACAGGTACATTGACTCCTGGAAACTCAGTGAATGTTACTTTGCCATACATCACTTCGACTGGAACGCACATATTTAACGCATTTACAATCTCTCCGAATGGAACATTAGATTCGAATTCTGGGAATGATGCAAATTCATCAAATTATTCGTTAATTGGTGGAGGAGCGACGGTAACCTTTACTTTATCAACGGACTGCTGGGGTCATGAAACGTATTGGGAACTGAAGGATGCCAATAATGTTTTGGTTTATTCAGGTGGTAATATTTCGGTTACAATTCCTCCTGGAGGCCTACAATCGGGGACCCAACAGGGAGATGCAGGAGCTTATGAAAGCCAATCAACAATTTCAGAGCAATGGTGCCTTGATGATGGATGTTATGATTTCGTCATTTATGATGATTATGGTGACGGTATAGATGGTTCCAGTTCATTTGGTTGTTTTGTTGATGGAGATTATTCTATTACAGACCAATGGGGTGGAGTTTTTGCTGAATTGCAACAAACGGACTTTGGAAATTCAGAGTCAAATGAGTTTTGTGTGAATCTCTCGGTCAAGGAATTATCGAATAACGATGTAAAGATTTTTCCAAATCCAAGTCAAGGAACATTTAATGTTGTGATGAACGACTGCACGGGAGAGGTTTTAAATGTCCGAGTAACTGACTTATCCGGTAGAGTAGTTTTGGATTCACAGTTTCATTCGAATGTCTTCCAAGTGAATCTTTCTGACGTTGCGAGTGGATCGTACACAATGACAATTACAACATCACTGAACAGAACTTCAAACCGACTGATAATTAAAAGGTAATTTCGATTAAATACATGAAAGGGAGATGGTTCAAATTCATCTCCCTTTCTTTTTTGTTTCAGGATTCGTAAATTTTCAATTCAAATAAATTATCTTAGACACCAGACAATCATTTGAACAGTCACATGAGCAAACTCAAAATAAACGGTCACGGTCACATTTTACCTGAACCGAGTGAAATTCCAAAATTCATGAAAGATAAAAAGCTCTTTTGGATTGACGATGACAAAAAGTTCATGCGACAGGGAGAGTGGTCAAGACCGATTACAGATGCCAGTTTCTTTTTCAATGAAAAGCTAATTTGGATGGAGAAGTACAACATAGATCATGCAGTCATGTTGAACCTCTCACAGGTGTATTGTAACGGTTGGTTGCGCGATGATGCGAGAGATGCTATTCGTTGGCAAAACGATTTTAACGCAAGTGTTCAGGAACGTAGACCAGATAAATTTACTTCGGGTTTCGTTGTTCAGCCATTGTATCTCGAAGATGCGCTCAAAGAAATTGACCGTTGTGTAAAGGAATTGAATTTAAGATTACTGTGTCTGCCTTCACATTTTTTGAATACAGATGAAGAATGGATCTCAGTTGCAGATGAATCGGTAGAGCCCATTTTTGAATTGGCCAATCAATACGGTCTTGCGATTGAAATTCATCCATATGACGGTCAAAAGATGGTTAAATTGAAAGATGAATATTGGAGATTTCATCTTGTTTGGATGATGGCACAGACAGCCGACACCTTGCATTTTTATACCTTGAAAGATTTCGTTCATCGTTTTCCGAATGTTCGAACGTGTTTTGCACACGGTTGTATGTTAGGTCAGGCCAACTATGGTAGACGTTTACAAGGTTTTGATGGACGTCCTGATTTGTTTGAAGGCTCCCATGATCCGCGCTTGTCTTTGGCCCACGAAAACCTATTTTTTGATACACTCGTTCACGATTCATATACCCTTCAATTGCTCAAGACCCGCGTAGGAGCTGCCCAAATTATTGCGGGTTTGGATGATCCATATCCTCTTGGAGAGATGGAAGGAGTAGCAAATTCCTACCCAGGTCGTGTAATTGATTATGCTGTTGAAATTGATATTCTTTCTCAAAATGAAGCTGATCACATATGGTCCAATAACGTACTTCGATGGTTAGGGAAAGAAAAGCTTTAGAAACCAAACCCTTTATTGACACAATCGAAAGGCATTTATTACCTTTACCTTACAATATTATGTAAATGGCACAGAAACCATCTATAGCGAAAGGAACAAGAGATTTTTTACCTGCAGAAGTAGCCAAAAGATCCTATATATTTGAAACAATACGTAAATCCTTTGAAACATATGGATTTGCTCCAATTGAGACACCTTCATTTGAACTTTCTTCTACACTTCTCGGCAAATACGGTGAAGAAGGAGATCGCTTGATTTTTAAAATTTTAAACTCAGGTGAAAAAGTTAGAAAGGCAGATGTTACTGCACTTGAAGCAGGTAATCTAGCTCGTTTCTCGAATTCACTGGCTGAGAAAGCCTTGAGGTATGATCTTACTGTACCGTTTGCTCGTTTTGTTGTGCAGCATCAGAACGAAATATCTTTTCCATTCAAAAGGTACCAGATTCAACCCGTTTGGAGAGCAGATCGACCTCAGCACGGAAGGTATCAGGAGTTTTATCAATGTGATGCAGACGTTGTAGGGAGTGATTCACTTTTGTATGAAGTGGATTTTATTTTGCTCTTTGATGAGGTTCTCACTTCACTCGAAATTCCAGATTTTACTATAAAGTTGAATAACCGAAAAATTCTTACGGGAATTGCTGAATTAAGTGGTGAAACAGATAAAATTATTCCAATTACTGTTGCAATCGATAAATTAGATAAAATTGGGAAAGAAGGTGTTGTGAAAGAACTCAAAGAGAAAGGTCTTTCAGATGATGCGTTGAATAAAATAGAGCCTTTGTTCGAATTGAAAGGAGATACAAAGACTCGATTGTCAGAAATGAAAGCATATCTCAAAACAAGTGAGATCGGCTTGGAGGGAATTGCTGAATTGGAAGATGTTTTGAATCGTGTTGAAATGCTTGGATTGAAACGTGCGAAAATTGAATTTGATGTGACTTTGGCGAGAGGGCTTAATTATTATACAGGTGCAATTTTTGAGGTGAAAGCAAATGGTGTCAAGATGGGAAGTATTTGTGGTGGCGGTCGCTACGATGATTTGACAGGTGTTTTTGGCATGAAAGGTATGTCTGGTGTAGGTATATCTTTTGGAGCAGATCGAATTTATGATGTCATCACAGAACTCGATTTGTTTCCTGATGAAGTGGACAATAGATTGGATCTATTGTTTGTCAATTTTGGAACGAAAGAAGAACTTCATTGCTTGAAACTTGTCAAGAGAATGCGCATTGAAGGGGTTTCATCAGAACTCTATCCAGCATCGGTAAAAATGAAAAAGCAAATGAAATATGCCAACGATCGCGGCGTGAAGTACATTGCTCTGATTGGTGAGAATGAGATAGAAAAAAATATGTTATTGATTAAGGACATGGAGACTGGTAATCAGTTGGAACTTAGTTTTGATGCAGCAGTTGCTCACTTGAAAGGATAGTATGAAAAAGTTTATTATCAAAAATGAATGGATCTCTCTAGCACAGCTTGATGAGATACTTCAGTCAGATACTGAGGTTTTGCTTGATGCAAGTGTAAAAGCCGAAATTGAGAGGTGTAGAAATTATCTAGATGAAAAAGTAAAAGACCATGATCAACTCATTTATGGAGTGAATACAGGTTTTGGATCGCTGTGCAATACACCCATCTCATCAGGTGAATTCGGACAGCTTCAACGAAACCTTGTTGTTTCACATGCTTGTGGATTGGGAGATGAAGTTCCAGTTGAAATTGTTCGAAGAATGTTATTGCTAAAGGTTTTAGGATTATCACACGGCAATTCAGGAGCACAGTTGGCAACGATAGAACGGTTGTTGTACTTCTACAATAATGGTATGACTCCTATTGTATACCAGCAAGGAAGTCTCGGTGCATCTGGAGATTTAGCGCCTTTGGCACACATGTCTCTTCCATTGTTGGGGGAGGGTGAAATGTATGTTGATGGCAAGCGAACTTTAAGTTCAGATGTACTAAAGGAAAATAATTTAGCTCCAATTGTATTGAGATCAAAAGAAGGGTTGGCACTTTTAAATGGAACTCAGTTTATGAGTTCCTACGGAACTTATGCGGTATCAAATGCAAAGAAACTTTGGAGTCAATTTAATAGTATTGGAGCCCTTTCGTTGGAAGCTTATGATGGAAGAAAGAATCCTTTTCAGAAAAATGTAAACGAGATTCGTAAGCAAGTTGGACAAATTCAAACGGCGGAAGTGTTTCGTTCGTTGTTAGCAGGAAGTGAAATGATTGATCGAGTAAAAGAGCACGTACAAGATCCTTACTCATTTCGGTGTATTCCCCAAGTACACGGTGCATCAAAAGATGCGATTGACTATTGTGAATCAATTTTAGAACGAGAGATCAATGCAGTTACTGACAATCCGACAGTATTTGTGGAAGAGGATGATGTGGTTTCAGCTGGGAATTTTCATGGACAGCCGTTGGCAATATCATTGGACTTCTTAGCAATAGCTTTAGCTGAGTTAGGAAGCATTTCAGAGCGAAGGATTTATAAGTTGATTTCTGGAACGAGAGGTTTACCGTCATTTCTGGTTGCAAAACCAGGATTAAATTCAGGTTTTATGATTCCACAATATACTGCTGCATCGATTGTAAGTCAAAACAAGCAGCTGTGTGCTCCAGCCAGTATTGATTCGATTGATTCAAGCAATGGCCAAGAGGATCATGTGAGTATGGGGTCTAATGCTGCAACAAAACTTTACCGTATCATTGAAAATTGTTACTCTATTCAGGGTGTAGAACTCTTGAATGCTGCTCAAGCCATGGATTTTAGGAAAGAGAAGAGCTCTCCGGTCCTCGAGTCCTTGAGGAGTCGCTTTAGAGCAGTTGTTCCTTTTATTGAAGAAGACCAATATTTGCATCCATTAATGCGTAAAAGTGTTGAGTTTGTTAAGAACCAACTATAATTATATCAACTGAAAATATTAAATGAATGAGTGAATTAGAGCAACAACCTGTAAATGAACAAAAAAAGAGACCAAAATTTCTACTAGTTCTTTGTATTTTAACCTTTATTTCAACAGGATTTGAATTTTTAGGGAGTCTTTTGAAGTTGGTTTCTGGTCCATTAAACAATGACCAAATGCAAAGTCAACTTGTAAGTTTTCAGGAGGAAATTGATAAAATGAAGGAGATAGGCGCAGATTCCTTTGTTGATTCAATGCAAACATCAATACGAATGTTCAAACAAGTGAATGAAAATCATTATTTAGCTGCATTTATTTCCATAATTGTTTGTGTTTTGGGTGCATATGCAGCCTTACGAATGTTTAAGGGGTATCGATTGGGTTTTCATTTGTACATCATATATAGCATTCTTAGTTTTGTCTCAATCTATGCCTATGTATCGATTGGAAATGTACCAACAAACTATGTTTTATTTGGGTCAGCAATCTCATTGGTTTTCATTTTACTCTACTCGAGAAATCTGAAATGGATGCAATAGTGCAGATAGTCAATATTATTTTCACACTAAATTGATAGAAACCAGTCATTAAAAGCCTATCTTTGCGGTCAAATTTGATCGTAAATGTTAGCAGTAAATAATCTATCACTTCAATTCGGTAAACGTGTTTTATTCGATGATGTGAATGTAAAATTTGTAAATGGAAATTGCTATGGTGTTATTGGCGCCAATGGAGCGGGAAAGTCTACTTTTTTAAAAATCATCACAGGGGATCAAGATCCGACTACAGGCCATATTGCTCTAGAGCCAGGAAAACGCTTGGCTGTTTTAAAACAAGATCATTTTGAGTTCGATGAGTTTGAAGTTTTGAATACAGTTATTATGGGACATACGCGTCTCTATGAAATTATGACTGAGAAAGATGCATTGTATGCAAAACCTGATTTTTCCGATGAAGACGGAATGAGAACTGCTGAACTAGAGGCAGAATTTGCTGATTTAGAGGGTTGGAATGCTGAAACGGATGCAGCATCATTATTGTCCAATCTTGGAATTGATGAGTCCAAGCATTATATGAAAATGGAAGACTTGTCGAACGATATGAAAGTTCGTGTCTTACTTGCTCAAGCGTTGTTTGGAAACCCTGATGTATTGGTGCTTGATGAGCCGACGAATGATTTGGATTTGAAAACGATTGGCTGGTTGGAAGACTTTCTTTTGGACTTTAAAAATACAGTGATTGTTGTCTCTCACGATAGACACTTTCTCGATACGGTGTGTACACACATCTGTGATATCGACTTTAGTAAGATCAATATTTTTACCGGAAATTATTCATTTTGGTATCAATCTTCGCAATTGGCTGCCAGACAGCGAGCAGATAAGAACAAAAAAGCTGAAGAGAAAAAGAAAGAGTTGCAAGAGTTTATTGCAAGATTTTCTGCGAATGCCGCTAAGTCAAAGCAGGCTACGAGTCGAAGAAAGATGATTGCGAATCTTGATATTGAAGAGATTCAGGCTTCCAGTAGAAAGTATCCAGGAATTACGTTCAATCAAGAACGTGAGGCAGGGAATCAAATTTTAAATATTTCGGGTCTCTCAAAAAAATCAGAAGAAGGCACTCTTTTCAGTAGCGTCGATTTCATTGTAAACAAAGGAGATAAAATTGCTTTTGTTTCTAAAAGTTCTGTGGCACTTACGTATTTTTTTGAAATTTTGGCAGGAAATATTCAGGCAGATAGTGGTGAGTTTATCTACGGTACGACAATTTCAACGGCATACTTACCGAATGAAAATCATTCATTTTTTGAAGAAAAACTTCCTTTAATTGATTGGTTACGTCAATACGCACAAACGGATGAAGAAAAAGAAGAGGTATATTTGAGAACGTTCTTAGGGCGTATGTTATTTACTGGTGAAGAAGCCATGAAAACAGCAAATGTATTATCAGGTGGAGAAAAAGTTCGTTGTATGTTGTCGAAAATGATGTTAGCAAAAGCGAATCTATTATTGATGGATGAGCCAACAAATCATCTTGACTTAGAGTCTATTCAGTCATTAAATCAGGGAATGAAAGATTTCCCGGGTACGTTATTGTTTACCTCACATGACCACGAATTGGTCAATACAGTAGCGGATCGAATCATTGAGATTGCACCAAATGGTATCATTGATAAAATGATGCCTTACGATTCTTATATGGCAGATGAGAAAGTGATAAGCCAGCAAGAGGGATTGTATGCTTAGCATTTGAAGCGCGCTTATTCAAATTTTGAGGAATAAATTATTGGATAGTATGACAAAATTTACTTTCGGAATAGAAAACCCGCATCAGCAGTATGTGCACATCAGCGCAGTTTTTGATACATCAACAGTTCAAACTGTTTTACAGCTTCCAAGTTGGAGGCCTGGGCGCTATGAATTAGGTAATTTTGCAAAAAATATAAATAATTTCATCGTATTTAATGATCAAGGTAAAATTATTACCGCTGATAAAATAACGAAAGATAGTTGGGCAGTTGATACCTCGTCGACTGCATCAATAACGGTGAAATACAAGTATTACGCAGCCGAACTGAATGCGGGCTCTACATTCTTAGATGCGAATCAATTATATGTGAACCCTGTCAATTGCTGTGTTTATACCGAAGAAACCTACAACTCAGAGGTACATATTGTTCTTGATATACCAGATGAGTGGCAAGTAGCATCTTCCCTAACACCCAATGGAAACGATTGGAAAGTTGAGAGTATTGAAGAGTTGTTGGATACGCCTTTTATTGCATCTGAAGGTTTGTTACACAATGAATATGAGTCTCACGGAGTAAAGTTTCATGTTTGGTTTAACGGTGAAGTTAAGCCAGATTGGAAACGTCTTTTGACAGATTTTAAAGCGTTTACCGACAAGCAAATTGAAAAATTCAATGAGTTTCCAGTCAAAGAATATCATTTTTTGAATCAAATACTTCCATATAAGGCCTATCATGGTGTAGAACATCAAAAGTCTACCGTAATTTCATTAGGCCCCTCTTATGCTGTTTTTGATGAGTTGTACGCTGAACTATTGGGTGTGAGTTCTCATGAATTGTATCATACTTGGAATGTCAAAGCAATTCGACCTATTGAAATGTTTCCATATGATTTTACAAAAGAGAACTATTCGAAATTGGGGTATCTTTGTGAGGGTGTTACGACCTACCAAGGAGATTTGTTTTTATTTAAAAGTGGAGTTTTTGATGAACAAGCCTATTTCAAGGAATTGAACGCTCAGTTGCAACGACATTTTGACAATCATGGGAGGTTCAACTACTCAGTTGCAGAATCTTCCTTTGATACCTGGGTTGATGGCTATACTACAGGAGCTCCAGGTAGAAAGGTTTCGATATACACCGAGGGCTGTTTATTGGCTTTTGTAACAGATGTTCGAATACGCAAAGCGACAAGCAACAAGTATGGTTTGGATGAAGTAATGAAGCGATTGTACTTTAATTTTTCAATCAAAAATAAAGGCGTTTCAGCGGCAAACTATCAAGCAGAGATAGAAGCTGTTTCTGGTGAATCATTTCAAGCGTTTTTTGACGATTATATTAATGGAAATAAACCATATGAGTCAATCATAACTGATGCGTTGGATTGTATTGGCTTGGAGTTGATTCATAAACCGGTTGAAAGCTATTCAGGAGCTAAACTTGGATTTAAAGCAATTAGTAACGGGAAGGGTTTCATTGTCAAATCAATTTATCCCGGAGGACCGGCAGACACAGCTGGGGTTATGCTCAATGATCAAATGATTGCAGTGAATAATATTTCATTGGATGGGGAATTGGAGAAATGGTTGAGTTACTTCGATGATGATGCAAAAGAAATTACCATAAATCGAAATGGTCATATCTTACGATTGGTATTCCCCGAAGTAAATCGTTTTTTCTACAATAGTTATTCAGTTGCGAAGATCGAAGCGCCATCCCACAATCAGGTACGCACTTATGAAGCTTGGAAGCAATAGGTCATTTTAACTTTTGTTGGATTTTCCAAACCAAGATTCCGAGTAATCTTCAGTTTGTCATCGAAAACTATTTTTTAATTTTGGATTGAGCAAAAAGTTGACAAATCCTCACAATTAAAATAAGAAGATGAAGTATAGTTTAGTTTTTATGTTGATCTCGATATTTCTATCGACATCAGTTATTTCTCAAATTGATCAAAGTAAAGTCGGTGCTTGGTACATGTACTTCTTCAATACAACATTCAAAGACTCTCCATGGGGAGTCCAAGGGGATGTTCAACATCGAAATTGGAATTTTGGAGGCGACCTTGAACAATTACTTGTGCGCGGCGGTTTAACGTACAAACCGAAAAATGCTAATGTCAAGTTGACATTAGGCTATGGAGATGTTACGACAGGAACGTTTGGTCCAGACAATAGCACATCAAGGGAAAGCCGGATGTATCAGGAAGCATTAGTGCCCGTTAAAATTGGTGGTCGTTTTTATATGAACAATCGTTTCCGCTACGAACAGCGATTTGTTGAGAATCAAAATTTCAGAACACGCTACCGTTACAATCTGTTTCTAAACGTTGGATTGACCTCAAAGGAAATGAAGAAGAAGACCTTATACCTTGCTTTGTACAACGAAATTTTTGTAAACGGCCAACGCACTATTGGTGAAAATAAATCCGTTGAAATTTTCGATCGAAATAGATTTTATGCTGCGTTTGGATATTACTTAAAAGACAATTTGAAAGTCCAATTGGGGATTATGAATCAATTGACGAACAATTGGAAGAGCAACCAATTGCAGTTCAGTCTGCATCACAAGATCAATTGAATTTTTAATGCTTAAATCGGGAGTATAAAAACACGTGGGTAAAAAATCCCTTCGATTATGAAGGGGTTTTTAGTATTATCCTATGATATATTTTACCACTTGTAGCTCAACCCGAAACTAGGTAGAATTGGGAATTGGTATATTTTTTTGCTTGTCACACGGTTTACATAGAAGATGTTTTTTCTGTTGTAAAGGTTAGTGACACTCCCAACAAGCTCAATTACAGTTTGATTTTTAAACTTGAAGCGTTTCTTTGCCGACAGATCCAATCGATGATAATATGGCAAGCGCTCGCTATTAAATTCTCCGAGTATGGTCGACATGTAATCTGTATTGTCCGTAGTGTAGTCTGTTGTGACACCGTCAGAGAAATTTTGACTTTCATAGAATCCAATTGTTGGAGTGAACGGCAATCCAGAACCCAGATTCCATCGCACACTAATTTCAAGGTCTTTTTCTTTTCCGAACAAATAGGTACCAACCAAATTCACATTGTGTCTTCTGTCAAAAACAGGGGCATATGTGGTAAAACCATCCCAGCGTGTAGATTTACCTAATGAGTAAACACCCCACAAGAAAAGGCGTTCGTCTGAATATTTCAAGAGGAAGTCAGCACCGATTGACTCACCATTTTCAAGTATAAAGTCCAATTTATAAATGTCATCAATTTGACTGAATTGGACCTCGTCTTCATAAAGTTTATTTTGATTGATATTGCTCAACTGTGAGAAGTATTTGTAGTATCCTTCTACATTGAGTTTGAGTTTTTTTGTTATGTCCAGCTCGAAACCACCAATCGCATGCCAAGCGTATTGAATACCATTTCTAGGATTTCTTTCATTTTGAAACTGGGTAACGAAAGTACTTTGTACATTTTCAGGAGCTGAAAGAATTCCATTGAATAAATTGACGACGTCCTTGTCTGAGGATGCGGAAGTGAAGTTTTGCGAGAAGCGACCACCTGAAGCTTTCAATCTAAATCGTTCGGTTGCATTAAATTTGATACCCAGACGCGGTTCAGGCGAGAAACCTCCTTCGTATGAAGCATACATCTGTGCTCTAAAACTTGGTTGAATCACCCATCGTGTGGTTACATATCGAAAATTAAAATATGCACCAATTTCTGTGGACCAGTTGTCTGCTTCAATTTTTCGTTTTGCCTCATTGTAGGTAGTGAACTGTGTGTCAAATCCGCCAAAATTTAAACCATAGTTAATTTCACTGTTGTTTTTTAAGAAATAGGTAAAGTCAAATCCCAAATCAAATCCTCCAACGAAACTGCTTCTCTCGATTGTATCAGCTTCAGATAAGGCTTCTTTAAAAACTGTTGAGAATCCACTACCATTCACATGCCCTTTGATGAATATTGGTGCGCTTGAAGGAACCAATAAGAAATTCATACCACCACCACTTTGTTTCCATTTTATATCTGCGATGTCGTATTGAACTTGATCTCTATTGTTGAATCCAAAAGCGCTGAATTTTGAGCGACTCTTGCCTTTAAATGTAATTTTCCCATAGAGGTCTGTGAAATCAAATGGCATGCCTGAGCTTTCACCTGTCTCTTCGTCTATATTAATATTTCGATACAATAAATCGGAGGACTGGTTGACCAGACTTCTTTTTCCTGATAAGATGTAGGAGACTCCTCCTGGCCCATCTTTTGGTTTTCCCAATGGACCCTCAAGTACTACTTTACCCATGAAAGGAGATGCTGAAACCTTCCCGCTAAATTTTTTCGTGTTTCCATCTCGATAGCTTATATCCATAATTGAAGAGATGCGCCCTCCGTATTGGGCATCAAATCCTCCTGTGTAGATGTCGGCACTTTTGATGAGCTCTGTTTCAAATATTGAAAAGAAACCAATGGAATGGAATGGGGTATATATGGTCATTCCATCAAGTAATATTTTGTTCTGTATTGGAGTACCACCGCGAACATACAGTTGTCCTCCTTGATCACCAGTTGTGATAACTCCAGGAGTTACGCTAAACGCAGCAACAATATCATTTTCACCTCCAGTACTTGGAATACGTTCCAATCCTTTTTGATCCAGACGAACGGTTCCAATAAGGATTTCTCGCTGATCGCGTATATGTTCTGCTGTAACTTTTACACCGTCAAAGATTTTTACTCCTTTGTCTTTCTTCATTTCAAATGTAAAATCCTTGTTTCCTATTGCTCGCGTGACCGTTATCTTTTGCTCAATTGTAACAAAACCGAAGTTAACGATTTGCAAAATGTAGTCACCCTTATTTACTTTGGCAATAGAAAATAGCCCGTCTCCATCAGTATAAGCGCCACCTGCAGCCGTGCTGTCCAATCGTAGAAGACGAACTTTTAGGTCTGAGATTGGTTCACCGTTCGTACCATTGTAGATTACACCACGTATGTTGAAATCCTGGGAGAACGCCATTCCAAAACTTGAGACGACAAGGAGAAGAGTATATAACAGTTTCATGAGTATTATTTATAAAGGGTCGAAGATACGATATTCGAATGAAAATTCTTCGTATTTCCAATCAAAATCCTGCACTCAGAATGATTTATTACATTCACGTTTTATTGGGATTATATCTAATGAATCATAATTTATGTTCTGCTCGAAGTTGTATTTTGGCTTTCTCCCAGTATGTATCCATGATTTCGAGGTCAGAGTCGTCAATAGAGAGAGAATCTAATTTCATTAAATTTTCCATCAACATGAACCGTTGCCTGAACTTGTTGTTTGTTTTTGATAACGCATTTTCAGGGTTTATTTTTAAGAAACGTGCGTAATTTATTAGCGAGAAAAGCACATCTCCAAATTCATCTTCTATTTTTTCATGAATAGCGCCCGAGTTTACCTCTGCTGTCAACTCTTTCATTTCCTCCTCTACCTTCGCCCATACATCTTCTCGTTTTTCCCATTCAAAACCAATTCCTTTCGCTTTTTCTTGAATTCGTGTTGCTTTCACCAATGCAGGCAGAGAATTAGGGACTCCTTCTAGAACTGATTTTTTCCCTTCTTTTAATTTGAGTTTTTCCCAGTTCTCCTTAACTTCTTCTTCTGTTGTTGCTTCTACATCGCCATATATGTGGGGGTGTCGGTGAACGAGTTTGTCACAAATTGAGTTCAGAACAGTAGTCACATCAAAAGCATTTTTTTCTTGGCCGATTTTGCAATAAAAAACCATATGAAGAAAAAGATCTCCAATTTCCCCTTCAAGTGCTTTGAGATCATTATCTGTGATAGCGTCTGCAAGTTCGTAGGTTTCTTCTATTGTCAGGTGACGCAGGGAATCAAGTGTTTGTTTTTTATCCCAAGGACACTTTTCTCGCAGGTCGTCCATTGTATTTAAAAGGCGTTCAAAAGCAGCAAGTCGTGGATCCATTTTTTATTTTCAAAATTAAGAGAAATTGTTGGAGATGTTCATATCATGATCCTGATACATGGATTATTGTATGGCAATTTGCTTTTTGTTAAATTTGAGGTGATGATCAAGTTGTGCCTTTTTGTTTTTTTATTTTTGTCTACTCTGTCTTTTTCTCAAAAAGAAATGTGGCTGGAAGGGCGTGGAAAAATTGGCTTTTTAGCAGCGCATCGAAGTGTGATGGGACACCTTGTAACAGATCATGCTTTTGCCGCTGAATTCAGTTGTATTTACAGAGGGAATGGTGAGTCCAGCTGGCACAAAGCTTACAATAAACCACTTTTTGGGTTGACAGGATTCTATGGATCTGTCGGTAATCGCGAATTGATGGGTAATTTTGCCGGGGCGTATGGATTTATTTCAATACCTCTGATTTCTACAAACAACTATTCTTTTTCTGGTCGAATGGGTTTAGGGTTAGGATATGCCGGAAGAATTTGGGATATCAATGATAATGTATTGAGTATTGGAGTAAGTACACATTTAAATGCATTGGTAAGTTTAGCTATTGAAAATCGTTTTGAGTTTGGACCTCATTCATTCAATTCAATTCTCGATATGACGCACTTTTCAAATGGAGGAATTAAGGTGCCAAATTTAGGGTTAAATCTGCCTTACCTTAGTTTCGGATATGGGTATCGAATTCGCAAAGCCAATCTCGAGCAAATTCCAGTGCATGACGCATTCAATAAAAAATGGGAATTTGGAGCTGTTGGGTTTATTTCTGCTCAAGAAATTTTCCCTGTTGGTGGAGAAAAGTATCCAGTGGGTGGAGTAAATGCTGTATTACGTCGTTATTTTAATAGGAGTGTTGGAGCTGAGGTCGGTCTGGATTGGATTCAAAAACAGTCCATTCTGATGTACCATGAAGATGTTCCCAAAACGCAATTAGAAATCATGCAAATTGGAGTATTTGCAGGTTATTTGTTGCCTTTAGATAAACTGCATCTTCTCTTTGGAATGGGGTACTATATCAAAGACAAGTTTTCGCCTCAAGACGATGTTTACCATCGCGTTGGAATACGCTACATATTTAATAGCGGAATCAATTTAAATTTAGTTTTAAAGTCGCACTGGGCAAGAGCAGATTATGTTGAATACGGAATTGGTTATACACTGAATAGATGAGATTTTTAGGATGTATATGTGTTATTGTTGTGTTGTGTTTTTCATGCAAAAAGTCGGAAGACCGAAGGTGTTTGAAAAGTGCAGGAATTGATACAATCAAAGTTATTCACCTCGATCCATTCAGTGAATTACTATTGGGGTCTGATTTAAATTTTGTTTTAGTTCAATCGAATGAAGAGAAGGTAGTCGTCCAAGGTGGCAAAAATCTTGTCAATTTTGTTGATGTGTCTATTGACGATGAATGTCTGAAAATCACAAACAGAAACAAGTGTAATTTTTTAAGATCTTATAAACACCAGTTAACAGTTGAGGTTCATTTGAAAAAAATTGAATCAGTGTTGTTTCAGGGTTCCAAGCCACTTGTTTGTGAAAACCAGTTGATTTGTAATGATTTATTTGTTCGGATAGAGGAGGGGGCTGGAGAGTTGAACTTGGATATTGACTGCGATAAACTTTACTGTGATGTTTATAAAGGTTGGGGAAATATGGTGTTGACTGGGAATACAGATTTTTTAAGATTGCTAGCTCGAGGAAATGGATTTGTGGACAGCTATGGATTAAATGTAGCCGACTCACTTCATGTAATATCCGATACTCCAAGAGATATTAAGATAAATGCAGATGCTGCTATTTTGCGATCTGAAACGAATCAAAATGGTGATATTTGGTACATTGGTTTACCACAATTAATAGATCACAATCAATTAGGAACAGGAGGGTTGGTTGACAAAAATTAGTACTTTTGTATTAAAGATATTATTATGGAAGTAGTTCTATTTTCAATTGTTTTGTTGGCCCTTGCTTTTGGTGGAATAGCGATAAAAATATGGGCGAAGAAAGACGGTGAGTTCGCAGGAACTTGTGCAAGTAATAATCCAGTACTCCAAGAGGAGGGAGCTGCTTGCGGACTTTGCGGTGCCCGTCCGGATGAAAAATGTCAAAATCCTGATCCTGTTAGTTAGAAACTACGCTTCAATTGCATTAAAATTTTAAATGCATCGTCGATATTTTTGGAATTGACAATTGCCGTAAATTCATTCGCCGTAGATACGACTTGTTCAATATTAATCCCTTCCCATGCAAGGTGCTTCATAATGTAATAATAGACCCCGTAAGTTTCTGTATTCGTTTCTGGAAGTTTTACCGTTATGGATGACAAGTCCTGATTGTGGGCCTTAAGACGCTCATGGGCAAAAATTTTCTTTGTTTCAGTTGTGAATTTTGCGTTCAAGATATAGGTGGTTTCAGAAATACCTTTACAAACGGTGAAAAAGGAATCCTTATCTTCTCGAATGTGATGAATTAGATCACTCTGAGTATCACGTAATGACTCAGAATTTTCGTAGGTAAAATCGACCAAATCGCTTCGAACTAAAAAATCACCTATTCCACCAATTACATTGTTAATTTTGATGTCTAATTTATGATAAGCTCCAGGTGTCATACGCTTAATTGCCATTACGATAGCTCCTTCTTTGATCTCTTTGTTGATAGATTTTTCAATCTCAGGTTTTATTTTTCTCGCAAGGGCAGATATATTAATGAGATTCTCAGTCATTGCTTCACGAAGAAAGGGGCTTCGATTGATGATGTCTTCAGTAATTTTACTAATTGAGCTCATGTGTATATTTAAGACTTAAATTGCGAATTTAGTGAAATTATGGACTTCTTGTTAATTTAATAACTTTATTTTGACTCGACTTCTATTTTTTGCTTAACCAGTGATAAGACGAGAGCCGATTGTTCTGATTTTGAAAGGTTTGTGTTATCAATTACGATTGCATCTGCGACTTGAATAAGAGGGCTTTCTTCTCGAGAGGAATCCATCTGATCACGTTCAACAAGATTGGTTTTTACTTCTTTCTTTGTTGTAGAAATTCCATTTTCAATAAGTTCATTATAACGTCTTTGAACACGTTCATCTATTTCAGCTGTTATAAACAGTTTCAATTCTGCATTTGGGAAAACAACTGAGGATATGTCACGACCGTCCATTACAATTCCACCATTTTGCCCCATTTTTCTTTGATCTGCCACCATTTTCTCACGAACCTCTCTGATTGTTGCTACTTGAGAGACATAAGAAGCGACTCGCGGGCTCCGTATTTCTTTTGCAATATTGACACCATTTAAGTGAAGCTCTGGAGATTTTGTTTCTTGGTTCAATAAAAACGACAACTCGACTTGTTCAAGACTTTTTATAATTGTTTGTCGATCGATTTTATTTTTGGTAATTAAATTTCTTTGAAGGGCAAATAACGTAACTCCACGGTACATTGCACCAGAATCAATGAAAATATAGTTGAGTTCCTTAGCAAGTTCTTTAGCTAAGGTGCTTTTTCCACATGATGAAAAACCATCGATTGCAATAACTATTTTTTTGATTGTTTGCACATGATAAAGTTACGACAATTTCAAAATAACGGATAAAAAAAAACGCCTCAGTATTAACTGAGGCGTTTCATTATCATAGCTTCTGATTAGAATCTCCAACCGAAACGAACCGAAGCACTACCTGCTCCTGTTCCGATATACGAATCTGTACCTCCATAATCTACAGTGGTAGTCGAACCAGCAGGCGTCGTTACCTCAGTAGTAACGTCACCATACGTATAAGATGCAAATCCGAGTCCTAGTTCAAATCCACAGTAGAGGTTATCTATTAAATAGATGTCTAAACCAGCTCCAAGTTGCAATCCAAACATTGATTGACTGTAGTCAACGTCTGCATCAAGTCCTGGAACCCATGCTGTTCCATCAGAATCCCTCCAAGTCTCATTGTAAGAACCCCCACCGAAGTTGATTCCTAAACCAAAGTAAGGAGACATTCTTTCTGTTCCTTCTAAATGGTATTCAGCTCCAATTGAAGCATTCCATGCCAAACGAGAAATGTCTCTGGTACCAGCCATAGCTCCCGAAGTATCCGAAAAATTGTATGATTCTGATCTTGGAGTTCCAAGTCCATCACCAAGTCCGATACTTGCACGAACAGCAATGTTATCATTTACAAAATAACGTGCTCGAACGTTTGGTGCCTCCCAAGTAACACCTCCACCTGCGAAGTTCATTACTCCTTCTAAAGAGAATGGGTTGTCTAAATTAGCTTTCTGTGCGAAAGATGTAGTAGCAGCTCCTAGTAGTAGTGCCACCATAAAAATTGACTTTTTCATAAAAAAATTAATTAATTGGTTTCTTTAAATATACGTTTTTTTTTTACTAAAGGTTTCAAAAAAGAATGAACAATTGGACGTGTATAAACAATTTTGGCGATGTTGACAATAGTTTATTTTCGCCATTTGGCAAGATCCGTAGTTAAGGTTAGCATGTTATTGAAACCTGCTCTTGAATAGATCACGAAACCATAATCCAAACTAAACTTATTAAAGTAGAGACCCAATCCAATTGATGCACCGGCAATTCCAGGGCGTTGGTTTAGCGCAAGTTCTTTTCTGCGATGATAATCGAATCCTGTCCGAAGATGGATGTTTTTCGATATTATAGTTTCAACTTGAAATGTGAAATGGCGTGCCAATTTTTCAACGAAATTTGCTTTTGGGACTGGTATTATATCGCCAGATAAAGGGTCAATAGTAGGAGTAAGTGTCGGATCATTGTATGTAAGGTCCCATTTATTTAGGTGGTGTGCGAGTATGGAAATACGAAATGGGGCATGCGGGAGCTTGTACGCTGCCGCAAGTTGAAATTCGGCGGGTAATGGCTTGCGCTGACTGTTTTCTGAATACGTGTTAAATTGTATTCCCGCATTTTTAACCATTGCAGTTACCAAAAACTCTTTTTTTTCATTATAAAAAGTCCCTGCTAGATCAATTCCCGCACCATATGAGCTGTAACTTTCAAGTTGTGAATAAATCATGTTTAGATTGACACCTATTGAAATTCTTGGGTTCAGTTGGCGACCAAATCCTGATCCAAGTACGATGTCGATCGGTGAGAATGTGCCTTGACTTGTGCCATTTACATCTGTTCGTTCAAATGTGCCATAGCTCACGTATTTTAGGTATCCGGACATGGTCCCGATCTTATCAACATTGAAACCGTGGGTGACCATTCCATAATTGATTCCACCAGCCAAAAAGGCTTGATTAAATCCAGTGTGCTTGTTCATAGCAGAATTTAGCAGAGATGGATTTGCAATTCCAATATTAATATCCTGATCTTTTGCGGTTATAAAGTCACCTCCTAAACCTGCAGAACGCGCATTATAAGTGATGTCAAGAAAAGGAAACGACGTTAGTCCACCCGTCTGTGCTGAAACTACTGTGGTTAAAGCAACGAAGTATAGAGATATTAGTTTTCTTTTCATTTAGTGACTTAACGCAAAGTAAATACAAAAATTTTATTTCAGATTCTTTTTCCAAGTTCAATTACTTCTAGGTCGTGTATTCTGTCCTTTGAAATACAGAAGCGCAGAACAGTTTTCACTTGATGAAAGCCTTTGAATCCGCATGCCCCTGGATTCATCCAAAGCATATTGAATAGGGGGTCTTGTTTAACAAGTAGAATATGAGAATGCCCGCAAACAAAAAGCTGCGGTATATTTTTCTTTATCTCTTCATGTGCACGGTTGACATATTTTCCAGGCTTTCCTGCGATATGCGTCATTAGTACAGTAACGTTTTCGCATTCAAAACGTGCAAATTCAGGAAATTCGGATCTTATTTCATTTGAATCGATATTACCATAGACAGCGCGTGTGGGTTTGAAGGCTCGCAATTGATCAATGACACTTATATGACCAACATCACCTGCGTGCCATATTTCATCTACGTCCTTGAAATATTCAAACAATTTAGGATCGAGGTAGCCATGCGTATCAGATAGTACCCCTATTTTCTTCATGTCGCTTGTTTAGAAATTCAAATGTAATAAAGTTACTCGCTATCAGTGAAAAGCAATAAACGAGATCTTCAACGGGTATCGTGAATAAGCGAATGGAGGCATTTTGTAAATCATTGTACCAAACAATCGGTGCATCTGTATATTGTCCCGTTAAGGCTCCATTCATAACTAAAAACGGGAGGATACTAATGATAAAACTAATTCCTATAAAATTGAGGTGAAAGTTTTTTATCCAAAATAAAAGTACGATTAAAGTTGAAATAAATACCCAGGAGGAATAGGCTCCTGAAGTATTTTGAAAAAATACAATACATGCATATAAAAAAATGAACAGCGCCATAAAAATATTGAGTCGATTGAAGTTGAATCGCTTTAAATAAAATTTACAGCATTGATATATGAATGTACAAGCAAATGGAACAACTATAAAAAACAAAACTTCTTCTATTGGTAGGTTATACAACTCAATACCTGTTAAATAGTTTGGATTAAATCCCCATACTCCCTTTGCTGTAAAATAGATGTCCCAAGCAATAAAAGGTATTGCAATTAACAATGTGGAGAGCAGAACACGTTTCCAATGGTCAAGGTAGTGTACGTTTTTATCGAAGCTTAGTACAACCGGAAAGAATAGTGTACCGGCGTCAAGGAGAAGGTAGAGCCAACTCATTACTTAAAGTATTTTTTTGGAACAACTAACATCCCAAAACACTCACCTTTTTCCTTGTTTTGATTTTTATGGTGAACTTTGTGTGCTTTGCGTATAGCTTTGAAGTAGCGATTTTGCGTTTTGTCAAACCACTTAAATCGTCTATGAATAAGAACATCATGTACAAGAAAGTACACAATGCCATAAGCTGCTATTCCAAAGCCGAAACCTATCGAAAAAGAGTTGTTGTTCATAAATCCAAGCATGATACAGAGCCAAGATGGTATAGCAAATATTAAAAAAAACAAATCATTTTTTTCAAAAAAATGCGGAGTAGGTTGGTGGTGATCTTCGTGGATTTTCCAAAAGATCCCATGCATTACATATTTGTGCATGAACCATGCTGTAAATTCCATGGTACTGAACGCAAGAAGCAATGATAAAGTAAAGATCATTAGATGAGATTTAAAACACTAAAAAAGATGACCCATAATAAATATAAAGCCGTTGATGTCGGAGTTCTTCTTTTTGAATAGTGCAAATACAACAATGTAAAAATAAATGAAAAAATGAACCAGCAAAAGTAATTATAGATCGGTATTTGAACTCCAAACCAAGACCAGAGGCCATAATTGATTGCAACTGGTTCAATTAAAACATCCATAAGAGTACAAAGAAGTGCAGCAATCAGAGCACGGATAATTGCATTTGTTTTGATGAGCATTGCTATCGATGCACTGGATACAACGATACAATACCAATTCAAGCCAATCACGAGAGGCACTCCTACAAGTTTGTATCCCAATGCATGGTCATAACTATATGTACCAAATAGAAGACCTGTTTTTACACCGATTAACTCGATAAAGAATCCTCCCAAAAATATTCCAATGAGTGGAAAAACACTTCTATCTTTCTCTGCAAGGAAAATCACAGCAGCACACAAAATCATATTAATGTAGGTCAATGAGCTGCCTCCTTTAATATTCGTAAATAAGTAGAATCCAATCGCATGGAATACCAAAAGAACAAAAATACTGTATGTCTGATGTTTACTCATTAAAATAGCTGTCTACAATTTTTGCGGATCTCAGAACCAAAGGGATTCCACCGCCGGGATGCACACTTCCACCACAAAAATACAATCTTTTGTGATTTTTACTGCGGTTGGGATGTCGTTTGAGTGCAGAGCCTAAAGAATTTGAACTGGAACCATAAAGTGCACCCTTGTAACTTCCTGTATCCATTTCAATTCCCTGACAATCCCAGTAATCTTCATGAATAATATGTGGTTCAATATCTATGCCAAAAGAAAGTTGGATTTTATCGATTACTTTTTGCTTCATACGAGCTCTGTATTTGGTGTCACAAACTACATTGGCAGGAGTATTGATCATTACAAACCAATTTTGACAACCATCTGGAGCATCTTGATTATTCTGGGTTGAACCGACATTAATATAGACAGAAGGATCAAGTGGATTTTGCTTTTCTCTCCATATCGTATCATTTTCAGTTTCATAATCTTTACTGAATAACATGTTGTGCAGCTCGAGATCAGAAATAGCTTTATTTATGGCCCAGTAGAATACAAGACCTGAACTGCTGCGTTCTTGTCTTTTGTATTGTTTAACGCATTGCGAATCTTGTAATACGTGCTCATAAAAAGGTATATGATCTATTGCACAAATGAGTGCTTTTGTCGCGTAATGTTCGGTAGATTTAATCAAATATCCCTCTTTGGTTTCTTTGGCTGTTGCATTTTCAGAGAATCTATATTCTACACCAATCTCTTTTGACAGTATATACAAGCTATCAACAATTGAACGCATTCCTTTTTTTGGAGCGAAAGTTCCTTTCGAGATTTCAAGATGCGATATCATTGCGTACAAGCCACTCATTTGATATGGATTTGAACCGTTGTATGTGCCAAAACGGTTGAACAATTGAACCAGTCGCTGGTCTCCGAATTTGCTGGTGTTGAAGTTGTGAAGTGTTGACCTGAGTTGTTTCTTGACAAATTTGGGATAGCGTTTAACAAGTTGTTTATCAAATACGTTGCGAAGACCTGGTTTTGGATTGGAAATAAAAAAATCACCCACTGTCTCGTACATTTCTTTGCTTTCCTCAATATAATCCAATACTTGATGGGCCTCACTCGCACTACTAAACTTTGTTAGATCCTGCTTTAATTGATTCTTATTTTTATTTAAAGTCAATTTTGATCCATCATGAAAGTGATATGTTGCAGACGCATTAAGTTCTTCGTATTCGAAATAGTCACCTGTTGATTTGTTGCATAGAGCAAAGAGCTCCTCAATTAATTCAGGCTCTGTAAATAGCGATGGCCCTTTGTCCCAGCGGTAACCTTTCCAATGAACCTCGTCCAGTTTTCCACCGTGTTTTTTGTTTTTCTCTATTACTAAAACAGAGTTTCCCTTGGCTCGGAGACGAATTGCGCAAGCGATACCTGCTAATCCAGCACCGATTATTACAACGTCATATTGGGCGTTATCCCGCATTTATCATATCGTATATTGCTTTTCTCGATCGCTCAAAAATTATTTTAAACCATTCTGTATAAAGCTGAGGGTTTGCAATTATATTTTCTTCAAGTTCTTCCAACTCAACAAATTTAGCATCCATGACCTCTTCAGTATTGAATGCAGTGAGCTCATTGAATCGACCGAATAAGACATGATCCAACTCATGTTCTATGAGGCCTTGGTCCAATTTGGCATAATAAATAAAAGAAAATTGTTCTTTTAAGCTTGTAGTAAATCCCATCTCCTCCTGCAAGCGACGCATGCCAGCATCAATTAACTTTTCACCCTTCCTAGGATGACTACAACACGTATTGGTCCAAAGTCCGCCAGAATGGTACTTGTTTAATGCTCTACGTTGAAGCAGCAATTGATTGGAATTATTAAAAACAAATACAGAGAAAGCACGATGAAGTAATCCTTTTTCATGGGCTTCCATTTTTTCCATTTCACCAAGAATATTGTCTTGTTCGTCAACCAAGATTACCTTTTCCATCGATGCAGATTACAGAATGTTGAGAGAGTTTCTCAAAAAGGACTTCGCGAAAACGAATACTTTGGTTTTATTCGCTATTCTTATCCGTTCTTGGAGCAACTCGTTTGCTGTTTTTCGTTGGATTTTCTTAAGGAGTTTCACGTAGTATTTATAGCTCACATAAACCCCAAACCTAGATGATTTTGGTAGCATTTTAATTCCAATTAAAGCATCTTCGAACTCTTGTTGAATTTCCTCTTCAATTTGAATTTTATTTTCCAATGTGAGTTCCCCGCTTTCTAGATTCGGAAAATAGATTCGTCCCAACTCGTTGAAATCTGCATTTAAATCTCGCAGAAAGTTGATTTTTTGGAAGGAGGAGCCAAGTTTCATCGCGTAAGGCTTAAGTTTTTCATATTCACCTTCGTCACCGTATACAAATATTTTCAGACACATGAGACCTACAACCTCAGCAGATCCAAGAATATACTGCTCATATTTTTGTTTGTCATATTCGATGTCTTCTAGGTCCATCGCCATACTGAATAAAAATTGTTCAATGAGTTTGAGGTCGATATTGTACTTATGTATAGTTGTCTGGAAGGAGTTCAATATTGGATTTAAGGATACCTTGCGATCAATTGCCTTGTATGTATCATTTTTGAATTCTTCGAGTAGCTCAGCTTTGTCGAAGCCATGAAAAGAATCCACAATTTCATCTGCAAAACGAACGAATCCATAGATTGCATGCACGTCATCTCTTATTTTCTTATCTAAAGCACGAACACCTGCATAAAAGGAGGTGCTGTATTTTTTTGTTACGTGTCGAGAAGCTTTTCTCGAATAATCATCAAATAGTAGTTTCATGTAGCGTCGATTATTTGGTTAGCAACTATTTTTCCAGAAACCAAAGAGGGTGGGATACCTGGACCGGGGACAGTGAGCTGTCCGCAAAAAAACATATTTTTCAGGTTCGATTTTATAGTTGGTTTTAGGTTTGCAGTTTGCATTAGTGTGTTGGCCAAGCCGTATGCGTTACCTTTGAAGGAATTGTATTCTGATTTGAACTCAGATACACAAAACGAACGTTTATATATTATATCGCCTTCTATTACTTCGCCAGTTTGGGTTTTTATCCTATCAAGAATTATTTTTAAATAATTTTCTCTTGTTTCATCATTATCATCTAAGTCCGTTGCAATAGGCATGAGGATGAATAAATTTTCTTTACCGTCAGGAGCGACATTAGAATCTGTTTTTGATGGTGCACAAACATAGAACAAGGGCTTTTTGGGCCATTTGGGATTAATATAGATTTCTTTACCATGATCACTTAAATCTTCATCGAAAAACAAATTATGGTGGTGGAGGTTTTTTACCTTTCTGTCAATTCCTAGATAGAAAATCAATGAACTTGGCGCGAGCTTTCGACTGTCCCAATATTTTGAATTGTACTTTATGTTTTCTTTTGGCAGCAGTTCTTGTTCTGTGTGGTGATAATCAGCACCTGAAATAACAGTATCAAACTCGTGCAATTTATCTCCAATTCGTATGCCTTTTACTTTACCATTTGCAGCCTCAATAGCTGAAACGGGTGAGTTGAAGTTGAATGTCACTCCACTTTCTAAAGCAATCTGTTCTAATGCATTTGCTAAAGCATGCATTCCACCCTCGGGGTACCACGTTCCTAGGGACAAATCAGCATGATTCATCATCGTATACAATGCTGGAATTTTTCCTGGCATAGCACCTAAAAACAATACAGGGAACGTGAGTATGCTTCTTGCTTTGTGCGATTTAAAACGTTTGAAAACATCTTTCTCGACAGATTTAAAAACATCAAGCGTAAAAGCTTGCCGAAGTACTTTGAGTTTTATCAGTTCTTTGAGACTGAGTCCTGGATTTTCTAAGAAATCGTTGACTGCTATATCGTATTTCGTTTTGGCGTCGTGCAAGAATGACTTTAGTTTTGCAGCTCCATCATCTTCAAAACTTTCAAATAATTCGAACAATGCTTCTTCGTCTGCAGGTAAGTCGGTTTGTGCAACTTCATTCCAGAAAACCCTATAGGATGGTGCAAGACGTGTCAAACTGAAATAGTTTGTTCTATCTTCACCCAATTCAACAAAGAGTTGGTCAATAAGGTCTGGCATCCAATACCATGAGGGCCCCATATCGAATTTAAAACCCTCCGCTTCAAATGTTTGGGACCGTCCACCAGACATCGAATTTTTTTCAAAAACTTCAACGTTCTGTCCAGCCTTTGCTAACTTGCATGCTGCATAGAGACTTGATAATCCAGCGCCAATAATACCTATATTTTTCATTCAATTGGGTTCTATTACAAATATAAACGAAATATCGGATTACGTTTAGCAAAAGATGTTAATCGTTAAACAAGTAGTTTTTTTATATCTTCAAAACTCTCGAGAAATCTTATTTTTTCGGTTACGTTTCCTTTATACAAAAGCGCAGTATTACCACCAATAATCAACTTCTCACTTGATACAATTGAAACAACTGACTTCAATATTGTATCGAATTCCTCTTCGTTCAGATGTTTAATAATATTGGTGATAACTAGGTCTGGGTTAAAAAGGTCATAGGTTATTCCTAGCCCTTCAAGTGGCACATTCTGCCCCAAATAGCAGGTTTCCCAATTCGCATCTTTGAATAAAAAATTACATATAAGTAGACCCAATTCATGCTCCTCGTGTGAGTGGAGAAATAACAGTACTTTACCTTTTGATTTTTTTGGTTGTTTTAATGTGTATGTTTTAGTTAGTATAAATTCTCGAAGTAAATTTGAAAAGAAATGTTCATGTCCAACTGAGATGGTGTTTAGTTGCCATAATTCACCAACTCTGTTTAAGAGAGGAACAACAAGCATACTATACATTTTGCCCATTCCATTTTTCTTGAAATTGGCTTCTAGAGATGAAACAATCGCACCTGAATCTAATTCGATTATTGCGAGAACCAAAGCATCTACTTCTGAATTTTTTCCTGTATTATTGTTGTATAACGCTGCTTTTGATTCTTCGAGTATTTCAGATTCACTCAGTTTTGCAATTTTTGAAATTTTGTATCCACTGGCGTAGAGAAGGTTAATGTTCAATAGTTTTTTAAGGTCCTCGTCTTGATAAAACCGGATGTTCGTCGAAGTTCTTTTTGGTTGTAAAAGTCCATAGCGCTGCTCCCAAACACGGATTGTGTGCGCCTTAATGTTTGTGAGGTTTTCAAGGTCTTTTATACTGTATTTTCGGTTTTTCATGTTTAAGTATAGTGGTATTATTGTTAAACAAAATTAGTTTTTTATTTGTTGTGAGCGCTATACTTCTTTGGTATTATTAAATTTGATTTGTGGAAAAGAATAAAATGGAAAGCTGGATAGCAAAGCGGAAGAAGAGAATGAGAAATCGTTCCGCAAAAGTTTTGTTCGATGGAATTAAGAAAGGGGATGTGGTTGCATTGAGCTCTGCAATTACACTTATTGAGAGTGATAATCCATCTCACTCGACTGATGCACAAAGTCTAGTACAGATGTGCTTGCCTTTAAGCGGTAAATCTATTCGCGTTGGGATCACAGGTGTTCCAGGGGTTGGAAAAAGTACATTTATAGAGACCTTTGGGAAGTTACTTGTCGAGAAAGGAAAAAGGGTAGCCGTTCTTGCCATTGATCCTTCAAGCTCAGTCTCAGGTGGAAGTATTTTGGGGGATAAAACTCGTATGAATGAGTTATCTACTGATAAGAATGTATTTATTCGGCCATCAGCTGCAGGTGCAACACTTGGGGGGGTGGCGAGAAAAACTCGTGAGAGTATCTTGTTGTGCGAGGCAGCTGGATTTGATGTGGTTCTTATCGAGACGGTTGGGGTAGGGCAGTCTGAAACTGTTGTAAAGTCAATGGTAGATTTCTTCTTACTTCTAATGCTTTCTGGCGCAGGGGATGAGTTGCAAGGAATTAAAAAAGGTATTATGGAAATGGCTGATGCCTTGGTTATTACAAAAGCAGATGGTGATAATGTAAGTCGATCCAATCTTGCACGTAGAGAATATAAAAATGCAATTCATTTGTTTCCCCCAAACCAGAACGGTTGGATTCCTGAGGTTTTTTGCTGTAGTGCCAAAAAAAATGAAAATATTACTCGTGTTTTCGAGGTGATTGAATCGTTTGAGAATCATGTTAAAGTAAATGGTTATTTCGACAAAAATCGTCTGGAGCAAGATAAGAAATGGCTATCTGAAACACTGAAAGAAATGATTTTGGACGGATTTTACGGTAATTCCGACTTATTAAGTGCTTTGAAAGCTGCCGAACAAAGTATAGATGATGGAGAAATTACATCATTTCAAGCGGCAGCTGAATTGTTTGAGCTTTATAGAAACTATGCAGGAAAAATTTAAAATAGAGGGGGAGTATATTGAACTAATTCAACTTCTTAAGGTTATGGGCATCGCCCAAACAGGTGGACATGCTAAGATGATTGTTAATGAACACATTGTCTTCAGAAACGGACAAGTTGAGACACGTAAGCGCGCTAAGTTGGTCGCCGGTGATACAATACAACTCGACGGTATTCAGATTGATTTAATCTAAATCTCGTATTGAAGGTTTAATGCAATTGATGGGTTTCGTTCCTTTCTTTGCTTTGTGCTATGAGATCAAAAATTGTATCCCAAAGAGCTTCTCTTTTTTCTAAAGCAAGTTTTGCAACTTCCAAAGATTCCGTCCATTTGGAATCGTCATTACCGCATAGTTCTTCCATCATTTTTAGGGAAAGTGGTCCGTGGTCATCGCCATCCAATTCGATATGGCGTTGAAGATAATACATCAGCTTTTCTCCTTTTTGTTTAAAGTCTGTGGTGTTTTGCAAAATTTCGATGAACATATCAGGAATTACATCTTCTCTTCCAAAAGTGAATAGAGAGGCCACAAGATGCATTTTGTTTGTCGCAATAATGTCGAATGAAAAGTTTACAAAATCTTGCACTCTTTCGTCTATATTCGACTCACGGAGAGCACTTCGAACTTCGCTTCCAGCATGAATTGCTTCTGCAAAAGCAGTTATTTTTTCGGAATTACCTCCCATTTGCTGCATGGCTTCTAGGTACATTTCAAAATGGCTTTTCGCCTCTCCCAATTCATTTAAATCACTTTCCTCCCCGTGTACTATTTCATTTATAAAACGTGCCAACTCTGGATTTTTACTCGGAGTCCAAGGCACACTTACGGTGGTAAGATTTGCTTGTAGTGTCTTTAATAGGGACATAAAGTCCCATACTGCAAAAACATGATTTTCCATGAATATGTGTATGTCAGACACCTCATTTAGAGCGGAATACAGCTTATGTTGACTCAACTGTTTTTTTAACGGGATTATTTCTTTTTCGATGTGTTCTATTCTGTGCATAACAGTATTTATTTACCCCCACAAAGTTAAATACATATCTGTGGAGCTGAATGCAATTATCAAAAATATTTGTTAAGATTTCAGTAAAATTTGACACGATTTATCTTCCTACTCATCTTCGGAGTCAAACTTGATGTAATCAACCAACAGTTTAAATGATTCCGTCTTCTTACGAGTAATTAAAAGTGACAATTCTTCAATTGCTGTAGCATCAAAATTTGCTCTATTCAGTTTGCGTCCCATTACACTTGGATAGAGATCACTTAATTTTATTTTCACCAATTCCCACGAACCCGAGGTTGGAAATGTAGAAATGTAGGAGATGAAATCAGATGCATTTTTTTTAACTCTGAACTGGTATTCTTTGCCGTCTCCTTTGAGTCGAATAGTTACAAACCTTTTCGATTTTACTTTGATCGGTGAAGTTCGAAAACGCACAGAAGCGAATCCACCATTGTTTTCTGTTGAAACCAAACCTTTAAAAAGTGCGTGCCCCTCTGTGTTTATTTCGAGACTGGAGGTAGACACACCTCCCATCACTCCATCGTTTAAAATACTCCAATTACTTAGCTTATAGTCTGATTTAAAATCAATGGTTGGAGAACCATTCGGCTGATTCCTGACTCCTGTCTTCTTTGCAACTATGAAAGACATTATGATGAGGGCTAAAAGTGCGACAATAAAAATGGCTTTAATTTTCATTTTCAATTTGTTTGAGAAGTTGCTCTGCTTCAAACATTAGTTGATCCGACAACTTTCGATTGATTGTTGACATTTTGTGCGATTCAGAGAGTTTTTCCCGGTATTTCTTTTGCAACTTTTCTTTTTTTGTTTTACGACGAAAAATACTCATACCAGTAGGTTTTAATTGGATTCTATTAGGATGCTTTTTTGTTGTTGTCTTCTGATTCAATTCGGAGAAGATTAGAGTCGGATTTTTGCTGAATATTGTGCTGTTTCCATATCATTCTTAATAGAAAGAACATGTATGCAGAGAAAATGCTGAAACCGATAATAAAAAGTGTTAAATTACTCATAGCTAATCGTTTTTAACAAGCCGGATAAATATCGAGAGACTGAGAATCGATGGCACCCATATTCCAACAAACAGGCCCTCGTCTCTTTGTCCATTAAACCATAATGAAACCGAGATTAGAAAACTTATGAATGCTAGGATAACCGGGTAATATTTTTCAAGAAATGTTATCATGCTTTGTGATGTATAAATTTGTTTTGTTTAATTATTTCACGATAAAGTTAAACAAATATTTGATATTGTTTAATAAAAAATCATAAAAGTTAAACAAAATACTTGCTTTTGTATTAAATTTGGGAGGAGTTTAGGAACTATATTTCAAATCAAAGCTGCAGAAAAGTCGAGAGGAAATGTTTCAAATATAAAAGATATGACACGTATAATCATGTATGGGGAAATTGAACGTCTGATTGCACATTATGAAGCACTAATTGAGGAGGCCAATCTTCTCGAGAAAGACAACCCACAAGCTCACCTTGAGAAACTCAAAACGGCATCAGTGATAAGGGCTCAGATTGAGGAGTTAAAAATCGCAAAAAACAACTAAAAATATGCATTTAAATACCAAGGATATAGAGGATATGCATCCGATTCGTCGTATAAATTTAATAAATGGCATAACCGGAATTAAACCAGCGAATCTCATTGGAACGTATTCGCCGCGCTTCGGAGAGAATCTATCGATTTTCAATTCATTGGTGCACCTGGGAAGCAATCCTGCCTTGATTGGTTTTATTTTGCGGCCCACTGGAGATGTAAGCAGAAATACGTACGAAAATATTCTCGAATCGGGATACTTTACTGTGAATCATGTGCATCATTCTTTCATTGATGAAGCGCACAAAACTTCTGCTAAATTTGATCAAGGTGTTTCAGAATTCGAAAAATGTGGATTTCAGCCGGAGTACATTAAAGATTTTGCGGCTCCGTTTGTTGCTGAAAGTTCAATTAAAATGGGTGTTAAGTTTGAAGAAGAGGTTTTTGTCCGAGCCAATGGCACACGTTTAATCGTGGGCAGTCTTGTTGAATTGGTCCTCCCAGAAAATTGTATCGATGATAAAGGTTATTTGCGTTTGGACAAGGCCAATGATGTTGGAATTGGCGGTTTAAACTGCTATTATAGCCTAAAAAGAGTCAAATCCTTGGGGTATGCGCGAGTATCGGATTTTCAAGATTAGTTCGCTTTTATCTTAATACGGATTTTTACCTTAAAAAAGCTGCTGTACTTCTTTCTTTAATGCGCTTACTGCGATTTCACTAGGCAATGTTCCTATTTCTCCTACAAGTGTAAAAATTGTATTCATTAAATCCATTCCTGAAGCATCCGGAGCGAGCTTTTGCCCGGCAAGATTAATGATTTTCATTGTTTCATCTTTTGATCGCTTGACTAAATCCCAGGTCTCATCTGAGATGAACATTTGTTGAGCAAGATTGTGTTCATATTCCTCGCGAATCGATTCAAGGAGATTAAGTTGTAGTGCAGTAGCAGGCAATGTAGTATTGTTGTGTCGCATGATCAGACTGTTTGGATGTATGCGCTCCATTAATAATATTGCACGTTGGTAGGCATCCAATCGATTTGGTAAGAAAAACGTTTGACGTTCTTTTTTTAATTCCAATCGTGTATTTCGTGTCTCTTGCTCTGTCATGCGCCGCATGAAATAAATAGCAGTCATTAAAACTGCTCCTGCGGGAACAGTGATGAGTGCTAGTTGAAGTATAATCTGAGAAATAGTATCCATATTAAATCTGATTTAATTACAAATATAGAATTCTAATATTCCTTAAAACCGATTTGAATTGAAACGTTATCTAGATTAGATTATGAAGTTGCTAACTTCTCGTCGTATTTTCCGGTACCAAGCTGGTTTAATAATCTAAAGTGGCTTTGAAGAGCTTTCAAGAATGTTTTATGATGGTAATAGGGAATTCCAAATTCTTTAGCTGTTTGTTTTACGATTGGTGCAATATTTCTGTAGTGCACATGGCAAATGTTTGGAAAAAGATGGTGCTCAATTTGATAATTCAATCCTCCAATAAACCAAGAGAAAAGAGTACTTCCATTGGCGAAGTTTGCTGTTGTTTTCATTTGATGAATTGCCCAATGGTTCTTTACGCTGATTTTTTCATCTGGTACAAAGAAGTCCGTCTCTTCTAGGACGTGTGCAGATTGAAAAATGAAGGCTAGGATAATTCCCGCAATGAATTGCATCAAGAAGTATCCTGAAACAATCAACCAAAACGGAAAACCAGTAATCATAAATGGTAAGACAAACATCATACCGATGTACCATGTTTTATTGAATACTATTTCAGCTAATGCTCGATTAAATGAAAGGCCCTGTGCTTTCATGAGACCCCGCTTACTGTAACTGATTAATTGGACAAAATCCTTTGCTAAGAACCAATATGCTGTAAGGAGACCGTATAAAATAGGGGCGTAGAATATTTGGTAACGAAAGGCCTTTTTTCTTTTCTGGGTAGGAGAAAATCGCATGATTCCCTTTTCGATGTCCTCATCCCAACCTTCAATGTTTGTGAAAGAATGGTGCAGAACATTGTGTTGAATTTTCCAGTTGACATGATAACCTCCTACAAAATTGAGGATAAATCCAAAAAGTTTATTAGTAGATGCATTTTTTGAATACGAACCATGATTTGCATCATGCATTATTGAAAGACCAATTCCAGAAACACCAAGCCCCATAATTGACCACATGGCGAACGCTCCCCAGTAGGATGTGATGACTCCTGTCAACATAAGAACAAATGGAACGAAATAAAGTGAAATCATGAAAACCGTTTTGAATTTCATATTCAAATTTGCATGCCTGGAGATATTATTTTCCTTAAAATATGCATTCACACGTGTGTTTACTGTTTTGAAAAATTCAGGTCTATCTTCATTATTAAATTTTACAACTGGAATACTCATAAAGTCTTCTTAAATCTGTGTTTGCGTTGAATCTGAATTGATTCTTTACGCTGTGTTTGGCAAATTCACCATTTGTTTTTAGTGTAGTCGCAAGATAGAAGATGAGCGAAGATAATAAAACGAAAGTGTTCAGAGATACATATAAAATAATAGTTATCACCATTCTCTAGTGCATTAGTGAAAATTGCGATTCTGTAGGTTGTTATAAATTATTTTGGTATTCATTTGATGACCTGGTGAAATTGAAGAATTAATGCATTTATTTCTGATTCGATTTTCAAAGGTTTACTACATTTACGATGTATGACATCTTCATTAATATTCACGGTTATCGTTGCTTACTTCATTGTTTTGGTCGCGATTTCGTTTTTAACATCAAAAAAAGCAGACAATTCGAGTTTTTTTCTTGGAGAACGAAAGTCTCCTTGGTATATCGTTTCGTTTGGCATGATTGGAGCTTCCTTAAGTGGAGTTACATTTATTTCTGTTCCTGGGTGGGTTGGTGATGCTTCCAATCAGTTCAGTTACATGCAGGCTGTTTTCGGTTATTTGGTTGGTTATTTTATTGTTGCGCTCGTTTTATTGCCCCTTTATTACCGATTAAATCTTACTTCAATTTATCAGTATTTAGGAGGTCGTTTTGGATTTTGGAGCTACAAAACAGGAACCATATTTTTTTTAATTTCTAGGATTATTGGGGCTTCGTTTCGTTTATTGCTTGTTGCAAATGTGCTACAAGACATATTATTTGATACTTGGGGAATTCCATTTCCAATGACTGTTATTATTTCAGTTTTATTGATCTGGATTTACACAAGTCGAGGTGGTATAAAAACGATTGTATGGACAGATACACTTCAAACAGCTTTCATGTTGGCTTCTGTTTTTTTAACTGTTTGGTTTATCAGTAACGCATTAGACTTACCAGAAGGGACTGGAGTAATTGAAGCAGTGAATGGGAGCGAGTATTCAAAGATTTTCTTTTTCGACGATTTCATGAGTAACAATCATTTTCTCAAGCATTTTTTTGGTGGTATTTTTATAACGATAGGAATGACCGGGCTTGATCAGGATATGATGCAGAAGAATCTGAGTTGCAAGAACATTAGAGAAGCACAAAAAAACATGCTGAGCATGGCATTCGTTTTGGTTGTGGTCAATTTGGTGTTTTTATTCTTAGGTGCACTTTTGTATATGTACGCTGAACAAAATGGAATTGATTCACCCAAACCCGATTTGTTGTTTTCGTCGGTTGCAATAAATGATGATGCGGGACAATTTATTGGTGTTTTGTTCCTTCTAGGTTTAATTGCAGCTGCATATTCAAGTGCCGATTCGGCACTCACATCATTAACAACCTCTTTTTCTGTTGATTTTCTCGGAATTACCAAGAACAAAGAAAGTTTACATGCAGTCCAAAAAAATGAAATAGCAACGAGAAAAATTGTTCATGTTGCAATGTCAGGGATTATAATTGCCGTTGTAATTCTATTAAAATATGTTACAGATGATTCAGTAATCAGTCTTTTAATGAAGTTTGCCGGTTTTACTTACGGTCCGCTTATTGGTATTTTCTTCTTTGGTATTCTTACAGAAAGGTCGGTAAAGGATATTTTGGTTCCTTTTATTTGTCTTCTTTCTATTGCAATAACTTTTTTGTTATGGTATTATTCCTCCGGTGCTCCGGGGATCTCGGAAAATCAATTGGGAATTTTTGGGAGTTATAAATTTGGATTTGAAATCATCATTTTGAACACTTTCATTACTTTTATAGGTATGTTGGCTATTTCAACAAGAACTCAAATTAAAGCGCAAAAATGACCATTCAATTGCATGATAACGGCAAACACCTGGCTTTTGCCCCTTTGACACTAACACGTCCTGTTGGAAATTTACGAATTGGAATCCTCACCAATGATGCGCGTTGGCAAGCACTCGTGCCGGATCTTGATATTACTTTCGATACTGAAGATTATCTAAATGTGAAATTTCCGAATTCATCTGGTAGAATTGTTGTTAATGCCTGTGTTATACCGAATGCGTCTCTTGCGAGACAGATTATTGAGTTGAATAACAATGAGGAACTTATCTTTGACAATTTATGGATTGCCCGACGTGGGTCGGGCAATTCGAAAGTAGTATTTGTTGGCGCGCCACCATTAACTATTGAACATAGGTGGGATTTATATAAGAAGAATGGAGCGGCGATTCAAAATGATTTTGATATCCTTACATCAGGAAGAACATCTGTTCAGCTTTCATCTTCCAATACAATTATTGGCGATCCGGGAATGATTTTTATGGAGGAAGGTGCAATTGTTGAGGCTGCTCTATTAAACACCAAGGAAGGTCCCATCTATATAGGAAAGAATGCTGAGATTATGGAGGGAAGTATGGTCCGTGGTCCGTTTGCTATGAATGAATCATCCGTTTTAAAACTGGGAACAAAGGTATACGGACCCACCACACTTGGTCCACATTGTAAGGTTGGTGGAGAAGTGAATAACGTCGTTTTTCAGGCCTATTCAAACAAAGGACATGATGGTTTTCTCGGAAACTCATTGGTGGGTGAATGGTGCAACATTGGCGCTGATACCAATACTTCCAATTTGAAGAACAACTATGGGATGGTCAGGGCATATTCATACGAAACCAATACTTTGGAAGAAACCAATCTGCAATTTATGGGCTTGACGCTCGGGGATCATTCGAAGTGTGGCATTAATACTATGTTTAATACAGCTACAATTGTCGGAGTCTCCTGCAATATTTTTGGAGCTGAATTCCCACCAAAACACGTGCCTTCATTTTCATGGGGAGCCCATGGAGAAATTTTCGAATTCAATAAGGCAATTGGAGGTGCTAACAATATGATGTCGAGAAGGGGTTTGACCCTGACGGACGCTGAAATCTCAATTCTCAGACATATAGCTGACAAAAATTAGGACAAAATTACAGGTTTAGTTGCTTGGCATAGCCTTTGAATATCAAAAGATATCTTTAATTAATTAGAAAGTGTCGTCTTTTATGACACATTGACATTACCATATGAGCGAATTATTCGATAAAAATATTTTACAGTTCACATCTGAAATTGATGCTGATGCGGAATTTATTCCATTGATCACAGCAGAAGAGGAGGAAAACATGAACAAACAGTCCTATCCTGACGAATTGCCTATTTTACCGTTGAGGAACAATGTACTTTTTCCTGGCGTCGTAATACCTATTACGGTAGGAAGAGATAAATCCATACGATTAATAAAAGACGCCAATGCAGGGTCAAAAATAATTGGTGTGGTTTCTCAAAAAAATCAGGATGAGGAAAATCCTGAATTTGTTGATTTGCATAAGTTTGGAACGGTGGCGCAGATCATACGAATGTTAAAAATGCCTGATGGTAGTTCAACTGTCATCATTCAAGGGAAGCGAAGGTTCGAAATTACAGATCCAGTGCATACAGATCCTTACATGAAGTCCCGTGTCAAACTACTGAATGAGGAGTCTTTAGATGTTGAAAATAAAGAACTTGATGTTGCTTTCAAATCCATCAAGGAACTTGCATTACAGATTATAAAAGAAAGTCCCAATATTCCGAGTGAAGCATCATTTGCTATCGGAAATATAGACAGTCCTACATTCCTTGTGAACTTTATTTCTTCAAATATGAATGCTGACGTTTCTAAGAAACAAGAAATGTTGGAAGAGTTAAATATGCACAAACGTGTAATGAAGGTTCTTGAGCATTTGACTTTAGAAGCTCAAATGCTTGAAATGCGTAATGAAATTCAATCCAAAGTTCGCTTGGATATGGACAAGCAGCAACGCGAGTATTTCTTGCATCAACAAATGCGCACTATTCAAGACGAACTTGGAGATAATCCACAAGAACAAGATGTTCTTGAGATGCGTAAACGCGGCGAGAATAAAAAATGGGATGACCGTGTCAAGAAAATGTTCAATAAGGAATTGGATAAACTTGGTCGCATGAACCCCCAAGGCGCAGAGTATACCGTTCAATTGAATTATTTGGATTTGATGTTGGATTTGCCTTGGAATGAATACTCGAAAGATAACCTCGATTTGAAAAGAGCACATAAGATACTGGAAAGAGATCATTACGGTTTGGAAAAGGTAAAAGAGAGAATATTAGAGTATTTGGCTGTTCTTAAGTTGAAAGGGAATATGAAATCACCGATTTTGTGTTTTTATGGCCCGCCTGGTGTTGGAAAGACTTCGCTCGGAAAGTCAATTGCGGAGGCTATAGGAAGAAAGTACATTCGTATGTCTCTAGGTGGACTTCATGACGAGTCTGAAATCAGAGGGCATCGAAAAACATACATTGGAGCCATGCCCGGTCGTGTTATACAGAACATTAAGAAAGCTGAAATAAGTAATCCTGTCTTTGTCTTGGATGAAGTAGATAAATTGGGAAGAAGTAACCATGGTGATCCATCTTCAGCCTTACTAGAAGTATTAGATCCTGAGCAAAACAAAGAGTTTTATGACAATTATATTGAAACAGAGTATGACTTGTCAAAGGTGATGTTTATTGCAACGGCAAATAGTCTTCAAACTATTCAAGGTCCATTGCGAGATAGAATGGAAATCATTGAAGTGAATGGTTACACCGTTGAGGAGAAGATTGAAATTGCAAAAAGACATTTATTACCCAAGCAAATTAAAGAGCACGGGATTACTAAAAAAGACATTTCATTGGATAAAAAAGTCCTCGAGAAATTAATTGAAGAGTATACGAATGAATCGGGCGTCCGTGGTATGGATAAACTCATTGCTAAAGTTGTTCGAAATAGGGCACGTCAAATAGCAATGGAAGAGCAATTTAGCGTTAAAGTTGTGGCATCGGATTTATTTGATATCCTCGGAGCAGGAAGAGGGCGTACAAAATACAGTAACAATGAAGTAGCAGGGGTTGTGACTGGGTTGGCTTGGACCGCTGTCGGCGGCGACATCTTATTCATTGAATCATCGATTACTAAGGGGAAAGGGAAGTTGACGCTGACTGGTAATCTTGGAGATGTCATGAAAGAGTCTGCAGTGATTGCCTTGGAGTATTTAAAAGCACACAGCACACTTCTGGGGCTCGAGCAAAATGTCTTTGATACACACAATGTACATATCCATGTTCCGGAGGGAGCAACACCAAAAGACGGTCCTAGTGCAGGAATTACAATGTTGACTTCTTTAGCTTCTCTGTTCACTCAACAAAAAGTAAAGAAAAATCTGGCTATGACAGGTGAGATTACTCTTCGAGGTGATGTTCTTCCAGTTGGTGGGATTAAAGAAAAGATCTTAGCAGCAAAGCGAGCGAAAATTACAGAAATTATTTTGTGTGATAAGAACAAGAAAGATGTTGATGAGATCAATCAAGATTACCTAAAAGGACTTACTTTTCATTATGTAAGTAAAATGGAGGAAGTGCTCACTTTGGCCCTGACAAGTGCGAAGGTCAAAAATGCAATATCGATTGACTCAAAATAAATATTATTGAATTTTGTGAAGATATAAAAGAAAACGCCGCGTTCATTGCGCGGCGTTTTCTTTATAAGATTTTTTTGCTTTCAATCTTCTTTCCAATTTTCGTCATTTCCTTTTAGGTAAGGAATTCCGATCGATTCAAGTTGCGTCTCGATTGTTTTTAGTTCGACGACAATTGCATTTAATTGTGATCTAAAAGCAGTGTATTCTTCTTCAACACTAACTTTATTTTTGCGTTGTGTTTTTGTTACTCCGCGCGTGTTGTTGTAAAGTTGATAGTAAATTGAAGAGAATCGGTCGTAAATACTTGGTGTTGTTTCAAATTGATACTTTGAACGCAGTTTGTCTCCATTCAATGCGATATCCAGATTTGAGAATTCAGTTTTAAGCCGCTGAATTGATACCAGAAGTGACAAGTCAGCGCCCGGATAATTGCGCACTGCATTTTCAAGTAGTTCGAGTTTTTCCTTGGACTCAGTCATTAGCTGTTCTGAACCAGAGAGCAATCGATAGGTCTCAGAAATTTCAGTTCTAAACTTCATCAACTCCTCATCCAGTTGATTTGATCGAGGTTTCCCGTACAAGTCAACTACATTAAAGCTTGTTGCATCAATGATTTTTGCAACGATACCATCTTTAATTGAGTAAACTTCTACCGTATATGTTCCTGGAGTAATTATGAGCCCCCAACTTTTCGCTCCTCCGTAATTGTTTTTTTCAACGGGACCTTTCGTAGTTGTCCTAAAGTTCCAACTTATACGATTGATTCCTTTTTGAGGTGCGGTTGAGATTCTCTTTATCTCTTTGCCTAAAGCATTGCGTATGATCCAGATTAGCTTTGGTTTGTCTTCATTATTTTCACTTCGCAATTGATCAAATGAAGGGTATTCTGTTATTTCTTTGCTTTTTTCTTTCTTTTTGTCAGCATCTTTCCGCTCCGATTTGAGAGATTGCGGAAGTTTCTTGATGTAAATCGAGAAGGTGGCACCATATTCAGGATTCTCAGCTCTCCATAAGGCATTTCCTTGGTACGCGTTTCCGCCTGACCCCAATGGTGAAGCTTCAATGTAGTATTTCGCATCTTTAATCGGGAAGAGGTGTGCTTCTTTGTTCATAATTTCTTTAGTGAGCGATCGCAAAGGTGTATAGTCATCAAGAACATAGAACCCACGACCAAAAGAAGCCACAACGATATCATTTTCTCGTTTTTGAATGTCTATATCATAGATAGCGATCGTAGGTAAGCCGGTAATCTTCGTCCAATTTTCACCTCCATCGTTTGAGAAGAAACAACCAAACTCGGTACCAACAAAGATTAGATTTGGGTCAATATGATCTTGACGAATCGCAAATACGGAACCTCTGTCTGGTAAATTTCCAGCTATTGATGTCCATGATTCACCTTGGTCAGTACTCTTCATGAGGTAGGGCATAAAGTCTCCTGACCTGTGGTTGTTAAATGCCGCATAGACTGTATTTTCATCGTGCAGGTCTGCAATAATCATATTGACTCTTGTATTGCTTGGTACTCCCGGAAAACTGGATCTCTTTGTCCAATTTTCACCACCATCAGAAGAGACTTGCACAAGTCCGTCGTCCGTTCCTGCATAGAGTAAACCTTTTCTTTTTGGAGATTCATCAAATGCAACAATGTTTCCATAAATGGTGGTCGACATATTCTTCATGACAGCATCGATTCCCCATACTTGACCCATGACAGGTAATTTATTGCGGTCAATTTGCTGTGAAAGATCATCTGATACTGCGTTCCAATCGTCACCTTGATTGGTGCTTTTGAATACCTTGTTTGCACAAAAATAGAGGGTGTTGTGATCGTGTGGAGAGATCAGCAGAGGCGCATCCCAATTCCATCGATAACCATTTTCGCCCTTCTCAGGTAGGGGTTTTATTGATATTCGTTCACCTGTTTTTTTATTGAATCGAATGAGACCACCATATTGTGATTGTGCATAGACAGTGTTTGGATCTACCGGATCAATAGCCGATTCAAAGCCATCGCCTCCGCGAGTAATAAACCAATCGGAATTTAATATACCATTGTTATTGTTCGTTGCCGATGGTCCCCCCATCGACCAATTGTCTTGAGTCCCTCCATAGATATTATAAAATGGAAGTTCATTATCTGTTGCTACTTTATAAAATTGTGTTACGGGTAGGTTGTTGTAGAATTTCCATTGTTTAGCGTGGTTGAAAGTTTCATAGATTCCTCCATCACAGCCTACAATCCAATGATCCTTATCTTTTGGATCAATCCAGATACAATGATTGTCTACGTGTTTCGTTCTTTCACCAGTTCGTTTGAAATTCTTTCCTCCATCAATAGTATGGTGTAAATATGTATTCATAGAGAACACTTTATTCACGTCAAAACGATCGCAGATAATTTCTTGATAATAATTTCCACTGGTCTTGTAGCTCGACATTTTTGACCATGATTCGCCTTTATTTGTGGAGCGGAAAAAACCTTCTTTTCCTTCTCTTGCTTCTACAATTGCGTATACGTAGTTTGCATTTGCTGGAGAAACAGCAATTCCAATACGTCCCATTTGTCCTTTTGGCAGCCCATTGTTTATTTCACGCCATGTTTTCCCGCCATCATTTGATTTGTATAGTCCAGATTCAGGTCCACCGCCTATGTATGTCCATTCTCTTCGTCTTCTTTGATGTGCGGAGGCATACAAGATTTTTGGGTCATCAGAGTCAATTGCTATTTCTGCAATACCAGTGTGTTTTGAAATTTCGAGTGTTCTTATCCACGTTGTGCCACCATCCGTAGTCATATATACGCCTCGTTCGCCACCTTCACTCCAAACAGGTCCGTAAGCAGCTACCCACACAATATTTTCATTGGTTGGATGCACAATTATGTTGCCGATATGTTCAGATGATTTTAATCCCATATTTTTGAAGGAGGCTCCCCCGTCGAGAGATTTATATACACCGTCTCCATAGGCAACAGAGCGTTGATTGTTGTTTTCTCCTGTTCCTACCCAAACGGTACTCGGATTGGATGGAGCAAGCTCAACACATGCAATTGAATAGGAGCCATAAGAATCAAAAATGGGATTGAATGTTGTTCCGTGGTTGTTTGTTTTCCAGACCCCACCTGATGCAGCAGCAACGTACCATATATTATGATTCTCTGGATGCACAGCGATATCAGCAATTCTTCCAGATGTCAGTGCTGGACCCAATGATCTGAACTTTAATCCGGAGATTGTTGAAGCGCTAAATGACTTTTCTTCAGCTTGTTTGCCTTTTTTTTGCGCTCTACCAACGAATCCAATCGTTAAAGTGAGGCTTATTAGTAATATGATTTTCATTTCAATACAAATTGGAAGGAAAAGGTACTTATTCTTTTGAACCTATTCATAGTATATTTAAAGATATCGTATAAAATTGTTCTTAAAAGCTGGTTCTATTCTGTAACTTTGTGGTAATTTCCCGGTATACTTATTTCCGGTATACAATTTGATTCTTTTCTTTTTGAGAATCAAAAAAAAGAAGTCACAATGTCGAAATATTATACATTTCTATTCATTTTATGGATTGGGCATTTTGCCTCCTCACAAGAGGTCTCCGAGGAGTGTTCACCCCCATCAAAAAAAAATATTAAGACAATTAATGCAGCGAAAAAGGCAAAGGATTCAAGATCAGCAGTACTAAAATTTAAAGAGGCAATTGAAGCCAATGAAAGCAATGCAATGGCCTATTATGAATACGCTTTGTATACCTATAAAAAAGCACTTAGATTATATAAGTCAAATCCCAATCCAGCGATGGGAAATAGAAGTTTCCATACGGCAGCTAAAATGTTTGAAGAAACAATTAATTTGTGTGCGGAATATCATTCCAATTGCTATTATTATTTAGGCTTAATACGCTACTCTTTGGGAGATGATGTTGGCGCTGTCGAATGGTTTAAACAATTTATTTCTTACAACCATTCTGATGCGGAGAAATATGCCGATGATCATAATCAGCGTTTAAAGGATGCTGTGGAAGTTGTTGAAAATTTAGAGTATACGAATAAAGTAAAAACCGAAACGGTTCCATTCGCCCCGATAAAGGTGAAAAATGTAAGCACCGGAACGGATGAATATTTCCCTATGATTTCACCGGATAACGAATTGATTTATTACACAAGAAAGAACCGGGTAGGAGGCCCTGGTGTAAAAACAGCTATTCGCGAACAATTTACGTGTTCTGTGCGTCCGAATATTCATTCTGAATTCGATGGTGGTTCTGTTTTACCTCCGCCCTTCAATCAAAGTGATATTACCAGTTATGGCGCTTCTACTATGTCAGTAGATAATAAAGAGTTGATTATTTGTGCATGCAAAATGGAGAAAGTTGGCGTACAAGATTATAAGAATTGTGACTTGTATAGTTCTACATATTCTTTTGGAGGGAGTGATGGAATCACCCTCGTTTGGTCGCCTCTAAAAAATCTCGGCGATCACATTAATACTCCTGCTGGTTGGGAAGGGCAGCCGTCCTTATCAGCCGATGGGAAGACGTTGTATTACACTGCGAATAGAGCATCAACCAGAGACAATGATATTTTTGTTGTTAAACGGGATGAGAATGGCGAATGGGGCAATGCTCAACCCTTTGATGTTGTAAATACAGATGGAAAAGATAAGAGTCCATTTTTGCACCAAGACAGCGAGACCTTGTATTTTGTATCTGAGTCGACAAAAGAGCGTCCAGGTGTCGGTGGATTGGATATTTTCTTTATTCGCCAAGACGAAAATGGAAATTGGTCGAAACCTAAAAATATTGGGTATCCGATTAATTCTGAAAAAGATGAACTTGGCATATTCGTTTCAATTGATGGAAAAGAAGCCTATTTCTCTTCCCGTATCAGCGGAAATTGGAACATTTACTCTTTTGATTTATACGAGGAGGCGAGGCCACAATCTGTCGCACTTTTAAAAGGTAATTTAAAGGATGAGAATGGAGCGCCTGTGAGTGATGCTAAAATTGAAATTGCTTATGAAGGAACAGATGTGACTACGACCTTGAACGTAAATGGGAACGATGGTAAATATGCAGCTATTGTAAAAATGAAAAAACCGCAAGATGTAATGGTCACAGTTGTAAAAGAAGGGCATGCATTTGATTCGAAATTAATTTCTAAAAATCAAATGAATGAAGGTGATTTAACGATACGAGGAAATAATCTATCGGTAAAGAAACTTGAACTCGGAGCGTCATATACGATCAATGACATTTTGTTTGCAACGAATTCTGCTGAGCTCAATGGGAAATCTAAATTTATTCTGAAGGGTTTTGCACGATTTTTAAAACAAAATGAATCGATTCAAGTATCAATTAATGGCCATACGGATGATGTCGGCGATGCGAATGAAAATATAGAGCTTTCCAAAAGTAGAGCAGATGGTGTGAGGAAATATTTGTTGTCACTCGGGATTGATCAAGAGCGTCTAGAGTCCAATGGTTATGGTGAGACACGTCCTAAATTAGACAATGATACACCTCAAAATCGAGCGCAAAACCGAAGGACAGATTTTGTGATTACAGGAATGTAAAGATACTTCCAATCGGTCAGTGTATGGCCTCATAAATTAAAAGGTTCGTTTTGAGAAATTGAGATCAACAGGTCCATCGATTCCAGGAATTCCTCCTGCGTCCGAATATTGCCAATATATGACCCGTTTGTCATTGAGCTCTTTGACGTAGGATCCGTATTTCGCAATCCAAAATTGATACGATAAAAACGTATTTCTAAACTTTGTTGTATAGAAATGATATGAAGTATAAATAATTGGTCGAACCCCTGTTTCTTTTTCTACGATTGTGAGCCAAATTTTCATTCGTTCAATTAATACGGAATCAGGGATACTTTGCGTTTCTACATCAAGCACAGGAGGTAAATTGCCCGGTTCGTATGTGTAATTATTCAAAAAGTGTTCTGCTTGTTTTTGCGCATCTGTACTTGGCACAAAAAAATGATAGACTCCATATTTTTTTTGATGTTTTCGTAATTCATTGGTGTTTTTCTTGTAATGGCTGTCTACAAGACTTTTACCTTCAGTCGCTTTACAGTAGATGAAAGAAATGGTTGTATCTGCTTGTTTAAAAAACACATCCCAATCGATATCGTTTTGGTATTTCGAAAGGTCGATTCCGTGCGAATGAAATTCTTGAGGAAGGTGCTTCAGATTAATAAATTGAGCTTTCGATGGTCGCTTTTGCCGCCGGAGGGTCTGATATCCTATTCCTGCGAGTAATAGAAGAACAAATGTCACAGTAAAACGATGAATACCGTTTTTATTTTTCCGTTTTTTCACAATTAAAATTAGACTTATTTTTCAATAAATCCACTCTTTAAAATTTAAAAGCATTAGAAAAGTTTAGGACAAAAAAAAACTCCGATGGCTGCATCGGAGTTTTAAATATATTAACTAGTGCATTAAGCAAACATTCTTTTTTCTTTAATTCTTGCTGCTTTACCAGTTCTTTCTCTGAAGTAGAAAATACGAGCTCTACGAACGCTACCTTTCTTAGTTACCTTAATGCTTTCCAAGAATGGTGAACAGATTGGAAATATACGCTCAACGCCAACATTTCCTGACATTTTACGGACTGTGAATGTTTCTGTTGCTCCCGTACCTTTACGTTGCAAAACTACACCCTGAAATTGCTGAACACGTTCTTTGTTTCCCTCTTTAATTTTATATGAGACTACAACTGTATCTCCGCTTCCGAATTCAGGTAGCGTATGTGATTCAATTAGTTCGTTTTCAAGTTCTTTGATAAAATCCATAACGTTTATATTCTAAATGCTGTGCCCAATTGGGGTGCAATATTACGGATAAATTCCGATACAACCATCCCTACAGGCAGTTTTTTTGCAAATTTATTAATATTTAATTGTTGATAGTCCACTGATAATCGTTTTTTCTTTTTTTCGGAGCATTTAGATGAATTTTATCTGTTTTATTTTTGTTTAGAAGTTAGTGGATCACTTTCTAAAATAATTCTCTTTGTTTGATCAAATGCTATTCACTTGCTTTTCTTAATTTTATCAAAAAATTAGACACTATGTCCGTTCATAATAATGTAAAAAAGGTTACAACTCATGTTCTGCAGGAGATGAAGAATGCAGGGGAGAAAATTACAATGCTCACTGGTTATGATTATACTATGGCCAGAATCATTGATCGAGCGGGAATTGATGTTATCCTTGTTGGTGATTCGGCCTCAAATGTAATGGCAGGTCATGAAACAACACTTCCAATTACTTTGAACGAAATGATTTATCATGCTTCTTCAGTTGTAAGGGGCGTAGATCGTGCATTGGTTGTGGTTGATATGCCGTTTGGTTCGTATCAAGGAAATTCAAAGGAAGCCCTTTCTAGTGCGATTCGTATAATGAAGGAGTCCGGAGGTCATGCGGTGAAGCTGGAAGGAGGGCAAGAGATTTTGGAATCTATTACACGTATCCTTACAGCTGGGATTCCTGTTATGGGACATTTGGGATTGACTCCTCAATCAATATATAAGTTTGGCACTTACGTTGTGCGTGCGAGAGAAAAAAATGAAGCAGAGCAGTTGATTGAAGATGCCAAGGCGCTTGAGGCAGCAGGTTGTTTCGCGATTGTTTTAGAGAAAATTCCTGCAGAGTTAGCGGCCAAAGTTGCAGCTGAGGTTACCATTCCCATTATAGGAATTGGTGCGGGTAGTGGTGTTGATGGGCAGGTACTGGTTGTGCATGATATGCTTGGAATCAACAATGATTTTAGTCCTCGATTTCTTCGGAAATACCACAATCTATTTGAAGAGATGATGGACTCATTTCATCGTTATATTGATGATGTTCGTTCTGGAGATTTCCCCAACAAGGAAGAGCAATACTAGTACGTATAGAAGCTACCAATGTCATTATATTCTAAAGCGAAAAGCATTGAAGTTCTTCATATTGACAACCACTCTATTGTCGTCAATAAAAGGCCTTCTGACATTGTTCAAGGTGATAAAACCGGCGATGAGCCTCTGTCCGATAAGGTAAAAGAATACATTCGCAATGAATTCAATAAACCAGGCAATGTATTCTGTGGTGTTGTACATCGCTTGGATCGTCCGACGAGTGGTGCCCTTGTTTTTGCACGCACGAGTAAAGGACTTTCTCGACTCAATGAACAGTTTAGAAACCATTCTACACAAAAGATTTACTGGGCAGTGGTTGAAAATATGCCAACAAAGAAATCAGGACGATTGGATAATTTTCTGAAGAAAAACGAAAAACAAAACAAGTCGTATGTTTGCGAAAAAAGTATGAGTGGGGCCAAACAAGCAATTTTAAATTATACGTGGATCGCTTCCTCGGATAAATACCATTTGCTATTGGTTAAATTGGAAACTGGAAGGCATCATCAAATCCGTTGCCAGCTGTCTCACATTGGTTGTGCAATCAAGGGCGATGTGAAGTATGGGGCGCGGCGATCAAATAAAGATGGATCAATTCACCTTCATGCTCGAGCATTGGAGTACAATCACCCAACAACAAAGGAGCGCATTAGAGTTATAGCACCTACTCCTGATGAATCATTGTGGAACTATTTTGAGCAGCAGCAGGACGCAATGTAACATTAGATACTATAAGTCAATTTGATTTGCACTATTTTGCCAAGAACAAGCTATAAATTATGAAATATACAGTCGTAGATGTAAGAACGAAAGAGGAGTTTGCAAGAGGAAATGTTGCGGGCTCGATCAATATTCCTTTGCAGCAGGTGGTCGAGAGAGAAAAAGAAATAATGGAATTCCAAGAACCTGTTTTATTTTGTTGCGCAAGCGGTGGTCGTAGCGGTCAAGCAACGAACTATTTCAAGGCAAAAGGTTTAGAATGTGAAAATGGTGGTGGCTGGATGCAAGCCAATGCTATTGTCAATAGCTAATTTCATGGATTTACAAGAAAAGGAATTTTTATTCGTTTTATACGACGAATGAAGTATTTTTTCTTTTTCGTATTGTTTATTTTTAGTGCGCCACTATCGGCGCAAAATGAGGATGCTATTGAATATTTGAATGCATCTGAATTCAATGGGAAAGTGCTTTTATCCTGGTCTATCATGCAAGGAAATACCTGTAATGGCATACAGATTTTGCATTCCACAGATTCAATGAACTTTTCTCAAATTTCAAGTATTGAGGGGATATGTGGAAGCACACAGCAGTCGATAAGTTACAGTTTCACAGATCTCTCTCCAGAAAAAAACGTAAATAATTATTATCGACTTCAACTCGGTGGTCTCGGGTTTTCATGGATTGTAAGTGTTGAAGTAATCGATTTGGGAATGAATACATCAATAGTTCGACCAAACCCTTTGTCGAAAACTTCTGAATTACTGTTTGATAATGAAGCAAATTTTGAGGTATTTATCAGTGTTTACTCAAGCTCTGGTGTTCTGGTCAATATGCAGTCCACTGTTAGTGAGCAAATTCTGTTAGAAAAATCAAAGTACACTGCTGGATTGTATCATTATGTTCTTACTTCTGAGGAGTCGGGAGTTTTCGGTACGGGCAAATTTGTTGTTCCTTAAATTGGTTGATTAGCTGGTCGAAAAAATAATTAATCAATTGTCTTAGACGAATTTCCAATTAAATTATTGAGGGTGCTTAATTCTTTTTGTGTGAATTCACGGTATTCACCTTTTTTTAAATCGCCCAAATGAATATTCATAATTCGAACACGCTTTAATTTTCGGACTTCATATCCAAAGTGTTCGCACATTCTTCTGATTTGACGGTTCAATCCCTGTGTTAGAATGATTCTAAAGCACCGTGGATCAACCTTGGAGACAACACATTTTTTTGTAATTTGATCGAGAATTGGTACACCGTTTCGCATTCCTTGAAGAAAAGAATCGGTAATTACTTTGTTTACCACAACAACATATTCCTTTTCATGATTGTTTCTTGATCGAAGGATTTTGTTTACAATATCACCATCATTCGTCATGAAAATCAGCCCCTCGCTAGGTTTGTCAAGTCGACCAATTGGAAATATGCGTTCTGGGTAGTTGATGGATGAAATAATGTTTTTCGGTATACTCGTATCTGTCGTACACTCAATCCCAATTGGTTTGTTAAATGCAATATAAATTGGGGAATTTTCAGTTGTGATTGTTTTTCCATCTACAGAAATTCGGTCTTCAGGGGAGACTTTTGTTCCTAGCTCAGCCGGTTTTCCATTGATTTGTATCCGACCTTCTTCAATTAGCCGATCTGCGGCACGTCGTGAGCAATAGCCAGATTCAGAAATCGCTTTATTGAGCCTCTTGAGTTCCATGCCACAAATATAACAAATGGACCTTCAAATAAGATATAAAAGTAGTACATTCGATGTTATGGAAAGGCTCAACATGAAGACAATGATTACGGCTGTTACCTTGTTTGTGTTTGCAGCAATATTGTTTGTGACACCACATAATGCCCAAGCTACTTTTTGGTATGCTATTGCTGTCGCTGGTCTGATGGTAACCTTTTGGCTGTTTGAGGTTGTTCCTATTTATATCACAGCGTTGTTCCCCTTTGTATTTGCTATTCCACTTGGTGTGCTTGATTCTGTTCAATTGACTAGCGCCTACGGACACAAGTATATTTATTTATTTTTTGGAGGGTTTGTTCTCTCATTGGCGCTCGAAAAATGGGAAGTACATAAACAAATAGCAGAGGGCATTATACGTCTCGTTGGAACTTCCAAGTCAAGAATTATATTGGGTTTTTTACTCAGTACAGGGGTTTTGAGTATGTGGATTTCAAATACAGCAACTGCATTGATGATGTTACCGATGGCACTTGCTGTTCTCTCAAAAGTTCGTTCAGATAAGAAGTCAAAGTTTCCAGTTTTTTTACTGCTGGCTGTAGCATATGGAGCTAGTGTTGGAGGTATGGCTACCTTAGTGGGATCCCCTCCAAATATCCTTATGGCTGGAACATTACAAGATCAGCATCAGATTGAAATTACGTTTTTGGATTGGATGCAGGTTGGAATGCCTCTTAGTTTTGTTATTATGATTTTGGTATTTCTATTTTTTTCTCTCTTTTTGGGTAAGGAAAGAAAAGAAAAAATAGAGGATGTGCGTGAGGAAAAAACACCTTGGACGAGCAATCAAATTCGGGTGTTATCTCTATTTTTAGCAATAGTCCTTCTTTGGTCATTTCGCGTACCACTAATGACTTATACCCCAATAAAATATTCAGACGAAGGAGTTGCTGTTTTTGGTGCAATTTTACTCTTTTTTCTCCCGAGTTCTACGAAAAAAGTAAAGTTATTGGATTGGAGTGACACCAGGCGATTGCCATGGGGTATACTAATTCTATTCGGTGGAGGAATGGCATTGGCGAAAATGCTAGAAGTCAATGGTGTTATTCAGCAGTTGTCAAGTGTTTTTGAAAATTATGCTTCAGCACCTTTGGCAATTTTACTAGGGGTTTTGGTATTGATCGCAATTTTTGGCACTGAAATTATGTCGAACATGGCGTTGGTTTCTGTTTTTGTTCCCGTTGTCGCGTCCTTTGCTGTAGACTCAGGCTTTGATATTTTACAGCTGTGTATGCCGATTACTCTAGCTGCAAGCTGCGCATTTATGCTTCCTGTGGGTACACCGCCCAATGCAATTGTTTTTTCCTCAGGAAAATTAAAGATTAGCGATATGGCAAAGGCTGGATTTGTACTCAACCTTGTCAGCGTAGTTATTGTTGTTGTCTTTTCTCTATTATTTCTCAGTTGATTTAAGATATTTATGAGCAGGTAGTTTATTTTTTGTTGTCAAAATTTAGTTTCTTTGAACTATGAAAATATTACTCTCGCCTGCGAAAGCACTTGACATGACAAAAACGCTTCAAACTGATGAGGTATCTGTTCCATTTTTTATGGATGAAGCTCAACTTTTGATGAATAAACTGAGTAAGTTGTCTGCAAATAAAATTGGAGAATTAATGCATCTTTCCGGCGATTTGTCCAAGCTGAACTTTGATAGAAATCAACAATGGAAACCAAGTATAGAAAGTGATGCTTCAAATGCATGTGCTATTGCAGCATTTAATGGTGAGGTGTTCCGTGGGTTTGATGTGGGGAGTCTCACGAATGAACAGCTTGAAGAAGCACAATTAAAAGTTCGTGTTTTGTCAGGTTTGTACGGTTTACTCAAGCCGCTGGATCTGATTTACCCGTATCGACTTGAAATGGGAACCAGATGGGAAGTAACTCCTAAAAAGAAGAATTTATATAAGTTTTGGGGATCTAAAATTGCTGATCAACTAAATAGTGAAGAAACAGAAGTGATTTTTAATCTAGCTTCTGCAGAGTATTTTAAAGCAGCCGATTCAAAATCGTTGAAAGCCAGAATCATTACTCCAAGTTTTAAAGACTTCAAAAATGGTGACTACAAAACCATAATGGTTTTTTCCAAACGAGCTCGAGGAGCAATGGCGAGATACATAGTAGAGCGTAATATCAATGATCCGGAAGAGGCAAAAGGTTTCGATATTGATGGATACATTTACAATGTCAATCTCTCGAAAGGAGACCAATGGGTGTTTACGCGATAAAAAAGAACGGTTTTTGCATGTAACTGGTTTTTACGAAATAATTACCGGATGAAGTTCATTGTAAGTTGTTCAATTTTTTTCTTTGTCGGTTTCCTTGGAACCGCGCAATCCAGTTACATCTCTAAATTAAAATCATACGAGCAGTTTCAGCAAATGAGCTCGCTACCACTGTACCAAAAATACGGACAGGTTCAGTCGTTAAAAGTTGTTTTTGATTGCAGCGACAATCGACTGCATTTTATTTCTTCAGAGGACCACGAATTTCATTATGAATATTGTATAGATGAACTGGGCTTCATTGGCTCGGTGTCGGAATTCAACGCGACTGCCTACTCTGGCAATAGTGATAGAAGGTTCCTACTTGCGAATATTAACTATTACAAAGCATTGGATACCTACACATTGGAGCTTGGCCCTTCTGACCGGATGGATTTGAACCTATTGACACGTTTTTTCTGGGCGGTTTCAGAACACGTGTTTTTTAGCGATAATTTGTATTTGATGGTCAATACCTCATATCTGAAAAACAATGTCGATACAAAAGGAGTTTTGCCGACAATTGCTCCAAATGAGATTTATGACGGTCAGGTTTTTCAGCCAATAGCAAAACATCTGTCCCACGGTAAGTTGCGCATCATTGAAAATTGGGATTCTGTTCATCCATCAATTTGCTCTACAGACATTATTGTGGTGAATGATATACCCGATGTTTTTCCGCTGGTTTCAGGAGTGATCGTTATTCGATTTCAAACGCCGCTTAGTCATGTTACATTGCTTGGACAAAATCGAAAAATACCGATTTGTGCGTATACGAATGCATTTGATTCAGATTACATTCGTTCCTTTGATGGCAAATATGTTGTATTTAGTGTTGAACAGGATACTTTTTTAATTGAAGAATCAAAAATTGATTTTTCAGAGGAACGTGAACCAGTGAAACGAGTCAAGTTAAAGAGAGACCTATCGGTTGACTCGCTTGTTCCTGGGCGCCTATTGAAAGAGCGATTGAGTACTGTTGTTGGAAATAAGGCGGCCAATTTTGGTGAATTAAGAAAATACTCAGCTAAAATTGATTTCGAAATTCCGGAATCAGCTTTTGCAATTCCTTTTTCTTTTTATCAAAATCATGTTGATCGAAGTGGTGTTCAGATTAAAATTGATGATTTAATAGCGAGATATCAGCAATCAATGCCACTAGAGGAATTGCATGGAGCGTTGGACGAGATTCGTACCTTAATTTTAAATAGTGACTTGGAGTTGTCTCTGTTGAATGAGATTGAGCTCATGATTTTGCGGTTGGGTAGTTTTCGACGAATGCGCTTTCGTTCATCTACGAATGCAGAAGATAGAAAAGGGTTTTCAGGTGCAGGTATTTATTCATCAAAAACAGGAGAAATATATGGCGAGAATCAATCGATTGCGAATGCTGTTCGGCATGTTTGGGCCAGTCTTTGGTCCTACAATGCTTTTATGGAGCGAGAAGCATTTAATATTGATCATTCTACAGTGGCAATGGGTGTTTTAGTACATCGCTCTTTTCCAGATGAAGAGGTCAATGGTGTAGCAATAACATGTAATTTGTACCGAGATGATTTCCCTGGATTTGTAGTAAATGCGCAGCTTGGGGAGGTGAGTGTCGTTCAGCCGGTTCGTGGTGTTTCTTGTGATGAGTTCATCTGCTACCCTGATGAGACGACTTCAATTTATGGAAAACAAGAGTCGGGAATCGACATAATTAATTTTTCGAGTTTAAATGGAGGCAGACTTGTCATGACAGATGAAGAAATTCAACATTTCGCTAATGTTTTGGAGCGAATTAAACAACGTTATTTACGAAGTCATTTTGTGGATACCACATATTTCAGGTTTGCTTTGGATGTGGAGTTCAAGCTAGAGCACATGACGCGGCAGTTATACATAAAGCAGATGCGTATTTACAGCAGATAATGCGATGTGCTTTGAGGATCAATTTGATTTTAGTGGGTTCCCTTAAAATTCAAAGTCCTCATTCTTTTCAATAACATCCCATGTGTGGTCAGCAAGTAAGCGAACGGTTGCAATATAACTGAAGGTTTTTTTTGATCGACCCCATTGGTCTGGTGCAATGAGCGAGAGTAGGGAAGTGGAGTCTTCTTTTCGATACAGATGGTAGGTATGATTGATGAGCGGCTCAAATCGAATTTCTGAAGCATATATTATTTCAGAAATTACTTTTCGACTATTGAGTTTTTTTGCTTGATCTGCCAACAGTTGCATTTGCTGTCGGATTTGATCCATTTGCATGTCCGTTTGATGCTCCATAGCAGCTAGAGCACGGCCTTTCAATTTTCCTTGATCCTCCGGCTTTATCACTGGTGAACCGAGATGATGTCCATACTCAAGTGTACTTGGAGTCTCGGTAATTTTATCAGGATCAATTGGGTTTTCAAATTTCTCACTCATGACACAAAGATAGAGAATTGGAGTTTATTTCTCGAATCAAGAATAGCTTATGGAGACTCTAATATGTTACTTTATGTTAATTGTAACCTCCTCAAAAAGGATCAAACAGCAATAGAAATAACAAAAAAACGAAGCCATAAAATGGCTCCGTTATATTTATAGTTCGATCAATTTTTAGTTTTTCACACGTTCAACATAGACTCCGGTACGTGTATCTATTTTAATGGTTTCTCCAGTGTCTATGAAAAGGGGAACACGCACTTCAGCACCTGTTGCAATAGTTGCTGGCTTCATTGTGTTGGTTGCAGTATCACCTTTAATCCCCGGTTCGGTATAAGTTACTTCTGAGACAATATGCATTGGTAATTCAAGGACAAGTGGCATTTCTTCTTCAGCATGAAAGAGTATGATACAAATCATTCCTTCTGATAAGAATTCAGGTTTGTCTACCATTTCACGCGGGATGTTCACTTGCTCGTAATTCTTGTTGTTCATAAATACGAAGGAATCTCCTTCTTTGTAGAGGTATTGGTATTCTCTATTTTCAATTCGAACAATTTCTATTTTATGACCGGCAGAGAAGGTGAAATCCAATACCTTTCCGCTTTCTATTTGCCGCATTTTTGTGCGCACAAATGCTGGGCCTTTGCCCGGTTTAACATGTTGAAACTCGATGATTTGAGCGAGTTTTCCGTTGTGATTCAAGCACAATCCATTTTTTATATCTGATGTAGTCGCCATATTTACTTCGTTGTACGAGCGAATATAGGAATATTATTCATTTATTTTCTTTCAAAAGGAAGTTATAATGTTCATCTTTGCTCTATGACAAGTCATGAGTTTTTTAACCTTGAATTAGGTAGGTTTGGAGAGAATGTTATTCTGATGAAAAATGTTCTTTTAGGTATTATCGTAATGGCCATCACATGGATTCTTATTCTGTTCTTGCGCAAAATGATTCTTCAGCCTCGTTTTATTATCGACAAAGTTGATGCGAAGCGTCGAAATTCGGTTTTCCTAATCATTAAGTTTCTAGGTTGGACGATAAGTGTCTTTATTGCCATCAAAGTTATGGGATTTGAAATAACGGCACTACTTTTCGGTTCCACGGCCTTATTGATTGGTCTTGGTTTGGGATTGCAGAATATTTTTAAGGATTTCGTGTCTGGATTATTTCTATTGTTTGAAGGGTCTTTAAAAATTGGTGATATTGTCGAATTGGACGGCATTGTTGGGAAGGTTTTAGAGATAAATCTCCGCAGCTCTGAGATCTTAACTAGAGATGATGTGACGATTATTATCCCCAACTCTAAATTCATTGTTGAAAAGGTTACAAATTGGTCGCATGGTAGTGATGATGTAAGGTTTACGGTAAATGTGAATGTTGCCTATGGTTCAGATGTTGAAAGAGTTTTTTATTGTCTTGAACAAACAATGGAAGAAAATTCCTACATTTCCAAAACACCTAAAAACTATGTTCGATTTAAAAACTTTGGAGAATCAGCTTTGAAGTTTGAGTTAATATTTTGGTCGAAACATGGCTTTATTATCGATAATGTCAAATCGGATCTCAGGAGAATTGTTTACAAGAAACTTGCAAATGAAGGTCTGAATATTCCATTTCCTCAGCGTGACATCTATATTAAAGAGATGGCTTCTACTTTCAAAGATAAGAGTGGAGATAAGGTTTAAGTTAAAGGAATTCTCTTTTATATTTTGAAATTAGACTTGTTCTTGCATCATTGAATAAGGCATATGAGATAGGATGTGTATTTAAATTGAAAATTAAATAGTATTTTTTTTAGTTCCATTAGCACATGAAAAAAAAATACGCTTTTTCAGATTAAATCATTAAACAAAGCATCTCAGGTATTATTTTTCAATTCATTTGTTGTTCTGAATTGTGTTCGTCCAGAATGTTTTATCTTTGTTACAGAATGCAGCCCGCTATGACGGAATGTGTGTTCACCTCGAAAGAGGGACCCGTATGGATAAATTTGAAGCTTAGGGAAATTTTTAAAAGGAGCGTCTTCGAAATAGTATGACAGACCGCAATCACTTGTGACTGAGGGACACCAAACAGCGGATTTCAGATCATTTCAGCAATCCTAATCGTGTTAATTGAGGCTTCGATTAACGTGCTGTGCGGGTTTTTTATTTGAAAAAAATGGTTCAATGTGGATCAAAATGATTTGACCCACATTGGACCTCTTATTTATTCTTTGGCTTTTAGATAAGCAAAGACAGCAAATGCAAGGAATACAATATCTGGCGCAGCACTTTCTATGCTAAAGTTGATTAGTGCTTCATTCGCTAAGACTCCAAAGAAAACATACATTAGTACCAATGTACCAACGATGTAGCCAATCAACATGTTCTTCGCTGTATCGATTGAGCAATTTCGAGCGAGTAAGAGCACGAACGCAATTGTCAAAATTGCAGGTGCGAGACCATAATGGAACATTTCGCCCATTTTAATGGCTTCAACGTTTTCAGAGTTTACAATTTGATTTCCTATTGCCTCAGCAAAGAACAACATTGCGGAGCCTACAATTAGGTTGTAGAATCCAATAATGGATAATGATAATTTTGTTTTCATAGTAGTATTTTTTTTAATAATACAAAATATATTGTAGACAGGCTTTAATGCTCGAATTTATAATCTACAGCTGTGATCTTGTTTAGTTCTTTATGGATAATAAATGGCCTCATATACTTGATGGTCTTTAGGTAGTTTTTTTACATTTTTTTTGCTAGTCGTTTCATCTTCTCAATCTTATTATTAAGATTTTGGCGGTAGCACTTGTGGTCACATATTAAAAAGAAAAAGCCGTAACTATTCGATAGTTACGGCTTTTTTGTGTTGTTCAAGTGATCCCTCTGGGGCTCGAACCCAGGGCCCACGCCTTAAAAGGGCGTTGCTCTACCAACTGAGCTAAGAGATCATCTCCGCGATTGCGAGTGCAAATATATGCATACTATTCATTTTAACAACCTTCTCAAACCATTTTTTTCTGTTTTTTCTATTTTTTTTCCTTTGTATTTACAAATGAAGAATTTAGGCGGTATTCAATGGTTTAGGGGGATTGTAATGTGAGTTATATTTAATTATCTTAGAGCCATGAAACGAGTGATACTTGTTGGATTTATGGGATGTGGTAAAACTACACTTGGAAAAAAATTGGCCAAGCACATCGATGTTCCTTTTATTGATTCGGATGCTGAAATTGAGGCGCATTACCAAAAAACAATTGGAGAGTTGTTTACAGAAAAAGGCGAATCAAATTTCAGAGCAATTGAAAACGAATTTATTCATACATTGAACGACCGAGATGATTTTGTTCTAGCCACAGGTGGAGGAATGCCTTGTTTTGGATCAAATATGAATATTTTGAATTCAGCTGGGATTACTTTTTACATGGAGCGATCTGCGAAGGAACTGACTCATCGATTGATGCGTGCGAAGAATAAGCGCCCGCTAATTGATGGGATGTCTGAAGTCGAGCTGCTTCGATTCATTCAAGACCGGCTGATACTTCGAGAAGATTATTATAAAAAAGCTATAGTGACGTTAAACAGAGAAGAGCAAACAACTGAATCTATTCAATACTATCTGGAGCATCTGTCTCCTCTTGGTGCTCACCAAAAAAACTAATGCTACCGCCTTCTCGTTCATTTTTCATTAAATAGGAGTGGATGGGTAGACATAGAGCTAAGATCAAAATTCCTATTTTATCAAATGTTGTTGTGTCGGACAAAAAATATCCAAAAGTCAGATAAACTGTATTCATAAAGACGTAAAAAACGACAGGTATGATGGTGAAGTAAATAAACGTTCGTTTTTTTCGGTACAGGAGTACCATACCAGCAAAGAAAAAACACCAGCAAATAATTGCGATCGCACTTACAGTTTGCAAGCGGTTGATGAAATCGGCACCTTCAAACCCTAGTTCTATTCCACGTCTCTCAATAATTGACTCAATATCAATCCCTTTATTGTTGAAAATCCACTCTCTCGAAACGAGAGAAAAATAACTAATGCAATTCCATAAGAGGAACATTAGACCTATGGCTGAACTGATATAAAAAACGATTCGTGTGTAAATATCTGGTTTGGCTTTTCCAAAAATCAGATTCCGAAGAAGTATCACAAAGGGTATTGGACTCTCGAACTTTCGAATCTTTTCGCGCTTGATGCGTTCTTTCTCTAATTCTTCTTCTTTCGTCATTAATCAATAAGAACTACGAGGTATTTAGAAATTTTCCAAAATTCAGAAGCGTCTAGAACTTTTATTTTTGTTGAAGATTCATCTATAATAAGTTCATAGGATGTCGTAGGATGCGCTGTTATTATGTGTGCATTTTTTCCTACAATCTGAAACGAATTTGATTTCGTTGCATCTACACCAGTAAAATAATCACTTTTGAAATCACTCCTCAATTTTAGCTTCTTACCAATACCAATAAATCCATTTTTCTTTTCAATGATGTTGTTATTTAATAATTCTTGTTCAGATCCATACGCATAATAAACCTGATTCAGCTTATCGGTTAAGACGCTTACTTCTGAAGATTGTTCCTGGTACGCATCAAAAAGTGCCGCATATTGGTGATCTAAAGCATCCAATTCATTTTGAAGTAACTCGATTTGTTCATCTTTCCATTGAATCTCTTTGATAAGTGATTCCACCATGATTTGTAATTCTTCAATTTCTAATGCATTTTTGGATAATTCAGTGTTGAGTTGATTCAATTTTACCGCATTGTCTTCACGAAGAAAGTTGATGTGACGTATTTGCTCTAAAATCCATTTTTTGTCTGTTGTTAGTAGTTCTGGGTTATTTGAGATTGTTCTAATCTCATCACGATGAATACCGATCTCTACCAAATTTGATTTGATCTGATTGAAAAAAGATAGCGACTCATTGATAACGGAATCTTTTAGAGAATTGTCCAATTTAAGTTGTGCAATTTGATTCTCTAACTCTTTTTTACTTCCATCCTCTGAAACCGTTGGTTCCTTCTCCAATTGACAACTGAAGAACAATAAACTGAGAATTGTGTATGAGATGATTTTAGCCATAGGGTGTATTTAACTTTTACCAAGATAAGCCTTTTTATGCATTTAATTGGTTGTTCCTTTACTTACCTGTTTAGAATTTCTAAAAAAATAGCAATCACTAAAGAGAGACTCAAAGTTTTGCTTTTCTTACATTAGGGGAAAATTACGAAATTATGCTTAAATATCTATCTCTTGTCCTTTTTTCGCTCTATTCCTGTTTGACTTTTGCGGAGGACATCAACTATAATCTAAAGATGCCTAAACCTGCAAATCACTATTATCACGTAGAGATGGAACTTAGTGGATTTCAAGAAAAGGTACTGAATGTAAAAATGCCGATTTGGGCACCAGGATCATACTTGGCGCGTGAATTTGCAAAGAATGTCAACTTGGTGAAGGCATTTGATGAAAATGGAGATCAACTGCCTGTTAAGAAGACCAATAAAAACACATGGCGTATAGACAAGGGGGAGGCAACAAATGTTCATGTTGCTTATGAGGTCTACGCTTTTGAACTGACTGTAAGAACAAGTTTTTTGGATTTGACCCATGGCTTTGTTTCTGGTTCAGGAGTCTTTATGTATGTTGAAGGTCATAAAAGCAATAATGGAAGTGTAACGGTCTATCCATACAAGGATTTTTCTGTTGTTACGACCGCATTGAAAGCCACAGATGAGGGTGTCGCTGCTGATGGGTATGAAAAATTTGTATTCAAAGATTATGATCAACTTGTCGATTGCCCAATAGAAATTGGAAATCAAAAAGCCTTCTCCTTTCGCGCTGCTGGTGTAAATCACAAAGTGGCTGTTTACGGTAGCGGAAACTATGAAATCAACCAATTGAAGGCAGGTATGAAAAAAGTGGTTGAAGTTGCAACAGCTATTTTTGGTCAGAATCCAAACGAAGAATATACATTTATAATTCACAATGTTGTAAACGGTCAAGGAGGTTTGGAACATGTTAACTCTACTGTACTCAGTGTGAATCGCTGGACGTATGAAGGAGCAGACTTCAAAAAGTTTTTAAAATTAGTTGCCCATGAGTATTTCCATTTATGGAATGTCAAGCGCATCCGTCCAATTGAACTAGGACCTTTTGATTACGATCAGGAGAATTATACATCAATGCTTTGGGTTATGGAAGGGTTTACCTCATACTACGAGAAATTGATTTTGTTACGTACGGGAATTTATTCACAAAAGGAATTTCTTGGAAGTATGTTTAGCAGTTTGAATTATGTTGAGGGTTCTGTTGGTACACGTGTTCAACCTGTTGCACATGCGAGTTTTGATGCTTGGATCAAGGCGTATCGTCCAAATGAAAATAGTGCAAATACGACCATGTCATATTATTCTAGAGGGTCAGTGATTGCAATGATTCTAGATGCAAAGATAATCGCAAAATACAAGGGCAAAAAAAGTCTCGATGATTTTATGCAGCACATCTATAAGACCTATTATCAAGCAAAAAATCGTGGTTTTACTGAGGATGAATTCAAGAAAGAATTGGAGGTTTTTTTGGGAGAAAATATGGATGCATTTTACTTGAATTATATTAATGGAACACGCGTTCCAAACTATAAAGAAATTTTTGAAAAAGTCGGTTTGCAGGTGAATTATGTTGGGGAGTCAAAACCAAGTTCTGGCTTGTCGTTATCTGTTTCAGGCGGAAAAATTAAAATTCGTTCGATTCGCAGTAATTCTTCTGCCGAGGATGCTGGACTGAGTGTTAATGATGAGGTCATCGGATTTGAAGGTGTTCGGGTAGACAAAAATATGTTGGAAGCATTTCTCGCTGGGTTGAATGAAGGAGACAAGGTCAGTATCTTGTATGCAAGAGAAGATCAGTTGTATTCAACTTATATGACAATGAAGAGTTACGAAAAACCACGTTATAATTATAAGATAATAGAGGGCAATGGGCAAAAGAGTAAATTGTTTAATTATTGGTTGCGATAAAATGAGAAAAGAAATCAGTTTCATTTTTGCGATTTTAATTCTTAGTTCTTGCGGATTTAAAGTTGTCAAACTTGCCAAGCCAATTGGATCTCGCTACATGGGTGCTCAAACAGAGCCCTCAATTGCTATAGATCCAAACAACAATAAACACATTGTTGCCGGTGCGATACTTGATGAGTTTTATGAAAGTTTTGATGGTGGAAAAACATGGCTCAGTGAGAATATCTCCAGTGTTTATGGTGTTTATGGAGATCCTGTTTTGATTTTTGATACAGCAAGTCAAATTTATTTTTTTCATTTGGCCAGCTATCAAAAAGCAACACATCTCGACCGTATTGTATGTCAAACAAAATGTACTCCGTCTCTCCTTGACAGTAGCAATTGTGACGTGTTTTCAGTGGGAACATTTCCTGCGCCAAATGGATCAAAGGTACAAGACAAGCAATGGGCTGTTGTCAATCCAAAAACGAATGAAGTATGTATGACCTGGACACAATTTGACGCATACAATTCCAAGAAAAAAGAGGACAGCTCTTTCATCATGTTTTCAAAATCTACTGATGCAGGTCGCTCTTGGTCAGAGCCTCTGCGTATTTCGAAATGGGGAGGCGACTGTTTGGATGATGACAATACTGTCGAGGGCGCTGTTCCTGCAATCGGTCCGGATGGCGAAATTTATGTAACATGGACGGGTCCAAAAGGCTTGGTTTTTAATAAATCGTTAGATGGAGGAACGACCTGGCAGGAATGCGAGTCAATTTTAGAGCCGCAATATGGTGGGTGGGCACTAAATATCCCAGGGATTTACAGGGCGAATGGTCTCCCAATTATAAAGTGTGATTTGAGTAACGGTCCGAATCGAGGAACGCTCTATTTAAATTGGTGTGATCAACGCAACGGAGAGACAGATACAGATTCTTGGTTGATGTCATCCAAGGATCAAGGGGCGACTTGGAATTCGCCTATTCGTGTGAATCAGGATACATCAGGGAAGCATCAATTTTTCACATGGATGACGATTGATCAGTTTTCAGGGAATTTGTATTTCGTTTATTACGACCGCCGAAATTATTCATCAACAAAGACTGATGTTTATATCTCGACGTCAAGAGATGGCGGAAAGACATTTGTCGATACAAAAGTGTCAAAACGTCCATTTAAACCAAATCCTAAACTGTTTTTTGGTGATTACTTAAACATCGATGCAGTAGATGGTGAAATTCGACCAATTTGGCCAAGTATGAATAGAAATAAAATTAAATTACATGTTGCACGATTGAATGAAACGGAATTACGTAATAGATAATTAACGTCTTAATTCATAGGAATACTTGTGTGTTTGTCCATCATCAGAAAGTCTTGATTCTGTGATGTGCATTGTTCGGTTGTTCACTCGAAGATCACTCCAATACATCTCTCTATAAGCACTTGAATCAGTTGGATCAGATACTAGAGAATAGATTTTATAAGAGCTTTCATTTTGCTGATTTTCCTCATCCCAACTCCAAATTTCATCGAGATACCATATTCCTTGAAGAAGCTTATTTTCCCTTGCATTAAAGACTTCCAGCGTATTGTCTGCTTTGTATTCAAAGGTGAAGTCTTTGTAAATGTCGGTGATGTTTGAGCTGAATAACCGTCTATTGTCTAATAACTTAACCTTATGTATAGTCCATTTGCCAATAACTCTGCTTTGAACTGTGTCAAAGGATAAATTATCAGTATTTGAACAACCAGAAAGTACTGTAATGATAAGTGCCAAAATAAAAGGGAAACGTTTCATTGTTTTAGATTTTTATATTGTGAATATCAAATACCGTTCCTAATTTACGAGATTGATCGGGTTTTAAGTCAGTCGATTAATGATTTCTTTGTGGTTCGGAAATAGATTCAATAGGGAGGAGGGGTCACACAACTCAAAGTCTCGGAAGTCAAAACCCGGAGCAACAACACAGGAAACGAGTGCATACGTGCTTTCAACTTTCACAGTTGAACCAAAAACAACTCCTGCTTTAATAAGAATTTGGGGTTGTTCACCAGCATTAAGGTCCATTCCCAAATGGTGCTCGGTGTGTCCATTTTCATCTAAAGTATGCACTACAATTGGGCCTCCTGAATGATGAAACCACAATTCATCACTTTTAATTGTATGAAATTTCGATACCTGTCCAGACGGCAACAGAAAATAGATGGCTGTCATCAATTGTCGGTTTATTCCTGGAACGTTCATTGAAGACCGATAGGTCTCAGAGTAATAGCCTCCCTCTGGGTGCGCAATCATCTTAAAATACCGAATTATTTCTTCCATAAAGCAAAAATAATATTTATGTGCATTGACTTATTTTATCGGTCCATCAATAAATTGAGTTCCTTTATTTTTAATAATCGGGAAAAAATATTTGAAATCAAGTGATAAAAATGAACCGTCTACCTCTTCAATCACCCTCACGATATCTCCTTGCCACTGATAATCTGCAACCAAATCGAAGACAGGTTGAAACGGAACACGCGCCGAACCACCGAGATAGAAAAAACCCTTTCGCTTCGTTCTTAATTCAAAGCCAACATTTGCGTTTGCATCGATTCCTACTTTTCCTCTCGTCAGTCCGGTATGTGTGAACGTATGAAATCCAACTGGAGAATTAAAAACACCTACATTTGTTGGCTTAAATGTTACTATTGCTCCAAGTGATGCGTTCATGTACCATTTCTCAGAGAGTTTTATGTAAACAAGACCATTGAGAGGAACATCGTATTCGATAAATGACATTTCATCTGCTACACTTACGTTTGAATCTGGAACTGTAATGTCTAAATCGTAATTTCGTTCAGTGAAATTGATTCCAGTTTCAAGTGCGATGAGTTTGGTGAGTCCGATCCTTACCGTTCCTCCGAAAGAATAACCCATACGTTGAGAAATTGTTGTGAAAAAACCACTTTTTGAAAGTGTTGTTTCTGAGGCACCAATAAAATTAGTAGGGAAGACTGGACGCAATTGAAACCCAAAGTAGGAGGGGAGTGTTCTCTTTGGAGTCTGAGCTTTTGCTAGAGTGACTGCAAAGATCAGTAGTATGAATAAATATGGTTTCAATGATAGTTTAACGTTGGTAAACATATTTTATTCGAATTACTTAATTGTTAGACTTGAGCTATTGTATGATGATAATTTTTCTTGTTGTTTACAATATCCGATTACTGATAATAGCAATAAACCGAGTCCGATGAATAAAACAATAAACCTAAAGCCTTTGAAAGGAATAAATGGCTTTTTATGTTTTGCTTCGACTTTAAAGTTGATTTGTTCTGTTACTTTGAAGTCATTTTTATGAACTCCGAATAAAGTGTAGACCTTTCCTCTTTTATTTTCTTCATCTTTTTCGAACCAAATGGAATTATTTTTCAATTCAATTTCGAATGACGCGGCTCTTTCTTTATCTGGGAAGCGATAAACAATATAGCTCGGGTTTGAAGGGTGTTGCACATAATTTACCAGCCCCAAGTCAAGTGTATGATCTACTGGGTTCTCCATTCGGTAGAATATTCAAGCGGTTTGCGGTGCGATTTGGGCCATTGCTCTTTAGAATAACCAATGTAGAAAAGTCCTAGGCACTTGTCTTTTTGTCCCAATTGTAAGAAATCGTTCATTAATTCTGAGTAAATCAGTTTTGGAGTTGACCAAAAACCACCTAGCCCGTATGCGGTACAAGTGAGATACATATTTTGTATCGCGCAAGCTACGGCTTCAATTTCTTCAATTTCAGGAATGGTCTCCTCTTTCTGTCTTTCCATACATACAGCTATGACGACAGAGGATTTCAATGGCCGAGATACTAATTTTTTTAGTTTAAGATCTGATTGTTCTTTTACAGGGGTTAATTCTAAATATGCTCCACCTAAGAAGGTGCTCAGGGTTTGGCGTCCTTCTTCTGTGAATACCTTAAACCTCCATGGCTGCGTATTTCCATGCGTTGGTGCCCACTGAGCATTATTTAAAATAACTTCTATTTGTTCTTTGTGAACTTTCCTATCACTGAATTGCTCTGGGTAAATTGTACGTCTTTCCCTTATTAGCTCGTTAATTTCTGAAAGATTGAATCGCATCGAATTAATTTGAATCAAAATTAACATTTTGATTTCATGCAGGAACGAAAATGAGTCGATTTAACCTCTTGGATTGAATATTTCTTCCTTTTTTCGTTGTTCAATCACTTTCTTTAGTTCAAAGAATGTGCGATCAATTGTTTTGTATTCACCGTTTGGAGTTGGACTTAGAGCGGGGTTTTTTATAATATATCCAGCAGCATCAATGAAGCTATAGTGTGGTAATATTCGTGTCTGATAGTTTTTCCAAATGGGATTTGAAACAGAAATTTGATATACTTGATGAGTACACTCCTCAATTTTCTGTTGGATTTTTAGGTCAAGTACCTCGTTTTTTCTGCAGATACTAATTATTCGTACGTATTTGTCATACCTCTTACTCAAATCTTCCACTAAATCAAGCTCTCTAAGTTGATTTGCTTTTGTTGGATCGAAAAAATGAAGATAGATGTGTTTCCCTTTTAAACCAATCAATGTTTGTGTCTTTAAACCATCCGAGATAAGGGCAAAGTTGGGTGCTTTTGATCCTGGTATAAGATTCAAAAGACGGTATCGCATATTTTCAGCAATTACGGTATTTTCTTTGAAAAGACTTTGTTCTTTCAGACTATCTAAGATTGTAATAATATTGGTTTGGGGATAATCATTTGAGAAATAGCATTCTGATAGCGCTTTGATCATTACAATTTCTCGTATTCGTCTGTTGACGAGAGTATATTCTTGTCCGAGTGCATTCATTATCTCACTTGGACTGCTTTTAAGCACACCTTTGTAAAATGCATTGTTTGTCTCTTGAGACAATTGCAGTGGCAATTTATCATAAAAGCTGGAGATATATTCCATGTAAGCATCATTATTGTATTCAACAGGATGGAACTTGATGAAAAAGTCATGTTTCTCATAGCGATTGCGTTCTGCGATGCTATTAATATTTTCCAACCCAGCGATTGAAAATTTTATATGTGTTTTAAGAAATGTAGCGTTGTATGATGTATCATTTTGATATGCCTTTTGCACGTTGGCTTTGAATTTTTCGAAACTTTCAATGTATTCTGTGCTTTCTACCGTATTTCTAAGGTGGTAGGTGCGACCTATAAAGTTGTCAATCCAACGCTGAAAACTTAGTATTTTATAATTTATATCCGTACTATCAAGTTCATAAAAACTCAATTCTACCTCATTCCCAGACGGAATATAGGGTGCATATTTGCTTCTGTTTGGGAAGAATATAGTGTAGTTGTTTCCTGGCTCTATATAAAGGAAACTTTTATTGTTATTTGATTTTAAGATAATTTTCTGAATCGAATTGGAGTCAAATAAAAGACGAAAAGTACTGTCACTTTTCACTTTAGCGCTGGCCACAAGGACATTTCGCATGCTCAAGTAATCTTCAATTCGATAGGCTTCTATTGTCTTCCCAACATAAGCCGGAGCTCTTCCCTCAATAGATACGTTCTGTGCGAAGATCGGGTTGTTTACCAAAAGGTACAGTATGAGAATGATTTTTGGCATTTCTGAATATTATATTTTTCTATTCAATCGAGGTACATATATCGTACCACATTATCTAAACGAGAGTGTCTGGATTGGTTACGAATGCATCAATAGGACCACCATTTTTATGAATTTCACGGACGATTGATGAATTAATTGCAGCATATTTTTGATCCGTAAGAAAAAACACCGTTTCTATGCCGGCAATTTCTTTGTTCATATGTGCAATTGACTTCTCGTATTGAAAGTCTTTTGCGTCTCGCAGCCCGCGAATAATTGTATTTGCTCCAATTTCTTTACAAAAATCAACAGTCAGCGAACGAAAGGCCTCCACTTTAATATTGGGGTTTGATTCGAACAACGAGCTGATGTGCTTAATACGGTTATCAATGTTGTACATGTAATTTTTTGCACTATTCACACCAATACCTATTACAATTTCATCGAATAGGTCAATCCCCTTATTTACAATGACTTCGTGACCTTTAGTGAAAGGATCAAATGAACCAGGAAATACTCCAATTTTACGCATGACTATCGTTTATTTGAAAAAAACTAAAATGTACTCCTCCATATATACGGACAAAATCGAAATGGGTTCTGTTTTCAAGTGAAGTTTGTTTTCCGTGCTCGATGATCAGCACTCCATTTTTGCGCAGTAAGTTCCGTTCAATCACGATATCGATGATGGAATTATAATTTTCATATTCATAGGGAGGATCTGCAAAAATGATATCAAAATGTTCGTTCGTATTTTTGAGATATTTTAGCACATCTGCTTTAATTACGGCGATGGCATCTTGACACTCGAATTTATGTGCCATGGATTTAATGTGTTTATAGCATTTGTAATTGTTGTCAACAGCTACAATTGAACCAGCATTTCGGGAAAGGAATTCAAAGGAGATATTGCCGGAACCAGCACATAGATCCAATATTTTCAATTGTTCTAATGTGAAATTATTTTCAAGTATATTGAATAAGCCCTCTTTGGCAAAATCAGTGGTAGGCCGGGAATGGAAATTCTTGGGTATGTCAAAATAGCGCGTTTTGAATTTTCCCCGAATTATACGCACAGTAACTGAGATTTAGAGAGGTAATATTTATCTGAGCGAATATTCATTTGTTTGAAGTCTCCAATTTTTTGAAGGCCTCTTTCGATTTCTTCAATAAGAGATGATTCACTACCAATTGAGGTGATCAATTCAATTGAACCCTTTTCGTTTAGAAGTTCTTTCTGTTGCAGTGCAAAGCTCAATTGATAAATGACGTCATCTGCATTTTGATAGTTGAATGAGGAATAGAATTCAAGCGCATTGTGCTTCACAATCGTAAGTTGAAAGTAATTCTCGAAACAGACAACAGTTGCCTTTAATTGGAATGCATTTTCGCTCAATATTTTTCTAATAATATGAGTTCCAGCATGTTGAATTATAACTCGTGGAAAACGCATAACAAAAAATGCTTTTAACCAATTGGGGACATGGTAGACATTAATTGCGCTTAGTTCTGATATTCGATTGTAATCGATCTCATCGTTTTCACTTGTGTTTCCGAAACAAAGTTTAAAAATGTCACTTGGTTTTGATTCGTTGAAAATAGAATTGGGTACGAGTGAGGATTTATCTTCACACCACGCAACCGTTACTTCTTCGAAATCATCTTGGAGTAGGGCATTTTCTTGAAAGATTGCACTCAATGCATGTTTTATTTCAATATCAGTTTTGCCTGAGTATGTTTCCTGAATGGCTTGAACAACAGTACCGTTACGGAACGTAACAAAACGAACATTACTTATAGTGATTTCAGCAGCGAGATGGAGTCCAGTCATATTTTATTCATCTTCCCAAGAACCTGTGTGTTCAAACGTTTTGATATTTCCTAATGACATTTCAATCATTTTGTTTCCGCCTTCTATTTCTGGGAATGGGATTTTACCAGAAATGTAGATTGATGGTCCAGCGATTCCGTTGACATTGATTGAGTCTTTAACTTCTAGATTCCATTTTTGTTTCTTTTTCGTCGAAGGAATGTATGGGAGATCTTCGGCGTTGAATACCGGAAAACCCAATTTAATTCGGTTTTCTGCATAGGAGCGGGTAAGGAACTTTGATTGCATTATACTAACCTGAACTGTATCTCTTTTGAATCCGGCGAACCTAGCATAGCGTGGGCCTTCTGTCCATTTAGAGAGTCGATAGGCCTCAGTTTCTGTCATGTTGTTGTCAATTGGTCTGTCATCTCCATAGAGGTAGTCTCTTTCTTCTACTGTAATTCTTTCATTTGGAACAACCCCTTCAGAAATCACCTGAGGTGAAGTTCCTTTATTAGTATAGTCAACTAGTTCTTTCCATGTTCCAGCATATACGCCATTTTGCTCTTTGTACGCTTTTTGTATGAAAGAGATATCCGATAGATTTTGCTTGGATAGTTCCATGCAGAAGGATTTATCTTTTGTGAACTGTTGGCTCGTTGCAACGCTATCGTAAGACATATAGATTGAAATCAAAGCAACAATCCCCATAATACCTCCAATAAGGTATACATACAAGGGTTTTAGGTTGCCGGCACTATATAATATACTAATTGCTCCGGCTCCAAGCATGAGCACAGCAGAAAATTTAAAGATACCACTTTGATTGTTTGCAAAACCTAAAATTAATATTGTTAATCCAACCGCAGTAAATACGAAGGGTACAAAATATTTCTTTAAATACAGAGAAAGTGTGTTGATCATGTTTATTTTCATTTGCAATTAACGTTAACAAAACTACAATTTTTTGAATAGTGCCAAAGGTCAATTCATTAGTTTTTTTTATCCATTCAATTCGAGCTTCCATCTCGGAATTCTTAATACCTTTAGCATTGCAGTCCAAATCGATGAGTAACAGCCCGTTTCAGCAAAAAATCATAGACAAACTTGGTTTAATACCAACCCACGATCAATCTGAATTATTTTTAGAGCTTGAGTCTTTTTTGCGCAAAAGAGATTCAAAAGAACTTTTTGTTTTGTCAGGTTATGCAGGAACTGGAAAGACGTCTGTCTTGGGAGCTTTTGTTCAGACGCTGCGACACTTCAAGGTACGTGTTAAATTGCTGGCACCAACAGGGCGAGCTGCAAAAGTTTTTAGTCTAAAGTCGAAGGAAGATGCATTCACCATTCACAAACACATTTACAGGCGAAAGTCGAAAACAGATTTTACTTCTCCACTGAGTCTTCAGCCGAATTTATTTAGAAATACGGTATTTGTTGTTGACGAGGCATCCATGATTGGCGATTACTCGATACAAGCAGATGGAAATGTAAGTTCCAGGAATTTACTTGATGACCTCTTTGAGTTTGTATATTCTGGAGCAGGGTGTCGGTTGATATTAATGGGGGATGGGGGGCAGTTGCCACCCGTAGGAAGTGATTACTCACCAGCATTAAACGTGGATTATCTGTTGAATCATTATCCAAACATCAATATTTCTAGCTTTAGATTGACTCAAGTGTTGCGTCAAGCAGAAGATTCAGAGGTGCTTCGGAATGCTACCTTACTTCGAAACACCAAATGGGTTGACTATCCAAAGTTCGATTTAAAGCCTGGAGGCGATTTGATACGATTAAGTGGTTCAGAGCTTCAAGAGGAACTTGAATCGAGTATGAATACCCATGGAGTTGAAGATACGATTCTCATCACACGGTCCAACAAGACGGCGAACGCATATAATCAACAAATTCGAGGACGAATAATGTGGTATGAGGAGAAGCTCTGCAATGGGGATTGTTTAATGGTCGTTAAGAACAATTACTACTGGATCGGTGACGATTCAAAAATGGGGTTTATTGCCAACGGTGAACTATTTATTATCAGAAGAATACTGAAAGTTGAGGAGCTGTATGGTTTCGAGTTTGCTCGAGTAGTTGTCAATTTTGTTGACTATTCGGAGGCTGGAGATGTGGAGTTGATCATTCATACAGAGTCGCTATTGTGTGAGGGACCAGCTCTTCCAAGAGAGAGAATGCGTCAATTGTTTTATGAGGTTGAACAAGACTACGTTCATTTAAAAATTAAAAAAGAACGATACGAAGCTATTTTAAAGGATCCGTATTTCAATGCGCTTCAGGTGAAGTATGCCTATGCAATAACCTGTCATAAGTCGCAAGGAGGTCAATGGAAAAACGTATTTATTGATCAGGGGTATATTTCTGATGAAACGCTCGGACCAGATTATTATCGGTGGTTATATACAGCGTTAACACGTGCGGTTGACAAGGTCTATTTACTGAATTTTTCAAATGAATTCTTTATTGGGCAAAATAATGATGACTAATTCATTTTAAATCGTTTAGTTTAAACGAGGTTCGACCAACGTAAATTCTGGTTTTTTCTATTGCTTTATTGAATCGGTCAATGACGAGTTTCGCATTCTCTCTTGTGAGATAAGTGCCGGCGCGAATGCTTATTTCTTGACTCAATGCATTCATCAATTCTGCTGTTCTGTAAGCTGATAGTATGTCATTTTTTGACAGACGATATTTCGACATTGCTTCTTGTATATGTACATTTGAAATTAATAAGTTTGATTTTATAGGGTCGGTGTATGAATTGATTTCTAAGTGTATAGATCTATTTATATAAACAATTACTTCAGAATATCTCAGTCGAACAAAAGACGTATCCATTTTTGAATATTTTGGATCTCCAGGGTATTGGTTTAGTTCGTTTGGTGTATCGTCTTTTATGATTCTGTTGCCATTCCATTTTCCTATTCCTCGTCCACGAGCAACAATATTAAATTTTAATTTTTTGTTCAATAAGGCTTCAAAAAATACATGAACCGAAACACTGTCAGTTGCATTAAACAACTCTTGTTTTAGTTTCCACTCATCTGATGGAAAAACATCATTGAGTTTGAGTTTAATTCGGGCATTGTAATCTGGTTTTGCATCCATTACGTTGATGTGTAACATAACTTCATCTGCTGAGGTTGAAATGCTCGATTCTGGAATAGCAACGAGTCGTACTTCGAATTCTTCCGGTTTTTCTGAGGGTTTGAATTGAAACTCCTGCGTGTATGAATCAAATGTGCTTGAATCTTCAAATACAAAAAGTCCATCTTTTTCTTTAAAAGCGGCCCACCGATAGCCCATAATGTCCTTGTAATAATCGAGGCGTGATTGTAAAACAGCACGTTTATCAGTCGCATTTTTTTTCTCTTGAATCAAGTCTATTATGCGCTGCGAATATCTTGTATAAGCGGAGTTCAATTCAATTAATTGATTTTGTATTTTTTTTCTTTCTGAACGTTGTGCTTTTGATGTTAGAATGAGTTCATAATTCCCTGATTTTTTTTTCAGTGCTTTTTTTCTTTTTCTGGCGACTTTTCGGGTCTGTTTTTTGTTTGATTTCAGAGGTGTATAGCCCAAATCTGAGTATTCCTTTTCTTTATTCTTGATCTTTATTTCGGTCTCGGATTTTTGTTTCTCTAGCCGCATTATGCGGTTGTCTATTCCATGTTTCCCATCAATTTTATTGTTCCATTTGGCTATTTTATCAAATTCTAAATCATTGATAATTGATTGAAATGTTGCACCGCTATTAAAGGAGGAGTCGGGAGTGAGAAATCGACTTTCTCCTGATCCGAATAGGTGGTAGTGTAAACCATTTTTCTCGATAACTACTGTCGTTTGTTTTTTTGAGTTATATCCCCAGACATCTAGGTGAATATTTGTAAGACGATTCAGTCCAGCTGTTTTTAGAGTTTGCCGAGCGCATCTTTCTGGTTCAATTGTTTTTACTTTTTTGTCTGTTGAGGTTGTTATTAATTGGTATGGGAACAAACCAACAGCTTTTGGCAATCCCTTATTCCATCTTCCGTGTTCGTCTTTCTCCCGTTCTTGTAGCAATCCAGAAGTATTACTACCATCTCCAGCTGCGATTAAAATATTTGTAAAATATTCTGTTTTTCCACCGAGACTGAGGTACGTTTCAAGCGCCCGAAGTTCGACATATTTATTTATGGCATAACTTATTGCGTCAAGCGTCAAGCGTTGTTCATCGGCTGAAAGAAAGCGGAGAGAATTAATGTAAAGAATTTTTTCATCTAATGATAAGCTTGGGTTAAGGCAATTGTAGATTTTTAGATGTGGTTCAATTGCACTTTCGTTCTGACGATAGGCCGCTTTAGGTAGCTTTTCATTAAGAAAAGTCTCGAATAGCTCTAGTTTCTGCGCATCGTAATTTTTCTTTGAATTTCTCTTGCTAAGAAGCAGTTTATTGAGCTCCCAGAGTGCCATTTTATTGGCTGCTTCTGCAATCAGTCCATTGGGAGATTTGGCAATTTCTCCCTTTCGTATAATCAGCAAATCGGGTTGATTGATTATTAATAATTCAATGGAGTCGTAATTCAATGTATTGTTGGGCAAATTAATAATAGGGCCCTGATAGTCGAAGTAGCGTCCCATATTCTTATTGAGAATGGGGCTTTTTTTAACAATATGAAATAGGTAAGCACGTTCAATCGGATTTAGTCCATTGTTGAGTTGTCCAACCGAATGAAAGGAGAGTAGTGCGATTATTGCGGCATAATAGGACTTCATGATTTCATTTGAATTCAATCCACAAGAGGATTTGGTATTGTTTTTTAATGGTAACTAAAAAGCCTCTGAATTTATTGCTTCAGAGGCTTTTAAGAGTTGACAATTGTCTTTGGTTATTTCTTTACAATTGTTTTTGTTGTTCTGAGCTCACGATCAATCAATGTAATCATGTAGGTGCCTGTAGCCAAATCTGAAATATCAATAGCTTCACCATTCTTGATACCGATATTTTTTAGAATTCTTCCTGATTGGTCTGTAATAACTCCTTCTGCATTGTCTGAAAAATTGCCAGTGAGCGTGACTTTATCTCTTGTAGGATTTGGATAAGCATTAAATTCGATTGTTCCATCAAGAGTGTTTAAATTGTTGTATCCAAACTTTGAGAGAACAGTAACAACATTTGCAAGCGTTGTACCCGTAGTTGTTGCCATGTTAATTGTTGTATGTATGAAAATTGGTAAGTTTTGATCTGAATAATCGTAGTACTCAAATTGCGTTCGGATCAATTTAGCCGTGTTAAGTACTGGTATATTTGTGGTTGCTGTATCGACTAGTTTGTAACGGATTACTCCCGAAATCGACAGACCGCCAGGTAAATTGAGTGTTCCGCTTCCATCAATTGATGAATGAGAGTTTCCTGTCAATGTTTCATTTATTGGTACTGTATTAAAAGTATAATTGACATCTCCGCTGTAGTTGTCTTGAACTGCATCCCCGTCATTGAATGGATAAGTTGCAAGGAGTTGCGTATCATTGCCATAAGTTACTACCGCATCTCCAATTGAACTTTCGTAAAATGTAAATCCTTGTGAAATTTTTTCCGTTGCGGAAGAAGAGATAAAGGTATTCATAGTGTTTTCAACCTGAATTACTTTTGTAGAGTTTGGAAACGATGAGGCGAATGATGTTGTTGCTGGATCAGCGACATCAACAACCCGCGTGTCAGCAGGATCAATAGTAAGGTTACTGTAATCCCAAGTTACTCCAGTTCCGTTAACACCCGCTAAATTGGCAGTGGATGCATCACAAACATACATGGTAGACGTTTCTCCAATTGAAGGCTCATTGGATACAGTCATTTGAGCTTGAGCAGCAGTTGTAGCGATCAGAAGTGTAAAAAGTAATGGTTTTTTCATAATTATTAAATTGTTTACTCAAATTTAGGAAAATTAAAAATCTAGCGCAAGGAACTTCAGAGATTGAACTTGAGAATCCGACAAAGCCATTATATTTGCTATCCATAAAAGCACATTGTATTGAAAAAAATTGGAGAAGTTTCATTCAGAAAGTATTCGAGAATCGTCTTATTCGGGTTGTTCATTGCAACACTTTTTTTTGTTTATCAAGCAACTCGGATTGGTCTTGATTATGATTTTGAAAAGTTTTATCCAACCAGCGATCCAGAGACAGATTTTTTTCTTGAGTACCGCAAAAAGTTTACTTCTGACAATGATTTCTTGCTCATAGGAATAGAGCGAAAAGATGGTGTTTTTAATCGAAAGTTTCTAAAAAAAGTGCATGATTTCACGAATGATTTGACTGAGATAAAGAGCGTTGATTCGGTTGCATCAATAACAAATCAAGAAGAAATTTTTATTCGTGCAATCATAGACACCCGTCCATATATTGATTTCGATAATCTTGATTTAAGTAGAGATTCTGCTAATATTTTTTCAAAGCAAGAATTGGTGAATTCGTTTGTGGCAGAGGATGGTAAATCTGTCTGTGTATTTATTCGACATAAAGATTTTTTATCCAAAGAAAAAAGTGACCAGTTGATTGACGAGTTGACTGCAAAAGCCAATAAATACAATTTTGAAAAAATCCGCATTGCTGGTAGAACGATTGGGCAGAAATATTATATCGACAAGATGCAAGATGAAATGTTGCTTTTTGTAGCACTTAGTGCGGTACTTGTTGTCTTATTTTTGGCCATTGCATTTAAGTCAATATGGGGTGTGTTAATACCACAGTTGGTTATTTTTTCCGGTATGATTTGGCTGATCGGTCTGATGGGACTTTTTGAAGAACCAATCAATATCATACTTACTGTGCTTCCTTCCGTTATGTTCGTTGTTTCTATGTCGGATGTCATACACCTCGTGTCTAGATACCTCGATGCACTTAGGACAACTGAACTCCCCTTTGAGGCCATTAAAACTGCTGTTCGTGAGGTTGGAATGGCGACTTTTTTAACCTCAGTTACAACTTCAATTGGTTTCTTCTCACTTGTTTTTGTACGTGTGGAGCCAATACAGGTTTTTGGAGTTGTAATGGGCATTGGCGTTTTGATCGCCTTCTTTTTAACTTTTCTTACGTTGCCTGTTTTGTTCTACTTTTTCCCCGGGCCTAAGTATGTTCGAGAGAAAAAGAAAGACCATTTTTGGAGAAAACGACTTGAACGTTGGTTCGTGGTTATTTTAAGAAAAAGGGGGCGGATTTTAATTGTATCTGCTGTGGTGATTCTGCTGAGTATATTCGGTTTGTTAAAAATCGAAACAAACAATTTGTTGATGGATGATTTGAGTAAGGATGAACCTTTGAAGCAAGATTTTGATTATTTGGACAAAAACTATGGAGGTGTTCGACCATTTGAATTGGCTGTTACTATCAAAGATACATCGCTTGGCGTATGGGATAAGGAGATTCTTAGAACTATTGATACTGTTGAGAACTATTTAACTGAAGTGTATGGTTTGACAATTAAGACATCCCTTGTATCGGCTATAAAAATTGGACATCGAAGTATGTATTCGGGCATGCCCGAATATTACAAATTACCAACGAGAAAAAGAAATTGGCGAACCTTGAAACGAGGATTAACCAGTGATAGAGCAGAATCAATTTATCGTTTGATGGTTGACTCGACAAATACAATGATGCGCATTGGTGGAACAATCCCTGATTTAGGAAATAAAACAGTCACTGCCATGGACGATAAATTGCGCAATTACCTTAGAACAAAGACCTGTGATGGTAAAATTGATTACCAGATAACGGGAACAGCGCATTTGATTGATAAAAATTTAAGTTACCTTTCTGTTAGTTTGGTCAAAGGTTTGGCCGTCTCAATTCTCATTGTAGCTTTGATTATGGGGCTTATTTTTAGTTCAGGTTCAATTTTGTTGATCAGTATAGTTCCAAACGTAGTTCCGTTATTATTTATTGGAGGTGTTATGGGGTATATTGGCGTTGAATTAAAAATTTCTACTGCCATTATTTTTACGATTGCATTCGGGATTGCAGTAGACGACACCATACATTTATTGGGGAAGTTTCGCTATGAATTGATGAAAGGACGAACTCGAATGTATGCATTAAAAAGAAGTTATATGACGACCGGGAAGGCCATGATCTTAACCACGCTTATTCTTTGCTCTGGATTCGCTCTTTTGGTATTTTCGAGTTTCCTTGGAACTTTTTACTTGGGAGTCATGCTTTGCTTGGCGCTATTTGTTGCTCTTATTGCTGATTTGACGTTACTTCCGGTGTTAATTTTACTTTTCTATACTCCCAAAAAAAGTAAAAAGCTTGAATAAATGGCTATTTTAGCCTGAACACTATTTATATATTTATGTCTGATAACCAAACACATCGCTCCCCACATTTTTTAATCGCATTAGTGCCTATAGTTGTTCTTATTGTTCTCCTGTATGCGAATGTTAAGGTTTACGGTGATGATGCTACTTCTGGAGCGAACCAAATCGCCCTCATTATAGCTGCTGTTGTTGCTGGAGTCATTGGTTCTGGATTAAATTACAAATGGAAAGACTTACAAACAGGGATTGTAAAGAGTATTAATTCTGCATTGCCAGCTTTGCTGATTTTGTTGTTGATAGGTTCTCTAGCGGGTACATGGATGGCTTCAGGTGTTGTACCAACCATGATTTATTATGGATTAAAGATTTTAAACCCAACTTATTTTCTTGTTGCATCTTGCGCAGTTAGTGCAATTGTGGCTCTTTCAACTGGGAGTTCTTGGAGCACTGTTGCAACTGTAGGGGTTGCCTTGTTGGCAATTGGTAGCGGAATGGGGATTGATGAGGGAATGATTGCGGGTTCTATTATTTCGGGAGCCTATTTTGGGGATAAAATGTCACCCATGTCAGATACCACGAACTTGGCACCTGCTATGGCTGGAACAGATTTATTTACACACATCCGGTACATGGCATTAACAACTGTTCCATCTATTCTAATAACATTAATCATTTTCTTTGTTCTTGGTTTGAATATTGATGTTTCAGCCGACAGCAGTGAAGTTAATGCATTGATGGATTCTATTGGTTCGAAATACTATGTTTCACCTATTTTATTTGTGGTTCCTGCTATTGTGATTCTATTGATTGTTAGAAAGGTAAATGCGATTCCTGCATTGTTTATAGGTACTGTTTTGGGAGCTATTGCAGCTGTTGTTTTTCAGCCTCAAATACTTGAAGAGATATCCGGTTTATCAAGAGATTACTTAAAATCATCCTACAAAGGAATTTTTAATGCAATGTCAACAGATACTGCCGTTGATACGGGGAGTGCCGAAGTTAATGAGTTAATCGCAACCGGTGGTATGGCTGGCATGATGAATACAGTCTGGTTGATTATGTGTGCAATGTGCTTTGGCGGTGTTATGGAAGCATGTGGTATGCTTCAGAAAATTACGATGACCATAATGACTTTCGTTAAATCAACCGGGTCTTTAATTGCTACTACAGCAGGTACGTGTATCTTTTTTAATGCTACTGCCTCGGATCAATATTTGGCTATCGTAGTTCCAGGCAGGATGTTTTCAGATACCTATAGAGATCGTGGATTGGCTCCTCAAAACTTGAGTAGAACGCTCGAGGATTCAGGAACCGTAACTTCAGTTCTATTTCCATGGAATACCTGTGGAGCTTATCAGCAAGGTGTTCTGGGTGTTATGACAGGAGAATATTGGATGTATTGTTTTTTCAATCTACTGAGTCCTTTGATGACGGTGGTTTATGGCTATGTTGGGATTGGCATTAAAGAATTAGAATCAGCCTCTGATGAGAAGTGATTATTTTCTGAGATTTTTCCCTTGAGTTTTTAAGGGACTGTAAATGTTGAATAGCGCCTCAAGATGTTCATTTCTTTAATTCCCTAATGGAATTCGAAGAAACCTTCAAGAAAATCATTTTAATCCATTTGATACACAGACGAAATTTGTAATTTCGTAGCCCGAAATCGTATACATATGTTTGAAAATTTAACGGATAAGTTCGAAAGAGCATTTAAAGTCTTAAAAGGTCAAGGTCAGATATCTGAAATTAATGTTGCAGAAACTTTGAAAGAGGTAAGACGCGCACTCTTGGATGCAGATGTTAGTTTTAAAACTGCAAAAGAATTCACATCTACCGTTAAAGAAAAAGCAATAGGTCAGAATGTACTTACATCAATTTCTCCTGGTCAATTGATGATAAAAATTTGCCATGAGGAACTTGTGAATCTCATGGGAGGAAATGAAGTTGACATCAACATTAAAGGCAATCCTGGTATTGTTTTGATGTCTGGTCTACAGGGTTCTGGTAAAACAACTTTCTCAGGTAAACTAGCGAACTATTTAAAAAATAAAAAAGGAAAAAACCCTCTTTTAGTCGCCTGCGACGTATACCGTCCAGCTGCAATTGATCAACTGCATGTGCTTGGAGAGCAGCTTGGGGTGGAGGTTTATTCAAACAAGGAGGAGAAGAATCCTGTAAAAATTGCTCAAGACGCCATAGCCCATGCAAAAAGTAAAAGCTTCAATGTGGTTATCATCGATACTGCGGGTCGACTGGCAGTTGATGAGCAAATGATGTCCGAAATTGCAGATGTTAAGAGCGCGATTGAACCAACAGAGACATTATTTGTCGTGGATTCAATGACTGGACAGGATGCAGTCAATACGGCCAAGTCGTTTGATGAACGAATTAACTTCGATGGCGTTGTATTGACAAAGCTTGATGGAGATACACGAGGTGGTGCCGCACTTTCAATTAAATCAATCGTGAATAAGCCGATTAAGTTTGTTGGAACAGGTGAGAAGTTGGATGCACTTGATGTATTCTATCCTGCTCGTATGGCGGATCGTATTCTTGGTAAGGGGGATGTTGTTTCCCTTGTAGAGCGCGCTCAAGAGCAATTTGATGAGGAGGAGGCAAGAAAACTACAAAAGAAAATTAAGAAGAATCAATTTGATTTCAACGACTTTTTGGGCCAATTACAGCAAGTGAAGAAGATGGGGAATGTCAAAGATTTGATGGGGATGATCCCAGGAATGGGCAAAGCGATGAAAGGTGTTGAAATAGAGGATGATGCTTTTAAGCATATTGAGGCCATGATTCAATCCATGACTCCAGCAGAGCGCTCCAAACCTGAACTAATCAATGGAGCACGAAAGAATCGGATTGCAAAAGGAAGTGGTACGAATATCCAAGAGGTAAATAAATTGATGAAACAATTTAATGACACCAAGAAGATGATGAAAATGATGAGTAATCCTAAAAATATGCGCAATATGATGCGTCAAATGAAGGGTGGAGGTTTGCCTGGTATGTAGTCTTGTACTTTTATTAATCTAGTCTCTTATACTGTGTGTAAAAGCAAATCTAATTTTTCCATTCTTTGAGAGTAACGCCATCGTTGCTTACCTCAAGGTAGGTGCGGTAATTAATCCACTCTCCAAGGTTAAAGTAGGTGCTTGCGGTGCCGACTTTCTGCTCTATCGGTAGGTGTCTATGTCCAAACACAAAATAGTCATAGTGCTTTGCTTTCAGTGTTTCTTCACAGTACAAATAAAGCCACTCCTTGTCGTTTCCATTATAGCTTTCATCTGAAGTTCCAGTTTTCGCTCTACTTGTTTTGGATGATTTATCAGCAAGCCAAATACCAAAATTGGGATGCAATCGAGCGAAACACCATTGACAAAATTTGTTGGCAAAAATTTTCTTTAAGAATTTATAACCTCGGTCTCCAGGCCCCAACCCATCGCCGTGACCGATCAAATACCGTTTTCCAAAGAACTCTCGTTCAATCGGTTTGCGAAAGAGGGATACACCCAATTCTTTTGGCAAATAATCGAAAATCCACATGTCATGATTCCCTGTAAAAATATGCACAGGGATTCCTTTGTCGGTCAATTCAGCAATTTTACCTTGCAAACGAACAAATCCTTTTGGGATGGCACGTTTGTATTCAAACCAAAAGTCAAACAAATCGCCAACAAGATAGATTTCAGCGGCATCATCTTTTATATGATCGAGCCATGATACGATTGATTTTTCACGGATTAGACTTGATTCGTGATTCGGAGCTCCTAGATGAAAATCCGATGCAAAATATATATTTTTCGTTTCGTTTGACATTAATGGCCAAAAATACGTGCTAAATTCTCTGCAAGTGCTTCACCGCGTGTAGCATTTCCAGAGGTTATAATATTTCCTTCTCGATCAATAAGCACAGTAAATGGAATTCCTCTTACACCATAGAATTTTGGCACTCGGCTATTCCACCCATTTAAATCACTCACATGATTTGGCCAGCTTAAATTGTCTTTCTCAATCGCGGCAAGCCATGGTGCTTTTGTTTTGTCTAGTGAAACACTCATTATCGTAAAACCATCGTCTTTGTATTTTTCGTAGAGGTTAACGACGTTTGGATTTTCGCGTCTGCATGGTCCACACCAAGACGCCCAAAAATCCAATAAAACAACTTTTCCACGGAGATCTTCAAGTGAGAGAGAATCTCCGTTTGCCATTACCTCTGTGAAGGTTGGTGCCATTTTTCCTGGAGCGAGTGGGTCATTTTCTAATTTTTCAGTTTTGTATTTTTGAAAATTTTCATTCGCTGCAATTACTGTTGGAGATAAGCCAAATGATGCCATTAACTGTCGCATTACCGCTTCGTAGGTGGCGAAGTCTGTATTGATGTCAAGTGTGTTAAGAACGCCAAAAAGTGCAGCAGAATTTGAGTTGTTTTGTATAAATGAGCTGCGTAAACCTTGGAATTTTTTATATTCCTTTGTCATTTCCCGATTGATCTCTGGGCGTTCCTCTGGGAATTTAGCTACGCGCGCATTTGCAGAGTCTAATTTCAGTTTCCAAGCCTGAGCAATGTTCAAATATTTATTCAGGTTCACAGATTCTTCAGAACCTACAATATTTGTAAAAGCACTGATATTTGATCCATCGCTATATACTTGGATATCTGATTTGTCTCGAAGAATGATATTTATATGTTCGTTACCAAAACGGAGCACATAAAAGTCGGGATGCGGAAGAGCCCCTTTCATTTTAAATGTTCCATCCTTTTTAATTTTCGTACCGAAAAAGTTTTTATACCCTGTCCCATAATATTGAGATACAAAAATTGAGTCTTGGTTTGAATTAAAAATACTTCCAGAAAGATTAATGCTGATGTCTTGGGCGGCCGAGCCAAAAGTCAAGATTATAGATAAAAGTGTGATGATTGATCGCATAGTTATTTTATTTTGAGAATATCTCTTTCAATTTTTGTTCCAATTTTTCTCCTCGCAGTCCGACTCCAATGATATTTCCTTCTTTATTGAGCAATACAGTGTGCGGAATTCCTGAAAATCCATAAAGTTGAGGAAGGGGTGAGTTCCATTTTAGAAGATCGCTTACATGATTTGGCCATGTCAGTCCATCCTTTTTAATTGCCTCTTTCCATGCTTCGGCGTTGTCATCAAGTGAGACTGAGAAAATGGTGAATCCCTTATTTTTATAGGTATTGTATAGACGAACTACATTCGGGTTTTCCCTTCTACATGGCCCACACCATGAGGCCCAAAAATCAATGAGTACATACTTTCCTTTCAAACCAGAAAGACTTAATTCTACTCCATCTGGATTGTTTAGTTTTATTTCTGGCGCTGCAAATGTACCTGATGTATTTGCGATATGTTGTTTGTAATTTGTTTCAATTTGGAACACATGTTCACTTAGCGAATTCGTCATTGGTGAGTTCGGAAATGACTTCATATATGCATTGCATACTGTGTTGAGTACATCGAGGTTGTCTGGATTCCAATCATTGAATCCCATCTCTGGAGATGCAGCAGATATCAAGACGACATTGAATGGATTTCCAGGGTCTGCAAGCATTTGTGCAATTGCGAAAGAGTCAACCAGAGCTTTTAGTTGTTGGTAATTTTGCGTTAATTCCTCATTGGTCTTATTTCCTTTATCAGCCATAAGTGCTGCTTGTGCAATTTGAAAATCAGAGTATAATTTCATGTAATCAGTCATGACTCGCGACCAAGAAGTCCCTGAGAGTATTGGTGAACTCGTGTAATTTTCGATGTTGGCTTCTATATTGAGTTTGTCATTTGGTACCAATGTTAATGGGATTGTATTTTGAGTATTATCGCCCAAGCGCAATTGGTAAAGTCCGAATGCTGGAATATTGCCATTTAATAAGAAATTCCCTGAAGCATCTGACGTTGTTTCTGCAATACTTATTATTCCATTTGGGCTTCTTGCCTCGAGAAAAACACCATTGTTTCCATTGTTTTTTATCGCTCCTGAAATTTCAATATTTGTAATTAATTCTTCGCTTCGATTTTCATCTTCCAATGGTTTTACCTCCTCACTACAAGATATCAGAACACCAAGAGAAAAGAATAGACCTGCTAATTTTGTAATCATAATTTATCCAGTGTTTCACGCATTAATTGATTTGCCGCTTTGGGATCTGCTTTTCCTTTTGAAGCTTTCATTAGTTGTCCCATCAAGAATCCAACAAGTTGTTTTTCGCCATTTTTATAGCGTTCAATTTCTTCAGGGTTCGATTCGATCACAGTTTGAATATAAGACAAAATGGAGCTTTCATCAGAGTCTTGAATCAAATTGAGTTTTTCTGCGATCTGAAGTGGAGTTTTTTCATCTGATTTTAGTAATTCAGGAAAAATCTTTTGTGATGCAACAGAAGAGGAAACTTTACCATCATCAATAATTTGTATTAATAGTGCAATGTTTTCAACTGAAATTGGAAAATCAGACATTTCCATTCCTTGTTGATTTAAGTACGATTTAATATCACCCATTACCCAATTGGCAGCGCTTTTATAGTTCGAACAAAGTTTCGTTATCTTTTGGAAGAAAAGTGCTATTTCTTTGGAGTCAGTTAGGTTGTATGCATCGTATTCTGAGAGGCCAAACTCTTTAGTAAATCGAATAAATAGATCTCTTGGCAACGCAGGCATTTCTTTACGCACCGCTTCGATATCTTCTTTACGCACTGAAATGGGCTGCAAGTCAGGCTCTGGAAAAAACCTGTAGTCGTTTGCAGCTTCCTTGGATCGCATTGCAATGGTAATTCCTTTAAGCGCATCAAATGAGCGTGTCTCGGAGAATATGTTTTCATTGTTCTCTTTCATCTCGATTTGACGCTCAATCTCGAATTCAATCGCTTTTTGAACGTTACGTATCGAATTCATGTTTTTGACCTCAACTTTATTTCCATATACCTTGGATCCAACTGGCATCACCGAAATATTTGCATCGCACCGCAAGGAACCTTCTTCCATATTTCCATCGCATATATCGAGATAACGAACAAGTTTCCTTACTTCGGTAACGTAGTTGTATGCTTCTTGAGATGATTTTATATCAGGCTCAGATACAATTTCTAGTAATGGCACACCTGCTCTGTTTAAATCAACAAGTGTATCGTATAGATCGATTTCGTGCATACTTTTACCCGCATCCTCTTCCATATGGATTCGTGTGAGATTGATGGCTTTTTCATTGCTATTTTCATCTTTTATGTACACGCGTCCATTTGTGCAAATTGGGGTAGTATCTTGAGTAATTTGATATCCTTTCGGAAGGTCTGGATAAAAGTAGTTTTTGCGGGCAAAGAATTGTTTTTCAGAGATGTCTGCTTCAACAGCGATTCCAAGTCGAATTGCAAACTCAATTGTTTTTTTATTCATTTTAGGCAAAGTACCGGGGTGACCAAGAGTTATTGCACTAACATTTGAGTTTGGAACGGCTCCGAATTCATTGACATCGTTAGAGTATGCCTTTGATTGTGTAAGCATTTGAGCATGAACTTCCAATCCAATTACTGCTTCATATTTCGCTCGAATTTCTGGGGTCATAACTATACTCTTGAGATTAATTCGCGCATTATAATTGTCATTTTTGGTTCTGATGCATTCGCAACGGCAATGACGTCTTCCACACTGACCTCTTTAATTTTTCCAGGCACTCCGAGATCGGTGATGATTGAAATCGCAAAACAGGGAATCCCCATATGCTTTGCAACAATGACTTCAGGGACAGTAGACATACCCACTGTATCTGCTCCAATGGCTCGTACATATTTGTATTCTGCCGGTGTCTCTAAGGTTGGTCCCGTAAGACCTGCATATACACCAGTACTCACTTTGATATCAAATTCTTTTGCGATATCCTTGGCTAGAGCAATCATTTTGTGATCATATGGTTCACTCATATCTGGGAATCTTGGTCCCAATTCATCAAGGTTTTTCCCAATTAGTGGATGTGCAGGGAATAAGTCGATGTGATCGTCTTGAATCATGATCTCACCAATTTCAAATGCTGGATTTACACCACCAGATGCGTTGCTTACAAACAGACGTTCAATTCCAAGCAGTTTCATTACACGAACTGGGAAGGTAACTTCTTTCATCGTGTAACCCTCATAAAAATGAAAACGACCCTGCATGGCAACAACTTCTTTTCCTCCAAGTTTTCCGAAAATCAATTTCCCTGTATGACTTTGAACTGTTGAGACAGGGAAGTGTGGTATTTCTTCGTATGAAATTTCATCAATAATATCTATTTCTTTCACGAGTCCACCCAGTCCGGTGCCTAAAATGATACCAATCGTTGGCTCAACTCCAGTTTGAGACTTGATGTAATCGTGTGCTTCTTTAAAATTTTGCAACATACTCTTCTAGTCGTTTATTGAATTTAGTTTCGTGATAAATATTAATTTCTATTGGTTGATAAAACCATGGAAAGTTGCCATTGATAAACGTATCAAATTTCTTTAGTCGCATAAAGTCCTTTTCTGTTGTCACAATGATCTTATCATGGGTAGCAAAAGTACCAAATTTATCATGAATTTTATCTATATCAGCAGCGCTAAAATCATGGTGATCTTTAAATTTTATGTGTGTAACACGACCAAGATGGGAGAGGTGGTTGATTAGTGGTTTGGGATTTGCAATTCCCGTAACCAATAAAACATGTCGTATTTCGCTTTTTTGATACGATTGGAATGGGGTTAATGAGCCATATTCGATGGATGAAAAGAAAACCAAATCATTGTGAAAGTTCAACTGCTTTCTAATTCGATTCATATCTTCCTCATCTATTTCAGTCGGACATTTTGTAACCATTACCATGTCTGCTCTTTTGGCGCCAGAATTGTATTCTCTCAGGTTACCCACTGGAAGTATGAAATCATTTGTGTATAAGTCGTTGTATGAAGTTGTGAGAATACTCAGTCCTGCAGTTATTGAGCGGTGCTGAAATGCATCATCCAAAATTACAATGTCATTGTCAGGAAAATCGCTTAAAATAAGCTCCACGCCTTGTTTGCGTTTTTCTGCAACCACTACATTTACTGACTCACCGTGCCTAAATTTATAGAGTAGTGGTTCATCTCCAATTTCTGAGCTTGTGGAATTCTGATCTGCAACAATTACTCCACGTGTTGCTCTACCGTAACCTCGACTCAATGCCGTAACCTGATGTCCTTGTTTTGATAAAAGGTTAAGAATATAGTCTACCAAGGGCGTTTTTCCTGTTCCGCCGGTTGAAAGGTTGCCTATTACAATCGATTTGAGTTCTATGTTGTAGCTACTTAAAACACCTAATTCATAGAGCCAATTGCGAACAGTAGTGATAGTGCCATAGCACCATCCGATAGGGAATAATAGAAAACGGAGTCTTTTCATGACTCAAGTATAATGAATATCCGTCGAATTATTTACTGTAGTCCGAAAAGGCTTGATCGTCATCGAAATAATAAATTCTGACTTGCGCCGTATCATTCAAGAAATCAATTTTTCCAACTTCAACTCTATTGATATTGAGTCCCGTACGCATTTCTAAGTCGGATTTCATTTCCTCCATCCTGTCAGGCTGAATGAGATCAATTCGTTCATAAACTACTGTTTTTCTTGTTTCGTGCTTGAGCAGCCAAACACGCTCTAATCCATAAGTTATTGCAACAAGTGACATATTTACAATAGCCATTTCAGCAATACTGACTTTGTTTGACGCTAATGAATTAATAACACTCATCCCAATGATAAGAAAGAGATAGGTCATTTCTTTAATTTCAATGGCATCGGTTCGATAACGAATAATTCCAAATATTGCGAATAAGGCAAACCCCATTCCATTGTCTATTTCCATTTTTTTCAACCCAAAACATAGGAAAAAGATAATGATACCGATTAGGTAATATGAAAAGAGATAATCTTTACGCTTTGAAATTGGATAGTATAGGAATCGAATAATCAGCGTCATGAAAAATAGATTGATTAATAATCTAAAAATCAACATGTAAACGTCCTCGTTGAAAAGTATTAAATCGAAAAGATCACTTCCAGTATTGTCAGTCGGTATTTTAAGCAACATGTTTTTTGAGTTTTTGAATTTTTAAAATTTTCTTTTTAAATCGATTGTATTTGACATTTTCTTTACCGAGAAGTTCAATAATACCGATACAATATTTACTAATTCGATAAGGTCGAATTAGTTTTTTCTTCATTAATGAAAAGAAAGGAGAGGTGCGTATTACTCGGGTCTGTTTGAGTTCTGCAATTACTATGTGTGACAATACAACTTCTTTCTTTTTGTTTGTAAACGTTAAGTTTAAATCAAAGGTTAGACGTTCATTATGATTGATACCAACCAATGTCAACCTGCTAAACTTATTCGTGAGTACATGATTTAATTTGTTCTGATCGACTCCAGTGCTTTTTACAAATGAACTTTGCTTTTTTGTCATTGGACCTCCTGGCAGATCGTCAACCAAAATACGCTGTTTGTTGGTGCGCCCCTTCTTTTTGTGCTTTACCTCAAGAAACGCGATGTTCGATTCCACGTATTTTCTGAAACGAACTTTAAATCGATCTACTTTTTGTCGATGATGATCTATGTAAAAAGAGAGTAAGTCGTCATCAAAATATTCACTTTCGTAGTTCGACAGTCTTACTCCATCTATTTCAAGAACTTTATATTCATTCTTAAGTTCAGATAAAATCTCGGTAAATTGATTAATAGTCAATACAAACTTTGTGTCAACACGATCCATTAATTGACTTTTAGTGTTCATTTCATCAAGACCAATTGGGCTAAATTCTTGAATAATAGTATGGAAATGTTCTGGAGACATTACGTCAAAGTTAATCGTAACAATTACAATAGCAAGTTCCGCGAGAATTATAGTGGATTACTCGTAATTTTTAATTCAAAAGTCCCAAGCATATTTTCATACGAATTATTCTTTTGGTTGCGCTATCAACACTTTTCTTGTAATCTTTATCAGATAAATAACGAGTGAGGATGTTTCTATGCGCTGTTCTTGCATTAAGAGGCATAAGTACAATGTCACATCCAGCCTCTATTGCTTTAACTGCCGCTTGAGGTACTTTCGCAATTCCTCCCATATTCATAGCGTCTGTTACAATCAGGCCGTTAAAGTTTAAACTATCACGTAATAAATCTTTGACAATTGTTTTTGATACAGTGGCTGGCGCTCCATTTGTATTCAATTTTGCGTTGTTTTTAACTGCAATATGTGCGACCATTATCGAAAGCACGCCTTGTTCAATTAGAGGAGGGTACGTTTGAAGTTCTTTTAATTGACCATCGATAATTTGAAGGGATTTGTGTGTGTCTCCACTTACCAATCCGTGACCTGGGAAGTGTTTTGCAGTGGCAATTATATTGTTCCTCTGAGTTACTGAAATAAATTTATTTGAGAAAGGAATGATGTTTTTAGGCTCAGCACCAAAACCGCGGTAACCAACCGTTTTATTTGATGATACATCAACAACGGGGGCAAAGTTATAGTTGATACCAACCTCATTTAAGTCGTCTGAAATAACTTGTGCGGTTTTTTCCAGTTGCTCGATGGTTTTTATTTCACTGGCACGAAGTACTCGAGTAGATCCGGTCATTTTCCGATTCACAAGACTTGGTTCGGCATCAGCCGAGTAGAGAAAGGGTAGGTGCCCAAGGTTTTCATTGATACTTTTATACGTTTTTATCCAATTTTTGAATTGATCTTTGGTTCCGTTTAAAAGTAAAATACCTCCAATAATACCATCATTTACATATTGATTGATGGAATCTGTACTTGATCCATAGCGCCCGGCAGCGGGCATGATTAATTGGGCAACTTTAGACGTATCATTCAATGAATTATAAATTTGTTCCACCCGCCTATCCAAAGCGCTATTGTCAGCGAGGAAATCACTTAAATTGAAGCTTGAATCACTCTGGCCATATGAAATTGAACTAATGTAGAGAGTACAAGCAGCTAATAAATATTTCATAGTTTGAAAATATGGAATAAATATAGACAAGTCAATGGAGATTTTTTTTACTACCGACGTGATTTGTTAACAAACCAGGTGTCAATAAATTTGGAATTTAAACGTATTAGGGAAAGTTTATTTTTTCGATTGGTGCAGTAGTAATAAATTATTGCTGATAGACTGATCAAAAAAAAGCATTTCAATTGAAGTTGATAATTTATTTGAATTCATTTTAATTTGACCGATCGGTTCTTAATTTTTAATTTAACGCCCGATGTTATATATTTTTGTTGAGCACATTACGAGTCGGGTGGAGTACACTTTTGATTTTATTTTTCGTCAGCGAAATATTGCGTATTGTTTGGTGGATGATCCTAAACACTTCTCATCCTTGGAAGGTTCAAAGCTAAATTATTCCGGCCGCAAACTTGATGTTTCTTCAATTTTCCCATCAACTCTTCTTTTTGAGTTAGCTCTAACTGATTCAAAGATTACGAAATCTGAAAAGAATGGTGTTGAATATCTGTCTTTTGATGGAGTCCCTGATTTGATTGCGTCGGTATTTTACGTTTTGACGCGTATGGAGGAATATAGGTGCCATAATGTAGATACACATGGTCGATTTCCCTTTCAGAGTAGTGTGCAAAATCAGTATGGATGGATTGATTTTGCAGTCTGTGATCGATGGGCCACACACTTGATTGTTGATATACTGCATCTGAAATATGAAATCGAAAAAGGAGAACTAATTCCTACATTCGATATTGATAACACTTATGCATACCGTTTAAAATCAAAGAGGCGAAATTTCCTTTCACTTTGTAAGGATTTATTACGCCGAAATATTGACCGAATTAAAGAAAGACGCTTGGTGGCAAAGGGAGCCAGGGATCCTTACGACAGTTTTGATGAAATACGCTCGATTGCGAGGCGCTTTCCGAAGACGAAATTATTTTGGCTAACAAGAAGCAAGGGTAAAAACGATAGGAATGTTTCAATTTATAATTCTGAACACCGTGCATTAATTGGTAGTCTCTCTAAAGAAATTGAGATAAATATCCATCCTTCATATGGTTCTTTGGGTTCTTTAGAGAACATACGAGATGAAATTCGTGATTTAGAAACCATCACTAAAAAGAAAATCCATTCGTCGAGACAGCACTTTCTGAGGTTCCAACTTCCAATGAGTTACCAGCAATTAATTTCGTTGGATATCCGTGATGAGTTTTCAATGGGATTTGCAGAGGTTCCTGGGTTTCGGTCAGGAACTGCGCGATCACACCTTTGGTTTGATCTCAGTACCAATAAAGAGACAGAATTAATGATTCATCCGTTTGTATACATGGATGGTACTTTACTCGAATACCAACGATATACTATTGCAGAAGCAAAACAGAAAATCGAGCACTTATTTGGTGAAGTAATGGAGTATGGGGGGGATTTTATTTTCTTGTGGCACAATGAAACCATCAATGACAATGGAATTTGGAAGGGCTGGCACGAGGTTCTTAATTTTACATTAAATCTTGGTTATGAATAAAAAAATAGTTTTAACAAGCGCAATTTTAATTGCTACTGCCATCATTTTTGGTGCGTTTTGTGCACACAGCTTACAAGAGGTATTGAGTCCTGAACGCATGCGTTCTTTTGAAGTTGGCGTGAGGTATCAATTGTTTCAGGGTATAGCTCTTCTTGTTATTGGAGTGAATTCAGATCGGTTATTGGGTGATTCATTTTGGTCTGCACGCTTCATATTTTTTGGCATTCTACTTTTTAGTTGTTCTATCTACCTACTTGCTTTACAAGGAGTCCTCGGAGTTTCAGTGTCATTTTTAGGACCAATAACACCAATTGGAGGGAGTTTAATGCTTGTTGGTTGGTTCCTTTTCATCAAACGCATTGCTTCAATGAAATAACTCTATTCATTCACAAGAATTGTTTATTTTAGTCTGTATATGAATGGAAAATTAGAAATAACGTTTTTGGGTACGGGAACATCGCAAGGTGTACCAGTTATTGCATGCAAATGTCATGTTTGTATGTCGGACGATTTCAAAGATGTCCGTTTGAGGAGTTCAATTATGTTCCGCTTGAACCATGAGAATTATATTATTGATACGGGACCTGATTTTCGGCAGCAAATGCTTGTAAACAAAGTAGATTCAGTGAAAGCGATTTTATATACGCATGAGCACAAAGATCATGTCGCTGGAATGGATGATGTGCGTGCATTCAATTTCATTGAAAAACGCGATATGGAGGTGTATTGTTCGGCTGCGGTGGAAAAGGCATTGCACCGGGAGTTTTTTTATGTCTTTACTGAAAACAAATATCCTGGTGTACCCTCTGTAAAAATAAACTTAATTGAAAATAGACCTTTTTATCTCGGCAGTAATAAGATTGTTCCTGTTGAGGTAATGCATTACAAGATGCCGGTTTTTGGTTTTAGGATAGATGATTTCACCTATATTACTGATGCAAAAACCGTAAGTGAGGAAGAGCGCGTAAAGATTCGTGGCTGTAAAGTTTTGGTTGTGAACGCCCTCAGAAAAGAGGAACATATTTCTCATTTTAACTTGGAACAGGCCTTAGCATTCATTGATGATATCGGTCCTGAGAAGGCATACCTCACTCATGTTTCTCATTTATTTGGTAGGCACGAGGAAATTGAAGTTCTTTTACCAAAGAATGTTTTTGTGGCATACGATGGATTGAAAATTCAATTGGATAGAGAAACCACTTAATTATTATAAATTTGTATACTTAAAGTAATTTACGAAGATGGCGAACAACTTATTAAAAGGAAAAAGAGGAATTATTTTTGGAGCATTGAATGAACAGTCAATCGCTTGGAAGGTAGCAGAACGTGCTCATGAAGAAGGAGCAACATTTGTTTTGACAAATGCACCAATTGCGATGCGAATGGGTGAGATCAATAGCCTCGCTGAGAAGACAGGTAGTGAAATAATTCCAGCTGATGCGACAAGTATCGAAGATTTGGAGAATCTGATCTCAAAATCAATGGAGATTTTAGGCGGAAAAATTGATTTTGTTTTGCATTCAATTGGTATGTCGGTGAATGTCCGTAAAGGCAAGCATTATACAGATGAAAACTACGATTGGACAATGAAAGGATTGGATGTTTCGGCACTCTCTTTTCACAAGGTAATGCAAACTTCAAAAAAGCTGAATGCAATGAACGAGTGGGGTTCAATAGTGGCTCTAAGTTATATTGCTGCTCAGCGAGTATTTCCAGATTATAACGATATGGCTGATAATAAGTCTTATTTGGAGTCGATTGCAAGAAGTTTTGGATATCATTATGGTATTTCAGATAAAGTTCGTGTAAATACAATCTCACAATCTCCAACGATGACAACAGCGGGAAGTGGAGTGAAAGGATTTAATGAATTTATTAATTATTCAGAAAGAATGTCTCCACTAGGAAATGCTTCAGCTTTAGCATGTGCTGATTATTGTATTGCGATGTTCTCAGACCTGACAAAATATGTAACCATGCAGAATCTCTTCCATGATGGAGGATTCTCAAGTACGGGGGTGACCCAAGAGGTAATCTCGCGATTTAGTGATTAATTGAAAATGCGACCCAAAAGTCGCATTTTTTTTGTCTTTTATTTTCTGTTCGATTGGAGCACCTTAGTTTTAGATTTAAAGCATGTCTAAATAAGCCCTTTGCTCGCCAAGAACTCCTCAAGCTGTTGCTCATCAGAGTAAAGTACATCTCGTGCTTTACTGCCCTTGAAAGGACCAATAATTCCTGCAACTTCTAGCTGGTCAATAATCCGTCCAGCTCTATTGTATCCCAATTTCAATTTGCGTTGAAGTAGACTTGCAGATCCTTGTTGGTGTATTACGACAATTCTTGCCGCATCAGGGAAGAGTAGGTCCAAGTCTTCGTCATCCATAGAACCTCCGCCTTCAGCTGATTCACCGACATACTCGGGAAGCAAAAGCGCTTCAGGATAACCTCTTTGGTCACCAATAAAAGAGCAGATATCTTCAACTTCGGGTGTGTCAACAAATCCACATTGCAGACGAACAGTCTCTTGTCCGTTACTTACGAGCATATCCCCACGTCCTATGAGTTGATCTGCTCCTGATCCATCTAATATGGTACGAGAGTCTATTTTGGAAAGTACTCTAAATGCTATACGCGCAGGGAAGTTTGCTTTAATCATACCAGTGATTACATTCACAGACGGACGCTGTGTAGCAACAATCAAATGAATTCCGATCGCTCTTGCAAGTTGAGCAATACGCGCAATAGGCTGTTCAATTTCTTTTCCTGCAGTCATAATTAAATCTGCAAACTCATCAATTAAAACAACGATATAAGGCAAGTAGCGATGTCCGTTTTCGGGATTTAGTTTTCGGGCGACAAATTTCGTATTGTATTCTTTTATTGTGCGGACCTGCGCTGATTTGAGTAGTTCGTATCGCTCATCCATTTCGATACAGAGAGAATTCATTGTATTCACAACTTTACTGGTATCTGTAATGATAGCGTCTTCTTCGTCTGGAAGTTTTGCTAGGAAATGACGTTCGATTTTATTGTATAAGGTAAGCTCTACCTTCTTTGGATCAACCAATACGAACTTCACTTGTGCAGGATGCTTTTTGTAAAGTATGGAAACCAAAATAGCATTTAATCCTACCGATTTACCCTGTCCAGTTGCGCCTGCTACAAGTAAATGAGGCATCTTTGTTAGATCGAATGTATAGGTTTCGTTTGTGATTGTTTTTCCCATTACAACCGGCAATTCATGATCGGACTCTTGGAATTTTTTTGATGCAATTAATGATCGCATACTGACCATTTCAGGTTTACTATTTGGAACCTCTATACCAATTGTTCCTTTGCCAGGAATTGGTGCAATTATTCGAATGCCCAAGGCAGCAAGACTAAGGGCAATATCATCTTCTAGATTTTTGATTTTCGAGATACGTACACCAGGTGCGGGAACGATTTCATAAAGTGTGACAGTGGGACCAACAGTCGCCATAATCTTCGAGATTTCAATCTTATAATTTTGAAGCGTAGTTACAATTTTATTCTTGTTCTCTTCAAGTTCGGCTTTATCAACAGATCCTATAGAAGACTTACCTCCATAGTCATTGAGTAAGTCAATACTTGGCAGTGTATAACTTGAAAGGTCAAGTTTTGGATCGTATTCGCCATACTCCTTCTGAATGTCACTAACCTCTGTTTCAGATAGAACTTCATCTTCAAGTGGCGACTCAGCTACGGTTATTGAAAATTCATCATCACCTGTATCAAGTGTCGAATCGCCGGCCGTTGGATTGATTTCAAGTTCCTCTTTTTGAGAGTCTTCGGGTAAATCTACAATTTCAGATATTGGTTCGATCTCTTGTTCCTCCTCATTTAAATCGATACTCTCAGCGATATCATCAGATATTTTTTGTTCCTCAGAGAGCAGATTCACAACTTCTAAATCTTCTGGTGAGTTAATTTCAGCCAGATCATCCTCATTGATCGAGTCACTTGATGTTTTTTTGAAAAATGAAATGAGCTTTGAAAACCTTACATTGAAAACAATTAAGCTAAAGAGATACCCTATACAACAGATTAAAACAATCGATCCGAAGCTACCCAGTGTTAATGCGAGCCAATCGTTGATTTGATAACCAAATGTACCCCCCAAGAAATTTACAGACTCAGAGAAATAACCGAGGAACATACTAATCCACACCATTGCAAGGGAAGAGATCAAGAGTGCTTTTCCAATTGGTAGTATTGTATAGTTGAATAGCATTTTGAATCCGACAACGACCAATGAGAAAGAGAAAAGGAATGATGCAACACCAAACCATTCATAGATCAATAGGTGAGAAATCCATGCGCCAAATTTACCTAACCAATTTGATACAGGAGTTTCATCACCATTAAAGATAAATTCAAACAATCCTTTTTCGATGACACGATCTTGATCATCTTTCCATGTTAGAAGGTAAGAGAAACAGGCCAAAAGAATGTAAAATGCCAAAAGGATACTTATTACACCAATTGTAGATTTCAATTTTTTCTTGTCAATTTTACCAAAGAGCTTGGTAAATGGGGACTTGCTCTTCTTTTTGCCTTTCTTTCCTGACTTTTTCGGGGCAGTAGATTTCTTTTTCGTTTCCGATTTTTGTTCTAAATTGCCTTTCTCTGTGTATTCGTTATCGAGACTCATATCTTACGAAGATAGCGAGGATTGATACGATATTTGATGGCTGGTAGATCGAACTATACACACTGAGATGTTAGTTATGTTTGCCAATCAAATTTATTGTGCTTTGTAGACCATATCCCCGTATGAAGAGCATTACTCCTGATTTAATTTTCTTGCATCCATCATTTGCTCAAGAAAAGAATCGATTGATACACGTTCGTAATCCAAAGGAATGCCAAACAAATCCTGACTTGGCAAATACCGTTCTAATTTTACTAATTCATAGTCGAGGATTCCATTTGGTGTTGCGATACTATATTTAACCAATAAACCAGGGATTTCATCGAAGTTATTGAGGTACTCATTCGAATATTTCTTTAAGTAAAGGAATTCTATGGCTTCTTCAAAGTCTGGGTGATTAACTTTTATTCTTTTTGCTTTCATCCCAAGAACGTTTCGCTTAAATATTTTAGTTCTAAATGTATATTTTGATTCTTGTTCAAGTGAATCTTCGGCGTTTAAGTCGGATTGAATTGCAAATTTTGAAGTGTCACTAATTGTTATTAATAAATAAGATTTATTTAATTCAATATGTCTAATTGTGACTTGTTTCCCAAACGATCGTGTGTAATTTTCTGTTCGAGTAATTGTATCATTTGTAAAAATGGTCATTGTATTTTGAGCGCCTTTGCGAGCATCTGTTGGAACATGTGGAGTAACTTTATAAACTAACATTCCAGTAAAGTTCAAGGTTTTGTTTTGACCAAAGCTGGTAAGTCCCAGAGCACAAAAAAAGAGGATAAAGAGTAGTTTTTTTAATCGTATGTAGAGTATGTTAATCATATTAATTTAAAACGAAGTTTCACTATTTGGTTACCACTAACGAAATTAATTGAAATTATTGATAAAAAAACTACGCTCTTGAAGATTCAAAAAAGACACGAAAATTGGATTCAATGATTATCTTTGGTGCTCTTTGATTCATACTAAATTTTGCCACTTCGATAGTGCCCATGAAAAGAAATATAGAAATACTTATTAATAAATCAGAAATTACAGCAGGAACTAGGGGTTCATCTCTTGGCCCTGAAGCAATTATGTCAGTGGCAAGAGCGAACAATAGCTCTTTCTTTAGTGAATACCCAATGCATTATGTGAAACATATGAATCATCTCCTTGATGAGGTGAGGAAATATAAGTATTCGAAGCGAATTGAAGGGCTTGTAGAAGTCTTTAAATCAGTGGGTGAACAAGTGAATTATCTTTTGAGAAATCAAAGATTCCCACTCATTATCGCTGCAGATCATGGATCAGCAGGCGGCACAATAGCTGGAATTAAAGCTGCCAATCCTGAGAAACGTATAGGTGTTATTTGGATCGATGCACATGGAGACTTACATACGCCATATACAACTCCTTCGGGGAATATGCACGGCATGCCATTGGCTACAGCATTGAATATAGACAATTTAGAATGTCAGATAAACACAATTAGCACTGAGGAAATAGATTATTGGAATAAGCTGAAATCTATAGGTGTGAGTGGAGCCAAAGTTTCTCCGGAAGATTTGGTGTTTATCGCTGTTCGTGATACTGAGTCGCCTGAAGATCAACTCATTAATCGCTTGAATATCACGAACCATACTGTTGACGCTATACGAGAAAAGGGTCGTGAATGTATCTTTGAGGAAACTGTTGATCAGTTAAAGGATTGTGATTTGATTTATGTTTCGTTTGATGTAGATTCAATGGATCCTGAACTAACTTCTCATGGCACAGGAACACCTGTTCCAAATGGTTTGATGCCCGAAGAAGCAAAGTATTTCTTGACAGAATTTGCGAAATTGGATAAAGTGATATGTATGGAATTTGTTGAGGTGAACCCTTGTCTCGATGAGAAAAGTAATCGAATGGCCGAAGTTACTTTTGATCTTTTAGAGGCCACAACAGCTGAATTAAAAGGAAAATGGAGTTAGCAATTAAGGAGGCTTTATTGAAGCATTCAGTAGACCTATTTGGAGCACAAATTGAAGAAAAACAAATTCAATTCCAAAAAACACGAAAAGATGTTGAGGGCGATTTAACACTAGTGATTTTTCCTTTTGTAAAAGTTCTTAAATGTTCTCCAGTGGAGGCGGGTGAGAAAATAGGACATTTTATAAAGGAGAGTTTTACGCAAGTTGAAAGGTACCATGTAGTAAGTGGATTTTTAAATTTTGTTATTACCGCTGACTATTGGATTGATGCGTTAAAGAAAATTGATCAAACGGAGCGGTTTGGATACGGCGTACCAAATTCAAAAGCAACCATGATGGTTGAGTATTCTTCTCCAAACACCAACAAACCTTTACATCTTGGACATTTAAGAAACAACTTTTTGGGATACGCTGTAGCTGAAATATTGAAGGCGAATGGTCATAAAGTTGTTAAAACTCAAATCATCAATGATCGTGGAATTCATATTTGTAAAAGTATGTTGGCGTGGAAAAAGTTTTCACCATTAAATGCTCAAGGTGAGCGTGAGACTCCAAAAAATACAGGAATTAAAGGCGATAAGCTGGTCGGAAAATACTATGTTGAATTTGACAAGCGGTTCAATGAAGAGGCAGCTAAGATCAAAGAGGAATGGAATTTAGGAGACTTTAAGAACACTTCTGAGGATGTGATCGAACAATACAAGAAGTTGACGGACAGCAAATCAGGAAAAGACGATAAAACCATCAAGGCAATTGATGGTAAGATCAAAGATCTCGCTAAAAATCAGACGTCACTTTTAAGAGAGGCAAAAGAAATGCTAATCAAATGGGAGGGTCGCGATCCAGAAGTTTACCTCTTATGGACTACAATGAATAGTTGGGTATACAAGGGATTCGATGAAACTTACAAAACCATGGGCGTTGATTTTGATAAGTTGTACTACGAATCAGACACCTTTGTTTTAGGCAAAGATCTCGTCACTGAAGGTCTGAAAAGCGGTGTGTTTTATAAGAAGCCTGATGGTTCTTGTTGGATTGACTTGACAGATGAGGGACTTGATGAGAAGCTGGTGCTTCGGTCTGATGGTACAGCTGTTTACATGACTCAAGATGTAGGCACTGCAGTTGATCGCTTCAAAGATTACCAGGACTTAGAGGGTATCATCTATACCGTAGGAAATGAGCAGGACTATCATTTTAAGGTATTGTTTTTGATTCTAAAAAAGCTAGGATATTCTTGGGCTGAGAATTGTCATCACCTTTCCTATGGTATGGTTGAGCTTCCAAAAGGAATGGGAAGAATGAAGTCTCGAGAAGGTACTGTCGTTGACGCAGATGATCTTATGGAGTCCATTATTGAGCAAGCCAAAGAGATGACGCAGGAGCGCGGACATATCGATGGCATGACAGAGGAGGATAAAAACAATCTATACAGTACGATAGGATTGGGTGGCTTAAAATACTATTTGTTAAAAGTAGACCCACGCAAACGTATTGTTTTTAATCCAACGGAATCGATCGAGTTGAATGGAAATACAGGGCCATTCATTCAGTATGCATATGCTCGTATTCAGTCTCTTCTGGCAAGAGCTGGTGAAACTGCTGCCTTGACAAACGTGTCAATCCGTCATGAAGAAAAAGAGATACTTAAGCAGCTTGTAGAATTTCCAAGTGCGTTGAGTGAAGCTGGTAAAAATCAATCTCCCGCACTTGTCGCAAATTACATGTTTGAATTGGTGAAGTTGTACAATCATTTTTACCAAAGTATCCCAATTTTGATTGAAGAGGATAGAGAACTAAAAGATATGCGGCTTGTATTGAGCCGAAATGTGGCCAAAATAATTGCGATCGGAATGGAAATACTAGGCATTCGCGTGCCGAAAAGGATGTGAATTGAAATTTGATAATTTCATCAATTGATAATCATTATTTTTGGTTGCTTTAAAATGAAGCAACCTTTTTGAAAAAAAAGAGTTTTATTTATAGATACTAATATATTTTTCCTACTACTAAATTAGGGAAGAACAACACAAAATACTGGTAATGAAACTACTAATCAAATGCACAATTGCAATTTTTCTGCTGATAAGCTTTCAGGGCCAGGCACAGAACCCTCACGAGACAAAATGTAAAATGAACGTAGAGCAAATTCTCCTTGCTCAAAGTTTCGATATTGACGATCCGAAGTCAGAATACGCCAAATCCTATGTTGAACAAATTTTTAAAGATCTGAGTAGTTTTTACTCGGCTTACATTCAAGGCCAATCTGCTGAAATACAACAATACATTTCCTCTCTTGAATCTTTACTGCGAAAATCAGAGGAGTTGGGAATGAATTGTTCCATGTTCAAGAAAGATTTTCAATTTATTCAATCACTTAAATAAATTTTAATGAAACAATTTCAGATATTTATTGCGGTCGTTGGAATAGTTGTATCATTTAACGTGCGTTCTCAATGTGGTCCAAATTCTGCTAGCGTTTCGCCTCAACCCGTAATTATTTGCGAGGGGAGTTCAACTGTTATCGATTTGTCCGCTTCAGGAGTCTGTCCTGGAAATTGGCAATTTGAAGTTTTGAGTGGCGCAACGGTTGTTCAACCTTGGAGTACAGCCATAACTTTTACTGCTTCACCAACTACCACCACACAATACTTTTTGAATGCAAGGTGCAGTTCTTGTCCTACAGCAGTAGTTCAAGATACATTCACAGTTAATGTAATTGAAGATCCAATTGTTACAGGGAATTTGAGTCTTTGTCCCGGAAATTCGACGACTTTAACGGCCACGGGAAATGCTTCAACAATAGAGTGGTGGAGTGCTTTAAGCGGCGGTATTCAACTCTCGAACAATGGAAATTATACCACTCCATCGTTAAATAGCACCTCGACTTTTTATGTAGAGCAAACGGATACAGTTTTTGGTGGCTCTGGAACTGGATCTGTTTTGATAACGGAATGTGGGCTCGAAGGCATGATAGGTGGAGGCGCATCAGCGGATTATATTGAAATATCGAATTTATACAGCACTTCAATTAATACTACAGGATGGGTTGTTGCAGTGAGCAGCTCATACAACAATATAAATTCCGTAAACGGAACCTATTGGTATTTGCCATCCAATTTTACAGCGTGTTCTGTTGTTACACGTAATGACGTAAACTCCTCTCCAAATTATTGGGGATCGAATATATTTTGGAATCCAAACAACAACGGCTGGGCTATCATCATTGATAACATGGGAAATGTTGTTGATTTTGCGGTTTGGGGTTGGTCAGCTGCCGCAGTAGCTGGAATGAATACCGTTATAAATGGTTTCAATATCACTATTGGACCAGAATGGATAGGTAATGGATGTGCTGCATCTTGTGGAACAACAGGTGGGGTTCAACACAGTTTAGCCAGAACAGGAAATTCAGACAATAACGTTGCTGCTGACTTTATTTGCCAACCAACAACAGTTGATTTGGTCAATCCAACACTGAACTGTGGTTGGACGTCTGGAACGACATGTTCTTTTCCTGTAACTGCGGTTGTTAATCCTCAGCTTGATGCAACAATCAATCCTGATGGCCCTTTCTGTGTCTTGGATACTGCTATAACTCTAACCGCTGTTGATACTGGTGGCGTATGGAGCGGAATTGGAATTGTTGATTCAATTGCGGGTATTTTTGATGCGACTATAGTCGGTGTTGGTTTTCACACGATTACCTATTCAATTAATAGTTTGTGTGGTGATACAGCGAATTATGTCTATGAAGTTCAAGGACCTGATGACGCTTCGATTACTCCAGTTCCATCTTTGTGTTTGGGATCTCCACCAATTAATCTTGTGGCACAGACTGCTGGAGGCATATGGAGCGGAACTGGAATTACGGATATTGTAAATGGAGTTTTTGATCCAACGGTTGCAGGACCCGGATCGCATGCCGTAACGTATATTACAAATGGTCCTTGTCCAGATACATCTACCATAGATGTTGATGTGTTTGACCCTCTTTCTGTGCAAGCTTTTTCAGACACTGTAATTTGCGATGGTGTTATGGTGGAATTGACCGCTACAGGAAGCGGAGGTAACGGAAGTTATGATTATTTGTGGTCAGATCAATTTGGGAATTCAGTCGGGAATGGACCTGTTATTCAGGTTACTCCATCAGTTACTACAACATACACTGTTGCATTACTGGATTATTGTACAAGTCCTGTTGTAACATCAAATGTCACTATTGTCGTTTATCCTATTCCTGCAGTAAGTTTTACAGCAGATTCACTTCTTGGATGTTCTCCTTTGGAAGTGAATTTTGTCAATACATCCAATCCGATGGGTACAGATGTTTTGTGGGATTTTAATAATGGAAGCACAAGTGATAGCTTGGTGTATACGCAAGCAACATTTACCGGCTTTGGCTGTTACGATATTTCTCTAACAGTTACAGAAAATGGATGTACAAACTCGCTTACCCTTCAAGATTATATTTGTGTTGCGCCACAACCTGAGTCAGATTGGACTTATTCTCCAGAGAATATGAACGTGTTAGATCCTGAAGTTGTTTTTACCAATTATTCAACAAACGCTGAGTTTTATGCATGGGATTTTGACGATGGAACTCAAACGGATGAATTGAATCCGATTCATTTATTTCCTTACGATGCTGGAGGTTATTACGTTTGTCTTGCCGTATCAAATAGCTATGGATGTGTTGATACTCATTGTGAGCCGATTACAGTGGATGATTTACTTTTATTCTATGTACCAAATACATTTACTCCAAATGGCGATGAGTTCAATCAAATTTTTCAGCCTGTTTTTACTTCAGGTTTCGATCCATTTGATTTTCATTTCGAAATTTATAATCAATGGGGACAAATTATATGGGAGTCTTATGATTATAGAGCCGGTTGGAATGGTACCTTTGACAATAAATTGGTTCAGTCAGGGGCGTACAATTGGAAGGTGGAGTTCAAGATGTCAATGAATGATGCCCGTGCGATGTACACCGGGTCATTTAGCCTTCTTCGTTAGTCGGATGTAGCTCGTTGAATTATTCAATGACTTCAATTAGTTCAATTTCAAAAATTAAAACAGAATTTGGAGGGATTCCAGTGGTTCCATTTGGTCCGTATGCGAGTGCTGATGGAATGAGTAACTTGCCCGATCCTCCTTCTTTGAAATAAGGTATTCCTTCTGTCCAACCTAAAATTACATTTTGCAAAGGGAATTCAATGCCGCCTGACGGGCTGCTATCAAATTGAGTTCCATGAGTGAAGTATCCCGTGTATTCAACTTTAACAGTTGACGTGGCTGAGCATGATGCACCCGTGCCTTCATTGTCTATGACGACATAAAGGCCTGAGCCTGTAGCTTCTGCGATCAAATTATTATCGGAGATATAGTTTTGAATAACTGTATCATCCTCTGCAGCTTGTTCCTCAGCATTGTTTTTATCGCATGCAAATAGTGTAAGGCATACAGCTAAAATGTAAAAAGTTGATTTCATATTAGAACTATTTTTTTTGGTTATGATTTTTTTAAAAGTCAGCCTTTGCTTTGATTTTTATTCGTTCATCTGTTTTTGGATGATTGAACTCAATGTATTCTGCATGGAGGTGTAATCTATTGCCCTTGTTCCCATACAGATCATCGCCAAGAATTGGACTGTTCAAACCATCAAAGTGTGCGGCATGAACTCGAAGTTGATGTGAACGTCCAGTTATTGGGTAAAAATAAACACGTGTTTGGTTTTTTTTACGACTGAGTACCTTGTATTGGGTTTTTGCTTTTTTTCCATTTTCATAACACACAAGCTGTTTTGGTCGGTCATTAAAATCCTGACGTAATGGAAGTTCGATTGTTCCACTATCCTGTGTTAAATTCCCCTCTAAAATAGCAATATACCGTTTGTTAATGGTTCTTTTTATGAACTGTGATTGGATTCTTTTATTCGCTTCTTTTGTTTTTGATAGAATTAAAATTCCAGATGTTGCCATATCCAAACGATGAATAATCATTGGTCCTTCAGCCTTCGGATAATTGTTTTCAGCAAATTCTTGAACTGAAGGAAGTTGTGTGTTTCCCTTAACAGAGAGCATGCCCTCTGGTTTATTAATGACAAGCAGTTGGTCGTCTTCAAAGAGTATTTCAGGTTCGTTTATTTCAGTTGGCATCTTTAACAGCGGATTGTCTTCAAGTTGGATGCCATTAAGCATATGACCTAGGATAGGTTCACATTTTCCTCTACAAGAGGGGTAAAAAGATAGGTGCTTTCTTATTTCTGATTTCGGTGCTTTCCCCCACCAAAATTCAGCCATTGAGATTGGCTTTAATCCATTTTTAAAAGCGTATTGAAGCAATTTCGGTGCAGCACATTCACCTGCTGCAGAAGGTGGTGTTTTGAGCGCAGTATCTTCAAAAATTGTACATACATTTTTTAGTTCTCCATTTATATTCAAGAAATTGTACTGATCAAACAGTTTTTGTTGCAACAATTTAGACATTTGTTTTCGTTTCTTTTTGAGTGCGTTAATTTCATCTCTAAGTATGTTGTAGTCTGTCTGTGCTTTTTCAAGTTTTTCATTCCAACTATTCGTGAGTACTTTCAATTGATGTTTGTACATAAAACTCTCTTTCGACAGTTCTTTTTCTAATCTACGGAAAGCGTCACCGGTCATCTCTATTTCGCCGATTAATCTCCTTGATTTTCGTGCAGCTTTTTGATGCCGCATTTTCTGTCGGTGCTCTTCGATCTCATTCTTTGCTTGAAGGGTTGTATTGTCAAAATGTATTTTGGATCGCTGTACTTCAGGATTTTTTGAAAGTTGATCGATGGATGTGTTAATTTGCATGAGTTCATCCATTCCTATTTTGAAGAATCCGTTTGGTTCGAGCATATCAAAGATGGGAGGGACAAATCCTTCATGATGGTTGGAATCTGCAATTTTCCCAGAAAACGCCGAGAGGTAACCCAAATGTCCTTGTTGTGTCTGCACCACTAGAACACCAAACATTTTTCCCAAGGCATTTTCATTTGAAATATCATTTAAACCAAAATCGTGTTTCCATTTCATCGATACGATATGGTCCTGCAATTCTTTTGAAGCAATTTCCGAGAGCATGTGCGGTTCATAAAAAAAGGGGAACGTAAATTTGTCTGGTAATTCGTATTCTATAATAGACCTTTTGAAAGATGTAAAATGAATCGGAGTATGTTTTGTAGTGTTCAAAATATTTATAACAAAAAATTGTTTTTCAGAGCCTTATAAACATCATGCAGTGGGAGTCCCATAACATTGTAATAACAGCCATTTATTTTCTCTACGCCGATGTAGCCCAGCCATTCTTGAATGCCATACGATCCTGCTTTATCGAATGGTTTGTGTTGCTCTATGTATCTATTGATGTCAGCGCTGTTTATATCTGAAAAAAAAACTTCTGTTTGCGTTGAAAAAGAACATTTTTTTTGGTTTGAAATTAAGCTTACACCAGTGATCACCGTATGGGATGAATTCGATAAAGAATTAAGCATTTTTAATGAATCTTTTGAATTCTTTGGTTTTCCAAGAAGTTCACCTTTGTGTAATACAACTGTATCTGTTGTGAGAAGTACCTCATCGTCTTTCAAACTGTCCAGAAGTGCCTCAGCTTTCAGTTTGGCTAAATACTCCGGTACTTCTGAAAGTTCCAAGGTATTTGGATAAATTTCCTCAGTTTCTTTTGTGCGAATTTCAACTTCGAATCCAAGTTCTTTGATCAATGCTTGTCGCCTAGGCGATTTGGATCCAAGGACCAATTTTAATTTATGCATAAATCGAGATTAATTTCCAAAAGACTGGAGAGAGTAGACCAAAGACCATAGCTAATTTCAGACAAGTATTTATCAATTTATAACTTGCTTTTTCTTTAGCACGAAAAAGAAGTGCAATGGATATAAGTGCTAACAAAGCAGCACATCCGAAGGGTAACAATACAATTTTGTCAAGGAATTTCAATTGGGCTGAAAGCAATGGGATTGCGAGAATTGCCATGCCTAAGATAGCCTCAACGATTACCTTTGTTTTGTCTACGCCAAGTACAATTGGGACTGTTTTTGCTTTTAAAATTTTGTCCCCATTGATGTCCTCTATGTCTTTTATGATTTCTCTTGCGAGATTAAATAAGAATGCAAAAGCTGCCAAAATAAATGATAGCGAAAGTATGAATGACACATTCTTGAATTGTTCAAATGGATAATTATATTGGGCAAAACCTCTAGTATTTCCTATCTGGTAACATTGAAAGAAGTACAGTCCGACTAAAATTGGAACCATTGCAGTTAAGCCAGCAATAAAGATATTCCCAATTAGAAATTTACGTTTGAAATAACTTGAGTAGTACCAGAGAAGGTATATGGACAGAAGGTGAATAAATACATACCAGAATGTTTCAAGTTTCCAACTAAGAAAGACAGCGATACTGAAAGCTAAAATATTAAGTGCCCAGTGAGTTACAATTGCAACTCTTCGTTTGATATGTACATCAATAATCAATTGTTTTGGTTTGTTCACCCGATCTGCACGAACATCGAAATAATCATTAATGATGTTTCCTGCTGCTGCAATCAAAAGTGTAGAAAAAACGAGAAGAAAAAAATAGATGCTTGAGATGCCTGTATTTTGAGTTGCGACTGAGTCATCAAAATACCAACCCAAGCCATACATGGTCAATGCGATTACAAGAAGGTTCAGTGGACGCGTCAAACGGATAAAATGAATCATTCTTTTAGTATTTTATATTCAGTACGGCGGTTTTCTTGGTGTGCTGCCTCTTTCTTTTCTTCTGTCTCCAAAGTTGCAATTTTTTCGTCAGTATTTACCGGTTTACTACTTCCATATCCTTTGTAGCTGAGTCGGAACATATCTATACCTTTTAAAATTAGGTAATTATATACTGTTTTTGCACGATTTTCTGAAAGAGTAATATTGTCCGAACCTCTAGAATCTGTGTGACCACCAATTTCTATGCGAATCTTATTGTTCTCATGTAAGAATTTAATTAGTTCATTCAGTTCTACGAACGATTTCTCTCTCAGAGTAGCTTTATTAAGATCGAAAAATACGTTGGCCAATGGAATACCACTCGAACTTGACTTGCTTAAAGGAATCATTGGCACATCCATGTGAATTGCTTCTCGGTTATCCGGATTATTCATGTCGAAGTTTTGTGTGAACAGAGCATATTGATCATGGCGCACATTTAAGGCATATTCTCTGTCGACAGGAAGGGCGACCATAAATTCTCCTGTTATCGGATCCGCCTCAGAGAAAATTACTTCTTTTCCAGTTGAGAGGTCAATTAATTGAAATTGTCCGGCAAGGGGAGACCGATCAAATTTATCGAAAACCAAACCATCAAAATAAAGTGTTTTTGTTGGTTTTATGTTATACGGCATTTTGAAGTAGTAGATATCTAAGTTCCCAAAACCTCCATCTCTGTTTGATGCAAAAAATGCAATCTCTCCATCTGGTGCGACCATCAGTGAGTTTTCATCGTATCTTGTATTGATTGGATATCCCAAGTTTTCTGGTTTCGACCATTTTCCATTATCATCAAGTCGAGACATAAACAAATCAGAACCTCCCATTCCAACATGCCCATGGGAAGCAAAGTAGAGTGTTCTACCGTCTGGATGAATTAAAACGGACTCTTCAGGATAAGGAGTATTAATGTAATCTGGAAGTCGTTCTGCGCGACTCCAATTTCCTTCATCATCCATTTTAGATACATAAATGTCAGAATTTTTTGACGCATTACGACCTCGAAGTCCACGAATAAAATACATCGTTTTTCCATCGGAAGAGAGAGAGGGTTGACTTTCCCAATGAGAAGAATTCAATTGACCCTGTAAATTTTTGGGTGTTGTCCATTGTTTTCCGAGACGTTTTGTAATAAAAAGATCACAACTTCCACGGCCAAATCGATTTTCACCATAATACTCACCAGTCATATCGGGACAACCTACAAATACCAATGTACGGCCATCTGCTGAAATCGTAGGTGCCCCTTCATTGTTAACGGTATTTACATTTTGGGGCATTGAAATGGCTTCACCCCAAACCCCATCATCCAATTTGGAGACAAAGAAATCTTCTTGTTCTTTAAACTGCATTTTTACACGATTGTCTTTTACACGGCGTGTAAATAACATTGTCTTCCCATCAACTGTAATTGTTGGAAAGTACTCCGGCTGTGAGGTATTGATTCCTGGGCCACAATTGATGGGATTAAAGGGAAGTGGGTTTTTTATGGCGTTTTGTGCGAAGATATTGTTTCGACGAATTTCTTGTGCTTTACGCTTTAACTGTGGATTCGCATTTTTATTATTGATGAAAATATCCAAATTATAGATGGAGTTTTTATAGTCACCCACCACATTTTGTAGGTTCCCTAAGAAAAAATAAGTGCTTCCTGTACGGTAATGGTTTGGGTTTATTGCAATTGCTGCCTCATAATATTTAATTGCTTCATCGTATTTACCGATAGCTTCGTAAGTTTCACCACAAAGTACTTGAGGTTCCCAAAAATTGGGATCTTTTTCAATTGCTTTCTCTGAAAGCTGAATAACTGTTTCATAATCTGGAGTATTAGTTTGTGGATTTCTCTTACCATTTGCGACCTCTATGGCTTGCTTAAATAGCTTTTCAGCCTTCTTGCTTTTGGAGGAATAAAGTTGAGAGCTCGCACAATTGCTAAATGTTATTGCGACGAGAAGAAAAAATACATACTTCATATTTACGGGATATCCATGAATTTGTGTGTCTGTAAAGAGATCTTCCATTTCGGATGCTCTTTGACATAATCAATAATTTCAGGCAAAAACCGTTCCTGTTTGGACCATTCAGGTTGTAAATACAACCTACAGTCGGTTGAAACCTTTTCTGCATGAGTTTCAGCCCATTTAAAATCCGATGGATGGCTTATTACAATTTTTAGCTCTTTTGCATGGCTATATGCCTCTTCAACTGGACCTTTGAATTTTTTTGGAGAAAAACAATACCAATCGATTTTACCCTGAAGGGTGTAACATCCGGAAGTTTCAATCGCAACTTCAATTCCACTATTTCTAAGTGCAGTTGTCAAGTCATTTAAGTCATACATGCAGGGTTCACCTCCTGTTATAACGCAAAATCCGCAATTTGTTTCCTTTGCTTTTTGGACCAATGATTCAACGTATTCAAATTTGTGCTCATTCGCATCCCAACTCTCCTTGACATCACACCATACACAGCCCACATCGCATCCAGCGATCCGGATAAAATAGGCCGGTCTTCCATTGTGAAACCCTTCACCTTGGATCGTATAGAATTGCTCCATAACCGGTAATCTTGAACCTGTCTTATTTTGTATTGAATCCATGGTTCAAAAATAAGAAAAACCGAGTCATATATTTCGCTCAGTTCCATTTTACAATTGAATGGCTTATTATAAAGTGGAATAATTGGGATTTGAGCCAAAAATTAAATGAATCAAGAGGTGTTATTTAAAATTGATTAAGTAGAGTCTTAATTGTTATATTTAGCATAATTTAAAATTATATTTATGTATAAACGAATTGTGTTGGTCTCTGTTTTGTTGGTGTCAAAAGCATTAGTTGCACAGACTCAAATTGGGAATTCTGATATGGAAATCTGGGAAGATTTAGGTGCTGCAACGGAAAGCCCTCAAAATTGGAGTGGAATTAAAGAAGCTTCAGGCAGTCAATTGTTTATTTCATTCGCTCCTCAGGGTATATTTCAGTCTACGGATACACCCACAGGTACTGGGTTTAGTGCACTTATTCAAACACAAGGTGCGTTGTCCATTCCTGCAAATGGAACGATGACGTGTGGACAGCTAAACGTAGGAAGCGCTACGGCAGCTGATGTCTCAAACTATTCTTGGACCAATATGGGCTCGGAAGAGTTCTCCGAAGCGTGCACTGACACTCCAGATTCCATTGTTTTCTGGGCAAAATTTATAGGTCAAGATCCTTCACACAATGCAAGAATGAAAGCAACTTTGCACGATGATTTTAACTATCAAGACCCTGAAGATGCCGCATCTTCTCAGCATGTAGTTGCCACGGCTGTATTAAATTATCCCTCAACAAATGGCTGGGAAAGAAAGTCTGTACCATTTGATTACAGCGGTCCAGCGTCAAATAATACCCATATTTTGGTAACTTTTACAACCAATGAAATTCCCGGTGTTGGAACGATTGGCGATCAAGTATTTATCGACGATGTTACATTGATATATAATTCTTCTGAAATTAAAGAAGTGACTGTGTCTACCACAGAAGTATACATGGACAATCTCACCAACGAATTGAATTTTAGTTCTGAGGTGCTACTTGACGAGAGGTATGAAATTTATGATATGTCAGGACAGAAAATAGCGTCTGGTATTGTTGCTCAAAAAGTGCCTTTTTATGCACCAGCTGGGGCTTACATCATTCATGTGAATACGGAACATGCTATGAAGCAATTCAAAGTCTTTAAAAATTAAAATATACGATGAACTTTTGGGCTGCATTAGATTCTAGTGCGGCTCTTTTTTTACCTGGATTTATGAGACTCATTGTATTTTCCGTATGTATTTCATTCTTCTCTTTTGGTCAAAATGGTGAGCTCGTAGGTCGGGTTTTTGATCAAGATGGAGAAATTTTAATAGGAGCATCTGTTTTAACGAAAAAAGACATTACTGTTGGATGTATAACCGATGAGTTTGGGGCGTATTTATTGAGCCTTCCGCCAGGAGAATCTCGTATCATCTGTCGATATACGAGTATGATTAGCGATACCTTTTATGTTACCATTCTTCCGAATAAGACGATTTCGATGGATATTGTTTTGAAGTCTTATATTGATCCGAATGTTCAAGACTTTAATGATATAACGGTCAAAGTAGGTAAGTTTGATAAGCGTATTGAGGACCAAACAGTCTCTATCGAATTGTTGAAGCCTGAAATTATCGAGAATAAAAATACGAGGAGTATTGAAACTGCGTTAGACCAAACACCAGGTTTGAACATACTCGATGGTGAACCCCAAATCAGAGGAGGGAGTGGTTTTACATTTGGAGTAGGTTCTAAGGTTGCGGTAATTGTAGATGAAATGCCGATGCTTTCGGGAGATGCTGGTCGTCCAGAATGGGGGTTTATACCTGTTGAGAACATACACCAGATTGAAGTTATTAAGGGAGCTGCATCTGTGCTCTCTGGAAGCGCTGCATTGTCAGGATCTATTCATATTCGTACCGCATTTCCGAAGTTGAAGCCGAAAACAAAAATTAATGTGTACTCTGGAGCTTATTCTGAACCGGCATTAGAGGGTGCCGTATGGTGGGAACAAGCACCATTAATAGCAGGTGCCAATTTTTTACATTCGAGACGCTTTGGGAATTTCGACTTGGTTGTCGGTGGAAATTTAAATTATGATCATGGCTATATAGGCCCTCCAATCAATGGTGAGGATGTTACATTTCCAGATACTGTTGACTATCAAGAAAATGATATGTCTTCGAAACGTGCTCGATTCAATTTTAATTTGCGGTACCGGTCAAAAAAAATTAAGGGACTCAATTATGGTATTAATGGAAATGCCATGCTTACAAGCACCAATATGACATTTGCTTGGCTTAATGATACATCGGGATTGTTTCGGGCGTATCCAGGGGCAATTTTTTTACAGGATCAATTGATCTTTAATATTGATCCTTTTGTTAATTTCTACACTAAGGCTAATGGTAAGCACAGTCTGCGAACTAGAGTTTTACACTCTGACAATAAAATGACACCAAATCAAAATAACAGAACAACAACTTATTACGGTGATTATAGATTCAAGAATAAGTATCAGAACCTCGGTGGGATGGATTTTGTTGGGGGTGTTTCTAGTCAATTTGTTGATTCGTACTCAAATATTTACGGTGGCTCAAGTGGTTCATCTTTTAATCGTCTCCTGAATGTATCGGCATATTCAGAAATAGAACGAAAAATAAAAAATACTTTAAACCTATCCATTGGTGGAAGATTGGAATATTTTCAACTCAATGATTCAATTCAAAACTTGAAACCTATCTTTCGGGCTGGTGCCAGTTTAAAGGTATATCAAGAGACCTACATTAGAGGGTCTTATGGACAAGGATATAGATTCCCAACAATTACAGAACGTTTTATAAAAACGGGTGTAGGTAATTTTGGTGTTTTTCCAAATGAAAATTTAAAAGCTGAAAGTAGTTGGAATACTGAAGTTGGTATCAAGCAAGGCTTGAAGTTCGGAAAGCTGTTCGGATATTTGGACATGGCCGGTTTTTGGCAGGAATATGAGAATACTATAGAGTATATGTTTGGTATTTGGGATGCAAATAGTCCAAGTTCTTTTGCTGGATTTAAATTTTTAAATACTGGTAAGTCGAGAGTCCTTGGAATCGACATTTCCTTCGCAGGGAAGGCTAAAATCAACAACAATCTCGATCTCAATTTCATTTCTGGATACAATTATATCGTGCCCAAAACCTTAAATCCAAATTATATTTATGCTGTCGATTCAATTAATCGTGAATTTAGCTACAATACGACATCTTTAGATACGACCCATAAGATATTGAAATACCGTTTTTTGCACAACATCAAGGCGGACTTTGAGTTTAACTACAAGAAAAAAATAGCACTTGGATTTAGCGTTAAATATTTCAGTAAAATTATTAACATGGATGGAATCATCAGAGATTTTGAGGAAACAACAGTGAATACTGGAGGAACAGTTCAAGAAATTCGTTACATGGATTATTTCAACGCCCATAGATTTGGAAATTGGGTTTTCGATGCTCGATTCTCATTCAAGATCAATCATCACCATAAGATCGCGCTTATTGGTTCAAATATTTTCAACCGTATTTTTTCACTTCGCCCATTGAAAATTGAACCGCCAAGATCGATAATGTTACAATACACATTCGAACTGGATAACAATTAGAATTTGGTAAAAGGTCAGTTAAGACAATAGGAGGTACGGTAAATTCAATCATTTTTTTTCGATCGAAATAAATGTTGTACCTTCGCACTGACTTTGGTTTCCAAGATGGAGTGAAAAAAGGAATCCGGTGTAAACCCGGAACTGTATCTGCAGCTGTAAATACTCGAAGTCAGCCTCATTATGTCACTGTTCAACTATAGAGCGGGAAGACGAGTCTGATATGGTATGAGTCAGAATACTTGTCAAGTCAATAGATAATGAGGACTTCAGATTAAAGTCGGATTTGGTTGCGTCTCCTAGAGTTCGCCCTACATTCATTTACCTGATTTCTTCGCGTTTTAATAATTTTTATTTTTTATACGATGAAGAAACTTTACGTTTTAGCAACAGCATTTATGATTGGAGCTAGTGCCCAGGCACAAATTATTGATTTTGAAAATTTCTTACCTACAGCTGATACCTTCGACAATGGTTGGGCAGGCAATGGTGATTTTATTTTGGACGATGTTCGTTTTTACAACAATTATGACGCCACATGGGGTTCGTGGACAGGCTTTTCAATTTCGAATAAAACAGATGTTGTAACGCCAGGTTGGGGAAACCAATTTAGTGCATGGACTGGTTCTGGCCACAATGCATCAGAATCATATGCCGTTTTCTATAGCTCGGGTAGTATTTCTGTAGATCAAGAAAATATTTCTTTGGATCAATTTAAAATAACAAATACAACTTATTCTGCTCTGTCGATGAGAGACGGTGACGGATTTGGTAAACAATTTGGGTCCATTTACAATGGAGACAGCACGGTTGTTGATGGAACAAATGGGGAGGATTTTTACCGTGTTTGGGTGTACGGAAAATCCCACGATGGATCCATGGTTGATTCTGTTGAAATATACCTCGCAGATTACCGATTCGCTGATAACAGCCAGGATTATATCGTAGATTCATGGATCGATGTAGATTTGACAGGTTTTCTATTTCACATTGGAGAGTTATCGTTTAAAATAGAGTCGTCAGATACAACCGGCGGCTGGATTAACACGCCAACTTACTTTGCCATTGACGGTTTGAATCGTACAACTTACGGCGGAATAAATGAGCAGCAACTGTCCAATATTTCGATATTTCCGAATCCTGTAAAAGACATTGTAAATATCAATGGAGAATCCGGTCATTTGATGATTACATCATTAAGTGGTGAGATACTGTTAGAGGCTGTGCATGAACAATCTACATCAGTTAATTTAAGTGAATTTCCATCTGGCGTTTATATTGTTCATCTTGAAAATGTGAATGGATCCTACAAGAGCAAAGTAGTTAAAAACTAGTGATCTTCATAAGAAATATATTTTTTGTGGGAGTACTTTTTGTACTCCCCGTTATTTCATTCGCTCAGGACACTAGTGCTTTTTTTAACGATTCTATGCGATTAGACCTTCTTCGAACTCAATATATAGAGGAAATAAGTATCAAACGAACCAAAGGTGAACGTCAAGCAATACGTCCGGTAGGTACGTGGATTTTTGAAGATAAAATTCAAAAACTATCACCAGATGATATTGGAGAATTGGCCAGCAAACTCAGCGGATCTACTGTAAGGTCATACGGTGGACTGGGAGCACTAAAATCGATTAGTACACGAGCCCTTGGAAGTCAACATACAGCAATAGTTGTTGACGGATTTAATGTATCTAATTCTCAGACAGGAATGACAAATCTTGGACAGATACAAGCCGATGGTATGGTTTCTATTCTTAGTTCTACGAATGATAATGTATCTATTTTTCTACCCGTATCAGCCTACCTCTCCGGAAATTCATTGGTTATGAATACGTTTCAGAGTCGATACGGCGATGCAAGAAATCAACTCCGTTCAAGTTTTAAATTGGGTTCATTTGGTCGTTATGAAGGTTATTTGTCAGGCGTTTACTCGAAAGATGAAAGAATAATTTTTTCAGGATACGCGAAGTATCGTTCTGCACGTGGTGATTATGATTATTCATATTTGAATGGTTTAGCTACGGAAGAGGGGGTGAGAAATAACAATGATTATGAAGATGGATTTTTCGGTGGTCAAGTTAAAATTCTTGGAAAGAAAAATGGTTCTTATCGTTTTGGTTATAGAGGTTCAATGATAGATCAAGGGCTTCCAGGAGCAGTAATACTCTATAATTCTACTGCAGATGAGCGTCTGAATACGCTTGATAATTTGTTCTATGCGGATGCCAAATTTAATTTCAAACGCTGGGAATTCCGATCTTATGCCAATTACAACTGGAATGCGATGAAGTATTTGGATCCGACCTATTTGAATGAGATTGGTTTTTTGGACAATGAATACATCAACCAAAGTACAAACCTCGGCACTGTTTTTCGTCGAAGAAGTGCTAAGGGTATTAATGTTATTGGAGGGTTGGAAGAAACGTTAAGTACATTGGTTTCCTCGGATTCTTCCTTATCAAATCCGTTTAGGTCGCATTCAAGTGGATTTGTATCGGTTTACAAACCTTTTAAGTCGGCCACAATTAAAGTACAATTATCGAGTCAATACATTTATGAATTGGCGAGTCTAAATAATAGCCCCCGTGAGTCGATAAAAGTGAATCCATCAGTTGATCTGACCTTTTTTAAGGAAGGGAGTTGGCATTTTAAACATTTGGTTTGGTACAAAAATACATTTAGAATACCTTCATTTAATGAATTGTATTACGCTACTGTTGGAAATTCAGAATTGCTACCAGAGTCAGCACACCAGATAAACTATGGGGTAAGTTCTTCGCCCAAGAACGACAAAAGGGCGAACCTAGATTTGCGTACTACTGTTTATTTCAATCGAGTCCAAAATAAGATTGTTGCTATCCCAACAAAGAATTTGTTCATCTGGTCGATGCAAAACGTCACAAATGTTAATATTTTTGGAATGGAAGGCGCAATTGATTTCTGTTGGGGTGTTGGAAAGATAGATGTAGATTTGAATGTGAACTATTCCTACCAAAAGGCAATAGACGTCACAAAAGAATCACTGAACTATGGGCATCAAATAGCTTATACACCTGAGCATCTTGCAAATTTTGATCTTCTATTTAGTAGAGGTGAATTGGGGTTTGGTATTGCGAATAATTATGTTTCAATGCGCTTCGCTCTGAATGAAAACATTGATCAGAATCGAGTTCAAGACTACCTTCTTTCTGATTTATTTATAACCTATTCTTTTGTCCTCAAAAAGGGACAAAAAATCAAACTTCAAGCTAACGTAAAAAACATTTTTGACTCATCTTACGTGTATGTGCGTTCATTTGTAATGCCGGGTAGAAACTTCTTAATATCAATGAGTTATGCGTTACATTAGTTTTCTTTGGCTTTTTGGAGTATTTGCAAGCTGCAAACCTGAACCGATACCATGTCCATCTGTCAACGAAAATTTGTCGAATGGTGCGTTGGTTCTATGTGAGGGACTCTTTCAACAAAACAATTCATCCATCTCATGGATTGATTTTTCTAAAAATGAGATCGAAAATTCATTTTTTGTTACCTCAACGAATCGTCAGTTGGGTGACACTGGGAACGATATTCAGCGCTATGGAGATAAAATTTATGTTGTTGTAAATGCTTCGAGTAGAGTTGAAGTACTCTCTGCTATTAACTTTACGCCTCTTGCTCAGATTGAAATGATTGAAAATGGGATTGCAAAACAACCAAGAGCAATTGCGTTTTCAGGAAGTAAAGCATATGTTTCATGCTATGATGGTTTTGTTGATGTTATCGATACCGTTACATTACAAGTTACCAATCGAATTCAAGTGGGAAGTAATCCAGAAGGACTGGCTGTTGTAGATAATTACCTCTATGTTGCAAATTCAGGTGGGCTCAATTTTCCCAATGTAGATTCTACTGTATCAATAGTAAATCTTCTGTCGGAGTCTGAAGTGACTAAGTTGACGGTTGGCATTAATCCCGGTGCTGTCATATCTGATGCCCAGGGAGATATTTATGTTGTGCGCAGAGGTGACTATGGACAGATACCTTCCAGGTTAGTTCGAATCAATACATCGTCCAATCAAGTAGCAGAAACTTTTACTTTTGATGCCGTTGGAATCGCTGAAATGAATGCTTCATTTCTGGTATACAATAATTCTTCGATCGGAATCTTTGATCCTGTTTCAGAGCAAATGACGCAAGCAAATATTTTCGACTTGTCTGAGGTAACAACGTTGTATGGAGTGACCTACAATCCTTTTGATGGATTGGTTTATGTTTCTGACGCAATGAATTACACGAATTCAGGTTATCTCCGTTCGTTTACAGCTTCTGGTATGTATCTGGGGAGTTTTTCAGTAGGATTGAATCCTTCAAAAGTTGTTTTTTATGATTAAGTACCTATTCTTTTTGTCTCCGCTTCTGTGTTTTGGACAATCCTATGCTCCAGAGCCGGGTATAGCTGGATCAACGGCAATTCATAAAGATTCATCTGTCTTCATCGGATGGGCTACAGGTGTCACCGTTGACCGCGGACCACAGTTAATTGTGAATTCTTCATTTGGATATGCGTCCTATGGCTCAGAGTCCGACGCAACTGGTCAAGCAACAGGGACATCGGTTTTATCTCTCGGGGATGGAGGAGAGGCGATACTTACTTTTAGTGCACCAATAAGCAATGGTGTAGGCGCTGACTTTGCCGTATTCGAAAATGGTTTTTTGGACCACTATCTTGAACTGGCTTTTGTAGAAGTGAGCTCTGATGGTATCAATTATACGCGATTTGATGCAATAAGTGAAATACAAACATCATTACAATTAACGAATTTTGATACGGTCAACTGTGCCTACGTGACTAATTTTGCAGGGAAGTACAGAGCAAACTTTGGAACCCCCTTTGACCTTGAAGAGCTGTCGGGCACAACGGGTTTGGATATATCAGCAATTACCCATGTAAAGATTATCGACGTTGTGGGTAATCTCGATCCGCAGTTTGGAACATTCGACAGTCAGGGTACAATCATAAATGATCCATACCCAACGATGTTCGAATCAGGTGGTTTTGATCTCGATGCTGTAGGAGTGATACATTCTGATTTATTAGATTTGACCGCACCGACTTCTTCAATTGTGATATATCCCAATCCTACAAATGGAATCTTTCGAATTTGCTCTAATGAGGATTATAAAGTAAAGGTATACAGCTCGAGTGGTCGATTGATACTAGAGGATAATCGTCCTGATAGTATTGATTTGAGTGCTTTTGATTCGGGTTGTTTTTTTGTTCATTTGATTTGTGAAAAAATGAACTTCGTGCAAAAAGTGATGAAATACTAATGGAACATTTATCAAAACGTTTTTGGCAAAATAGATACGAAAAAGAAACGATTGGCTGGGACTTGGGAGAAGTTTCAAAACCAATTAAAGTATATTTTGATCAAGTTCAAGAAAAAAATCTACGGATTTTAATTCCAGGTTGTGGCAATGGGCATGAGGCAGAATATTTGTCGCGTCTTGGGTTTACAAATGTTCATGTTGTTGATTTCGCTGAAACTGCTTTGGCCAATTTAAGATCGAGAATACCAAGTTTTCCTATCAGTCATATACATTTGGGCGATTTTTTCAATCATGATGGTGTTTATGATATAATCGTTGAGCAAACAATGTTTTGTGCGATAGACCCGTTGCTGCGACAATTGTATGCGGATAAGTGTCATGAATTACTTGTCGACGGTGGAAAGTTGATTGGACTCATGTTTGGTGTTGAATTTGATGGAGGTCCACCATATGGTGGAAATGCAGAGGAATATCAAAATTATTTTCGTCTCTTTTCCAAGGTCAGTTTCGAAGAGTGTTACAATTCTGTAGCCTCGAGGAGAGGATCAGAGTTGTTTATTCAAATTCAAAAATAGGCGATAATTTAGGTTGTTACTCCTAGATTAATGTCCCAAAGGAATTCTTTCCCCTGCGGTAATTTCAACATTCAAGGTGTTTTCTTTAGGTGGGATAGGACAGGAATACCGATATGAATAAGCGCAATAAGGATTATAGGACATATTGAAATCAACTATTACTTTTTTTGATTTCGGCCTTTCAAAATCCAAAAAGCGTCCAGCACCATAGGTTTGGATCCGCGTGGTTTTGTCTTTGAATGGGATGAATAAATAATTTTTATATTTCTTTCTATTGCGCTTTAAAAGATCGATGTTTTGATAGACTGTTAATTGACAAGGAATAGAATCAATGGTAAAATAGATATATCCAAATCTCCTGTAAATAGGAAGTCGTTCCGTGGATGTTGGCATCTCGAATTTTTCTCCTTTGTCTTTTATAAATAATGCAGGTATTTGAAAGGATGAATCAAATGGATAGTAATCTAGTCCTTGAAAATCGGCAATTTCTTCAGTTGTTAGGTAATTACTGCTAGTATCAGTCAACTCATTTAGGTGTTGTTTTCGCATTTTGGCAATATCGGTCTCAGACAGTTGTGCATGACTAGAGCACGAACAGATCAGTGATATTGTAAGAAGTATACTTTTCATATTGATAATTTATACTTTATTTCTTGCACCAAATATTGAACTTCCGATTCGCACCATTGTACTTCCTTCTTCAATAGCGATTTTATAATCCCCGCTCATTCCCATTGAAATATGTTCAAACGCATCATTAAATTTAAAAAAGTGGCTCTTGACAATTTGAAAGTATCCTTCAAGACTTCTAAATTCATCTCTGATTTGTTCTTTATTATCAGTGAAAGTCGCCATTCCCATTAAACCGACAATTGAAATATTTTGCATTTCTATAAAGTCATTCGAACCCAATAGATTTTTGACTGCAACGAAGTCCATACCAAACTTGGATTCTTCTTTTGCAATATGAAACTGCAAAAGGCACCGGATTATACGTTTGTTTTTTGCTGCTTGCTTATTGATTTCTTTGAGTAGTTTAATGCTGTCAACTGCATGAATTAAATGAACAAATGGCGCTATAATTTTGACTTTATTTGTTTGTAAATGACCTATCATATGCCACTCAATATCTTTAGGTAATTCCTGTGCTTTGAGAACCAATTCCTGAGCTTTGTTCTCGCCAAAAACAAGCTGTCCATTGTCATATGCTTCCAATAGATCACTCACAGGTTTTGTTTTGGAGACAGCAACAAGAGTGACATTATCAGGTATGTCTTGACGTATACGTTCCAGATTTTCTTTTATCATTCGTTAATGTTATAAATCGTCAATCCACTTCGTAATTTTGGTTCTACCCATGTTGATTTGGGTGGCATTGTCATGTTATGATCTGCGACACGTTTTATTACGCTAATGTCGACAGGATAGAGGAAAAAACCAATTTTAAATTTCCCCATTCCTATTTTTCTTTGGATCGATTCTAAATCGCGCTTACCGCTTATAAAGTCAATATTCGTATCTGTTTTTAAGTCATTTATTCCAAGGAGTGGTTTCAATACGAAATTTGTAAGTATTTCAGCATCCAAACACTCCACTGGATGTGATTCATTAATGATTTCAGGAGCGCAGGTTAGGCGGTACCAATCTCCTTCAATGCACATTGTTATTTGATGTGTTTCACTCGGTTTCTCGGCAACAAATAATTCTTCAATTTTAAAATTCTTTCTCAGTTTATTGAGGAATTCCTCTTTTGATAGTCCATTTAATGTTTTTATTAGCCGATTGAATTCTAATATTTGTAACCTCCGTTCGTTCAGGAAGAAAGCGAGAAAATAATCTTCATTTGGGAAGTGTCCTTGTCCTTTTTGGCTTCTCCAGTTTTTTAAACCGGCCGATGATGCACTTCGGTGATGTCCATCACAAATGTATAGTGAATCAATACTATCAAACCCATTTTTGATACTCTCTGTTTCCTTTTTGTTGAAAATCCACAATTCATGTTTTACCTTATCTGTGGTAGTGTATTCATACTCTGGGCGTTCCTTCGTCTTGTTATACAAGAGAGGTTCTATTAAATTTTCTATATCGGAATAGGATAGGAGTACAGGCTCTGCATTGTAGCCAACAATATTTAAATAATTCATGAACATTTCTTCTCTACTCGTAAGGGTAGCTTCATGCTTTTTAATCTTATCTTCTTTGTACTCTTGTACATTTGCGCCAGCAACGATCCCCATATACTCGTGTTCTTCAGTTGTTTGACGGTATAGGTATATGTGCTCATTTTTATCTTGTTTAAGAATGCCATTATCAATGAATTCATGATAAGCATCGCTTACAGAGGCAAAACGCTCGTTGGAGTTTGGTTCTGTTTTGTGTTTTTCTCCAAACTCAGGATTAATAATGTGCAAAAACGTGTAGGGATTGTCCTCTAGTTTCGCCTTAAGTACAATATCTTTATAGGTGTAGTAAGGTCGTGTTGCGACGAGATGTACTTTGTCACGTGTCGGACGAATTGCTTTGAATGGACGGATTTTTGCCATTGTAGTTCACTTGAATTATATTGACTACAAATGTCGTAATTTTTTCTTGACCAATGAAAAAAAGGCGAACCGTCGGCTCGCCTTTAACTCTTCTATTAGATTAGATATATTTCACATCACATTCGATCGTTCTAGAAAGTGCCAAAATTGCTAATAATTGTATCAGCTAATTCTGTCCCTATTCGATCTTGCGCTTCAATAGTTGCAGCTCCAACATGAGGGGTACAAGCAATATTTTCATTATTCAATAAATCTTTTCTTGGGTTGGGTTCATTTTCAAATACATCAAGGGCAACAGCAGCAACTTTTTTTGATTCCAGTGCATGAATTAATGCATCTTCATCAATTACACCACCTCTTGCTGCATTAACGATACGTACTCCATTTTTCATTGCAGCAAATTCGGCTGTTGAAATGACAGCTGATCCATCAGCTTGTTTTGGTATATGAAGTGAAATGTAATCCGCGTCAGCAATTTCAGGCATCATATCTGAAACAGGAGTAATCGTTGTGCTGGCTGAAACGCCATTACCTAAATTGAGTATTATATTTCTTGCTTCGGTGTAGGTATCGATAGCGACGACGTTCATACCACATCCTAGTGCATATGAAGCAAGGTTTTGACCAATTCTTCCGAATCCAACAATGACTAGTTTTTTGCCCCTTAATTCAATTCCTTTACCGTATTTTTTTTTCAAAACTTTGAAATCGCCATCGGACATATTCTTATAGGAATCATGAAGTGATCGGGAGATTGAGAAGAGATGACCCATAACCAATTCTGCTACTGATTGACTTGATGCTCCGGGAGTATTGACTACCAAACGTCCATTTTCACGCCCGTATTCAACATCTATATTGTCCATTCCAACGCCGCCACGTCCAATGAGTTTTAGATTGGGGCAAGCATCAATTAAATCTTTTCGCACTGTTGTTGCACTTCGTACCAACAATGCACCAATGTTTTCGCTATTAATGGTTTGAATCAAATCATGCTGTTCTACCTTATCCGTAAGTACCACATAGCCTGCGGATTCAAGTACATCTATTCCGGCTTGAGATATTCCGTCATTTGCTAACACCTTCATTTTTTATTGTTTTTTTGTTTTAAAATCGCGCATCACTTTGGAGAGCACTTTTACACTTTCTATAGATAACGCATTATACATCGAGGCCCTGTAACCACCAACTGAACGGTGTCCCTTTAGACCAACTATACCTGCCGCATGCCATGCTGCATCAAAAGCTGCTTTGTCAGCATCATCTTCCAATAAAAAAGTAATGTTCATATTTGAGCGATCCTCAACAGGAACTGTTCCTGTAAATGCTGGGTTTCGGTCAATTTCACCGTAAAGTTCATCTGCTTTTTCTTGATTTCTTTTCTCAGCCGCTATTACGCCTCCATTTGCAATTAAATCTCGGAGATTCAACATTGCGGTGTAGACAGAAAATACAGGCGGTGTATTCATCATTGAACCCTTATCAGAATGATTTTTAAGGTTTAAGTATTTTGGCATGAATTCAGAAGTTGATTTACCTAATATTTCATCTTTTACGATGTATAATGTAGCACCCGCAGGCCCGAGGTTTTTTTGCGCACCTGCGTATATGATATCGAATTTTGAAACATCAACAGGTCTTGAAAAGATATCCGAAGACATGTCGCAGACTAAAGGGAGATTTGTGTCTGGAATTTCGTGAAACTGAGCACCAAAAATTGTATTGTTCGAGGTGTAATGAATGTAATCAACATCTGTGGGTACGGCTGCACCTTTTGGAATGTAGCTGAAGTTTTTATCTTCAGATGATGCAAAAATATCTACGTCAAACCCAACGGCTTTCGCCTCGTTTATGGCTCCTTTGGCCCAAGTTCCCGTGTTTATGTAACCTGCTTTTTTTGTCTGACGCATCATGTTAAGTGCAGCGATTGTAAACCCAAGAGATGCTCCTCCTTGAATGAAGAGCACTGTATAGCCTTGTGGCACGTCTAGGGCTTTTTTTACAAGTTCCTGTGCTTCTTCCATTACGGCTACAAATTCAGGGCTTCGATGCGAAATTTCTAGAATAGATAACCCATTAAAATCAACGACTGCTTCTGCAGCCTCCTTGAAAACTATTTGAGGAAGTATACAAGGTCCAGCTCCAAAGTTGTGTTTCATGTTGTTCGTTTGAAATAATTATATTAAAAAAAAGTCTCGGCAGAACCGAGACCGATACTATTCGTCCTTCTTTTTTTCTGCGGGTTTTTTGGCTGCAGGTTTTTTGGCTGCGGTTTTCTTCGCTGTTGTCTTCGCTGTCGTCTTTTTAGTATCTTCAACTTCAGGTGCAGCGGCTTTTTTCTTAGGAGCGGACTTTTTCTTAGGAGCGGCAACAACTGGTATAGCTTTTTTACGTTTTCTTGTGTTTCCGTATGAGCCAATTGTTCGTTTTCCTTTAGCCGTTTTTCTGTCTCCTTTACCCATAATATTGTAGTTTTTGTTTTTGATTTGTAACGTATTACAAATATATTATTCTTTTTCTAAAATTCGTCTTCTAATCTCTCTCTCAACGACTTCACCATCACGTATAATTTTAGTTGCCCAATGAATTTTTAGTTTTACTTGATCATCATGTGATAAATGCCAATTAATATCTGAATCTTCGAGTCGTTCGCGGAGTCGACTTAGTGCTAGAGCAGCGGAAACTGAAACGTTAAAGCTTTCGGTAAACCCATGCATCGGTAATCGTACCTCATAGTCAGACAAACGAGCGGCGCTTTCAGATATACCAGTTACCTCTGTCCCGAAGATTAAAGCAATTGGTTTGTCCAAAGGAACCTCACGAATGGTCATATCCACATGTGGTGATGTGCTCACGATTTTGTATCCCTTTTCACGAAGTAATTCGATGCATTTAATTGATGGATTATCTCCTGTGCTGTGAGAATGAAGGTCAACCCAATTTCCAGCTCCTTTGGCTATATCACGTTGTATTTCGTAACGAACATCTTTTTCAATCGCATGGAGATCCTGAATACCGAAGCAATCACAGGAGCGAAGAACAGCAGATGCATTGTGATCTTTGATAAGATTTTCCATGACGACTGTAATGTAGCGTGTTCGATTGGCGGCAATGGTGTTGTACTTTTCCTGTTTGCTCTCCGATATCATATTATAGAATGCTTCAAGTACTTGTTCGTCGACGTTCATAATTCTAATTGCAAAGAGTTGTATAAAAAAAAGGCCCCGGCATTGCCGAGGCCTCTAATTTCTTTAGGTCAAGTACTAGTTTACTTTTCCAGAAAGTTCAGAACCTGCTTTAAAACGTACAACGTTTTTCGCAGCAATCTTGATTTCTTTACCTGTTTGTGGATTACGACCAGTTCTAGCTGCTCTGTTTGAGATAGAGAAAGATCCGAATCCTACTAGAGAAATTCTTTCACCTTTTTTCAATGCATCTGAAGTAGCTGCAACAAATCCATCAAGTGCTCTTTTTGCATCTGCTTTGGACAAATCTGCATTAGAAGCAATAGCGTCAATCAATTCTGCTTTGTTCATAGTTTTGGTTTTTTTTAATTTGTATAATAATTATCATAACAAATATATTGTAATATCCATGCCACGCAAGAGATGGCGCAAAAAAATAGACTTTTTTGTGGATAAGTATGTTGTTTTGTTGATAACCCCTTCTGAAAAGGGCATTTTTATTGGGTTTTTGGGTTAATTGAATAGAAAACCACTAGAACCTTCATAGTATTAATTACCAACGAGACTCAAGTTGAGTACAGAGTTTCCGACTAAAAAATCTTTAAAATTCATTTTTCGTTTGCCTTCGATTTGCAGTTCTAATACCCGAATATAGAAGTCTTCGCATGGAATTAGAATCCCATCTTGGTCACTTTTAATAGTGCTACTATCTGTAATCGGAATAGTTGTTTTTCGTGTTTTGAAGATTTTGCAGTTTTTGGTTTCAACTTTGGTTTGATTGAGAATTTTGGTCCACGCGGCAGGATAGGGAGATAGTCCACGGCAGAAATTGTGAACAACTGCAACTGGGTGATTAAAGTTTAATTGACAATCCGTTTTGAAGATTTTTGGAGCGGACTTTAAAGATCCCGACATCACTTCTTTTTGCTCGATTGATAGCACATTACCTGTTTTGATTTTTGTGATGGTAGAGAGCATCGTTTTAGCTCCAAGATGCATTAATCTCTGATAAAGCTCACCTACAGATTCATTTTCTTCAATTCTTACTTTTTCTTGTTCTATGATTTTTCCTGTGTCGATTTCTTTTTCTATGAAGAAAGTGGATACACCTGTTTCCGATTCACCATTAATGATTGCCCAATTGATAGGAGCTGCTCCACGGTAATTGGGTAAGAGGGAGGCGTGTAGGTTTATAGTTCCTCGTGGCGGCATAGCCCATACAACTTCAGGTAGCATACGAAAAGCAACAACAACAAACAGGTCGGCATTGAGCGCTTGTAGTTCAGATACGAAGGAGTCACTCTTTAAATTTGCAGGTTGTAATATGGGTAGATTTTTTTCGAGGGCATACCTTTTTACATCGCTTTGATTTATCTTTTGTCCACGGCCAGATGGCTTATCAGGTGCAGTTATGACTGCTTTAATTGCAATTCCATTTTGATTTAGAGCGTCCAAAATAGTTACTGCAAACTCAGGAGTCCCCATGAATACAATGCTGAAATCTTCTCTCATATTAAATAGTCTTCTTTTGCCAATTAAAAAATCGTAAGTACCCAATTGATAAAAGGGTCATTGATGCAAAGTAAATGTATTCTACTGACCAAATCCAATAAATATCCAACTCAACTATTTTAATGAATAGATATGCGAAGAACAAATAAACTCCAACTGCGATCACTTCAATGTAAAAAGTGAATTTGGTATTTCCACTACCATTTATCGTCTGGAAAAATACATTTCCAAATCCATAAATTAAAACAGAACCAAAAATAAACCTTAAAATGGATGCACTTTCTTGAAGGTATTCAGTCGTTGGATTAATTAATGATACCAGATGTTTTGGATAAAGTAAGGCTCCATGAAAAAGCAGCAAAAGGAATATCAATGTTAGTATTAGAATTCGTTTTTGTAGCGTTTTGATTTTATCATAAGCATTGTGACCAACGTATTGACTAATATAGGTTTTTGTCGTTCCTGCAAAGCCCCAAATCGGAACGAAAGCAATGAAGTATAACGATCGGATATTTTGTGAGACTGTAAGTTCATACTTTCCCATTTGTTCAATCCAAACAAAAAAAGCAGTCCAAGTAATGAGTGCAACGAGCCCTTGAAACATTATTGGTCCACCAACGCCAATCAAACGTTTCATCGATTCAAAATTGTATTTTATTTCACTAAAAATCTTATGACGTTTCATTGAAGCACTTGTAGCAAGAATTACAATTACCAAAACCATACCGATTCCGTCTGCAATTGTGGATGCAAGGGCTGCACCTTGGAGGCCCAGCGCTGGAAAGTTAAGGTTGCCAAAAATTAATGCGTAATCGAGAGTTATGTTTGAAATTGCAATGATTAAAGCACTGAGGAAAACGATATAAGTTTTTCCTAAAGCCATAAAGTATGCGTAAACAGTTAATGATACCATCGAAAAGAACAAACCATAACTGCGAATTTGAATGAAATCGATTTCTCCTTTTGCAATGTCGTCGTGTTTTGTTATACCATTAATTAGGTTTGGCATGAATATCTGGATTGCAGTAAATAAGAGCAATGCAAGCAGAAAGTTTGTGATCAGTGTTGTTCCGAAAATTTGAGCGAGATAACTTTCTTTATTCTCACCTATTCTTCGCGCCATTAAGATTTGTGCACCATCACTCATGCCCATTAATGCAATGAATACTGTTACATAAATCAATCCTCCATTTCCTGCGGCATCGAAGGCAACAGTGCTATACCTACTGAGAAAGGCGGAATCTGTTATCATTACAACAGATTGAATGAATGATGATCCCATAAGTGGAATAGCTACAGATAGTATTGTGCGGTATTTTAAATCAAGCATCAGTCTACTTGAATCACGAGACCTTTGAGGTATTCACCTTCTGGATGAAAGGAACTTATCGGATGGTCTGAAGGTTGATGAAGTTGTTCTAAAATTCTAACGTTTCTACCTGATTCGATTGCCGCTGCCGCAATTGTATGGTTAAAAAGAATTTTATCGACAACTTGAGAGCAAGAGAAGGTGAAGATGATTCCACCCGGTTTAATTTGCCGTATTGTATGAGCATTTAATCGTTTGTACCCTTGAATTGCTTGATGTCTCTTATTTCTGTGTTTGGCAAAAGCCGGGGGATCCAATACAATGACATCGTAATCTTCTGGGAGATCTTTAATGTAGTGCATTGCATCAGCAACAATTGATTGGTGCTTGTCGCCAAAGTTATTCAATTGAATATTTTCGTCAACCAAAGCAATTGCTTTCTTTGAGCTGTCAAGTGAGTGCACAAGTTCTGCACCGTTCTTCAGTGCCAAAAGACTAAAACCGCCTGAATAGCAAAATGTGTTCAATATCTTTTTTCCTTTTGAGTATTTGGCCAATAGAAAACGATTCTCTCGCTGGTCTATGAAAAAACCTGTTTTTTGTCCTGTAACCCAATCGATATTAATTTTTACTCCATTTTCCATGGCAATATGAGGTGTTTTACATGTGCCATAAAGGTATTTGTCTAAGGGATTTACTCGTTCAGGAAGTGTGTCTGAAGATTTGGAATAGACAGCAATAAGTTCTTTTTTTAACCAAGCTTTTAACGCATTTGAGATCAGTTCAATTGATGCATACATGCCGATACTGTGGCATTGAATTACAGCAACTCCATTGTAAAAATCGATTATGAGACCTGGAAGCCCGTCTCCTTCGCCATGAACCAACCGACAGATATTGTTGTCTTCACGAAACAATTGTTGTTTTCGTCTAGACTTGATTGCATTTCCAATCTTCCGGTCAAAAAAGGCTTGGTCAATATCTTCGTCTAAAAATGTTAGTATTCGAACAGATATAGTTGCATGTTGGAAGTGTCCTTTCGCAATTGTATTGTTCTTGTGGTCGCAGACATTGACAATGTCGCCATCATTTAAATGTTCTACTTCTGATGCAATTGCGCCAGAAAATATCCAAGGGTGCTTGCGATCTATTGAATGTGTCTTGTTCTTTCGTATTTGTAGGTTTTCTATCACGCTTATCTCTTATTGAAAACAAATTTAAACGGCTAATGGCATTAAACCGAATAAATCAGAAGAAAGTTGATATTTTTGTTCCAAATCGAAGCTATGAATTGTAGGGTACACTTTTATTTATTAAATGACCACTTTTCAATTGAGCATGCCAATGCCCATTTTGAAGGTGAAGAGTCGGAGTTGAATAGAAGGTTTCAATGGGAAGACGAACTCGAAATTACATCTGAGGTATCAGATATTGAAGTCATCGAAAAAGCGAATTATTCATTGCAGGGAGATCTGCCAGATGGAACACCATTTGATCATGAGGTATCTGATATGCGTTTGTTCGAAATTGTAAATAAGAATCAACGAATAGCGCGTATAGCCTGCTCTGAGAGTATATTGTCACATTATGAAATTGAGGAGTTAAAAACTACCATTGTGCTTAACGTATACATTAAAGACAATGAGCCTCTAGCTAACCCAATTGCCGGGATTTATATCGCTGCACAAGAATTTCCTAAGGAACTCATTTTTTAATGATACAGCTTGAGAATATAGGTCTAAAAAGAGATCAGTGGGTACTGAGAAATATAAGTTTTTCTATTTCTCAAGGAGATTTGATAGGTATTATTGGCTCAAGTGGTATTGGTAAGACGACGCTACTAAAGATAATTTCTGGTTTACTTGATGCATCAGAAGGGACTGTTTTTTTTGACAAAGAGCGTATCCTAGGACCTTCTATTAAGCTTATACCAGGTCATAAAGATATTCAGTTGGTTCATCAAGATTTTGGCTTGGACCCATACCATACTGTTGAGGAGAATGTTCGAGAAAAGATCTTGAATTTGCACAAAGAAGATCAAGTTCAGTTGGTTGAGGAATTATTAGGTCTTGTAGAATTAAATCATTTAAGAGACCGAAAGGCTCTTGTGTTATCTGGTGGTGAGCAACAGCGACTTGCTCTTGCACGCGCTCTGGCATGCGAGCCAAGAGTTTTACTTTTAGATGAACCTTTTGTTCATATTGATCAACGACTTCGATTAAAGATTAGTAACTATCTACTTAAGTTAAATGAGATCCGTGGTACATCAATTGTATTGGTTTCTCATGATGGCTCTGAAATTATGGGGTTTGTAAAACGTGTAATTCATCTCGATGCGAAAGGAGTTAAGCGAATTGATTCACTGAACAATGTTTTTTATCATCCAAATACCATTGAGCAGGCCCAATTAATGGGTGTGATAAACCAAGTGAATATTAATGGAGAAGTCATACTATTTCGTCCTTTAGAATATAAAGATGGTAAGTCACTTTTGTTAAATTATGTACGATCAATAGATACTGGTTTCATTATTTTTAATTATTTCAAAACAAGGAAAGGTGAAGATGTTGTATTAACTTCAGATAAAATTTTATCTCGCTTAACATCAATATCAATTGCAAAAAAATGAAAACATCAGGCTGGAAAAAGATGCTGCGTTCAACGTATAATGAGTATTCAAGAAACAATCCGTTTCAACATGGCGCAGCTCTTTCTTATTATGCTTTAATCGCTCTTGTTCCATTGTTGTATTTGAGTATTTCATTTTTTGGAGTGATTGTAGGACATGATACAATGTTAGACATTATCGCTTCCGTTCTGAAAGATCAGATCGGATTGAAAGACATTGGAGGTATAATGAATTTTTTAGATCAAGTTGATCTTGGTGCTGGAAGCCCAATGATGCAATTTCTTGGAGTAATTGCCTTAATTTTCTCGTGCACAGCTATCCTGAATTCTTTGAAAGGTAGTATAAATACGTTTTATGGTTTGACATCCAATAGTGGAGAAAATAATAATAAAATTGTACGCAACCTGCTCTCACGATTGAGTTCAATGATATTTATTGCTGGGATTACCGTTTTTGTTATTTCATTATACTTTGCTGAAACTGTTTTTTTATCAATTGGTACTACATTGATTGAGGATTTTAAGCTTTTAGGTTGGATGATAACCATTGTTGGGATATACGGACTTCCTCTTGTTATGAATTGTATCATTTTTTGTCTGGTGCTTAAATATCTCAATGATGGCACTGTCCGTTGGGAAATGGCACTTAAAGGAGGTGTCTTAACAGGTTTTTTGTTGTTTTTGGGGCAATTTTTGATAAAATATTACCTGACCAATTACTTTTTTGCTTCTAGTGGTGGCGTTGCAGGAAGCTTCATTGTGATAATGGTTTGGGTTTATTATTCCTCACAGATTATTTTCTTGGGAGCAGCGTCTACCGCTGTATATTCTAAATATCGAGAATATCCGATTCAGTTAAAGTGATTAAAATTTCGACAAAAACTTGATTAATATCTAAGAATTACTAATTTTATGACGATATAAAAATCGAAGTAAAATGGAAATTGGTAAGAATCTAAAATTGCTCCGCAATCGAATCAAGAAGTCGCAGGAGGAAGTTGCTCAAGAATTGAACTTAACAAGAAGTTCGTACTCTGGGTACGAAAATAATGTGGCTCAACCCAATCTTGAGAGTTTGATTTTATTCAGCAATTATTTTAAGGTTACAATTGATGATTTGGTTAAAAAAGATCTGAGTTCATTTAAAGAAAGTGATTGGAAAAAAATTGATCAAGGATTAGTCACGGACGTAAAAGGGCAGAAGTTACGCGTTTTAACAGCTATGGTTGATTCTGAAAATGAAGATATCATTGAGTTAATTCCTCATAAAGCAAGTGCTGGTTATACCGCTGGATATGCAGATCCCGATTATTTGAAAGTATTGCCGACCTTCCATCTACCATTTCTCTCGAGAGATCGAAAGTATAGGTCGTTCCCTATAAAAGGAGATTCAATGCCACCGGTTGTTGAGGGGTCATTTGTTGTTGCCGAATTTATACAGAATTGGATGTCTATTCGAAATGGTACACCTTGTATAGTTGTTACTAAAGATGATGGTATCGTATTCAAAGTTGTTCACAATTTGATGAGTTCAGAACAATCGTTTCAATTGTGTTCAACCAATCCATTTTATGAGCCATACACTGTGCATGCCAATGAGATTCTGGAGATTTGGAAATTTGTCAATTATATATCACCTGAGTTACCAGAAGTACGAATGGACGATAATGACTTATCACAGTCACTTAAAAGTTTACAGAAAGAGGTGTTCGAATTGAAGCGTTTGGTCAAAAATTAATACACTTACGATAGTTTTCAAGTTAATTAAGCGATGAAGTACCGTGAATCATGGTAGGTTATCACTCCTTCATGCATCATCTCTCGAATGATCTTCTCAATTTCGGTTCGCGGATAGGGCAATTTTAATTCCAATTCATTAATGCTTGAAGGAAGGTTATTTAAAATTGCTTCTACAATTCCCTTTTCGACTCCTTTTTTTTGATTGCAGTTATCGCAATGTCCGCAGGGTTCAATTTTGGAATTGAAATAATTTGAGATGAGCACATTTCTGCAATCGGTAGATGTAATGAAATTGGTCATAGCTCTAAGTTTCTCTTTTTCAACTTTTTCACGATTTGAGTGAATTGTAGAATTAATTCTAAGATGGGAGTCGGCCAAACGCTCATGTAGGTATGTAATAAGCGGAAGATGTGATTGATAGCTGATGTCAATGGCTCCGTATTGTTCGAGAAATTCTAACTTTTCTCGGAGTTGAATTTTTGTAATCTTGAGTCGTTTGCGCAATTCTTCCTCATCAATTGGTATGAAACGATCAAAAATTCCTGGATAGCTTCTGGAAATAAGCGTTATAAGCGGTGCCATGGTTGTATGTGATACTTGAAACTTATACAATGCCTCATTTCCAATCACAATTTTTAATCGCGTAGGGTGAAAATTACTTTCTGAAAAATATATTGATCCGTTTAAGTGAAGAATTTTGAGCGCATAAAAAGTTTCTTGAATTCCAATTCCAAAGGAATTTGAGAAGTTTTGAATGTCAAATGGATAGGTTTCATCTTTTCCTGAACCTACGGCAACAGATAGAAAATTTGAAATCGAATTGTAAATTGATTTGATTCTTTCTTTCTCTGGATAACGTTTTTCGAGTTGCTCATTCAATTTGTTTAAATCATCTTTCTCCCAATATACAATTGCATTGGCCTCTTTTTCATCTCTTCCAGCTCTTCCTGATTCCTGGTAATAGGCTTCAATGTTTGATGGGACTTCAAAGTGCAGGACAAATCTCACATTTGGCTTATCAATTCCCATTCCAAAAGCGTTGGTTGCAACCATTACTTTGATTGTTTCACTCATCCAGCTCTCAAGCATGAATTTTCGATCATCAGAACTGAGTCCTCCATGATAAACGCCAGCAGAAACTCCATTGGCTCGAAGGTGAGCAGCAAGTTGCTTAACACTTCTTCTGGTTTGGCAGTAAACAATTCCGGATTGGAGTTTGTGAAGAGAACAATATTCGGTAATTGCTGAGATTTTATTTTTTGATTCCCGCACTGCATAGTGCAGGTTTTCTCTTTTGAGTGTCCCAATGTATTTTTTCGGATGCTTTAACTTCAATTGTTCAACAATATCTGCTTGAACTTTTGACGTAGCCGAGGCTGTAAGTGCAATAATAGGTGTTTCGGGATGGTATTGCCGTATTGCTGAAATTTCTCTGTATGCTGGTCTGAAATCATGTCCCCATTCAGAGATGCAATGGGCTTCATCAATGGCAATTAGGCCAACATTCATTCGCTTGAATCGCTCTTTAAAAAGTTCTGATTTTAAGCGCTCTGGTGACGTATAGAGAAATTTGGTGTTTCCAAATCGAGCATTATCTAATGCAATGTCAATTTCTCTGTACGACATCGAACTTGTTATTAGACTTGCACGAATACCTCTCTTTTCCAAATTGTTTACCTGATCTTGCATCAGAGCAATTAGTGGAGAGATGACAATTGTGACACCTTCGAGTGCAGTGCCCGGAACTTGAAAACAAATTGATTTACCGCCACCAGTAGGGAGAATGGCAAGTGTATCATGACCATAGATTACACTATCAACAATGTCTTCTTGAAGAGGTCTAAACGAATTAAACCCCCAAAATTGCTTCAATATTTCTCTACTTTTATTCAATTATTTCTCTAAAGATCAAAATTCTTAAATAATTATTCGGCGAATTTGTGGTGTGTGATTTGATAAATACGAGAATCTCAGTATCTTTGCGCCACAGAATCCGGTAAATGATCAAAGATACGATTTCAATAAAAGTCAACAAAGTCGAACGTTCAAGAATAACAGATGTCGATTGGGATAACTTGCCTTTCGGTAAAGTTTTTTCAGACCACATGCTTGTTATGGACTACAAAGATGGTGTCTGGCACGATCCAGAAATCGTTCCTTTTGAGTCATTATCAATGCATCCAGCAACTTCAGCAATACACTATGGTCAATCCATATTTGAGGGAATGAAAGCAAATAAGAACGAAAACAATGAGGTTCTGATTTTTCGTCCTGAAATGAATGCCAAACGTTTTACAGAATCATGTAAACGAATTTGTATGCCTCAAATACCGGAATCGACTTTCATTCAATTAATTCAGAAGATTGTAGATATCGACCGTGAATGGGTCCCGAGTAAAGAGGGACATTCCCTTTACATTCGACCTTTCATGTTTGCGACTGATGACTTTATAGGAATTAAGCCCTCTGATACTTACAAGTTTATCATCTTCACTTGCCCAGTGGGTGCATATTATTCTCAGCCGGTCAATGTGAAAATTGAAGAATATTACACAAGAGCAGCTCAAGGTGGCGTTGGTCGCGCAAAAACAGCTGGAAATTATGCGGCTTCCCTTTATCCAGCAAAACTGGCGCAGGAACAAGGTTTCCACCAGTTGATTTGGACAGATGCTGCTGAGCACAAGTACATCGAAGAGTCTGGAACTATGAATATAGTTTTTGAAATTGATGGAAAACTAGTAACCCCATCTGAGGATATGGATACGATCTTACGAGGAGTTACCAAGCGAGCTGTGGTAGATATTGCGAGACATTGGGGTGTAGAAGTTGAAGAAAGACGTGTTACAGTCGAGGAAGTGGTAACTGCATTGCGGGAGGGGAGAGTAACTGATGCATTTGGTGCAGGGACAGCCGCTACAATTGCTCAAGTTGCCAAAATTGGTTTTCGCGAGGAATTATTTGAACTCCCTGATGTGACTTCTAGAACACTTTCGAACAAAATCAAAACCTACTTAACGGACCTAAAATCAGGTAAGGTTGAAGATGAATTAAACTGGTTACTGAAGTTTTAACTTTGCCCTGTTCATAACTACTTTTTTATTTTATCCTATTTTTTAATCGCTCTGGTGAGATTGTACTATATTTGCTTATCTATAATTATTCTAAATAGTGAAAATAGCCATAGCAGATAGTAATGAATTGATTCGACTTGGATTACGTGTTCTATTGAATACTGAATTACAAATAACGATTGTTGGAGAAGCCAATCGTTCATGTGAACTATTGGAGTTATTGGGGGCTTTTGATGTTGATGTTGTAATCATTGATTTCACCTCAAGTGGTTTTGACATTAATGACCTTTCTCAGATTAAAAGAAATTTTCCGAACGTTGGTATACTTGCTGTTACTCCGGATCAGTCGGCTCAGGTTTTGGTTGATGCGCTTCGTTCTGGTATCACCAGCTATGTCAAAAAAGACTGTTCGTTTCCAGAAATTATCGAGGCAGTAAACGAGACAAAAAATGGAAATATGTTTTTTTGTGGTCAAATCCTTGAAACAATAAGTGAGGCAAATCTAGATGTCGAGGACATAGACATTGATGCCTTTTCATGCGAGGCTGTGGTAATTTCAAAGCGCGAAGGAGAGATAATAACTTTTATCGCTGAGGGGTATACCAATACTCAGATTGCCGAAAAATTATTTTTAAGCGCCCACACAATCAATACACACCGTAAGAACATCATGTCGAAACTAGGTGTAAAGAATACTGCAGGTATCGTAATGTATGCGGTAAAGTCAAATCTGATTTCTCCTAATAAATTCTTATTCACATCGGAGAGTGACAATTAGCCCTTATTCTACATATTTTTCAATGGAAATCTTATTAATTACGAAGTACAAAGTGTTCTTTTCTCTGTTCAGTTCTTCGAATAGCAATTCCAACACGAAACAAATCAATTGTAACGCTGTATTGGGGATTGTTGACGATACTGTTCCAGGCTTCAAACATCGAATCACTCCAACGGATGTCATCTAAGACAAATACGGTTTCATTATTGGTGAATGGTTCAAGTTTGTTCATGTAGTGTAACAATGCATCACCATCGTGGTGCCCATCAATGAAAACCAAATCAAATTGTTCGGCATACTTTGAAGGGTCGAAATTTACAAACTGTTTATTTATAAGTTGAATATTTTTTATGCCGAGTAATTCGATGTTTTTCTTTGCCTGATTGTGAGTTTTTTTGCAGCCCTCAACAGAGATAACAGTGGATGATTTATTGCCAGATGCCATACATACTGTTCCAATCCCAAGTGAGGTCCCAAATTCTAAAACGTTTTCTGGCCGAAAATAATTGACGAGTTGATAAAGTAGTTTTCCATACTTCCCCTTGCTAGAGCTGGTTCTGTAAATAGACTTGATTGTACGGTTTTTGCCTAATTTGCGAGATCCTGCACCAAAATCAGTTATTTCTATTTTTTCGTTATTCGCATGAAGTTGGTAATGTAAATGCCTGAGTTTTTCTTTTAATGCTGAAGATGAAGGAGTTCGAAAACATTTATCAGTTAAATTATAAATAAAAGGTGAGTGAACACCATGACGACGCAGTGCTTTCCATCTATATTTTATATATTCGATCCCTAAATTCATTGTTACCAAATTACAATCTTCTACGAAGATATGAGCAAAGACGAAAAGTCAATAATAAATAATCAAAAAATAGAAGTTTTTGAAAAAGAACAGTTTGTGAATTTACATTCAGCATGCTCAATTGGTAATGGAATATTAAAATTGGACGAAGAATACCAAAATCGTTTGATTCAGTTGTTTTTTGATGAACAACCAAGATTTTCATTTTTCATTCCGGCTTCAGGATCAGGTTCAAGAATGTTTAACTTTTTGTTTAATCATGAATCGACACCTCATAATTCAAATGAAATTAACATATTCGTGAAGAACTTGAGCAAATTTGCATTTTACTCATTGATACCTTCCGATGAAAGAGAAAAAATGAAAGATGACGACCCTAAACACATTGCTGATTTTTTATTGAGCAGTGGCGGGATGAATTTTTCTAATCTCCCTAAGGGGTTAATCCCATTTCATTTTGTAGATGGAGTAATTTATAATCCGTTCCAAGAACAGGTGGCTCAGGCGAATGATTTAATGCTCAAAAGAGGGGAGATACATTTTACTATTCAAGAAGGGTTTGAGGAAATAGTTCAACGTTCAATAAATGAATTGAGTCCTCTGAAAAAGAGTAAGTTGAAAGTCTCATATTCCAACCAAAAAAGCGTTACTGATGCGTATTGTTTTGATAATGATCAAAACGAGTTGATAGAAGAGGGGGGCTATTTGAGAAGACCCGCAGGTCATGGAGCTTTAATTCAAAACTTAAATTTGATTGATGATGATGTTGTCTTGATAAAAAACATTGATAATGTCCAGCATTATTCGCGGTCTGAACACTCAAATGCGACATGGAGGATGGTGATGGGTTTGTTGCTTGAGTTTAAAAAAGATTTGAGAAAGCTTAGAACTTCCTATAGTAAGGAGGGAATCTATGAATTAAATCGTAAGTATGACTTTCTCTCTGATTCTGAATTAAAGCAGTTTGATGCTTCAGATTTAGAGCGGATAATTTCGCGTCCTTCAAGGGTATGTGGAATGGTTAAAAATGAGGGAGGGCCTGGTGGAGGTCCATTTTGGGTTCGTGATAAAGATCAAATTACGAAGCAGATTGTTGAGGGAGTTGAGATTTCAGAAGTTGAAGATCAAAAAAATGTCTTTAGAGACAGTAGCCATTTTAACCCCGTTTTGATGGTGATTTCTAAGACAGACTTGGATGGAGGAGCTTTGGATTTAACAGATTACGTAGATGACAAGAAAAGTATAATTGTCAAAAAAATGTATCGGGGAGAGGAAATTAACTATCTTGAACTTCCTGGTCTGTGGAATGGTTCTATGAGCAATTGGAACTCTATATTCGTTGAAGTTTCTATTGATGTTTTCTCACCTGTTAAAACTTCACTTGACTTACTATCTAATGCGCACAAAGATTAGTGGAGCTTTTGACGCTTTAACAAATATTTAAGCAGCACCTCGTCGTATCCTTCATTGATGTCCGCTGGCATAAAGTCAATGGAATAATCGGCACACTTATTTGCAATGGAATCAAAGTAAGCTCTGATTGCCGTGGTGTAAGCCTCTTTGAATTGATTTGGTTGTAGCTTGATAGCATCTCCTGACTCCATATCTACAAGGTTGTAGGGTCTATTATCAAGCTCAAAATCTACTTCACGCAATTTGTCAATGGTATGAAAGACAATAACCTCATGCTTGTTGTGTTTGAGGTGCTGTAAGGCTTGAAAAAAGTCTTCAATATTATCTGGATTTTCTAAAAAGTCAGAGAAGATTACAATAAGGCTTCTTTGATGGCTCAACTCTGCGATATCGTGGAGTGTTTGGGCCGTTGAAGTTGTTTTGTATTCATTCTTTTTGAATTGAATCAAGTGTTTCTCCAATTCACTGTACAGATAGCGATGGTGACGAATAGAAGATTTTGTTGGTGTATGGAGGTCAATTTTATCAGTAAATAATGAAACGCCAACTGCATCTCTCTGTCGTTTTAACAGTTCAATAATTGATGCAGCTGCGTAAACCGAAAAACTCAGTTTTGTCTGCTGAGCTCCAACAGGAAAAAGCATTGAGCTTGAGCAGTCAATCACGATTTGACAGCGTAGATTTGTTTCTTCTTCGTATTTCTTAGTAAATAATTTTTCAGTTCTACCGAAAAGTTTCCAATCAATATGTTTTGTTGATTCTCCTTTGTTGTAGATTCTGTGCTCAGCAAATTCGACAGAAAAACCATGAAATGGACTTTTGTGAAGTCCGGTAATAAATCCTTCAACGACTTGTTTTGCAAGAAGATCAAGGTTTCCAAAGTTGGCAATTTTTTCTCTCTCTATTTTTGGACTCATGGTTTAAAATTACGAAATAATGTTTTTATGATTTTCTTACAATTGCATTTGATGTTACACCGGAAATAACCAATACAATTCCAAGGACAATTACTCCGCTTATAGATTCCATAAAAATGAAGTAACCGATCAAGAATGCATAGATGGCACCAAGATATTGTATTGGAATTATTTTTGCCGCACTTCCTGAGTGCAACGCCTTGGTTAGGGCAATTTGTGCGAGTTGAGTAAATATGCCAATCAACAATAAATACAACCATTCGATTCCTTGAGGAATTGTAAATTCAAAAAAACACAAAATGATCATAAAAGGAATTGAAACCATTGGGAAGTAAAATACGATTGTAATTGGTTCATCAGTCTCTTTTAATTTCATTATCGCGGTGTATGCCAATCCAGAAAGTGTCGCGGATATGATGCCCAATCCAAGCCAGAAAAGTGATATTTCGCCATTGGTTGTCTCATTTCGACTGAATAAAATCAGAATTACACCAAGAAATGAAAGGGCGATGAACCCCCATTGTATAAGCTTTACGCGCTCTCTTAGGATGACCATGGCGAAAATGATAGTGAAAATAGGGGCAAGGTATTGCACGGCAACGGCAATAGCCATTGGAAGATAATGTAAGGTTGAAAAAAATATTGTTAGCGCAACCATTCCCGAAAGTCCACGAATGATTAACCATGGAATGTTGTTGCCGAAAATTGGTATTTTCTTTTTCTTAATGACTAAAAAACTGATGATTACTGAGACAATAGATCTTGCTAGAACCAATTCATGAGCCGGGTAGTGCTGCAGATCTTTAAAACCTTCAACTTCTTGTGGTCCGAGAAGTTTGACAAAAGTGTTTACCATTATAAAACACAACCCGGAAACTAACATATATAACGCGCCTCTATTCACAGGGCAAAAATAGTGATGTTATTGGTTGTATTGCTTCCAATCAAATTTAATTGGTACGTTTGTAATTATGAGCATACGAAAGTCTATTTCATACATTGTGTTTGTCATTGGAATTTCTCATTCTATTCAGGCGCAAACAATAAGCCCTAAGTATACGTTTAACGTAGAATTGGGGTTGCCAGTTGCGGCTGCAAACATGCCCTTCAAGGCAATAATGCAAGGTTTGGTAACGTCAAATGTATACCTCCAACACTCATTCCCATCTCATTTTAATGTGGGTGTTGGTGCGAAATATACATATTTTGTGATTGATGAATTTTCGGTTAGTGAGATCATTCAAGGGGGGATCCATAGTTCTGGTGCATTTGTGAAATTTGGTTTTGATAAATTTTACAATGAGCAGTTTGCATTAGACGTTGGAATTAAATTCGGATATAATGAGAATTTCTTTGTATCAGATATAAATAAGGCTTTGGGTATAAGCCCTGTTAGAAATGGCGCAATTTTAATTGAGCCAACCCTAGGATTGATCCTAGCCGCTGATAGACGAAATTCATACCGTTTAAATATCGGATATACCATTCAGAATTATGGTTTTCGACCAACAGAATTGGGTTTGGATTCAAACCTTAATTATAATGCATCCGAATTGGCTGCCTCCACACAGTTCTTTTTTGTTGGTTTTGGTTACACCTATTATTTTGGAGTTAACAGCGCCGATTAGATGTTTGTGCAATCAAATTCATTAAGAGGCATTAAGGACTACTTCCATAAGGAATTATCGAGTTTGTACTCCGAAAGAGAAATTAAACAAATAGTTAAACTTTTAACTGTTAAATTATTAAAAATAAGTGATTTAGACTATATTTCAAGTTCAAATTTGAAATTTTCCGAATCCGACCTGTTGTTTTTTCGAACTGCTCTAAATCGTCTGCGAGATCAAGAGCCTTTTCAGTATGTTCTCGGAGAAGTTGAATTTTATAATTTGCGTTTAACGGTTGATTCGAGAGCGTTGATTCCAAGACCAGAAACAGAGGAACTTGTTCATTGGATTGGTCATGATTTTAATAGCAATGAAGAATTGAATATTATAGATGTTTGTTCCGGTTCAGGTTGCATTGCGTTTTCATTGAAGTCGAAATTTACACGTGCGAAGATTATTGCTTTAGAACATTCAGTGCAGGCTTGTTCCTTGATTCGTGAGAATGGTTTGCGGACTCAATTAGATGTTGATGTCTTCGAGGCGGATGTATTGGACCCTATCACTTACCGCAAAATGAATAAAGCTTCTTTTGATGTCTGGGTTTCAAATCCTCCATACATCCCGGTAAAAGAGATGTCGGATATGTCAAAGAATGTTCTCGATTATGAGCCAGGAATTGCACTATTTGTCGATGATAGCGATCCTTTGCTATTTTATCGTGAAATTGCAGAAAAAGCCAAGCTCTATTTGAGAAGTGGAGGGGCTTTGTATTTTGAAATACATGAAGATTTTGGTGCTCAAATAGAAGTACTGCTAAAATCGTTTGGGTTTGTTAACATTGAACTGAGGAAAGATTTACAAGGGAAGACGCGAATGGTGAAGGCGCGAACCGTAACTTTACCAAATGAAACCCAATGAGGCTAAGATTGAAATTGAGCGACTAACGAAAGAACTCACTTATCACAATCACCTATATTACATTGAATCAAAACAGGAGATTTCTGATTTTGACTTTGATACATTGCTTAAAAAGTTACAAGAACTGGAAAAGCAATTCCCTCAGTATGCATCAAAAAATTCTCCGACCAAAAGAGTTGGTGGTGATATCACCAAGAAATTTGATTCTGTTGTCCACAAGTATCCGATGTTATCCCTGTCAAATACGTATTCAGAAGAAGAAATACGAGATTGGGTTTTAAGAATATCAAAACTATCTGAAGCGCAATTGGAGTTTGTTTGTGAGTTGAAGTATGATGGAGTGGCTATTGGAATTCAATATATTGATGGTGTACTGGAGCAGGCAGTGACCAGAGGCGATGGCTCTCAGGGGGAGAATGTAACAAGTAATGTAAAAACCATAAAAACAATCCCTCTTCAATTGAAAGGTGATTTTCCACTTGATTTTGAAATACGTGGAGAGATATTTTTTCCACTTGCCAATTTCGATCAATTGAACAAAGCTCGAATTGATTTAGGTGAGCCTGAGTTTGCAAATCCAAGAAATACAGCCTCCGGAACGCTAAAAATGCAAGACTCCAAGATTGTTGCAAAACGCGGTTTGGATTGCTTTCTATACGGTATTTATGGCGCAGATGCGGCAGTTGGACATTATGAAACAGTTCAAGTTGCTGGAAATTGGGGGTTTAAAACTCCAAAAGCATCAAATAGATATATCGAGAAAACAAGTTCAATTGAGGGGGTTATGGACTTCATTGCCTATTGGGATAGAGAACGCTCAAAGCTCCCTTTTGAAATTGATGGAGTGGTTATAAAGGTCAACGACTACGATCAACAAGAGGAACTCGGATTTACTGCAAAGTCGCCTCGTTGGGCAATTGCATACAAGTTCAAAGCTGAACGCGTGGAAACGATTTTAGAGTCTGTGGTTTTTCAAGTCGGTCGTACAGGTGCAATTACCCCAGTTGCGAATTTGAAGCCAGTTACTTTGGGGGGCACGACTGTGAAAAGGGCATCATTACACAACTCAGATCAAATTGAAAAATTGGATTTGTACCTTGGTGATACAGTATATGTGGAAAAGGGAGGAGAAATTATCCCAAAAATTGTTGGTGTAAATACAAGCAATAGGATTGAAAATGCTGAGAAAGTTATTTTTATTTCAAATTGTCTCGAATGCAATTCACAGTTGGATCGGGAGGATGGAGAAGCGCAACATTATTGTTTGAATTCATTGAATTGTCCTCCTCAAATTAAAGGAAAAATAGAGCATTTTATTGGTCGCAAGGCACTTAATATCGATGGCTTGGGTGCAGAAACAGTAGATGCTCTTTTTGATGCCTCATTAGTTCGAAACGTTGCTGATTTATATGATTTAACCTTTCATCAAGTAGTTAAAATTGACCGAATGGCAGATAAGAGTGCGAACAATCTTGTTCAAGGTATTCGCGAATCTAAAGAGATTCCGTTTGAACGTGTTTTGTTTGGACTTGGAATTCGTTTTGTTGGGGAGACAGTGGCGAAGAAACTTGCAAAAACTTTAAAGAATATTGATGCACTATGTAAAGCAACTTTTGATGAACTAATACGAATTGATGAAATTGGAGAGCGAATAGCCAATTCCATTGTTGTCTTTTTCAAAAATCCTGCCAACCAAGAACTTATTGATCGATTAAAATCAGCTGGATTGAAATTCGAAATTATTGAGGAAGAAGGACATTCCGATCGTTTAAATGGAGCGTCTTTTGTCGTTTCAGGTGTTTTTAAAGCGTTTTCGAGGACTGAATTAAAAGATTTAATTGAGATGAATGGAGGTAAAAATGTAGGTTCTATCTCCAAAAAAACATCTTATGTGATTGCTGGTGACAAAATGGGGCCATCTAAACTTAAAAAAGCTACTGATCTGGGAATTCGTATTCTCACGGAAGATGACTTTATTAAAATGTTAGACATATGAGTCTTTGGGATAATACAAATAAAATGCTGTTGATTGTTGAATATTCCTCAATAGATCAGGTAAATGAATTCCGTGAAGGAATGAAGTCTTCGGGGGTGAATATTAATCGTTCGAATATTCTCGCTATTGTGAACTCGAAGACTGAAATGAAACGATTGACAGAAATTCACTCTGTTACTTATGTATCGAACAAAGATATAAGTTTCATTGGCCGACTTAAAAATGATCGCGTATCAAAGGTACTAAGTGAATATTACGATATGTTAATTGTGATTGGGCATACCAACAGGAAGATATCAAGATTAACGAGAAAGGTCAAAAGGAATACGGCCGTAGGAGTGAATTCGAATCTCGAATTTTTAACGATTAATATGAACAGTGAATCAAGTTCTCCTCTGCAATTGCTTAACTTTGCCAAAGAAACCTTGCAAAAAATACGAAACTAGATGAAGAATCCGTTTGTTGGAGCAGGTGTTGCTCTTGTCACCCCGTTTAACGCAGACCTATCAATTGATTTTGTTGGGCTGCGAAATTTAGTCAATTACCAAATTGATAATGGAATTGATTTTCTTGTTGTACAAGGAACAACAGGTGAAGCACCGACTTTATCGAAAGATGAGAAATTGAAGGTGCTTCAAGTAGTTCAAGAGGAAAATAGAGGAAGGCTTAAAATTATTTTCGGTGTTGGTGGGAACAATACTTCAGAGGTCGGAACACTTCTTCAGAATCTGCCGACCGATGGATTGGACGGTATTTTATCTGTTTCTCCATACTACAATAAGCCCACCCAGCAGGGAATTATAGCACATTATAAACACATTGCGTCTTGCACTTCACTACCTATTGTTCTTTACAATGTTCCTAGTAGAACAGGATCAAATGTTTTGGCGTCAACTACACTGGAACTCTCAAAAATCGAAAATATCGTTGCGATGAAAGAGGCGTCCGGTGATTTTGGTCAAATTATGGAAATTATAATGCACAAGGGGGAGGATTTCGGTGTTCTTTCTGGAGATGACGCGATAACGATGCCATTAATGAGTATAGGTGTTGAGGGAGTTATATCTGTTGTTGCAAATGCATTTCCAAAAAAATTCGCGCAAATGATTCATTATTCAATGGACATGAGTGTTGACGCAGCGAAACAAATACACTACGATTTACTTCCGATGATTGATATGTTGTTTGAGGAAGGCAATCCGGGGGGGGTTAAAGTTGCACTTGAAAAACAAGGAATTATTCAGTCGCATATGAGAAAGCCTTTATATCCTGTTTCCGGAGGATTAAGATCAAGGATTGAGGCTGAAACACTGCGAATTTTAACACAATGAAAGAAGCGAAAAATATAGTTCGAGCAATCGAATCAGCTCAGAATATTGTAATCACGAGTCATCGATCTCCAGATGGTGATTCAATGGGAAGTTCTTTGGCTTTATTGCGATTTATCAAAGCGTTGGGTTTTGACGCTGTCGTGTGTCATCCTGATCCTTGTCCAAATTTTATTGAATGGATAAAAAGAGGAGATAAGATTCTAGATTTCGAAACAGATGAAACTAAAGTAATTGAGTGTATAAATAATGCTGAGTTGTTATTTTCTTTAGATTACAATGCTCTAAGCCGTCTTGGTAATGGTATGGGGGAAGTATTTGATCAGGCTTCAGGACAAAAGATTATGATCGATCATCATTTGAACCCAGAAGACTTCGCAGATATATCGGTTTCGGAACCAACTTCTTGTTCAACGGCTCAATTGATCTTTGAGTTGATCGATTCTTCGAACAACCTACACCTTATATCTTCTTTGGTTGCAGAACCAATTTATTTAGGCATAATGACTGACACAGGTTCTTTTCGATTCAACTCAGTTACACCTCGCACGCATGAGATCGTCGCGAAATTATTGAATACTGGCTTGGATCATTCGAAGGTCCATGAAGAAACATTTGATGGTAACCGAATCGACAAACTCAAGTTAAGAGGGTACGCCATTGCTGAAAAATTAGAAATTGTTCCTGAACGAAAAGTCGCCATTTTATCCTTAACAATGGAAGAACTCGAGCGTTTTAATTTCGTAAAAGGCGATACCGAAGGACTCGTAAATGTCGCACTTTCTGTTCGAGGTGTTGAGTCTGCAGTATTCCTAAAAGAAACTAACTCAGCGGTAAAAATGTCTTTCAGATCCAAAGGTGCACCTGTAAATGGTATAGCATCCGACCACTTCGACGGCGGAGGGCATAAGTATGCAGCCGGAGGAGTTAGTTATTTAGAAATGGATGAAACAATAGAAAAATTAAAATCGGTTTTAATCAATTATTTTTAGTGAGAGCGTGGCTTTACATATCAATTGGAATGTCGTTTTTATCCTGTTCAGATGATGAAGTACTTGTGAGCCCTGGGGGCAATTGGAATAACAGAAATTCTTCTGTGTTGAATAAAAATATTGCTCAAAAAGAGGAAGTAAATATTGATTTATATCTAGAGATGCGCCCGAAATGGCAGATGCAAAAAACAGGAAGTGGTTTACGCTATTGGATTTACGAATCAAGTTCAGGTGACTCTATATATTCAGGGGATGTGGCCGAAGTTGAATATTCCGTTGAGCTGTTAGACGGTACGAAATGCTATGCAACGGCTGACGATGAATACAAAGAAGTTCTAGTGGGTCAAAGCGAGGTCGAATCAGGGCTTCAGGAGGCTATTAAATTATTAAGCACAGGAGATCGGGCAAAGTTTATAATTCCAAGTCACATTGCGCATGGCTTGCTCGGGGATTTAAATAAAATTCCGCCATTAAGAACACTGGTTATTGATTTGACACTTTTAGGAAAAACGAAATGAGGAATATTCTAATAATTACTTTAATCCTTTCAATTGTTTCATGTGAGATTTCAGCGGTTAAAGATGTCTCAACTGAGAATTCAGAGGATGTAGTAGGGGCACCATCGTCGAAAACAAGCAGCGATACCTTGAAGTCGGACAAGTCCGAACCACCTGTTATTGATAAAAAGGTGCTTACGAATGGAATCGAAATCAAATGGTTTACGCATGGAAATGGTGTCGATATTCAGGATGGTGATATGGTTGAAATTGATTACAAGGTCAGTCTAGAAGATGGGAAAATTGTAGATGGAAATCATCTTTTGAAACACAAAAGCTTTCCGTTTATGGTTGGATTTAATATGCAAACAGAAGGTTGGGACTTGGCACTTAATGAAATGCGAGTCGGGGATCACGCTGAAATTTTTATTCCATCCGAATTGGCAAGAGGAGAAAAAGGGATAAAGGGATTAATCCCTCCAAATGCAAATAATATACTGAATATTAAGTGTTTAAGTAAGAAGGAGCCAGGGAGAACGCTCGAAGGAGGAACACGGGTTTGGTTGATGAGGGAGGAACTAGCAAATACCAATAGGTTCAATAAGGGTAAAAAAATTATTTTTCATAGCTGGGTATCCTCAACATCAAATCCACGCTACTACAATACTGAAAATGTTGGACGCCCAATTTCTTATGAATGGAAAGATGAAGGATTGACTCCTGGACTAAAGAAGGCATTGTTAGGTGCGAAAAGGTCTGATCTGATGTTGGTTCACGTTCCGAGTAGTGAAGCCTATGGCGTTAAGGGCTTTAAGGATTTGGTTAAACCAAATGAAGATTTACTTTATCGAATATGGGTCATGGATATTGAAGATAAATAAACACATTTTTTACTTTTGCAGATGGGTTCATTCTGGATTGGTAAAAGTTAGAAAAATAAGAATATGAAATTTCTGTTAATTATATGTTGTGCTATGAGTATGTCTTCTGTTTTTTCGCAGAAAGAGATTATCGATACGCTGCATACAGCGAATGGAGATATGGTTGTTTTTGCAAATAGAACATGGGCTTATCTAGAAGATCTCAATTTTGATGGTATCATGAATCAATATATGTATGATCAAGTTGATTGTGATTCAAATTTGAATTATGTTCAATCTTGGGATCATGATGTTTGTTATACTTCGAACCTCCACAATGACGTAAACAAACTAAAAGATACCATTTGGCTTTGTCTGGAGGATTATGAAAGTGACAGTTTAGATGGACTTTTTCATATGCCTGTTGAAGGAAGGGTGACGTCTCATTTTGGTTGGAGAAGAGGTCGTAATCACAATGGGACTGACATCGATTTAGTAACAGGGGATACTGTTCGTGCTGCATGGGGAGGTAAAATACGCTATGCGAAATACAATAAAAGTGGCTTTGGTAATCTAGTGATTATTCGACACCACAATGGATTAGAAACATTTTATGCTCATTTAGAAAAGCATTTGGTTGTTCCTGATCAGGAAGTGAAGCCAGGGGATCCGATTGGGTTGGGTGGAAATACTGGACACTCGTATGGTTCGCATTTACATTTTGAAGTACGCTTTTATGATATACCGATGAACGCTGAAAAAATTATTGATTTTAAAAAGGGAGTAGTTCGAGATGAAAATTTATTGGTCCATAGAGGGTTGTTCCGACCGGGTGGCCATTCCTCAGTTAGCTCTGCTACCTCCTCGGCAAACAGGAAGTATTACCGGGTGAGATCAGGAGATACACTAGGGGCGATTGCTTCACGCAATCGAACTACTGTCTCACGACTTTGTCAACTCAATGGTATTCGTCCAACGACTATATTACAGATTGGAAGGAACCTTAGAATTCGATAAACACAATATTCTGATTACTGTGACGTAAGTATCAGAGAGTAAAATTAAATAGTCGCACCATTTATTCTATGAAAAATACATTTATCATCTCAATTATTGCTTTCGTGGCCTTGTCAACATCATGCTCTGAATACAACAAAGTTGTTAAATCCGAGGACTATGAGCGGAAACTTTCATTTGCCAATGAATATTACCAGAGAGGCTCCAGTCCGAAGATCAAGCATGAAGGCAAAAAGAATCAGAAAGAAGTAATCAATTCCAACGTTTTACTTAGATCTGTTACGTTATATGAACAAATTTACCAGCGCATGCCAAAAACTAGTGAAGGTGAGTTGTCTTATTTTAGGATCGGAAAGGCCTATTATCTTTCGGATGATTACTACATGGCTGGATACTATCTTGGAATGTTTGGGCAGCGCTTTCCTTACAGTGTGAAAGCTGAAGAGTCACTATTTTTAAGTGCCATGTGTTCAGTAAATAATTCACCCCAGGCCCCACTCGATCAAACCGAAACAGAACTCGCAATTAATGACTTACAACAGTTCATTGATAAATACCCGTCTTCAACATTCATTGATTCGTGCAACACTATAATTGATGGACTTCGAAGTAAATTGGAACGGAAGGCATTTAATGATGTTGCACTTTACGACAAAACCAACCGTTATGGAGCTGCAGTCAGTTCGGCAACTACATTTTTAGATGATTATCCGATGTCCACGTTTAAAGAGGAGGTGTACTTTGTATTGGTAGAAAATTCTTATTTGCTCGCCAAAAATAGTGTTGAAAGCAAAAAAACGTCAAGAATTAAGGAAACTATCGAAAGATATAATACCTTTGTAACCCTGTTTCCGACTTCAGAAAAGGTGAGAACGTTGAAGGTTTATCACGACGACTTAAGTCAAGAACAATAGATAACTGAAAATTCAAGTACTATAGAGATATGAGTTTTAAGAATAGCACAGCAGAAAAGACAACAATTACAAGAAATACTTCTGAGATTGAAGCGTCTACAGGAAACATCTATGAATCTATCGTCATGATGTCCAAAAGATCAAATCAACTTAGTGTTGATTTGAAGGAAGAGTTGACGCAAAAGTTACAAGAATTCGCTTCAACTACAGACAATCTTGAAGAGATTTTTGAGAACAGAGAACAAATTGAGATTTCTAGATTTTATGAAAGACTTCCAAAGCCAGTAGCGATGGCCATACAAGAGCTAATGGAAGATAAAATTTATGCTAGAAATCCTGATTTGGATGGTCTAACAGATTAAATTATGCGAGGTAAACGCATCCTTCTTGGTATAACTGGGGGTATTGCGGCATACAAAATCGCTTTCCTAATACGGTTATTAAAAAAATCAGGGGCAGAAGTCAAATGTATTATGACTCCTGCCTCTTCCGATTTTATAAGTCCAGTAGTTGTTAGCACACTATCAGAAAATCCAGTAGGTATTGAGTTCTGGGACAAGAATGATGGAACGTGGAATAACCATGTTGAATATGGACTTTGGGCAGATCTTTTTATCATTGCTCCGTTGACAGCCAATACATTAAGTAAGATGGCCAATGGAAGCTGTGATAACCTTCTTTTGGCAACCTATCTCTCAATGCGTGCAAAAACGCTTGTTGCCCCTGCAATGGATCTTGACATGTATGCGCATGCTACTACTCAAAGAAACTTGAAACAATTGGAAAATGACGGTGTCCATGTGATTCCAGCTGAATCTGGAGCTTTGGCGTCTGGATTAGAAGGCGAAGGTAGAATGGCTGAACCAGAAATCATACTTGCTTCTATTGAGTATCATTTAAACCGTGCGTTTGAAGCAATACTAGATCGTAGAAGCGTTTTGATAACTGCCGGACCTACTTTTGAAGCACTCGATCCTGTACGTTTTATCGGCAATCACTCGAGTGGAAAGATGGGGTATCGAATTGCTGATGAACTATCATCTATGGGAGCGGAGGTTATTCTTATATCGGGACCTACACAGCAGAAAGTGCGCAACAGAGATATTGCGGTGATTCAGGTGAGTACGGCAGATCAAATGTTCAAAGAAGTACAGAAACTCTGGCCAATGAGTGATTTTGGAATTTTTTCCGCTGCAGTTGCTGATTACAAACCGAAAGAGCAAGAGATAAAAAAAATAAAAAAGAACAAAGAAGAGCTGAGTATTGATCTTGTGCGTAATCCAGATATTCTAAAATGGGCGGGAGATCACAAGTCAAACCAACAAACGCTTGTAGGTTTTGCATTGGAAACTAATGATTTGCTTGAGAATGGTAGAAAAAAGTTAATAAGTAAAAATTTGGATTTCATTGTACTCAATACGCTTCAAGATAAGGGGGCAGGTTTTGGAGTTGACACCAATAAAATTAGTATCTTAGATAGCCACAATAATTTAGAAGAATTTGAGTTAAAACCTAAGGCAGAGGTTGCTAAAGATATAGTATCTTACTTGAAAACGTATTTGGAAAAATGAAAATAGTCGCATTTATAGTTTGTTTAATTGGTAGTTCGACATTTGTTTACTCGCAAGAATTAAATTGTACTGTGAAAATCATTACGGACAGTAAGTTGGAAGTCACGAGTGTTGAACAGGAAATATTATCGCAGCTTGAACAAGTCATTTATGAAATGATGAACAACACCCAATGGACGAAAGATCAATTTACAATTGAGGAGCGTATCAATTGCAATCTACAACTGCAAATTCGCTCAATTCCTGCTCAAGGCACCTTTTCTGGAGCCTTACAAGTTCAATCGTCCCGACCAGCATTTAATTCAAATTATAATACTGTTTTGTTTAACTTTAACGATGAAGACATTACATTTAGTTTTTCTCGAAATGCGATTTTATCATACGCACCGAATCAATACAGAGACAATCTGACCTCAATATTGGCTTTTTACGCCTACTTTATGATTGGTATGGATTATGATTCTTTCTCAAATAAAGGAGGAACAAAATTCTTTAATGAGGCACAACAAATTGTTTTAAACGCGCAATCCTCTGGTGCATCTGGATGGAGATCCAACGAGCAAGGGAAAAGAAACAGGTATTGGCTCGTTGACAATATTTTACATGAATTATTCTCACCCTTGCGTATTTGTAATTATGAGTACCACAGAAATGGTTTAGATGCTCTGAATGAAGACAAGGTGAAAGCTAGAGGTGCAATTTACACAGCGCTCAATAAGCTTGTGAAAGTGGTTGCTACCCGGCCAAATTCATTAAACTTATCGAACTTTATCCAAGCTAAATCCATAGAATTGAGAAATCTATATCAAGATGCTGAACTGAAAGAAAAAAATGATATCGTGGCGCTTCTTAAGCGCTTGGATCCTACAAATTCTCCCAAATATCAGGAGATTCTAAATTAATGATTCGAAATTTAGTTATACAGAACTTTGCTTTAATTGATCAAATTGATATTCAATTTAGTGGAGGATTCACAGTTATTACTGGGGAAACAGGATCGGGTAAGTCCATTCTACTAAATGCACTCAACCTCATTCTTGGCGGTAGAGCAAATTTTTCGGTGATTGGAACACTTAATGATAAATCAGTTGTTGAAGCCGAACTTGATATTTCAGGATTTGATATGAGATTGTTTTTCGAACGCAATGAATTGGATTATTTTGACACAACTATCGTACGTCGTGAAATCTATAAGCAAGGTCGCTCAAGGGCCTTTATAAATGATACACCTGTCCAACTAAACACACTTAAAGAATTCACTAGTGGATTGATTCATATTCATTCACAATACAACACATTAGAGCTAAAAGATCGTGATTTTCAATTGAAGGTATTGGATGTGCTTTCTAATTCGTTGCAGCTTCAAGAGGAATTTGAAGTAAACTATATGGGCTTTGAAAGAAAACAGAAATTGCTCAATGAACAAATAAAACATTTATCGGATTCAGCATCCAAAATTGATTACGATGCATTCCAGTTATCTGAATTGCATGCGCTAAACCTGGATAATACAGATTATGAGAGTATGCAAAGAGATTTGCATAAGTTCGAAAATGCAGATGAACTGATTGCAGCATTTGGATCGCTGGTGAATCTTCTCGAGACCGAAGGTGGAGTTCTCGAGCAATTGCGACAAGTTGGTCAGACCCTTCAAAAAAATAGTACTCTTGATCCAGTATTGGACGAGTTGAATAAGCGCATATCCAGTGTGCTTATTGAATTGAAGGATATTTCAAGTGAGGCAGAAGAACAATCTGGGAAAATTACTATCGATCCCCAGAAGTTGATTGTATTGACTTCTAAATTAGATGCATATAATAAGGCTATTTTTAAATATGGTGTGCATACACAAGAAGATTTGGTTGACTTGATGGAAGATTTGTCCTCCAATACAGATGGTATCGCTAGGCTTGAAGAATCGATATCAAAATTAAAGTCGGAGTTAAATATCGAGGAGGTGAATTTGTTCAAGATGGCAGAGCGCTTGCATGACCTAAGAAAGAAAAATATTCCTAAAATTGAATCTGAAATTATTAAAGCACTGGATGGATTGAAATTAGAAAACACTGTACTCGATTTTCGACTGACTAAATTGACCAAATTGAAGCGGTCAGGAGTTTCAAGTCTAGAAATTTTCTTTTCTCCAAATTCTGGAGTTGCAGCAGTTCCTGTTCATCAAGCTGCGAGTGGAGGAGAGCTGTCAAGAGTGATGCTGGCTTTACAGAGTTTGATGTCTCAAAATGTTCAGTTACAGACCATTTTATTTGATGAAATTGATACTGGAGTTTCAGGTGATGTTGCGCAAAAAATTGGCACAACTCTGAAAGAAATGGGAAAGGAGATGCAAGTCATAGCGATTACACATTTGCCACAAGTTGCTGCTCTAGGATTGCAACATCTTTCAGTTGAAAAGTCAGTTGTAAACGGCAGAACCCAGAGTTCTGTGGTTGAATTGGATATGACTGCACGTCTTGAAGAAGTTGCACGCTTGATGAGTGGAGATACAATTAATGACGCAGCACTAGCAAATGCGAAAGCCCTTATGATGGGGTAATTTATGTTTTACTTTTCACCTCTTTATCATGAAGTTACAACTTGATTTTAAAATTGATACATCCACACTTAATATTAAGTACGGAGATGAAGTGGTACTGCTTGGTAGTTGTTTTTCTGATACAATGACCTCGCATTTTGAAACCTCTGGATTTAAAGTTCTGAGTAATCCATTTGGAACTTTATTTCATCCATTAGCGGTGGCAAATGTAATTGATGAAGCAATTTCCCCAAATAAAATAGGAGTTGTTCAACGTGATGATTTGTATTTTTCTTGGTTGGCCTCTGGTAAGTTGTTCGCAAGGTCAGAGTTTGAATTAGAGAAGCATTTAACCACAGCAAGAAATAAGCTAATTAAGTCATTAAAAAAATCAAGATTACTGATTGTTAGTTTTGGCTCAGCTTGGGGATATATCGAGCGAGATTTCGGTATCGTTGCGAATTGTCATAAAATGCCTCATACACAATTCGATAAAAAACTGAGCACTGTTGATCTTATGGCTCTGCGATGGAATGAGATACTTACGGAGTTGAAACGCCTCAACCCACAGTTGAATGTCGTTTTTACGGTGAGTCCTGTCAGGCATTTCAAAGATGGACTTGTTGAAAACAACCGCAGTAAGTCAAGATTAATAGAGCTTACCCATCAACTGTCCAGTAGACATGGTTTTTATTTTCCATCCTATGAAATTGTGATTGACCAGTTGAGAGATTATCGATTTTATAAAAATGATTTGGTGCATCCAAGCGATGACGCAGTTGCCTATGTATGGGAAAGTTTCAGTCAATTCCTTTTCTCTGAACATACACTTAGCATTGTTAAAAAGGTCAAACAGATCAAAATGACATTAAATCATAAAAGTTTGTACCCTGGGTCAAAATTAGATGGAATAAGAATAAAAGCGGCAAAAGAACAACAACAACAATTGATCAAAAAAATCCCAGATATTTTTTGGGAGTAACAAAATTGTTTGTGCTCATTTATGAATGGTCAGCGGTATTTATTTGATTTGTGCTGTTTATCTCTGTCTTGGAACAATGACTGCTGACCCCACATAAGCAGGACGTTCACCAACTTCATAATTTTCTATGGTAACTTTCCAAATAAAGGTATCCATGTAGTCAAGTTCACTACCAGTTGAACGATCAACACCATCCCATCCATGACTCGGGTCAGACGTTTTGAACATTACATGTCCATCCTTGGCGTCAACGATAACTAGCATAAAATTCAAATCCTCTCGTTCAATTAATGCTCGAGGCATGAATGTATTGTTTCTGACGTCCAAACTTTTCGGATCGAACGCTGTTGTTGCCATCAGATTGTAGTCCTTTCTGATTGTTATGTCTTTGTCAATCCTTCCTTTACATCCGTTACTATTTGCAACAACAAGAGTGACTTTGTGTTTGCCTTTCGTGAAGAAGTGAGGTGCTACTGCACGACCAGTGAATGGTCGTACGTCGATGATCCAATCGAAATCAATTCCGATAGAGTGTGAAATTATCTCTGTTGTTGGAAGACCATTTTGGTACAATTGATTCGTATTTATAAAATCGAAATCTGCCGATGGAGCGTCTTTGATAACAAATGAGCCCTTTTCTGAAAATGCTCCATTTTTTAATAAACCAATTTGGTACGATCCGGATACGTTTGTATTGATACCTGTCTCTACCGTTCCTTTTAGCTCATAAATGACATCATTTGGGTCCTTTATAAACAGAGGATAGCTATTTCGGTTTTTAATCGTTAGGCTTTGACCTTCGCAGATAGGAGGTACAATAGGCATGATAAATGGCAATTCATTTATTTCATTTGCCAAATTGTTAGATGAATTCAACTCATTATCGCTTGTGGTACTTCGTTTTGTATCTAAAGTGGTAATCAATTCGGTTTCTGCAGAATTATCGTAAAATTCATTTGTTTGAATGATGGCATTTGATTCGATATTCTGGATCGAGTGTTGAATAGTTGAATTGTTGTTTGTTGAAGTTGCTACTACTTTCTCTGTTTGATTCGCTTGTTTGTGATGTGAAGTATTCGAAATTTGTTCTTTGGAGGTAATATTTCCCTTAGAATTTGTTTTTACAATCCCTTGTGAAAGCTTTGTCTCACTCGATTGCTCGTTATTCAATTTATCAGAATCATTTACTACATAAAGAATTCCAATCGTTACAGCAATGAAAGCAAAAGTGGCCAAGAACGATTTTACTCTGTTTCTAAAAGCTATTCGAATCAGTTCTGATTCCAAAATGCTCCAAGCACTTGGATTGTAGGCAGTTTCAAATTTCTCTAAACTCGACTTAATTGCTTGTTCGACGGACGAACCTGATTGATCTACAGAATTGGCATCGAGGTGCAAGCGCATCGCATCCCATGAACTAGGGCTGTATGGTAGATCTAGATTTTCTAGGCTCTCCTTAATGCTATTTTCAATATTATTTTTCATTTCAATTTATCTTCTTGAACTCTTCATTCAGAGTCCGCTGAAGGTTTATTTTTGCTTTAGACAAGTTTGATTTTGACGTTCCTTCGCTAATTCCTAAAATTTCAGCTATTTCTCGATGGGTATATTCCTCCATGACGAATAGATTGAATACAGCACGGTATGCCGGAGACAATTGATTGATGGCTTTTAGTGCTATCTCTGCTTTCAAACCAACAAACTCAATTTCTTCCTTTTCAACTAAAGGGTCCGTACTTTCGAGCTGAAAGTCTTCATCATTGTCAGTAAGGAAGGGTTTTTTCTTTGATTTCCTAATACTGTCGATAGCGGTATTCACCATTATTCTTCTGATCCAACCCTCAAATGAGCCTTTGAAATCGAACGCATCTAACTTGTCAAAGATCTTAATAAAACCTTGTTGAAGAACTTCCTCTGCTGTATCTCTATCTTGAGTGTAACGCATACAAACACCTAACATTTTACCATAGAATAGCCGAAACAATTCTTCCTGCGATCGCCGGTCATTTTTTATGCAACCGCGGATGAGTATCTTAAGATGTTCTTTATTCTCCAATTTAATTTCACTTAAAAGACGAAGTGTCTATGCGTCGGTTGCCTATTACTGTTTTGTTTTTCGAAGACCTTCCAAAAAATAAAGATTTTCAGTAATTTTCTCTTACAATTATATTAATTTTGCGCCATCACACGAAATTATAATTGATCAAATAGAATAAAATGAAAGTAACTGTTGTTGGTGCGGGGAATGTTGGAGCGACATGCGCGAATGTTTTGGCACACAAAGAGATTGCAAACGAGATCGTTTTACTTGATATTAAGGAAGGTTTTGCTGAAGGTAAAGCACTTGATATTTGGGAAACATCACCGATCAATCTTTACGATTCAAGAACAATTGGATCTACAAATGATTATTCAAAAACAGCTGACTCTGACGTAGTTGTTATCACTTCTGGTCTTCCGAGAAAGCCAGGTATGTCTCGTGATGATTTAATTGCGACGAATGCAGGTATTGTGAAGCAAGTGACTGAAAACGTAATTAAGTATTCTCCAGATGCAAAAATTATTTGTGTTTCAAATCCGTTAGATGTAATGACCTATTGCACGTATCTTACTGCAAAGGTTGATCGCAGTAAGGTCTTTGGAATGGCTGGAGTACTAGACACAGCGCGTTACCGATCATTCTTAGCATTGGAATTGAATGTTTCACCCAAAGACATCCAAGCAGTTTTGATGGGTGGACATGGAGATACAATGGTTCCTTTGCCTCGCTATACTACTGTTGGAGGTATACCCGTAACTGAATTGATCGATAAGGTAAAACTTGATGAAATTATCGAAAGAACTAAGTTTGGAGGTGGTGAAATCGTTAAATTACTTGGCACTTCTGCTTGGTACGCTCCTGGTGCAGCAGCGGCTCAAATGGTAGAAGCGATTGTGAGAGATCAAAGACGTGTGTTCCCAGTGTGCGCATGGTTGGATGGTGAGTACGATATGAAAGACATCTATTTAGGTGTGCCAGTCGTGCTTGGAAAAAATGGAATTGAAAAGATTATTGAGCTTGATTTGAACGAAGAAGAAAAATCAATGCTAGAAGAATCTGCCGAAGCAGTTAGAAATGTAATGGCAGTTCTTGACAATATGAATGCTGAGGCCTAGCCAAAGTCACTAAATAATTTGTAATCCCTTCACCTTGGTGAGGGGATTTTTTTTGAATGGATTTTAAACTGAGAAAAAAAGTTCTCTAAAAATTATGAAGTTTTGATCCTTGAGTCATCATAATAGTATGAAGCAGTGGTTCTTATTTTTTGTATTTGCTATTTTGAGGATGTATTGTTTTTCTCAAAACGACTCAGTTTTGGTGCATATTGTGCTAATAAGCAAGACGGAAAAAGAATTCATTCAGAATGTTCAGGGAATTGTTGAAATAGAAAATAAGTTGATTGTCCGAAAAACAGATCAAAAAGGTTGTTTTGAATTTAAAGCAAAAGTAGGGGATGTCATTGAATTCAAATTTTCGCATTCACAATTTAATTCTTTAAGAGAGACAAGAAGTATTGCAGCAAAATATAGGGGTGAGCGCATTGAGTTTGTTTTTCAAATGGAATATATTCGCAGGAAGGAGTTTGGTGATATTATCGTTTCAGCCCCAGGCTTGCCAAATGTAGTTTACGAATCAAAAAAACGACATGTTTCAGACTTTGAAATTCTTCCAAATGGAGATTTATTACTTCTAACATATCCAAAGAGACTGAGTAAAGGAAGTGAGCTGTTACTTTTTAATGAGATAAATGTATTGCGCAGTTTCAAACTCCCGGGAATTGCTGAATACATGGTACATGATTATCGAGGGAACCCATATGTGATTTGTAAAGATGCTGATTATGGAATTTCAATCGGCAAGGATACGATAACAATTACAGGACTCGAATCCGATTATTTCCGAGAAAATATTTCACCAATTATCGATACAAATAGAAATCAAATTTATTTCTCAACGTTCAATCCAGATTACCCTGCATTTGATTATTTTTTATTCAATCAAGCGGATACTTCATATAAGCGTTTAATAGCAATAGAAGATGAGTTTATGATGGAGCTTTATCGCTCTGAATACAAATGGGTTGATGTGCGCACAAAACTTTGGGCAAAGAACAAAGAACTGCAAACAGGTATTGATGCTGAAGTTTGGGTTGGTGCGAATTATTTTACCCAATCGGTATTCTATAAAGAACTGTATGCCCCCATGTTCCAAAGAAACGATAGCCTTTTTGTGTTTGATTATTACAAAGACAAGTTGTATACATTTTATGCAAATGGTGAAAAATTGGACAGCATTGGAATTTACCATCACTACAATCCAAAATCGACAGGATGGAAAAAAAATCTTATTCAAGACAACGCAACCGGACAAATATATGCATTGTTTGAGAGAGCAGGGTACAGCTATTTGGGCAGAGTAAATACGAAAACCGGTGCGATTAATAAGCAGATCAAGCTCAAACATCGCTATGTTGATGAAATAAAAGTTTATGATAATTTTGTCTATTATATTTATCGAGAATTTGAATCGATTCAGAAGAAAACCCTTTATAAAGAGCGACTTCCATACGCCTATCCAAAAGAAGATGCAATGGATAATGTAGGCTTTGGATCAAAAAAAAATTATTTACCTAAAGTTGATTGATTTTCCGAGCCAAATCAACTCCTAAGCTAAAACAAGCCTGAAGCAGATAGCCTCCCGTTGGGGCATTCCAATCTAACATTTCACCGATGCAAAAGGTGTTTGATCGATTCTTCAATTCAAAGTTGTCAGTGATTGCTGAGAGTGGGATACCACCAGTTGTTGATATGGCCTCATCTATTGGTGCAGCGGCTATCAATGTTACAGGAAATCCTTTTATGCGCTTGGCCAATACTTTCGGGTTTAAAAATTCCTCTCTCGTAAGCGTTGTTTTTAACATGCCACGCTGTGTATTATTTAATTTTAAATCACGTTTCAAGCAATCGCTTATTTTTGAGTGCCTTGATTTATTTAATTTATTTAGAACGACTTCCAATTCAGTTGTTGGCTTGAAGTCAATCAATACGGTAGCTTCTCCTTTTGTGTCTAATAATTTCTGTATCTCATTGCTCAGCGCATAAATAGCATTTCCTTCCATTCCAAATTGAGTGATTACAACCTCACCCAATTGTGAATTTCCGTAACAAGAAATAGAGATGTTCTTGAGTGGTTTTCCTTCATTCCAATTGATGAAATCAGAGCTCCAATTTACTTCGTAGGCGCAGTTCGCAGGTTGAAAAGGAATGACATCATAGCCATTTAGTTTAAATATTTCTATCCAATTACCATTTGAGCCAGTGACGCTCCAGCTTGCACCACCCAGAGCAAATATTGTAAAATCAGGATCTATCTGTATCCTATTTTTAAAAACAATTGAGTCATTTTTCCAATTGGACCATTCATAGCCAAATTTCAGATGAACATCTTTTTCCTTTAGGAAATCAACAATAGCTGTTAAGACTTCAATTGGCTTGATTCCATCCACCGGGTAGACTCGATTACTACTGCCTATATAGGTTTCTATTCCAATTTGGGAAAACCAATTTCGGAGGTCTTTGTTAGAGAAATTTAATAGACTGTTTTTTAGAAAGAGCATTGGATGGTAGCGTCCAATCATCGATTCAATAGGTTCAGAATGGGTGAGGTTGAAGCCACCTTTTCCAGCTACCAGGAATTTTCTACCTAAAGATTTATTTTTTTCGTAAACGGTAACATCAAATTTATCTGTATCTAAAAATGCCGCAGCCATAAGGGCAGACGGACCGCCACCTATTATTGCTACCGACTTTCTTGACTTTGACATTTTTTAAATTTAATACGTCTTTTTTAAAGCCTTATTTTTATTGAAACAGGTAAGTGATCTGAATATCCATTCAGGTACTTTTTTCCTCCATATGTTCTTGCTGGAACTTCATTTCCTCTGTACTCACCAATTAGAAAATTGAAACTATGAATTGTTCCAGAATTTTTTACAATTCGTGTTCCTCTCTTTTTTAGGAATGAATCAGACACCATTATGTGATCCAATATACCCCATTGTCCTCTGTAGTTATGAGTTCCTTGGTACTTTCCGCTTTCGGTAGTTATCATAGGAGACAATTGTTCTTGAATCATTTGAGGAGCGGCATTCTCTGGATGATCGTTCAAGTCACCCATGAAAATGATGCGTACTTTTGGGTCATTCTGTATCAGTGAATCAATAAATAGTCGTGCATTTTCTGCCGCTATCATTCGTTTTGGTTCGCTTTCCTCTGCGCCACCATAACGACTCGGCCAGTGATTTATCATAACATAAAAAGATGTTTTTCTCGCGGTAAAGCGCGCCCACAAAATATCACGAGTGGGTCTGTCTCCCGGTATATTAAATCGAATGGTCCCTTTTTCTTCTAATAATAGAGCGGATTTATCATATATTATTGCATTGTCAATTCCCCTTTGATCTCGACTTTCTGCATGAACTACTGCATGTGTGCAAGAAAGTTGTCCATTCTTGACAATATCCAAAACAACATTTTTATTTTCAACCTCACAAAGACCAATTATTAATGGAGATTCGATCGCATCAATAACTTGATTGATGTGCTTGATTTTAGTACTGTATTTCTCGGAATTCCATTCTTTTTTACCATTTGGAAGAAACTCCGAATCACTTTTATTCGGGGTATCAAGTGTATCAAAGAGATTCTCAACATTGTAAAATGCGATGGTATGTTCTTTTTGTCCAAAAGAGAAAATGGACAAACTTAGAAGTAGTACAAGTAGCGAAATTTGTTTCATAGTTTAGGGCATTAATAGTTTTCGAGTGAGTGGACCATTGCACATTACCGCATCAAGGATTGAGAGATTTGTAGTAAAACTTTGTTTTGAAGGGAAGACCTGAATGTATGGTGCTGGTATGAAATTTTGATGCTTCATTTTGGCAGTGAGCATTACTCTGGGATCATTTTCAATTACAGGTTGAAATGAAGATGTAGCAATCAATGTTGTCTCAATATCGATCCATTTTAAAATACGTTTTGTTATGTTCAAATTGTACATTAAAAAGTTTTTTTCTGAATTAAAGAGTAATTCTTCAACCTCCATGCCATAGTAATCAAAAAACGGTGCGCTTTGATATGCCGTTTTAATAGATCTCCAATGCCTTTGCTGCCAATTTTCATCAGTTGAAAGAAGAATTTCGTTTGTTGGTGTTTTGGACCCAGAGTGCTTTTTTGTTGGTATTGATAGTGTTAAAATTCCATCAGCACTAAGAATATCACACCGATTTCGGTACGATTGTTTCGGAAAATGCTCCTTTGCTTCAATTAGAACAGTCTTATGCTTTGCAAGAGCAGTAAAGTATTTAATGCTGCCAAAATAGGAAATTGGAAAAACGGGGACCATTATTTAATTGCAGTAAACATTCTGTCCCATCTAAAACCTCCGTAAGGATCATTGGAGAACCAAACCATAGAGGCCTTACCTACGATGTGGTCTTCAGGGACAAATCCCCACATTCTCGAATCTGCGGAATTAAAGCGATTGTCTCCCATCATCCAATAATAATTCATCGCGAAGGTATAGTTCGTTGCCTTTTTTCCATCAATTAGAATTGTTCCGTCTTCTTTTTCTACCAAATTATGCCCTTCATACGCTGAAATAATTCTTCTGTAATAAGCAATATTCTTAGGATTGATTTTTATTTGTTGTCCTTTTTTCGGAATCTGGAATTTATGAAAATCAGTTACTGTATTATTAATGAAGGGGTCATTTGGAAAAAATTTAATGTTGTTCATGTATTCGTATGGCGTAGGGATCAGACTTGGATTGTCACTGTATTGTGGTCGTTGTCTTAAGTTGAATTTCTGATTGGTAAAGTCTTTTTTAAGACGTTTGATCGCTTTTCTATTGACGTGAACTCCCTGAATTGGTCCCACACGTTGGCCGTATTGATCTCTGGCCTGATCGTACTGTGTATTTGCATCAACGGTATATTTCGCCATCATTTCAGGATCTGTCAGTGCTTTGAAGTCTTGAATTTCGTACAATAAATTTTGTTGTGGTGCAATGTAGGCACGTTTATCATTTACATACAAAATAGATTCTTTAAGTTCGAGCCAGTCGCCTGGTGTTCCTACACAGCGTTTGATATAATTCTCTCTTTTATCCACAGGTCGATAAATTACACCGTAGTGCTCAATTGTTTCATACAGTATACCGAACTCATTACAGCGATGTGTTATACCATCTGCGATTACTTGACGCGCTTTTGATTTCCATAGATCGATTTCTTCAAAGAATTTTTCTCCAGCATTTTCCCATGTCGCCTCCCAAACCATCTTTGAGAAATCATTTGCATTTACAAGTTGATTCTCTTTTTGGATTTGCTGTCGAATAATACTTTCAGCTTTTTTGTAGTAGGGCGTTTGTTCTTTCCACAAATACATTGCTTCTTGATTCACAATGTCATGGTAATTGTGCCCCATCAGTCCATTTGGCATTCGTGGGTCATAAACAGCGGTGTCACCAGCAGGATAATTAAATACAACCACATCGTTACGTTCAATACTTCCGAATCCCGGGAGGCGTGTGTAATTTGAAGTCTCGATATTTGAATACGATTTTATATTAATCCATGGTACAGTATTATGAACCAATGGGTAAGAAACGGGTGTTACAGGTACTTTGGGTCCATATGCTAACTTGTTAACAAATAAAAAATCTCCAACAAGTAAGGTCTTTTCCATTGAACCTGTTGGAATTTTAAATGGTTCAAATACGTATGTTCTTATGATCAAAGCAGCAACCAATGCGAACCAGATTGAATCTCCCCATTCTTTTACTTTTGTTTTCTTTCCAGGTTGTGCGCGTGTAACGGCAGCAAATCCAAGCGCAATGACATGTCCTATAAAAGGCAGAGCGAGGAACAGTGCCAAATGATCACCCCATTCACGATCACCTACTTCCTTGCTATTGGCCCAATTGGTCTCTGGCAAAATAGGATCGTTTGATTGGGCAATTTTATACATAATAATGTAAGGAAAAAAGATGCCCTGAACGGTATCAATCAAGGTAAAGTATCCAAATCGTCGAATGTAACTTACATTTGCAACTGACCACATAACAATATGGACACCCGGAAATAACAATAAAAGCGACCACCAGGGTTTTTTTGTGCCCAGCTTGAAAACAACAAAATAATTGTATCCAGGAATTAGTGCTTCCCATGATTTATGTTCCGTCAAATTGAAGGATTTCCACCACATGGAGATGTAGGGGTGTACCAATAATAAAAGATAAAAATAAAGTACGTTCATGATTGTTATTTTATGAGATCTCGCATTGTATACACACCCCTCTTGCCGATGAGCCATTCAGCGGCTATGATAGATCCTAAAGCGAATCCAGTTCTGTTATGAGCAGTATGTTTGAGCTCTATGCTGTCAATTTCGGAGTTGTATTGGACGACATGAGTTCCTGGAACATCTTGTGCTCTGTATGAGGTTAAGTCAATTTGGCCTTTGTCAACAGTAGGAGCTTCGTTTTTTTGATGAATCCATGAAGAAAAGTTATTATTTTCAACCAACATGTCATCAGCTAAAGTTACAGCTGTTCCGCTCGGGGCATCTAATTTTTGTAGGTGATGTGTTTCATTTATTGAGGCATCGTAGCTGCTATGCGGTTCCATTAATTTTGCCAGACGCCGATTGATATCGAAAAAAATATTTACTCCGATACTGAAATTTGATGCATGCAGTAACGCTCCATTGTGTTTTGAAACATATTCTTTTACATAGGGCAATTGATCGTTCCAAGCTGTTGTTCCAATAACTATCGGAATATTATTGTTAATGCAGCATTCGATGTGTTTAACTGCCAAATCGGGAGTTGTAAATTCTATAGCAATGTCTGCTTTTCTGAAATCCAAATCTTCTATGGGGCTCTGACTGTTGCACTTTGCAACAATCTGATGACCGCGGGAGATAGCAATTTGTTCAATTACTTTCCCCATTTTACCATATCCGATGAGAGCTATATCCATTCTATTGAAACAAAAATAAGCTTTTAGCCTAACTGCACAAGCCTCTTAATGAAAATTAAGGCTCAATTTCACTCCTGCCGTTCGATTGTTTAATAATGTCGGCTCAAGGGACATTCCTAAGTCCTCTGAAATGTCGAATGAAACAAAATGTGCTTCAACACCAGCGTCAATGAGTTGAATCAGGTAGACACCGGCAACCGCTAGGATTGACAAGTCTCTCCAGTTAAGGTGTTGATTGTAAAGGGTTAAAACACCTATATCTGAATAGTTCGCATAATCAGTATTTTGTTGAAGCCCTGTATTAACTCTGTAGGAGTATTCAGTTTTTAACGCTTTTTGTTCTCTTTGATTGAATGCTAAAAAATAGATTGACGTTCCTATTCCTCCATAAATTACAGGCACCTTCCAATAGGCTCTTTTTTTGCTTTTTGGCATCGAAATGTGATTGTATATTTGGCCTGCACCAGGAATCACAGCAGAAAATAACACGGCTTTTTTTACAGAGTGTATAGTTGTATCAATGGACAATTGGGATGAGTCGCTTGTACCTGCTAATGAAAAAAGCGGCAGAAGAAAACAGAAAAGAAAGGTGTGAACTTTCATTTTGAGTTTAGTAAATCAATAATTCGGCTAAGGTCAATTTCAGAATTAAAATTGACAATTATTTTACCATTACCATTGCTAGTTTTGGTGATTTCAACTTTGGTTGACAATTGATCGCCAAAGTCATTTTTAAAGGTATATTCTGAATCTGAAAGCTTGATTTTTTCCCTTTTTTGATCTTTTGCTCGCACTATTGGAGCAGTAACATGCTCACCACGCAAAATAGATTCAATATCGCGAACTGATAATCTCTCCTGAACAACTCTATGATAAAGTGCTACTTGTGTAGCTTCATCGCCAGCTGAAACAAGTGCTCGAGCATGACCCATTGTGATTTTTTTTCCTTTAACACCGATCTGTATATCTACCGGTAACTTCAACAAACGAAGGTGGTTTGCAATGCTGGAACGGCTTTTTGAGATTTTATGACTCAATTGCTCTTGAGTTAAGTCACATTCATCAATTAGTCGCTGGTAAGACAATCCAACTTCAATTGGATTTAAATCTTCACGTTGAATATTTTCGACCAGTGCCATTTCGAGCATTGTTTGATCATTCGCAATTCGAATGTAGGCCGGAACTTCATTGAGCCTTGCAAGTTGTGCTGCTCTAAACCTGCGTTCTCCTGAAATTAGTTGGTACTTGTCACGTCCTAACTTACGAACCGTTAATGGTTGGATAATCCCATGGAGTTTTATTGAAGTACTCAGCTCTTGAAGTGCTTCTTTTTCAAAGTTCGTTCTTGGATTAAAAGGATTTGCCTCAATCTTTGAGATTGAAACGGTAGAAATGGAGCCAACGATCCCAGCTTCTGGTGAAGAACTGGTAATATCAGTTTCTGAGTTTTCAAGAAGTGCGCTTAATCCTTTGCCTAGGGCAGATCTTTTTTTGGTATTAGAGCTCATCGCTAATTTGTATTTTTTTGTCTTCGTTGGGAATATTCGTCAAATCATTTTTCTGTAAAATCTCGCGAGCGAAATTTAAATAATTGACAGTGCCTTTACTTTTGGCATCGTGCATGATAATGGTTTCACCATAACTTGGAGCTTCACCTAATTTTGTATTTCGATGAATGACTGTGTCAAAAACAATTTCCTGGAAGTGCATTTTGACTTCCTCAACCACTTGATTTGCAAGACGCAATCGTGTATCATACATTGTCAGTAATATACCTTCAATTTCGAGTTCTGGATTCAAGCGGCCTTGAACAATTTTAATCGTGTTCAATAGCTTCCCCAATCCTTCTAACGCGAAGTATTCGCATTGAACTGGTATCATTATAGAGTCAGCTGCTGTGAGAGCATTAACAGTAATCAGACCCAGAGAGGGAGAGCAATCGATGATAATGAAATCATAATCATCTTTCACTTTGTCCAAAGCAAACTTCAACATATGTTCGCGATTCGGGAGATTAATCATCTCCAGCTCGGCACCCACCAAATCAATATGAGAAGGAAGGATGTGCAAATTTGGATTGTCGGTTTTAATAATTAATTCGGACGGATCAATATCATTAATCAAGCAGTCATAGATATTTTTCGTGTTTTTTGGGTCAAGACCTACACCGGAGGTTGCATTGGCTTGCGGGTCTGCGTCAACAATTAATGTTTTATATTCCAAAACTCCCAAGCAACCACTAAGATTGATCGCAGTAGTCGTTTTTCCAACACCGCCTTTTTGATTTGCAATAGCTATAATCTTACCCATTCGACCGAAAAAATATATTTTAAAATATAAATATAGGCTTAAATCAGATTGAAAAAATCATTATGGTTCAGTAGTTATCAACGAGTTTTCAGCTATCTGTATGTTGATCAATTGAATGCTCGATTAAATTTATAGATCCTCAAAAGAAACTTCAGAGGAGTGGTCGTCTTCAACAGTTGAAGCATCTGAATATTCTTCTGAATTGTTCAATTCTGCAATTTTTTCTAAAACATCACGCAAGCCATCTTCGAATTTATCAAAGTCTTCTTTGTAAAGAAATATTTTGTGCTTTTGGTAGGTCTCTCTGCCGTCAATGTACTTCTTCTTACTTTCTGTTAAAGTGAGATACAAATCATTTCCCTTCGTTGATTTAACATCAAAGAAATAGGTCCTTTTTCCTGCTCTTACCACCTTTGAGTAGACCTCATTATTTTTATCATAATCCATAAATCACTATTTAGAAATAAAACGTACTTAACAAATATGGTAAAAATTACTGATTGTTACAAGGTCAAATTTTATGAATTGTATGTGCGATTATATTGTGGTATCTTCTTCAGCCAATTGTTTGTTGTAGAGTTCTGCATAAGCCCCATTTAACTGTAAAAGCTCCTTGTGCGTGCCTTCTTCAGTTTTTTTACCTTCGTCGATATTAATTATTCTATGGGCATTTCGAATTGATGAAACACGATGACTAACGATCAATAATGTAATGTCCTTAAGTGCCCCAAAACTGGAGAGTATTGCGTCTTCAGTTTCTGTGTCTACAGCAGATAAACAGTCATCCAATATCAAGATATTCGGTTTGCGAATTAACGCCCTTGCAATGCTAATTCGTTGTTTTTGACCTCCACTCAAATTAACTCCTCGTTCACCCAGAAGTGTATTAAACTCATCCTTAAATCCCTGAATGTTGTGATACACATGTGCTTGCTTAGTAACTGAAATTAATTCTTTATCACTCAGCATATTTGATGAACTATTGCCGAACTGAATGTTATTTCGTATGGTGTCTGAAAAAAGAAATACGTCCTGTGGAACGACTCCTGTGGCGGCTCTCATTTCATTTAGGTTGCATTCATTAATATCCACTCCATCAATACGGATTTCACCTTGATCCGGCTCCAATTGTCGCGTCAAGAGTTGAATTATAGTGGATTTACCGCTACCTGTGCGTCCCACAACTCCAAGTGACTCACCTTTGTTTAGTGTGAAACTTAGATTTTGAATTGCCTGAATTCCTGAATTTGGATATGTATAGGAAACATTAATAAATTCTATTTTCTCTAGAAAAATAAAGGGTGAATTACTGGTGTTTTTTATTTCTTGCTTCTCATTAAGAAATTCATTGATTCTTGCCTGGGAGGCTGCCGCGCGCTGTATTAATGAGACAACCCAGCCGACAGAAGCAAATGGCCACGTTAGCATATTAACGTAAAAAATAAAGGTGGTTATTTCACCGATAGTCATTTGGTCTTGAGCATGAAAAATGCCCCCAAGATAGATACACAATACCGTACTCACACCAACAAGAATGAAAATAGTAGGCATAAACAAGGAATTCACAAGCACCAGACGCATATTTTTTGTTTTGTATGCATTGGCTGAAGCATTGAATTTATTTTCTATTTCAAAACTTCTGTCGTAGGCTTTTACGACCCGTATTCCAGAGAAAGACTCTTGCACCAAAGTGGACATGAAAGACTGTTCTTTCTGTACAACGCTACTAATTTTGTTAATTTTCGAAGCAACCGAGTAGATAATAAACGACATAATTGGCAAGGGGATCAGGACGATAATCGTAAGGTAACCATTGATATTCGACATATTATAAATTACCAGAATCGACAAAACTGCCAAGTTTATAGTATACATAATGCCTGGACCAAGGTACATTCGTACTTTTGTAACGTCCTCTGAAATACGATTCAATAAATCACCTGTATTGTTCTTTTTAAAGAAGCTATAACTGAGTCTTAGGTATTGACTGAATACTTCATTCTTTAGATCATACTCGATATAACGAGACATAATAATGATGGTCTGGCGTGTCAAGAAAAGAAAGATTCCACTGATTAAGGACAACAACATGTAAAAACCTCCAACCTTCAGAGCATATATGAAGACTGTATCTGGATCCAAACTTTCATTCCAATTCTTGAGTTGATCAGTTACGCTTCCAAAGTACTTCGGCATTAGAACTTTAGATAGATTGGTGGCGATAATAAACAGTATTCCCAATAAAAGTCTCCATTTGTATTTTAAAAAATATTTATTGAGATAGCTGAGTGACTTCATCTGATAATTTCCTATTTTCGCCCCACGATTTACATGGCGTTGTAAAAGTATACATATAGATTGATATAATTTATGGCTTTGATATGTTTGAAGTAAAAAATATAGAAGACACTGATCTTTCTAATAATCCGGTTATTGCTCAAATGAGCAAATACAATCATGAACAACTGTTGTTCTGTAACGACAACGAAACGGGGTTAAAAGCCATAATAGCTGTTCACAATACGGTTTTAGGCCCAGCCCTCGGTGGTACACGAATGTGGTCCTATAAAAACGAAATGGAAGCGCTGAATGATGTGCTTCGTTTGTCGCGCGGAATGACCTACAAAAATTCTATTTCAGGTCTAAATCTAGGAGGGGGTAAAGCCGTTATCATTGGAGATTCACGTACAATGAAGTCCGAGGCGCTTTTCAGACGCTTTGGGAAATTCGTCAATAGTTTGGCTGGGAAATATATTACTGCTGAAGATGTCGGTATTTCACCTGTTGATATGACATGGGTGAGTAAAGAAACAAACCATGTAGTTGGATTGCCCGGTAAAAGTGGGGATCCTTCACCTGTTACGGCCCATGGAACATATGTAGGTATGAAGGCCTGCGCCAAAGAACAATTTGGCACTGATGAATTGAGCGGCAAAAAAGTTGCTGTACAGGGTGTAGGTCATGTAGGAGAATATCTTGTGGATGCTTTAGCAAAAGAGGGGGCGGAAGTTTTTATTTCCGACATACACGAACCTACACTCAAACGAGTTGCAGATACATATGATGCAAAAGTCGTTGGTTTGGATGAAATATACGACTTAGATATTGATATATATGCTCCATGTGCGCTTGGATCAACTGTCAATGACGAAACACTGAAACGTTTGAAGTGTTCAATCATTGCCGGTGCTGCCAACAATCAATTACAAAATGAGAGCATTCACGGAAGAGAGGTGATGAAAAAAGGTATTGTATATGCTCCCGATTTTGCGTTGAATGCCGGTGGAGTTATTAACTGTTACTCTGAAGTCAAAAGTTTGAGCGCTCAATGGGCAATGGATAAGGCAGATGAGATTTATACAACAATTCAAAATATAGTCAAACGTTCATCCAGTGAAAATATACCGACCTATGAAATCGCAAATAAAATGGCTGAAGAACGAATAAATGCTATTAGTAAGGACAAACTTCCACTTTAGAATCGAATGCTGAACAGAAGACACTTAAGAGTAAAAGTATTACAATCACTCTATGCTTACTTTCAAACCGAAGGGGGAGATATTGCCATTTCGGAGAGAGAACTGATGAATTCTGTGGATAGGATTTATGATTTATATCTCTATTTACTTTTGACCTTTGAGGAATTAAAACGTCAGGGAGTTCGACGAATAGAGGAGAATAAAAAGAAAATTCGTCCGAAATATGAAGATCTAAATCCCAATCGAAAGTTTGTTGAGAACAAAGTCATTGATCTCCTTGAGAAGCATGAAATGTTGAGAACCAATTCAGAAAACACTAAGGTAAATTGGATTGGAGATGAGCATCAAGAAATGTTTCGCAAGATGTATCTTGGTATGCGAGAGAGTGAAACCTATTTTGAATTCATGAATAATGAAACCGAAGGTTTTGAAGAGGACCTTGCATTTGCCGTTGCTATATTCAAAACAGATATTGCGAATTCACCATTGCTTTACAGTTTTTTTGAAGAAAAGAGTATTCATTGGTTGGATGACATTGATTTGGCCTGCAGTATGGTAATCAAAACAATAAAAAGTTTCTCGTCTGATGGAGAAAATGCAATACTTCCGCTCTACAAAGACGAGGAAGATGAAACTACATTCATAAAAGAGTTGCTTCGGAAGACCATCTCGATGGATATTGAAAATGAAAAGTTGATTGATGACCTTACAAGCAATTGGGAACTTGATAGAATTGCACGAATGGACGTTATTTTAATGAAAATGGCAATTACTGAGCTCCAAATCTTTAATAACATTCCAACGAAGGTCACGTTGAATGAATACATTGAGATTTCTAAATTTTATAGTACACCAAAAAGCAATGGTTTCATTAATGGTGTTCTAGATAAAGCAATAGATAGGCTCGATAGCCAAGGTTTGATTAAAAAGGTAGGTCGAGGATTGAATAAATAAAAAAGTAATATGAAGATAGTATCTGTTTTAGTGGTTTTGGGTCTGCTTCTTTCTTGTGAAGAAACAGCGGATGTTCAAGTTGGGAACAAGACAACGATGGACATAGAGCGAATTTATGACGCTGGAGAAGTTATGCGAGGTGAAATTGTTACTGCGAAATTTAAGGTGACGAATACAGGTGATTATCCACTTATACTCGCAAGTGTAAAGCCCTCGTGTTCTTGCACAGTTTCCTCTTACCCAGAGGAACCAATTCAGTCGGGTGAATCGGATTACATAACTGCAACAGTAAATACGAATAGAGTAGGAATAGGTATTTTTTCGAAACACGTTAATGTGACTGCAAATACCAAACCTCCAGTAAGTCAATTGAAGATTAAGGGGGTTGTAATTAGTAAATAATTTAAATTTAGATATACAATGGAACAAGGTGTAATGTTGGTGCTGATCATCGTGGTTTTTTACTTCTTCATGATCAGACCACAAATGAAAAAGCAAAAAGAATTAAAGAAGTTTCGGGAGAATCTTGCAGTTGGAAATAAAATTGTGACAATTGGTGGAATACATGGTAAGATTTTGGCGGTAGATGAATCAACCATCTTGATTGCTACTGAGAGTGGTAAATTGCGATTGGATAAAGCTGCGATTTCGAATGCTCCAGAAGACCAACTAGGACAAAAGTAGTGGGAATGTAAAAAACTCGTAGAATTGCACTTTTAATTGTGCAGTTCCAATTGATTTTATTTGTCTCGAACAAACAAGTCAACCTTTGTCACACTTTTAACGTTATGACTATAACAACTTTTGGTGTGCATCTTACCGTAAGAAAAAAATATAGTATTGTCTTTCTACTACTGATAGGGATTTCGTGTAATGGTCCTGATGGTGTTGAGAACGTTTTAGTGAAAGAGAAATCTCCTCAATACGACACGAATGTTTACTCTGCGAAAATCGATTCCCTTGGTATTGAATCTGATCTGGATTTGGAGCTCGTTGACTCAAATTATCGTGATGAGTTCCTAAATAATGTAAAAGGAATTGAACGTCAATATGGACCCCAATGGGATTTTTGCACATGTATCGTCAAGAACGATTCTATCAATAAAGCCTTTAAAAATTCAGGTTTAAGTGATGCGGATTTTTCGAATCTTATTGTTAGATTTGATCAAATAGAGAAGAGGTGTAAGGCTTTTTTGGTTCAGAACCCTCAAAATACGCCAGAGGAACGACGAAAACATGAAGAAAAAGTACGTTTGTGCCTCGAACAACAGGAACCTCATTCTTATTAATAAATATCAGCTATTGCTCAAATTTATGTACCAACCACTTTTGAGATTCGAATTCTAAAGTGATAAAACTTTTTTAAAATGATTAAAAATTATTTTTTACTTGCAGCAACATTATTCAGTACACTAGTCACAGTAGGTCAAACGAGAACAGCTTTTGTAGAAACGTTTACATCTTCAACATGTCCTCCTTGTGCCAGTGGAAACATTAACTTGGAAGCCGTATTGGCTGATCCCCAGAACGATGATAAATATGTTTCCCTTAAATATCAGATGAATTGGCCAGGAAGCGGTGATCCATATTACACAGATGAAGGAGGAACTCGAAGAGGAGTTTATGGAGTAAGTGGTGTTCCAGACACACGTGTTGATGGCGGTGCAAATATTTTTACCGGAACTTTTGCGCAGTCTGATCTTGATGCGTCCTATATTGATCCTGCAAAGGCAAATATAACAGTTGTTTATGAGGTTAATGAAGCAGCAAAGACCATTTCAATTGAAGGAGATGTTGAAATGCTCGTAAATACGAATCCTGGAATGAGAATTTATTTGGCTGTTTTTGAATATTCGACGCAAAACAATGTCGGTAGCAATGGAGAAACATCTTTTGAGCACGTAATGAAAAAAATGCTGCCTGGCGATGGGGGAGTTGTTATGCCTCCAATGTCTGCCGGTGATATTTATCATTTTGAGCAGACGTACCAGTTCAATGGGAATTACACATTGCCTGCGAGTGCTCAGAGTCAAACAAATCATGCGATTGAGCATTCAATTGAGGAATTTTCTGATTTGGGTGTTGCTGCTTGGGTTCAAACACTGAGCACACGTGAGGTGTATAACGCTCAATACGGCGTTCCTGGAACAGTTTCTGTTAATTCTAACCCAACAAATTCAATTGCGTCTGCAAAGATTTATCCAAACCCTACCTTATCCAATGCTATCCTTGCTATACAGACGGTAAAGGAACAGAATATAGCTATAGATATTGTTGATGGTTTGGGACAAGTAATTTCATCTGAACAACTATTGAATGTTCAAGCAGGAAGAACGACGCACAAAATGAATGTGTCGGATTTGAGAAAAGGTTTATATACCGTTCGCATTAGCTCGCCAAATGGGCTAATCAGTAAAAGATTGGTAATTAATTAAAAAAAAGCCCTAGAAGAAATCTTCTGGGGCTTGTCATATCATTTGAATTGGAGTAATTAATAATAAATCGCTCTTCTCACTTTTGTTATGTATTTCGCCATTCGTATTACTTGCTTCGTGTATCCGAATTCATTGTCATACCAGGCATAAATTACAGCATTTTTCCCATCTTTCGATACAATTGTTGCATTTGAATCAAAGACAGAACAACACGTATTTCCTATGATATCGCTGGATACCATCTCGGGGTCAGTTGCATAATATATCTGGTTAATTAATTCACCGTTTAGTGCTGCATCTCTCATTGCACCGTTTAATTCTTCCAGGGTTGTTTCTTTTCCCAACTCAAGATTAAGAATGGCCAAAGACCCATTTGGAGTTGGGACACGGACAGCATTTGCAGTTAATTTATCTTTTAAATCTGGAATAACTTTTGTCACAGCATTTCCTGCACCTGTCGAGGTTATCACCATATTTATTGCTGCAGACCGTCCTCTTCTCGGCTTTTTGTGCATGTTGTCCAATAAGTTCTGGTCATTCGTGTATGCGTGAACTGTTTCAATGTGTCCCTTCACAACGCCATAAGTGTCATTAATTACTTTTAAAACTGGCGAAATAGCATTTGTTGTGCATGAAGCGGCTGAATAGATGGTTTCATTATCCAAATCCAATTCCCCTTGGTTAATTCCATATACAATATTCGGAATCCCCTTTCCCGGGGCAGTCAAGAGTACTCTTGACACTCCATTTGCTTGTAGGTGTCTTGAGAGGGCTTCACGATTCGTGAATACGCCTGTATTATCGATGATTAGGGCATTGTTAATTCCGTATTGTGTGTAATCAATGTCTTCGGGTTTTTTACCACAAATCATTTTTACAATCTGGCCATTTATGATTAACGCTTCCTTTTCTGAATCAACTGCAACCGTCCCATCGAATGCGCCATGAACAGAATCATTTTTCAGCAATGCAGCTCGCTTTATAAGATCAGACTCAGAATTACTTCGTGTAACAATACCTCGCAATCGAAGTTGCTGTCCTTTACCTGCCTGTTTTATTAGCTCCCTTGCTGCGAGGCGCCCGATTCTTCCAAATCCATATAAAACAACATCTCTCGGCTCTGGTGCTACCGCATTTTCTAATTCAAAGCCTGACAATTTATTTTTGAGAAATTCTGTCGGTGATGAAAAATCCTCTTTTTCACTAAGCCATTCAGATGAAAGTTTTCCAATATCGAGTTTTGCCGGTGCAAGATTCAAATTCAATATCTCTTTTGCCAATAGAACACTCGTAAAGATGTCAACAGGTTTGTTTACAACTTTCTTTGAGTATGTGTGAAGTTTGAGAACTTCTGCTACCGTTACATCATTTAGATGATTTCTAAAAAACACCAATTCGATTCCTTGGTGGTAAAGAAGTTCACCTGTAATACTAGATAGCCTTACAGCAGCTCTTTCTTGTTCAATGTGCGAATTGAGTTCTTTTTCATAGTCAATCACAGTTTCCATTTTTAATTATTTAGTGGTTATAAATTATATATGATAAAAAAAAGCCCCCGTCAAATGATGGGAGCTTTCTATCTTATCCTAAGTAGGCTTTTAGCAATTTGTTTCGTGACGTGTGTCTCAGTCTACGGATTGCTTTTTCTTTTATTTGTCGAACGCGTTCTCGAGTCAAATTGAATTTGGCACCAATCTCTTCAAGTGTAAGACCGTGATTCATACCGATACCAAAAAAGAGACGAATGATCTCACGTTCTTTATCTGTTAATGTACTTAATGAACGTTCTATTTCTTTCTGCAATGATTCTGCCATTAGCGAATGATCTGCTTTTGGTGAATCATTATTTGCCATCACGTCCATGAGAGTTCCTCCGTCCTCGGATGTAGATAAAGGAGCATCCATTGATACGTGTCTTCCAGAAACGTTTAAGCTTTCTTTAATTTTATCTTCAGGAACCTCGAGAGCTTCAGCAAGTTCTTCTGCCGAAGGAGGACGTTCGAACTCTTGCTCAAGACGTGAGAATGCTTTATTAATTTTGTTGAGTGACCCAACTTGATTCAGTGGCAATCGAACAATACGTGCTTGCTCTGCTAGGGCCTGCAATATTGATTGGCGAATCCACCAAACAGCATAGGATATAAATTTAAATCCCCGGGTCTCATCAAATTTTTGTGCTGCTTTAATCAATCCCAAATTCCCTTCGTTGATTAAGTCAGGTAGTGTCAGTCCTTGATTTTGGTATTGCTTGGCAACAGAGACAACGAAACGAAGGTTCGCTCGTGTCAATTTTTCAAGTGCCAATTGGTCACCTTGCTTTATCTTTCTCGCCAATTCTACCTCTTCCTCAGCAGTTATCAATTCCTCTTTACCAATGTCTTGTAGGTACTTGTCTAATGACTGACTCTCTCGATTGGTAATTGACTTCGTAATTTTAAGCTGTCTCATATTCTTTCACTGATGCACTATTATACCGCTTAAGCGAATGCAAAGATACGATGAAAAGACCTTGTTATGCAAGAAAAACAGCAACTTTTATATTTTATTGTTGTTGTCAAAAATCATGCCTTAATTCAAGATCTATAGGCCAAACCCAATGTAGTCTTTTCTTCCACTTTCAGTAAGTATCTCCAGCAGTATACCACGATTTGCGCCATTTAATTTTTTTGTCAATTGCTCAACAGTTTCTATTGACTCGTTGTTGACTTTTGTTATAATCATACCTTCTTTGAGTCCAAGTGACTTCAACTTTCCTGCATTCAAGGATTTGATTTTAACACCATTCGAAATGTTTAATTCTTTCTTTTCTTTGCTCGTTAGCCTTTCAAAAGAAGCGCCCAACGCGGTGTTTGCTGAAACTTCAGCCTTTGAAACCAATTTGGTTTGCCCGTCTTCATTTCTAAGCGTAATCATAATAACATTTTCTTTGCCATTTTGTTTGCGAATAGTTACTGAAAGCTGATCTCCCGGTCTACGTTTACCAACCTCTTCCTGAAGAGAGGCTAGTGAGTTTACAACTTTAGAACCTATTTTTAAAATGACATCACCTTCTTTGATTCCAGCCTTTTCTGCACTCCCTCCATCAACAGTTCCACCAACAAATACACCTGAAAGGTTAGGCAATTTCTTATCTTCCATTAGTTCCTGTGTTATGTTTGAAATTTGAACACCTAGAAAACCTCTTTGAACAATACCATAATCGATTAGATCGCTCATAACTTTCTGAACTAGATTTACAGGAACAGCAAACGAATAACCTGTGTAACTGCCAGTTTGTGATGCAATTGCAGTGTTGATTCCGACCAGTTCACCATTAGTGTTTACCAGAGCACCTCCACTGTTTCCTGGGTTCACAGCGGCATCCGTTTGAATAAACGATTCTATTGAATTTATCTTTCCTCTTGATCGGTCAGACAATAAGTTGATATTCCGTGCCTTTGCTGAAACAATGCCAGCAGTTACTGTTGATGTTAGATTGAATGGATTGCCTACGGCCAAAACCCACTCTCCAATCTGCAATGCATCGCTATTTCCAATAGGCACTGGAATCAATTGAGATTCCTCTATTTTTAAAACAGCAATATCGGTTGACGGATCTGCTCCAATTAGCTTTGCTGCATATTTACGATTGTCGTTGAGGGTCACTTCAATTTCACTCGCATCTTCAATCACATGGTTATTGGTAACAATATATCCATCACTAGTTACTATGACACCTGAGCCTGAGCCTTGTCCATGTCGCTCAAACTCACGACCTCCGGCACCAGGACCATAAAAGAATTCAAAAAACGGGTCGCGTTGGAATTGTGTTGTAACTACTTTGGTCGTGACATGAACGACTGAATTTACTGTAGTTTCGGAGGCCTTCACAAAGTTATTTGAAGATGCATCAAGAACACTGTTCATGCTTGTTGTGTGTACAAATCGATTTGATGGATCCAAGTCGATACGATTCAATTGACTCGTGTCAATTAGTTGATCGCCTGTCGTATCGAAAGTCAGAAATAGAGCCAATGGAATTGCTCCACCAATAAGTCCTAAACCAAGTGTTTTCAATTTGTTTTTCATTTTTTTATTTTATTATTTCTTTGAACAATAATAACGCCAATCGGTGAAAGTTTAATTGCTCTTTGCTGTTAAAGAATGTTAAGCAGTCGAATTGTTTATTTTTTGATTAAGATTAACTTTGTAGGTAGAATGAAAATTAGTTTTAGTAAATATCAGGGGACAGGTAATGATTTCGTAATGTTGAACAATATTGACGGGTTTTACGATGACCTTACTCTTGAACAAATAAAGTTCCTATGTCACCGCAGAATGGGCGTTGGTGCTGATGGTTTGATAAAAATTTCACCTCACGTTGATTACGATTTTGAAGTCGAGTACTATAACGCCGATGGAAGTCAGAGTTTTTGCGGAAATGGTGCCAGATGTTCTGTAGCTTTTGCAAAATACCTAAAACTTATCGAGGAAACAGCCTGCTTTAAAGCAATTGATGGGCCTCACACGGCTCGAATCACAGATGACATTGTACATCTTGATATGCTTCCAGTAACGTTTTTGGAGCGGATGGATATGGATTATGTTATTGATACCGGGTCTCCTCACTATGTTCGTTTTGTTGACGATAAAAACGAATTGGATATTGTTGATTTTGGTCAATCGATTCGATACTCTCCCAAATTCAAGGCCGATGGTATAAATGTTAATACTGTACTAGAGTTTGATGATTCCTCTATTGAGGTCGCTACATATGAGCGAGGAGTGGAGGATGAGACCTTGTCATGTGGAACTGGAGTAACAGCATGCGTATTGGCTTTCATGGATAAATATAAGTTTTGTGATCGTACGGTGTCTGTGAGCACAAAAGGTGGTCAACTGTCAGTGTATGCAAGAAGAGATGCTGAAAGTTTTAGTGAAATAATTTTGGCAGGACCCGCAAAAAAGGTGTTTGATGGAAGTGTTGAATTATGAAATAGACCTTACTGCGATTCTCCCTTTTGAATTGCATACCTTCGATTCTGAGAGGTGTTTTTTGTGGGTTTTGTATGCAGATAAAATACCACCACATGTTGGAATTTCTTCTAACAACTGCTATTTCAGTCTGAAATACAATGGTAAAGACGAGTACCTTCATGTGGACAATGTTCTAAAACTTCTCGAGCAAAAAAAAATAAAAACTTTGCTCTTTGAATTGACTGAAACCATTTCTGCCGGGTCAATAGCAGAGCATTTTTCTGCATATTCAAAGACAAAAACTGGTCACATCACCTGTTTACACCCCGTGAAAGAAACTCTGCATTGTAATAATGTTCAGACGCTGAAGGAGTTGCTTTCTGCTTTGAATAACGCACAACGGATTGGATCAGTGAAAGGAATCAATATTGATGATACCTTTCAAGGAATTATCGATTACAGTCTCCAAGACATTCACGATCGTCTAAGACACCTGGAAGATGCCTGATTTATTTCTTCGTCCGATGGTTTTATCTGATGCCCTTCTTGTTAAAGAATGGGAAAATGATCGATCTAACTGGTCTGTTAGCGGTAACGATTCAGATTATTCGTTGGATGAAATAAGGAGTTTGGTCGATTCTCTGAAAGACATAAAAACAGCAAAACAAGCACGTTATATGATAATTGACTCGGATGAACAACGTTCACTCGGTGCAATCGATTTATTTGATATTGACTTTTTAAATGCCTGTGCATTCGTAGGTATTTTAGTTGCTAAATCAAAAGATCGAAACAGGGGTGTTGCCGAAAACGCATTGAGATTGCTTGAGGAGATTTGCATCAAAGAGCTAGGGATTGATGTCCTTTACGCAAAGGTTTTCACTTCAAACCTACCAAGTGTGCGACTTTTCGAAAAAAGAAGTTTTATTAAAAAGAGGTTAATGCCTGCGGCAGAATTGAATAATGGTCAGTATATTGAAACTCAAATATTTGAAAAATGCTTAAAAAATTAGTTCTATTTGGCTTTATTTCACTTCTGGGCCTTGCTTTGATGAAGTTCGATAAAATACAATCCTTATTTAGCGAAGACATTATACGAACCTCAAATACAACACAAACAAAACTCCTGATTCGAACTGATCCAACTTTTACCGAATTGCTTGATTTACTTAAAATAAACGGAGTTATAAAGGATATTGAGGCAGTTCGTCGAGTGGCGAGAGAGCAAAATATAGATACAATACATTTTTCAGGTGGTAAATACTTGATTTTGTCAGGAACTCGGATCAGAGACCTAATTACAGGATTTCAAAAAAATGACAATGGGTTGGGTAGAAATGAAATCAAGGTCAAAGTACTATTTAACAATTGCCGTGATGTCTACGATGTTGGTGCAGCGATAGAAAAATGCATTGTTGCCGATAGTGCACAAATTGTGGAAGAATTATTAAACCCCAGCACTCTAGAGAAATATGATTTAAATGCCAATCAAATTGCGGCATTATTTTTGCCTAAGCAGTACGAAATGCCATATGATACTGATGCGCAACAATTTGTTTCATTTATGGGGGAGCAATTTGATAGTTTTTGGACGAGTGAGCGTGAATCAAAAATGAAGTCAATTGGACTGAATAATCCATCCGAGGTTTCTACATTAGCGAGTATTGTATACTCTGAACAAGGAAAGGTAAATGCGGAATGGCCAATTATTGCGAAGCTCTATTTGAATCGATTGAACAAGGGAATGAAATTGCAGTCTGATCCCACGTTTAAGTTCTGTTGGGGAAATGAATTGAACAACGTGCAGCGTTTAACGAACAGGCATAGAGACATTGATTGCCCTTACAATACATACAAAATAAACGGTTTACCACCGGGACCGATATGCATTTCGCCTGCAGCAGTATTGGATGCAGTTTTAAACCCAGCACCAGTTGATTGGGTTTACATGTGCGCCAAACCAGATTATTCGGGAGAGCACAATTTTACGGCATCGGGAAGAGAACACATCAATAACGCCAATAACTACCAAAGTTGGCTTAAAAATGAACTTAAAAAGTAAAATCAATGAGCGAATTAAAGCGAAGATCATTTTTTAAATTGGGCCTTGCAGGACTTTTTCTTAGCGTATTAAAGCCCTCGAAGGCGTCGAATTATCTGGAAGAAACCTTTGGTGAAAAACGAAAAATAGTTCCAATCGAACCTATCGTAATATCTACCTGGAAACATGGTGTTGATGCAAATACTGCTGCTTGGAAGGTTTTGGGGAGTTCAGGCAGAGCTTTGGATGCTGTCGAAGCTGGCGTTCGAATTACAGAAGCTGATATAAACAATCGAAGTGTTGGCATCGGAGGTCGACCAGATCGTGATGGTCATTTAACATTAGATGCCTGCATAATGGATGAGAACTCCAATTGTGGAGCTGTGGCTTGCTTAGAGGGTATTGATCATCCAATATCTGTGGCAAGAAAGGTTATGGAAGAAACCCCGCATGTGATGCTTGTGGGAAAAGGTGCAAAAGCATTTGCATTAAAACAAGGGTTTCTAAAGGTTAAAACACCTTTGAAAGAGGTGAAAAAAGAATGGAAAGAGTGGAAGAGGGATGAAAAGGCCAAGTTGAAACATCCTGAGATTAACAATGAGAATCATGATACAATCGGAATGCTGGCTCTCGATAAGGAAGGAAATCTCAGTGGTTCATGTACAACAAGTGGATGGGGTTACAAATTGCCAGGTCGAGTCGGTGATTCTCCGATTATCGGAGCTGGACTATTTGTTGATAATGAGGTAGGTGCCGCATGTGCCACAGGGCTTGGGGAGGCCGTTATAAGGATTGCAGGAAGTCATACTGTTGTTGAATTAATGCGTCAAGGGTTTACTCCACAGGAGTCTTGTGAAATGGCTGTTGAACGTATCATCGCCAAGCACGAAGACTTGACAGGCCTACAGGTAGGCTTTTTGGCGCTTGATAAATTTGGTAATGTCGGAGCGCACTCTGTTTATTACGGTTTTAACTATGCAATTCAAACCGCTAAAATGGAAAAAATGATTGATGCGAGTTATGATCGAAATTGGTAGGTAAATGAAATATATTGTTCTAATTGTTCTATTTGTAATGGGTCAAAAAGTCTATACACAAAAAATTGATAGCATAGAATGGTCCTTTTTTCATCCAAAAAAAATACAATGGATGGATCTTGGATCGTATGGCTCTGTCCAAGAGGCATTCATCGAGAACGGTGAAATGCCAGACCCATTCTATGGCACAAATGAAAATAAATTCAGCTGGTTTGAAGAGCAGCCATGGGAGTTTAAGTCAATTATATTAATTGAAGAAGAGCAACTAAATTATGAATTTAATGAATTGTACTTTGGTTCGGTCGATACTTATGGAAGTGTTTTTGTAAATGGAACGAAGGTTTTGGTATGTGAAAATGCCTTCATACCACATTCAGTACAAATAAAACCCTACTTAAAAGTTGGTGTCAATGAAATAACTGTTGTGATTACTCCGCCTGTATTATATCATGCTGAAATGTGGAAAAATAAGAGTTACCAGCTTCCTGCACCAAATGATGTTCACGATGTTGCAATTGCGCCATACACGCGTAAACCACAATATCAGTTTGGATGGGATTGGGCGCTTCGTTTGAATACTATAGGATTCAACAAGCCTGCAGCACTTCACTCGTATAATGAAAATCGAATTATAAATAAAAGTGTAAAGATTTTAGCGATTAGCGAATCCGAGGCGACTATAGAGTTTATGTTAGAAATGGCTGTCGACCGCCTAGCGAATTATAGTTGGCAAGGAGAAGGGCTCCAAAATGAGATGGTCGCTTTAAATAACGGTCAAATGACACGCGTCATAAAGGTGAAAAATCCAAAGCTTTGGTGGCCGCGCGGGCATGGAGAACAAAATATTTATGATCAAAATATTTTACTATATACTATTAATAATCAGGTAATTGATAGTTGTAAATTAAAGTATGGAATTAAGACATCAGAGTTGATCCAAGAGAAAGATGAGTGGGGTACTAGTTATTACTTTAAAATCAATGGACGTCGTATATTCTCAAAAGGTGGTGACTACATTCCGCAAGATATATTTCCGGCTCGGGTGACCGATCAAGCTATTGTTAGACTTGTTGAGGATATGGCAGAGTCGAATTTTAATATGATTCGTGTCTGGGGAGGCGGATATTATCCGGATGATATTTTCTATGAAACCTGCGATCGACTTGGACTGATGGTTTGGCAAGATTTTATGTTTGCCTGTTCAATGTATCCAGGAGACGATGAATTTATTGCAAATGTTACTAATGAGTTTGATTATCAAATCCCCAGAATTGCTTCTCACCCGAGTGTAGTTCAATTCAATGGCAACAATGAGGTAGAAGTTGCATGGGGCAATTGGGGGTTTCAAATAAAATATGGACTTTTTGGGAAGACGGCGCGCGAGATTGAGTCTTCATATGATCGTTTATTTAAGGGGCTTGCTCCTGAAATGGTAGCACGTTATACAAATATCCCGTACATACATACTTCTCCCTTGAGTAATTGGGGGAAAATGGAGCTTTATAATCATGGCTCCCAGCACTATTGGGGTGTGTGGCATGGAAATGATCCATTAGAAGATTTTGGTAAAAAAATTGGTCGTTTTAATGCAGAGTATGGATTTCAGAGCTTTCCAGAATATACAACTTTGTCTTCATTCTCTAAAAAAGAAGAGTGGGATTTAAATGCACCCGTAATGAAGCACCATCAAAAAAGTTATGTGGGGAATTCCATGATTTTAAAGCATGCAAAAAAGCTATTTGGAACACCAAAATCGTTTGAAGATTTTGTGTATTACTCACAATTGACTCAATCAATTGCAGTGAGCATGGCCGTGGCAGGCCACCGAATTGATGCGCCAAGGTGTGGCGGTACACTGTATTGGCAAGTGAATGATTGTTGGCCAGCGCCGTCTTGGGCAAGTCGTGATTATTTCGGGAATTGGAAGGCGTTGCAATACCGAATCAAAGACGATTACAAGGAAGTTACTGTTGTCGAGAAGTTCAATAGTATAGATGATGTTGACTATTACTTGGTGTCCGATGTTGTTGACACCTTTGATTGCAATATTCGCTGTACAATCTATGACTTAAAGGGCACGAAGATCGATCAAATAGTAGTTCAAAATACAACTGTAAATGGCCAAAAATCTCTTCCACTAAATGTATTGTCGGAAAAGCAACGAGGAAAAAAGAACGTTCATCTCGTATTCGCTTGGAACGATCATCTTGGCATAGAGCACAAGCGCTCCTTTAATATTCTCTCAAAAAGGTATGCCAAAGCATCCTCAGGAGATGTAGAAATGACAATTGAGAGCATCAACCCATCCGATAAATCGCTTGTCTTGCGAATCAATAATGAACGTTTTATACGTGATGCATGGATAACAAGCGATCAGACTGGAGTAAAATTCAGCAAAAATTTTATGAGTCTGATTCCTGGACAACATCGAATTGAGGTAAAATACTCTGGCGATGTGGCCCCAGATGAGTTTGATATCAAGTGGTTATAAGACTATTAAAAACTTCTTAAAAGTTCTGATTCGGCTCCTGTTAGCGCGAGACCTAACATGTCGTAAGGGACTGCATTTAATATTAAATCAGAACACTCTGTATCAACCACTCCTTTTAAAAATTCTTTTGTGTATTCTTTCTTGTCATTTTTACTCATGTCAGACATATCATCTTCCATTTTTCGAAAAACATTAAGTACACATGCAGCAACTTCTTCATCATCCATTGAATCTTCTAGGTCATCAAGCTCCATCAATGAAAGTGAACTGTTCAGCCCACCTTCCTTTAAACAATTACAGATTGAATCTGCATGGTTAACAGGATCAGAACCACAACTTGCTGTCAACATCAACAAAGCGAAAGAAATCGTTACAAAGACAAAATTTTTCATAATAAGCGTATTTTTATCTAAAAATAAGAAAATTTCTTTTAATGCTGTCAATTCGAATTGTGGCTTATGTTTGTTCCTTTTAATTTTGAATATACTACCATGGTATCTATATTTGTGCCATGAATATTAATGAAGAAATTCAAACTAAGTTCACCAGTCCGCAGAGCAGAGCAGCTATAAATCTCCGATACACATCTAATTTGATCGGTACAAAACAGGGGGTTTTTATGTCTCAGTTTGATTTGTCCATGCCACAATTCAATATATTGCGGATTCTAAGAGGGGCAGCGGAGGCTATCGCGGTAAACACGGTAAAGGACCGAATGATAGAGAAGTCGCCAAATACTACTCGATTAATGGACAAACTCATAGCGAAGAATTTGATTTCTCGTGAGAGATGTGCATCGGATGGTAGGGTTATATATGTAAAAATAACAGCTTCTGGCCTAGAACTTTTAAAAACTATCGATGCTGCTCTTAAAGAACAAGAAAATATCTTAGTCCCACCAATAACTGATGAGGATGCAGATCAATTAAGCGAACTACTCGATAAAATAAGAAATGCATCAAGAGGTTAAAGTTAGTGGTAAGTTAAAAGAAGCCTATACGGTAGAGACATCCTCGCGTTTGCACTATTTGTTGGCAGATCAGTCAATCTCCGACGGCGGATTGGATTTAGGGCCGACACCTACTGAACTTTTGTTAACGTCATTGATTAGCTGTAAGCTGATTACAATGAAAATGTATGCAAAACGGAAAAACTGGGATTTACAGAATGTGTTTATTGAACTTCAACTCATTGATAATAAAGACAAAGCCCAAATCAATAAAACAGTTCAATTTGAAGGTTCACTCTCAGAAGAACAGAGGCAGCGTTTGATTCTTATTTCGGAACGTTGCCCTATTGTCAAGATGTTAAAAAACTCAATTGAATTTAAGCTCTTATAGCACATGCGTTTTCTCCTCATATTTCTTCTTTTGTCATCTTTAAACCTACATGCTCAAAGTATCTCAGGTAGAGTTATGGATGCTGATGGCCCCCTTGAATTTGCATCTGTCCGATTGTTTGACTCTAAAGATTCAACAGTGGTTGCTGGAATTTACACCAATCAAGATGGTACTTTCAAACTACGAGCTATAAACAATGGAAACTACTTCCTGAAAATTTCATTTACCAATTTTTCAAGCTTTACACTCAATCCACTTCTTTTTGAGGATGGACAGAGTCGAGATCTCGGGATTGTAAAACTTGAAATTAGTGAATCCCTTCAACTTGATGATATTGTTGCGACCGGTTCATTGGATGTTTTAAAAGCTGGTATCGACAAAAAGATATACAATGTGCAGGACGATATCGCAGTAAGAGGAGGCACTGTCAATGATGTTTTAAACAATATTCCCTCTATTGATATTGATCAGAACGGAAATATTAGCTTAAGAGGTGATGGGAATGTCACGATTTTGATTGATGGCCGCCCAAGTGGCCTCGTACTAGGAGATGGACAGAACCTATTAGATGCCCTTCCAGCAAATTCAATTCAACGTATTGAAGTTGTAACGAATCCCTCAGCAAAATACGACCCCGATGGGACCTCTGGTATAATCAATATAGTGATGAAAAAAAATAAATTAAAGGGCTTTAATGGAATAGTCTCCTCAACGCTCGGTGGTGTATCATTTACATCCGGTCAGCAATTTGAAGCGAATGTGGCATTAAGCTATCGTAACGAACGATTTAATCTTTATACAAATTATTCGTACAACCAGTTTCGTGGATTTCGAAATTACCTAAGCACGCTCGAACGTGAGGTAGTTTCAGACAGTACGATTGTTCTTGAACAGGATAGAATTGGTACTGATTTTAAAGAGGGGAATACATTTGTTCTCGGAACCGATTATTTCATCAATAACAATCATACAATTGGTTTTTCAGGAACATTTATAAATGGTTTTCGTGAGCGAACAGGAGATTTAAGCAACCAATTGTTCGACGGAAACAAAGCAATTGTTGATCGTTGGGATCGATTGTCTCGTGACCCACGCAGGAATAAAAATTTGGACTTGAATTTAAATTATGGATGGAAATTAAAAGAGAGTAAAGGAGAGTTGTCAGTCGTTGCTTATCAATCAATCGGAGAGAAGGCAATAGAAGGTTTCTATATTGAAAATTATTTGAGTGCCAATGGAAGTCCTACTTCACAACAACCGTTATATCAGCAGTTGAGAAATGATCAGGTTAGTTCACTTACGACAGCTCAAATTGACTTTAGTTATATTTTAAAAGAAATTAATGCACGCATCGAAACCGGATCAAAGGCAATTTTGAACTCAGAAATCCTTTCTACAAGCTCACAAACTTTAGATACCTTGAGCGGTCAATATTTAGAGGATACTGTTGCGAACTTTGATTACCAATACAATGGTGCAATATATAGTGCGTATGGTATTTTTGGCCAGGAGATAGGAAATTTTAAGTACCAGATTGGACTCCGTGGAGAATTCGCACAGCAAGATCCGGTTCTTATTGGAGACTCGAATAACTACACTAACACCTATAGAAACGTTTTCCCATCAGGACATCTTAAGTACAAATTCAATGATAAAACCGAGTTGGGTCTGAGTTATAGTAAGCGAATCAATCGCCCGCGCGCAAGACAACTGAATCCGTTTACGAGCTATGCAGATCCTTTCAATCTGAGAAGTGGAAATCCAAATTTGGAACCAGAGTATATCGACTCATACGATTTTAGTTACTCTTACACGTCAAAGAAATTAATTGCAACATTCAGTATGTTTCATAGGAGGACACGCGATGTTATAAATCGAGTTAAGTTTTATAGAGAAAACAATACAGCCATTGTAACCTATGGAAACATTGATAATAGCGAGAGTACAGGTTCAGAACTTGTCTTGATTTATAAACCGTTCAAATGGTGGAAAAACACCATCTCGTTTAATGGCAATTACATTGTGTATACAAATTCAGATCCTGAGACGGATTGGAACAATAGTGGAGTCAATTGGGGATTTAAATACATCGGTAGTGCTGACTTCTGGGATAAAACTGCGACGGTTCAGATAAATGCATCTTATCGTGCACCGCGTATATCTCCCCAAGGTATTGTACAACCTCGGACAGGAATTGATATTTCATTTGAAAAACGATTGTTGAATAAGAAATTATCAATTGGAACGAGGGTCACAGATATTTTTGATACACGGGGTTTCGATTTGGAGTTGATTCAAGAGGGGGTTCGACAGGTAAGTCAATACAAGTGGTTGACAAGACGTTTTTTCATTACTGCGTCATTCAAGTTTGGGAAATACGAAAGTAGCAAGAAACTAAAACCTACCTCCCAAGGAGGCATGGGGCTTTAATTGATTCTCTAAGTTGGAAAAATTCTGCGAACCTCACCTGGTTTAAGATCTTGAAGCTGAACTGATCCCATTGCAGTGCGTATCAAGCGGAGGGTTGGAAAACCGATTGCAGCAGTCATTTTTCTCACCTGTCTATTTTTTCCTTCTGTGATCTTCAATTCAATCCATGACGTCGGGATGTGAAGCCTTGTCCGTATCGAAGGAACTCGCTCAGGAAGGTCTGGTGGTGCTATTGTTTTGCAGAGCGCTTGGTCGACTTTGTGTTTCTTTCCTTTGTGATTGATTTGGATTGTTCCAGAACATAATTTTTCAACTGCTGTTTTTGTTATTGATCCTTCTACTTGTACCCAATAGGTTTTGTATTTATGATTTTTTGGATCAAGGAGTTGTGTTTTGTATTGATTGTCGTTTGTTAATAAAAGTAGGCCTTCACTGTCTTTATCCAAACGACCGATAGAATAAACATCTTTGGGAAAAGTATACAAATCACCAAGTAACTGATCGCTTTCTTCACCCGTAAATTGACAGAGAAATCCATAGGGCTTATAGAGTGCGAAGTAATCTCTATTTGTTACTTTTTCCGACATGTATATATAAATGCCGGTGGAAAGTTTTTTGTTGTGAACTTGATTGAGACATCATTAAAGATAGCCTTCAATAGTTTCTTTGATTGGAGCGAATACTGAAACTGCATGTAAATTCCAGCTGATTTCAGAACCTTGTGTGACACATTAACAACATTGTCTCTAACAGTTTCTGGAAATACCATTAGTGGCAGTGATGAAACAACAGCATCTATTTTCTTTCCATCATGTATATACTTCTCTAAATGTTCAGCAGAGTCATGAATGATGGTCACACGCGGATCATTAATTCTCGTGTTTAATGAATCGTAAAATTCATCATTCAGTTCAAAAACCAATAATGATGCATCTGGAGCCATTCGATCAATAATCATGTCTGTGAATACGCCACATCCAGGACCGAGTTCTATGAGTGATTTTGAACGTATAAAATCAATATTTTCTAGCATTTTCTCGCCAAGAAACCTTGAGCTAGGCCGAATGGAGCCAACCATTTGTCTGTGTTTGAAAAATTGTTTTATGAAGCTACGTTTGGAAATCATTCACCTTATTTGGACACTAATTTACCGTTATTAATGACTCCAACAACGAACCCCTTCATCAGTTTTTCAACATATGGCGTGTTATGTGTGCTCGAAAAGATATCGTCGTTCTTAAATCTCCATTCTTTTTCGGGTTGAAAAAGTGTCAAATCTGCAGTTGTTCCAATTTCAATCGACTGTTGATCAAGACCTAAGATAGTTCTCGAATTGTGCGCTAAAGCATTAATTACAGACCCGAGTTCGAACTCATCTGCAATGTTAAGTGAGGCGTAATTTGTCTGGAGGCCGATTGTTCCATATGCAGCCAAATCGAACTCTATATCTTTCTCTTCTTTATTGTGAGGACGATGGTCAGTTACAATTGTATCAATTGTACCATCTTTCAGACCTTTCCAGAGCGCTTTGCGATCATTTTCAAAGCGCAATGGAGGTAAAACTTTGAAATTTGTGTCAAATCCGAGTACTGCCTCCTCGTTGTAAATTAAGTTGACTGCATGAACATCTGCTGTAACATTGAATCCTTTGGCTTTTGCCTTTCTTATTAAATCTACTCCTTCAGCAGTTGATACTCCTGTTAAGTGTAAGTTGCCATTGGTGTATTCGACCAATCGGATATTTCGTTCAATCTCGATGATTTCTCCAATTGATGCGTCAGCTTTGAGTCCCGTCTTAGTGGACGCAATTCCTTCGTTTACAACCCCCTTGCCAGCGATGTCATGATTTTTAGAAAAACCAACAACTGTTCCTCCAAAATTACGTGAATAGAGCAGTGCACGGTACATTATTCCTGAGTGACAAGGGTTGATATCGTCGGAAAAAAGTTGCACACCATTTTGATACATGTCGTACATTTCTGACAAGTTTTCTCCATTCATACCAACTGTCAATGCACCAATCGGGTGTGCACTTGAAACATGCCCATTTGATTTGAGTTGAATGTATTGTATTTGACTTTTACCGTCGACTACTGGATCGGTTACTGGTAGAACTCCTACATGAGTATATCCACCAAATGCAGCTGCATTAAGTCCCGAACCTATGGTTTCTTTATGTTCCATTCCTGGATCGCAAAAATCAGCTTTTAATTCAACCCAACCCATAGAAACGTGGAGTCCCTCTTTTTCGATACATGAAAGATCCTTTTTGTCTATTGATTCAGCAATTTGAGTAATTGTACCATCTTCGATAAGTAAATCCATTGTCTTACCGTCAAAGGAGGAGTTTTTGTCGATAATTTTTGCCTTTTTGATAAGAATGTTCATCTGACTATATTATTTAAATATTCGGACCAAAACCATTTCGCTAAGCACAAAAATAAGCGTTAAAACAATACAAATTTTCCAATACGAAAATGGTTTGCCAATATTTTCTGTTGATAAAGCACTTTTGCTGCTAATCTCATTGTACTCAAATTCAGTCCCGGCGAACATCTTCTGCACTTCTTTTGGACTGTAATAATTTAATTTTGACTCACTGCGATTGTAATTCAAACTGATCGATCCGAGTATTTTGTTACTTGCAATCAAAAAGTTACCTGCTAGTAGTTGCGTGAAATTATCCATCTTATTAATTGTAAGGTACTTAACACCGCCAATTTCATTGATTTGCGGAATAAAATCAAGCCCATTTCCTTTTAGATGTATTGCATTTTTTGAATCATTTTTTTTAAATAGTGGAAATTGTGCATCACTACCAATATCAATGGCAAGGGGCTGCTTTCTTTTTGATAATTCTGCTGATCTCAGCAAAATAGTCGTAAAAAGAGCATCCCGAGAAAAATTCCCGAAGTCTTCATGTATTGAACTGTAAAACATAAAAGCATTTCCTTTTGATTGACAGTAGGACAGTAGGGGCAACCCATTTTGTAGGATGATTAAGTCCGTCGAACGTATATTTGATTTGATTGCTCGGAAGGTCGAAGACACACTTGGTAAATTCAAATCTTTCGGTTTTGACTCAAAAACCCCATCAAAAAATGGATCGGCATAATTCAATGTTTTTATTCTATTTCCAGAACGAACCGTTTCCCCAAGAAGAGGAAGCTGATTTTTCGAAAGTAAAACATTCCAAGCCTTTAAGTTAGGTGTTTTCCCAGGAAATAGTGTTACTGAACCGCCTGTGCTCATGAATTCATTTAAATACATTCCCAACCCTGAAGAAATCGTATTCACCCCATTAATAATTACGATGTCTTGTTGTTTAAAGTCTTCTTTAGTGACCTCTGTGCTCTTTTTTATTTGAGTATTATAAAAGTCATTTATTTCATAAACGATATGTAGGCCGGTAATCGCATCCTCTCCGTCTATAATAAATACATTGCTATGTTCCTCAACTTCGTAAGATATATAATAGGTGTCATCAAAAAGAACATGCTCATCAACTACATTGATTTCCCCTTTTTTAACTCCAGCTGATTTGTCTGTGAAAGAAACAGCTGTTGTCGTAGTTCTCTGACTTGGAACATCAATAAACACTGTTTTTTCATAGGACTCAATTTTTATTTTAAGTTCGAGGTTTTCAATTGACTCATCTTGGAAGTTGGCAACTCGAATATTTAATTCTTTACTTGTTCCAATCTGATGAATTGGTGAGGTAAACCAGACTGAATCGATACAAACATTCCCTTTTTTTTCTGGAATCAAGCGTGTTGGGAAATAAGTAGTATTGTCTTTGGATGGATTAATTTCTTCAACACCAGCCCTTTGAAAATCACTAAAAATAAAGTGATTTACTCGAGTTTTGGTTTCGGCTCGAAGGTCTTTTAAAACTTCCATTTGCCAATCAAGAACCTTCGATAAACTTCGTGGAAGAGGACACAATTGAATCTCATCAATTTTTTCAAATGCCTGCCTACGATTAAGTAGGCGCTCTTCACGCCCTGACATTTCATTTGTACCTATTAAAAATCGAGTATCCATTGCAGATGACTCAATAATATCCTTCACTTTCTCTCGCGCTTCAGACAACAATTCACCCTCCGGCCCGTGCGCCTGCATGGAGAACGAATTGTCGATATAAAAGCAGAGAATTGATTTTTTGGAATCCAAACCTTCCTTTTCCGTGGGGAAATATGGTTGCGCAAATGCAATCACTATAAATATAAATGCCAGAAGACGCATGGCAAGAATCAATAGATGTTTTAGTCGTTGTGTAGATCTTGTTTTCTGATCTACATGCTTTATAAAGCTTAGGCTAGAGAAATAGAGAGTTTTGTACTTTTTAAAATTAAATAAGTGAATGATGATCGGAATCGCCAGCACTAGGAGCGCCCATAGGAATTGAGGGTACAAAAACTTCATATTTCAAAGATAACCGAAATATGAACTCTCAATTAGAAATGGTCATTATAATTTCGATTGTTAAGAATTAGGTTTCAAAAACACCGATTCCAAAAAGAGCAAAGTCATATTTTGAGGGATCTTTAGGATCTAGTTCTCTAAAAACCGTCATGATTTCTTCCAATGCTTTCCAATCGTTTTGTTTGCGGGTTTTAATTTCAAGGTTTTCTGCCCATCGCGCTGTATGAACATCCAACGGAATGCACAATTCAGATGGCCGTATTGATTTCCAAATACCCAAATCTACACCACAATTGTCTTTCCGGACCATCCACCTTAAAAACATATTTATACGCTTGGCAGCGGAGTTTTTTAGAGGATTCGAAATGTGTTTTTCAGATCTTTTTTCATGGTCAGTTTCGAGGAATGCTTCGCGAAAATTGATGATTCGACCCTTGATTCCTGGAAAAGATTGATGTGGAGAAAAAACCGCCTCAAGACTACCGTGGAGAGTATAGATATTACGAAGGCTTCGAAAAAAGAAATCCAAATCAGTTCCATTAAACGTTCTATGTACAAATTTTAATGGTTTTTTAGATTCATAGTTCATGACAAATTCGTGCGGTGTATTTCCCATAAGCTCAATTAATCGTTCACCATTTTTGATGATCATTTGGCGCTTACCCCATGCAATTGTTGCAATTAAGAACCCCACAATTTCAATATCTTCTTTTTTATGAAAACCATGAATAAGACGAATGGGATCTGTTTTTACAAACTCGATGGTATTGTATTGATTTACTTTAAAATCTAAGTACTCTTTTAATTCATTCGTGTTCATGAGTGATAATCTTCTGTAAAACTGTACTTAAAATTGTATTTAAGAAGAAACAGGCTTTTTATTCTAGAATTAACCCATCACGCATCGTGAGCTTTCGATCAGTCATATTCGCCAATTCCTCATTGTGTGTTACAATAATAAACGACTGCTTTAATTCATTTCTCAAACGAAAAAATAACTGATGAAGTTCGTTTGAATTTTTGCTGTCCAAGTTCCCAGATGGTTCATCTGCAAAGATAACATCTGGACGGTTGATCAGTGAACGAGCTACTGCAATCCGCTGCTGCTCTCCTCCAGAAAGTTGGTTAGGCATGTGTTTCGCACGGTCTGCCAACCCCAGTAGATCGAGCAATTTCCCTGCCTCAGTAGTGGCGTCTTTGTGATTAAGTCCTTTAATTAAAGCGGGAAGTGCGATATTCTCCAATGCGGTGAATTCCGGGAGCAACTGATGAAATTGAAAAACAAATCCAACGGATCTATTTCTGAAGGCCGATAATTTTTTTGCAGAGAGGTTGAAAGGATGAATACCGTTTATGATAACTTCACCTTGGTCTGGACGGTCAAGTGTTCCTAGTATTTGTAAGAGTGTTGTTTTTCCAGCTCCAGATGCTCCAACTATTGAAACCACCTCACTGTCCTGAATGCTCAGGTTGATTCCCTTTAATATTTGAAGGTCATCGTAAGATTTTGTAATTCCACTAGCTGTTAACATGTTATTTTTTAAGATTAAGAGAGTGACCCATTTTATCTCGTTTCGTTTTCAAATACAATTCGTTGTGCTTATTGCTTTCAATCTCAAGTGGAACATTTTCAATTACCTCAAGTCCATAACCAATTAATCCGGTTCGTTTGGTAGGGTTGTTTGACATTAATCGCATTTTTGAAACGCCGAGCGAGCGAATAATCTGCGCACCGATCCCATAGTCGCGTTCATCACCTTTGAATCCTAATTTTAGATTTGCTTCAAGCGTATCATACCCTTCCTCTTGGAGTTTGTAGGCTTTCATTTTGTTTGCCAAACCAATTCCACGTCCCTCTTGGTTCATATAAACGATTACACCTTTACCTTCTTTTTCAATCAGTTGCATTGATTTTTGAAGCTGCGGACCGCAATCACATCGGCAAGAGCCAAATATATCTCCTGTCATACAAGACGAGTGTACTCGAATCAATATAGGCTCATCTTTCTCCCACGAACCCTTAACCAGAGCTAAATGCTCTTTCTCGGTGTTGGTTTCCTTAAACAAGTGCAAGTCAAAATCACCATCTAATGTTGGCATCCGTACATCAATTAAAGGCTCAACCAATGATTCGTTCTTTAATCTGAATTTGATTAAGTCTTCAATGGAAACAATTTTCATGTCAAATTTTTCCGCAATTTCCATCAGTTGCGGCAAGCGGGCCATGGTACCGTCTTCATTTAAAATTTCAACTATGACACCCGCTGGTTCAAATCCAGCCATTCTTGAAAGATCAATCGCTGCTTCAGTATGTCCTGCTCGTCTCAAAACACCACCTTTTTTTGCTCTTAAAGGAAAGATATGTCCAGGTTTTCCAAGTTCTTCAGGTCGTATTTCTGGATCAATGAGAGCTTGAACCGTCTTTGCACGATCACTTGCGCTAATACCTGTCGTACAGCCATGTCCTATGAGATCGACTGAAACTGTAAAAGGTGTTTCGTATGCTGCTGAATTTGACTGTACCATAAGGTCCAAACCCAAAGCGTCACAATGGTCTTCAACAATAGGAGCGCAAACTAGACCGCGACCGTGAGTTACCATAAAGTTGATAATCTCTGGCGTGATGTTACGCGCAGCAGTTAAGAAATCTCCTTCATTTTCTCTGTCTTCATCGTCGACAACAATAACAACCTTACCGTTTTTGATTTCCTCAATTGCTTCTTCAATTGTATTCAGCTTCACTTGCATCAATTCTTAGTTTTGCACAAAATTACTCCAAATATCCCACTTATATGATATTTGATGTATGAATAAATTTGTAGGATTAGTGTTCTAAAAAACCTCTTAGCTTTTCAGTAGATTTTTCCCAATTGTAGTTCGTTTTTACGTATATCTGCCCCTCCTTTGCAATCTTTTCTTTTAGTGCATGGTCTTCAAGTAGCAGCTTCATAGCTTCAATCAATTCTTCTTTTGTGTTTCCAACCAGTATATGTACGTTATGCTCTGCCTTGATTGCATTGTTTGCAAGATCTGTTGTAATACAAGGTGTTTGCATAGCCATCGCTTCGAGAAGTTTATTTTGCATCCCAGTGCCAATCATCATTGGAGCAAGAAATATCTTAGCATCAGCGTAAGAGGCTCTAATATCATCTACCCAACCTGTGAGCGTAACTTGTGAATTTGAATTCGCCAAATTTACAATAGAATTGTGTGGTTCAGCCCCGGAAACAAGTAAAGTAGCATCGGGGAATTCTGGCAATAAATGTTTTGTGATGTACTTTACAACATCGATATTAGGTGGATAATTCATGTTGCCGACAAAAACAAAATCATATTTCTCTGTTCGTTTTATGGCTTCAAAAAAATAGGTATCAATGCCATTCGGAATGCAATGAATCTTATCGCTGTCCGGATGGTTGATCAATTGTCTGTCTTGATCACTGATTATCGTTCTGAATTCAAAAAAGTCAAAGATGTGACGCTCGTAGTTCGCTAACCTTTTTGCTTCCAATTTAAACAACCACTTTTTATAAATTGGTTGGCGATCGATGCGCCTTTCAATTCCTGAACTTAAGGCATCCATATAATCCAAAGTTTTTGGAATGTGATGTATGTCTTTCACATATTCAGTTGTTCGAATCAACTGACAATAAATATGTTTGTAATCGTCAACTTGAATTAAATGTTTAATTTTTCGCCTTGCCTTGTACGAGTAAAAGTACCCAGTCTGAATAGGCAATTCAGAGAAGAGTGCGCGTGTCAAATGAAATAGTCGAATAAGCGGTTTTAGGTAATGAATTTCGACCTTCGAGCAATACTTCATTACTTCATTAATATATTCGCTTTTAATATCACTGTCTGACAATGTAAAAAGAGTGATCTCAAATGTTTTGGAAAGCTCTTTTATCTGATAAAACGCTCTCAATTTATCTCCTTTTTCAAGGGGATAGGGGAATCTTGAGAGGATCACAAGTAGCTTTGGCCTATGTTGATTGGATAAACGCAATGAGTTTCTTTCTTATCGTTTTGGGATCATGATGCTTTGCAATATAACGCTTTGCTGCAAGACCGAGTTCACTTCGGGATGTTTCATTGATTCGCAATTCATGAATCGCATTCAAAAGTTCTGCTTTGGTGTCTGCAATTCTCAACGCCTCGAAGTCTATTAATCCTTGGGCACCGATTGAAGTTGTTATTATTGGTACTCCTTGTGCCATCATTTCGAGAATTTTTATTCGAACACCAGAACCTGACTGAATAGGTGTTATCAATATTCCCATATTATTTGCAAACCTTTCTAAATCCTCAACATACCCCATTACAACAATTCCATCTTGGGGATTCGATTGAAATTTTTCTTTGGAGTGCATTCCAGCAATAATAAACTCGAGTTGCGAGTCAACTGATCGCAATTGTGGCATAAGGTCCAAAACATACTGAACAGCTTCAATATTTGGTTCCCAATTCATCGCACCAATATGAAAAAGAGATTGATTGGAGTAATCATGCACTGAGGCTGAGGGCTCTATAGTGAAAGGGATTGAAGTAATATTTTTAATTTTTAGTTTATCGAATTGAATAGAGTCGTCATTGGAAATAGTTATAACACCATCTGCTTCCTTCAAAATAGAACATTCGTATCTTTTTAAGTCTTTGGCAAGTTTGTTCAGATACCAACCCTTTAAGCTCCTTTTTTCATTTTTTGCTAAATCTTCCCAAATTTTGAACTCCACATTGTGCGTTCGAACAAGAATTTTCCCATCAAATTTTGCTCTGATTTGGTTCATGTATGGTGTTACATACAAACCATCTAATAAAACAATGTCATAAGAACTTCTTGACAACTCATCAAGAATCTTGGCTTCAACTTCCTCACTAAAAAAACGTTCAATATTATATGATTTGTTATTGAAGAGGGAGATGAAAGCTGAAAAAAAATTGATACCCGTCTGTATAGTTACGGCAGAAGGTTTAATTTTCGTCCTCAGGTCAGGAGGGAAGGCATCCAGCCGAAAGGGATGCTTACGGGTACCAATTGTAAGATAGGTAATGTCGACACCTTCATTGAGTAAATTGGTTAAAAAATTTAGGGAAGCTACGCATCCTCCATCAATCGCAGGAAAACAAGGCTTACTAGAAATGTACAACGTTTTCATTGTGCCTTATTTAACGTAATTGATTTAACAACACGCCGAATTAATTTAATCCAATATTCTCGGGTATTGACGGGATGGTCATTTGCTGCTGAATACATCAAAAAAACTGCCATTGGTGCCAAAACCATTGAGGGAAACCACATTCCAACGAATGGTGTAAGCGTGCCTGTTTTCGTTAAATTGTCGCCAATTGAGAGCAGAACAAAGTAGATCATAAAAAGAAGTGCAGCAATTACTACTGGAGCGCCAAAACCACCTTTTCTGACAACAGCTCCAAGAGGTGCACCAATGAAGAACAAAATTAGTATTGCCGCAGTTAACGCAAACTTTTTATTGAATTCGACCATATAATTATCCATGTCTTTTTCAAGACTCTTCATGAAATCACGTTGACCAATGAGGTTTTTCTTTGTTTTTCGAATCGCTGCTTGAGCTTTCTCGATTGCTGCGATCTGTTGTGTGGATTCGAGTTGTTCAAAATCAATTGAATAGTCTTGAACCTGCAATGTGCGCTCTCTTTCTTCTTTATCTTCTAATTGTTTTATTGAATGTTTTTGATATGAATGTGCTGCAAGATAGGGGTGCAAACCTTTAATACTCAATAAGAAATTATTAATGATGTCTTGTCCTTTCCGTTGAATCGAATCCATTGCAGTGTTAATTTGAAATACATTGAGCATTTCGTGTTTGTCTTTCAAAAGATCCTCCTTCGAGCGTTGAAGATCAAATCCGGAGACATCTATTTTATATGTTGCGTGATCAAAGGAAGAACGACGCGCTGAATGACTTGCATATTTACTAACGACTCTTTTTCCAGAGTTGAACTGGGGTGTTTGAGGCTCGAGTTCTTCTAGGACGCTGCCATTTTTCATCTCGAAAAACAAGTATTTTCCATTGCGTGATTTATAGATTTTTCCTGATTCAGCACGTACAGTTTTGATTTCATTTGGTGTTGTGTGATCGTGAATTAACACCCCTTGGAATGTATTTCCTTTGCCTTCATCTACTTTAATAACATAACCATCAAGTTCATGGCTATATACGCCAGGCGTGATGATTGTTGATATTTTTGTGTTTTGAATATCGAAGATGAGTGATTGCCATTTCAAGTTTGCGACGGGAATCACATAGTTTGCAAAATAAAATGTACCAAGTGCGATGATAACTACCACGACCAGAAGCGGGCGAATAATTTTATATAGCGATTGCCCCGATGATTTTAGTGCTGTGAGTTCATTGTTTTCGGATAGGTTACCAAAAGTCATAATAGAGGAGAGGAGTATTGCCAATGGCAGCGCGAGCGGTATCAAACTGGCGGATACATAGAAGAGGAGTTCAATTATAACAGTAACTTGTAAACCTTTTCCCAAAAGATCATCGATGTACAGCCAAAAGAATTGCATGATCAAAATGAACATAGATATTGCGAACGTCGCCAGAAAAGGACCCGCAAAAGACCGTATGCTGAAAAAATATAATCGTTTCAATTCTCTTATTTTACCATTCGAAGTTTAGTAAAAAGTAACGAAAGAAAATGAAGTATATTGATTTAAGCTCCAAGAACTCTCTTTAGTTCACTGATTTGTTGGTCCCAGAGGCGCTTCGCTTCATCGACCTCATCATCTTCAGCAAAATCTGTAATCGAAAGTATGACAACTTTGGTCATAGGATCAACTTCAAAACGCAATTCAAAGAAAGCATCAATTTCGTCTTCTTCGTCTTCTAACCATTTCCATTTTACTTTGGAATTTGGTTTTTTCGTGATTAGGCGTGCTTCTTCTTCGCTACCGTCCCAAATAAAACTGTAGATATCATCCTTGATATTAACATCATCTGCAAACCATTCACTTAACCCACTTGGAGTACTGATCATGTTATCTAATGCTTTTGGAGATGTTTTTAATAGGTATTCTAGTTCAAATCTCTGTTTTTCCATAATTTTTTAATGAAATTCTGAAAACAAATAATAAAAGTTGCAATATAGTCATTCTTTTCCTCTAAAAAATGACGATTTAAAGAAAGTATTTAGAATGTTAATAACTTACGCATCAACCTTTTTAGGGGTTGTTATGAAATAAGGTGTGCAGAATTGATGCAGAAATTTTATTCTTTTTTGAGACAAAAAATCTTTGAATAGCAGCGCTATTGAAAGATTATAAACCCCTCAATCGAACCATCAAATCGTTCATTATTCTAGAAAAAACATACAAGACCATTTTAGAGGAACGAATAAACCGGAAATCGCGTGAATATTACAGTAATAAATCAAATTGTACCCCCCTAACAAAAAAAGGCTCCCTTTCAGAAGCCATTTTTATCGAAAACCCAGTGTTTTCGGGAGTAGCGAGAGGGAGATTTGAACTCCCGACCTCGGGGTTATGAATCCCGCGCTCTAACCAACTGAGCTACCTCGCCATTCGTGCGTTTTCGCGTGCAAATATAACAGTAATTTTATTTCAGACAAGTGTTTTATTCGACTGAAATAAGAGAAATATGATATTTTAAACATCAAGCTCCGCTAACTTATTCTCTATGAAGGCAGCAAGCTCTGAAATATGACTCTCCGTAAAATCAAATTTTATATTTGCAGTTTTATAGATTTCAGGGATACTTCTCGTATATGCTAATTTTAGGGCACTTTTGTAGGCTTCAATGGCCTCTTGTTTGTCTGTAAGACTGTTTTTCCAAACTCCGAGTGCTCCCAATTGGGCTATTCCATATTCAATGTAATAGAAAGGAACCTCGAAGATGTGAAGTTGACGCTGCCAAGAGTTTCCTAATACGTCTTCATAATTTGTCCAATCTGTTAATCCTGTTCCATAGCTTTCTGAAAGTTCCAGCCACTTTGATGTTCGAGCTGCGTTAGTATGTTTATGGTTGATGTAAATCCAGTGTTGAAATTCGTCCACTTGTGCGATCCACGGTAACAATTTCAAAATAGTTTCAAGTTGTTCTCGAATAGCACGGTTTAAATCTTTCGAGTTGGGGTAAAACTCACCCCACTGATCCATTGAAAGCAATTCCATTGACATAGATGCCAATTCAGCGACCTCTGAGGGTAGATTTTTGAAGCCAGTTAGTTCGAGGTCTCGACTTAAAAATGAGTGTATTGCGTGCCCGCCCTCATGCACCATAGTTACGAGGTCTCTGTGCGATCCCACAGCATTCATAAATATAAAAGGTACACCGATTTCATAGAGTGGATAATTGTAGCCTCCAGGGGATTTTCCTTCTTTCGATTCAAGATCCAAATGATTCATTCTTGCCATTGTTGCCAGACAATCACCAAAATATGGGTCAATTCGATTGAACATATTTATTGTTCCGTTCAGTAATTCTTTCCCACTATCGAACGGTTTTAATGGTGCTTTACCTTCAGGATCAACATCTGTATCCCACGGTTTAAATTCGGTTTTACCCAACTTATCCAAACGCTCTTTCTGGATTTTTCGCACCAATGGCACAATGACTGATTTTACTGATTTATGAAAGTCTTCGCAATCCGCAACAGTATAATCAAAGCGACCCATTGCTTGCATTTTATAATCTCTAAAATTGTCAAAGCCAGCATTGATTGCAATCTTATGTCGTTTGGATAACAATGAATTGAATAGTGAATCAAATTCCTCTATATCATTGCGTCTTCGATTGGCCATTTTCTCGAAGGCTTCCTTTCTTACTGACTCGTCTATTTCTTTCAGTAAGAGTGCAGCCTTTTGCATCGTTAAACGCTCTCCCTTGTATTCAATACTCTGTGCTGCTGAAAGTGCACCAAACTTTTGACTTTCTTTAGAAATGTCTGATTGGATACTTACATTTTCTTCTCTGTATAAATCGAGGGCTTTTTTAATGCTTCGGAAAAGAATTTCAAAGGCAGGATCTACACTCAGCTCATCAATGTATTTGCTCGCATACAATTTTCGATTCATTTGATCCTCCATTGGTGCGATTTTCGGTTGGATGTTAGCAACAAAAAAGGTGTATGCATTACTTAGTACTTCGTCTTTTGTATCAATCGTCATTTTGATGTATCTCCAAGCCGCATCTTCCTCAAGAATGGCCTCCAGTTCACTTTGATCTCGCAGCCAATAAATAAAATCCTCCTTGGAATTTATTTCACGCTGGATTAGATTGTTGTAGTATCCCTCTATCGACTCCCAGGAGTCAACAACTAATTTGGTGTCGACAAACTGTCTTTTTGGTTTTGAAATATTCATAGTTACAAAAAAGCCCCACCAGGGTATGATGGAGCTCTAAATATTAAATGTTGATTTTAATCTTTTTTCTTTGCCGCGGGCTTCTTTGCTACAGGTTTTTTTGCGGTCGTTTTCTTAGCTGTAGTTTTTTTTGACTTTACCGTTGGTTTGGCTTCTGCCACATCTTCAGTTGCATCCGTTTCTGACTGCTTCTTATCTTCAAGAGTCTCAAACTTTCCGGTTTTTAGCAAGAGATTGTACCATTGAAAAAGTTTTTTGATGTCAGATGGATAAACGCGCTCTTCATTATAGTCAGGTAAGATACCTGAAAGGTAGTCTTGAAGTACTGAAAGATCTTCTTTGTGTGATGGACCTTCTTTTCCTTGTTGCTTTTCAAAGATACTTGCAAAGATTTCATTCAATGGTTTATCATCATCGTATGTGTAGATACTGATGTCCTCCAAAGCAGAGATACGATCGGTTGAATAGGCTGGGAAGCGTTTGTTGTCGATCAAAGATTGAACGATTATACTATTTTTTCCTTGCGCTACAACCACAAACAAACCTGGTCGTCCGGAAATTGAGATTAATCCTGATAAATCCATTTTAAAATTTTAAGAAATCAAAAATAAGAAAAAGAAGTTTGGAACCATTCGAATTGAATAAAAAGCTCAAAATAGATCCGCTCAATCAATTGATAACAATCTTCGTTTGTTTCTTACCTGCATTTGTATTCACAACAAGGGAATAAATCCCTCGTGCAAGATTTGAAACGTCAAACTCATTCGCTCCAATCGCTTGAAGCTGAGAACATCTTCCAGTACAATCAATGGCAAAGGCCTCATTTAGCAATAGGTTAGATAAAATTTGAATGGTTGAGTGTGAGGGATTCGGAGCAACAATAAGTGGTTCTAATTTCTTTTCATTCAAACCAACAGAGGCGAGGTAAGGATTGGACAAAGAAGAGCATCCGTCCATATTGGTTATCTCTACTTCATACGAACCAAAGGGAGATATTCCGATATGGATTTGATTGGTTTCTCCATTTAGAACGGATCCATCGAGATACCATTGATAGAAGTCTGAAGGGGTAGAAGCAAGTGAAGAATTTCCAATCCAGCTAATTGAGGGTTGTGCTGGAATCAACTGTTCTTGCAATAGAGCCAATGCATTTATTTTTCCAACGCCACAAAAATTATTAGGAACTGCACCTGTAAACTGATCCGAAAATGAGCTGGATTGTAGATCTTCCTTAAATTTATCGTAGGATGCCTTTTTGCAGCGCTCCAAATACAGCGCTGCAATTCCAGACACAACAGGTGAGGCCATGGACGTCCCCCCATTTCTAACATGCCACCCACCAGAGTCAATGAGACTATTGTATGCCGCATTCTGTAACAGCCATAATGGCCCCGCTCCAAGTAACCAATCGCCGGTTGCAATAACATCAGGTTTAATTACATGATGTCGATTCGGACCCTTTGATGAATTCGGGCTAAGCTCTCCAGACTGAAATGTTCCGAATGTAGTCGTTGCATTCAAATCAGTAAAAGAGTTTCTATTTCTGATATTTCCAACAGATATAACCTTTTCTGAACAATTCCAAGACGAAACAATAGTTTGATTCGAGTCAGGAATAATATAATTGGAAATGGCTGGCATCTCAAGTGGAGTTGGAGGTGCAGTTACCATATCATTGAATCCAATCCACTCCCCGCTCCATAAGTCGTATTTACCGGTACCGGTAGTTTCAAATCTGTATAAGTAGTCTACTGAATCCACATTCGTAGCATAGAATTGCATGTGAAAATTACCGTTTACAATTTCAGTATAAACTTCAAATGTTGCAAAACGGTTTGAACCGCTCCATAAGGTATCGTATTTGGTAATTCCGATTGAAGTCGATGGGTCGCTGAACTCTGTTCTTCCCTTAAAGTCATAGGTTGGGGCAGGAGAGTCGGCTCCAATAGCATATTTCCAATGCATTTCGCTTGTATCTGACCATAAATCGAAAAAAATTGTGTTTGCTCCCAAAGTCCCAGACGGATTGTTTTCAAACCAAACGAAGTTCGTATCCATTACATTTGGGCTATTCTGATGATGGTAAGAACCTTGGGTACCTGAATTCCCGGCTGCACTAACAACAATTCGACCGGGTGATTCATCCAGAAGCATCTCAATGGCCTCACTTGCTGGGTCATTGCCGTCATGACTTCCGAGATAAGTACCCAAACTCAGGTTTACCACGGCCGGCATACCAAGTAATTCAGCCTCATTGAATATAAAATCTATAGCATCGGCGATGGTCAGTGTCCAATTGGGCAAGCTAAAATTGGATTCAACTACAATTATTGATGCAGCGGGGGCCATACCTTTATTGGTGCCATTTGCGTTACCATTCCCAAGAGCAATACCCGCGACACTTGTCCCGTGAGCAGTTGATTCTTCGAGGCTCGTGCACGTTCCATTATTGATATCAGTACTATCCCAAAGCTGCCCATAGCCGTATGCCATTGGTGTGTTAGGTCCATTGTTTGAATGGTCCCAATATTTTAAAACACGGGTATCTCCATTTGAAAACTGAAAATCTGGATGCTGCCAATCCAGTCCTTGATCAACAATTCCAATAATCACTCCATCTCCAGTATAGGGAGCCTCTAAAGGCGCTAAACCTGAATGTACTTGATTTACCGAATGTATCAATCGCGATGTGTCGTCTAGTGCTACTGGAGGCGCATATTCAAAATAAAAATCATCCAGTTGCCCTTCTTTTTTACGCAGATCAATCCAACGTGGAGTCGCGCTTATGAAAAGCCATGATGATGTACTGTATTTAGTTTTAACTTGATCTTCTTCAAGCAATTCAATATTTCCGCTATTGTTCGGTATACAAAAGACTGTTATCTCATCAGGAGATGATTCAAGAATTTGATGAAAACCTAATTTTTGACCAAGCACATCACCAACATACAAAATAAGAATTAAAGACAATAAGGTGGTGAAATTAGATTTCAACATGGTTCGGTCGGTTTTCGTTTACATATATATACGTCTTATCAGTAAATTTTTGTCGTATTTGATCAGAATATTCTATTTTTACCTGAATTAATACTCTAAAAAAAATAACATGAATAAAACAATCATCAAACTTTCATTGGCAGTCTTCGCGATTGGTTTCACGAATTCACTCCATGCTCAGGATGAACCGAAAGAGGAGAATGTCAGAAAAGAAATCTTGAATTGGTACAATGGAGGTGGAACGGGAATGCTCACTGAAAAAGCATATGAAAAGGTAAAAGGCAGAGAAACAAGTACGGTTATTGTCGCTATTATCGATTCTGGTATGGACATCGAGCATGTTGATCTTCAAGACAAGATTTGGGTAAATGAAGACGAAATTCCAGCAAATGGAATTGATGATGATAATAACGGTTATATCGATGACGTACACGGATGGAATTTCTTAGGAAATGCAGAAGGTGAAAATGCAAATGACATCCGACTTGAAATGACTCGTATTTATGCTGAGCTCTCAAAAAAATACGGTGAACAACCAATAACATTAACAAGCGACGAGGATATTGCAGAATATGAGTTGTACGTTGAAGTAAAAGAAGAGGTTGAATCAAAGCGAGAATATGCTGAAATGGTTCTTGGAATGGTTGAAAAGAGAATGGCAGGAGCGTCTGATGATCAGAAAGCAAATCTTGAGCGTGCGAGAGATTATTTTGAGGATCAGTTAAATGTACTATACAATCCAGACTTTAACGGACGTGCACTTGTAGGTGACAATCCAGATGATTTCACAGATGTGAATTATGGTAACAATGATGTTGAAGGTCCAGATGCATTTCACGGAACTCATGTTGGAGGTATAGTTGGTGCAATCAGAGGAAATGGAATCGGAGGTGATGGTGTTGCGCATGACGTCAAACTTATGTCGGTAAGAGCTGTTCCAAATGGTGATGAATTTGATAAAGATGTGGCGCTTGCCATACGATATGCAGTTGACAATGGTGCTCAAGTAATTAATATGTCTTTCGGAAAGGCCTATTCACCTCATGCTGAGAAAGTTTTTGAGGCTTTCCAATATGCTGATTCTAAAGGTGTTTTGTTGGTACATGCAGCAGGAAACGACGGAAAAGACATTGACGAAGAGCCAAACTATCCAACTTCAATGTATCCATTTCAAGAAGAGAAATTAGACCATTTCTTGACAATTGGTGCGAGCACTCGTTTTGGAGAGAAGGTTCCGTTCAAGAATCTTCAAAAGAAAGTGATGAAAGCTGGAGCAAAAGGAAAACAAGCTAAAATAGAAGAATTGACGTATCAAATGTCAACAATGGGCAACGACTTGCCAGCGTCATTTTCTAATTATGGTAAAAAAGGAGTAGACGTATTTGCACCTGGACTTGAGATTTACAACTCAGTGCCACAAAGTGATTATGCTGCCATACAAGGAACTTCAATGGCTTGCCCAATGGTTGCTGGAGCCGCTGCATTTTTGAAATCATACTTCCCGAATTTATCTATGAAAGAAGTAAAAGATATACTTCTTGCTTCGGCAACAGTTTACAAAGGAGAAAGTGTTGTAGCACCGGGAGGTTTTACCGGAAATATGACGACGACTTCTGACATGGTTGATTTTGGGAACTTATCTGTAACAGGTGGAGTAATCAATTTGTACGAAGCTGTTGAGCTTTGCTTGGAAAAGGAAAAATAAAACAAACTATACAATAGATTAATCCCGGCTGAGCTCCCTTTGGCCGGGATTTTTTTTGAAACACCAAGAAATAATGAAGCAATTCTTTTTATTAATGTCGTTATTGCTATTGTTGAGTTCAATTTCACCGCTTGATCTAACAAATAAACTAAATACTCAAATTGATAATTGGCATATCTCTGCAAGTAAGGCTGACTTCGAATACTATTTTGGTGCAATGGATACCTCCTTCGTATTCCTTGGAACTGCGCCGGGGGAACGTTGGACAAAAAGTGAATTTGCAGCCTTCTGTAAACCTTATTTTGATAGTGGTCGAACATGGGACTTCAAGCCGTCATCGCGCAAGTGGGCCTTCTCTAAAAATAAAAAAATAGCGTGGTTCGATGAAAAGTTAAACACGTGGATGCGTGGTTGCAGAGGAAGCGGTGTTTTGGTGAAAACTAAAGGGAAGTGGTCACTTGTATATTACAACCTAACTGTTCTTATTGAGAATGAAAAAATTGACAAGTTTATTGAACTTAGAGATGAGCCAGTTCCTGAAAAGTAAACTAGGCACCTATTTTGAAGGGCTTATTTTATGACATTAATGAAACCATGCTTTTCCTGGTGTGGCTCATTTTTAAACTTGGCTTTGACAGAATAGAAGTAAGCACCATCCGTTACTACATCCCCATTTGACTTTAAACCATCCCATCCTTGATTTGGATCGGTTGTTTTGAATACCACATCACCCCAACGATTCAACACGTAGGCCTCCATTGCAACGTTACATTCATTCGTGAAATAAATAATCTCATTGAATCCATCGCTGTTCGGAGTAAAAACATTTGGCACATCAAGTATGCAAACTTCTGGTTCTTCAGGTGCAGGAGGTAGAGGTGGTGTTGAATAATCGAAACAAACATTCGATAGCTTTGTGGTAAAAATATCTTTCCCTTTTAGCGGTATTTCTGTTAGTCCATCAAATGATATAGTATCCGCAAAATATCCAATTACCCATAAGTTACAGCCATCATCAGCTACGATTCCGTTGCCTCGATCATGGCTTGGACCACCGCCTTGTTTTACCCACCGCCATACGCCATTTGTATCTATCGCAGAAATGAAAACTTGAACGCTGTCACCACTTGAATCGATTTCATTCGCACCAAACTTTGCGTCACTGCTAAATTGACCAGTTAGGAATATATTGCCTTGATAATTCGAAGTAATAGAATTTGCTCGATCGCTGCCTTTTTTTGATCCGGCTTTAGAGGCCCAAACCCATTCTCCTGTCTTGGTTAATTTCGCTGCAAAAATATCGCGACCTTTTGGTCCTCCGTAGTTGTTCAACTCTTGAGAGCCAAATTTACAGACATCACGAAACTCTCCCGCTACGTACATATAACCATCGTGACCATCAACAATTGCGTTGCCCCGATCTTTTAGTTCTCCTCCTGCTTGAGCAGCCCATTGAAATATACCATTTGGCAAGTATTTTACTACAAATACATCGACTTCGCCCTCACTGGTCAACGTTTCAGTACCGAATTCCTTTGTTCCAGTAAAACCACCGACCACATATACATTATTCTCATCATCGACTCCAATACCATTGTCGCGGTGATCAACTATTCCTTCGAACGTTCGAACCCACTGCCAGTTTCCATCATTCGATAATTTTGCAACATATGCCAAAGTGTCAAATGCAGCTACATTAATTGTAATCGCATCGAATACTGCAGGGTGATCGTCAAAATCTGCATTTGACAGGAAGCCAGTTACATAAATATTGCCCTGACTATCCGATACTAAATCCAAACCATGATCATCACAATATGGGAATACGGCTGCGAAGTCGACACCTGCATTTTTCATCCAAATTATATTTCCGTTGGGATCTATTTTTGTAACGAAAATTTGATCCGTATAGGATGTGGAATTGTACACACTCAAAGGTCCAAATTCAAGCCCACCCCAACATGTTCCTGTTACATATGAATTTCCTGAAGGATCGACGCACAATCCAAGTCCACGGTCATCGTAATAATTGAGTCCATTCCTGACCCATAAATAATTGCCATTAGGATCCAGCTTTGCAACAAAAACTTCTTTACTTTTTTCGAAAGAAAAACCTGTGTTTAGCGGTCCAAAGTCTGCCTCTTCATTGTAATAACCTGTGATATATGAGTTGCCATCTGCATCAATAACAACGGTGGTCCCTTTGTCAGAAAGATCGCCACCGCCAGTGACCAACCAATCAAAGGTTTGAGAATACGCAACAACGGTAAAACAAATAAATAGAAGGGAGAGTAATCGAGTCATTATAGCCAGTTTGTAAAATAAACGATAAAAACATGAAATTAGTTGCTTTTCTTTGTCTCCTACTTAAGTTTCAAAATGGAATCGAATATGGAAATAAATGCGTTTCATGATTAGTAAAAGTAATAAAACTGAAAAAAGCCCAGGCAACCTACCTGAGCTTTGTATGTCTATATTCGTTTAAACAACTATTTTCTTTTGTTCTTTCGTTGTTCCATTTGCGCCTTTTGCATTTGCTCAAGACGTTCTTGAAATTTTGACTTTCCTTTTTTACTTCCACCATTTGCAGCGGCAGATTGTTTTCTAGCTGCCATTTTTGCTTTTAACTTTTCTTCATCGACAAAAAACTTTTTAATTGACAACATAATTAATATTGACATCAATGTAGAAATGAAGTAGTAATAACTCAATCCTGATGAATAATTATTGAAGAAAAAGATCATCATAATCGGGAAGAAGTACATGATCACCTTCATGTTGGGCATACCCGGTTGCGTCGGTGTTTGCATGTTACTGCTGTTGATAAATGTGTAAATAAGCGTTGTTCCTGCCATTAAAAGGGTAAACAAACTGATATGATCACCATAAAACCAAATGTCAAATGGAAGGTCAACTATAGAATCATAAGATGATAGATCTTCTGCCCAAAGGAATGACTTTTGCCTCAAATCGAATGTAGAAGGAAAGAAGCGGAACACGGCTAAAAGTATTGGCATCTGAATCAACATAGGAACACACCCGGACAATGGACTTGCCCCGGATTCACGGTAGAGCGTCATTGTTTCCATTTGCTTTTTCATTGCGTCTTCTTTGTTTGGATACTTCGCAGCGAGCTCTTCCATTTCTGGCTTGAGTATTCTCATTTTTGCAGACGACGTGTACATTTTCCATTGGATTGGCATTAAAGCTCCCTTGATGATGATGGTTAGAATCAATATCACAAATCCAATGGCCAAACCTGTAGATTGGAAGATATTGAAAAGCGGTTGAATTGCATAGATATTGATCCATCTAAAAATTCCCCAACCATAGTTCAAGATCTGATCGTAATCCGACTCATATGAAGTGAGTACTTTAAAGTCATTTGGACCAAAGAACCAATTCATACTAAATGAAGCGTCATCTACATCTGTAAGGTTCATGTTTAGTGTTGTTGAAAAATCACGTAGATTGGTCCAAGCTCGTTCATGATCATCGTCATAATTTTTAGCTTCAAACTTTGAGCCTGACTTTCCAAATGGTGTCTTGGGATGTATAAAAGAGGAGAAGTAGCTCTGCTTAAAATTCACCCAGTCCACTTCATCTTCAGCATTCTCTTCACTCTCAGACATTTCACTCAAATAAGAAAATCCTTCATCTTTATAGTTGAAACAAACTGTTGAAACACGCCGTTGCTCGCTGAACAAACGTTCCGTTTTCCTGTAGGCTGTATTCCAATTGAACATTACATTTTTAGGCGTTACTTTTCCGGCAAATCCACGAATTTTAACGTCATAATCCAAGTCGTACTGACCCTGTTTCAGGGTATAAATGAATTGAATATTTTCATCGTCTTCTCCCTGATATTCAAATACAATTCTATTGCCTGTTTGTTCTTTAACTTTGAACTGAATATCAGCCGTGTTTAGGTCTTGCCCTTTCATAGGCAAAAGTATGCTGTTTGAAGCATCACCATTTCTGAACAACTCAACAGCCTCAATAGGCGCGTTTTCCTTGCCCAAATCTTTCGCATAGTCGTTGTATGATTCAAATTCCTTCAATCGCACAGAAGCAATGATACCACCAAGTGTGTTGAAGTCGATTTCAAATTTGTCCGTTTCTAGCGTAATTAGACTGTCTTTGATTGAAGCAACTGGTACGACAGGCTGCACAGCCATAGAGGTATCAGCTATGATTTCGTTTCCTAAACTATCCATTTGAGGAACGGGGTCGAGCTCATTCACATTTTTATCTTGGCTTTTTTCCGCATTTGTTTTGGCCAACTGCTCTTGTTTGGCTTTTTCAGCCATTTGTTCTTGTTCTTCTTTTGAGGGTTGATTAAAGAAAGTGAAGACCGAGAGTATGAGTCCAATTAAAACTAGTCCTACGACAGTATTTCTATCCATTTTTTGTTCGTTTCTAATAATTATTTATTTTTTAAAGCAGCACGAATAAAAGCAACGAAGAGTGGGTGAGGATTTGCAACGGTGCTCTTGTATTCCGGATGGAACTGTGCTCCAACAAACCAAGGGTGATCTGCAATCTCAACAACCTCGACCAAACCCGAGTTAGGATTCTTTCCTGTTGCTATCATTCCATTTTCTTCAAATTGACTTAAATAGTCGTTATTAAACTCGTAACGGTGTCTATGTCGTTCCGAAATTTTATCTTTTTGATAGGCGTTTGAAACATGAGACCCTGTCATTAGCTGACAGTCGTAGGCGCCAAGGCGCATAGTGCCTCCCATATTAGAAATGTTCTTCTGCTCACTCATCATACTAATAACTGGTGACTTACATGAATCGACAATTTCTGTTGTGTGTGCCTCTGGTAAGCCCAATACATTTCGAGCAAACTCAATAACTGCGCATTGCATCCCCAAACAGATTCCTAAAAATGGAATCTTGCTCTCTCGAGCGAAACGCACAGTTTCAATTTTTCCCGAAATTCCACGCGAGCCAAAACCGGGAGCAACAAGGACTCCATCCAAACTACCCAGCAGCTCTTCTGCAGTTTGACTGGTGATTTCCTCAGAATGAATCCACTTTACATTGACCTTTACCTCATTCGCTACACCGCCATGAATGAAGGACTCGCTTATTGATTTGTATGAATCTTTCAGCTCTACATATTTTCCGATTAGACCAATCGAAACCTCTTGTTTTGGTTCTTTCAAGCGTTTCAAAAATGACTTCCAACTGGACAGGTCTGGTGATGATTTGGTTGTAAGATGCAGCTTCTCAAGCACTACTTTGTCCAATTCCTCAGTTTGCATTAGCAAAGGTACATCGTAGATTGTAGAGGCATCCCGCGACTCAATCACCGCATTCATATTCACATTACAGAACTTAGCTATTTTACGTCTTAGGTCCAATCCCAATTCGTGTTCTGTTCTACAGCACAAAATATCAGGTTGAACCCCCAATTCAAGTAACTGTTTAACTGAGTGTTGTGTGGGTTTTGTTTTTAACTCTCCTGCCGCAGCGAGATAAGGAACCAGCGTCAAATGAATAACAATACAATCCTCGTCAAACTCCCATTTCATCTGACGTACAGCCTCAACATATGGAAGTGACTCTATATCTCCAACAGTACCACCAATCTCTGTGATTACAATATCATAGTCTCCTTTATTCCCTAATATTTGAATACGTTCTTTAATTTCATCCGTGATGTGTGGAATGACTTGAACTGTTTTTCCTAGAAAAGCCCCACGTCGCTCTTTATCAATTACTGATTGATAAATTCTACCTGTCGTTACATTGTTCGCTTGTGAAGTCGGAACGTTCAAAAATCGCTCATAGTGCCCTAAATCAAGATCTGTTTCAGCTCCATCATCCGTAACAAAACATTCTCCATGCTCATACGGATTTAAAGTTCCTGGATCAATATTGATATATGGATCAAGCTTTTGAATTGTTGTGGAATAACCTCTTGCTTGAAGAAGTTTTGCAAGTGATGCTGAAATGATACCCTTCCCAAGGGAAGAAGTAACCCCTCCAGTTACGAATACATACTTTGTTGAATTGGACATAAATAATAATGTGTAACTACGGGATGCAAATTTAAAAGTTTAAGTACATGAATAGCAGAATTTGACAGATTATTTTCAGACCATTCACTCTATTGATTAATTCGCTGTTGAGAAACAAAAGAAAAACATCTTGTATTCATTGCTATTCTACGAGGTAGATGCCTGAAACTTCAATTGTTATCAGTCGTTGCTTGTATAGATTTCCAACGGCTTGTTTAAATGTCTTCTTACTCATTCCAACAACAGCTCTGATCTCATCGGGATCACTTTTGTCTGTTAGTGGAATGTATTTTTTATTCTCTAAAATTTCCATTAGTACTTGAGCCGAATCAGATATCTTGGTACGGCTCGTTTTGTCTAGGCGGACATCTAGCTTTCCATCCTCTCTGACTTTTGAAATGTATCCAAACGTTTTTTCGCCTCGCTTTAGTTGGCGGCTGATGTCATTTTTAAAAATAAGCCCTGAATAAATTCCATCAACGATGACTTTAACGCCCAAGTCGGTTGTGTCACAAATCATGATATCGATCAATTGCTCCGGATCATACTCCTTTTTACATTCGTGCAAAAATTTATTCACCTTTGCCGATCCGTATAAACGATCTGTAGATTCATCTAAGTCAAGATAAACGAGGTAGTAACGACCTTCTTCAAATTTTAAGTTTTGCTCCTTAAATGGAACCATCAAGTCTTTCTCCAATCCCCAGTCCATAAACGCACCAAAGAAATTCACTTCTTTCACCTTTAAATAAGCGAAGTGAAAAAGCTCAATATACGGTCGCTCAGTAGTAGCAACAATTCGATCCTCAGAATCACGATAGATAAATACTTCCACACTATCATCAACGTCAAGATCGTCTGTAAGGTATTTGTTTGGGAGTAAAACATCGTTGTCCTCTTCATCACCAAGATATGCTCCAACAGATGTAAACCTGAGTAGTTTCAACTCATTAACCTGACCTATTTTCATTAAGTTTTAAAAATATAGCGATGATGCCTGCTTTGAATTTAAAATCAATAGTGGTAATTCTTGCTTGTTCATCATCAAATTCGATGCAAAATTATCAAATTGAGGGAATAAAGCTTCAGTATGATAAGAAATTGCAATCATCCCACAGTTCTTGGAATCTACATGATCAATGATACGGGTGTAGAAATTTCTTTTCTGAAGTAGATATACTTCGGCAGAATTGTTTCGATCCTCGTATTGTCCTTTCACAATTGAAAGACGGTTCTGTAGCCGTTGATTCAAAATTTCATCTGACTGCTTTTCAGCCAAAACATGAACTTTAGCATCAAGCATATGGGCCATATCACCTGCGACATTGATAATTTGAAGGCTTTCCTTAGTTAAATCAATCGGTACTGCAATCGTGTCGATTTCTTCAACTACTGTGTTTTTTTGCACTACTAAAAAAGGGCAATCTGCGCTTACAATGACTTTTAATGCATGGCTGCCGGTGAATGATTGCATCCCTCGCTTGCCATGTGTGCCCATAATAATCAGTTGTGCATGCTCTTCTTTTGCAATTCGACCGATATCAGAAAATATAGTACCAACTTTCGTTAAAGCTGAGAGCTCAACACCCTCGGGGACTTGAATCTCCGCTCTTAATTTATCGAGCTTCCTTTTCATAATTAACCCCGTCTCTTTGTCCTTAGCAAGATGTAGAAGCTGTATTTCAGTATGTACGTGCTTTCCTAAAAAAAGAGCGTAATGAAGCGCTTTTTCACTTACTGGAGTGAAGTCATAAGGAACTATGTATAAATTTTTACTCATCGCTTGCGGTATAATTCGTTCAATATGAAATTACAAATTGCACATCAGATACCACAATTCCAGTCAAAAGATTTCTGATTAAATGAGCATCTATGAACTACTAATTAAAGTTTTATACTTTGGAATTATCTTTTTCTCTTTCGTTGCCACCATTTTTTTTGTCCAGTGACGCTTGAAAATTCTCCAATAGTCCGTTTGTCTTTCTTTTTATCCTCTTTCAGAGAAGGAACATTTTTATCTTTCCGATCTTTATTCTCTTCCGTTTCTGGAGTTACGGCCACATGTTTATTTCCACCTGCTGGTGCACTCGGATTTGATGGGTTCTCCCACATCTTTTTTACCTTTTTCTTCTCAATTTCACCGGAGCGTCCTTGCACATAAATAGTTTGTTTTTGACCCTCTCCATCATATTCATTTACACCAATCACATCCTCTTTTAAGACCCATTTGTTTCCAGTAAAGGTAAAGGAATCATAGGATAAATCTGGAACATAGAAGGACCTGAAATCTTTCAGTGCCGGTGATTCGGGGGACAAATGATCCATCATTATTCGTTTTCGACTGGCCTCATAATTCAAATACATTGATGTTTTTTTGGAGTGCTCAAAAAACAAACGATAAGAAGTCGACCCTCCCATTTTGAATACAGGACTGCCGAGTTTTACCTTTGTCCCCGAGAAATACATTACATCAATCAATTTCATTTGACTCATGGATGAGTTGTGGTCCCATCCCAAAAGGGTGTACATTTGCCGTGATCCTTTTTTAATAGGAATTATCTTGTAGTACAAGGCACCATACCAATCATTTTCTGTAAGCATCCCTGAGGGCTGTGAAGGCATTCCAAAAGAAACATCTTTCAACTCTGAAACTTTGTATTTCTTCTTCCGTTTGTCATAGCGAAGTACATAACAGAAATAATCATGTTCCATGTTATCGCGTTCAACATTCCAGTTAATGATACGGACCAATTCGTCAGGACTGTCAATTATACCAACAGTTTTCAATTTGGTGAAGGAGTGGGTGAGTGCCTGTTCATTTTGCACAAAGAGCTCGAGACTTTTTTTGAATTTTGAATTGCAACTGTCTTTTTGCTCATCGTTGCGTGCTGCCCTTAATTCGCGAAGTAAGCTATCCAAGATCAGTTCATGCTGATCTAAGTGCGTTGTGTTCTGTCCAAAACAAAAGAATGTCGAAAGAACAATTACTATGTTTAATAGAAACTTCATATCCAACTAACGAATTTAAAACAATTTGTTACTTGTTTGGATTCTTTTCAAGGCAAAAAACCAAACAATGAATTCAAACTTAAGGGGTATTAACCAACTGAAAGTTGCTTTAAATCCGATATCGTTTGTGAAGGGTTTTGAGATCCAAACACAAAACTACCGGCAACAAGAGCGTCTGCACCTGCATTTATGAGAAGTTGTCCTGTTTCGAGATTTACGCCCCCATCTACTTCAATTACGGCTTTACTCTTAGATGCATCGATTAGGTTCCGAGTTTCTTGCACTTTATCAATAGCATTGGCGATAAATTTCTGACCACCAAAACCTGGATTTACGGACATAATTAGTACCAAGTCAACATCTTCTATGATGGTTTTTAGAACATCCACTGAAGTGTGCGGGTTCAATGCAACTCCTGCTTTCATACCATTTGACTTAATGAGCTGAATCGTTCTATGAAGATGGGTACAAGCTTCAAAGTGAACAGTTAGAATTGCAGCGCCACATTTTGCAAATTCCGCAACATATTGATCGGGATTTTCAATCATTAAATGACAATCTAGAGGTTTTCTAGCGTGTTTGTTAATTGCTTTCAAAACTGGGAATCCAAACGAAATATTTGGAACGAAAACACCGTCCATTACATCAATGTGGAACCAGTCAGCGTTTGAGTTATTGATCATTTCAACATCACGTTGAACGTTGGCAAAATCACAGGACAATACAGATGGAGCTATCGTTGGCATATTTTTTTTTAACAATAGTACTAAATTTCCTATTTCTCTCGTAATATTTGAAGGTATTCTTCATCGCGTCCATAAATATCCAAATGCATCACCATTGCATTTCCTTTTTTCACAACCGTTAGATAATCTACATAAATAGGAATTGGATCTACCAATTTTACTTGTATGTTTTCTGCTCGTGATATCAAACTGTCCAAGGTGTCAGGTGTCACATTATTTCGCTTTCGTGAAGTTCTATCCAGCTCCAAAATTGCTTTTGCTAAATCAACTGGATATTGCGTCCGCATGCATCCGTGTGAATAGGCGCGTACATCTGAGTAAAAAAGTCGTTTACTCGGAGTGTCATGGAAATAGACATTGTGCTCATTGTAAAAGTAAAATTTAATGATCCCTAGGGCATTTGAATACCCAGGCTGTTGGACAACTCGGAATGGGAAGGCATTTCGTTGAATAGAACTCCAATTAACGGTGGAGGGATCAATTTCTTCTCCCTTTTTGTAAATTTTATAATTGTGCTCAGCGAGGTAGTTCAGATTGCGTTTGACTGCGGGTAGTATTTCACGACTTGAAATTGAATACGGTACATTCCAAAATGGATACACCACCATTTTTTTTAGTTTGGACTCCAATTCTGGTGTTTGACTTTTGTATTTCCCAACTACTATGTTGTGCTCACTTTTAACGCTGTCGCTGTGAAACAGGCGCAATTTGTATTCTGGAATATTGATTTGAATGTACTTGTTTGGATACTTACGTTGTGACCTAAGCTTGTCCATTGCTAATACAATTCGTTCCACTTTGTGATAAGTACTTTCGTTGAGTGCCATAGATGTGTATTTGCCAACAATCCCATCTGGTTTTAGTCCATTTTCGATTTGGAATGTCAATAAAGCTTCGGTTATCATCAAGCTATCGTTCACACCTTCCTTGAGATAGCCTTTGGAAACGAGCGCATCACCTGCTTTTAAAAGGGCTTGTGTTGAATCGTATTTGGCAGACTTAATTTCAAATATAGTTGTATCAATTGGGTAGTTGGTGACAAGCGAAATAAGTCCAAGACCAATTGTTCTGTACGTAGAATCATCTGGTCCGAATTTCATAAATTGTTGACGCATATCCTGATCTGATTCAAACACAACAAGTTCATCAAATAGATCGGCTGGAATGTATCCTTTGGTATTCTTCTCTTTGGTTTCAAAATTGATAACACCATTTTTCAAATCATGAATGATTTGTGCTGTTAATGCTGTAATGCAGAGTTCATCTTGAATGAAATTGGTGGTTGTACAATAATCAAATCTATGTTTTGGGAGTCCTAAAACAGAATTATCGAGCAATACCTCTTTCAACGCCAATCCCTCTTCAGTCAGCTTTTCGCCTTCAATCCATCGGGGCTGGTAATTTCGCTTTTGGTAATAATCTTTCAAGTAATCCAAGGTGGAAGGTACCATTCCAAAGGAGGTGAGGTATTCAGTTGACAGGGCTGTTTTGATCTTATCATCAACACTAATGTCTTGATATTCAAAACTCTGAATAGTCTCAGTCTCTTCCTTTGTTTCCGAACAAGAGAATAACACAAGGACTAGCAGCGAAAAAGCGAGCAGTGATTTCATGCCTAAATGTATTTAGAATTCGTTAATTTAACCACCTTGATATATAAAATTCATCATATCTGATTTTCAAATGGTCTTAAATGTATTGAACATTATTGTATTGGTTACTGCTGTTGTATCAATTTTAGCTTTCACGAATAACGAAATCAGCCGTAAGTTGCTTTACATTCCATATGAAGTTAAAAACGGCAATAATTATACCAGAGTTTTTGGACATATGTTCATCCATGCTGATTACATGCACCTTGGATTTAATATGTTTGCGCTGTATTTTTTGGGAGGTGTTTTTCTCGATACAGGGGAACTCAGATATGTTGGAGTAGATGATACCCTCGTCGATACCTACGGTTCATTAAAAGGTCAATTTCATTTTTTAATATTGTACATTTTTGGTGGTCTATTCGCTACGTTGATTCCCTATTTACGTCATCACAACAATCCGAGTTACAGTTCCCTAGGGGCTTCTGGAGCTGTTTCTTCCGTTGTCTTTGCTGCAATTATTTGGAATCCAGGAATGACAATTCATTTAATGTTTATCCCTTTTCCTATCCCAGCATATATTTTTGGTCCTCTCTATTTGGCATTTGAATATTTTGCCGACCGCCGTGGCGGAGGAAATATTGCACATGATGCACATATTGGGGGCGCTTTATTTGGTATTGCGTACATTTTAATCATCAATATTGACAAGGGAAAGGAATTTTTAAGTTACTTTATATAAATATGTTATACGTAAATAGTAACGGAACAATATTAAGCAACGATGGCCCCACAATTCATTCGGGCAATCGAGGTCATCTCTATGGTGATGGTGTATTTGAAAGCATTCGAATCATTCGTGGAATGCCTGTTAATTTGGACAATCACATCGTGCGCCTGATGGAAGGTGCTGAGATCATAAAAATGCGTCCTCCAAGTTACTTTTCCGCTTCATTCTTTGAAGAAAAAATTATTGATCTACTGCAACGATCGGAAATTCTGGAAGGAGGGAAGTGCCGTATCTCGTTGGATCGTTCAACAGGAGGGACTTACAGTCCAGAATCAAATGAAGTAGAATTCTTTATTGAAGTGTATCCGCTTGAAACAAATAATTTCAGCTTAAATCAACGGGGTCTTGAAATTGACCTCTTTGCCGATTTAAAAAAGGCAAAGTCCAATTTGTCAAATTACAAAACAAAAAACGGCTTGATCTATATTTTGGCATCTATTGCTGCCAAAGAAAAAGATTTGGATGACGTTCTAATTAGTAACACGGCTGGAGGAATTTTGGAGAGTACAGCCGCCAACCTGTTTGTTGTTAGTAATGGTGCTTTGTACACCCCAGGACTTGAAGAAGGCTGCCTTGCAGGTACAATGCGTATGCAAATTATTAATCTTGCGATCGCCAATGGAATGAAAGTTTATGAATGCAATATTTTACCACAAAATCTGCTGGTTGCTGATGAAATATTCTTAACCAATGCCATACAAGGCATTCTGTGGGTAGGGGGATATCGAACAAAAAGATACTTTAACAATACATCAAAATTGTTGATTGAACTGTTGAATAAAAAATGGCGTTCAACCGATTAAGCAGCTTTACGAAGCGATTATGGATGGAAAAAATAGATGCAATATCACTGTTGGTTCGACTGTGCAAGTTGTATTAAAAAAAGACCAATCGACTGGCAGTACTCATGAAGGCGTCGTAAAGGATATTTTGACCAAATCAAAATTCCATCCTCACGGTATAAAAGTGCGTCTCCAAGACGGTAGTGTAGGAAGGGTAAAAACTATTGTATACACCTTAGGAATCAAAGAGTGAATTAATATTTGAGTAAAAAAAAATGTATTCATTTCTCAAAAATGTAAGAAAAGAAGAGGTTTTAAACATTAACATATTATAGGATTTTGTTTTTAATATTTCGTATGTTCAGTAACGAAGCGGTGTTTTGAACAAGTTAAATTTTGATTCTTAGAATAGAGTCCCTATTTTAGACGAACAATTAAACATACGAAATATGAAAAAAATATTATTCTCAACAGTTTTTACAGCTTTATCAGCACTATCGGTATTTGCTCAAACTTCAGTGCCAGTCGGTACTGCTGCACCAACTTTTACTGTGACAGATGTACATGGTGTCACACATGATCTTACAGCGATAACAGGATCAGGAAAGTGGGTACTAATTGACTTTTTCTTTACAACATGTGGGCCATGTCAGGCTGTTGCGCCATACGTAACAGAACTTTACAATAAATACGGTTGTAATGAAGGAGATTTATTTGTTATTTCAATTGATACCGGTGACTCTGACGCTGATGTTCTTGCCTATGAGGCTTCATTTTCAGGATCTAATCCCGGACCTTCTGTGAGTGGCAATGACGGAGGTGGTAACGCTGTAGTCAGTGCTTATGGAGTTTCAGCATTCCCAACAATTGTTTTAATTGGATCTGATGGTAACGTGAAGTTGGCAGACATCTTCCCAGTAAGTTCAGTTGCAACGTTTGATAACGCATTTAGTGGAGTATCATTCAGCCCAACAGTGATGGCGTGCGCTAATTCGGGAATTACAGAGAATGCATTTGGAAACAACATCAACTTATTTCCAAATCCATCAAATGAAAACACAACAGTTTCATTGGTGTTGAAGTCTGAAAACGAAGTAGTTCTATCTGTGCACAACCTTCTTGGCGAGCAAGTTGCTTCACATTCCTACAAAGGAATTGAAGGTGAGAATTCGTTTGAACTTAATACAAATGAACTTAGTTCGGGCAATTATATAGTCAATGTGACGACCGGAGAAAGTTCAACACAACTGAATTTGTCAGTTCTGAAATAATTGACATTAAACCATTGCAAAGCCCTGATGAAGTTTCATCAGGGCTTTTTGTTTTATGAGTTTCTCAAATAAATCGACGCAAGAATTCTACAGAATCAGGCGTTTTTTGTTTGTCCTGAACCTCCAATTGTTTACAAGTTTGAACAAGTAAGTTCGCATTCTAAAAAGAGAACCATTACATTTGTGGTGTCCAAAAGACAAAGAAATTAAGCAAAAAAGGATATGGCAAGGTCAAGTGAAACTTTCGGAAAGAAAGAAAAAGAAAAGAGAAAGCAGCAAAAGAAGAAAGAAAAAGCAATGCGCAGAGAAGAGCGCAAATCGAATTCCGAAGGCGGAGGGCTCGATAACATGATGGCCTATGTTGATGAATTTGGAAATATTTCAAGTACACCTCCAGATCCTACAAAGAAAAAAGTAGAAATCAAGGCTGAAAATATAGATATTGGTGTTCCTAAAAAAGAAGAAGTAGAATATGACCCGATACATAAAGGTCGTGTCAGCTTCTTTGAGCACAGCAAGGGGTATGGCTTCATTAAAGAAATGGATTCTCAAGAAAGTTATTTTGTTCACATCAACAATTGCAACGATGAAATCACTGAAGGAAACCTGGTGAATTTTGAGCTTGAGAAAGGCCCTAAAGGAATGGTTGCGGTAAAGGTGAATCTAGACAAATAAGCAGTCCAAAAACTTGAAAGCTCAATCAACATAGATTGGGCTTTTTTATTGGTGTCAATTGTAATGCACGAAGAAAAACAGCCGGAAGGACAAAATAGATTGCTCAATCAAGTTGAGGATTGTATCGACACACTCCACAAGTTGCTGGATGATACAAATCAATTGCTTGAACTGCCTGAAGAAATTCGTATTGCATTAATGAAAGCCAGCGGTCTGCTTTCAAGGCCCAATCGTGAAGAATTTCAAAAGAGAAGAAAAAACGCCAAAAAGGCGGAGCGAAGGAAATTGCAAGAACGCGACAAGCATGCCCGAAAAGAAACTGGGATTCGCAGCGCCAGAGAAGCGTCAATTTTTGTCGCTCCAAAACTCATCGAACAATCCACGGAAGCGAAAGATACAAAGCACTTGTCCTCACCACGTAATTGCTATGTGTGCAAAAAAGAATATTCAAAATTACATCACTTTTATGATGCCATGTGTGATGAATGTGGCGACTTAAACTATGCGAAACGGTTTCAAACAGAAGATTTGTCAGGTCAAGTTGCCATTGTTACTGGCTCTCGCCTCAAAATTGGATACCACATTACCTTAATGATGCTTCGTGCCGGAGCTACGGTAGTCGCAACAACACGATTTCCTGTGGATTCTGCTTTGCGATTCTCTAAAGAAAAAGATTTTACCGAATGGGGGAACCGTTTGAAAATTCATGGGTTGGACCTAAGACACATTCCAAGCGTTGAGATTTTCTGCAATATGATAGAGCAGCAATACGATCGACTGGACATCTTAATCAACAATGCCGCTCAAACTGTAAGACGTCCTGCGGGCTTCTATGCCCATCTGATGCCAAATGAGGAAATGCCCATTGAAAAATTGCCGGAATATGCTCAATTGGTGTTGTCTGATCATACGATGTGTTTACAAGAACTACAGCACCTTTCTGGAACAATATCGAATTCAAAAAATAGTGCATCTGTTGTTACCTGGCATGGGTCTGAACCTGGTGTTGGAATTCGTGCATCTGCGAAGCTCTCTCAAATACCTTACAGTTTTGACAATTCATTGGCAGCCTCCGAGGTTTTTCCGGAAGGCAAGCTTGATGCAGACCTTCAACAGGTTGACTTGAGAAGAACAAACAGCTGGCGGTTAAAGCTTGGTGAAATTGAGACTCCCGAGATGGTTGAAGTTCAGCTGGTGAACTCTATTGCCCCCTTTGTATTGTGCAATCGCCTTGCTGCGCTTATGAAAAAAGAAACTACCGGAATGAAACACATCATCAACGTTTCCGCCATGGAAGGTAAGTTCCATCGTTTTCACAAAGAAGACCGACATCCACATACCAATATGGCAAAAGCCGCGCTCAACATGATGACCCATACTTCAGCCTCAGATTTTGCAAAATATGGGATTTATATGAATGCCGTTGATACAGGATGGGTCACCGATGAGGATCCAGTTCATTTATCAAAGAAGAAGGAAAAAGAGCATGATTTTCAACCGCCTTTAGATATTGTTGACGGTGCTGCACGTGTTATGGATCCACTATTTGATGGCATCAAAACAGGGAAACATTGGTCCGGGAAATTCCTAAAGGATTATTTTCCTATTGATTGGTAAGCGTGCTTTTCAATCGATCACTTAACTTTGTAAAAAATTAGAGCATGTCTTCCTTCAATCAATTCCAACTTAAAAAGCAGCTAAACAATGCTATCATTGATTTGGGGTTTGAGGAACCCACTCCAATTCAGAAAGCATCATTTTCTGTAATTCTATCAGGGAAAGATGTTGTGGGTATTGCGCAAACAGGCACAGGAAAAACACTGGCATATATGCTTCCTGTTCTCGAAGAACTGACGTTCTCAAAACAAGTATCTCCAAGAATATTGGTGGTTGTTCCAACCAGAGAGTTGGTTATACAAGTCGTTAATGAAATCGAGGGGTTTGTAAAATACATGAGTACTCGCGTAATTGGTGTATATGGTGGTGTCAATATCAAACGTCAATCTGCTGAATTGTATGAAGGATCTGACATAATAGTGGCAACTCCAGGACGCTTGTACGATTTAATTATCAATCAATCCCTCTCGGTAAAAACCATTAAAAAGTTAATCATTGACGAAGTAGATGTTATGTTGGACTTGGGGTTCAAAACGCAAATCACCAACATATTAGAACTGCTGCCAGAGCGCCGTCATAACATTATGTTTTCGGCAACAATGACAGAATATGTAGACAATTTAATTGATGACTTTTTTATCGCACCAACGAAAATATCGATTGCTGTAAGCGGTACACCTTTGGATAACATCGCACAAGTTTGTTATGCTGCAGAAAACTTTTTCACAAAGGTAAATCTGCTGAAACACCTGCTTAAGAACCGAGAGGAGTTTTCAAAAGTATTGGTATTTACATCAAATAAGAAAAGTGCAGACCGTGTATTTGAAGGATTGGAAGAGGAATTTGGAGAAGAAACATGCATCATTCACTCCAACAAATCACAGAATTACAGAATTCGTTCCATTGAGGAATTCGATGAAGGTAAAAATAGAATACTTGTTTCAACGGACATTATGGCACGTGGTCTCGATCTCGATACTATTTCTCACGTCATCAATCTCGATGTACCTGCCTACCCTGAGAACTATATGCACCGTATTGGTCGAACAGGTCGGGCAGAGCGAGAAGGGAATGCAATCTTAATGTTCACTGAAAAAGAACAGGTGTTTAAGTCCGAGATTGAACAATTGATGAGTTACAGAATACCTGAAGTTTCGTTTCCACGAGAAGTTGCCATCTCAAAAACGCTGCTTCCTGAGGAGCGACCGGTGGACGCGATGCTCAAGAATGAGAACCGTAACGAGAAAGGTACGATCAAAACAACTACTGGACTTCACGAGAAAAAAGAAAAAAATAAAAAAGTGAATTTGGGCAATTCAAAAAAGAACAAAAAGAAACGGAAGTACAAAAAGCCGCAAACAAAAGGGGACAAGACGTATCACAAACGACAAAAAAGGGGATAGTCTACTCCTCTGATTCCTTTGCTTTGCGCATGACTTCCTTCAAGCGCTCAGCCAACAAAATCTTTGCATTTCGTTTTTTAGCTTTCTTTTGATTCAAAAGCCGTGTGTGCTTCTTCTTATTTGCTGTATTTTTTTGTTTTGCCATTGTTCCAAAGGTACTCGTTCCTGTCTTTAAAATAATCACGCGGATGTGAGATAATCGTCAGAATCGGTGCGGTACACTTCTAAATCCAATGGAATCGTAAAGCACTCGGTATGGCTGGAGAGCTTAGCAATAACCCTTTCAAGCCCTCTTAGTGGATTTGAACTTTTCTCTATGTATTCCAATGCGCCGTTTTTCAATGCTTTTAAGGTCACATCCAAATACTCTTGAGCGGAAAGGTAGATGACATGTGTATCGGTTCCACATTTTCGTTTTACGATTTCTAGAACCTCAAGGCCTGTGCAATACTCGAGTTGGTGATCCAGAATCAGAATATCCGGCTTCTCATCCAGTTGGGCGATCATGGTCAGTTCTGAGTCGAAATAAGAGACTTCACGCCCCTCTTGACTGAGGTGTGCTTTCAGTACATTGCCAAAATGCCGGTTGTCTTCTAGAATAAATATTTTAATCGTTTTTTTCATTTTAAAGTGGTTTCATTGTTTGTCCAACTGAATGTGAGTGTCTTTTCATGCTTCGTTTATGTCATTGATGATGACAGTTCGGGTTCTTCCAATTTCGAGAGCAAATTCCTTAATTCACGCACGAATTGCTTTGCTTCGTCGAGCACTTCGCACTCTTCGTATTCAATTTTCCGTGTCAATTCGGCCAATTTATTTTCATTCAGATAAATCAAGGAGGGGCGAAGGCTGTGACAAATCTCTTTGATTTCTTGTTCCTTTTTAGTTTCTATGCATTTTGTGAGTGTCTTTATTTTGGCTTTGGAATCTTCAACAAAAATTTGATTCAATTCCTTATTCAAGGTTGGTTCCGTGAGGGCAGGGGATACACCATTTGAAGTTGAACCTTTCGTTGAATATTTCTCAATAATTCTTGCGAGTTCACCAAGTGTGTAGGGTTTTGTTAGGATGCCATTCATTCCAGAATCTATGCATTTTTGTCGATTGAATTCATCTGCATTGGCCGTAATTCCAATAATTGGAAGTTCTTCCAATCCGACTTCATTTCGCAGCACCTGTGTAGCTGTCACACCATCAATATTACGCATTCGCATGTCCATCAACACGAAATCAACAGGAGTACTTTTCAAGTATTCGATTGCCTCTGAACCGTCAGAGACGATTGTAAATGAAGCACCAAGAGTTTGCAGTTGACTTTCGATTAAGAATTGGTTTACCTTATTGTCTTCGGCAACTAAAATCTTTATTCCGTTGAGTGACTGTCTGGCCATCTCATTGTCCAATTGCTTCGTGCGTTCTTTTGGTGTTGATGCCTTCATCATTCGGATGTACACTTCAAACGTGGTTGTATTGTTGGAGGAGGAAACATTGATTTTACCATCCATCAAATTCAAAATCTTTTTGACGATTGGCAATCCCAGTCCAGTGCCGCCAAATTCACCTCTTTCATTGTTTTTCGCTTGTTCAAAATTCTCAAAAATAACTTCGAGATCATCTTCTGGAATTCCAATACCCGTGTCTTTAACAATGATCTGAATCACATCACTCTCTGGAGAAGAACTGAAGACATTGGCCGTGAGTTTCACTTCTCCATAAGACGTGAATTTAATTGCGTTGGAGAGCAAGTTGTAGACGACTTGCTCCATTTTATTGGCGTCGAATTCATAAATGAGCTCTGGATCTAAGTTCAATTCTAAAACGTAATCAAACTCTTTCTTTTTTGCTTGATTTTCAAATAGATAGAACGATTGACTCAAACTTTTGTTTAAGTTCATTGGTCGCAATTCCAGACGTTCTTTTTTTGCGTCCATCTTGGACACCAAAAGAAGCTCATTGATCAGTGCCAACAATCCTTTGCCTGAGTGTTTCAAGTGGTTGACTTGCGCCAAAGTCTTGTCATCAAGGTTTTTCTCACCCATCAATTCTGAAATTCCAACAATAGCATTCAATGGTGTGCGAATTTCATGACTGATATTTGCCAAGAACAATTCTTTGGATTTCAATGCTTCTTCGGCATTGAAGCGTGCTACTTTGAGCTCTTTTTCCAACATCTTTTGTTCAGTGATATCCAAGTGCATTCCAAAGGAGCCTTTAAAGCGGTTGTATTCATCATAGAACGGTGCACCACTGACGAGCACCCATTTTTTTGACCCATCCTTTCGGACAAGTTGTATTTCATAGACATTTGGATCTCCATTCTTTCGGTCTGCAAGTTGTTTCTTGTACAATTCCTTGCCGTCATTGTCGAGAAGGAAATCCATTCCTTTTTTACCTTTTAATTCATCTGCTGTGTACCCAGAGAGTCGACAAAATTGTGGATATGCTTTTATGATATTGCCTTCTGGATCAACTTCCATAAGCCCCAATTTCATGTTCTCAATGACGGATCTGTATTTCTCTTCGCTGCGCAGTAGTGCTTTTTGTAATTTTTTACGTTCTGTGATGTCACGCCCAGTGGCATTGAAAACCATTCCTTTGGAGGATTCTAAAGGTGAGGTCTCAACATTCTGTCCGAGCCAAACTTCCGTACCGTCTTTTCGGAGTATTGGAAACTCTGTATAAGTCGTGGTCACTTTGTTTTCAAATTGGAAGCGGTAAAAACTATTGACACGTTTTTTGTAGTTCGGTGCGATAAGGTCAATGAAATTCATCTTCAGTAATTTCTTCTGCGAATACCCAGTGAGTTTGACGCCTGCCGGGTTTACATACGAAAAATGTCCATTTTCATCAATGCGATAGATGATATCGCTTGACGACTCAATGAGGTCCTGGTATTGTTGTTTTTGCTTCTCTTTTTCGAGCTCCAACATTCTTTTTTCTGTCACATCCTCAATCACGACCATGCGTGCCTCAGTCGCATTAAAGATCACGTCATTTCCTCTCGCAACAACATGAAATTCATTTGAATGGGCATCTACGTGTGTCCATTCGACTTCTTCATTGAGTCCTTTATTTACTGCTTTGAGGTGTTTTTTGACTTGTTTCAATTCTGATTCTGGGTGCAGGTCAAGGATATTTTTTGAGAGAAATTCCGCTTTTGAATAGCCATATTTCTCTATAGCGATGTCATTGATGGCAAGAATTTTATAATCCGTCGATTGGTAGACGAGAATGGGGAAGGGGTGTTTATCGAACAGGACACTCAGGTTTTCCTGTTGCGCCATCGCCTCACCGAATTGCTTGAGTTGTTGTTTCGCTGCGGCAAGTTCTTTGCTTTTTTCTTCCAAGCGAAGTTCTGCACGCTTTCTAGCTGCGCGCTCTTCTCTCAATACATCTTCATATTTTTCTTTATCTATCAATCTTTAAACGAGTTTGTGTGGCACATACGACAATCAACAACCGATACAAACAACAAACACAACAAGGCGTTGTCCGTGATTTGGTTCACTGTAAAAAGCAACTAAATGCATCCGACAAACAGGTTTGTTCCAGCTCATCTGAATTCGTTGAAAACAATTAAGGTTCCAATGTCGCAGCGCAAATCAATATAGTAATTTTAATGCTGACAGCATAATTTACGAACCAATAAATCGTACTCAATTAGCCTATTGGCCTTGAAAACTAATATTTCATACCGACAAGTGATTGTTTTAATTTCTTGCTGGTAATTCAGCATTTAAGAATCCAAGAATCGAGAAATTTTGGCAAAAATCATGTCTTGATTCCGATTATATTTAATGTTATGAAAAGACTAAACCTCATTTTTCTGTTGGTATTGCTGTGCTATTTGATTTCGTGCAATCGAAAGGGGTGTTCCGACCCAAAGGCCATGGGCAGTAACCCCGGCGCAAAGAAATACTGCTGTTGCCTCTACGAGACATCTCTTGTTATTTGGTTTGATGAACAAACCATACAGAATTTAGAAGCTGATTTTATTTCAAATTTAACGTATTACCTCGATGGAGATTCCATTAGTAGGTCTGATCTGTCCTACACGGATTCCCTACTTATGTGCCACCACATCAACTCCCTAACCTACAATATGAACAAAGCACTACGCCATAGAATGGAAGCAACTTCTGAAGGATTGAAAGAGCTGGCAGAACTGTGTTACCGTCATTTAAAAAGTATCGTTGATCTAGAAAACAAAAGAATTGCCAAACATTAGATTATGTTAAATAGAACTTGAGTTCGGGTTGTGGACTATACCGCAATTGCTAAGAACAGCAGGTTGTAGCGTTTGTTCTGACTATTTTTTTGCCTTTTAGGATTACAATAGTGACCTAAATTTTAGTTCAATTATTTTTTAATTATTTATTAGATTTGAAACATGAGAACACTAAGCCGCCCGTTTTTAATAGCATTTTCTTGCTATTTGTCTTCATACAATCGAAAAGGCTGTACTGATTTGAATGATTTGTTGTTTAAATCATCCATTAATCTTTATCGGGAGTCTTGTGAACTGATATTTCTACCTTATTTCAATTGATGCCATAGTTGTTGTTAAACAATTAATATTAACTTGATTGATAATTTTTTGAATCCAATAACAACAACGGAAAAAGCTTGATTTAATCAAGCCTTTTTTTAATGATCAATAACCATCATTGAACTATCATCGACTTTGAAGCATACACGTACGCCACACTTGCCCTATAATTAATATTATGTTAAATAGTAATAGAGCGCATTTGCTTCATTGTTAATTCTCAAAAAATTCACTATACTTAATTATATGAAAAAAATGAAGGTCTTTTTTGCGCTGTTGTTGGCGTTTATGTTCTCAACATTATTTCTCCCCTACACATCAAATGGGAATGAATCTTTATTTGGACGAGAATTTCCACTTGCCATTATTTCCGCATTTGTCGCGTTTGTAAATGTCGTATTTGTGTTTTTCACCGTTTCCAAATACATGTCCTTTCTCGTAGGCTTACTGTCGCTTTCAAATGTATTTTTCTCAATTTTTATTATTGTCTCAGTTTCTATTTACACACAAACCGAAACGCGCCAAGATTTAAATATTGGTCTTGGATTGCTGTGTAATCTGGCAATTACCATCTTACTCGCTTCGCTTACAGCACAGTTCACAATAAGGAATTTGCGTCAAAAATCAAATGACTAAATCCTCTTCTGGAGCCATCTCAATTCCCTCTTATTCGATTCCACAGGTCCGAAAAAGCTGTACCTACACCCCCAATTTCACTTAAATCCGGCGGCACACGTTCTACAGTAACCTTGTTATTTCCTGCCGGAGTTAACTTGTATTTCCACATAAAAGGAGAACGATCAGGGTCAAAACCAAATTGCCCAAAGCGGGTATCATAGAAATACAAGAAATCTTCCTCCTGCTGAACAAAATACCATCCTGCGGAAATTTTCACGATTTGTTTCACCTCCGCTTGATCCATGTATGGCTCCAACAACTTGCCGTTTTTAGGAATTTCATTCGAAAAAGAAATCTCCTTTGAATCCAGAAATGAATAATAGGCCAATCGAATACCTCCCTCTGTCTGAATTTGAGCATTCCAAAGTACAGTATTGAGAGGTGTTGGACGTGTATCCATCTCAAGATACTCAATTTTGTTTTTTTCAAGGCTATTTTCAAATTTAACAAAAGAAATACCCTTCAAGGCAATGGTCAGTACCATATATGTGCTACTTACAATCAGACCAATCGTGTTTAGCTTTTGACGTCTGGGATTGTTGCGCTTATGGAACATCGCTGCCATTGTAAAGGCCAAAAATGGCAATGTATAGAGCGGATCTACAACAAAAATGTTTTGGTAAGCAACCCGGTAGTCAAACGGCCAAAAAAATTGTGTCCCCCATGTCGTATGGTTGTCAAGCATCGGGTGTGTGACCAAAGCCCAGAAAAACAACCAGGACCACGGTATCCTTCCAACTTTTCTTTTTTTATGTATTTTCTCGGCAATCCAACCCAAAACTGGAGCCATCAGAACGGCAAAAACAATGGAATGAGAAAAGCCTCTGTGCATTTCTGTTGCCGTAATTGGATCTACAAAACTTCTTAGAAAGACATCCAAATCCGGAATGGTTCCAGCTATAGCACCCCAAAGCATTGCTCGAGTTCCAACTTTTCGACCAAGTACGGCCTCTCCTACTGCCGCACCTAATACTATTTGAGTTAACGAATCCATTGATATATAAAATTTGATCTGAACAACAGACGCAATTCAAAATCAACTGTGTGATATTGAGTGGCAAAAATAAGCATAAAGAACTTTAATAACAGAAAAATAATTCCTCTCAATGCTGTATTAAAGACCAAGTACTACAACTCCGATTTATAAGACAAAAAAATTCGTCTTGGTCAGGACCAAGACGAATTTGAGCATAAATAATAAATGGTAGATTAGGGAATAGTAGATAGCTTCAAGCGATTAACGAAATCCAGCAAATCCACCAGATAAATCATAAATTTCAACAAACGACAGACCTTTCATTATTGCACTTGCTTTTGCACTTCGTGAACCTTTGGCACAAAAAACGAGGGTCGGACGAGTTGGGTCAAGTTCTTTTATTTTTTTTTCAAAGTTTGAATTCAATACGTCAATATGCATAGCTCCATAAATTGTTCCTCGCAAAAACTCTTGTGAAGTACGAACGTCGATAATTTGAACGTTTTCAGTGTTCATTTTCTCTTTGAATTCATCAACTGTTATTATCCTGTAAGTTGATTGAGTGCTACTTTCTTGCGCCTCTGTTGAGCAGGCCATCAAACCAAGTATTAATCCAAAAGCTATAAGTTGCCTCATGTATTTACCAAACTTGTAAATATAGATGAACTGGTGCATTCCATATGTAACACTTGTTACAAAGATTCAATTACCTTTGCGATTATGTTTTCTAGAGAAGAACAGAAGCAATTAAATACAGAATTTTGGGATCGCTTTCGAAAAAAAATGCGCAATCACAAATCGTCAAATGGTCGGGGAATCAATTGGATCAACTATCCTTCCGACGTAAAGGATGTATACATTCGGCTCGAGGCAGATTCGAAAGGCGTTCGCTTTTGTTTTGATATTCAGCCGAAAGATGATGGAATTAGATCGATCATTTGGGAGCAAATGACAGAGTTAAAAGTCGTTATGGAAACTGAAATCGGCAAAGCTACAGGATGGAACGAGAGCGACCATCAATTCAATGGAAGAACCGTTTCAAGAATTGTTTGGGAAGCACCAACATTGAATTTCTACAACAAAAAAGACCATGCTGCTATTGAGACTTTTCTAGAGAGCAAATTGATTCATTTTGATGTCTTTTATCAAGAGTTCAAAGATATTCTAATTAACCTCGTTGAATAAGTATAAAACACTAATTTTGTGGCATGACTAAAACAATTTACATCTTTACACTGTCGTTCTTTTCGTTCTGTTCTATTGGGCAGACAACTGTCTATTCGGAAGATTTCCAAAATGGACTTCCAACCGACTTTACTGTTATCGATAATGATGGCCTCACTCCTGCTCCTGCAGTCAGCAACTACACAGCAGCTTGGATTGAATTGGTTGACCCAACAAATACGTCAGATACCATCGTTGGCTCCACATCTTTTTTTAGTCCAGTTGGCCAGGCTGACCGTTGGCTAATTACTCCAAAAATCGGTCTCAGTGACTACGGGAATATTTTATATTGGGATGCAAAATCTCAAGACCCCTCCTATCCTGATAGTTATATGGTACTTGCATCAAAAACAGATAATGCACTTACAAGCTTCACAGATACCCTACTCTATGTCAATGATGAATTGTTTGAATGGAATTACCGGGAAGTAAATCTAAGTCAAGCCGGGCTCAACAATGATTCGGTACACATTGCATTTGTCAACAGAACCAATGATGGATTTCAGTTGTACATCGATTCCATTTCAGTAGTTACAAATGATCCCGTTGGTTTGCAATCACCTGAAGTTTCATGGGTTTCTGTCTCCCCTAACCCAGCAACAGACTTTGTTCATATTAAAGGTAGGTTTGATTGCGCTGAACTGTACACTTCATCTGGAGTTTGTATCGAAAAGATCACGAACTCAACCCTTGATTTGACATCGAGAAGTAAAGGTGTTTATATGCTTCGAATTTTCAATGAAGGCCACTCTCAATTCGAGCGAATCGTAGTTCAATAGCCACTTAAAGTCAGATTCAACTCTGAATTGTGAAATTGCGGGAGCGGCTGCCTTTTCAGTCATTCGCTAAAATATCAAATTGCTCTTGATTAGATTGGAGTACACCTCTTCAGTTACAGCCTCTCGAGATGAAGCATTCAATGTCATAACTCCATCACCGTAATCAAGCCCTTCGATTGATTTGAACATGAACCGTGTTCCATTCCACTCGTACAGGCACAAAAACAAGGTTTCCTCCTCAACGAGATAATGTGCGACAATGATATCTTTGGCCTCTTCCCCATCTTGAAATCCAACAAAATTTCCACGAAAACCATTGACACGAGCAAGTGTTCCATTGATTCGCTCGTAAACAGCGATATGTCGAACAGGAGGAAGTGGCTTCACTTCATTTTTTAAACGAATGCCTGCCTTTATTTCAACGATAAAAGCATCTTTTGTAGGTGTATCATTTTTGAATGGTAAGATTTCAAAATTCTCGGGACTACATTCTGCTGTTCCGCCCAATGAATCTTTCAATACGCAAATATCAAGCTCCTGAAGCAAGTCAACATCTGATACATCTTCAAATGAATTTCCACTGAAATTTGTAACATGATCCGTCACAGTTTTGGACTTTTTCTCCGGCGTATCATTGGTCACATCCTCACCGCACGAAAGCAAGACCATGAAGGAAAGGAATAAGGGCAAAATAAATTTCATTGTTCTCATAATTCAAATTCATCGGAAAGTTACGGAAAGATATTTAGTGCTTTCTCCATTGAAACATCAAATTTCTCCTTGTTCACAGAATGTTCCAATGCTTGACTCTCAAACCAAGAAATCATCGATTCAGTAGGCATGTTCCCAGTTAGATCATCGGCTGCCATTGGACATCCGCCAAAACCTTTAATTGCACCATCAAACCGTCTACAGCCGGAATTATACGCCGACTCGATCAATTTTTCTGCAGCATCGGGAAATACATGCAAGTGGCCACCAAATTCAACTTGAGGTAACTCAGGAATCAGTAGGCTAAAAAGTTGATTCACGCTATCTGGATTTGCGACTCCAATGGTGTCCGAAAGTGCCATTATCGATACTCCTAATTTTCGATGAAGTTTCTCGCACCATTCAGCCACAATCTCAGGACACCACTCATCACCGTATGGATTTCCGAATCCCATTGACAAATAAAGCACCAACTCTTTGTTGTTCTTTAGCACCAAATTTTGAATTGCATCCACGAGCGAAAATGACGCTTCAATCGTTGCATTGGTATTTCTTTTTTGAAATTGTTCGGACACTGAAAAAGGATAACCCAAACAATTGATTCGATCAAAACCTACGGCATCATGGGCCCCTCGTTCATTCGCAACAATGGCCAACAATTTTGATTCTGATGGATTTAAACCATCCAATACGGCTGCTGTATCGCGCATTTGCGGAATTGCTTTAGGTGAAACGAAACTACCAAAGTCAATGGTATCAAAGCCACACTCCAATAAGGTATTGATGTATGCAATCTTTGTTTCTGTAGGTATGAACTCAGAAATACCTTGCATCGCATCCCGAGGACATTCAATTAGTTTGATTTTTTCCATACCTATCGTATTTATAATTACACCCTTAATATCTCGCAAGGATTGCTTTATTGATATCTTTCACCAATTTAGGTCCTTCATATACAAACCCAGTATACAATTGCACAAGATCAGCACCTGCATCCATTTTTTCCAAAGCATCTTCAGCGGAGTGAATCCCGCCGACACCTACAATTGGAAATGCTTTGTTCGACTTTGTTGCCAAATAACGTATGACTTCTGTAGAACGTGCCTTTACTGGTTTTCCTGAAAGTCCACCTGCACCGATAGATTCAATTCGATCGTTCGAAGTTTTTAGTCCATCTCGAGAAATTGTCGTATTCGTTGCAATTACACCGTCCAATCGCACTTCTTGAACGATCTCAATTATGTCATTCAATTGAGCGTCTGTTAAGTCTGGAGCAATTTTCAAGAGAATGGGTTTTCTTTCTGCTTGCTTGGCATTTTCCAATTGCAAGGACTTCAAGAGCTCAGTCAAGGGTTCCCTCTCTTGTAATGCTCTTAAATTCGGTGTATTTGGAGAGGAAACATTAACAACAAAATAATCGACAACATCGAAAAGTGCATTGAACGACTTAATATAATCCTGCGTTGCTTCCTCATTTGGTGTGCTCTTGTTTTTTCCAATATTCCCACCAATAATTAATTTTGTTTTTTTGATCCTGAGGTTCTTCAAAGCGTTATCTACGCCATCGTTGTTAAACCCCATTCGATTGATGATACCTGCGTCTTCTTTAAGGCGAAACAAACGTGGCTTTTCATTTCCTGGTTGACCCAATGGAGTTACCGTTCCAATCTCAATAAAACCAAAACCACAATATGCCAAGTCATTGAACATGGAGGCATTTTTATCAAATCCAGCCGCTAAACCTACAGGGTTGTCGAACTCAATGCCAAATACTTTCGTTTTGAGTCTTGAGTCTTCCAAACGGAACCGTTTCGTCCAGAGCGTTTTCATTCCAGGAATGGCGAGTGTGGCACGAATCAGCCACGCAGTGAAGTAATGAATCTTTTCAGGATCGAAAAGAAATAGTACAGATCGAATAAGTTTAAACATTTGAATCGTTTTCACAAAGGTATAAACGACAATGAGGCGACCGAAGCCACCTCATTGATATCTTTCAAAAAAATATTAACAATTGGTTTAAAACCTATATTTCCCTCGTTTTACACTCTTTTTTCTTTGTTTAGCATAGTTTTTATAGGTCAAATTACGCGCTAGGGTCAAGTTGAGGTAAAAATACGCATCATTCTCAATATCACCTCTTTGCTGTCCTGGAGCAAACCAAGATGTATTTTGAGTGCTTGGATTTGAGAGATACCCGCTTCAGGACCAATTTCACTTGCTAAAATTGCAGGATCGAAGTACTTTCCGTGCACATCATCAATGTAATCTGTGAATGTTTTAATGTATGAGGCTTCAATACCCAATCTCCAAAACGATCCCAATCCCATTCGTAGTCCTAGACCAAAGGGTATCGTAGCAGTTAGACCCAAAACTTCACCTTCTGCTTTCCCAAAAACCTGTCCCTCTGTGCTCAATGGTCGCAATGCGACCCACTTTCCGTTATACTTCGCTTTTGGGTTGAAATAACTTATTCCAGCACCAGAAAAAACATAAAGTTGTTCATTGCGCCCTCTTGATTTTCTTCTATGCGAATTGATGTTGTGTCTGTTTCCAACTTTTTCGTTGGAAAAAACGATAAACTCGAGGCGCTGCTGTAACTCAATAATCATTGAGCGAAAGTGGAGATTTCTTGAATTTCGGATGATATCTTTTGTGTTTTTATCGTCTCCGCTGACCATGGCCACATTCAAAACTGTAGATGTTGCCCAATGAGGTCTGAATCGATAACGGTAGCAAACCATACTTGCGAAAGAGGTTGCTGGTAAATCAATATCTCTAAGGTTGTAATCAGATCCCGCTTGATCTTGACCTCCAAGATCACCTAAGAACTGAGTAGCACCAAGCCCGAAAAAAATTTCTTTCTTGTTGAGCGACCAATTTTTTTGAGAGTTAAAGTTTGTGTGTTGCGCGAATGCATTTGAGACTCCTATGAGAAGTAATAGCATTATAGATTTCTTCATCGTGTAAAGAATTTAGGTTTATATTGTATTGGTACACCAAAAAAGAGAGATGATTTTTAATAAAAACAACTTTTCAATGAAATTCAATGCATTTTGAGTCATACCGAACCGCTTACAGCGTCGAAACTTCTCATTGAAGCGACCGGTTGAGGTTTGAATATTTAACGATCTGGAATCAAAATCAAATCTAATTTTTCGCTATAAATTGCGATTTGATATCGTTCGGATCAGCTTTGGTTTATTCTACCTCCTTTTGGTTTTTGACTTCAAATGCCAATGGATTACTTGTCTTTATTTTTGCAGCAATGTCATTTTTACGTTCTCCATTTCTGTCACTTTCTGTATCGAAATTTGTGATTTTCGCAGCACACAGCAAAAGAGCAATAACCGACACTCCAACTGTTCCATAAAACCAAAACCTCGAGTACAAGGGAGGTTTAAGTTTTTTATATTCCAGCTCTACCCGCTTAAAATCCTGTTTTGAACGGATATATCCTGAACTCAAAGAGGGACGATCTAAAGTGGTTTTAATCTTCTCCATTTTTAATTATTATTTCATAAATAGTTTCCTCAATCGTTCCAAAGCCCTAAAAGTTCTGACCTTGGCCGTATTCTCAGTAATTTCAATAATTTCTCCCATCTCTCGATAAGAGCGTTTTTCAAAGTACCGCATCTCAATCAATTGCAAATCTTTCTCTCGAAGCAAAGACAAACAATTAAACAAGCGTTGCCTGTTGTGCGAATTGTCGTCTTCTTCAAAATCTTCAATAATGCAGAAAAGATGCATACTTTCCACATTTACAGTTCGTCTTCCCTTTCGGTCTCTAAATGCCTGATAAAGTTCACTCTTTGCAATTCGATACAACCACGATGAGAAAGGAACCCCTCGATACTCATACTTGTGCAAATTAATCAGTGCTTTCATAAAAACTTGCGAGGTGACATCAAATGCCAAATCCTCATCATCCATCCGTTGATGGACATAACGAAATATCTGCTCATGATACTTCCTGTACAAAGGTCCGAATCGCTCCGGATCACCCTTTGCCTTATTGATCAACAACATCTCATCATTAAGACGCACGCTGTCTTGGTGGTAAACTGGGTTCACTTCCATGTTTCTGGTTTTATAGTTCTAGTTGTGCATACTCTTGCAGGATGCATGCACATGTATAACAGTTAATAAATCTTTTGGTTACACTACAAACGAAATAACTTACGATATATTGCTAAAGCATCGCAAGTCAATCCAAAACAGTAATTCATTAGAGACGGATTTGAAAAAAGAAAAGCAGTTAGGGAAATGCAGTCAGATAAGACGTATCCGTTAAGGAACCTAGAAAAGAAACAATCAATTCAGTTTCATTTTGTAAGCGCTCATAATCCACCTTTGGAATTGCAATCGTTCCGTCTTTATTTCCGAATCTGTGAAGCGAAACCAAACGTGTTAAGTCAAACTCGGATCCGTCGTGTTTGTAGGGTGCAGTCAGCTCAATATTTCGTAAAGATGGAGTTCTAAAAGCTCCTACATCTTTGGATTGCCCTGATACACGGAAACGACCCAAATCATTTTCATAAAAACTCATTTGAGTTGTATGGGCTTTGTAGTCGGTAAAATGAGGCAATTGATGACAAGAAATACAATCGAGTTTTTTGAATACTTCCCATCCGGCCAGTTCATTGGCATTCAACACACTAGAATCTTGTGATGCATAAAACTGATCAAACCGCGAGTCTACCGAAATCAAGGTTTGTTCAAAAGCAGCAAGGGCTCGTGTGATGACATAAGCATCAAGCGGCTGACCATATAGGCGAAACGCCGCATCAACATAATGGACATCTTTATTCAGCTTCTCAACCAAATCCCCCATACGCATATCCATCTCAGCATGGTCTTGAATTGGAACGATTGCTTGTTGCTCTAAACTGGTAATTTCAGCATCGAACATAAATGTCGATGCATCTCTAACATTCAAGAGTGTGGGAGCGTTTCGAAAACCGACCCTCTCTCCTACTCCAAGAGACAGTGATTTTCCATCTGTAAAGGCTTTTTCTGGAACATGACAACTTGAACAAGAGATAGAATTGTCTTTGGAAAATCGTTTGTCAAAAAAGAAATTTCTTCCGAGTGCTGCCTGAAGTTCTTGTTTTTCTTCTTGTGTCAACTCCTTGATCGAGCAGCTATCACACGACGCTGAGCCAGAACAACGCAAAAAAACAAAAATGACTATGGATGCAAAAATGAAAAAACAATATTTATTCAGAGTTCGCTGCATTTAGACCTTTCTGGCGATGTAAAGTATTTCCTTTGGATTTATTCTAAAGCGATTTACTTGCTCAGGACTCATATGGGCATTCACATCAAACCTTTCCACTTCAAAACCGGCAGTTTCAAGCCAATCCGGGTAATCCATTCCGAACAAACGTACATGGTCCTTCTGCCAGAAATGCTTTTCTCTCTCTTCAGGCGATGTAATACTCGGGTCTTCATACGTTTCCGAACGGCTAAAATCCTGAGGTACTTGCATAATTCCCCATCCTCCTGGTTTCATTACGCGGTGTAATTCTCTCATGCATTGCATTGCGTCCTCAACATGCTCCAAGACATGATTACAAAAAAGGACATCGAATTTGTTGTCGTCCAAAGGAATCTTGTGCAAATCAAAGTGAATATCTGCAATCGGAGAAACCAAATCTCCAGTTAGGTAATTGAGGTTCTCTTGTGCTTTAAACAACTTATGAAAGCATTGCTCCGGCGCAATGTGTAGCACATCTATAGTTTTATCAGCATCAAAAAAGTTTGAATGCTCCTTCAAATACGTCCACATCAAACGGTGACGCTCCAATGTTAAATCATAAGGACAAAGCACGTTTTCACGGTGCGCAGTATCAGAGCCGTACGATAAAAATTTTCGAAAAGACTTACCACAAACAGTGCACTCTACATTGTTGCCCTTGTAAAAAATAGGAGCGAAAAATTTGAACACATAACTAATGCGAATTAACAAAGGCCGAGGCAGTTTGTTCAGTAAAAACTTGTAAAGTTGCTTCATAATTTCAATAATCACAGTAAAAGTAAGAAAAACCATCGCTTTTACCTCCTATCGGTGTCCCACTCCAAATAGATTTCTATTATTTTTTCAAAAAAAAAGGCAGACACCGATGAACTAGAACATAAAAACAAGTGGAATCATTAAATTTGTGACGTGAAAGCTACTGTATTATTCTTTTTTCTGCTTGTTGCGTCTTCTTTATCTGCTCACACAGACGACTCACTTTCTTACAACCTATATAAAGATAAGATTGTATTGTACTCTGACCTGGGATTTGGATCGGCACCGTTCAATTTTAAAGACGATTTTATAGATGAACAAACCAAACTAAAGTTCAGACACAATCAGAAATTTGTTCTCGGACTTGGCATGGCTTACAAATGGTTTTCTTTGCGATTGGGAATTGGCTTGCCGGGGACTTTGAGATCGGTAAAAAATTATGGGAACGTAGACATTCAAGACCTCGGACTGAGATTTACTGTAAAAAAGACATTTTGGGATTTTGATTTTCGCACCTACAAAGGATTCGTGATCAAAAATGCATACCATTGGAACGACACACTAAATGCACTAAATCCCAATGCTTATATCCCCGGAATTCGCTCCACAAATCTCTCCGTAAATTCTTGGTACCTCAATTCAAAGAACTTTAAAATGCAATCCGTACTCGGGCAGGTTGGAGATTTCAATAAGTCGATGGGTACGTGGTATGTTAAAGGAACTATTAATTATTTCACCATCGCGAATGAAAATGGAAGATTAACTCCAGATGCACTAATCGATTCCAGTCAGACGCGCTCATTCGCACGCACGATATCCGCAATGGATGTTGGCTTGGTTCCGGGTCTGGCTTATGCTTTTCGCAAGGGGAATTGGCAACTGGCTGCATTCGGCGGACTTGGAGGTGTAATACAATCAAAATTTTATACAACAGGTGCCATTACCAGAGGATTTTTGGGATTGGCTCCGCGCTTGGACCTTCGATTTATTGCTGGATATTCAAAACCAAATTATTTCATTTGGTTTACAAGTGAGTTCGACCTAAAATCTACTTCATTCAAAGAAATGAAGATCAGTCACAACTACCACCTGCTACGATTGGTTGCTGGTATTCGAATTAATAAGAAAAAGAAGAATTAAGTAGCGTCAAACGAATGGGCTTTCACTCACTGGAATTTTCCATTTTTCATTGAGTTCACTCAAGGATGTTACCATCGGATTAAATAGATCAGCGTCTATGTACTCGCTCAGTTCTGAGAGGTGTACAGTCGAAAGCACTCCATCTTTTTCCACGACTATGTTCGTTCGTGTCAAGAAATCAATGTCTAATTCTTGCCCCATTTTCTTTACGAAGTGTACCGATGTATCAATCGAACAACCAGATGCACTCACCTTTGATTCATCAACCGCCAAGATGATAAATCGATTGCGGTGCACCACCCCATTTCCATAAAGACTTGCTCCATGCGCTGCCCATTGGGGAATAAAACTGTTTAAGGCATCAGTCACGTAATTTGACTCAGTTGGATGTAAATCCCGGTTTCCGGCATATATCCAAACCTTACTGTTGGGGTCTAATTCAGGGAAAAACATCACAAGTCGGCCGCATTTGCTATTAATTCTGCAACATCAAGAACTTGAATTTCATTTTCTTTCTCAAAATTCTTTACGCCATCAGTCATCATTGTATTACAGAATGGACAACCTGTTGCAATAATTTCCGCATTTGTCTCTAATGCCTCCTCTGTGCGTTCTATATTAATTTCTTTGTCGCCTTTTTCGGCCTCTTTAAACATTTGAGCCCCCCCAGCACCGCAGCAAAGTCCTTTAGTCTTGCAACGTTTCATTTCGACCAATTCGGCATCCAGACTTTCGATCAATGATCGAGGTGCTTCAAAAACATCATTTGCGCGGCCTAGGTAACACGGATCATGAAACGTAATTTTCTTTCCTTTAAATGTCGCTCCGTCTTTTAAAGCCAATTTGCCCTGGTTGATCAACTCTTGGATCAATTGCGTGTGATGAATTACTTCATAATCACCGCCCAACTCAGGATACTCATTTTTCAATGTGTTAAAGCAGTGAGGACAAGCTGTAACGATTTTTTTCACCTCGTATCCATTCAACACTTGAATGTTCATCATTGCCTGCATCTGAAATGTAAATTCATTTCCGGCACGCTTGGCAGGATCTCCCGTACAACTCTCCTCAGCACCCAAAACTGCAAAGTCCACTCCCGTTTTATTGAGAATTTTTACCAATGCTTTGGTGATTTTCTTAGCTCTCTCGTCAAAACTACCCGAACACCCGACCCAAAAGAGCACTTCTGGAGTCTTGCCTGCGGCCATCATTTCGGCCATTGTTGGAACGTGTAAACTCATATCATTAATCATCAAATACCTGAATGGTAGCCGTTTTGTCTATCATTCGGGTAAATTTTCCGTCAAATTTTGTGGCACGTACAATGTGGTTGTCAATCCAATGGTAATTCCCTCCTCTGGGCTTACCCATTACAATACCATGGTATTTAAAGCCATTCTCATTCAACCATTTCTCAGTCACTTCTCTGTGCTCCTCAATTCGAGAAGTGAAAAACGTAATAATGTGTCCCTCAGCGAACCAACCATTTATGGTCTCTAAAGCATCTGGATACAATCCAGCTGTTGCCATTCGCTCCGTCTCCTCATTTGGGATATCATCGCAGATTGTTCCGTCGATATCAATCATGTAATTCTTCACATCATCAGGCAAGATTGGAGACAATTTCTCTCCATCCTTCTCAATTGAAATTAAATCTTTGCTATTCTTCATTTGCCCAATTTAATCGATCCGCAGGGCTAAATTGCCACGGCGCACCATTGTTTTCTATATTTGTTAACATTCCGGTAAGTTCTGTAGGAACTTTTGACTCTTCCATTACTAAAAATCTTCTTAAATCAACAATAATCGACAATGGATCAATATTGACTGGACACTCTTGAACGCATGCATTGCAAGACGTACAAGCCCAAAGCTCCTCTTCTGTGATGTAATCACCCAACAAGGATTTTCCATCTTCAAATTCTTTTCCATGCTTGCGAATATTGGTCCCAACCTCTTCAAGGCGGTCTCGAGTATCCATCATGATTTTTCGTGGAGACAATAACTTTCCAGTCATGTTTGCTGGACATGACGAAGTACAACGACCACACTCTGTGCACGTGTAGCTGTCCAACAAGTTTTTCCATGTCAAATCTTGCACATCTTTAGCACCAAACCTCTGCGGTTCTGGAGCACCTTCCGGTGGCGCAGCAAAAGGATCTGCAGATGGATCCATCATTAATTTCACCTCATTTGTAACCGACTCCATGTTATTGAAGCGGCCCTTTGGCCAAAGGTTGGAATAAAAAGTTGTTGGAAATGCCAAAAAGATGTGGAAGTGCTTCGAATAAGGCAAATAATTCATAAATGCGAAGACCATAAAAATATGTCCCCACCAACCGATTCTCTCCAATGTATGTAACGTTTCGACATTCAGTCCTTGAAACAATGGAGCGATACGACTGCTAAGCACAAAACCATAGGAACTACCCCCCTGCGCAACTGTTCTTGCCTCATCTGAACCATTCATAGTAAATATGCACAAGACAAGGATGATTTCCATAAATAGGATGATGTTACCATCCATCTTCGGCCACCCGTTCATCTCTTTCATTCTGAATCGGGGAATGTAAATTAAATTCCTTCTTACTAAGAAAACAAACGTAGCGACCAATGCCAAAAGAGACAATACCTCAATAAAACCTATCATGAAGGTGTAAAAACCACCGAGTGATTCATGGAAAAATCGATGCGATCCGGTCAACCCATCAATAATGATCTCAATTAACTCTATTTGTGTGATCACAAATGCAGCATATATAATCAAATGAAGCAGTGCAGGAATCGGACGCGTGAACATCTTCTTTTGCCCCAAAGCGACAAGTGTCATTATTTTCCAACGTTGGCTTTTGTTATCAGAACGATTGATATCACGACCCAGAAGAATGTTCGACCTAACCTTGAACACATTCCATCCAAAGAATCCGAATCCGACAAAGAGAAGTACAACAAATGCGATAATTGAAATCATCTATCTAAAAATTAAACTAATTATTTTCATTAAGAAGTCGCTTCAACTTCTTCTCTTCGTCTACTGTTATAGGCACGCCCTTTGTCTTTACCCCGAAAACTGAAAAGTGGATATATCGCTCTGGATGAACCGTCAAATCGTTAACCAAGTTCTGCAATGAATTACTTGACTCCAGCAATTCGATATACAAACGGTCATCATTAATCAATTTTCCAAGGGTACCATCTCCAGCTGAGGCGGCATCTAAAATAGTATTGAATTTCTCAAGTGTGTATTTCGCGTTTTCAATTGTCCCAGTAAAATCAGCTGTTACCAAGTCATCTGTAACCCGTTTGACATTACCCACAATAGCTTTAACCGAATCGTTACTTTTCTTGAGGTTCAGTGTAATTGCTTCAACATTCCCCATGATTCTTGACAGTCGAATTCGCTCATCCACAAGAAGTCCTTCAATCTGATCAGCAGCTTTACCGAATTTTCGAATGGCCTTGCGCACCTCTTTCATACTGGATTCCAACTCTGAACTTGCCGTTGTATCCCAAAATGCAGAAATTCCATTTACCATTCCATCAATTGAAAGTAATGCTTTCTGGAGCTTTTGATTGATTGGATCTGCATAATTTTGAACCTGGGTCGTCATATCAACTGAGACGAAACCATCAATTGTAGAACCAGATGCAAAAAACTCAGGACCTTCGCCCATGTGAATTGTCAAACCTTTGGCGAAGAAATCAATACCTCCTGCTTCAATCTCTGTTCCCTTGGCCAATTTTAAGGTTTCATCCGAAATATTAAATGTAATCTTCACTGCCTTTAAGGAATCTTTGCTGTTGGGAAGGTTTTCAACTTCCAAAACTTTCCCCACATCTACACCATTGATGTATACGGAGGTCGCTGGCGTAACGCCTCCCGAACTTGGGAAGTAGGAGTAGTAAATCTGGTCGCCTCCGAAGAAGCTATTTCCCTTTAAAAAGTTTACTCCTGCAACTAAAAATCCGATAGCAGCAATTGTAATAATTCCTGTAATAATCTCTCTAGATATCTTCACACCATTATTTTTTTGCTAAGTTAATAGCTTTTTGCAAATTTATTCGTTCTCCGCCCAAGAAGCCAACAACAAAAGCGTGCTCAAATCCACTTGCTCTCAATTCCTTCTTTAGATTACTTGCAGATTTGATATCATTGACAAACACTCCGGTGGTGTATTTGTACAAATTGTTTTGCTTGTATTCAAATATGGTAGTTCCATTGAAGCGTGGATCAGTAAGCGAAATTTTTGTTTCCGAGGTTGCAATTTGAACACGAAATACCACATCCTCTGCTGTATAATTTTTTTCTGTTATCTGCTCCGGCTCATCAAAATTCGAGCTTTCTATTTGATCGTCAACTCCATCAAGTTCATTCTTGTATTTTTTAAATGCCATGAACATACTGTTTGCCATTTTCTTCTGTGTTTCGGGCGTACTGAGAAATTTCTCTTCTTTTGGATTTGTCAAAAAACCCGTTTCTATCAATACACTTGGCATTGTTGTTTTGTATAGCACTAAAAATCCTGCTTGCTTGACACCTCTGTCATAGCGTCCAATCGAACGAAATTCGGATTGTAACTTTGAGGCAAAATTGATTGATTGATCCAAAAAGACGCTCAGCTGAATTTGTCTTGCAATGATGGCATCGGGTGATAAATCAAAAGAATTGTATTTCTCTCCGCCATCTTCTTCTAAATGAATGATTGAATTTTCTCGAGCTGCGACCCGCTGTTGCGATTCAGTTCTATGCAGCCCCAAAACATAGGTCTCAGTTCCATATGCCGCAGCACTTGCTGCATTTGCATGAATGCATATGAACAGGTCGGCTTTGTTCCGATTTGCTATTTTGGCTCGCTCTCCCAACTCAACAAAAACATCTTTATCTCTGGTATAAACCACTTCTATATTGGGATACGCTTCTTCAATTTGTTTTCCAAGTAGCAAGGCCATAGACAGGCACACATGCTTTTCTTGGGCCGAAGCACCGTGACATCCGGGATCTTTTCCACCATGTCCCGCATCGATAACGACTGTTTTTATTGTAGAAAGGGTAAGTTCATCTTCCTGTCCAACGACCAAAGGTATACCGATTGAGGTCATAAATACGAACAAAAAACAAATTCTAAGTATCCTACATCCTTTTTCAACCATACAAGCGTAATTTTAATAATTTTGCTTCGTTATTTAGACAACTACAAATTTAAAACACAATTGTTCTTCAAAAAGTGTTCCATACTTCGAGTTATACTCCCCACATTGTTAATAATGTGCGGTGCATTTGTTGGTCTCGGACAAGAACTAAAGGATACCGTTGTGCTCAACAATGAAGATATAACGTCTCCAATCTATTACAGTGCCGACGACTCCATCTATGCAGATTTAAGATCCAACGTAATTCATCTCTACGGAAATGCCAGTGTTGACAATGGTGAAGTTGTTATGAAAGCGGGGTACATCGTTATTGATATTGATGGCAGTGAAATCGCAGCAGAGTATATTTTTGACAGCGACTCAAATAAAATTCAGTTTCCCGAATTCACAGATGGATCAGAAGAGATAAAGGCACAAAGAGTGCGCTACAACTTTGACTCTGAAAAAGCATTTATTGAAGAAGTTGCCCTCCAGCAGGATGAAAACTTTTTGTACATGGGCATTGCTAAGCGGCAAAAAAATGAACAAATCCATTTCAGGAAAGGACGTTTTACAACTTGTGATCTTGAAGAGCCCCACTACCACTTTCAACTCTCAAAAGCTGTAATGGTACCCGAAAAAAGAATTGTATCTGGACCAATGAATCTATGGGTGAAGGGTGTGCCTACCCCATTAGGTCTGCCCTTCGCCATTATTCCACAAGCAGAAAATAAAGCACAAGGATTGCTATTTCCTCAAATTGCACCGCTCTCTAATTTTGGATTCGGATTTCAAGATCTTGGCTATTATATCCCGATCAATGATCATTTACAAACCACCTTTTATGCTACACTTTACAGTCGAGGCACATGGGGGATTTCAAATAAAACACAATATGCGTCTAAATATAAATTTAGAGGAGATTTAAACCTTAAATTTCAACAATTCAAACAAGGATTTCCAGACAGTTCAAATATAAATAAGTCAACAATCCGCTGGGTGCACTCAAAAGATCAAAAATCAAATCCATATTGGAACTTCAACACAAACATAAATTTCACCTCGGACAACCAACCAAAGAACAGCTTAGACAACGACAATCCAGACTACTTTAATAACACACTCAAATCAGACATTAATATCTCAAGAACATTCCCAAGCAAACCGATCTCAATGGGAGCAAAAATATCGCTAAGTCAAAACTCAAAAACAAACAATATTGCATTGACAAGTCCTATCGTTAATGTCAATGTTACAAGCTTTTATCCGTTGAAGCGTTTTGTGAAACCAACAAAAAGAGGCGGATTTTCCCAACTGATCAGTCGCTTGGCGGTCAACTACAATTTTGAAGGGAAAAATGAATCCATCTTTCACGACAGTTTGTTGCGCGAACAAGACTTTATCGGTATCCAATCCTCTTTCAAAAACGGTTTGAATCAAAATGTCAGTCTTGCAACCACAGCAGGGCTGTTTAAAAACACATGGAAGATTACTCCTACAATCAATTATTCCAACAAGATCAATTTTCAACAAACTGAACGCATCTACGAGGATTCAACCGTCAATAGCACGATTAAACCTTTAACTGGAATGGGACAAACATTAAGTTTTAATGCTTCCGCCACAACGGTACTGTATAGCTATTACCGTTTCATAGGGAAAAGGAATTCACTTCTTCGACATGTACTAACACCTTCATTTTCCTACAGTTATCGTCCCAATCTCAACGAAAATGACACCCTTGTTTATGGACCAGAAATGAACACCATCATCTATTCTCCTTTTGAGAATAGTTCCTACTCAACCGGATTAACACGAGCACAGTCGTTATTTACTTTTGGCTTCAACAATACCTTTGAGTTAAAACAAAAAGATGATAACGATACAGTGACAGGATTCCGAAAAATAAGAATTGTTGATGCCTTTTCCATTCGCGGGAGTTACGACTTTCTTGATACATTAACACCATTATCAAACATAACGTCCAATTTACGAGTAAGCCCAACCAAATGGTTGAATTTAGTGGCAAATGCGACTTTCTCGCCCTACGGATGGAATGACACGACAGGCGCTGATTTATTCGATTATGCCACGAATACATCTCAAGGGCTGGGTCGCTTTAAAACAATAAACTTTGCTACCACATTTACACTCACCTCAAAAAAAGGAAGGGAACGGTTGGGCAATGCAATCGACGAAATAGACCGTTACTGGAATGCAGATTATGACTATTACATGTTGCACCCGGAAGAATTTTTAGACTTCAGAATACCTTGGAAGCTCTCTTTATCTCACGTATACGGGATATCAGCAAATACAAATATTTCACCGACAAACTCAGATCAATACATTACAATAAATACCCTCATGATCAATGGCGATGTTAGCTTTACCAAACGATGGAAATTAGGTACAAGAACGAATGTGGACATGAAAGGATGGGAAATCACCAACTCCTTGCTCACATTAACAAGGGATATGCATTGCTGGGCTCTTTCCTTTCGCTGGACCCCAATTGGAACAAACAAAAGCTTTATGTTTACCATGAGAGCAACATCTCAGCTCTTTCAAGATGCTAAAATTGAATTAAAAAAGCCACCTGCTTTCCTATAAATCCTTATATTGGAATCGTGATAGATTTTGACTTTACAACCTATGAACTTCCACAAAAAGGAAGTGTTTTAATTTCAGAACCATTTTTGAGTGATGATTATTTTACGCGCTCGGTTGTTTATTTGTGTGACCACAATGAGGACGGAAGTTTTGGATTCATTTTAAACAAGTTTGTCGATACAAACTTATCGAAAATGATAAAAGGATTTCCTTCAATCGACTTCCATGTAAGTGCGGGTGGTCCCGTAGATCAAGGAAATCTATTTTACATTCACGACTTTGGAGATCAACTTCAAAACACCTATCCTGTAACGAATGGGCTGTTTATAGGTGGTGATTTTGAACAAGTAAAATCAATGATAACTCGCCTTCCAGGAAAAGCAAAAAGAATTCGATTTTTTATCGGATACTCCGGATGGGACAAAGGTCAACTTGAAGCAGAACTCAAAGAAAAGTCTTGGGTTGTTCTCAATGGAATCAATAAAGAAACAATTCTGAATACTGAAAATGATCATTTGTGGAAAGACCTCATGAGCCGTCTAGGCGGAAAGTTTAAATTAATGACGCGATTCCCTAAAAATCCTTCAGACAATTAATTTCATTTTTAAAAATTGACTGCAGTAAGGATTCATAAATATGAAATATTACGGATTCAAATGGTTAATTTTAACATAATTAAAGAACGATGAGTATACAGTCTCCACTTGCCGAACGAATGCGCCCAAAATCATTGGATGATTACCGAGGACAAGATCATCTGCTGAAAGAGGGAGCTTCTCTGCGAAAAGCACTTGACTCAGGCTTGATTCCATCCATGATATTCTGGGGCCCTCCTGGAGTGGGCAAAACAACGTTAGCACATCTCATTGCAAATCACCTAAAACGACCATTTCACACTTTATCAGCCATTTCATCCGGTGTCAAAGATGTTCGAGAAGTAATTCAAAAAGTTGAAAGCGCAGGTATGTTTCAACAATCGGGCACCCTTCTATTTATCGATGAAATTCATCGTTTTTCTAAAGCGCAACAAGACTCTTTATTGGGTGCCGTGGAAAAAGGAACTGTAACTCTAATCGGTGCAACAACTGAAAATCCATCTTTTGAGGTGATTTCAGCATTGTTATCACGATGTCAAGTGTACACCCTCAAAGCACATTCGAAAGAGTCTCTATTAGAAATATTGAACAAGGCACTTCAAGAGGATGCCTTGCTTAAGGAAAAAGACATTGAACTCAAAGAAACCAATGCACTACTTGCCATATCTGGGGGTGACGCAAGAAAATTACTTAACATCTTTGAAATAATTATTGGCACGCTAAAAAGTAAAAAGAAGCATACAATCACTAATGAATTGGTACTATCCACAGCACAGCAGAGTGTTGCAATGTATGATAAGGACGGTGAACAACATTACGATATAATTTCAGCTTTCATAAAATCGATCCGTGGTAGTGATCCAAACGGAGCGATATACTGGCTTGCCCGCATGGTTGAAGGTGGCGAAGATCCTAAATTTATTGCCCGGCGCTTGATTATTTCTGCATCTGAAGATATTGGACTTGCAAATCCAAATGCGCTTCTTATAGCAAACAATACCTTTCAAGCTTTGGCCGCTGTTGGATGGCCCGAAGCTCGATTAATTCTCGCCCAATGCACGATTTATCTGGCCAATTCACAAAAGGGTAATGCGTCATACATGGCCATGAATAAGGCTCAAAAGCTAGTGAGAGAAACTGGGAATCTTGGTGTACCACTCCCCTTGCGAAATGCCCCGACAAAATTAATGAAGGAATTGGGCTATGGAGAAGGATACAAATATTCACACGACTTTCCCGGAAATTTTGTTCAGCAAGACTTTCTGCCGGAGGAAATTGCAGGAAAAAACTTCTTCAAAGCAGGAAGCAGCGCAAAAGAAAAAGAAATTGAAACAAAAATAGCCGAACTTTGGGGCGAAAGATATTCAAAATAGATGACAGCTCGCCTCGGATATTATATCATTGTTCTGCCCCTATCCTACCTCCCATTGCAGGTGCTGTATGTTTTTACCGACATTTTTTATCTGTTGCTAATTACCTGTATTCCTTATCGAAAGTCTGTCATTCAAGGAAACATCGATCACAGTTTCCCAATGAAAAGTGAGAAAGAAAAAACCAAAATACGACGTCAATTCTACCGACATTTCACTGATCTCCTAGCTGAAGGAGTTAAAAACTTGTCCATTTCAAAAAAAGAGCTCTTAAAGCGATTCGAAGTTGAAAACCCCGAAATAATGAAAGACCTACATTCAAAAGGGAAAGATGTTATTCTTGTGTCTGGGCACTACAACAACTGGGAATGGTTAATTACCGCCCAAGCCCTATTATTCAAACACAAAGCATTTGGAATTGGCATGCCTTTGACCTCTCGGTTCTGGGATTCAAAAATCAATGAACGCAGAGAGCGATTTGGACTGAAAGTAGTAAATGCAGCGAACTACAGGAATGCTCTAAAATCGAATACCACAAGCCCAAAAGTAATCTTGACTCTGGCAGATCAGTCTCCTGGCGACGCAAACAAAAGCTATTGGCTCAATTTCTTGAACCAAAAAACACCTGTCTTATTCGGAACTGAAATGATGGCACATGAATTCAATTGTGCAGTTGTGTTCTTCGCAACCGAAAAAATAAAACGAGGACATTATAGAATGAAACTTTCTCTAATTTCAGATGAACCAAAAGAGATGGCTTGGGGACAAATTACAGAGGCCCATACCTCGAGGTTGGAACAAGAAATAGTCAGACATCCTCAATATTGGCTGTGGTCACACAAGAGATGGAAAAGAGATGTGCCGAATAACCTTGAACAACTAAAACTAGAACAAAATGAAAAATTCAATAAACGTTTTAATTTGTAGTCTATTTTTCATTATAAGCTACGGTTGTATTGCTCAGAAAAGAGCAAATCGATACGTGAAAAGAAATTTAGACGCGCCAATCATCTCGTATGGTGATTCGAACACTTATTGTCGAGGGCTCTATCAAAGAGATGGATTCGTGTTTCTTGGTAACTCTGATGGCGCAGTCTATCGCTACGATATAATTAAGCAGAAATCAAAACTAATTTTGAAAATTCCTGACATCAATGAAATAAGAGATATCGGATACTCTGGTGGTACAATATATGCAATGCACAGCGGTCAAGATGGGAAACTGATCAAAATTAACGCGTCTAAATTTTCAGGTATTGACGAATTACCTGAATGGGAAGGTGTATTTATGGATGCAATCGACTTTCATGACTCCGTCGGGTTTCTAATGGGTGATCCGATAAATGGAAAGATGAGTTTGTTTCATTCAACCAATAGCGGCGAAATATGGGAACGTTGTACAGGTGCTGTTCAAGTTGTTGCTGGAGAAGCGGGTTTTGCGGCGAGTGGATCCAATGTTAGCGTCTTAAATGATAGCACATACGCATTCATAACAGGTGGAATGAATAGCAGTTACTATTCCTCAACTGATAATGGACAGTCGTGGAACAAGATGACACTTCCCTATTACCCTGGAAAAACAATCGGTGCATATTCGCTTTGCATGAAAGGCAAATACGGTGTTATTGTAGGTGGTGACTACAAAGAACCTGAATTAAAAATGAATACAACCTATTATACCTATGACGGAGGCGAAACGTGGTTCAACTCCTTGAATCCACCCCAAGGTTACAGGTCATGTGTATATGAGAAAAATGGAGTTTTTTATGCTTGTGGTAGAACCGGAATCGATTTCTCCACTGATAATGGAGCGACTTGGAAGCCATTTGCTCTTGGCACCTATTTTTCAATGACAAGTATCGAAGGTAAGCTATTGGCAACTCGGCGCTTCGGTCAATTTCAATTATTTGATTTGATAAAATGACAATTGTAGAAAAAATAAAACAAGAAATTCGTGCTCAATTTGAGCAAGACACTACGGGCCATGATTGGCATCACATTATGCGTGTATTCAATTTAGCACGCCATATTCAATCCAAAGAAGGTGGCGATCTAGAAATCATTGAATTGGCCGCATTACTCCATGATATTTCAGATCATAAGTTCAATGGAGGAAAACTTGACGAAGGCGGAAAAGTTACCCGTTCACTTTTACAAAAACACAATTACCCGAAGGAGAAAATAGAACAAGTTGTATACATCGTCGATCATGTGAGTTACAAAGGGGCAAATACACCGTCAGAAATGAATACACTCGAAGGAAAAATTGTTCAAGACGCCGATCGTATTGATGCTATTGGGGCAATCGGTATTGGTCGAACATTTGCCTACGGCGGACACAAAGGCCAACCAATGCATGCGCCCGAATTAAAGGCTGAAATGCATGAATCATTCGAGGAATATGCAAACAAAACCACAAGTACGATTAACCATTTTTACGAGAAATTATTACTTTTATCTGACAGACTGAACACATCCACCGGTAAAGCAATCGGAAAGGAAAGACATCAATTTATGGAAGGTTTTTTGACGCAATTTTTCGTGGAGTGGAATTTTCAACCAGAAAATAAATAAATGAACAAAACTTTAGCGCTTGGTGTTGATATTGGAGGTACAAATTCTGTTTTTGGTATCTCTGACAGGAACGGATCTATCTACTACGAAGAATCTTTGCCTACAAGAGAATTCGAAACACCAGGAGAATTGGTTGATAAAATATACCAGTGTGTTAAGGAAGCTGGACATCTATCAAAAATAATAGGCATTGGAATTGGGGCACCCAATGGAAACTTTTTTTCAGGAACAATTGAATTTGCTCCCAACTTAACTTGGAGTGGGCTTGTTCCAATTGTTCACTTATTTGAATCCCGATTTAAAACCAAAGCAATCCTCACAAATGATGCAAATGCTGCAGCACTCGGTGAACTCATCTATGGTGCGGGACGTGGATTGAAAGACTTTGTATCTATAACACTGGGAACGGGATTGGGAAGCGGTGTTATTGTGAATGAAAACCTCGTCTATGGTCACGATGGATTTGCATGCGAATACGGTCATATTCGAGTCATACCAGACGGTAGAAGCTGCGGATGTGGAAGAAAAGGATGTCTTGAAACCTATACTTCAGCAACAGGTGTCGTTCGCTCCATTACTGAACTTGAATCGGAACACAAAGCAAACTCCTCGTTGGTTAAAATTGCTGACCCGCGCGCAGATCAGGTTTTTGAATTTGCAGCGAGTGGTGATAAATTCGCTGAAGAAATTGTGGATTACACGGCAAAAATTCTCGGAGATGCGCTCGCCGACTTTGCCTGCTTCTCTAGCCCATCAGCATATATTCTCTTCGGAGGAATTGCTCAAAGCGGACAAACATTTGCTAAAAAAGTCAAAACTCAAATGGAAAAGGGACTTTTGCACATCTATAAGGATAAAATTGAAATACGCATCTCAACACTTCACGACAAAAATGCTGCTGTATTGGGTGCATGTTCACTCGTTTGGAAAAAATAATTGCAACACATGAAGAACTTAATTCTTATCACCCTCATCTTTTCAGCGCTTCAGAGTCACTCGCAAATTAATGAACTGAAATCCGCATCGGATCGCGCACGAGAGATGATAAAGCCGTCATTAAATTCGGAAAAAGACGCTCTAAGTTCAAACAAACTTAAATTTGTCAATACCTTCATCGGAACAGGGGGGCACGGCCATACTTACCCCGGCGCTAGTGCACCATTTGGAATGATGCAGCTAAGTCCCGACACGAGATATGACGGCTGGGATGGGTGTTCAGGATACCATTACTCCGATTCTATCCTGTATGGCTTCAGTCATACGCATCTCAGTGGAACGGGCGTAAGTGATTATGGTGACCTATTAATCGTACCTCAATCAGGAAAAGCAAAAACACTACCAGGCTATTTATCAGAGGATGGATACAGCGCTTATTTTTCTCACGAAATGGAAAAGGCAGAACCAGGATACTACAGCGTTGAACTCAATCGTGGTGAAATGAATGTGCGCTTGACAACTACTCAGAGAGCAGGCTTCCATGAGTATACCTTCAACAATATGAACGACGAAAAGTCAATTCTAATTGATTTGGACCATCGGGACAAAGTACTTTCGAGTAAATTAGATATCATTGATAAACAGACCGTTTCAGGAGCAAGAATCTCTCACTCATGGGCAACAAAACAACACTTCTATTTTCATTTAGAATTGGACCAACCTTTCATAAAAGCAGAAGTGATTGAGAAAGAAGGGCAAAACAAACTGCTTCTCATTTTTCCAAAAGAAATGCGACGTGTCAATATCAAAGTAGGTATGTCGCATGTGAATGAAAAGGGCGCACGACTCAACTTACACAAGGAAATTCCAGACTGGAATTTTGAGGCAACAAAGCGCAGAGTGCAAAACATGTGGCGTAAGGAATTGAATAAAATTAAATTCTACACGGACAACGAAGAGGTAATGACCAATTTTTATACTGGATTGTACCATTCTTTTTTGAATCCAAATGTTTCAAATGATGTCGATGGAAGCTATAGGTATGGCGAAAACATTTATCGACTGTCTGATTCAGATTATGAGAATTACACAGTCTTCTCACTTTGGGATACCTACCGTGCAACCCATCCTCTTTTCACTATTACACAAATAGAAAGGACAAATGCGTTCATCAATACCTTTCTTCGGTTTGATGACTATCACGGTGACCTTCCAGTATGGGAACTCGCAGGCAACGAAACAGAATGTATGATCGGATATCACAGTGTTTCTGTTATTGCTGATGCTTACGCCAAAGGAATCGATGACTATGAAACAAAAAAAGCATTGGAGGCAATGATAAAAACCTCTACACTTGATGAATATGGCAAACGTGAATATGCCAAAGAAGGCTTTTTGAGCACCGGGGTTGAACCAGAATCTGTCTCGAAAACACTTGAATATGCATACGATGACTTTTGCATTTATCAAATGTTGAAAATCTATAGTGATCGTTCCGGAGACGAAACATACAACGACCTTCTACCCGTTTATAAAAATCGTGCGATGCACTTCGTCAATTTATTTGATCCAAATGTAAATTTTATGCGTGGTCGGCGCTCAGGACAATGGCATTCACCGTTTAATCCTGCCGAAGTTAACTTTAATTACACTGAAGCAAACAGTTGGCAATATTCATTGTATGCGCCTCATGCGGTTGGTGTTCTCACTGATTTGATTGGCGGCAAAGATTCACTAGAATTGTGGCTTGATCGACTCTTTACAACAGAAATGAATTTGACCGGTCGCCATCAAGTAGACATTACAGGATTAATCGGCCAATACGCCCACGGAAATGAACCTTCGCACCATATGGCCTACCTCTACAACTACACAAATGCGCCAGAAAAAACACAATATTACATTGATAAAATTCAAAAAGAAATGTACCAAAATTCCCCTGATGGACTCTCGGGAAATGAAGACTGCGGACAAATGTCTTCTTGGTATGTATTGAGCGCTCTTGGGCTCTATCAAATTGCTCCATCCATTCCGAGTTATGAATTTGGACGCCCCCTTGCCAATCGCGCACAGATTGAACTTGAAAATGGAAAAATGTTAAAGATAGTATCAAACGCTACCGAAGAAAACAAATTCATTCAGCAAGTGCTATTCAATGGAAAAGAACTGAAAAGGCACTACATAACACACGAGGAACTTTTATCAGGCGGTACACTTCAGTTTGTTATGGGGAAACAATCCAATCCAAGTAGGGCGAATTACACAGCTGTTCAAACCATAAAATCATTTCCTGAAACATTTGTTCCCGCTCCATTTATTAAGCAAGAAGAACGTATTTTCAATACAACTATGTCAGTCGACCTAAACGTAATCAACAAAGAAAATTACAAAATTAAGTATACAACTGATGGTACAAGCCCAATAAACAGCTCATCAGCGCTTAAATTTAATACAACTTTCAACATTGACGAACCAACAACCATTAAAGCATGTGCAACCGATGGCAAGCATTACAGTGCTGTTGTTTCGAATCAATTTATGAAGAAAAACAAAAATGTATCAATTGATCTTATTTCCAAATACGACAATCAATATGCTGCCTCAGGTGAACTTACGTTAATTGATGAAATTCGAGGAGGAAATGAATACAGAACTGGTGATTGGCAGGGATATTGGGATCAAGATTTAGAGTTTATCGTGCGATTTAACGAGCCGACAGTTATCAAAGAAATGGGACTTGGAATTTTAAGCGACATGAAATCTTGGATCTTTTTTCCAAAAGATGTGCGGATCGATATAACCTATGAAGATAACACCCTATATTCTGACACCAAAGTACTGGCTACCGAGATTGAAAAAGACCAATACCCGCACAATACAAATGTCTCTTTTAAAACAGAAACAAAGAAAAAAGTCAAACAAATCAGAGTAAAAGCCTCAAGAGTATCGAAATGTCCTGAATGGCACCTTGGAGAAGGCAATCCGACCTGGTTGTTTGTGGATGAGTTCTTTTTTAAATAAGAGTCAAACGCAATATGCATCCGAAACGCTAAGAATTCAGCCCTTCAATCCAACGCATGACATCCACACCATCGGCATAATCGCTTAAGCCGGGGCATTGAGAATTTCCAAAATTCAAATAGTTTTTACCGACTACCACTTGAATCTGCTCGCTGTACTTTGAAAGATAAGCGTCAATCTCGCCTTGACTCTTGTAAAATTGATAATGAATCATCGCCAATGGTGAAAACAACTCGTCTGATTCACGAAGCAGAACAAAATTATTATCTAGCAAAGCATGCTTGTTCATCAGATAAACAGCCTTGTTATAGTCGTAATTGTTCCCGTATTTATTATTATTGATCACATCGCCATACGATACAACCCCCTCAAAAAATCGATTCATATCAAACCCTTCAGGTAAAAGTAGATGTGATACACTCCTGCAACCTAGACCAAAATAACAGAAGATATCCTCCCCCAATCGCTCAATGTCAGATTGCGTTTCATCTTCCGTTAGCACAGCTACTGAAGTTCTATTCTTTCTGAAAATATGCGGGTATTTTCCAAAATATTGCTCAAAGTACTTTACTGAGTTATCACTACCCGTAGCAATAATGGCATCAACTTCACCTATTCTTCCCGAAGTAAATTCAATACGCTCTTTCAATGCGGGAACAAACTGAATCAAATGGCCTGCAAGTGCAGGCAATAAAGTAGAATCGTCTGAACTGAGTTTTGCGACAATCGTATTTCCAGAAACCAAGACAGAGAGAAAGTCATGGAAGCCTACCAATGGAATATTTCCAGCCATAATGACCCCAATACGTTTTGGACTATCACTGAAAGTATAAATAGAAGACCATTTGTCTAAATTACTCATTGACAACTGAATACCTAGGGCATACAAACTCTGTTTCACATTCTTCTTCGTAAACCAGCCATTGTAACTAATCTGTCTGTTGATCACTTTCTGTATTTCCAAATACTCATCTTCGGTGAGCCCGGTAGAAAAGTCAACCCAATCCTTATTTTCGCCCAATGCCTGCATTAATAGCCCAAGCTGTTCAAATCCCTTGATTATTTCTTGTTTCTTCACTGTGCAAAAATAATTTATAATTCGTGATTCTGTATTTATAATTCATAAGTATATTTGCACCAAATACAGATTAGGATATGGCAATTATTATCACAGATGAATGCATTAACTGCGGAGCCTGCGAGCCGGAATGCCCGAACAATGCAATTTATGAGGGGGGTGCAGAATGGAAATACTCAGATGGGACTTCATTGACAGGAATGATCACCACACTTGATGGTGACGAAACAATGGCGGACGATGAGAAAGAACCTGTTGACATGGATGTCTACTACATTGTTTCAGACAAATGCACCGAATGCGTTGGATTTCATGATGAGCCACAATGTGCAGCTGTATGCCCGGTAGATTGCTGTGTTGACGACCCTGATTACAGAGAATCTGAGGATGAATTGCTTGCAAAGAAAGATTTTATGCATCTTTAGGTCATCATTGATATCGATAATATAATCCGTCTGGCAAAGTCAGACGGATTTTTTTTGCCCCAATTTACGATACCAATGTCGTTTGAATAAGAACGTTATCAACTTCTATTCTATAAATCAGTTTTTTACACATTTTAATCAGAATTTCTAAAGAATCCATTGCAATAATGAAGAATCATGCTACTTTTGCCGCTGGGGTAAGTCTTGTACGACCAGCTCCCTCAGAATCCCCCAGGACGGGAACGTAGCAAGGGTATGAGGTTGTAGCGGTGCGATGCGAGTAGCTTACCCCTCTTTTTTTTCTTTAAAACCCATTTTACACACGACTTCAGTAAAACCCTAGAATATCAATTGTTAAAAAAGGGTGTATAACTCATTGCAATTTGACCACTCATTGAGTAGCAAGTTCCTTATTTTAGCTTCCAAAACAGATACAAATGAAATTCTTTATTGATACCGCAAATCTTGATGAAATAAAAGAGGCCAATGATCTTGGAGTACTTGACGGAGTGACCACCAATCCTTCTCTAATGGCCAAAGAAGGAATTACTGGAACAGATAATATCTTAAACCACTATGTAAAAATATGTTCCATTGTTGATGGACCAATTAGTGCGGAAGTTATTGCTACGGACTTCGATGGAATTGTTCAGGAAGGTGAGCATTTGGCTTCATTACACAAAAATATCGTAGTAAAAGTACCAATGATCGCAGATGGTATCAAAGCAATAAAATATTTTTCATCAAAAGGCATTAAAACCAACTGCACGCTTATCTTCTCGGCAGGACAGGCGCTTATGGCGGCAAAAGCGGGAGCTACATACATCTCGCCATTTCTCGGAAGATTGGACGATATTTCAACAGAGGGCGTGCAACTCATCGCACAAATTCGAGGGATTTACGATAACTATGCTTTTGACACAGAAATATTGGCAGCTTCAGTGCGACATCCAATGCACATCATCAACTGCGCAGAAATCGGAGCTGACGTGGCAACGGTGCCGCTAAAAGCAATTAAAGCATTATTAAATCATCCGCTTACAACGTCTGGTTTAGAAACATTTCTTGCAGACTACGCGAAAGGAAACGCCTAAAAATTCACCAAAGGAAGATTCAGTTTTGAAATCGAATTCAGGATACCAAGCAATGCGTGGTGTAATTCTATGTAGAAATTCGTAATTTTGCGCTTTAATTAGATATGAAATTCCTCTTCTCCATAGTATTGGTAACAGGCATGTGCTCAAACTCATTCGCACACAAATATTATTTTGGTTTCGCTGAAGTTGAATACAATACATTTACACTTTGCTTCGAAGCAACACTTTCTTTGACTGCCCACGATTTCGAGCGAACACTAAAAAATAACGGTACTGACGCAGGAGATTTGATTTCCTTAACGAATGAACAGAGGAGCGTCGTTGAAAATTACATCAACAACACATTTGTGATCGAAAGTGGTGGTGAAAAATCTGTTTTTAAGCTGGTAGGCCATGAATCCAAACTTGATGGCGTGATCAATCTCTATCTCGAATCAGCACCACTGACATTAACGGACACTCTGAATATAACCTTCAATTCGCTGATGGAGAAATACAGCGAACAACAAAATAAAATTACCCTGTACTGCTTTGACAAAATTCACACGAAAGCATTTACACAAAGAACCAGTGAACAAACCATAGAAATTAACGAATAATGAAGAACGTTTTATTAATGGTGCTTTTCGCACCAATATTTAGTTTTGGACAAAATAAATTCGCTCAACTTGGTGAAGAATTACCAACTCCAAACGAATACAGAAATGCTGCTGGAGCTCCAGGCCATTCGTACTATCAGCAAAAAGCAGATTATAAAATCGATGTAAAACTGGATGACGCTGCACAAAAAATTAGCGGAAAAGAGACCATCACCTACACGAACAACTCTCCTGATCGCCTCAGTTATTTGTGGATTCAATTGGATCAAAATGTGAGAGCACAAGACTCTGACTCGAAACTGATTTCCATTGATAAAATGGAGGACTTTAGATCCATCCAAGACGTTTCAAAGAAAATGTTTGAATTTGATGGTGGATTTAAAATCCAAAAAGTAACAACAACTTCCGGACGAGATTTAAAATATGCAATCAACAAAACAATGTTGCGTATTGATTTGGACAAAGCATTGGCATCAGGTGCAAGTATCTCATTCAATATCGAATGGTGGTATAACATCAATGACAGAATGAAAGTTGGCGGCCGCTCAGGTTACGAGTACTTTAAGGAAGACGACAACTACCTCTATACAATAGCTCAATGGTTTCCGCGAATGTGTTTATACAACGATGTAGAAGGATGGCAAAACAAACAATTTCTTGGACGTGGTGAGTTTACTTTACCTTTCGGAGATTATGATGTATCAATTACCGTTCCGGCCGATCACATCGTTGGATCAACAGGAGAACTTCAAAATGGGAATAGTGTTCTGTCATCCAAACAACGGAGCAGACTCAAAAAAGCTGCCAAATCTGACACGCCGCTGATGGTTGTAACTCCAGAAGAAGCCCTTTCAGCCGAGAGTAACAAATCACAAAAAGAAAAAACATGGGTGTTTAAAGCAACGAATGTTCGGGATTTTGCATTCGCATCATCACGTAAATTCATTTGGGATGCCCAAGGTGTGAAAATTGGCGGAAAAAATGTACTGGCAATGTCCTATTACCCGAAAGAAGGGAATCCTCTGTGGGAGCGCTACTCAACAAAGTTAGTAGCACACACGCTAAAAGCCTACTCGAAATACACTGTGGATTATCCTTACCCCGTGGCAATATCGGTACATTCAAAATGGATCGGAATGGAATATCCTATGATCTGCTTCAATGGTGGTAGACCAGAAGCTGATGGCACGTATTCTGAGAGAACCAAATACGGAATGTGGGGTGTTATCATTCATGAAGTTGGACACAACTTCTTTCCGATGATCATTAATTCAGATGAACGCCAATGGACATGGATGGATGAAGGACTCAATACATTCGTTCAATACCTTACAGAACAAGAATGGGAACGTGGATACCCTTCGCGCCGTGGACCAGCATATATGATTGCAGACTACATGAGAGGAGATCAAAATTTCATTTCTCCAATAATGACCAATTCAGAATCAATTTGGCAATTCGGAAATAACGCCTATGGAAAACCAGCAACAGCGCTCAACATCTTGCGTGAAACGATAATGGGAAGAGAACTTTTCGATTATGCATTCAAAATATATTGTGAACGTTGGAAATTCAAACACCCATCACCTGCTGACTTTTTCAGAACAATGGAAGATGCCTCAGCGGTCGATTTAGACTGGTTCTGGAGAGCTTGGTTCTTCACAACTGACTATGTAGACATTAGTTTGGATGAAGTCAATTGGTACGAATTGAACACCATGAATCCTGATATTGAAATGTCTTTCAAAAAAGAACAAAACGAAAACAAAGACCAATTCATTGGCGATACACGTAACAAGGCTGAGGTAAAAGAAACAGTAAATGAAAGAGATGGTGACATTGACGACTTCTACGGAAAAAGAGATGTATATGCAGTAGATCGACTGCACTTAAAAGAATACGCTGAATTCAAAGAGAAACTCTCTGGAAAGGAATTGGAGCTGTTGAACTCAGGTTTGCAGTTCTACGAGTTAAAATTTTCAAACCTTGGCGGTATACCAATGCCACTAATCCTCAGATTTACTTTTATTGATGGCAGCAATGAAGTTGTTCGTATTCCTGCTGAAATCTGGAGACGAAGTGAAAAGAAAGTATCAAAGGTGTTTATGTTCCAAAAAGAAGTTGAAGCGATTCGTTTGGATCCGTTTTTGGAAACAGCAGATACAGACCTAAACAACAATTCTTGGCCAGAAAAACGTCAACCTACACGTTACGAGCTTTTCAAAAAAAGAAACAAACGTGAAAACCCAATGCAACGCCAAAAGCGTTTGGAAGAACTAGAAGATTAGAAAATAAATAAAAATCAAAGCGGCATTCCAATCAGGATGCCGTTTTTTAGCGCGATTCCCAACGCTTTATACTCAGATAATGGTCATATTTATCTTTGATAAAAGTAATCAACTCCAACTCAGAGGCTGTTTTTAAAAAATTCTCATCGACATTTAAAAAGAAGATAAAATCTTCGAACTGCTGGTCCGAAAGATCGATAATATCATAAGCCACATAATTACGAAGTAATTCCTTAACGATGCGCACTTTATCGTCTTTGTATTCCTGTTCAGCAACCCACCGTTTTGATTTCTCTTTTTTAGAAAAAGCCTGATAAAGCGCTGTAATCGGACTCTGCATGGCATCGATGCCCGAAACCAATCGTGTCTCCCTCAGCGCAAGAGAGGCCCGCTGCTCTTTAATCTCTTGAAGTGATTTCAAAGGACGGACTTTAACAGCTGCAATCTCTTGGACTTTGCCCTCAATGTAAAATCGCCTTCTGCATTGGCAATTTAAGTCCGCCGTAATCAACGCCTGCACAACCGGATAACCTTTCACTGATAAAGTTAAGGAATCACCATTGCTCACATAAACACTGAAAGAGCCATCTGGCTGACCAAAGACACCACGCCCAGAGGTGCGATTAATAACCATTAAATTATAAAAGGACTGCGGTCGAATCGTATCTTGAACGCGTCCGCTAAAAAGAACACGATCGCAATTCTGCCCTGCACCGTAAAATGCGATCAAAACAAAAAGAATGGGTAGGATCGTTTTCATATCAGATCGAATGTACAAAAAATGTCCATTACGAGATTGGACAAAGGACAAACAAATGTTAACGAATACTGATTTCACTTTAATTACATTTGTAATTACACATATTACAATTGTAACATATTGGATAAAATGAAATAAGTCGTAATTTTGTACCATGAAACGCGTCGTTGTCGGATTATCAGGTGGAGTTGACTCCAGTGTAACAGCATACTTGTTGAAAGAGCAAGGTTATGAGGTTATCGGCATGTTCATGAAAAATTGGCATGACGAAACAGTTACGCTTTCAGACGACTGTCCTTGGATTGACGATTCAAACGATGCTCTTCTAATTGCCCAGCAACTGGATATTCCGTTTCAAGTAATTGATCTAAGTAAAGAATACAAGGAGCGTATCGTTGATTACATGTTCAACGAATACCAAGCGGGAAGAACACCCAATCCAGACGTTCTTTGCAATCGAGAAATTAAATTCGATGTTTTTCTAAATGCCGCAAAGGAACTGGGAGCTGATTATGTAGCTACAGGTCACTATTGCAGAAAGTTAGAGCATTCTGATGGAAGCTTTGGTTTAATTCAAGGAAAGGACCCAAATAAGGATCAATCTTATTTTCTTTGCCAATTAAGTCAGGAGCAACTCGGAATGGCATTGTTTCCCATTGGCGAATTACTTAAGTCTGAGGTACGATCGATTGCAGAAAAGGCAGGATTACACACAGCAGATAAAAAGGACTCCCAAGGGCTTTGTTTTGTCGGGAAAATTAGTCTCCCACAATTCCTGCAACAAAAATTATCTCCACTTCGAGGCGACATCGTAGAAATTCCTGCGACTTTGCCGAAATTCAAAGCATACGATAGGATACCTGTGCAACAGGAATATATTGAACAACTCGCTGCACCCTTTTCTTATACTCCAGACCAAGGAGAGGTTGTTACGCAACATCAAGGCGCCCATTATTATACGATTGGTCAGAGAAAGGGACTTCACATCGGCGGCAGGCCAAACCCTTCTTTTGTCATTGATACTGATGTTACCACCAATACAGTTTACTCAGGTCAAAACGACGACCATCCTGGGCTCAATAGATGGGCTTTAAAAATCAAACAAGAAGACATGCACTTCGTGAGTTCCCGATTCACAAGCGATCTATTGAACAACAAAGAAATAGATGTAAGAATTCGCTACAGACAGGCACTGCAAAAATGCACTGTGCACAATATAGCTGGTGATACCTTTGTTTTATTCAAAGAAAAACAACGCGGAATTACACCAGGACAGTTTGCAGCATTTTATATCGATAAAGAATTGATCGCTTCTGGTGTAATTCTTCATTAACTACTTTGGCGTATAGCTTTTAAAGCTGCCATCATTGAAAAAGATCAATATTCGATCAATCTCTCCTTCTCCATCAACTCTCTTGTGCATTGCAACCTGCTGGTGATCTGACGACGGTTTGGTCGGAAGATCTTTTCCGTCTCTAGTTTCCCCTGTAATTAACCAAGAAGCGTTAACATTAGGATATGTAGAAATGATTTTTGATAAAAAGTCTAAGCTGGGCTTATTTCGACCGCTCAAAACATGACTCAAATTGGATCGTTTTACATCGATCTTTACAGCAAACTCTGATGCAGTTAGCTTGTTTGATTTAATAATTAATTGAATCCGGTCGTGAATTAACATTTGTAAACTATATCTTTTAATACAAATGTAACAATAGTTTACAAAAAAAGCCCCAACACAAGGTGTTCGGGCTCACTATTTTTTTAATGATGTTCTAATTCATGGAAAAGAAAACCTGAGATCGCTCCTCCTCAGAAACATTCTCTCCTCTCCTCACCTTATCCATTAGTCTTGCAACTTCAAATACTGAAAGTGTACTTTCTACTCCTGCACTTTTGTGCTTTAGCAACTTGAATTTTGCTGCTTTAATTGTGTTCGTTGTCATATCTATAGTGTTAAATCTCATCTTGTTCTTAATATGCATTACAGAATTATTTAACGGCACTACCGATAGAAATGTTACAAAAAATTAAAAAAAAATAGTAATTGTTACAATTATGCAGTCAATACACTTCCAGGCACACAACACAACCATCTGTAAGACAGTTATTTATAGATTAATATACTTATGTAAAGTATAACGCTATTTTTTTATCAATGGATGAATTAAGCCTTCCAATCCATTAATTTTTAACTCAAGAATGAGTTCCATTTGATTGCCTAGCTTTCCCTTTGGAAATCCTTTGTTCTTGTACCAAATCAAATAGGCCTCTGGTAAATGAATTAAATAACGTCCCTGGTATTTGCCATAAGGCATTTTCATATTTGCAAGCTGAATCAATTCATGCTGATTGTTTTGACCCATCGCAAGCTATCTTTTATTTGATAGGAATCAACTGCAAAGTACTCATCAAGAAGCCCCAATACTTCTGAACAGATGAGATTTGGCACTTTTCATCAGGAGAATGAGCTGCAAGAATATTTGGTCCAAATGAAATCATATCGACCTTAGGCAAATGCTTGGACAAGATACCACACTCTAGACCTGCATGACAGGCTTTAATTTTCGGCTTTTCATTGAATGAATCCTCGTAAAGACGTGACATCAGTTTGAGAATCTCAGAATTTGGATTGGGCTGCCAGCCAGGATAATCGCCCGATTGAACAACACCACACCCCATCATCTCAAAAGGCCCTCTCACGGTATTCGCAACGTCATCTTTTGAACTCTCTACACTGCTGCGTTGTAATGACTGTGTTGAAAATTCTCCTTCAGAAACAACCACACGAGCCAAACTTGAAGACGCTTCAACAAGTCCCTCAATATCTGGACTCATCCGAAAAACACCGTTATGAACCGCATAAATGGTTTTAATAATTTTCAACTTTTCTTCTTGCGGCACAGCCTTTGCCTCTGAAACTGCATCTGTAACCTCAATGGAAAGTTCTTCCTCTATGGAAGCATATTCCAACTTAATAGTCCCAGCAATTCGGTTGAACTCAGATATAAATAGTTCAGACTTTTCTCGATCGATAGCGACTACCGCCAGCGACTCTCGAGGAATTGCATTGCGCAAACTACCACCATCAATAGACACCAACTGGAACTCTATCATCGATAATAGATGGTAAAGTACACGATTCATCATTTTGTTCGCATTGCCTCTTCCCTTATTAATATCCATCCCGGAATGTCCTCCAAGAAGACCACGAATAGAAATTGATAAATATTGAGAATTTGGAGCAACAGGAACCTGTGTGTAGCGATAAGTGGTATTTGTATCTATACCTCCTGCACATCCAACTGACAATTCATCGTCATCCTCAGTGTCTAAATTAAGAAGTATTTCTCCTGAAAAATTAGATGCATCCAAATGAATCGCCCCCGTCATACCCGTTTCCTCATCAATTGTAAACATTGCTTCAATTGGCGGATGATCAATAGAATTAGACGAAAGGACAGCCATTATCGAAGCTACCCCAATCCCATTGTCAGCACCAAGAGTAGTGCCATTTGCAGTTACCCAATCTCCAGATACAATCATGTCAATACCTTGAGAATCAAAATCAAAATCTGTGTTCGAATTCTTCTGATGTACCATATCAAGATGCGATTGCATAATAATGGTCTTTCGATTCTCCATCCCAATGCTTGCAGGCTTTTTAATGATTACATTACCAATGGAATCTTTGATTGTCTCCAATCCCAATGAATTTCCAAAATCCATCATAAACTGAATTACTCGTTCCTCTTTTTTTGACCCACGCGGAACGTCGTTTAAATCGGCAAAGTGTCCCCACATTGATTTTGGCTCTAAATCCCTTACATTCATTTCTCAATCTTATTTGTCGAACTGATACACGCGTTCGATGTACATTTTTTCAACTTTCGCTCTCGCCCAAGGTGTTTTTCTCAAAAACTTCAAACTGCTCTTTACGCTCGGATCATTTTTGAAACAATTGATATTCACAAGGTATGCCATATGTTCCCAACCTATGCGGTCTACACACTGTTTTACTATAAACTCTAGCGACTTCCCGTGCAAAGGATCATTTGACTCCATCATTATTTTACCAATTTCTTGTAACGAATACGTTTTGGACCTGAATCGCCCATTCGCTTTTTTCTATTTTCTTCATACTCTGTGTAAGAGCCTTCAAACCAATATACCTCTGAGTTGCCTTCAAAAGCCAAGATATGTGTGCAAATTCTATCCAAAAACCATCTGTCGTGTGAAATAACAACAGCACATCCTGCAAAGTTCTGAATTCCCTCTTCTAATGCGCGAAGTGTGTTTACATCAATATCGTTCGTTGGCTCATCAAGCAACAATACATTTGCTTCAGTTTTTAGTGTCATGGCCAAATGCAAGCGGTTTCGCTCTCCACCTGAAAGTACACCTACCTTCTTGTTTTGATCCGAACCATTGAAATTAAATTTCGACAAATAGGCCCTTGAATTAATTTTCTGTTCACCAACTTCTACATATTCCAATCCGTTTGAAACAACATCAAAAACAGTCTTTTCTGGGTGAATGTCCTCGTGCGTCTGGTCGACATATCCAATCTTCACAGTATCCCCGACCTTAAACGCACCGCCATCAGGCTGAAGCTCATCCATGATCATCTTAAAAATGGTTGTTTTTCCTGCTCCGTTAGGACCAGTGATACCAACAATTCCTGCTGGTGGCAATTTGAAATTTAAATCAGAATACAATAGCTTCTCATCAAATCCTTTTGAAACATGCTCCGCATCGATGACATTACTCCCCAAACGCGGCCCATTGGGAATTGGAAGCTCCAAAATTGCATCCTTTGCGTTGGAGTCTTCGGACAACATTTTATCGTAATTTGCAATACGAGCTTTGTTCTTGGCATGACGGCCTTTCGGATTCATACGAACCCATTCAAGCTCACGTGCAAGTATTTTTTGTCGCTTCGACTCTTGTTTTTCCTCCTCTTTCAGACGCTTTCCTTTTTGCTCCAACCATGAGGTGTAATTGCCTTTCCATGGAATCCCCTCTCCTCTATCAAGTTCGAGTATCCATCCCGCTACATTATCAAGGAAGTAGCGGTCATGCGTAACGGCAATCACGGTTCCCTTGTATTGCTGTAAATGTTGTTCCAACCATTCTATCGACTCTGCATCCAAATGGTTTGTTGGCTCATCCAAAAGCAAAATATCTGGATTTTGGAGTAACAAACGGCACAATGCCACACGTCTTCTTTCTCCTCCTGATAGCGTTTCTATAACTTGTTCATCAGGCGGACAGCGCAATGCATCCATTGCACGATCCAACTTCGCATCAAGCTCCCAAGCATCCAATGAATCAAGAATATCTTGCACCTCCCCTTGGCGCGCAATCAGCTTGTCCATCTTGTCTGGATCATTCATGATATCTTCATCCATGAATGAATTGTTTATGTCTTCGAACTCTTTTAATGCATCCACTGTCTCCTGAACGCCCTCCATAACGATCTGTTTGACCGTTTTAGACTCATCCAACTCTGGCTCCTGCGCCAAATACCCGACGGAATAGCCCTCTGAAAAAACAACTTCACCACGATAGGCGTCATCCAAACCTGCAATAATTTTCATTACTGTCGATTTACCAGAACCATTTAGTCCTATAATACCAATTTTCGCACCGTAAAAAAATGAAAGGTAAATGTTCTTTATAATTTGTTTTCCTTGCGGCGTATCTTTGGACACACCAACCATTGAAAATATTATCTTTTTGTCGTCTGACATAGCTATTAAAAATGAATTTTACCAAAGGTAACAAATGAATAAGTGAGAGCGGTAACTTTCTTAAAGATATCTTTCTCAAAAACGACAGTTTGCGCGTGTTCTTTGTGTTTATAATCTCAAAATATTTCAAAAATAAAAACAGAATAAAATCGTATCTGCCAACAAATTCATTATTAAAATCAAATTAATTACTTTTATTTAATCGCTCAACATTAAAATAAATGAAATTTCCAATTTGTTTTTTGCTCATTGCTACGATCTTATTTTCCTGTGAAAAGGGAAAAGCAGACTTTACGCTGAAAGGCACGATTACAGATGAAACATTTGGCGGCTCACTAGTTGGAGCAACTATTGCACTCTATGAAATTGAGGCTGGAACAACGAATAACGCATTGATTGGAGCATCTACTATCCAATCAGATGGTACCTATTCCTTTACATTTCCGCGAAATATGGTAGAATCCTATTTGCTCACGGTTAGAAAAAGCAATTATTTTGAAAAAGATTTTAGCATTCCATTTTCTGGGATGACCATTGAGGAGGACAATGTAAGGGACTACGCAACAACTGCAAAATCTTGGGCACGTTTGCGTTTTATCACCTCAAACCCGAATGCTGAATTGCGATATACAAAGCAAGAAGGAAAAACCGATTGTCCCAATTGTTGCGACGACAACGAACAATACCTCTATGGAATTACGGATTTAGAATTGATCTGTCCAAACGATGGAAACACCCTTTACTCGTACAATTACTCGATAATTGGATCAGGAATAAACGGAATTAAAAGTGCAACAACCACGGCTTTTGATACGGTAAATATTGTACTGAATTATTGACACAAGGCCTAAATCAAAGTAGGTTAAAATGCACAGCTCATCTGTTGATTAAAGTCACTAAAATCAACGCAAAGAACATACCTACTCATCTTCAAGATTCGCTCTGAGCTTCTGGCGAAGTTGACGGATATAGGTCTCATAAATGTACTTGTAATAGTTTGGTGTGCTTTTGGTAATGCACTTTGTGTAGAGTTTCAATCGATGCTCAAAGTGATCAGACAACATCTCCATAAGTTCAAGACCATGAAAATAATCTTCAGCAACATTCATAATAGCTTCATAATGATTCTCAAGCGACTGATCCACAGCCACTTTTCCTTTGTACCCATTATCAATACAGTCGTAATACACCTCTTTAATATTGAATGCATCTAAGGTACCAAGATGGTCTTCAAATACTTCTTTTGATTTTTTGTTGAACTCGAATTCAACTTCAAACTCTAGGTCCTCAGCCTCGCTCAAGCGCGATTCTAAAAATCGGTCAGGAAAACGAAATGCATCCTGCCAGTTAAGGTAATCTTGCCAGAGACCGAATCGACGGACATTATTGCCTAAGTCGATTAACTTAAACCTGTCTTTGTTTGGCAGACGACGTGATCCGCGACCAATCATCTGATGGTAGAGTGTTAAAGAACGAGTTGCTCTATTTAAAATTATAGTTTCGACTGTTGGTTCGTCAAATCCTGTCGTCAAAATTCCAACAGACGTCAGAATTGCATCTGGAGTAACTTTGAACCATCGAAGTACTTCTTTTCTATCTTTATCACTGAAGGTAGAATCCAAGTGCCGAATTGGGTAGCCTCTCTTTTTAAACGTTTCCTCAACACGTATGGACGTATCAATTCCTGAGTTAAAGATCAACGTTTTGTTACCAACAGCAACTTCCTCATAAGCAAAAAGTAATTTTTCTTGCATGAAATAATTACCATAGACCACATCTGAACTATTGACCGTAAAATCACCATTCGACCCAATTTTCAAACCGTGCAAATTCACATCGTAAGTATACGACTCAGCATCAGCTAGATATCCACCTTCAATTAAAGAAGAAATACTCTCTCCAACAAACAATCGGTTGTAGTTGTCATTGAGCGGAAGTGCTTTGTTACTGCTGAGGGGTGTTGCGGTTACTCCTAAAATATTCGCATTCCCATAAAACTGAAAAATTTTTCTAAAGCTATTGTAATGGGCCTCATCGACAATAACAAGACCGACATCTTTAATGAAATTTTCATCATCATTGAGTCGGTTATTCAACGTTTCCACCATCGCAATGAAGCATTGGAATTCGTTTTGATCTCCAATTTCTTTGACCTCACTATTGATTACTTTGTTATTGACACCTATGGCAGAAAGTTGTTTTGATGTTTGCACAGAAAGTTCTATTCGATGCGTTAAGATCAATACCTTTTCGTTGAAGTCAGCTATATATTTCTTCGTTATTTCGGAAAAAATCACTGTTTTTCCGCCTCCAGTGGGCAATTGAAATAATAGATTAAAATCTTTTCCTTCAGAAGAAATTTCTTTCAGAATTTGATCTACCGATTCTTTTTGGAATGGATAAAGTGTTTTCGCTTCGTATAAACCTGTATCTAGCATATTTTACTTTGAAAAAAAAGCAGCTACAAAGCTAGTGTTCTTTTGATCAAATACAAATTAGTTGGGCATCAAATACTGTTAAAATTCTTGTAATCCTAAAGATTTCAATTTTGAATGGTCGAAACATCACAAATAGCTTTCTTATTATTAATTTTGAGTGAACCAAATAATACAATTTACAATACAATCAAAATATGAGTGAAATCGAAACTATAAAATGTTTAATTATTGGATCCGGTCCAGCTGGATACACGGCAGCTATTTATGCAGCACGTGCAGAAATGGCTCCAGTGCTTTATCAAGGAATGCAACCAGGAGGACAATTAACAACAACCAATGAAGTAGAAAACTTCCCGGGGTATGCTGACGGTGTAACTGGGCCTGAAATGATGATTCAATTAGAAGCTCAAGCGAAACGATTTGACACAGACGTCCGTTTTGGATTCATCACGAAAGTTGATTTTTCAGGTGACATTCATAAATGTTGGGCAGACGATGGAAAAGAAATCCATGCAGAAACTGTAATCATTTCAACTGGAGCATCTGCGAAATACCTTGGACTTGAAAGCGAACAAAAATACCTCAAGCTCGGCGGTGGAGTCTCTGCATGCGCCGTTTGTGATGGTTTCTTTTACCGTGGACAAGAAACGGTAATTGTTGGCGCCGGTGATTCAGCATGTGAAGAAGCACATTACTTATCCAAACTCTGTACAAAGGTGACGATGCTCGTGCGTCGAGATGAATTTAGAGCTTCTAAAATTATGGCTGAACGGGTAAAGGGCACTGAAAACATTGAAATTTTATTTAACACTGAGACTGAGGAGGTTCTGGGAGACGGACAAGTTGTGAGTGGTGTGCGTGTCAATAACAATAAAACAGGCGACACAACAGAAATTCCTTGTACCGGATTTTTTGTCGCTATTGGACACAAACCAAATACAGATATCTTCTCAGACTACCTCAATCTTGATGAGACTGGATACATCAAGTATGAACAGCCAGGCACATCAAAAACGAATGTTCCTGGTGTATTTGTTGCTGGTGATGCTGCTGACAAAACGTACCGTCAAGCAATTACAGCTGCCGGAACTGGATGCATGGGGGCATTAGACGCTGAGCGCTATTTAGCAGCGAAAGGACATTAACAGATCTGCAAGAAAAAGAACGCTTCGGGAAATCGAGGCGTTTTTTTTTGAAATGAAACAGCTATTTGACCTTGTTCTCAAGCATTGGAACGAACTTAAAAACTCCAAAGTCCTCAATTTCAACCTCGTGCTCGGAGACTTTCGTAATTCGTTTCATCAACTGTTCCTCTCCCTCTCCGATAGGAATTACCATCACTCCTCCAACCTTCAACTGATTCAACAATTCTTCAGGAACATCTGGGGCTCCGCAAGTAATGATAATTTTATCAAAGGGAGCGAAAGAAGGCAAGCCCTTGTATCCATCACCAAAACTCAAACGGCAATTGTATTTCAAATGTCTTAAAATATTTTTAGCCTTCAAGTGCAATTCTTTGTGACGTTCGATACTAAATACTTTTGCGCCCATTTCACAGAGTATCGAAGTTTGAAAGCCCGATCCCGTGCCTATTTCAAGAATAGACTCTCCTTTTTTTATATTTAATAACTCCGTTTGAAATGCAACCGTATATGGGTGACTTATGGTTTGTCCAGCGCCAATTTGAAAAGCAATATTCGAATACGCCTGCTCTGCAAAAACATTGTCCAGAAAGAAATGACGAGGGACAACTTCAAAACACATTAAGACCTGCTGACTTTTTATTCCCTTTTCGGAGAGTTCTTTGATCAGCTGACGTCTCATCCCTTGGTATTTGTATGAATCCTGCATATGAACAAATTTACACTATCGAAAAGAATATTTCAAGGTGATTTTCAAACAACAAAGTGTTAGTTGTTTTTTTTAGCAATCTGAACTTAAAGCACATCTTTATAAACGATGTATTTTCGCGCTTTTTACTAAATTAGCAGTTCCTCATTTTGAAACATGGCCATATCAAAAAAAGAACTTGAATTTAATAGGAACGACGATACAATGCGTCTGAAAATTATCGATCTAAATCGAAAGCTTGATACAATTTATGAAGGTGGCGGGAAAAAGCGCATTGACAAACTACATTCAAAAGGAAAACGAACAGCACGAGAGCGAATTGAACTCCTACTCGATCCAAACACAGATCGAATTGAAATCGGTGCATTTGCAGGCTACGATATGTACAAGGAACATGGCGGATGTCCGGCGGGTGGCGTTGTAACTGTAATTGGATATGTTTCAGGGAAACAATGCATCATAGTTGCTAATGATGCAACGGTCAAGGCCGGTGCCTGGTTTCCAATTACTGGAAAGAAAAATCTAAGAGCGCAAGAAATTGCAATGGAAAATAAATTACCGATCATTTATTTGGTAGATTCCGCAGGAGTATTTCTTCCAATGCAAGATGAGATTTTTGCGGACAAAGAACACTTCGGTAGGATCTTTAGAAACAACGCAGTAATGAGTTCTATGGGAATTGTTCAAATTGCAGCTGTAATGGGTAGCTGTGTCGCAGGAGGCGCTTACCTTCCAATCATGTCCGATGAATCACTCATCGTTAACAAAACAGGAACAATTTTTCTTGCAGGGTCTTATTTGGTAAAAGCCGCGATTGGAGAAACGATCGACAATGAAACATTGGGTGGTGCAACGACACAGACTGAAATTTCAGGTGTTTGCGACTATAAAACTGAAACTGATGAAGATTGCTTAAAAACAATTCGCGAACTGATGGATCAGATTGGGCAACCCGATTCTGCAGGATTTGACCGCAAAGAATCAATTGCTCCCAAAAACGATTTGAAAAAACTCTATGGGATATTGCCTGAAGAGCGATCAAAACCATACGATGTAAAACACATCATCAAATGTTTGGTTGATGACTCTAAATGTACAGAATACAAGAGTAATTACGGAAAAACAATTGTCTGTGCGTACGCCCGTATCGATGGTTGGAGCGTCGGAATCGTAGCTAATCAAAGAGAAATAGTAAAGAATGCCAAGGGTGAGATGCAATTTGGAGGTGTTATCTACTCGGACTCAGCAGATAAAGCTTCGCGATTTATTATGAACTGCAATCAGAAAAACATACCGCTGGTATTCTTGCAAGATGTTACCGGCTTTATGGTAGGCTCTAAAAGTGAACACAACGGCATCATTAAAGACGGTGCTAAAATGGTTAATGCAATGGCCAATTCTGTCGTTCCCAAATTTACTGTCATACTAGGAAACTCATACGGAGCAGGAAATTACGCAATGTTCGGCAAAGCCTATGATCCGCGATTGATAGTTGGATGGCCAACTGCAGAAATTGCAGTCATGGGAGGCGCAGCCGCAGCAAAAGTACTCTTACAAATTGAAGTTGCCTCAATGAAGGCGAAGGGAGAAAAACTTACCTCCGAACGTGAAAAAGAACTGTACGATCAAATAAAAAGTCGCTATGACTCGCAAACCTCACCCTACTATGCCGCAAGCAAACTTTGGGTCGATGCAATTATCGATCCTGCAGAAACGCGTAAGGTGCTGTCTGTAGGAATCGAAATGGCAAATCACAAAAAAGCAGAAAAACCATATAACGTTGGAGTCATCCAAACTTAAAAATAACTACTATGCATTTAAATTGGCAAGTGAAACACTACCACGATCTCACACTCAATGAGTTTCACGATATAATCGCACTTCGACTCGACGTATTTGTCGTTGAGCAAGACTGCCCGTACCTGGATCTGGATGGAAAGGACAAAAAATGCTATCACCTCATATGCAGAGACGGAAAAGGTGATGTAATGGCAACCTCTCGGATTTTACCTCCAGGTATTTCATATGAACATACGGCAATTGGACGCGTAGTGATTAATAAAAAATACCGTGGTCAAGGAATTGGTCATGATATGATGGAACGCTGTATTCAATTCAGTCAAAATGAATTTGGAAATTCACCTATAATTATTTCCGCCCAAAAGCACTTGGAGGAATACTACGGAAAACATCAATTCGTCTCAACTGGATCTGAATACCTTGAAGACGGAATTCCTCATTTAGAAATGAAGCGCTCACCACAATCATAAATTAGAAAAATGAAAAAAGCATTAATTATTATCGGAATTGTTGCAACTACTGTAGGTTGTGGCGTCCTTCAAAAGAAATTGCTTAGAAATGAAAAAGCAACTATGGACGTGAGCTATATGGACAAATCCACTTTACCCCAAGACGACTTCTTTCAATTTGCGAATGGTACATGGGTAAAGAACAATCCTGTACCTCCTTCTGAATCTCGTTGGGGAAGCTTTAACGAATTGAATAAATACAATTTGGAAAAATTGACAACCCTACTCGAAGAATATGTATCAGCTGAGAGTGGAAATACATCGGATGAACAATTACTAGCGGATTACTATGCGTCATTTACCGACATGCAGAACCGAAATAATATTGGATATATACCCATCAAGGAGCAACTGGATCAAATAAGTAAAATTGCATCAAAAAAAGATATCGTTACAGTGGTCGCTGCACAACACAAAAAGGGAATCAACTCACTCTTCTACTTCGGCGTTCAGCAAGACATGAAAAATGTTTCAAGACACATTGCCAGCTTCAATCAAGGAGGAATTGGACTTCCAAATCGAGACTATTATCATGTGCCTGAAAAAATGGAAATTCATGAAGATTACATGCATTACATCATTTCTTTAATGAATATTATCGGTGAAAGAAATTCAAAGGAAATTGCACAGTCGATCTTAGATTTTGAAATCAACCTTTCTAAATCAATGCTCACACCGTCAGAGATGCGTATTCCTTCCAATCGGTACAAAGTATTAGGAATTGATGAAGCATGCGAATCGTTAGGAAGCTTTGACTTCAAGCACTACCTTTCCTTAGTTGGCATAAATAACATCGACTCACTAAATTTTTCTGGGAACAAACATGCGATGAATATTCGTAAAATGCTTGAAGAAGTTGATCTCGCATCCTGGAAGAATTACCTTCAATGGTGCACAATAAATCATTACTCGGGTCACCTCGATGAGAAAACCGCAAATGTAAACTTTGATTTCTACGGCCAAATTCTGAGCGGTAGAAAAGAGATGAAACCAATCAATGAAAGTGCAATCAATGAGATTACACGAATGAATTTTGGTGAATTACTCGGAAAATCGTTCGTTGAAAAACACTATTCGGAATCAGCACAAACAAGAATAGACAAAATGGTTGATAACATCTTAGAGGCCTTTAGAGAGCGTATTGACGGCTTGGAATGGATGTCTGAGGAAACAAAAAAACAAGCACTCATAAAACTGAATGCCATTGACCGAAAACTTGGCTTCCCAGAGAAATGGAAAGATTACAGCCTACTTACCTTCAGAAAAGATACCTACGTAGAAAATTATACCAACGCAAACGCTTTTCGTTTTTACAAAAACATAAAAAAACTGAACGAACCCGTGGACGAAACAGAATGGGGAATGCCTGCACATATGGTCAATGCGTATTACCATCCGCTCCTAAATGAAATCGCATTTCCTGCAGGAATAATGCAGGCACCATTTTTTGATGATTCTTTTGAAGATGCGGTGAATTATGGCCGAATTGGTGTTGTAATTGGTCATGAATTGACACACGGATTTGACGATATGGGATCACAATATGGAGCAGATGGAACCTTGGAGAATTGGTGGACAAAAGAAGATCGAGAATCCTTTGACTTAAAGACCAGAACGTACGGTGAAACATTTGCACGGTTCTGCCCTATTGAAGGTCATTGTGTCAATCCCAAATTAACCATGGGTGAGAACATTGCAGATCTCGGTGGGCTGACATTGGCCTATTACGCCTATACGAAAACCGAGGAGTTTAAAGAAGGCAAAGCACGCAATGGATTTACACCTGCGCAACGTTTCTTTATCTCATTTGCGCAACTCTGGAAAATTAATTTCACAGATGCAGAATTGAAGAAACGCATTGCAACCGATCCGCACGCGCCCGGCATGTACCGGGTAAATGGACCATTGATGAATTGTCCCGAATTCTTTGAAACTTTTAATGTCAAAGAGGAAGATCCAATGCGCAATAGTGGCAAACAGCTTTCACGAATCTGGTAATCGCACTCGCCCTGCTTCTGCAAATTAAAAAAGCCCCAATATTGTTGGGGCTTTTTTTAATTTAAATGGATGAGTACAACATCCTTTTTACTTTTCTTTACCTCTATTGAACGACTGTAATTTAAAATCGCGTTGATCGTAGAAGCGCTAGGGCTAATTTTAACGTCCGTGCCAGGAACAATTGGGTATTTTTTCAACATAGGCAATACCGTTTATAAGTTCATTGATAAAACGAAATGCATTTCAAATTATTTTATCCGTACAAATAAAACTTTCAAATAATGCTCAAAAAAAGAAGTCATGGTTTTTAATAGGTCCCAGAATAACGTCGAATACCCCATTCCAATCCAAGCAGAAATACAAGCAAAAAAGCAATCCACTTCCAATCAATAAGGTCGTTGTAATTCGTTTCCTCATAGGAAATATTAACAATATCTTTTCGGTTTCCAATAACATCAATTAGGTTATTCAATTCTGCAATCTCATAAAATGATCCATTTGAATTTGCCGCGATCAGTTTCAGTAAATTGTGATTGGCAGATGTGGCGAGTGCCTCAAGAGACACGTCTTCAACAACAAACACACCACTTTTGGTGTATTGTTTACCATTAAATGTCGTCACCGCATTCCATTCGTATTTCCCAGCGCTTAGCCTACCCAAAGCCAAACGGTAGTCGCTGGTATTCTTCGCAAATACGTATGGAGACTCATTGCCCTGCATGTCCTTCAATGTGAAATTGATTTGTGGACTCGTAATTTGCTCCAAAGAAGAATTGTAAAATTCTGCGTTCAGCAGCAGCTCATCGTTAATTGTGAAACGTTTTGGAAAATTGATTCTCAATGGATCATTGTTTCGTTTCACAATAAGGTACTGCACCGACTTTTGAATCAACTCATTAAATCCATTATTGTTTTTAAGACGACCAAACTCAGAAACCTTCCAACTCCAAAGTCCTTCACCAACAAAAACACCAAACTTTCCAGCAGCATTTCGATCAAAGTAAAGTAGTGGATCTTTCTTTTCCACTGGACCTATTCGCTGCCCTAAAAGCACACTGCCTCCCTGTATTCTGGTGACACCAAATTGAACTTTCAGTGGCGGCGACAATTTAAGCAACTCGATAAGTTGATCAGATAGTTGAAAAAGGCTGAACCCATCTGATATATAGCTCTGCACCTCATCCAAACGATTCCCACCAGGAATACGAAGACCGATAGGAAGCTGATTGACATTTCCTCGCGAAGCCGCAGAGGTAATAAAATAAAAAATAGGAATTTTTTTCTCTTCGAACTTTTGAATCAAATCAGAATGCATACTTTTTCCAGCGCCATGAAAAATAAGCAATTCAACATCCTTAAGCACTCCATCCCAGCGCGCAATGGAAGTTGATTGTACTTCAATATTTTCATCCAAATCAACAACGCTCTTAATTGCAGCAATATCTGGATGTGGAGCTTCTGAGAGTATCAAAACCTTACTTCGAGAGTCTATTACCTCTATATAGATACTTCGCTCGTTGTTCTCGTAGGAAGACTCATTATCCAACTCCTCCAATTTAACAACGTAATTTACAAAGCCAATCTTGTCGGCATCAACCAAGAACGTCACGTGCTTAAAGTCAAAATCACCAGATCCATATTGCAATTTTTCCGAAGCCACCTTTTCCCCCTCTCTATAGAGCGTAATTTCAGCACTTGAGCCGCGCATCTTATTGGCCTCAATATCAATATCAATAGGGAATTTATTCTTGTAAAATGCAATATCATTCGCCGTAACCGACTTGAGCATATGATCACTCTTTCGGAGTGTATCTCCAACTCCCACCGTGAAAATTGGAGTTAAACTAATCTTTTCAGCCATGTAGCGCGGCGAATTTCCAGCGTTGTAGTTTCCATCAGAAATAAAACAAATACCACCAATATTTCGATTGTAATATTGATTATAGATATAATCAAACCCCTTGTTCAAATCTGAAACTCGACCGTCAAACCCCTGCTGTTTCGATGAAATTTTATCGTCAATAAAATAAGTTGCGAAATCAAATCGCTCCCCAAATTTTCTTTTTAAACGTTCTGTAAAATCGTCAATTTTTGATTCAACAACAGCACTGTCACCGTAATTTAACATGGACGAAGAATTGTCAATCAACGAGATAAACACTGGCTTTTCAGACTTTGACTCACTCGTTTCTAGTAAAATACCGAACAATAACACTCCTAAGAGAATGAGTGCCAAGGACCTCAATCCTATCAAAGTACTTTTTTTAAGCAATGAAGCCCCCTCAACCTGCTTTTGTTTTCGATAATACCAAATTGAGATGGCTACAGAAATAATGGCCCAAAGCCATATCCACCAAAGCGATATATCTGAGAAAATTTTCATTGATTGCGAAAATAACAATCTAACACATAATGAAGTGCAGAAGTTTGTTAAATCGTCTCTTGAGATTGATTTTAACTAAAGAAAAACCTCATCTATTTTTATTTTGTTTCAGTGTAATTTCGCAAGGTATAAGATATGCCCAAACCAAGAACCGATTTAAATTGGAAACGCGGACCTACTTTACCGTTACTCAACTGAATTTGAATGTCGTCATCATAGATCGCCGTCCAATTCAGTGAAGAAGAAAACCAATTGTTCACTTTAAAAGTGAACAAAATATCCGCATTTACATCAATATTTTGCGGTTGATCCAAATAATTCGAAAACAATTCAACTGTCGACTTCATCTCTATATTTTTCATTAACTCGCGATTGAATGACATTTTCATATACGCTCCAAACTCTGAACGCAACTTTCTTCCAGCTGTAACTAATGCACCATTACCATCATAGGTTGCGGCCTGAACACCAAACGCACCTGCATTCGCAAGCACAGTATCGTTCACAATCGTAAATTTTGAACCAAAAGGAGAAACAAATAATGTGAAGTTGTCGTTTGGTACGTAATCCACACCCAAGGCACAGTTTAAATATCCTGGAGCCAACCACGTCGAAATACGAACCGAATCATTAGGATAAGCGAATCCATCCAAAATTTGTGTTTTAAATCCACCAAGTAATGAAACATATAACGCTTCATTTTTATTTAATTTCTGCCCTATCGTGGTAGACAATTCAATCTTATCGTCTGTTTTTTGAAGCCCTTCGTTTCCATTTTCCTTACCAATGTATTGCAGTCCTCCCAAAGATACATCGAGATCATTAACCCATTTAAACTTTCGTTTTTCATAGTTCGCAGAACCACTGAAATAGCCCAGAATCGAAATGTTATTTCTTCCTCCGGCATTCCAATTTACGAAAGAAGACTGCGTCCCATTAGCACCGTAGAGACTTGTTAATTTCCAATTCTTTGTGGTATCCTCTGAAATTTTTGGAGCCTTTTCCTGCGAATAAGTCACGAAGCAATAAAAAGATAGAATAATCAAAGTGATTTTGTACATAGCTTAATTGTTTTTGGTGGATAAAAATAGGTATATCCAATTGTAAATACAAAATTCCTCAATGTGAATCACAACCAAAGTTTTGCTCCTTTTTTGTGTAAAAATGATGCGCTCATGAAACCGTTAAAATTCTGATAATTTACTACTTTCGTACCATTAAAAAACTACAAATGAATAAAGAAGTATATATCGTAGCGGCAGTTAGAACTCCAATGGGAAGTTTTGGTGGTGCGCTTTCATCAGTGCCCGCGACAAAGCTTGGAGCAACTGCAATAAAGGGAGCCCTTGAAAAATCTGGAGTTGATGCAAAACATGTAACAGAAGTCTTTATGGGAAACGTTCTTCAAGCAGGATTAGGACAAGCTCCAGCTAGACAAGCTGCAATGTTTGCAGGAATTGGCGAAAGTGTGCCTTGCACGACAGTAAACAAAGTATGCGCCTCAGGGATGAAAGCAATTTCACTCGCTGCGCAATCAATCATCTGTGGTGACAACGATGCAGTGATTGCTGGTGGAATGGAAAATATGAGCTCTGTGCCGCACTATTTCAATGCAAGAGCTGCAACAAAATTAGGAGATGTAAAAATGAAAGATGGAATGGTTTTGGACGGATTAACAGACGTTTACAATGCTGTTCACATGGGGGTTTGCGCCGATAAATGTGCGACAGAAAACAACATATCGAGAGAAGCGCAAGACAATTTTGCAATCGAATCCTACAATAGAGCATCTCGTGCATGGGATGCAGGAAAATTTGACGATGAAATTATTCCTGTTGAAGTACCTCAAAGACGCGGTGATGCCATTGTTGTATCAAAAGACGAAGAATATTCCAACGTAAGAATGGAAAAGATTCCACAACTACGTGCGGTCTTTACAAAAGAAGGTACAGTGACTGCTGCCAACGCTTCCACACTGAATGATGGAGCATCAGCACTGCTGTTGATGAGTAAAGAGAAAATGGATGAATTGGGTGTTCAACCCATTGCTAAAATTGCAGGATATGGTGATGCAGCTCATGAACCAGAGTGGTTTACCACAGCTCCGGCAAAAGCAGTGCCGGTAGCACTCAAAAAAGCAGGGATTGCAATAAAAGATGTCGATTTTTGGGAGTTGAATGAAGCATTTTCGGTAGTTGGAATCGTTAACACGCAGCTACTAGGACTCGATCCTACTAAAGTTGATGTCAATGGCGGAGCAGTTGCACTCGGTCACCCTCTCGGAAGCAGCGGGTCGAGAATCATCGTTACATTAATTAATGTCTTAAAGCAAAACAATGGAAAATTTGGAGCTGCAGGTATATGCAATGGCGGTGGCGGTGCATCAGCTATGGTAATTGAAAATATCTAGTGAATTTCAATCAATATTTTTCAAAGCGCTCCTTTTCGGAGCGCTTTTTTTATACCTTCATTTTATGAAATGTATTGTACACTTCGCTGCTGCGCTCTTTTTACTCGGCTGTTCTGGAAAAGAACCAGTAAAAAACACTTCTGATTCAGAGACAAAAAAAACAACTTTAGTTGTTCTCGGAAACGTTCAAGATGCTGGGTCCCCTCAGATTGGATGTAAAAAGAAGTGTTGCTCTAGTTTGTTCGAGAAACCCGACCACCAGAGGAAAGTTGTATCACTGGGACTCCTGGACCCGAACGAAAATAAAAAATATCTGTTTGAGGCAACACCAGATATCGGTAGTCAAGTCAAATACCTCTCAAAGCTCAACTTTGAAAATGGAAAAGAACTACCAGATGGTATTTTTATCACGCATGCGCACATCGGGCACTACACGGGACTGATGTATTTGGGAAAAGAGGCAATGAATGCAAATCAAGTGCCTGTCTATACGTTCCCTAGAATGGCCAATTTTCTAAAAAAATCTGGACCGTGGAGTCAACTCATCCAAAATCAAAACATCCAATTGAATCCCATAGAAAAGGAGAATATAGTTGCCCTATCTGACAAAATCAGCGTCAAAGCCTACCGCGTTCCACATCGAGACGAATACTCTGAAACAGCTGGATTTACGATAAATGGTCCCGAAAAATCGGCACTCTTTATACCAGACATAGACAAATGGAAAAAGTGGGACAAAGACATCATACAAGAAATTCGGAATGTAGACTATGCATTCATTGACGCTACCTTTTTTGACGGCGCAGAAATCAACAATAGAGACATGTCTGAAATACCACACCCCTTCATAGTGGAAAGCATGAAACTATTTGAACACCTTAACCCCAGAGAAAAACAGAAGATTTATTTTATTCATTTTAACCATACCAACCCGGCACTCGTTGAAGACAGTCCACAAACAAAAATCATCCTTAAAAAAGGATTCAATCTAGCTCGATTCGGACAAACATTTACTCTTTGATTAGATCAAATCCCTATACAATGATTCGTACTTGCTTACAATCGTGTCGACATCAAATTTTTGAGACTGTTCCAACGCATTCTTCTTAAACACCTTTTTTCGCTCCTGATCTTCTAAAATATGAAGTGCATTCTTTGACATATCATCAACATCACCAACATCTGACATAAAACCTGTCTTACCGTGAATATTTACCTCTGGAATCCCACCTGTATTTGAGGAGATGACAGGCACACCCATTGCCATTGCTTCTAAAGCAGCCAAACCAAAACTCTCTGTTTCCGAGGGAAGAATAAACAAATCAGAAATCGCAAGTACATGCTTTGTATCTCTCACCTTACCAACAAAAATGACGCGTTCACAAAGATTTATTTCAGAACACAACTCTTCCAAATCATAGCGATCTGGACCGTCACCAACAAGTAATAATTTTGAAGGAACTTTCGCATTTACTAGAGCAAACATGCGCAGCACGTCCCCGACACGTTTGACCTTACGGAAATTGGAAATATGACATAGAATTGGTTCATCATCATTGGCATAATTACTTCTTACCTCTTCCAAATTATTAAAGCGACTTTCTTGCTGTCGAACAAAATTTGGAATCACATGAATCTCTCGTTTCGTCGAAAAATGAAGATACGTATCCATTTTTAAACTTTCAGAAACAGCTGTTACAGCATTGGATTGATTCAAACAAAATGTAATCACAGGTTCGAATGATGGGTCGCGACCTACCAAGGTTATATCTGTTCCATGGAGTGTTGTTACAAAAGGAATGTCAATGTTATCAGAAACTAAGATTTGCTGCGCCATAAAAGCTGCAGATGCATGAGGAATTGCATAGTGCACGTGAAGGATATCCAAATTTTCACGCTTGACAACCTCGACCATTTTACTCGCCAATACGGTTTCATAAGGAGCATAATCAAAAAGAGGATAATCTGACACTGCAACTTCGTGGTAATACACATTCTTTGTGAGTCCTCCGAGGCGCACAGGCTGAGAGTAGGTAATAAAATGTATTTCATACCCTTTTGAAGCCAGTTTCTTTCCAAGTTCGGTGGCCATAACCCCACTACCACCGTAGGTTGGATACAAAACAATTCCAATTTTCATTTGATGATTATTCATACTACAGCAGCTACTTTCTTATGCGAATTTTATGAAGCAAAAATAGAGAATAATTGTTCATTTGGGCAGTTTAATACAGTGAATATTTGATAAAGGCGAATCTTTAAAGAGGAGCAGTTTTATCTAATGTTCATCCAATAAGGCGTCATAGATAACATCTTGTATCGCTGTTCTGACATTCATTTTAACAATTTTCCAATTTTCAGCATCAGGATATACTCGGTTTGATAAGAACACATAATTGACCTTGTACTTTGGATCTGCCCAAGCTAGTGTGCCTGTAAAACCAGAATGTCCAAAACTTTCGAGTGAAACCTTGTTTGAAGATGGGCCTCCCTGTTTGCTCCTAACGGGTTTATCAAAGCCGGCTCCTCTCCTATTGGTTGCACAAAACTGACAGTCTGTATACTCCTCAATTACCTGATCTTTCACATAACGTTCTCCGCCATAGGTTCCCTCATTCAAAAACAATTGCATCAGTCCAGCCAAATCGCTGGCATTGGAGAAAATACCAGCATGTCCACCAACACCTCCAAGCATAGCAGCACCTTGATCGTGTACATAACCATGAATCAACTGTTTTCGGAAAATTTGATCGTCTTCCGTGGGTACAATTTTGCTCTTTTGGAAATAATCCAATGGCTTGTATCTCATGTGAGTCAAACCCATTGGTTCATAGAATTCTTGTTTAAGATATGCATCAAAAGGCATTCCAGTTTGAGTTTCAACAATTTTTTTAATGAAGTAGTAACCGACATCAGAATACTTGTATTTTTTAGGGCCCAAATTACTTGCAATCATTTGATTGTACATCGTATTTTGGTAAGATGCATCAATCCATAAATTTTCTGCAACTCTTACGCTAAACGAATCAGTTCGGATGGTTTTATAATACGCACTCGAAAGGTTTTTATTTGCATCTAATGTTTTTGTATAAAATGGAATCCATGGAGTCAAGCCCGCTTGATGCGACAACATTTCCCTCAGCCTGATTGAGCCGAGAGGGCTATCTCCCATCAAAAGAGGCAAATGATCGCTCAATCTTTGTTCGAGGTTGAATTTCCCATCTGAGTTTAATTTCATAAGCGCCAATGTAGATGCCGCAATCTTTGTGATCGAGGCAATGTCATAAACATCATTGTCACAAACTTTTCTTTTTTTGTCGTAGGTATGAAAGCCGTACGACTTTCTATGAATTATTTTTCCATCTATCGCCACAACAATCTGTCCCCCTGGAAATGCACCAGCCTCAATACTATTGGACATGATACTGTCAATTTTTAATAATTTCTCTGGTGAAATACCAACTTCTTCAGGTTGCGAATCTTTCAGACGACCTAGCCATCCAATTTTTATCCCATATCCAGATTTGTATTGTGAATTGATCGTCATTGGTAATTTTCCATTTGCAGGAAAGGTACCGCAAAGAAATTGCCCCACACGGTTTACCATGATCGGGTGATTTTCATATGCAATTACAATTGAATTAATTCCTGAGAGGTCAACATTTCGTCTCAAAGCAAGTGGATTGCCAAAAAGTACCATTGCACTCTCGCTCGCCTGAGAAACCTGTTTCAGCCACGAACGCCATAGTTCAGGCATTCGAAAATCGTTCTTAGGAAGCACCGAACCTGCGTGCAAGGTTGTTATAACAAGATCATACTTGGAAATTTCATCCCCAAAGCCCGCAATGGCCTCACCACCTGTAGTGAAGTTAAAATGATCAACAGGCGCAGACAAGTCCATCGAAGTTCTCAATTCAGCAGCACCAGATCCAATACTCACCACAGCGATTTTTTTATCAAATCGTTTTACAGGAAGAATATCATTCTCATTTTTTATAACAGTGATTGCTTTTTCAAAGAGTTGTTTCCGAGCCAATTGCTGCTCACTAGAAGTGTACGTTTTGTTGGTTTTAGCAGCAACACCACTCTTGTACTTCGCATAAAGCACACGCTTGCATCGCTGATTGATTTCTTCCTCTGAAATCTGACCATTTCTCACCTTCTTCTCAATGGCTCCAATTGCATCAACAATACTTTTGGGAAACAGTAAGATGTCGCACCCTGCCTCGAAAGCCTTGACAACAACTTCTGTTTTTCCGTAGCGATCCGAAACAGCTTTCATTCCAAGCGCATCACTAATTACGAGCCCATCAAAACCAAGTTCACCTTTTAAATAGGAATGAATTGTTGTTTTTGACAAGCTACTGGGAGTACCTGTTGAATCAAGCGCAGGTACATTCAAATGTCCAATCATTACTGAAGACGCTCCAGCATTAATCCCATATCGAAATGGAAAAAAATCAATTGCGTTGATGTGCTTAAAAGAATTATTCACTGTTGGGAGTTCTTTGTGCGAATCTTTGTCTGTATCTCCATGACCTGGAAAGTGCTTAATACTAGTCAATACTCCTTGCTCCTCCATTCCTCTTACAGTAGCAGCAACGTTTTCAGCAACTTTTTTAGGATTCTCACCATAAGAACGAAACCCGATTACCGGATTGTTTGGGTTGTTGTTGACATCGGCTACTGGAGCAAAATTGATGTGTATTCCCATATCACGACATTCCTGCCCCATCATTTCAGCAATTCGTTTCGTTAGCGTCAAATCATGGGCAGCACCAATCGTATAATTGTATGGAAAACGCTCTTGATCCGAAAGACGCATCGCTGTTCCCCATTCGGCATCCATACCGACCAATAGAGGGACATCCGCTTTGTTTTGAAAGCGATCGATAGCGACTTCAAGTTGCGTCCGGTTGCCCTGAAAAAAAATTAAACCTCCAATCTTGTACTTAGAAACCAGAGAGTCAATTTTCACAAAATGACTTTCTGATTTGTTCGGATAAACGGCCACCATGAAAAATTGACCGATCTTTTCCCGCAAGGTCATTGTATCAATTACAGCATCAACCCAAGCATTTTCTAATACAATTGGAGCAGGTACTTTTGGCAGAATCTCTCTCTGAGCGTCAGTTTGATTGGCATTCCATGAAAGTAGAATGTAGATAACTACGACAAAAGGTACTGAAAGTAAAAACTTAAAGCGAGTACGGTTCTTCATATCTTCAAAAATACAATTTGAAATGTCCATGAATTTGGCTGCATTTCATTAGTTATAAACATCCAACAAACAAAAACATAGCCAAACTACATACTGACTGTTTGTCAATGTTGAATAAAGGCATAATTTTTGACAATAATTAGTAAAATTCGACAATATATTATTGTTAAATTTGTAAGTAGTAGAAGAATGAAATTTCGATTTATAAATAACACGCTTAAAAATCGTAGGTACGACTATACACCTATGTATTTCGATGAAAGAAAGGAACGTCTTGAAGCGAAAAAAAAGCAATATGCCCGCATGGAAAATGGAGAAATGACTGACGAAGAACGCAGGGCTATTTTCAAATCAAACATGCGCAACGAATGGTCACGCGCCGAATATCGAAAAAAAGCACGGTCAAGTGCTAACCTGAGAACGTTCATACTCGTCTTAGTTATTATCGCACTTGGCTATTTCATTTTTAACGGCGTCGATCAAGTGGATACAATCGTCAAAAACCTGTGGTAAACAATTTATGAGTGATTTAATCCAATTATTGCCCGATAATATTGCAAACCAAATTGCGGCTGGAGAAGTGATTCAACGCCCCGCATCCGTCGTAAAAGAAATTGTTGAAAATGCCATTGATGCGGGAGCTACGAGTATTGAAGTAAATATAAAAGACGCTGGAAAGACATTAATTCAAATTGTAGATAATGGCAACGGAATGAGTCCTGCAGACGCGGAATTGTGCTTTGAGCGCCATGCCACAAGTAAGGTGCGCGCAGCAGCTGATCTTTTTTCCTTAGCAACAAAAGGATTTCGAGGGGAAGCATTGGCCTCCATTGCTGCGATTTCCCACGTTCAGCTAAACACAAGGGAAGTAAACAATGACTTGGGGACGTCCATTACAATTGAAGGAAGTAACATCAAAGAGAAAATAGAGGCGGTCTGCGCACAAGGAACGAGTTTTGAAGTGAAAAATTTATTCTACAACGTTCCAGCACGACGAAACTTCTTAAAATCAGACAAAGTTGAATTTGGACACATTTCAGATGAGTTCGAGCGCGTTGCGCTTGCCCATCCCGAAATACATTTCATTTTGCAACACAACGAGAATGAACTTTATAACCTCCGTTCTACGACGCTGCGAAAACGGATTATTGATGTTCTTGGTAAAAAAACAAGCGACCGACTCGTACCCATCGAAGAATCAACGGATATTGTTGATTTAAAAGGCTTCGTTCTAAAACCAGAATTTTCAAAAAAGACCCGAGGAGAGCAGTTTTTCTTTGTCAATAACCGTTTTTTTAAAAGCGCTTACTTTAATCATGCACTCAATAAAGCATTCGAAGGACTTTTGAAAGAACGCACCTTTCCAAGCTTTTTTCTTTACCTCTCGGTTGATCCCAAACGTATCGATGTAAATGTTCACCCAACAAAGACTGAAATAAAATTTGAGGAAGACAAGTTCATCTACTCCATACTTTTGAGTAGCGTGCGTCAAGCATTGGGGAAGTACAATATCGCTCCAACACTGGATTTTGAGCGTGAAATGGGATTTGACATACCGCATGAAATGCGATCTCAATCACCTATTGAGCCCACAATTCAAGTCAATGAAGGTTATAACCCTTTTCAAACGACTTCACGCACAACCTCCAATAGTACGGGAAAGAAAAGCACAAATTTTTCCAAAGCTGTTGTTGATAAAGGATTCGGCTCCAAAGAGGCAAAACAAGAAGATTGGGACAACTTTTATTCCATCGATGAAAAAAATGAAGTTAGCGAACAGACAAATCTTGTGCACGAAAGTGACGAAGACAAAGGCACACAATTCATTGTAAAAGGAAACTACATCCTCTCCCCAAGCAAGTCCGGGTTGATGGTGATTCATGCAAGAAGAGCAATTGAACAAATAGTTTACACAGATACAATCAATTCGTTTATTTCCAGTCCAATAACATCGCAATCACTCCTCTTTCCTATCGAAAAAGAAGTATCAAAAAAAGAATGTTTGAACTGGAACAACAACGCTTCAATTTTAAAGCAATTGGGATTTCATGGAACGATTGAAAATGATACATTGTCGATAAGTGCTGTACCTGGGGTGCTTGAGGAAGAGACTTTGAGTGCAACATTAGAGGATATATTAGAAACCATTGGACACAAAGACATTGAAAAGGGCGATCTTGCGCACAACCTTGTGGCAGCAATTGCGAGATCAGCAGGTATGAAACAGTTAAATCTTAACACAGACGAAGCAGTTGAAAGTCTCGTAAATCGATTGTTTCAATGCGAAAACCACATGTTTACACCGACAAACAAAAAAATCATTGATACCATCAGTATTGAAACAATTGAAACAAAATTTAAGTAATGTTTAGAAATCTACTTTCAAATATACCGGATGTGACAAAGAATCTCTTGATCCTAAATGTATTGTTTTTCTTGGCAACTATTGTCATGCAAAACCAAGGTATTGTCCTCCAGCAAGAACTCGGAATGCATTATCCAAGTTCCAATTTATTCGAGCCCTACCAGTTGATCACGCACTTTTTCATGCACGGTGACTTATTTCACCTGCTGTTCAACATGATCGGTCTCATTGTATTCGGATCTCAACTCGAACGTACATGGGGTAAAAAACGCTTCTTTATATTTTATTTCGTAACAGCAATTGGAGCTGTTGTCCTTCATACAATAGTACAAGGAATAGAAATACACCATTTAACCGGAGAGTGGTTTCCAGATATCATCAACAAAAGAATTCCAATTACAGAACAAGAACTCTTTAGCAAATGGCAAAGCGCATATGGAATCTATGCAACGAGTACAGTGGGTGCCTCTGGTGCCGTCTACGGACTCTTAATGGCCTTTGCCCTGCTCTTTCCAAATACACAGTTCATGTTGCTCTTCCCTCCCATTCCAATAAAAGCAAAATGGCTCGCTCTCGGACTGGGAGTTATTGCAGTTTATCAAGGTTTACAGAGCAATCAGGGTGATTCAATCGCACATTTTGCACACATTGGTGGAATGCTTTTTGGATTTATCATTATTCAAATTTGGAAGCGAAATACACGTGATTTTTACTAATCCTAACCTTTTGCAAGTATGCCAACTCAACGTTCATTTATAGACGACTTAAAAGACCAATACAAAACTGGTGGCGTTTTCATTCGTTTGATCTTTTTTAATGTTGCGATTTTTTTATTGATCAATGTAATATTGGTATTCGGTCGTCTTTACGGTTATGAACTCCAGACAGCCAATGGCTTGTACGAAATTTTCACATTGCAAACCTCTCTAAATGGATTCGTAACACATCCATGGGGAATCTTAACTTCAATTGTTGCACATTTTTCGTTTGGACACATCTTATTAAATATGGTGTTCCTCTACTTTTCAGGTCGTTACTTCGAACAATTGCTTGGCGGAAAACGACTTTTACACACCTATATTGTGGGCGGAATTGCGGGAGGGCTTCTTGAAATTATTGCCCATCTTTTGTTTCCCGGCCTTCAAGGTTCAAACATTGTAATCGTCGGTGCATCAGGTTCAATAATGGCTATTTTTATTGCTGTTGCATTTTATCAGCCCAATTTACAAATTCGACTGTTGACGTTCCCACCATTTAAAATCATATGGCTCGCTGTATTCTATATGGCTATTGACTTTATCGGGTTGGCGACAAACGACGGCACAGCGCACTTTGCGCATTTAGGAGGTGCAATTATTGGTATTCATTCAGTACGAAACCTCCGTGCATCAAGTAATTTAATCAATATCTCAATGGCTCTTGGTGGTTACTTCAAGGGAGCATTTTCAGGTGGGAAACGCTCGAAGCTAAAAGTAGTGAAGAACAAAGATGTACGCAACATGTCAGATGAGGACTACAACGAAAATGTGAAAGCCAAGCAAGAAGAGACGAACCGAATTCTTGACAAAATATCTAAATCTGGATACGATTCTTTAACGAAACGGGAAAAAGACTTTTTGTTCAATCAAAGCAACAATGCTTAAGGCAAAAAAAATATTCAAATTCACCTTCTTTTTAAAGGTGATTTCTGTTGGCGTGACTGTGGCACTGCTTCTGTCTTACCTCAGTCCTTTCATAGAGCCAGCAACCCTAAGACTCTTACCCCTTTTCGGCCTTGCCTATCCAATCCTAATCTGTTTCCATTTTCTCCTAATCATAGTGTGGCTTTTCTTCAATAAAAAATGGGCGCTGGCTCTAGGAATTGTCTTTTTAGCTGGAGGGAACCTTCACTTTCGAACATTTACAATCGGATTTGGAGATACCCCAAATGGTGCGAAAGAAATCAATGTTATGAGCTACAATGTCCGTCTGTTTGACCGCTACAATCCGAATTTTGAACAGGCTGTCAAACACAAGGATAAAATCATTGGATTTGTAAAAAGCAAAAATGCCGATATTGTCTGCTTTCAAGAGTTTTTCCATCAAGACCAACCGACCAAATTTGTTACTAGAGATACCCTAACGAATCTTCTTAACACCCCCTATTACCACGAACGGTATGCACATACACTCAAAGGGAATCACAATTTCGGAATTGCGCTTTTTTCAAAATTCCCAATCGTGAAGAAAGGAGAAATCGCTTTTAAAGGCAAGGAACTCAGTTTTAATTATTGCATCTTCGCAGACATTAAAACGCCCGATGGTATAATTCGGGTTTACAACGCACACCTGCAATCAATCCGCCTAAACCAAGAGGACTACAATGCCATTAATGAGACAGAATCAGAGGAACTTGAAACGGGCACTTCTACTTTCTTTTCCATCTTAAAAAAAGTAGTGAATGCCTATCCTGTTCGAGCAAATCAAACCAATCAACTGATCAGACACATAAAGTCCTCACCACATCCAGTAGTTATTTGTGGCGACTTTAATGACACTCCAATGTCCTACACCTACACTACATTCAACGCACTGTTAACCGATGCGTTCAGAAATTCGTCTTGGGGGATTGGAAAAACCTATGCAGGTACCCTTCCAGCCGGTCGGATTGATTACATTTTCCACTCTTCGGAAATCGGATCTAGAAATTTCACTATTCAAGATCAAAGACAAAGCGATCACTTCGCAATTAACTCTTCAATCTTCCTAAAGAACAAGGAATAACAGTATCTTCGAAACAATGTTGATAGAAATTAATCAGTCAAATATTGATCAGCGCTTAATTGACCAAGCCGTCAAGGTTTTGCGGACAGGCGGGATTATCATTTTTCCAACAGATACAGTTTATGCAATGGGGTGTGACTTAAACAACAAGAAAGCCTTGAATAAATTGGCGAACCTCAAAGGCATCAAACTAAAAAAAGCCAATTTTTCGATTATTAGTCACGACATCAGTAGTTTATCTGCGTATGTCAGACAAATTGATCGATCGACTTTTAAGCTGTTAAATCGATCGCTTCCAGGTCCATTCACCTTTATACTTTCGGCAACAAATGAAGTGCCTCGAATTTTTGGTACAAATAAAAAGGAAATCGGAATACGTATACCGGATAATACGGTTGTCTGTAAAATTGTTGAGCAACTTGGCAACCCAATTGCAACAACATCTCTGCACGATGAAGAAGATAAAATCCTCGATTATTTCATTGACCCAAATCAAATCTATGAACGCTATGAGGACCTGGTCGACTTAATTATCGACAGTGGACTTGGAAAACTTAAAGCTTCTACGATTGTAAATTGTGTCGGGGGAAACATCGAAATCGTTCGTCAAGGAATTGGAAATATAGATCTATGATTTTACTTATTGATTGCGGATCCAACAAAACAAAGTTCATCGAAGAAATAGTGGATAATTATTGCGATGTGATGTCTGTTCCGTTGCTTGACGTTACAGTAGATCACCTGCAAGGTAAAAGTGGAGTCATACTTTCTGGTGCACCTATACTTGTCACCGAAATGGATACTACACCCTACCTTAAGCGAACCGAATGGATCAAAACAACAGAGCTTCCCATTCTCGGAATTTGTTTTGGACATCAACTTGTAGGCCTTCACTTTGACGCTTATGCATCAAGAATGCGCGAAGATCGTGACTGGCAACTTATCGAAGCTTTTGAGGACTGTATTTTGTTCAATCGCTTGCCCAATGAAATTGAAATGATGGAAGACCATTGCGAGAGTATTTCTATCCCCGCAGGATTTCAACTCGTCGCCTCTTCCGATGCATGTGTAAACGAGGTGATGCAACATACTGAGAAAGCCATTTTCGGTGTTCAATTTCATCCAGAGGTCTCCGGAAATCACGGTAGCGTTTTGATTGAGAACTTTGTGAATCATTGCATGCACTCCCCTTTTCATTAATAACTTGTTGAAAGTTCGTTTCGAATCAGTTCAGCGGCATTCGAAAAATTTAGATATTTGAATTATGATTTTGAATCGTATTTGGATTGGCATGTTTTTGGTCGCTATCGCAGTAACCGCATTTAAGGTGATCTTCTTTCAGGACATCTCAGTTATGAAGAATATGATTCATGACCTCGGTGCGTCTGCAACTACTGGTTTCGAAATTTCAATCTATCTGACCGGTGCAATGTGCCTCTGGTTGGGGATTATGAGAATTGGCGAAAATGGCGGAGCACTGAAACTTTTAACACGTGCCGTAACACCTTTGTTTTCAAAACTATTCCCTGAAGTACCAAAAGAACATCCTGCATTGGGATCCATGATGATGAACTTTAGTGCAAATATGTTGGGCCTCGATAATGCCGCAACACCGCTTGGACTTAAAGCAATGAAGCAGCTGCAAGAAATAAATCCAAAAAAAGACACCGCTTCCAATGCACAAATCATGTTTTTGGTTCTGAACACTTCAGGATTGACCATCATACCAGTTTCCATATTTGCGCTGCGCGCGAAGGCAGAGTCACCGACAGAAATCTTTCTCCCAATTTTAGTATCTACTTTTATTGCAACTCTAGCCGGACTCATTTTTGTCAGTATTCGACAAAAGATCAATCTTTTCAACAAAACAATTTTCGCCTATATTGGAACCCTTACTGCGCTTATCGGGGCGCTATTATGGTACGTTGTAAGGCATCCAGAACATGGAGAAAATGTATCAATACTCGTTGGTGGGGGATTAATCTTCGGAATTATTTCAAGTTTCATCCTTCTCGCTGTGCGGAAAAAGGTGAATGTATACGAATCATTTATCGATGGTGCGAAAGAAGGATTTAATGTAGCAATAAGCATCATTCCCTATCTCATTGCAATGCTCGTCGCCATTGCACTCCTGCGTGCCTCAGGTGCGCTTGAATTGCTTTTGTCTAGTGTAGAATGGCTCGTACTATCCATTGGGATCACAGTCACCGAATGGGTGGATGCATTGCCTGTGGCAATCATGAAACCGTTAAGTGGTGGCGGTGCAAGAGGTGCATATGTCGAAGTAATGAACAACTTTGGAATTGGTTCAATGCAAGAAAAAATTGCAGCAACAATGCAGGGAAGCACTGAAACTACTCTGTATGTTGTGGCTGTATACTTCGGAGTTGTAGGTATTAACAAGACAAGATATGCGGTCACTGCAGGCTTATTTGCAGATGCCATTGGAATCATTGCAGCCATTTGTGTGTCCTATATATTCTTTTCATCATGAAATGGTTTAAGAGAAAAAAACGAACGATTATTGCAACAGACCTTTCAAAGACCACGTTGAAAAAGATTGACTACCCGCCAAAAATCATTTTGGCTTGGAGTAAGGCAATTGAAGGCAACAATAAGCTCATGTTTTGGCTCAAAGAGAATGGATATGAAGAACTTGCCATGGCAACCTTCGCCATCTACCTTAAAGATGAGGCAAGAAGTTGGCTGCAAAATAATGGCTACGCTCATTTATTAGCAATGATCAATGCCGCAGAAGGCAATGAAAGCGCCCAAAAATGGCTCATTACGCACAATTTTATAACACTATATCATGTTGCAATGGCCGTTGAGAATGAACAATTAAGCTGGAAGTGGCTCGCTTCAAACGCCCCTTTGGATTTGTTTTTTTTGGCAAAATCAATAAAAAAAATAAAAGATCAAATTGAGGATAATCACAACGACATCCATACGTTTCGTAAAGACATTTAGTACAACAAACAAATAGAGAAAGAGAATACATTGTAAATCCGAATAAACAAAACAAACTGAATAACATCTATTCTAATATCTTTGCAGCACCAATTCCAAAATACCGATGATTAAAGGAAAAAAACTTATAGTTATTTTGCCAGCATACAACGCAGCGAAAACACTAAAAAAAACATACGATGAAATCCCTTTCGATATTGTTGATGATGTCGTATTGGTCGACGATAAAAGTAGCGACAATACCGCTGATCTCGCTAGAGAAATTGGAATCAACCATGTGATTGTGCATGAGGAGAACAAAGGATACGGGGGAAACCAGAAATCATGTTACAATAAGGCATTGGATCTCGACGCCGACATTGTAGTGATGTTGCATCCAGATTATCAATACACTCCAAAGTTGATCGAAAGCATGGCGCACATTATTGCAAATGGTCTCTACCCCGTAGTTATTGGGTCACGAATTCTTGGAAAAGGAGCACGACGAGGCGGAATGCCGTTGTACAAATACGTGGCAAATCGTTTTTTAACACTCAGTCAAAACATTTTAATGGGACAGAAACTTTCCGAATACCATACAGGATTCAGAATGTTCTCCGCTGAGGTAATGAGAGACATCAATTTCAATAGTAATTCCGATGATTTCATTTTTGACAATCAAATGCTTGCCCAGATTTTCTACGCCGGATACGAAATTGCGGAAATCACCTGTCCTACAAAGTATTTTGAAGAAGCATCATCAATCAACTTTAAAAGAAGCTCAAAGTATGGATTGGGAGTACTCGGAGTTTCATGGAAGTATTTCTTCAATAAAATTGGGCTGATGAAGTCTGAAATGTTCCAAAAATAACGCAACCAACTGATTGAAAATTGAAAGTGAGATTTCCTGAGAGAATTCATCTATCTTAGTAAATCAAAATGCAAAAGAATTTCGATGTCAACCTTTGAACAAATTGCAAACAATTCCAAAAAAAGTGCGCTTCTGCTGTTGCTCCTTTCTGTGGTGTTCTTCATTGGCCTTGGAAATGTTCATTTGTTTGATTGGGATGAAATCAACTTCGCTGAATCTGCACGAGAAATGATTGCAAGTGGTGACTACCTGCGTGTTCAAATTAATTTTGAACCGTTTTGGGAAAAACCCCCCTTCTTTCTTTGGCTTCAAGTTGGTTCAATGAAACTCTTTGGAGTCAATGAATTCGCAGCGCGCTTCCCCAATGCTGTCTTTGGATTTGTGTATCTCATCTCACTTTACTTTATCGGAAAAAAACATTTTTCAGGCAAGTTTGGACTTTTGTGGTCTCTTGTTTTTTATGCAACACTGCTTCCACACATCTATTTTAAATCTGGAATAATCGATCCTATTTTTAATTATTTTATCTTCCTTTCAATCTATTTCATGGTAAATGTAATCAGCGGAAATAGTAAAAACAAAGGTCGTTACGCACTCGCTTCAGGCGCAATTAGTGGACTCAGCGTATTAACCAAAGGCCCTGTTGGATTTCTACTTCTGGCACTTACCCTACTAATTTATCTGACAGCCAAAAAGTTCAAACCCTTCCCGAAGCTGAAATACATTGGACTTTTCTTTCTTGGACTACTATCCGTGCTGTTGTCTTGGCTCAGTATTGAAATCATAAACAATGGATTTACGATCATTGAAAAATTCATTGCATACCAAACGGAACTATTTAGTTCAAATGTTGCCGGACATGAGCAACCTTTTTATTACCATTTTGTCGTTGTTTTCCTCGGATGTTTCCCAATTTCAATCTTGGCCTTGCCTGCACTTCTGAAGCGACGCTGGGATACTCCACTCAATCTAAACACATGGATGTTATGCCTCTTTTGGGGTGTACTCATTTTATTCAGTATAGTCACTACTAAAATCATACATTATTCGTCAATGACATGGGTACCTTTGTCATTTGTTGCAGCCCTTGTTCTCTACAAAGCAAGTAAGGGAGAATATGAATTTCAAAAATCACTCCGTTTTCTGTTTTTAAGCGTAGGGATTGCAATTGGACTTGCAATTACAGCAATCCCATTAATTCTAATGAATAAAGAATGGTTGTTGTCAATCACTGAGAACAAATATGCTTACGATTCGATCGCTCAAACAATCTCATGGTCTGGTTATGAAATCACTGCAGGGATACTTTTTGTGCTGGGTACAGCCGTCAGTTTTGTCTTCTTGAAAAAGAATAGCATTACCTCTTTAATTGCTTCAATAACAACGACAACAACCCTAGTTTTACTCTGTATTCAACTGCTGATTTTACCCAAAGTTGAAAAAATAACTCAGGGTACTGCTGTTACATTTTATAAAGAATTGCAAGGTGAGAATTGTTATGTTGAATGTTATGGGTTCAAAAGCTATGCGCACTATTTTTACTTTCAGCAACCCTATGGCTTAGCTCCTGAGCAAAAAACAACAAACTGGCTCGTGAATGGGGAAATAGACAAACCCGTCTATTTGATCACAAAATCAGACAACAACGAGGTGGAACAATGGCCACAATTTACACGTATCATGGAGAAAGGTGGGTTTCGAATGTACAAACGTCAAATCGAATCAGAATAGCACTCCGATTGGTCAATACTACAAGCTAAAACGCATTCCTTAGGAACTTAAAATCAATTGTAAAAAAGTTCTACTGCTGTGGCTCCCTTGCCATACTCTCTAAAATCAGCATCATACACATCGATATTTTCTTTTTTATCTAGAAACATCCGAACTTCATCACGAAGTACTCCCATTCCAACGCCATGAATAATAACGATCTTTCGAATACGATGTGCCCTTGCCTTCTTGTAAAAAGTTGCCAATTCACGAAGCTGCTTTCGAAGGATTTCAGCATTTGACCAACCGACATGAGATGTTGTCAATTCCTCAATATGCAGGTCCAGCTCCCAAACCTCGATTGGTTTTCTTGAACCCGTAAGAATTCCTTTACTTACAATATGCTTTGCCATTGAAAACGACTCGTCTTCATTGAGACCACTTATTTTTGAGGTATCTATATTGTATTCCTCACTGTATACTGAAGCCAGTTCCGAAGGCAGAAACTCACGATCAAAACCATCAGCATCCTCAATAATATAATGTCCGTTTTGGGTGGTTTTTCGTACAACTCCCCCTCCAATTTCATGAAGAAAAACTACTTTTTGACCGATGCTAAATTTCATATCCAATCAAATACAGGATAAATCCAATCTGTATCCAAAAATGAAAAAAGTACTATTGGAATTGCAAAGGAGATCACCCACAAAAAGAGAATACTCATCTTAAACAAAACTGATGCATCATCATTCAAAGGAGCAACGAGAACATTATTCACTTGTCCAGCAAGCAAAGGATCAGACTGTTCTTCAGAGATATGATCAATGTATTTCTGCAATTGTGGTGTATGAGAAATTACAACCTCTTTGATCTTAGAATATTCTTTGTTACTCAACTTCGTATAGGTAGTTGAATAATCAATATTACTTTCTCGGAGTTCTTTGTGCATTTGGTATTGCTTTTGAAGCGCACGAACACGGAATCCCATAAAAAAGCCAAACAAAATTACCAAATACCCCATATGCTCAATAAAGAAGCCCGAAATAATGACAGAAATTGACGAAATAAAAGCAAAAATCATAAGCAACAACTCACTGTGTTTCCGGAAAAATATTTTCAAAAGCTGTCCCCCATCAAGAGGATCTATTGGTAAAAGATTGATCAGATTTAGCAAAAGGAAAAGCGCACTTAACTGCAACATCCAAGGGATGTGATGATTGCAACTGTACCACATCAATAGAGAGCCAATAACAATTCCTGGAAACGGACCTGCAACAATTACCAAAAGACTCTGTTTCTTCGAATAATTCCGCTTTTTCCCTTGAACAAACGCACCCATCAAAGGAATGAAGAGCATACGGACATTTTCATAATGAAATACCTTCATAGCTAAAAAATGACCCAATTCATGAATCATAAGTACAACAAGTAAGTAAATGATAAAATCAAATTCCTCCGACCCGAAAAATAAAAGGTAAACCAATACGAACAAAACCATCGAGAAAACGGTCAGCGACAAACTACTTTTTGGTTTGTGCTCAATCAAATCTGGTTTTTGCGGATAAAAATCTTCCATTTGGTTGCAAAATAATAATATAAAACCAATTCCTTTTTTTTAAGGAATAAATCACTTTATCAAATTAGCATAGTCTTTGGCAAAATAGGTAAGAATGCCGTCAGCACCAGCTCTGCGTATACTCAACAACATCTCAACCATTGCATCATTGTAATCAAGCCATCCATTTTTTGCTGCAGCATGCACCATCGAATACTCTCCACTCACATTGTATGCTGTGATTGGGGTGTCAAATTGCTCTTTAAGTAGATGTATAATGTCAAGATAACAAGTCGCAGGTTTTACCATTATTATGTCTGCTCCTTCCTCGATATCAAGTTGCGCCTCAAGAGTTGCCTCCCTCTTGTTTGCTGGATTCATTTGATACGTTTTTTTATCTCCACCTCGAGGTGCTGAATCCAAGGCATCTCTGAACGGACCATAAAACGCACTTGCATATTTAGCAGTATACGACATAATGCTGGTCTGGTCATAGCCTTGAGCATCCAGAGCGGAACGAATGTAACCAATCCTCCCGTCCATCATATCACTCGGGCCGATTATATCTATTCCAGCTTGCGCCTGCGCAATAGACATTCTAGAGAGAATAGGTAATGTCTCATCATTCAAAACAATACCGTTTTCAACAAATCCATCATGCCCATCAGAGGAATAAGGATCCATCGCAACATCACTCATCAAAACAATTTCTGGAAAAGTCTCTTTCAATTTGCGAATTACTCCAAGGTAAAAATTGTCATCGGCATAACTGTATGAAGCCAGCTTGTCTTTCTTTGATTCTTCTACCACTGGAAATAAGACATATTTATCAATACCCAACCTCAAACATTGTTCAACTTCAACAATCAAGTTATCGAGTGACCACCGAAAATTGTTCGGAAGCGACAAAATTTCTGTTTTGATCGATTTACCATCTTCAACAAACAAGGGGTAAATTAAATTTTGCGTGCTCAATTGCGTCTCCTCAACCATACTTCTTATTGCATGGTTTTTGCGATTTCTTCGAAGTCTAATATTCATGTCGTATTTCAATCTACACAAAATTAACAATTCTAAGTTAGTTCAGTTATTTTGAATGCATTGTGTATTATAAACAAAAACTGGTCACAAAAAAAATCTCCCAGCGTTATGAAGTGCAAAAGGAGATTTAAAATTGTTTTGAGGGAAGGTTTACATTAGCATTCCACCACAAATATTTATTGTTTGTCCCGTAATGTATGTGGACATATCAGACCCTAGGAATACCGTGAGATTTGCCACATCTTCTACACTACCTCCACGTTTTAGAGGAATTGAACTTCTCCATTCATTTACAACTTTCTCATCCAATTTGGCCGTCATCTCAGTTTCAATAAATCCGGGAGCGATTGCATTGCAGCGAATACTTCTTGAGCCCAACTCTTGAGCAACTGATTTTGTGAATCCTATCAATCCAGCTTTAGATGCTGCATAATTTGCCTGACCAGCATTACCACTGACCCCAACAACAGATGACATATTAATAATGGAACCTTTTCTTGCCTTCAACATCGGTCGCTGAACAGCTTTCGTTAAATTGAATGCAGACTTTAGGTTGGTGTTCATCACTTCATCCCATTGCTCCTCAGTCATACGCATTAATAAAGTATCACGGGTAATTCCTGCATTGTTGATCAGAACATCAATTGTTCCAAAAGAGTCTACAACCTGATCAACCAACTCTTGTGCATCGTCAAACTTCGATGCATCAGACTTAAATCCTTTCACTGTTCCTCCACCTGCAGACAATTCTTCTTCCAATGCAGTAGCACGTTCAACAGATGACAAATAAGTAAATGCAACTTTCGCTCCATGTTTCACACACTCTTCAGCAATTGACTTACCAATTCCGCGCGATGCACCTGTTATCAAAACGACTTTATTTTCTAATAATTTCATTATTCAATAATTTTTACAAAGTTAAAAAAAAGCGACTGCTTCAGGTTTTGATTTAAAAACAATCAATTGTTGATAAAAGGTCAAATAAATTGATTTTCAAAAGCATCCAAAATTGATTTCGAAATACCACATTTCCAAGAAATTGAAATTCTCAAATGATTATTGAAAAGGGGTAAATAATCAATAAATAGCCATATATATTCAAAATTCTTAAAAAAATAAAAAAAATGACAGTTGAATGATTTTGTTTCCCTAAATTTGTTTCAGGTTTAGTTGTAAAAGGTAGGTTAGGTATGAGGGCGATCAAGTTTACTTGATCGCCCTCCCTTGTTTTATAAGGTTATTTTCAATTAATGAAATCCCACGAAACACCTATTCTCACTCGTGTTCCTGCAATTGGATACCCACGTTGCTCCTCCAAAATAGTAGAATTCCAGAAATAGCCAATATTCTCATATCGAACAAAAAACCTGAACTCTTGGATTCCAAAAGAAGCAAACGCATGCAAATTAAATATTCCTTCAGTCTCATTTCCCGCAGAAGAAAAGTCCATTACATCTAAGGCAGGAATATATACCCGTGTATTAAATGAGGAAATATATGATACATCAACACCAATTAAGGCTTGGAGTCGTTTTGCTTTAAACAACCTCCCCTTCAGAAAAAGACGTGAGTATGACTGAAAAACAGGCAAATATCCCTCATTATCAAACGAATAAATCACAGTTGGGTAAAAATGAAGCCTTCCCAATTTTATGTTGGCTTTCGCCGTTATACTGGAAAACACAAAATCTTTATCGCTTTGAAACCAGGAGACACCATCAAATAGATACGTCGAAGTAATGGATGAAAAATCTGCTTTCAAGCCAACATCCAGAACCGAATCTTTTAACTTCCAATTAACGTCACCGGCAATACGTAAAAACAGCTGTTTCTTAATGTTTGGCAAGCTGTACTGAAAATTGTTCGAACTGTATCTCCTTTGAAAAGGGTCAGGAGCAGAATTCTTTAGAAGTAAAGACACCTTCGCTTTAAGATCATTCTTCTTAAAATTCAGATCCGTCCTTTCACTCCACTGATTGAAACCACCCAATAGATTATATGTCGCCTGATTTACGACATCAAATGACTTAAAGCGAAATCGAGCAGTTGTAAGCAAATTCACCTCATTGGTATCATACGTTCGACCTAAATTCTGGAAGCCCCAATATTCATGACGCACTTGTCCATCTAAATAGAAATGATTTTTCCGGTTCGAAAAATATACACCCGCTGAATTTTGAACTTGTGCCCAATTGAATTGGTCTCTAGTACTTGAAGTGTCATAATAAGTCGTATCATAAATTGAACCCAAATCAAAGTCTGACTCCAGGTATTCTCGGTTTGTTACAAAATAAGCATGATTTGATACCAAGCCAAAATGGCGCAGTGTATCCGCGCTAAAATTTATATAGTTTCTTAGCTGTAAATTCCCCAACTTGGTCAGGCTATTGGCATCCGCTTTATTGGTGGTAACAAATTCCAACCCGAAAGATTGCAGCTGAGTCAGAGAAGCTGAATCAGTGGTAATACCTCCTGAGTGACTTGCATCCATTGATTGAAAGCTTCCTTGTAGCTGAAAACTATAACGTTGTCCAATTTTTTGGAGCTGCGCACGAATATCGTTCTCCATAAAATTCGAATTCTGAAGATAACCAGTCGCTCTATTTCGATCGTATTTTAAATTAAAAAGTAGACGCTCTGAAAATGCTTGGCTGTAATCCATACGGACATATTGAGACCCCTGTCCTCCAAAAGAATAAGCAAAACCTAGATGCGGTAATGCAGAGAATTTCAAAGGAGTGTAGGTCGCAAAACGCTGCATCTTTCGTGAGGTAATGTCTGCGAATAAAGAAGCAGTTGACATACCGGTTTGACTCAAAATTGAACGACCACCATCAAAAGTTGTTGGTAAATCAGCGTTTGAAATATCAAAAGTATCAATCGCTCCCCCCATTCTATGCTCGTAAAAAACAGTATCGGGATCAAAGTTCAACTGTCCAAACACAGAACAACTGAAGAACAGCAAAACACTGGTAACAAACTCTTTCATATTCTTATCTGAAGAAAAACTAAAGTATAAAAAAAGGGGCAACCTGGAAAATCAGGTGCCCCTTTGTAAAAATTGTTGTGATAAGCCTAAAGTTGATTGATCTTCAGCTGAAGACCCGATTTTAAATTCGCAGCCTTGTTCTTGTGAATAACATTCGTCTTTGCTAATTTGTCAATCATCCCAGCAACAGATGGAAGTAATTTCTCAGCTTCCTTCTTTGACGTCAACCCTCGAAGCGTACGAATCGCATTACGCGTTGTTTTGTGCTGGTATTTGTTACGAAGCCTTTTCGCTTCGTTTGATCTGATTCTTTTTAATGCTGACTTATGATTCGCCATCTTTTTCTTTTTTTTTTTAAATTTTTAATACTGCAGCCCATAGGAGAATCGAACTCCTGTTTCCAGGATGAAAACCTGGCGTCCTAACCACTAGACGAATGGGCCAAATTATACAAATTTGGCAGCCCATAGGAGAATCGAACTCCTGTTTCCAGGATGAAAACCTGGCGTCCTAACCACTAGACGAATGGGCCAAACATTATTTCAATTCCCTATTTGGGCGCTTTGCTTTGCTGACACCACAATACAAGGCATCATTTTTCGCGAAAGCGAGTGCAAATATAAAGTGAAATTCTTTAATGACAAACGATACCGAGGATTTTTTCTAAAAAACATGCTTGTCGTCCGCAGAGAATTGAAACCCGAGACGCTTGCCCGTCGCAATTTGCAAATCAGAACTGATTTCCATAATCTGCATGACTGAAACTTGCTGTACCAAATCGTATGGAGGAGTAATCAAATCAAACTCAATAGCAAATGCCATTGCACACTGAATAATGGTTTGAATCGTACTATCGGTAAGTTCACTATCGGGTAATGCATCAACGATTCCTCCAAGAACTCCTTTACCTTCAACCATACAACGTTGCTCGTGATTCATAAAAACACGCCCAATTAGGTATCCCAAATCATTCAGCCGATTTTGTTCGTAAGATTCCGCGAGAAAATTGTAGATATTGATCATCCCAAAGTATCCATTCGCGCCATTTTGCTTTAGATAATCCGTTTCCCACAATTCATGATTGTCTGGCAATCGAAAGATATTGCGATGCAATTGAAAAACGAGCACATCACTTCCAACGTAAACAATGAATTCATATTTTCCTTTGTCTTCAAACTTGAGTCGAATGCGCTGGTCGTTTACTTGCTTGCGGAGTGCTGTCAATTCATTGTTTACAGCAACCTTGAATGCATTCAGTACTTTTTCTGAATAATCAGCCACATCCTGCTTTACCGCTGCTTTATTGACCAATAAGTCAACAATACCTGATCTCAAGTCACTCTTTTTCATCTTAATAAGATTTCGCAAAAACCACACGACCCGCCGATGGTTTTCCTGTCACCATGCAAACCCCTTGCTCTTCTTCCCTATCAAATGGTATGCAACGAATGGTCGCTTTGGTTTCATTTTTAATTTTTTCCTCGGTCGCTTCGGTACCGTCCCAATGCGCAAGAAAAAACCCACCTTCCGAATCAATTCTTTCTTTGAAATCTTCGTAGGAGTCAATGGTGCGCATGTTCTTTTCTCTAAAATCCAAAGCTTTGTTCAATAAATTGCTTTGAATCTCTTCGAGTAAATTCACAATATATGCTTCAACACCTTCAAAATCGACTACCTCTTTCGTTTTCTCATCACGCCGTGCCACTTCAATCTTGCCATTGCTCAAGTCTCTCGGCCCCAACGCCAAACGAACAGGAACTCCTTTCGACTCATATTCAGCAAACTTCCATCCTGGTCGGCGGTTGTCATCATCATCGAATTTAAACGAAATGCCTTTTCCTCTGAGTTTTTCAGCCAATTCATTCATACGTTCGGAGATTGCCAATAAATCTTCGTTTGTCTTGTATATCGGCACTGCAACCACTTGTATTGGTGCTAACTTTGGAGGCAATACAAGTCCTGCATCGTCTGAATGCGTCATAATTAAGGCGCCCATCAGACGCGTCGATACACCCCAAGATGTTGCCCAAACGTAATCTTTCTTTCCATCCTTGTCCGTAAACTTGACATCAAATGCCTTGGCGAAATTCTGACCTAAGAAATGCGAAGTACCCGCTTGAAGTGCCTTCCCATCTTGCATCATCGCTTCAATACAATACGTCTCCTCTGCTCCTGCGAACCGCTCACTGTCTGACTTCAACCCTTTAATAACAGGCATGGCCATGAATTGTTCTGCAAAATCTGCATAAACCGTATTCATTTGTTCTGTCTCTTCTAGTGCCTCAGCCTTTGATTGATGTGCCGTATGTCCTTCTTGCCATAAAAATTCGGCCGTTCTAAGAAAAATTCGAGTTCGCATTTCCCATCGTACAACATTTGCCCATTGATTGATCAAAATTGGCAAATCGCGATACGACTGTATCCATTTCTTGTAGGTATTCCATATGATCGCTTCACTCGTTGGGCGCACAATCAACTCTTCTTCCAATTTGGCTTCTGGATCAACAATTAACTTCCCTTTTTCATTTGGATCTCCTTTGAGACGATAGTGCGTAACAACAGCACATTCCTTTGCAAAGCCTTCAGCATTCTTCTCTTCAGCCTCAAACAAACGTTTCGGAATAAATACGGGGAAATAGGCATTTGAATGCCCAGTTTCTTTGAACTTTGCGTCCAACACTTCTTTCATTTTTTCCCAGATGGCATAACCGTAAGGCTTTATCACCATACAACCCTTCACATCTGAATGTTCAGCAAGATCAGCTCTTGAAACGATTTCATTGTACCATTTCGAATAATCTTCTTCTCTCGTTGTAAATTTTTGCGCCATATTTAAAAAGAATGCATTTTTAAGACAGCAAAAGTAGAAAAATATAGGTGATATCTGCGCTTATTTATGCTCCCTTACAATCTGATCCTTATAGGACACCTTATTTAGCTTGCTCTTGATCCAAGCAGAGATATTGAAATACTCCAAAACTACACACTCGTTTTGGTTCTTAAGCAATTCTGTAACCTCTGAATCCATCCGTTGCAAAAGAGCGACACGCTTATTGTAATCAACCGTCTTCGCTAATTTTTTAATCCGTTTTGCACAAATATTTTCAATTTGACATTCACGATTTTGTCTTCTTAAATAACGGTTGGTTGATTTTACCACATATTCCAAAAACTCGTAATTCCTCAACTCGAAATGAAGCACAACATTAAAGATGCGCGAGAAACTATAAATATCTTGTCTCAAGTTCTGCTCCTTGTCATTAATTACTTGATTTAAATAATGTAGTGATTCTCTATAATTTCCCACACCAAAATAACTGTATGCCTTGGCATAAGTCAGTAGGACATGCATCTCTTTGCTTATGTTATCTGCATATTTTTGCTGTTTTTTTCAACTTCCTTCAACAATCTTACACTTTTATTAAACTTCCCCATCTTGTTGTACATTGTCAATTCCTGATAAGCAGTATTGGCAAAAATACGCACAGAAATATTAACAAAGTTGAAGCCCTTCTTTCCTTTTAGACTGCGAATCTCACGAATCATTTTTTTTGCCTCATCAAACTTATTGTTGTCGATATGACAGCGCAACAAATGAAACAAGGTGTTCACATAACGTTGTCCCGTATCCAATTTAATGTCCGGATTGGCATCTAAAATTTCACGTGTTTTATTGAAATACTGAAATGCAAATTCATAATCCCTGTTTGTCGCCGCACATAAGCCTTTTATATAATAACAGATGGATGCAGCTTTAATAGAGAGTGCCGTATTTTCTCCCTTTATTAGGTGGCAATTTTGAATCCTTCGAACAACTTTTCGCTCCTCTTCATTTCTTGTAAAACCACCCGACCGAAAAACGAAATTGATCTTGGAATATATTACTGTGTACTCTGCCAAATTTCTAAGCTTTGAAATTACATGCTCCTCCTCAGCGACAAGTCGATCCAAGTCCAAACTGAAAACTCCCGACTCATAAGCCAACTCAATTAATTTCTTCTCCCATCCAATCAACTCGTACCAATAGTAGAACTTTTCATGTTTTTTAGCTGATTGCTTCGCCCGAGTAACAAATTTTTCACATTCTTTGTAAAGTGCTTTGTTGTAAAGAATTTCTACATTTTTAATCTCTTGCTTCAAAGCGCTACTGACAGTATAATCGCCGTAATATGCGCGTAAACTTCTGATAATCAATCGGTACAAATGATTTTTTTTCCGATGGCAAGTGTTTGATAAAATTCTGCCCCTTAAATTCTTCTTTTAGAGCATATTCATCGTACGACTCTTGTATCTCGATGTAATCGAAAATTTTTAAGTAATTTTTTTCGCCAGATTGAAGAGATGAGGTCAATTTAAAGAATCGCTTTTCTGACTTTGTGAGTGAGGTAATTAGTTTAAACAGTTCCGTGGACGGCTTCATAGTTTAAAGTTAAAAAGGTTTAGAACCACTAATTTAGCAATAAGAATTGATATACTCCTCTCATTTGTTAGGAGTTCCACGTAAAGTAATTGGAAACAAAAAAGCTATGGGGTTTACCATAGCCTTATAACCTCTTATGACAAAGGGAATAATCTAAAATAAGCCTCTACCCAAAACGATTACATCACCTTTAAAAATTGTATCAGTAGCGTTCATCTTGTTCAAACGCATCAATACTTTCTTGCGCACCGCATGGACCTGCGAAAACTCTTCAAGCGACATCTGGCTTGATGCAACAACTTCTTTCTTATGTAGAAGACGTGTCATTTTAATCGGACGAATGTATACAACATCTCCAACCTCTAGGACATCTTTTGAAGCACAGAAATTGTTGTACTTGTACAATTGCGATAAAGTCAACCTAAATTCTTTAGAAACCTTGTAATAGGTATCACCTTTTTGAGCAATAATGAATGGAACATTAGTTTCATGCATATGCACTTTGTGCGTATTGTAATCGGCCTTTGAAGCAGCCAGTAATTTCGGAGAGAAGTACGACTCAGGATTCTCCGCTTTATCGTATTGACTTAAATTTAAATCTTCGATAATACCTATAAGTAAATCAGGATACTTGGGATTCGTAGCGTATCCGGCCTTTTTTAAACCCTTTGCCCATGACTTGTAATCCGTATTGTCGTAGGAAAACAAAAATGCATAGCGCTCGTATTTTTTCAGAAAGGCAGAATGATCGGAATACGAATCTGCTGCAGATGCATAAACCCGAAAACATTCGTCTTTCTTATCGTCATCTAAATAGATTTTATCCCCAGTCCATCCATGACATTTGATACCAAAGTGATTTTTCCCTTGAATTGCCAAGGTGGAATTGCCACTGGCACTTTCCAAAATTCCTTGAGCCAATGTAATGCTTGCCGGAATCTTATGCAGAATCATTTGCTGAATAGCTGTTTCTTTCCACTGCCCGACATACTCGGCTTTGGAAATGCGAGCGCCTCCAAAACTCGAACCAATGAACAAAAATGATAACGATGTAATTACTGCTTTCATAACCCGGTATTGTTTGGTTTTTTTGTACGACAAAATTAAATACAAGTTACAAAAACTGTTGAAAACATCAATTTTAATTGTTAATAACCTCTGTAAGCTACTGTTAATAGGACAAAATGACAGACTAGTCTCGTGTGAAGTGTCATTTTTTCCGTTTTTGAAAGCCAAGAATCAATTGGTCCAAAAATTGACGCCAAGAAAGTAAAAGAACTGTAAAATGGATCTCAACAAACTCACACTTAAAACTCAGGAAATACTACAATATGCTCAACAATTGGCCCATGAAAATGGGAATCAATCGATTGAATCGGGCCATGTATTAAGAGCATTACTTTCGCAGGACAAAGATGTGACCCCATACCTACTCGATCAATTGAAGGTCAACTCTTCACTACTCGAAACTGCATTGAACCGTATCTTAGAACATTACTCGAAAGTATCTGGTGGTCAAATGTATATGTCCAAAGAAATGAATGCAACTCTCATCAATGCATTTACAGAATTGAAAAAATTTGGAGATGAGTATGTATCCATAGAGCTTTTGCTCTACGCAATGGTCGCATCCTCTGACTCCATTGGACAATTATTACGCGACAATGGCATCAATAAAAAGAACCTTAAATCTGCAATTATGGAATTACGAAATGGTGAGCACGTCACTTCAAACAGCTCCGAAAACAACTACAAATCGTTAGAAAAATACGCGAAAAACTTAAACGCTCTGGCCAAAGAAGGGAAATTAGATCCCGTAATCGGTCGTGACGATGAAATTCGACGGGTACTACAAATACTCACTCGAAGAACAAAAAACAATCCTATTTTAATTGGAGAGCCGGGTGTTGGTAAAACTGCAATTGCCGAAGGAATTGCACACCGAATTATAGAAGGTGACATTCCGGAAAACCTACAATCAAAAGTCGTATATTCACTTGACATGGGCGCTTTAATTGCTGGTGCCAAATACAAAGGGGAATTTGAAGAACGGCTCAAAGCAGTGATTAAAGAAGTTACGAAAGCAGAGGGAGAAATCATTCTTTTTATAGATGAAATACACACACTTGTTGGCGCAGGTGGCGGAGGTGAAGGTGCAATGGATGCGGCAAACATTTTAAAGCCAGCACTAGCGCGTGGTGAACTAAGAGCAGTTGGAGCTACTACACTTAACGAATATCAAAAATACTTTGAAAAGGACAAAGCACTCGTTCGGCGATTCCAAACTGTTTTGGTTGACGAACCCACCACAGAAGATGCTGTCTCGATATTGCGAGGAATCAAAGAGAAATACGAAAATCACCACAAGGTATTGATCAAAGATGCTGCAATTATCAATGCAGTAGAACTTTCTCAACGTTACATTACAGAACGTCATTTACCAGATAAGGCGATTGATCTAATTGACGAAGCAGCCTCTAAATTACGCATGGAAATCAATTCAAAGCCAGAAGAACTCGATGAAATTGAGCGAAAAATTATGCAGCTTGAAATCGAAAAGGAAGCGATCAAACGCGAGAAAGACAAAAAGAAAGTATCCCACATAGAGAAAGAACTTGCAGATCTTACAGAGCAGCGCGATGCATTCAAAGCAAAATGGAAAACAGAAAAAGACATCGTAGATACGATTCAAACCAACAAAGAGAACATTGAGCGTTACAAATTAGAAGCCGAGCAAGCTGAGAGAGCCGGCGACTTTGGAAAGGTGGCCGAAATTCGCTACGGACGAATTAAAGAATCGGAACAGCTGCTTGAAGGTGCAAAAGAAAAAATTGCAAGTATTCAATCCGGCTCCAAAATGATCAAAGAGGAAGTTGATGCTGAAGAAATTGCTGAGGTTGTCTCAAAATGGACAGGAATCCCTGTCAGTAAAATGATTGAAAGCGAAAAAGTAAAACTCCTGAAACTTGAGGAAGAACTTTCCAAACGTGTCGTGGGACAAAAAGAGGCAATTGAAGCACTGTCTGATGCAGTGAGAAGGTCTCGTGCCGGACTTCAAGATGACAAAAAGCCAATTGGATCCTTTATTTTTCTGGGAACAACAGGTGTCGGGAAAACCGAGCTCGCAAAATCGCTCGCCGATTATTTGTTCAACGACGAAAATGCAATGACACGAATTGACATGAGTGAATTCCAGGAGAAACATGCAGTTAGTCGACTTGTGGGTGCACCTCCCGGATATGTTGGATACGATGAAGGTGGACAATTAACTGAGGCTGTAAGACGGAAGCCCTACTCGATTGTTCTTTTGGATGAGATAGAAAAAGCACATCCAGATGTTTTCAATGTTCTTCTTCAAGTACTCGATGATGGACGATTGACAGACAACAAAGGACGCACAGTGAATTTTAAAAATACCATAATCATTATGACCTCAAACCTCGGGTCAGATGCTATTCATGAACACTTTGATTCCATCAAAATTTCTGAATTTGAAGAAGCAAGTAAGAAAGCCAAAACAGACGTAATGGAATTACTCAAACAAACTGTACGACCTGAATTCTTGAATCGTATTGACGAAACAATACTTTTTTTACCGCTTACAAAAGATGACATCAAAGAGATTGTTAAAATACAATTGAATTTGATGCGTAAAAAATTAACAGCACAAAACATCAATCTTGTTATCAAAGAAGACGCATTCAATTGGATTGCTGAAATGGGATACGATCCCTTTTTTGGAGCACGTCCAATCAAACGTGTGATTCAAAAAAATGTAATGAATGAATTGTCCAAAGCACTACTATCAGACCGCATTGATACAAGTCAAAATGTAATTTTAGATGTGTTCGATGATCAAGTCGTTTTTCGTAAACCGATCAATGAGGAAGAAGAGGTGAGCATATCACAATAGAAACAATATTGAATGATGGGCACGAACCCCACGAACAGTTCAAATTTAAATTTTGTAAATTTGAGAATGAAATTAGTTCTTCTGCTCCTTCTTCCCCTTCTGCTTGCATCGAACTTCTCGTACAATAAAGGAATGAATGAAACTCAGAAAGGACCAATAGAAATTCTATTTTTCGTCTCAGAAAAATGTCCAATCTGTCAGTTCTACACAGCAAAAATAAATCAAATTGTTGCTGATTATCCGGAACACAAAGTGATACTTGTTTTTCCAAATGATCTCTCAGATGCCAAAACAATGGAGCGGTTTAAAAAGAAATACAAACTCACTGCAACAATGGTATTGGATCCGGAACACGACCTTGTCCAGAAATTTGGAGCAACAGTTACGCCTGAGGTAGTCGTGTTCAATTCGAGCTCAAAAACAGTGCATTACCAGGGACGTATAGATGATAATTACTACCGCATTGGAAAACGAAAAACCATCGTTCAAACAAACGATTTAGTTGACGCTTTACATGCACTTCAAAATAAAACAGATAGCGCTACAGTTAAAACAACTCCAGTAGGATGCTTTATTACTCAAAAACAAAAAAAATGAAAACAATTCTTTTAATCTTTATTGCCATTGCCGGTGCGCTGTGTATATCAGCTACCGGGTTCAGTACAAGTAAAATTATTGAAGTAAACCCGCTGGACACTCAAACCGTTGCGAAATCAGTTCCAACCTATTACGAAGATATTTCACCTATCATTTATAACCACTGCACAAAATGCCACCGACCGGGAGAAATCGGTCCAATGCCATTAACAAACATTGCAGAAGTTTCGGCTTATGGTGCCATGATTAAATACGTTACGGAACTGAAGTACATGCCACCATGGAAAGCAGATCCAGATTACAATCACTTTTTAGGTGAAAACTACCTAACTGATGCTCAAATTCAAACCATTGGCGATTGGTTCGATGCAGGAATGCAAGCGGGAGACCCTACCAACGAAGCTACTATGCCAACCTTTCCGTCTGGCTCAGCATTGGGAACACCTGACTTGGTTTTGCCAATGGCAGAAGCATTTGAGCACCAAGGAACAAATGAAGATGGATATCAAGTTTTTGTTTTTGACCCTCAACTCACACAAGCAAAAGAAGTACGAGCAGTTGAATTTCGTCCTGGAAACCCCTCCATTTGTCACCATGCAGTGATTGCTATGGATACAACAAATCAAGCAGATATCCTGGATGCTGCCGATCCTGACTATGGCTACGAAATGTTCGGAGGATTTGGATTTGATCCTGTAGATCCACTTTATGCGGTTTGGGCACCGGGAACAGAAGCACGTTTTTTTCCGCCAGAAATAAGCAAAATTTTGTTACCCAACTCCAAACTTCTAATGCAAATGCATTATGCGCCTATCCCTGTGAATGACACAGATTCGTCCTATTTGAATTTGTTTTTTGCACAGACGCCTTCTCCGAGATATGTGCAAACCTATACGATTAGCCCAATCAATCTTTCCACACCTTTTGTAATTCCGCCAAATACCGTTTCTTCATTTAAAGGTTCAAGTTACGTTCCATATGACATTAGTCTGTTGACCGTATTCCCTCACATGCATTTGTTGGGTAAAACATGGGAATCGTATGCTATAGACGGAAACGGAGACACAACAAAACTGGTTCGAATTAACGATTGGGACTTCAACTATCAAAATGGTTACAGCTTCACGAACCTTGTCAAAATTACTGCAGGGAGTACAGTTTATGTTGAGGCATCTTACGACAACACAGCAACAAATCCTCTCAATCCAAACAATCCTCCTCAATATGTGTATTGGGGCGATTTTACAGGTGATGAAATGTTTGTTGGACTTTACGATTACGTGCCGTACCAAATTGGTGATGAAGATTTGATGCTAGGATCAGAAGAGTTGCTCATTCAAGAAGAACAAACTGATCTCTACCCGATTTATCCAAATCCTGCAACTGCAGAGGTGAAAATTGGCTTCCGTATGAGCGATGGAGATGATGCGACCTTAACGATATACAACAACAACGGTCAAGTTGTAGAAGTCCTCGAAGATGCAACGTATTACACAAAAGGAAGACACCTACTGACCTACAATACACAACATTTAAACGCTGGTATTTATCGATTTGTCATCGAAGTAGATGGTGTCCAAAAATCAACGAAATTTGTTGTGAAATAATGGATAGAAAAATAGAAAAAGGGGCTCACGGGCTCCTTTTTTTTTGAAAATACAATTCAAAAGTAAAATCCGTCTCCCATTTCATTGATTTCGCAACCACTTCGATAACTTCATTTTATTTAATTTTAATGCCATGAAATGGATCAAACGTGTTTTATCAGCTCTCACTGTGTTAAGCGTACTATTTGCAACTCATGCTTTATTCGAGATCGAAGAACCGACCAATCTTCATGAATCTTTGCTCTTTGTCTATGCAACTTGCTTTTGTCTTGTCTTGTTGATCTATAGAATTTCTTTAATGGGAAGAACCTCCCTCAAATGGACGACGTTAATTCTTACTCTTCTCATTCTATTGGGACTAACTATCATCTTCATGAACAAAACAAGATACGAGGAACTCGGATACCTTACCATTTCAGGTCTTATTTTATTGATTGGAGATGCAACAATTCAGGTAATATCCAAAAACAAAATACTCCATGGGATCGCAACGATTTCAGTACTGATACTTGTCAGTCTATTGCTCTCTATCCTCATTATTCAACCTGAATCTATTGTTTTGTTTGACCTTACAAAGCTCGTATTGATTGTCGTTTCAATACTCGTATTGATGAATTTCTTCCTCCCGAGTAAAAAAAATCATTCAAGATAGGTTCCAAACCCTTTCAATCGCTTTGACCAATAAGTAGATGCACTAACATCGGTTAAAATCACACCTTGGCTCGAACTTGCATGAATCATGACAATTTGATCTCCATTGACAGCTGCTACAATTCCGACATGAGAGATGCCTGAACCGTTATCAAAAAAAACTAAATCGCCTTGTTGAACATGCTTCTTCTTTAGCTGACGAGAATTTGCGTATTGGTCAGCTGCTCTCCTCGGTAATTCAGTACCTTGCTGCAGCATGACATAACGCGTAAAGCCACTACAATCAAATCCCTCCGGTGTATTGCCTGCCCAAACGTACGGTGTTCCAATGTATTTTTTGGCGTCTATAACGACTCCATCTCTTACCGGAAGCACCTCCTCCGATGGCACAGCGCTATCGGCAGAATTGACCTCAGAAAGTGGCTGTCCTTCCTCGATAATGGAATTGATTTTCTCATTGTAGAGGGGAACATCTCTAGGAAGCAAGCCAATAAATTCTTGTACCTGAGTAAAAGCTACCTCCTCGTTTAATCTGTTGAGGTCAGCAGCCCATGACATCAAATCGTTTTTTAACCATGACAGCTCATACAAATGCGCATCAAATAATTTTTCGCTACGTGGTGAGCGCTTTACCGATTTAAAAAGTTGAATCGAACGATCGAGTGCATTTGGATGACGAGAGCGCCAGTAGGTATTGTGTGCCAGTTGAAGCAAGCTAAGACTTTTGTAATATTCGGGAAGTAATGAAAAATCATATTCAGGATTATCCAAAAGCCTGTTGGCCTTACGGTACACCTTTTTGTAGTGACCCTGGTCAAAAAACATTTCCAATTTATCAAACTGCTGATTTTGCGCCCACATGTGCGAATAAGCAAAAATCAGAACCAATAAAACCACACTCCTTTTCATAATCTGAATTGTTGAACGAAGAAACAAAAAATAATGGCGCATTGGGCACCTCAAGAAAAATTCAATCCACAATCACTTGTTTATCTTTTGGAACAACTGCCTTAACAGAATTTAAATTGGCGAAACGCCAACAAATAAAGTAATTTACGCTATTTTCACAGCATTGAATTATACGATTTCTAATAACCTTTAATTACATGAAACTAATTTCATTATTCTCGCTTTTAATTGTAACGAATACCTCATTCAGCCAAACAGGAAATGCTGAAATTGATGCAACAATGAAGTTTGAAGAAGTGTTCAATTACATCTCTTCAATGTATGTTGACGATGTAAAACACGACGAACTAACTGATGCCGCAATCATTGCACTGCTTGAAAAACTCGATCCGCATTCTACATACATATCGGAAGAGGATGTGAAGGATGCCAACAGCAGAATTGATGGAAATTTCGTAGGAATTGGAATTCGTTTTCAAATCCTTAAAGATACCTTGATGGTGGTTGCAACAATTCCAGGGGGGCCATCTGAAAAGTTAGGACTGCTTCCAGGAGATAAAATTGTAACAATTGAAAATGAAAATGTTGCCGGAATAGGCCTCAAAAATGGAGACGTTAGGGACAAATTAATGGGCGACAAAGGCACAGAAGTTAAAATTGAAGTAAAACGAAAACGATCGCCTCGATTGATCACTTTCGTCATTAAACGAGACGTAATCCCAGTAAACTCAGTTGAAACTGCATACATGGTAACCGAGACCACGGGTTATATTAAACTGAACTCATTTTCTCGATCCTCACTCAATGAAGTGCGTGAAGGTATTAAAAAGTTGACCAAATTGGGAATGGAAAATCTGATTTTTGACCTTCAAGGAAACCCTGGAGGACTTCTTTACAGCGCCAAATACTTATCTGATGAATTCTTGTCTGGCGAAAAATTAGTCGTTTATTCAGAGGGGCGCGCACAACCAAGACAAGACCTTAAAACAGAATACAAAGGCCTTTGGGAGAATGGTCGACTCGTTGTATTGACCAATGAATACTCCGCATCCGCCAGTGAGATTGTTTCCGGGGCGATACAAGACTGGGACAGAGGATTGATCATTGGAAGAAGAACATTCGGGAAAGGTCTGGTACAACGACCAATCGACCTGAGCGATGGTGCTCAAATTCGACTTACAATCGCACGTTACTACACCCCAAGTGGACGCTTTATACAAAAGCCATATGAAGATAAAGAGGCCTACAGCAGCGACTTAGCCGATCGGTATGAAAATGGCGAATTCATGCATCAAGATTCGATCAAAATGGTGGACTCACTGCTATTTGAAACATTGATCCAAAAACGTGCTGTATACGGCGGTGGTGGAATAATGCCCGATATATTTGTTCCACTGGATACCTCAGCAATTACAGACTTCTACTCCAGTCTCATTCGTACCGGTCACCTGAATAATTTTGCGTTGCATTATGTAAATAAAAATAGAGAAGCGCTTGCCGCAGGCTATCCAACTTTTGAACAATTCAAAACCGACTTTAAAGTCGATAAAAAATTCATGGACTTGTTTTTTGACTACATCAAAAAAGAAGAAAACGACCTCGAGAAAGACGAACAACTTGAGTTCAACAAAGCGGAATACGAGACAAGTGAAGAATTACTCGCCTTGAGAATGAAAGCAGTACTAGCAAGAAACCTCTGGGGATACAGTGAATTTTATCAGATTTACAATGCAACCAATGAGATTCTTCAAAAAGCAATTGAAGTTATCGAATCGGAGCAATACATTATTGAATAGATCGCTAAAAACAATCATTTTTCTATTTTTGCTTAAAATCTAATTTGATTTTATGAAAACAAGGTTCATTCCCCTAATTGCAATCGTTCTTCTCGCCTCTTGCGAGTCAGGCGGAACGAATACAATCGAAAGAAAAACAGGAAAAGCAATTTCAACCATAAGTGCTGACAGTGATTTGTCGCCAGAGGAGCGTGAAAAAATGGAAAAAGACTTCCAACTCGAGCAAAAAAAACGGAAAGCGTTGGAAGCGTCTTGGACCAGCTTGAAATTTAACAAAGAAGTACACGATTTCGGTAAGGTCAAAGCCGATACTGATTGTTTCGCAGATGTTCGAGTCATCAATACTGGAGACAAACCATTAATCGTTTCAAATGTTTCTGCGAGCTGTGGATGTACAATGCCAAGGCGACCAAAAGGACCAATTGCACCCGGACAGTCGGATATTATACAAGTTAAATTCCACTCAAAACCAGGACAGCTAAACGAGGTAACGAAAACAGTTACCGTTGAAGCAAATACGAAACAAGGGAAACATACGTTCGATATACGGGCATTCGTTGAAGAATAGCGTTTATTGTTCCAATATTAAAGCCAATGACCACGAAGGAAATTCTCCAAATTATTGGAAGAGAAAATAAATTATTTCACACTGATATTTCAGCGCATGAAACAGAAATCAGTGAAATTGTTTCAAGCAACAAATTCCTTGTTCTCGGAGGTGCAGGCTCAATAGGCCAAGCAGTTGTTAAAGAAATTTTCAAGCGGAATCCACTAAAATTGCACGTTGTAGACATTAGCGAAAACAACCTTGTAGAACTGGTGCGTGATATCAGAAGTAGTTATGGGTATATCGATGGTGAATTTCGAACATTTGCACTTGACATCGGGTCAATCGAATACGACGCCTTTATTGAAGCAGACGGTGACTTTGATTATGTACTCAACCTCTCTGCGCTAAAGCATGTGAGAAGTGAAAAAGATCACTTTACACTGATGCGAATGATTGATGTAAATATTTTCAATACAGTCAAAACAATTCAACAAGCTGCTGATGGTGGTGCAAAAAAGTATTTCTGCGTAAGTACTGACAAGGCTGCCAACCCAGTCAATATGATGGGAGCATCAAAACGAATTATGGAATTGTTTCTCATGCGAATGGGCAAGAAAATCCCTATTTCGACCGCACGATTTGCAAATGTCGCCTTCTCAGATGGATCACTTTTACACGGCTTCAATAAGCGGATTGAAAAAGAGCAACCGATCGTTGCTCCAGCAGATGTTCAGCGGTATTTTGTTACACCGAAAGAATCAGGTGAGCTTTGTTTGATGTCGTGTCTGTTCGGTGATAATGGTGATACTTTTTTCCCACAAGAAAATGAACAATTCAAACTCATTGACTTGAAAACTGTTGCGCTCAACTTCCTTAAAAATCAAGGATACAGCGCAAAAGAATGCAACACGGAAGATGAAGCAAGAAATTACATTGCTGAAAGAACAGATTCCGAATCGTGGGGATGCCTCTTCCCATTGAGTGATACAACTGGAGAAAAACCCTTTGAAGAATTCTTTACTGAGAATGAAACACTCGATCTAGAGCGATTTAAAGAATTTGGAATTATTAAAAACGACTTTAATTATACCGAATCTATGCTGTCCCATTTTGAACAGTCCATTCAAAAAATGCGCTCGAATCGAAAATGGACAAAAGAAGAAATTGTCGAACTCTTCAAAGAACTTATCCCAGGATTTGATCATGAAGAGAAAGGAAAATACCTCGACAGTAAAATGTAAGCTATGGAAAAATTTCAATCGGTAATTGATAAAGTGAGAGAGTTGTACGGAAAAGACCGTGATTTCATTCCACTGCATGAACCATTATTTATCGGAAACGAAAAGAAGTACCTCAACGAGTGTATCGATTCCACATTTGTCTCCTATGTAGGGGAATTCGTTGGCCGATTCGAACAAATGGTAGCCAATTACACGGGAAGTAAGCATGCCATTGCTGTCGTCAATGGGACATCGGCACTCCATTTGGCACTCGTTACTTCAGGAGTGCAACAAAATGACATCGTTGTAACGCAAGCACTCAGCTTTGCTGCAACCGCAAATGGAATTATGTATACCGGCGCAGAGCCCTATTTTATTGATGTAGACCGCCATACACTCGGAATGTCTCCTGATGCACTGCGCACATTTCTGAACGATGTGAAACTCATCGATGGCACAGCAACATACGTCCCAACAGGACAGAAGGTTGGTGCGATTGTACCGATGCATACCTTCGGATTTCCATGCGAAATTGAAGCGATTGTTGAACTCGCAAATGAATACAACATTCCGATCGTTGAAGATTCAGCAGAATCATTGGGATCCACAAAAAATGGAAAACATACGGGAACATTCGGAAAGATGGGAATCTACAGCTTCAATGGAAACAAATCAATTACTTGTGGTGGTGGTGGCATGATCGTTACAGATGACGCTGCATTGGCCGCAAGAGCGAAGCACCTCAGTACACAGGCCAAAGTCCCGCACAAATGGGAATACCAGCACGACCATGTCGGATACAACTACCGCTGTCCAAATATCAATGCTGCTATAGGATGTGCCCAAATGGAAACCATCGAATCATTTATTGAAGACAAACGAAAAACAGCCGCACGCTATGCTGATTTCTTTAGAAATGAAAAAATAGAATACCTCACGGAACCTGAAAATTGCCGATCCAATTATTGGTTGAACTCAATATTATTGCAAACTGTCGAGGATAGAAATGCTTTTTTAGAAACAACAAACTCCAATGGAGTAATGACGCGACCTGCATGGACCCTCTTGCATCGATTGGAATACATCAAGGATGCAAAACATGGTAACCTGGAAAATAGTATTTTTATCGAGCAACGCCTTGTAAATATCCCGAGTAGCGTGCGCGTATAAATAATAAATGCATACATCAATTAGATTAAAATAACTAATTGATTTACAGTTAAATAACATCTGAATAATTGATGATCTACCAACCGAAACAACCAAACCTGCTGCGACTGCATTGAAAAAAAATGAACATGGAAAACTTTGAAAAATACCTGATTTCTGAAAAATCAAGCATTCGTGAAGCTTTAATACGCTTGGACAAACTTGCACAAGACGCTACTGTTTTTGTTGTCGATGCAAACAATGCTTTGATCGGGGCTGTCACCGATGGCGATATTCGAAGAGGGTTGATTGAAAGTAAGAAGATCGATGACCCCATACAATCCGTAATGAATACGAATCCTCACTATCTTCGCAATGGGGAAAACAATAGTTTGAAACTCAATGAATTCAAGACAAAGAATCTTCAAATCATTCCGGTACTTCGCAAAACAGACAAAGTCATTTGCAATGTAATCAACTTGAGGATGCACCGCTCTTATCTGCCAGTTGATGCCGTTATTATGGCAGGTGGGCAAGGGCAACGCCTGCGCCCGCTGACTGAAAATATACCAAAACCCTTGCTAAAAGTGGGTGGTACTCCAATCATCGAACGAAATATTGACCGCTTGGCCATGTATGGCATTGATGATATTAGTATTTCCGTAAACTATCTCGGTGAGCAGCTGGAATCTCATTTTGGTGATGGTAGCGCCAAAGGAATTCGAATGCAATACATCTGGGAAACAGAACCACTTGGAACGATCGGCGCAATAAGTAAGGTCGATAATTTCACCAATGACCATATCCTTGTAATGAATTCAGATTTACTTACAAATATTGATTTTGAAGACTTCTTTCACGATTTTATTCAAAACAAAGCTGACTTTTCCGTCCTGAGTCTGCCTTACAAAGTAGATGTACCGTATGCTGTTCTAGAAACTGAAAATGGTCAAATTAAAAGCCTCAAAGAAAAACCAAGCTATACGTACTATTCAAACGGAGGAATTTATTTAATGAAAAAGGAACTCCTTAATCGAATCCCAGAAAATACGCATTTCAATGCAACGGATTTGATCGAAGCTTTAATCGAGGAAGGAAAACGTGTACGCTCCTACCCGATGCTTGGTTACTGGCTCGACATCGGTAACCATGACGATTTCATTAAAGCGCAAAACGACGTCACTCATATACAATTCTAATGAAGCCACTAGTGATCATACCGGCCCGTGGAGATTCCAAAGGAGTACCTGGCAAAAACAGCAAGCTATTGGCTGGTAAACCGCTCATTCAATATACCATTGAAGCGGCACTTGGTGTTTTTTCACCGGACCAAATCATTGTGTCTACCGATTCACAAGAAATTAAAGCTGTGGCTGAAGCCAGTGGTTTAAATGTTCCATTTATTCGACCTGCGCATTTGGCAACCGATACATCTTCAAGCTATGATGTTTTATTGCATGCAATGCACTTTGCCGAAAACAATAAATTGGATTTTGATTCGGTTGTTTTGCTTCAACCCACATCTCCCTTTCGCACCTCAGAGCACATTCGAGAAGCAATCGACCTTTTTGATGCGTCTTTAGACATGGTTGTCTCAGTCAAAGAGCCAGACTCCAATCCATATTACACCATGTTCGAGGAGGATGAAAATGGATACCTTAGTAAATCCAAAGAAGGCAACTATTCAAGGCGGCAAGATTGCCCAAAGGTCTATGAATACAATGGAGCCATTTATGTAATCAATAGCGATCGTTTGAAACAAATGCCAATCGCTGCATTCAAAAAAGTAAAAAAATACGTAATGTCTCCTGCAGTCTCACATGATATTGATACTAGTTTGGACTGGATTGTTGCCGAAAGCCTTCTGAAAAAACAATCTATTTTCTGATTTTTTTAACAAGATAAAGAAGGTAATCGTTCACTTTTAGCTCAAGTTTGAAATACAGAACGGGAACAACGAACAACACACTGATCTCAAGTACATTTTGAAATATAGACAGTACCGCATTGTCAAAAATGGATGGTGTGTAGTGCGTAATAAGCACTGTTATCCCTCCAATCAACAGCATCCAAAACTGATTTTTCTGAAACGGATTGAGTTTGAATACTGACCACACGTAGAGCATTCGTGCCGTATTAAAAAGAACAAATGCGAGTCCAGTCGAAATAGAAGCACCAACAATACCGTAATTCGGAATAAGTATGTAATTCAACCAAAAAACAACAATTAATAAACTCCCAGTAAAAAGAATGTCCACGCGATACTTTTTTGAATACGAGAGAATATTGCCATTTAAACTAAAAAACATATCTACGATTCTTCCGATCACAATGAACAGAAAAACCCAAATCCCATCAGAGAAGGAATGCGGTAAAAACGAAAACAGTTCAATTCGATTGACCCAAACGATTAAGAAAGCTGACAACGCAAACAATAGCGCAATTGAACTTGTATCCTTATAAAGTTTGGACATCGAAGTCATATTTTTATCCTTCCAATACAGCGGAATATATGAAATAGCAATACGTACTAATGATCGATACGGTACTTGAAGTGCACTTGCCAAGAAAATAATCGTAGTGTATACCCCTGTCTCGTCAAGTCCTAAAAATGCAGCAATCATCATTGCATCCATAGTTGTAATTCCCACAGCGGTAAGGGTGTTCACATAGTTGAACAAAGAAAAATTAACGATAATTTTCTTAAACCTCCTTGGAATTTGAATCGGAGTCAACCAGCGGTTCATCTCGCCTTTTCGCCGGATATATAGCACCAAAAAAACAACAGGAACAGTATACGAGGCAACCACAAAGATGACAAACGCTTCAAAACCAATCCATCCGAATCCGAAGAGTATCAATGCAATTGTTGTGAGTAACCGAAGAACTACATCACGTAAAAAAACAGAGATCACATTTACAAAAATTCCCCGAAGGTAGTTTTCCAACAAAGTGAATAACAACAACGACGCTCCAACGGGAAATACAAGAGCAATATACCCCAAAAGCAGAGGTGATTTCTCACTATAAAGATCAACAACAAAAGGATAGAACAAGAACGCCATTATCGAAATAAAAACCATCCCGACAAAGGCTATAAGGAGCATTAATTGTAAAAAACCACGGTGGTTCTTCTTTTCATCTCGGAAATATGGAAAAAATCGAATCACTGCATTTGAAGTTCCAAGGCTCGACAATTGGGCGAACAACAAACCCAAGGAAATAAGCACATTGACCAAGCCTATTTGTTCTGTTGTAAGTACAATTATAAAGAGTACACCCTTGTTCAAATAACCGATAGCTGTGCCTACATAAGACAGCACCATCGTTCGAAAAGCATCTTTAGCTAGAATTCCCATATCGGTACTTAAATCACTAACAAAGCTAACCCAGAACATTCAGGAAACAACTCAACAAGATTGTATTTATAAACAAAATAATCCGAACAACTTGAATTGGCATATTTTGAATAGTTCTATATTTGCCCAAAGTAGAACAGTCCTCATTGTCCGAAATGAATCAACAAAAAACACTTGTACTTCGCCCACTTACGGATCAAGAACTGACCGAATTGAATGCAACTCAAGGTGCTGTTCATGTCTACGACCTGAGTACATTCAAAGCGCTTACTGCGCGACCAAACATAACATACCAACCATTTGCACCTGAACACCAACTTGAAGCGCAACATGTCGTGCAAAAAGAAATTGATGCAATGCCCGTTAAAACAAATGGGAAATCAATTGTTGATTTTTTAAGTTATAATGGGTTAAATCTTTGGTATTATCACCGTTCAAGAGCATATTTTGATGTCTACAGCTCCTATCTTCAGCAAATCACCTTACGTGACATAGACAAAACTGAACATTGTAGAATTTACGCCGATAAAGTGCTGCAATCGAAATTTGAAAAAGAAAAGGAATTCACTTTTGTTGAACCCAAAAAAATAAATAACCCCCTAGGACGCAAGCTGGGCAGTATCAAATACATAATATCCCTTGTGATTCGCGGACTGCTTGGAATCAAAAAACTCCATACGATTAGAAAGATCAAACACTTGCTCTTGTTGTTTCCGAACACAAAGACATCAAAGGTTCCAACGAATGAATTTTACGGGCGACTGCTTGAAATTGATAGGAGCGGTACATTTGGGTTGCTTGACATACACAAACCGGCCAAACTAAATGATGGACGTACCCGATGGAACATTAAATTGTTATTTCGGAAAACAAACTATCCTCTTGCCACCAACGACACTATACTTCTTAGGTATGGATTTCTCAGCTTATCATCCATTCGAAAAGCGAGAGCATATAAAAAAGAACTAGAACAGCAGCTCGAATCACTCAAGAATCAGGACACATCAGAAATTCAAGATCAACTCATTGCGCGATTTGCATCTTACTGCAGTTCCTCGGCATATTATTGTCTTTTGTTTCAATCATATAGCCGCTTTCTAAAAACATCCAAAATTGAGACAATTACAGCACATTCCGAGCAAGACTCAATTGTCCGAGCTGTTTTGGATGCCGGAAAAACAAATGGAATTGCAACCAATGGTATTCAGCACGGTGCAATAAATAAAAACAATCGCGCGTATGTTTTGACCGAAGCAGACCACAAATACACGCCTTTTCCTGATCATATGCTTGTGTGGGGAGATGCCATTCGTGACTTTTTAATAAATGAAAGCAGCTGCAATCCGCAAAAGGTGCATACATTAGGGCAGTTACGTAGCGATTCTTTGTTTCAATTGCCAGAAAAAATAACGCATCCCATTTTAACAACAATTCCTACAAAACAGACCAAAATAATTTTTGCAAGTCAACCACAACCTGACTTGTCGCAGAGAAAACAAGCAGCGATCGACACCATTGCAGCAGCGAATGATCTCGATAACGTAACGCTGATTATCAAAGTACATCCAGGAGAAGAAAAAAAATACTACCATCAAATTATCAAAGACATGAATGCAAAAAATGTCATTGTTTTGAAGGATGAAATTGACCTCTATCAATTGATAAAAGGCTGTGACGCCCTAGTTACTTGCTTCTCAACAGTTGGTGCAGAAACCGTCTACTTTAACAAACCACTTCTTGTGTTGGATTATTCCGGATTGGACAAATTGAATTTTGTGGCCTCTGGTGTCGGCAAGGCCGTTACTACTGTTGAAGAGATAAAATCACAATTTAATCGTATTTCTCAGGGCAAATTTGAGATCAATCAGGAATGCTATGATCAATTCGTACAAAACTATGCCTCCAAATTAGATGGTAAAACAGCTGAGCGCTACCACAATTTTATTTATGGAAAAAGCGACGATCAATAGTTCAGTTCTTCAATAATTCAATCGTTCTACTCCTCAATTGCTTCAATCTTCTGCTTACGGTTTCGAAAGCCCAAAAATAAAACACCCCCAATCAACAAGAACAACACGACTGAACCAGTAGTTGCTAACGTTTGAGCCAATTCAAACTTGGGGTCTTCATAAATAAATTCAATCGTATGGCTTCCATCTGTCAGCTCCAAACCTCTTAACAAGTAGTTGACTTTTATGATGTCCTGCTCCTTTCCATCAACAAGTGCTTTCCAACCTGCAGGGTAATAAATCTCTGAAAAGACGATGAGTTGCTTCCCTTTGGATTCTGCGTTATATTCAATTCTGTTTGGCGCATACGACGTCATGGCCACAGTTGCTTCTCCAGTATAGGTATCAGTAGAAAGCTTCTCCGCTTCCGATTTCAACATCACGGCATCTGTATTGACATTGAATTCTTCATCGCCCGTTATTTTCAAAAGCTTAGCAAAAGAATTCAGTGTGTCTAGTGCAATCATCTCATCGAGCATCAAATTGGTCGCACCATTTCGATCCATTACCAAAAAGACTTCTACTCCTTTTGTAATCGAATTTGACAACCTTACATCTATGGAATCCGTTCCTCCCGGGAACCAATACAGCATGCGCTCTTGTCCAAACACTTCAGCAGTATTCATTGCTTTTCCATTCACATACAGCTCACCTGTTCCTGCGTTTTCAATTTTAAACCGCTTGCCCAAGGCACGAATTTCATCGTTTGGAGATTCAAACGACTTTACCGTTTTCACTGCCCAGGCATTCCCTTTGGCTGTTCGATTCGGCGACATCTCACCGTTTTGTAAGATGTATTTCACATTCAACATGTCAAGCACTGCATTGTTTGAGGTTGAAATTTGAAAGTCAATCAGATTCTGGATGTTGCGCAGCTTTGCTCCGTGGTATCCACCAATTGATTTGTGAAAGTATGCTGCACGTGTTCCTGACCAACCATCATTTATATCAAATACTCTGTAATTTGTTGTAAATCCCAATGCGCCAAACTTGTACGAATCAACAATCCGCCTTTTGAACATTCCCGTGTACTCCAATTCATTCGCTTTGTCAACCCCACGTTGCTCTCCAGCATCAATTGCTTGTTGTAGATTTGGATTTGCAGCTAGTTCTGCTTCCAGTATTGCATAGTCACCGTTGACCGCAGCCACAGGATAATCTTTCTCTTCCTTAGGCGACCAATGTGCCATTTGATCGTCTTGATTTGTCCAATCACCGAGATAATTCTGATTTACGGGCACCAAATCCAATAAAAGTAAGATGCCTAGCGCTATGGTGATTCCCATTGACGACCAGGACGTATAGAAAAACAAGCCACACAGTACGACCGATCCAATTCCAAACATCAAAGACCGTGTTGTAGAAATATCGTACAAGGTCTGACGTATTTTCCTCGCACCAGCAAAAACAATATCTGTTTCAGACTCAGCATATCCCTCTACTTGATTCATGTCCTGAATATCTATACCAATTTGCTGCTTTACAGCCCGTGGATCTGCACGTTGCAAAGATTGAACAATTTGTCCCTTGTACCTGTCGTATTGCGCCATGTTGTCTGCAGGAGCAAAACCACTTCCCGAAAACTTTAGGCCGACCAAAAACACAAGAAACACCCCGGATGCCACCAAGAAAAGTTTCTTTTTCGAAGGGAGCTCTTCCCGTGATTCATACAGGCGTTGTAGAAGTATAACTGCCAATAGAGGAATACAAAGCTCAACCAACACCAATATGATAGTCACTGTCCGGAATTTGTTGTATCCTGGGAAGTAATCGATAAAAAACTCGGTGAATCCCATAAAGTTTTTCCCCCATGAGAGCAGCAAAGCCAAGACTGATATTCCAGCAATCACCCAAATCGAGCGATCTTTAGCAAAAAAGAAGGCCAAGAATGCAAGGAAAATAACGATAACTCCAAGATAAAATGGGCCTGCAACAATGGGTTGATCTCCCCAATACATTGAAACGTTGTTTATTGCTGCATTTTCGCCACGTTCAAATGAGATTTCATCTGCCAGTTCTGCAAAGTTTGATCCACCCATACTTCCAGAATGCGAACCTTTGACATATGGAGAAATAAATGTAAAGGACTCCCCTTTCCCGTAACTCCATTGTGTAATGTAATCTTTGTCCAAGCCTCCACTATTGAGTTTTGACTCTTCACCGTTTGGAGTAATTGTGATGTCATTTCCTCCACGCGTGGTGTATTTCGCATAATCATTTGTCATTGCGATGTTCCCATAATTGATAAACAAGGCAATACCATAACCGACAAGAAGTCCTACAGTTGAAAAAATGAAGGGCTTGAATTGTTTATTTTTCAGGGCTCCAACTAAGAAATAGATTCCAAGTGCGAACAAGAGAAAACCGAGGTAATACGTAACTTGCAAGTGGTTTGCTGACAACTCAAACGTCATAAAAAGCGCTGATAATGCCGCCCCCAATTTCCAGTTTTCACGATACGAATAGATAAAAGCACCGAGCACCATTGGTAAAAATGCAACTGCAATCGACTTGGAATTGTGTCCCGCTTGTAGAATAATGATCTCATAACTGGTAAATGCGAATGCAAACGCTCCCAGAATCGCTATTACAGGTTTGATCCGCAGCAGTAGTGCCATGACATAAAAACTGATCAGGTGCAATAAAAATGCCCCCATAGGAATAGGAAACAAGCGCAAAAATGCACTTGAGATTTCTTTTACAAAGTTCCCCTCGTGCTTCACTGAAATCTGTGTTGCTGGCATACCACCAAACATCGAATTTGTCCACAACGGTTCTTCTCCATGAATTTCACGGTGCTGGACGATTTCATTTGACATCCCTTTGTGCATTTTGATATCGTGTTGCTTGATACCATAATCATCAAATTGCGGAGAAAAATAGAGCAAACCAGCAACAATGAAGATAGCCATTGCTACAAAGTGAATACCGTATTTTTTAAAGAAGCTTTGAACGTCCATACAAATGGTTTTTATGTTAAGTGATTAAACGCGTCGATGAAGATAAGTTTTTGTTACAAATAACCCATACATTTTGACTTGTTCTTTTTCCCTTTTTCTGCGTTATAAACTATTTCAATAGCGCTGCGGCTCAACGATTTTTTGATTCAAAAAAGAATAAAATTATGGCGTATATTCGATCTGCATTATTTTTAAATACGCCTTAAGAAAAAGACCGTTAATCGACCTCTTTGAAATCAACATCCTCGGCCGTGGATTCTGTATTTTGAGTTTTGCTCAAAACACTCGTTTTCCCGAGGTTTTGTTGCTTTGCTTTTCGTTCATTTTCAAAATCCCGTTGTTGCTTGTTGATTGAACGCTCCTCATCCATGTTGCGCTTGGCATTCATCAACTGACCAATGAAACGCAAAAGCACAAAGGCACCAATCAAAATTAGAAGTGTCCGAAAAAGTCCCGTTATGCTTGCTTCTGCAATCGTCATTAACGGGATAAATGCATGTTTCGTTCAGAATAAATCTTTAAGAAGAAAGGATCTTTTAGATTGTCAATGAAACGAATTGCTTCTCCTGTTGACTTCATTTCTGGACCGAGTTCTTTTTTGATTTCTGGGAACTTTTCATAAGAGAATACTGGAATCTTGATCGCATAACCGTTCTTCTTTGGCTGGAAGTTGAAGTCTTTTACTTTCTTCTCTCCAAGCATCACTTTCGCCGCATAGTTTACATACGGTTCGTCATAGGCTTTGGCAATAAACGGAACCGTTCGAGATGCACGCGGGTTGGCTTCGATGACGTATACTTTATCGTCTTTAATGGCGAATTGAATGTTCATCAATCCTACTGTTTTCAATTCGATTGCGATTTTTTTCGTGATATCAATGATTTGTTGCATTACAAAATCGCCCAAATTGTATGGAGGCAACAGGGCGTAAGAATCTCCAGAATGGATTCCAGCAGGCTCAATGTGCTGCATAACACCAATAATGTAAACGTCTTCTCCATCACAGATTGCATCTGCTTCAGCTTCAATTGCTCCACCCAAGAAGTGATCCAATAGAATCTGATTGCCCGGCATTTCATTCAAAATATCAACGACATGATGTTCCAATTCATCCCTGTTGATTACAATCTTCATTTTTTGTCCACCCAATACATACGATGGGCGCACCAACAATGGGAAACCGAGGTCATCTGAAAGTTCGAGCGCTTGCTCAGCACTCTCGACCACTCCATATTTCGGGAAAGGAATACCATTCTCCTCCAACACTTCAGAAAAACGACCACGGTCCTCAGCCAAATCCAAGGCGTCAAAGCTCGTTCCGAAAATCTTGATTCCGTAACGCTGTAATTTCTCTGCCAATTTCAGGGCTGTTTGACCGCCAAGTTGAACAATCACACCTTCTGGCTTTTCGTGTTTTATAATGTCGTAAATATGTTCCCAGAAAACGGGCTCGAAGTACAGTTTGTCGGCAGTATCAAAATCCGTTGATACGGTTTCTGGATTGCAGTTAATCATGACCGTTTCATAACCACATTCTTTTGCTGCAAGAACGCCATGCACACAACTGTAATCAAATTCTATCCCCTGCCCGATTCGGTTTGGACCAGAGCCCAGAACGACTACTTTTTTCTTGTCGGATACATTACTTTCATTCTCGTATTCAAATGTCGAGTAATAATACGGTGTTTGTGCCTCAAATTCGGCTGCACAGGTATCCACCAGCTTGTACACTCTATTGATTCCAAATCCATCCCGTTTTTTGTACACTTCAGATTCCAAACAACGCAGTAAGTGTGCCACCTGACGGTCGGCGTATCCTTTTTGTTTTGCCTCGAATAAAAGTTCTTTTGGCAAGGAATCTAAGTTGTGTTTCTCGATGCGTCTTTCGAGATGGATCATGTCCTCGATCTGACGTAAGAACCAATTGTCGATCTTTGTCTTTTCTTGAATGGTCTTGAATGGAATGCCCAGTTTGATTGCATCGTAAATGTGGAACAAACGGTTCCAACTCGGATGCTCTAAGCTTTCCAATATTTGATTTTGGTTTGTCAGTTCACGACCGTCTGCTCCAAGACCATTTCTATTGATCTCGAGCGATTGACATGCTTTCTGCAAGGCTTCTTGGAACGAACGTCCAATTCCCATCACCTCTCCAACCGATTTCATTTGCAAACCGAGCTCTCTGTTTGCTCCCTTGAATTTATTGAAGTTCCATCGTGGAATTTTGACAATCACATAATCCAAGGTCGGCTCAAAAAGTGCCGATGTTGTTTTTGTAATTTGATTATTGAGTTCATCGAGATTGTACCCGATGGCTAGATTTGCAGCAATTTTTGCAATTGGATATCCTGTTGCTTTGGATGCCAGCGCGGAAGATCGAGAAACCCGTGGGTTGATCTCAATTGCAATGATTTCTTCTTTTTCATCTGGAGAAACAGCAAATTGAACGTTACATCCTCCGGCGAAGTTACCGATCGAACGCATCATTTTGATTGCCATGTCACGCATTTTCTGGAAGGTCGTATCCGAAAGCGTCATTGCAGGGGCCACGGTGATTGAATCCCCGGTATGGATCCCCATTGGATCGAAGTTTTCAATGGAGCAGATGATCACGACATTGTCGTTGTTGTCGCGCAACAACTCCAACTCATATTCTTTCCAACCGAGCAAGGCTTTATCAATCATCACCTCATGTATTGGCGACAATTGCAATCCACGCTCCAACAAGTCATCAAATTCAGCGGGATCATGAACAATCGAAGCTCCTGCACCACCTAAAGTAAAGGAGGCACGCACACACAATGGAAAACCAAACTCCTGTGCAATCTCTTTTCCTTGAAGGAAGGATTTTGCAGCCTCTTGAGGCGCCATACCAATTCCAATCTCGATCATTAAATCACGAAATGCTTCACGATTTTCGGTAATTTCAATCGCATTTATGTCAACCCCTATAATTTTTACATTGTGTTCTTCCCAAATGCCGAGCTCGTCACATTTGATACACAAATTCAATCCTGTTTGTCCACCCATGGTTGGGAGTACAGCATCGATTTTGTGTTTCTCTAGAATCTCAAGAATGCTGTCTGGCTCCAAGGGCTTCAAGTATACATTGTCTGCCACAACTTTATCCGTCATGATGGTCGCAGGATTGGAATTGATCAATGTGACCTCAATCCCTTCTTCTCTTAATGATCTTGATGCTTGTGATCCAGAATAATCAAACTCGCAGGCTTGACCGATCACAATCGGTCCGCTTCCGATAATAAGAATGGACTTAATTGAATTGTCTTTCGGCATTATATGCACTATTAAGGGGTTCAACTTACGCGAATCTTACGCGCCAAATTGAACGCAAATTTAGTACAATAAATACAACCGCTAAAGCCTTTTTTAATATGTTTTATTGATGTTTTTAACAATCAACGTGCATAACTCTTAAAACCCCCTTTAAATAGGGCTTTTAAGAACAAATTAATGCACATGTTTTTACAAAAAATAGCGACCTCAAAAAAAGAATAGAGAAAAGCAATGAACTGAAGGTAACGGAAACACAAGGTTTGTTATATTTGCTCCTATCAGCACATGGATTATGCAGGAAATACTCACACATCAACAAATTGAGCAAAAAATTAACCGATTGGCGCATCAGCTATTGGAAAACTGTTTTGAAGAAAAGGAAATCTTCATTGGAGGAATTCATGGCAACGGCTTTACCTTGGCCAAAAAGTTGTGTGCAATCATTGAGCAACATTCGAAGATAACACTTCATTTGTTTGAGGTGAAAATTAACAAAGCTGAACCTTGGTCTGAAGATGTACAACTTTCTATAGACAAACAAAAAATGAAAAATGGGTTTGTTGTTCTTGTAGACGATGTATTGAATTCTGGAAAAACGATGCAATTTGCGCTGGTAGAAATCTTACAATTTCCAACAAAAGCTATTAAAACGCTGACGTTGGTGGATCGAAAACACCGCCGCTTCCCGATCAAGGCAAATTTCGTTGGAATGAGCTTGTCTACAACACTCAAGGAGCACGTTAAAGTTGATTTGACAGAAAACAGCAGCAAAGCCTACTTGGTATGACCGATCGCATTACAGAATCCAGCTCAAACCATGACAACCTAGAAAGTATGTCAACGAAAGAGCTGCTTGATGGTATTAACTCGGAGGATCAAAAAGTAGCGCTCGCAGTGCAGGAAATCATTCCTGAAATCGAAGCTTTTGTCGATGCTTGTGCGAAACGAATGGCCCGTGGCGGTCGATTGTTCTACATCGGCGCAGGAACGAGCGGAAGACTTGGAATTGTAGATGCGAGTGAATGCCCACCGACCTTTGGAGTGGATTTCAACAGTGTAATAGGAATTATAGCTGGTGGCGATAGCGCCATTCGAAAAGCAGTAGAATTTGCTGAAGACGATACTGAACAGGGCTGGAAAGATTTACAAGCATTTGACATCACACCAAACGATACGTTGGTAGGAATCGCAGCTTCAGGAACGACACCCTACGTTCTCGGAGCGCTCAAAACAGCCAATGAAAATGGGCTCCTAACGGGTTCCATCTCTTGCAATCCGAAGTCTCCACTCGAACTGCTCGCTCAACTTCCAATGACGGCTGTTGTGGGACCCGAGTTTGTCACCGGAAGCACACGAATGAAATCCGGAACTGCACAAAAACTCATTCTAAATATGGTGAGTACCTCATTGATGATCAAATTGGGTCGTGTGAAAGGAAATCAGATGGTTGACATGCAGTTGAGCAACGACAAACTCGTAGACCGTGGCACGAAAATGGTTCAAGACGCTCTAAACATCAGTTACGAAAAAGCGGAAGCCTTGCTCAAAGAATTCGGGAGTGTTCGCAAAGCTGTAGCTTCTCAAAATAGCTAATTCCAATCACCTGCAACTCTCGCACACAAACCTCTTGTCGTCGAAATATACCGTCTTGTTCGCTCTATTGATTTCAACAGTAACCTTTTCATTGTAACGCATTGGACCTGATCCCGTTTTCGATTTCCAAGTAATTTCAATCATTCCTCCCGGCAATAGCTTGTATTCAAAGTAATTCCATAAAGGAGCTGAACTGCTCAACCCGGCATGCAACCTGTACCTCCACACACCTTTTCCATTGCCCTTAAAAATCATACTCCAACCTTCCCAAACTTTTCCTGATCCTTGTTGAAAAGTAAATGTTTTTGTATTCCTTTCGCTCCATGTAAACCACTTGTTATCGTATTTGTGTGCGTTGGAATAATCGATTGCTTTTTGTTTTTTGATTCTTGCCTGTCGTTCTTTCTCTTCAATTTCTAGTGCTTTCACCTTTGAGGCATTGATCTCATAAAGAGCTTTGAAACTGTTACTCATCCTTTGATTCAATAGAACATCATCAATCCTTACCTCCCCCTTTGATGTCAATTTTAGTGAGGAATCTCCTGAGGACAAAGGCTTAATTTTTCTCCTGTTGCCCTGCAGCTTTCCTACTTCTCGATTATCGATACTCAAAGTCGTAATCACAATAGGGTTGTAGTAACGATCAATATCATAATTCAACGACATCGTGTACAGGTGCCATTTGTTCATTGGGACATTAGAAATTTCGCAATTCAATTGTTGATCAATAGAAAAATTAACGACATTTGAAGCCCCCAAAAGCTCAATCGACAGTCCACCTCCTATGGACAACTCCAAGCTTGACTTATCAGAGACATAGGCCCAAAAACTGACAGAGTGATCCTTCCTGAGACTCAAGGAACTCGTCATACTTATGTTGTGTACCCCCTTAAGTTCGAGCGAAGACAAAGCATTGTTCATATGATCCGTCGCATAAGTTGCGGAGACATCTGGAAAAATTGTTTTTTGATCGCTGCCTAGATTTTTATCGGAATAATTGAATGGAAAAAACACCAACGGTTGTCTTTTCTTTAAAATGTGAGCTGCAACAGCTCGGCTTTCATCAAGTTCTATCCGCATGGCGCCTCCCAATTCGCCGTTCTCAAACTCTAAAGCTTCGATTAGATCTCCTTTTTCGGTATATGTTTTAAAAATACCATGTTGCTTGAAATTTTGGTATTCAGCAATTAAGGACACTTGTTCATTGTCGTGGTAGTCGACCATTGTGCCACTCTTAATCTTATCGTCGACGTATTCTGCCTGTCCCAAAAGCACACCTTCCTTATCGTAGAATTTCCAGGTACCTTTAAAGAGAATATCACTACCTTTTTCAGGCTGAACTAGCCCCCCTGTGGATTGCAATTTTCCGTTGAAGAAAAAAGACTCTGCCAAACCATTTACCAAATTTTCTTTGTACATAATAGTTTTCGAAACCATATTGTTCTTTCCAAAAATGACCGCCTGTCCATCTTTCAATCCATTGACATAAGATACTGTCCGGTCAACCACATTGTTCACCCTGTCAAACTGAACAACCCCCGTGTAAAGTTTGTTTTTATAATACATAACACCGGCACGTTGACTGATTTTTTTAGAGCTAAAATTGACCACTTTTTGCGCATGAACTGTTGTCAAACAACCCACAAAAATGAAAAAGAATAAATGATTAAATGTGAGCGCTTTAGCTCTAGGGAAGTAGCGGTTGGGTATCATAGCTAAATGATTTTTGTCAATACGATTGCATAAAAGTCAAACTTAAAAAAAAAAATACAAAAAAAGCCACCCAAAAATTAGGATGGCCCATCGGAATCTCGAGAGACTCCTCAATTGCAAGTAGTGAGAAACCCTCACGTATTTAATTAATAAAATCAGTGCGCTATCTGCGAACTGCCGGAGCTTTACTCCTTCTCCTTGTTAGAAGATTTTTTAGCACTTTGTGCTTTCTTAATTTTTATTTTCAATTCAGATGCATCTTTTTGAATATCCATGTTGATTGAATCTCCTTCATGCAAATTTGACTTTACAATCTCCTCAGCCAATGGATCTTCAATAAATTTCTGAATGGCTCTTTTCAATGGACGAGCGCCGAATTTTTCATCGTAGCCCTTTTCAACAATAAAATCTTTTGCGGCTTCGGTCATTGTAATCGTGTAGCCCAGCTCATTGATTCTACCGTAGAGCAGTTCCAATTCAATGTCAATAATTTTGTGGATGTCCTCTCGTTTTAATGAATTGAACAGAATCATGTCGTCAATACGATTGAGGAATTCCGGAGCAAATGCTTTTCGAAGTGCATTTTGAATCACTGATTTTGCATTTTCATCGCGTTGTTCCTCTCGGGCCTTTGTGCCAAATCCGACACCGGAACCAAAATCAGCCAATTGACGTGCTCCAATATTGGACGTCATTATAATTATGGTATTCTTGAAATCGATTTTACGCCCTAGTCCGTCTGTCATGTGCCCATCATCGAGCGCTTGAAGCAACAAATTGAACACATCTGGATGTGCTTTTTCAATCTCATCCAAAAGAATAATCGAATACGGTTTTCTTCGCACCTTCTCTGTCAACTGCCCTCCTTCTTCGTATCCAACGTATCCTGGAGGCGCTCCTACCAATCTTGAAATTGAGAATTTCTCCATGTATTCGGACATGTCAATTCGAATGAGTGAGTCTTGAGAATCGAACAAGCACTTGGCAAGTACTTTCGCCAATTGCGTTTTTCCGACCCCTGTTGGCCCCAAAAAGAAAAATGAACCAATCGGCTTGTTTGGGTCTTTAAGTCCCGCACGGTTCCTCTGAATGGCCTTCACCACCTTCGCAACAGCCTCATCTTGACCAATTACCTTGTCTTGAATTTCTTCCGCCATATTTGCCAAACGCCCTGTCTCTGACTCAGAAATACGTGTTACAGGAACTCCAGACATCATCGAAACAACTTCAGCCACGTGGGTCTCAGTAACTTCTACTCGGTTGTTTTTGGAATCCTCTTCCCACTTGGCTTTGGCGCTTTCAAGGGCCTCCTGCAATTTGCGCTCATCATCGCGCAGTTCAGCTGCCTTTTCGTATTGTTGTGACTTGATTACTTCGTTTTTCTCCAGCTTTAAGGCTTCAATTTTCTCTTCAACGTCGAGAATTTCTTTGGGCACATTGATATTTGTCAAGTGGACACGTGAACCCACTTCGTCGAGTGCATCAATTGCCTTGTCTGGAAGGTGACGGTCCGTAATGTAACGTTCTGTCAATTTCACACAAGCTTCAATGGCATCGTCAGAAAACCGCACTGAGTGGTGGTCTTCATATCGCTCTTTGATGTTGTTCAAAATTTGCAGGGTTTCTTCAGGCGTTGTTGGTTCAACGAGTACTTTCTGAAAACGACGTTCGAGCGCACCATCTTTTTCGATGTGCTGTCGGAATTCATCCAAGGTAGTTGCACCAATGGCCTGCATCTCTCCACGAGCCAAGGCGGGCTTGAACATGTTTGATGCGTCCAAAGAACCTGAAGCCCCCCCAGCACCAATGATCGTGTGAATTTCGTCAATGAACAAGATGATGTCCTTGTTTTTCTCTAATTCTTGCATAACCGCCTTCATGCGCTCCTCAAACTGTCCTCTGTATTTTGTTCCAGCCACTAAAGAAGCCAAATCCAACGATACAATTCGTTTGTTAAACAACACACGAGAAACTTTGCGCTGCACAATGCGCAGTGCCAGCCCCTCAGCGATGGCGCTCTTACCAACACCCGGTTCACCAATCAAAATTGGATTGTTCTTTTTTCTTCGCGACAGTATTTGACTGACACGTTCAATTTCTTTCTCACGACCTACAATTGGATCAAGCCTTCCTGCCTCTGCCATGTTGGTCAAATCACGACCAAAATTGTCGAGCACTGGAGTTTTTGATTTTGGATCACTCTTTCGCTTGGAGGAATAGGATTCCTCTCCTCCACCTTGTCCGCCCTCCTGATCCGTTCCACCTGGAAACTCCGCTCTTGGCGTTATTGCTTCGTCTTTCATTGTTTCTAATTCGTCTTTCACATTTTCGTAGATCACACCGTACTTATTCAATATTGCGCATGCCACGCTGTCTTCGTTTTTCAGTATAGAGAGCAGCAGGTGCTCTGTACCAATCATCGGACTTTTGTACAACTTTGCCTCCAAGTACGTCAATTTCAACACACGCTCTGCTTGTTTTACCAATGGAATGTTGGCAAGGTTCTTTGAACCAATTGCTGAATTCTGAGTCAAATTTTGCTCGATTTCTTTACGAATCATTTTGAGATCCAAATGAAACTCTTGAAGCACAACAATCGCTTTGCCATCTCCTTCTCGAATGAGACCCAGCAACAGGTGTTCCACCCCAATAAAATCATTCCCCAACCGCAATGCTTCTTCGCGACTGAAACTGATTACATCCTTTACTCTTTGAGAAAATTTCGCCTCCATATAAACTCCGTGTATCTTCTTATTATATACAGTATAAAAATGGGTAATTTAAACCACTTACAAATATATAACGAATAAAATTGTTAATAAGTAGTCCAAAACAGTGATTTTCCACAGATTTTTGTTAGTAAATCGACCTTATAAAGCCCTTTTTTTCTCTGTGAAATAACTAATTTCGAACCTTGCTTTTAACATGCACAAACCGTGCTAAAATAAAACTAGTGACAAGATGGCAGATGGAGAAAGAATAATCCAGATTAATATAGAGGATGAAATGAAATCGGCGTACATTGACTATTCAATGTCCGTTATCGTTTCAAGAGCCCTTCCCGATGTGAGAGATGGTTTTAAACCGGTACACCGAAGAGTGCTCTACGGAATGCAAGACCTTGGCGTCTATTCAAACAGACCGTACAAGAAAAGTGCGAGAATTGTGGGTGAAGTACTCGGTAAATACCACCCACACGGCGACAGCTCCGTATACGACACAATGGTTCGTATGGCGCAACCGTGGTCGCTCCGCTACCCGCTCGTTGATGGTCAAGGAAATTACGGATCCATCGATGGTGATAGTCCGGCAGCGATGCGTTACACAGAGGCACGCCTTCGAAAAATCGCGGAAGACATGCTCGGTGATTTAGACAAAGAAACGGTGGATTTCGCGCCCAACTTTGACGATAGCCTTGAGGAACCAACGGTACTGCCGACAAAAATACCAAACCTATTGGTCAATGGCGCCAGTGGTATTGCTGTTGGTATGGCAACAAATATGGCACCACACAACCTCACAGAGGTCGTCAATGGAACAATTGCGTATGTCGACAACAAAGACATCGAAGTTGAAGAATTGCTCAATTACGTGAAAGCACCCGATTTCCCAACTGGAGGAACCATTTACGGTTACGAAGGAGTTCGTGATGCATTCCTCACAGGAAAAGGACGTATCGTGATGCGCGGTAAAGCCGAAATTGAAGAAACAAAATCTGGAAAAGAAGTGATCATCGTCACAGAAATTCCATACCAAGTTAATAAGGCGGACATGATCCGCAAAACTGCAGAGCTCGTCAACGACAAAAAAATTGATGGAATCTCTGACTTGAGAGACGAATCAGACCGAAATGGAATGCGCATCGTTTACGAACTCAAGCGGGATGCAATTCCCAATGTTGTATTAAATAAATTATTTAAATATACAGCGCTACAAAGCTCATTTTCAGTAAATAACATCTGCCTCGTTAAAGGTCGACCAGAATTACTGAACCTCAAGCAAATGATCGAGAACTTTGTTGAATTTCGTCACGATGTAATCGTGCGAAGAACAAAGTACGAATTGCGAAAAGCTGAAGAACGTGCACACATCTTAGAAGGACTAATCATTGCTTCCGATAACATCGATGAAGTGATCGCATTGATCCGTGGTTCAAAAAGCCCAGAGGAAGCACGAGAAAAATTAATCGAACGCTTCAAATTAAGCGACGTGCAATCAAGAGCGATCGTAGAAATGCGTTTGCGTCAGCTCACAGGACTTGAGCAAGACAAATTGCGTAGTGAATACGACGACTTAATGAAAACGATTGCCGACTTAAAAGACATCCTCGCAAATGAAGACCGTCGAATGGCAATCATCAAAGAGGAATTGGAGTACGTTCGAGACAAATACGGAGACGAAAGAAGATCGCAGATTGAATACTCTGCAAGCGAAATGAGAATCGAAGACTTGATCCCAGATGAAGAAGTTGTCGTAACCATTTCTCATGCTGGATACATCAAGCGGACAAGTCTCGCAGAATACAAGGTACAGAACAGAGGTGGAATGGGATCGAAAGGCTCCACAACACGTGACAAAGACTTTTTAGAAGAACTCTTTGTTGCAACAAACCACAACTACTTGCTCATCTTTACAGAGAAAGGAAAGTGTTTCTGGATGCGTGTGTTCGAAATTCCAGAAGGTACAAAAGTCAGTAAAGGACGTGCAATACAAAACTTGCTCAACATCGGACAAGATGACAAAATCAAGGCGTACCTCAAGGTAACTGATTTGACTGATCAAGAATACCTCGACAACAATTTCGTTGTCATGGCAACAAAACGTGGAGTCATCAAGAAAACATCGCTTGAAGCCTATTCTCGACCTCGATCAAACGGAATCAATGCCATTACCATTCGAGAAAATGACGAATTACTCGAAGCAAAACTCACAAACGGATCCAATGAAATTGTATTGGCAACTACGAACGGACGTGCCATCCGATTTAACGAAGAAAAAGTGAGATCCATGGGTAGAAACGCCGCAGGCGTGCGTGGTGTAACGCTCGCAGGACCGGACGACGAAGTCATTGGCATGATCTGCGTGGAAGACATCCACTCGACCATTCTTGTGGTTTCAGAAAACGGATACGGCAAACGGACGTATCTAAATGATCCAGAAGACAACGAACCGGTTTACCGAATCACAAACAGAGGCGGAAAAGGTGTCAAAACACTGAACGTCACCGACAAGACAGGAAAATTGCTTTCAATCAAGAACGTAACAGACGAAGAAGATTTAATGATCATCACACGTGCAGGCGTTGCCATACGAATGCATATCGACTCAATACGCACCATGGGTAGAGCGGCACAAGGCGTGAAACTCATCAACCTCAAAGGAAAATCAGCCATTGCAGCGGTTGCTCGTGTTCCTAGAAGCGAAGACGATGAAGACGTTGTTACAGTCGATGAAGATGGAAACGTGATCGAAACTCCACCAACTGAAACTACCGAAGGTACAGAAGGAACGGAAAATGGCACGGATATTGAAAACAATGATGCTGTGGAATAATCAACTGTTCCGCATCTAAAGAGAAAACAATTATGAAACGATCAATGAAACAATACACACTTATCCTTGGTCTGATGGCGCTGACAGCTACTGCTCACGGACAAAAGAAAAATGTAACAACAGCCGCCGTTGAATACGGCAAACTGCGCCCTATGCTTCTTGACCCAAGAGGAATGGACATCGAAGGAGCGAAGAAATCTGCACTTGTCGCACAAAAATTCATCGACCTTGCAGCAGCGCACCCAGACACGAAAGAAGACCAAAAAATGTTCTTGAAAAAAGGACAAATCTACACGGCGATTGCCATGATTGATAAAATGGATTCCTCTTATACTGAAGCTACTTCAGCAGACCATTTCAATACGGCGATCACAGCATTCAAAATGGGATTCCAAAATGGAGGGAAGAAAACAAGAGACATCGAAGATGCAGTGCGTGAGTCGCGTGCCTACTTCACACGTCTTGGAGACATGTCATGGGAAGCCAAAAACTACGGAGAAGCTGGAGAGTTATTCGAATACGCCGCACGGTACTTTGATGCCATTGGCGTGCTGGACACTACCGTAATCTATTACGCCGGAGTTGGTTACGAAAATGGTGACAACAACGAGGGTGCAGCGCGCATGTACGATCAATTGGCTGCAGTAGATTACAAAGGTGCTCGAGGTGCCACACTTGCAGCTTCCATACACAAAAAACTGGGCAACGAGGAACGCTCAATTGCCTTGTTGCAGGGAGCACAGCAAAAATTCCCGAACGACAGAGAAGTACTTCTAGGATTGGTCAATGCATACATCGATGCTGGGAATGCCACTGGAGCGGAAAAAGCGCTAAGCGATGCTATCGCCACAGATCCAAACAATGAAAAATTGCACTACAATAGCGGTACGATTTACATCAACCTTGGCGACCAAGCACGAAAAGAAGCAGACGAAACGGAAGACGAGGAAATCAAGGCGCAAAAGCTAGCAAGCTGTGCAGAGGCCTATCAAAAGGCAGAAACGGCGCTTACCAAAGCACTAGAGATCAAACCCGACTACGTAGATGCGCAATACCAACTGGGAGCGCATCTGTACAACTGGGCTTCACAGTTGCGTCAGCAAGCGGCCTTCTTAAAAGTGGGAGACCCAAGAGAAGCATCACTGAATAAAATGACAGAAGAAAAAACCGACGCTTCTATTGTTGCACTCGAGAAATACATCGAAAACGCACCAAACGACAAAGGAATATTGCGCATCTTGTGGAAAGCCTATTACAAAAAAGGAGACATGGAAAAAGCAAACCAATACAAAGCACGCCTAGACGCTGCGAAGTAAACGAAATACGATTCGATAAAACTCCGATGGTTTGGTCCATCGGAGTTTTTTTTGTTTTGGTTTTTGTATTTGATTAAAATGTATATCTTTGCACCCCGATTGTATGGTACAATTGGAAGATTGTCGCAAACCTATTAAGACATGCGACTTTATTAACTCTTTCGGGATTCAATAGGTTACTCGAAATACAATTATTACAGCCAACATGGCAGACAATAAAACAGTGCAGGGAACTGCAGACTTTGACTGGGATGCGCTCGCATTAGACGGTTACACTCAAGTAGAACGATCTGAATTATCTGACAAGTACGAAGGTACTTTGAACTCCGTTGCTGAAAGAGAAGTAATTCAGGGTACAGTAGTTTCTTTGAACAAGAAAGAAGTTGTGATCAACATCGGATCAAAATCAGAAGGTGTAATTCCAACAAGCGAATTCCGTTACAACCCAGACTTGAAAGAGGGTGATACAGTAGACGTTTACGTTGAAACACAAGAAGACAAATACGGACAATTGGTGGTTTCTCACAGAATTGCTCGTGTGCACTCAGCGTGGAAGAAAGTAAACGAGGTACTTCAAACAGGTGAGATTATCACTGGATTTGTAAAGTGCAGAACAAAAGGAGGATTGATCGTAGATGTATTTGGTCTCGAAGCATTCTTACCTGGTTCGCAAATTGATGTGAAGCCAATTCGTGACTACGATGTGTACGTTGGAAAGAACATGGAATTCAAAGTGGTGAAAATCAACCAAGAATTTAAAAATGTTGTTGTTTCACACAAAGCACTTATCGAAGCTGAACTTGAAGAACAAAAGAAACTCATTATTTCTGGACTTGAAAAAGGTCAAGTATTGGAAGGAACAGTTAAAAACATCACTTCTTACGGTGTATTCATCGACCTTGGAGGTGTTGACGGACTTGTTCACATTACCGATTTATCTTGGGGACGTGTTAACCACCCAGAAGAAATCGTTGAATTGGATCAAAAACTAAACGTTGTAATTCTCGACTTCGATGACGAGAAGAAAAGAATTGCACTTGGATTGAAGCAATTGGAATCACATCCTTGGGATGCACTCGATGCTGAAATGAACGTTGGAGATAAAGTAAAAGGAAAAGTTGTGGTTATGGCTGACTACGGTGCGTTTGTTGAAATCGCTGCCGGTGTAGAAGGTTTGATCCACGTTTCTGAAATGAGCTGGTCACAGCACCTGCGCTCTGCTCAAGACTTCTTGAAAGTTGGAGACCAGGTAGAGGCAGTTGTACTTACGCTCGATAGAGAAGAACGAAAAATGTCACTTGGTATCAAGCAGTTAATGCCAGATCCATGGGAAGCAATCGAAGGAAAGTACGCAGTGAAAACGAAGCACAATGCGAAAGTGCGTAACTTCACAAACTTCGGTGTGTTCGTTGAACTTGAAGAAGGAGTTGATGGATTGATTCACATTTCTGACCTTTCTTGGCAGAAGAAAATCAAGCACCCATCTGAATTCTGTAAAGTGGATGACATGATGGATGTTGTTGTTTTGGAAATCGATCGCGAAAGCCGTCGTATCTCTCTAGGACACAAACAACTTGAAGAGAACCCATGGGATGCATTCGAATCTACATTTGTTGAAGGTTCAACGCACCAAGGTACCATCATCGAAAACAAAGACAAATCTGGAATCGTTGCACTTCCATACGGACTTGAAGGAATCTGTCCTGCACGTCACATGAGAAAAGAAGATGGAACGAATGCGAAGGTGGAAGAAACATTGGACTTCGTAGTGATCGAATTCAACAAGGATGGACGTAAGATCGTAGTATCTCACACAAGAACATTCGAAGAAGGAGACGATACAAAGCCAACGAAGAAAGGTGGTAAAGGCAACAAAGCAAGCGCTTCGTCTGCTGCAGTGAAACAAGTAAACCAAAATTCTGAGAAATCAACACTCGGAGATTTGGACGCCTTGGCTGAATTGAAACAAAAAATGGAAGGCGATAAATAAATCCCAATCCATTAAAAATACAAAAGCCCTAGCAACCCGTTGCTGGGGCTTTTTTTTGACTGTGTCGCGTGCTGAAATGCCAAAAACTATATTTTTGTTCCCACAACTTATATCGGAAGAACAAACATAAAAAAAAACCGCTCCATTAGAGCGGGTTCCTTTCATTCCTAAAATTTTATAGGTCCAAAACCTTGGTTCAAAGTACGGCCTGCGCAAAGGCAATAAGTTGCGCGTTATTTTTCATTCCAATCGTTTGTTTGATTAGTTTCCCTGTACCATCCACAATAAGCAAAGTGGGATAGGCACGAACGCCATACTTACGGGCAACATCCGGACCCTCAGGACTTTTTTCCATCTCTATCTTCAGGTTAATGAAACTCTTGTTGTACAACTCCCCAACCGCTTGATCTTTAAATGAAGTTGCAGCCATTCGCTTGCAAGGCCCGCACCATTCCGTATACGCATCAATAAAAATCAATTTTCCCGTCTTTAACGCTTCTTTCTTCGCGTCTTCGAGCGACATCTTGTTGAAGTAAATGCCATCATTTCCTGCAGGTACTGAGCGTATTTTAGAATTTTCAGAAGAGTATCCTTCTGAACACATATAACTCATTGTAACCAAGGAAAACAATCCCAAACCTAACGCCACTACTATCTTTTTCATCATTTTACTATTTTCTTTCTATCCTATAACGTATAATTCTATGAAAAGGTATGAATATATCAATTAATACACAAGACCTCAATGAACTTAAATGTCAATTTCAAGACAATCACAGCATCAATTAAAGGTGGAGCATTCTAATCCAAAGTTATTACCTTTGAACCAAATGCGAGCTGCAGAGAATATGAACATCAAATTCGTCACCACCGATCAAAGGACACGTGATCACGTCATGGAGTTCATCGACGAATGGAATGCAAGCGAAACCAGCATCAAAACGAAAACATCCGGGTCAACAGGAACCCCAAAAACAATACTGCTCGACAAAAAATACATGATTGCTTCGGCAAAAGCAACAGGAAAACACCTCCACCTGCATGCTGGAAACTCAGCACTCCTCTGCCTCTCTCCTACAACCATAGCAGGAAAAATGATGATCGTACGTAGTATCGTATTGGATCTTGAACTCTACGTTGGAGCAATTTCAAGTCGACCGTTGCATGACCTAAACAAGGCATTCGACTTTATCGCAATGGTACCCATGCAACTTCAGCAGTCGATTGAACACGACAGCGAAACGCTCAACAAAGCAAAAAAAATCATCGTTGGCGGCGGCCCTGTCTCGAAACCACTCCAAGAACAACTACAAAAAATCGCACCACGCATCTTTCACACCTACGGAATGACCGAAACACTATCGCACGTTGCACTGCGTGATCTGTCCAACAACGATTCAGCTTTCAAAGCACTTCCTGGTGTCACATTCAAAGAAACAAACGGACAATTGGTCATTGATGCTCCGCACGTTGGAGCCACGAATCTCAGCACAAATGATCAAGTGCAACTGCTCTCTCCTACTTCGTTTCAATGGATTGGACGGTCCGACTTCACAATCAATTCTGGTGGAATTAAACTTCACCCTGAAGCACTCGAACACAAAATTTCCGAACGGTTGAATGTGCCATTCTTCATTTCAGGATTGAACGACGACTACCTCGGAAGTAAAGTTGTGCTGTGTATCGAATCGGCGCAGGAGTTGGAACTCAAAAAATCCGACTTTATCGGACTACTCGAAGCACACGAAGTACCGAAGGAACTGTACTATTTTAACACTTTCGTCTATACAGAAAGCAAGAAAATCAATCGAATCGCAACAATAGAAAAACGTAAAAGTGCCAAAAAGAGCGTATTATAAATCCCTCGGACTTCCGAACAATGCCTCGCAAGACAGTGTGCGGAAAGCCCACCGAAAGCTGGCCATGCGTTACCATCCGGATAGAAATCCAAGTACAGATGCCGTAACAAAATTTGTTGCAATCACCGAGGCCTATGACATACTCACAGGAAAAAAATCGGTCCCAAAAGCAAGCGATACTCGAGGAGCAACGGCACATAGAACTCCAACTGCTGAAGAATACGAGGCACGTGCAAGAGAGGCACGGCAGCGCTTCAAACAACAACAATACAGGGAACAACTCGAAAACGAGCGCTACTTCCAAAGCTTGATTAATGGACGAAAATGGCGAATCATCCGCTTCTCAGCAATTTTGGGGTGCTTGCTCTCCCTCTTTATTGTTGCTGATTACTTCTTGCCGCACCACTTCAGCGAAGGCAAAGTTGTCGGCTATTCCTTGAATCAAATGCGGGGTTTTGACGGCGCATCGGTGAGCCGCATCGAAACAAATGACGGCGACTACTTCTGGGTTGAAAACATCCGATCCACTTTGTACAGCGAAAACGAAAACGTACTTGTTGAATCGAGTTGGTTGTTTCACAATCCCATACGAATCATTTCACTTGGAAAAACAGAAGACACGCCATTTGAAATCAATTTGAATTTTTACCGTATTGGGTGGTTGCTCGCACTTCTGTTTCTCGTTCCTGCATATACAGTCCGCTACAAGCGCAGAGAAATAAGCTTCACGGTGTTGTACCACTTCAGTTATTACGGCATCAATGCCTTACTGTTGCTTTACCTACTCACAGGATACAGGTGGGCCCATATCATGAGCCTCGGATTTCTTTAGTGGATTAGCGAATGCCTTTCAGCACACGGTCAACGTCTCGTTTATCGGCCTTTTCCTTCAAATCTTGTCGTTTGTCGTGCAGTTTCTTTCCTTTGGCACAGGCGATCACCATTTTCGCCCACCCCTTCTCTGAGATGAACATTTTGACCGGAATCAAGGTGTTCCCTTTGTCTTTCAGAAACTTTTCAATTTTGTTGATTTCTTTTTTGTTGAGCAACAGCTTTCGATCACTTCGTGGCTTGTGCTGATAAAACGAGCTGTTTTCATACATTGCAATGTGCATGTTGCGAATCCATACTTCACCGTTCTCAAAGACACAGTAAGCCTCAAGTATGCTTGCTTTGGCATTGCGAATGCTCTTGATCTCCGTTCCTGCCAGTTGAATACCAGCGACAAACTCTTCGAGCAAATGGTACTCAAAACGCGCCTTTTTGTTCTGTATGTTGATTTGGTTTTTCACTTGTTCTGCGTCGGGTGTCAAAAATAAGTGTTTTAATTTGATTCAATAGGTTCAGATCGAATAATAAATTTACCCGCTCTTTCTTGAATTATGAATATCTTTAGGGCGTGAAAATTCCATCCAAGCACATTGAAACGGCAGTAGATCAAATTGCATCGCTCCCAGGAATCGGGCGACGTACTGCACTTCGCTTGGTATTGAACCTCATGAACCGCAGCGAAGAAGAAATTCGAGATTTCGCTGATGCTTTCGTCCAAATGAAGCAACACACAAAAAAATGCAGCGTCTGTGGAAACATCTCTGACATGCCCATTTGTAGTATTTGTTCGAGTGACAAACGCGACCACTCCACCATCTGCGTTGTTGAAGACATTCGCGATGTATTGGCCATCGAATCTACGGACTCCTACAAAGGTGTTTACCACGTATTGGGCGGAATCATCTCTCCAATGGATGGCATCGGCCCGTCGGATCTGAACATCAACGCACTGATCGAACGGGTGCAAACAAAATCGGTCAATGAAGTGATTTTTGCACTGAGTGCAACTATGGAGGGAGATACCACCAACTTTTTCATCTTCAAGAAACTAAAGGAATTCAATGTTGCAATTTCAACCCTCTCACGTGGTGTAGCCATCGGATCTGAACTGCAATATGCAGACGAAATCACCCTAAGTCGCTCGTTACTCAACCGGCAACCGTTTGAAGTTTAATGGCCGCTGTTCCAAATAAAAAATACATTTAATCCACTTCAAAACGGGTTTGAAAAATTAATAAAGAAATAATAGTGTGGCATTTTGTACGATTATTTTTTGTTTTTACTTTTGTAATGCCACAAAAAAAAAATAATATTGTGGTAATAATAATCTTCTCAGTGTCAAATTGATATGGCAAGTATATTTGTTGCAAAATTAGATTTCGGAGTTTCCGATGATGAATTAAAAGAATTGTTCGAACAGTATGGTACTGTTGTGAAGTCTCACATTGCTAAAGACAAAGAAACGGGCAAACCCAGAGGGTTCGCTTTCGTTGAGATGTCTTCGGACGACGAGACAGCAAAAGCAATCGAAGGACTGGATGGCCACACCATCAATGGTAGAAGTATCGTTGTGAAGGAAGCTGAAGACAGAGGAAATAGCAGGCCACAAGCCCGATCCTTTGACTCAAACCGACCACGGCGTGATGACCGCCCACAAAGAGCAGAACGGACCTATACACCGCCAGTAAAGGAAGATTCGCCCTTCATGAATGAACGTGAGGATACGTCAACTTCTGAACCGGTGAAGAAAACCAAACGAGGAAAAGGCGGAAAGAAAAAAGTTTCCGGTCCTGATAACTCCAGCGAATCCCGTGAAAACAAAATGTCGGCTTACAAGAAAAGTGGAAAGAAGAACAACTTCCATTTGGACGAAGACGACGATTGGGAATTGGAACTCTTGAAAAGCAAAAAACGCGGCTGGACAGACGAAGAGGAAGAATTTTAGCACGTCACAAAAAGTACCGCTGCGGTGGTGCCCCACTCCTATTCACGTTCTAACGCAAAGCGCAGTTCGAATCAAAAAAAAACAATTGCGCCGGGTTTGCAGAACCCTCTATCCTCGTCACAGTGGATAAAAGCGTTCTTGCGCAAAGCGCATCGACGCTTTTTTTCTGATTCCTCACTTGAGCAAAGCTCAGTTCGAATCAGAAAAAAAGCGTCCGCCCAAAGGGCGAACGCTTTTATCAGTGGAGTCGGAGGGTTTCGAACCCTCGTCCAAACGACGAATTACTAAGCTTTCTACATGTTTATTCTTCGATTGGATTTTCGATACAACCTCGGACAAAGACACCCAATAATTGTACTTAGCTTCTGAATCTCACAGTTGCTTAAAAGCATCGCAACTGCTATCCTGTAATTTTTGGTCCCTCTGGTTCCCTCGATTAACAGGCTGAAAAGAAGGAGAGGGAACTTGTCTGTGTACTATTATTCCACTAGATTAAGCCAATTTACATTCCGTAAATTAAGCAGCAAGTCTGTATGACGTGTTGTCAATTATAGTTTGTGACTAATTGTTTACGAGCCTCACCACATTGCTCGACATGCTTGCACTCAACAACTGCTATCGCTGTCAAATCCAATACGACCCCAAAGAACTGTTACAAAATTAGGAATTAAATGCATCAAACACGCATCCCCCATTAATTAATGCAGAAAGAATGGAGTATCAGGTCAAACAACTTAAAAGTGTCTTAATAGTTTTTCTCGAAGTTCTGGATGCAAGGAAATTATTTTCAATCGCCGGTCTTTTTCAGATTTTACTTCAATTAAAACCTCCAACTGGTTCAAATCTGAAACGTCACTAAGTTTTGTGCGCAAGTAGCAAATGAATGTCTCTCGACGTTTCTTTAACGCAGGATAACTCAAAAATTCTTCATCGAAATAATGGTTCAAATCAGAGACCAAAAACCCGCTTTCCTTTTCCAAAAGAAATAGTAGAATCTCTTTTTCAAGGGGTGAGAAAAAATTAGGTGGAATACTCTTTTCATTCTGTAAATGTGATTTGTGAACCACTTTAAAGGAAGAGAGTTTCAATAAAGTAAAATATATAAGAAGCGATCCCGGCAACAAAAGCAGCTACGGTAGAATGCCCAAAGTTGATTCTTTCACGACAGGCACCTCATACAATACCCCCCTTCTCAATTGGATCAGAAAGCAATTCATCCAGGCTACTGATATGGCAAGAGATACGTTGATTTTTGGAGGCCCTCCGGACGAGTAACAGCTCATCCGTGGTTGGATGACTTATAATTCGATCTATTGTCTCAAAAAACTCGTCCTCATAATAGCTGTACTTGTTCTTCAAAAGATCCAAATGAGCAAGACAATTGCCTCTGTGTACGAATGGAGATCTTGTGCAGCTCGTATAACTTTTTTCTATAGCTGAAGAACTATAGGAGAAACAAGCATTCCCAACTTCTCCCATTCTTTCTCTTTGGCCCTGAACTTCCAAGCATCTTTGAATTGAGCTACCTTTGATGTATTCATTTGCCTCTGTCCACCCAGAATGTAAAGATTGTCTTCCACGACTTTACTGAAACAACCAAATCGTGGTTTCGGAATTTCCGCGCCAACAGTCTGTATTTTGTACCATTCGCCTGTGGCGGTGTCGTAGCGAACCGTGTAGTTTTTTTCCGTAAATAGTCCGTACCCACCAAAAAAATGAAGATGGTCGTTCGCACAAAATAAAGAACCAGAGTATTGACTTATATGATTAAATGACTGGTCATGCCTTTTCAGAGTGTCATTTTTCAAGAGGTAAGTCGTGCCACCTCCCTTGTGCAAAAAATAAACTCCTTGGTCTGCAATAGAGAGCGCTATAAAGTCGGTTTTGAATTACTCAAATGAATACTTTTCACTCAAAAAACAATAGGAGTGCACTGTGTGCCCCTCCGAATCGTACGTGTTGTAGGTGGCACTGTCATCGATCACCAAAAAAGCATCCAAATTGTAATCATAAATGGCAAAATAATTTAGAGAATATTCAGCTTTGTCTCGTCCTAACACAGTATGCATTGATGTGAGAACAAAAATCGAGAGAAGAAGTTTTTTCATATGCATGCAAGAAGTATCTATTACTCCATTCCTAATGATAGCCAAAATTCTTATTGTAAATAGGAGTCACACAACAACAAAACGTTATTTCAGGCACTTCTGTACGCACCAAAAATATAAACTATTTAAAATCAGTTAATTAACAGCATTTTTTTTCTGTATAAATATAAGAGAAACATTATTTTCTCTTATCTAAATGGCCTCCACCGAAGGGAGGAATTGTGTCATATTTGTGTATTTCCGGTTTGGAATGAGACTACCTCGGACTGCATTTCATCGAAAATTAAATTACCTTCGCATCCATGGGAATATTGAGAAAAGAAGCCAATGCATTTGTGATCTATGAAAACCAGGCACTCGGAAAGCTTGTTGCCATTCCTACGTCCGATCAATTGAAGCTCAAAACCTATTGGAAAGCAAAAGACAAAACTCAAATTGATGCTTTTGTTGAAGGGTTTCCGTTTGTTCAAACCGATGAACAAGAATCACTAAAAATTGATTTCTCAAAAGGAGAAAGCTACAGCATCCCCGACCTCAAAAAATTCAATTGACTCCCATGTGCGTTTGACGTCCATTGAACGCGAATTGTGCACAATACAAGTTTAAAAATCGAGGCCCAATTGAACGGACACACTTTTTACTGTATCGTTTACGTTGAGTTTTGTCATGGAGATTCCGAGCAGGCGCAAGGGCTTTTCGATGAGGCGTTGTTGCACAAGTTCACGCACCACGGCATAAATCGCTTCTTGGTGCTCCAAAAAATCGGGTACGGTCTTGCTTCGTGTTTGCTGAGTAAAATCGTTGTATTTCAGTTTTAGCGTGATTGTTTTCCCTTTGACTTCACTTTTTTTGACTCGTTCTTCGAGGATACCTGCAATTTTGTTCAGGTGTTCGAGGATGTATTTCTCAGAATCAAGGTCGTTTTGAAAGGTGCGTTCTACGGCGATGGACTTCCGGATGCGGTCGGGTTGCACAGCGCTGTGTTGTATGCCCCGAACGATGTTGTAAAAATGTGCGCCCGATTTCCCAAAATGCTGTTGGAGGTAATTGCGTGATTTTGCCTTTAAATCACTTCCGATAAATATGCCGTGCAATTTCATCTTCTCGGCGGTAACTTTTCCGACGCCAAAAAATTTCTCAATTGGCAGGTGTTTCAGAAACTGGAGCACTTCCTCGGGTGGTATGGTGCGTTGGCCGTTCGGCTTGTTGATGTCGGAAGCAATTTTTGCAGTGAACTTATTGATTGAGATTCCGGCCGATGCGGTGAGTCCGACTTCTGTATAAATGCGGTACCGTATTTCTTCGGCGAGGAGTGTTGCGGAGGGGTGGTTGATTTTATTTTCTGTCACATCGAGGAATGCTTCATCGAGTGAAAGCGGTTCAACGAGGTCGGTGTATTCATAAAAAATGGCGCGGATTTGCTCCGAAATTTCTTTGTAGCGTTCAAAGCGTGGCGGTACGAAAATCAAATCGGGACAGCGTCGTGCAGCCACAACGGAGGGCATGGCCGACTTCACGCCATACTTGCGTGCTTCATAACTCGCCGCAGCAACAACGCCGCGTTCTCGATCGCCGCCCACTGCGATGGGCTTCCCACGAAGAGCGGGTGTGTCCATTTGTTCAACCGATGCATAGAACGCATCCATATCAATATGAACAATTTTTCGAACGGGCAATTTCTCTTCCATGAATCTGCAACCTTTACTAAAACTCCCTTTGAAATCCAAAACAGTTTCGTGCATTCCAAAATAACAACTCTTGGAAGCAGGCACAATTGTTTTGTGAAGTTTTTTTCTCCGCTTCCCTTCGGCAAGCATAGGTCAAACTTTGGGCAGGTCGGTTTCAAGGACAACTGTGGAATACTACCTCAGTACATTCACATGCCCAATGTATTCTGAACGCTGCCCAGATTCAATGACTTCTTCACTTGCGATCAAAACCAACTTCCAGACATAAGTCCCTTCTTGACATTGCTTCCCTCTATAGGTTCCGTCCCAAAACTCGTTTGGATCATTCGAAATAAAAATCTGCTCGCCCCACCGATTAAATACCGAAAACTCATAATTTTCTACACTTAAATTAGAACCTAAAACTGGTTTAAAAACATTGTTGTATTGATCTCCATCTGGTGTGAAGGTATTTGGCACGTAAACTAAAAGCTCATCTTTTATCTTTATTTCCTTAGAAATACTATCTACACATCCAAATTCATTATTCACATAAAGAATAACTTCATATGTAATTGACTGACCTGGTTCATACTGATGATATGCATCAAAAGTTGTCGCAGTAGTACCATCTCCAAAATCCCATAGATAATCGACTGCTCCAATGGATTCGTTATAGAAATCAACATCTGCCTCTAAAGACGATAACGTTTCAGGTGTAAAAAAGAAATCTGCTGTTGGATTTGGGAAAATACAAATGTAATCGGTTAGAGAAATAGAATTACTACATCCAAACTCATTCGTAATTATCAATTGTACGTCATAACACCCAGCTTCATCAATATAAATCGTATTCGGTCCGCAATTATCTATAACCATATTATTACTAAACAACCACTCACAACTTTCATTTGCATCCGCATTCGAATTAAATGTAACTGCTTCACCTTGACAAGCTTCAACAGGAGGATCAGGATTTAATTGTGGTATTGGGTTGGCACTCAAAGTAACAGACGATTCAAGTTCACATCCATTCGCATCTGTCAAAGTTACGGTGTATGTTACTTCTCCAAGTCCAGAAATTAGAGAAGTATTCTGAACAGGATTCGTATTCCAAGAATACTGATAACTCGGAGTTCCGCAACATCCAAATGCCTGAATAGCAACATCTTCTTGGGATTCGCAACTCACCGCTGCCCCATAATAATCTGTTAGTATATCAAGATCTAAGCCCAATTCAATTGGTTGAGATACGTAAATTTCTTTACTTGATTGACAGCCATTCGTGTCCGTTACCAGGACGGTATACATACCTTCTGAAACTCCATTCAAAATTGAATTTGTACCGATCAAATTCCCTAAACTATCAATCCAATGATAAGTCAGTTGTGGAGTACCCCCAACTGCATTAGCATCCAAACCTCCATCGCTAAAACCAAAACAACTAATGTCTTCTCCATTATAATCTGTTGTAATTAAAGCTGTTACACTTAAAGCCGGAGGCTCCGTAACTGTAATACTAGTATCAATTGTACATCCATTTAAATCCACTACATAAATGGTATATGTACCCGCTGGAATTCCATTTAAATCCTCACTTGTGCCAAGAATATTTAAAAATTGATCTCTCCATTCATATACATATCCGGGAGTTCCACCATTCACATTAAAATCAATCCCTCCATCACTCATTCCAAAACAAGAAATGTCCTGTCCGTTATAATTTGTAGCTATTGATATTGTTACCAATAACTCTGATGCATCTTCAACTTCTATAGAATCATATATCGTACAGGAGTTTTGATCCATTACCGCAACATAATAATATCCCGCTTCTAATCCACTAACACATTGTTGTGGTTCACACATGCGCACGATGCATTTAAATAACATGCATTCACTGCCCGAGGGAATCGCTCTTTTAGTGGTTTTAGTAGTACGATTTATTAAAAACGATTACAGAAAAGAAAAATTTACGATACGAACACTGAACTTGACGAAATAAACACAAACGCAACCCTAAAAAACGGACCTTATTTAAACATTTTACCTTTCAACGACTAAACTTATGAAAATTACGCTCTCTATTGGCGTCTGTTTGCTTCTTTCCGCACAGACTTTTTCTCAACACAACAATGAACTCTTCAACGATGGGGCGCTGATCCACGTACAATCTGGAGCTGAAATCCATGTATTGGGCGATGTTCACATGAAAAAAGCAACGGCAGAATTGGAGAACAATGGGTTGATCAAAACACACGGAAACTCCTACTTTGACGCACTTTTCCAAAACACAGGAACAGGAACGTACCGCATTGAAAACTCGGGTGTCAACACCTCCGAGCGCCAATTCATTCAGGGCAGTTTTGCGGTGCGTGGAGGACAAGCAGAAATCGCACTTCCCCGTTTCATGCACTCATATTTTTGGTATTTTTACACTTTACTCTAACACTGAAACCATGTTTAAAAATCCGATCTACTTAATTCCTTATGACTTCACACCCGTAGCTGAAAGCGCCCTGCGCCTCGGACTTGATCTTGCAGAAGCAAATGACGGCTCTGTGTATATCCTTCATGTCGTCAAGAAAAACGCAGAAAAAATACAAGCCCGAACAAAATTCACAGCGCTATTCAACACACTGTCAAAAGAAGAACAAGCCATGACCAATACCAAAGTCATCGTTGGTGACCTCTACGAAGACATCGGCAAAGCAGGAGACATTCTAAAAGCAGCACTCATCGTAATGGGAACACACGGAGCACACGGAATGCAAAAAGTATTCGGAAGCCACGCCGTGCGGATCATCAACAGCTCAAGCACGCCCTTCCTTATTACACAAGGAAAAAAACGAATCGACAAAATCAAAACACTCATAATGCCGTTCAACTTTGCAAAAGAAAGTATTCAAATTACATCCTTTGCAGCCGCAATCGCAAAAAAATTCAATGCAACCATACACTTGGTCGCATACCACGACAAAGACAGCGTGTTTGAAGCAAAAACAAAAGCAAACCAACTCATCGTGCGAAGAGCACTCAACGAACAAAAGGTAAAGCACGAAATTCTCAACTTGCCGCCAAGCACAAAAGAATACAGCAAAAAAGTACTCGACTATGCAAAATCTGTCGATGCCGACATCATTGCTGCAGCGTACTTCAAAGAAGGTGTTCTGCCCAGTCCAAACAGCTTCATACAAGGAATGATCGAAAATGAAAACCAAATCCCACTGCTCACAGTCAACTCCGAAGAATTGACCGTGATCAACTCCAATTTTTCATTTATATCTGTATAAACTCAAAACATACAAACACCAACAAATTGAAAGGAACTTGCTTTAAAAGAGTCAACACAATGAAAATCGCTTGCCTCCTTTTTATTCTTTGCGCCGTCTGCACTTCACAGGCACAAAATCAATCGAATGCAATTGATGTGCTCAACTATGCACTAACACTCGAATTGAGTGACTCGCACGATACCATCTTCGGAATACAAAATGCGACGGTCAACTTCAAAACAGACAGCAACACCTTCTGCCTCGACCTCGCATCGGTGAACAACGGAAAAGGAATGAAGGTCACAGCAGTGACAACGACAACAGGAAAAGACGCACGCTTCACGCACGAAGCAAACCAATTGTGTATTTCACGTGCAACAGCAGACGCAACAGGCACCTATATCATTCACTACAAAGGCATCCCAAAAACGGGACTCATCATCGGGAAAAACAAATTCAATGAACGTACCTTCTTTGGCGACAATTGGCCCAACAGAGCGCACCAATGGTTCCCCTGCTTGGATCATCCCGCAGACAAAGCAAGCATACAATTTACCGTAATTGCTCCGAGCAACTACAAATGCATCGCAACGGGAGTATTGAAAGATGCCCAAACATTCCAAAATGGAACCACGCGACACACCTTCACATCAAAAATCCAGTTGCCAACAAAAGTAATGGTCATCGGATTGGCCGATTTTGAAACCAAACAATTCGAACACACGCTCAATTTCCCAGTCGATATATGGGCCTATAAAAAAGATGCTGAAAACGGTTTCAAAGACATGGCAGTGGCTACAAACGTCGTAGATTACTTCGTTGCTACCATCGGTCCTTACCCTTTCGAGAAACTTTCAAACGTCCAATCCACCACACAATTTGGAGGCATGGAAAACGCCGGAAACATCTTCTACGACGAAAATGCAGTGAATGGACAGCAAGAAATGGAAGCACTCATCGCCCACGAAATTGCACACCAATGGTTTGGAAACTCCGCCAGTGAGTCCGACTGGAAACACCTCTGGCTCAGCGAAGGATTTGCCACCTACTTCACCGACCTCTACTTCGAGAATCAATACGGAACAGCAGCAATGAACGAACGCCTGAAGGGCGAACGCAAGAAAGTAATACAATTTTCAAAACGCTACCCACACCCCGTAATCGATACAACATACGCCTCACTCATGCACCTGCTCAACCCCCACTCCTACCAAAAAGGCGCTTGGGTGCTCCACATGTTGCGGACAAAAATCGGCGACAGTGCATTTTTCAGCGGAATTCGAACGTACTACACGACCTACAAATTCGGAAATGCAAGCTCAAACGACTTTCAAAAATGCATGCAAACAAGTGCAGGGAAAGACCTTACCACCTTCTTTGATCAGTGGTTGCGAAATGCACACCACCCCGAACTAAAAATTGAACTCAACACCACAAACAAAAATCAACTGCTTACCATAGAACAACTACAAGACCAGCACCCATTCAACGTCGAACTCGAAATTGAATTTACCTACACCGACCAAACAACAGCAATAAAGCAGTTCACAATTGATAAAAAAGTCCAACAATTCCAATTGCCTCAGAAAAAAATAAAAACAATCAACTGCGATCCAAACACCAAATTGCTCGCTGAAATAAATACATTATGAGAACTGCTCTCCTCCTCGCCCTTTGCACGGTCAACATTTGTCAGGCGCAAAACCTCGTGCCCAACCCCGATTTTGAAAGTACAAACGGAACCCTCTGCGGCATTTTTGGACCAAACGAATTCACAACCACTGCAAACGATTGGAGTGCACCCAGCCAAGGGACGCCCGACCTCTTCTTCACAAACATCGATCCCGCCTGCTGGAACTACCAAACAAACAGCACTTATCCCGGACCAATCGGACTGAAAGGCCCTCAGGCACCACGCTCGGGAAATGTGATGTCAGGCATCTTTGCCTTCACAATAGACGGCATGGAGCAGCGCGAATACATTCAAGTGCCCTTCGATGCACCACTCAACATCGGAATGACTTACGTGGTTGAATTTTATGCCGCAATCGCCGATTATACAGAATTTGGGACCAATCAATTGGGACTTCGTCTCTCAACACAACAAATTTCAATCGGCACGGATGGTGTTCTGAATTATACACCGCAAGTACTGCCAAACAGCGCCATAATGAACACCTCAGAATGGGTACGCGTTGCAGACACCCTAACCGCAACGGAGGCCTACGAATACCTCACAATTGGAAATTTTAGTTCGGACGCACAAACACCAACAACATACAATCCCGGCTACAATCCACAACCCGGAACCTATGGTGCGTATTATTTCATCGATGACGTGCGTGTTGAACGCATTCAACAACCAAATGTAGGACAAATAGAATTGCAAGCAAATAAAAAGCAATTGGTCAAAATTGTCGACACCATGGGGCGCGAAACGAAAGCAGCACCAAACCAGCTGCTGCTCTACATCTATTCAGACGGAACGGTAGAACGAATTGTTACCACCGAAAACTAGGAAAAATTAAGAGTCAACATACGTTTATTAAAAATTGCCTATGTTACTTACCAAACGGTTTGATTTTTCTTCTAATTAACCACCAAGTCAAACCGGAACTAAAAATGAACAAGTTACTCACGCCAAAAAATCTATTGATTGCCTCAGGAATAGTATCCATGACATTGGGAACATTGTTTTAGATCGTACCGTCGATGATTGCAAAAGATACCTTCCTCGAAGAACTGCTAACCAATGAGGGATTGCGCATTGCTGAACTGATGCAAGAGGCACTCGGAACATTCTTAATTGCAATGGGCATCTTACTTTTTAGCTTACGCAATGTCGACAAAAAATCTGCAAGAAAAGTAATCATAGGTTTGGGTTTCGCAAGCACAGTAATATTTATTGGGGGAATACTGCACCTCCTAAAAAATGACGTACATCCGCCAATTCCTGGTATAATCGCTACAGGAGTGATACTACTGCTCTCTGTCGTTGTAGTGGCACAAGAACACTAACTATATGTTAAAATTCATTAGACCAAGAAATGTATTAATTACAACTGGACTCGGGTTCTTACTAACCGGAGTCATTTTTCAAATTGACTCCATTCAACTGGCAAAAGATACATTCCCTAAAGAATTATTGACCCACGAAGGACTGCGCATCGCAGAATTGATGCAAGAAGGACTTGGGACATTACTTATCATGGTCGGAATCATTATTTTCACTGCCAGAAATATAGAAAAAGAGGCAGCAAGAAAATTGGTTGTTAGCATTGGTATCGGCTCATCAGTCCTATTTATCGGTGCCATCATGCACCTTCTAGAAGACGATATCAACCCTCCAATTTCCGGAATTGTAATGGTTGGAACTTTCATTCTTCTAACTGTAATTGCATCAGCACAAGATTGACAACGAGCATACAAAACAGCTATGGTATACAAAAAAAAACGCCCCACTTCATTGAAGCGAGGCGTTTTGAGTAATAGTCAGAATGCGTTGTTCAATTACATCAACATTGAGACTGGATTTTCCATGTAGTTTTTAAATGTATTCAAGAATGCGGAGCCTGTTGCGCCGTCAACCACTCTGTGATCACACGACAATGTGACCTTCATCACATTTCCAGGAACGACTGCACCGTCTTTCACAACAGGAACGGCCTTGATTCCACCAATTGCTAAGATGCAACTGTCTGGTGGGTTCACAATGGCAGTGAAGGCTTCAATGCCAAACATTCCCAAATTGGAAATGGTAAATGTATTGCCCTCCCATTCTTCTGGTTGTAATTTTTTTGTTTTTGCTTTCATTGCCAATTCACGCACTTCTGCACCAATCTCTGGCATGTCCTTTCCGTCCGCAAAACGAACAACTGGAACAAGAAGACCGTCTTCAACGGCAACCGCTACCCCAATATGCACATGCGCATTGCGGCGAATGAAATCACCATACCATGCACTGTTAACATTTGGATGCTCACGCAGGGACAAGGCAACTGCCTTAATCACCATATCGTTGATCGAAACCTTCACACCCTCAATAGAATTCATTTGAGCACGTGCTGAAATCGCATTGTCCATGTCGATTTCTAATGTCAGGTAAAAGTGAGGTGCTGTGAACTTACTGTCTGCCAATCGACGTGCAATCGTTTTTCTCATTTGAGAAACAGGTTCATCAGAGAACGATTCTGTTCCCATAAATGCACGTTTCGGAGCAGCAGCTCCATTATACGGTTTGTAGTGATCAATATCTGCCTTTACAATTCTTCCGCCTTCTCCTGTTCCCGACACATGATTGAGATCAATTCCACGTTCATTGGCCATCTTCTTTGCCAATGGCGATGCGAATATGCGACCATTTGTATCTGCTACAGCCGCCGGTGCTGGTGCTGGTGCAGCAACAACAGGCTTTGGTGCAGCAGCAGGAGCTGGAGCAGGAGTTGGTTCAGGCGTTGGCGTTGGCGCTTCTTCCTTTTCCTCCTCAGCAGCAGGAGCCGCAGCTGCTGCTGCTGCCAATATCTTTTCAAGGTCTTCTTCTTTGTCGCCAATAACAGCAAGAATAGCGTTTACAGGCGCTCCCGCACCTTTTTCAACACCAATGTGCAGCAGAACGCCATCATAAAATGATTCAAATTCCATCGTTGCCTTGTCCGTTTCAATTTCAGCTAAAACTTCGCCAGATGCAACTTCATCACCCACCTCTTTTAACCATTCAGCAACAACTCCTTCAGTCATCGTGTCGCTCAACTTTGGCATGTATACAATTTCGGCCATAGTACTTCTAATTTCTATTCCTTAGTATTCTACGATGTACGGATAATTCTCTTCTTTGTAGACGTCCTCGTACAATTCTTTTCCTTCTGGATAAGGTGAGTTTTCTGCAAACTCAACACATTCCGCTACTTCATTTTTAACCCAGTCTTGAACCGCTGTGATTTCCTTATCAGACATCCAGTTGTTCTCCTGTATCACATTCAGACAGTGCTGTATTGGATCTTGTTCCATCCAATCTGCAACCTCGTCTTTCGTTCTGTATTTCTGTGGATCAGACATTGAATGCCCCTTGTAGCGATACGTTCGAATGTCCAACAATGTTGGGCCCTCTCCTTTTCTCGCTCGATCTGCAGCTTCTTCAATCGCCTCATGAACCGCTTCTGGAGACATCCCATTTACAGAACGTGAAGGCATTTCATAAGAATGACCAATCTTGGACAAGTCCTGAACGTTCGTTGTGCGCTCCACAGATGTACCCATCGCATAGTTGTTGTTCTCAATGATGAAAACAACAGGCAATTTCCAATTCATTGCCATGTTAAATGTTTCGTGCAGTGCACCCTGACGAATCGCTCCATCTCCGGAGGATACAAAAACAACATTTCCTGTTTCCTTGTATTTCTCTGCAAAGGCAACTCCCGCTCCCATTGGGATTTGCGCTCCTACAATTCCATGACCTCCCATGAAACCGACTTCCTTGTCAAAAAAGTGCATGGAACCTCCTTTGCCCTTTGAACAACCCGTTGAACGACCGTACAACTCAGCCATCAAAACGCGTGGATCCGTTCCCAACGCAATCGGATGACCGTGATCACGGTACGCCGTCATGTGCTTGTCACCATCTCTCGTGGCACTCGCCGTTCCAACAACAATGGCCTCCTGCCCAATGTACAAATGACAAAATCCTCCAAATTTCTGTTGAATATACAACTGACCTGTCTTCTCCTCAAACTTGCGAATGAGCAACATGTCCTTGTACCACTTCATATAAGTTTCCTTCGAAAACTTCGGCGCACTTGCCGATTTCGCTTTGCGCGTTGTCTTTGTTGGTTTCTTTGCCTTTACAGCCATAATCTATATTTATATAAATAGCGAGAGCAAATATATAAAATTCTTAGATCAAACTGAGCGTTTTTATCAACAGTAATTTCGTTAATAACTCCACACAATCCATGCACTCGAAAGTGCATTACAGTGCTACACCGCACTACATATAGTAAAAAGTACTAAAAGATAGGAATTACACCCCAAATGCCAGAGGCAATAATGACACTGCCGAATCGAAAACCACAACAGATTCATCCTGATTCACAAGAAGAACTCGGTACGCCTTCTTCTGGCGGCGTTGCGTCTCTACCATCACCTGACGGCAACCTCCGCAAGGTGACAGAATCGCCTTGTGTTCCAACAACTTACCACGTGCAATAACGCACAAGGTTTCCACCTGCTCATCAGGAAAATTTGCACCTGCATAAAATAGAGCAACACGTTCTGCACACAAGCCGGACGGATAAGCAATATTTTCTTGATTGCTTCCCTTCACTACAGTACCATTCGACAGCAATAAAGAAGCACCAACACGAAATTCGCTGTACGGCGCATATGCCGTTTCCATTGCCTCACGCGCAGCCGCTACCAAAGATTGATCTCCTGCATCCAGCTCCGACCAATGGTCGAGATAATCGTAATCAATTGAAATCTGTTTTTTCATAACTGAAACACAAAGAAACGCATTTTTTAACAGTTCACCCGGAACACAGCCAACAATTGAATTATCGAACCTTTGAAACTTGCACGAATCTGACTATTTTTGCCGCGGATATGAATCAATATAAAAAAGTAGCATTTTACACACTCGGATGCAAACTCAATTTTTCCGAAACCTCGACCATCGGTAGAGCGTTCGAGGCAGCAGGCTACGCAAAAGTGAAATTTGATGACACGCCAGACATTTTCGTAATCAATACGTGCTCAGTAACTGAGAATGCCGACAAAAAATGCCGACAGCTTGTAAAAAAAGCACTAAAAATAAATCCCAATGGATTTGTAGCAATTATCGGGTGCTTCGCACAACTCAAACCGAAGCAAATTGCTGAAATACCCGGCGTTGACATCGTTCTGGGAGCAAATGAAAAATTCAATATCGTAGAACACATCGAATCCTTGGAGAAAAACGAAGAAACAATCATCTCCAACGAAAACATAAAAAAGACAAAAGAATTCATCCCTGCATTTTCTATGGGAGACAGAACACGCTCCTTCCTTAAAATTCAAGACGGATGCGATTACTTCTGCACCTTCTGTACCATTCCACTCGCTCGAGGAAAAAGCAGAAATGCAAGCATCGAAACAACGATCGGTGAAGCAAAGAAAATTGCAGCAACAGAAGTAAAAGAAGTCGTACTAACAGGCGTAAATATTGGTGACTTTGGTCAAGGAGATGACGAAAACTTCTTCGAACTCACAAAAGCACTCGATACCGTTGACGGAATCGACCGCTTTCGAATCTCATCCATCGAACCCAACCTGCTGTCCGATGAAATCATCGAATTCTGCCTCAACAAAGCGCAGCGATTTGTTCCACACTTCCACATCCCATTGCAAAGCGGAAGCGACAAACTGCTTAAAGCAATGCGGCGGAAATACGAGCGCTCCGTATTTGAAAACCGGGTTAAAGCCATAAAACAATTCGCACCAAATGCATGCATCGGCGCAGACGTTATCGTCGGATTCCCTGGAGAAACAGACGAAGACTTTCTCGAAACGGTTCAATTCATCAACCAACTGGACGTGTCCTACCTCCACGTATTCACCTATTCCGAACGTGCGAACACAACTGCCATCAAACTCGGTGATCCAGTACCAATGAACGTCCGAAAAGAGAGAAGCAAGCAATTACACATCCTGTCCGACAAGAAAAAAAGGGCATTTTATGAAAGCAACATCGGAAAAATAGGAACCGTTTTATTTGAAAATGAAGAAAATGGGGGTGTCATGCACGGATTTACAGAAAATTACGTAAAAGTGAAAACAAACTACGACGCGAAACTTGCCAACACCTTTCAAAACGTACAACTCACGGAAATCGACCGCGATGGCGTAATGAAGGTCGAACTGCTCTGAAACGAAGAAACTGTTATCCGAGACGCCCCACCCCTGGCGTAATACTCAGGGATGAAATGATAGTGAAGGAATCAAATTGTTTTTACAGCAACCGTCATCTCTCGCTTACCGGGAGGTCCCGGTTTTCCAATTACCGTAAACCCCAACGATTTTAAATCACGCTTGAACTGCCCCATCGCACAGTAAGTGACCAAAATGCCACCCGGGCGCAACATCAAATGCATCTTCTCAAGAACCGAAAGTTCCCACATTGCACCCTGCGCGCGTGGACCAAATGCATCAAAATACACAATGTCAATGCTGTCTTTTTTCGGCACATAGGACGCTATTTTTTCGTGGATCTTCGTAAACGTAAAACGGTCCGACAATGCCACCGACTCACCCCATTTAGATGTGTGCATTCGTTCAAAAATAGAACCGTACTCCTTACCCACTTTATCCAAGTAATTTAATGAATCAATCAACTCTTTTTTAACAGGATAAGCCTCGATACATAAATAATCGATAGAATGTTTTTTTTCACCAAATTGATAGGTCAACAAAGCATTGAGCCCTGTTCCAAACCCCAGTTCAAAAACAGTAACTGAATTGCTCGAAAGTAAGGCAATTCCATGCTTCAGAAATACATGACGTGCTTCCTGTATCGCACCGTGACGCGAATGGTACGTTTCATCCATCGCAGGAATATAAATCGTCGCAGAGCCGTCTTCTGTAATTTGAATTTTTCGTTCCATAATCCAAAAGTAGTTTTTCTGTTGATAACCTGTTCATATCATCGTTCAAATCACGTGTATAAATCTTTATGATTTTTGACAACGAAATCACTCGTCCTTTTCGTACATTTGAAACATGGAAAATCAACCTGATAAAAGTCGGAAAACTACATCCAAATTCACCAAAGTGACTGCCCCCTTGAACGCGATGGGAAAAGTTCCACCTCAAGCTGTGGACTTGGAAAAAGCCGTTCTTGGAGCAATGATGCTGGAAAAGAATGCTGTTACCGACACGATTGATATCCTCTCACAAGAGAGTTTCTACGATCCAAAACACCAATACATCTTTGGCACAATCAAAGAACTCTTCGGAACTTCCAAACCAATTGACATCCTGACCGTCACCAACCAACTGAAAAAGAATGGTGAACTGCAAGCAGCAGGAGGCGCAGCATACATTTCACAACTCACAAGTCGAATTGCATCTACAGCACACGTCGAGTTTCACGCACGTGTGATTTCTGAAAAATACATCAAGCGTGAACTCATACGCATGAGCTCAGAAGTAATGAAAGACGCCTATGACGAGACAAACGACGTTTTCGATGTACTCAACAAGGCGGAGGGCGATCTGTTCAAAATTGCCGAAAATAATATGGGAAAATCAGTGGACGTTCTGCAAAACGTGGTACGTGAAGCCATTGAAGAAATTGAAAAAGCAGCTCAAAATCCTGACGGTATATCGGGCGTACCAACAGGATTCTACGGACTCGATAAACTGACCGCAGGATTCCAACGCTCCGACATGATCGTCTTGGCAGCAAGACCCGCAATGGGAAAAACAGCATTCGTGCTCTCCCTTGCAAGAAATACAGCAGTGCAATTCAACATGGGAGTCGCCATATTCTCTCTCGAGATGTCATCAGTGCAACTCGTAAAACGATTGATCTCAGCAGAAGCACGACTACCAGCTGAAAAACTGCGTAAAGGAGACCTCCGTGAAGATGAATTCCAACAACTGCACTCAAGGATCACAAAACTTTCGACCGCACCGCTCTATATCGACGATACTCCCGGAATCAGCATCTTTGACCTGCGCGCAAAATGCCGCCGATTGAAAATGCAATACGATATCCAAATGGTCGTTATCGACTACCTGCAACTCATGACAGCAGGCGGAGCAAAAGGACAAGGAAACAGAGAACAAGAAATCTCTTCCATCTCCCGATCAATCAAGGAGATTGCAAAAGAATTGAACATTCCAATTATCGCACTATCACAGCTTAGCCGTTCGGTTGAACAACGAGGGGGCGACAAAAAACCCGTGCTTTCTGACCTCCGTGAATCCGGTGCTATCGAGCAAGATGCTGATATCGTTTCATTCATCTACAGACCCGAATACTACGGATTCCTCCAAGACGAAGACGGAAACTCAAACGCTGGAATTGGTGAAATAATTATCGCAAAACACAGAAATGGCGCCCTCGACAGCGTTCGACTGCGCTTCATCAAGGAATACGCACGATTTGAAAACATCGAGAGCAACTTTGACGCCCCAGGTATGTCTGGAGGACCTGCAGCACCCGCAGCTATTAGCAATGAAAGCATCACAGCAAAAAACAGCAACTTCGATCAAGAAAGCGGAACATACACCATTCCAAGCAAAATGAATTCCCTCGACGAAGAAAATGAAGACTTCGATCCATCTGAAGGCGGCGAAGCTCCATTTTAGTCAAGATTTTTGTAATTTTATTGACAATGAAACACATTTTTGTCTGCCTCGCAATTGCACTTAGCACCCAACTCTCTTGGGGATCCCAAATATTAATCCCCATGGATGATTCACAAACGAACCATCTCAAAGCCTACGGGGTCGCATTCTACATCCTTGAAAACGAAATCGTGATCGAATGGCTTCTCAATTACCGTGGCGGAGCATTCCTCACACCTCACCTCACATCAATAGAGGAAGAACTCGTCGTGCGTGGAATCAGCTACGAAATCATCGCAGACGGACAGGCATTCGCAATCAAAGACCAAATTGCCAATCCCGAGAAAAATATGGAGGTGGTTCAACTCGAAAAAGCACCCAAAATTGCCGTTTACACTCCCGGTGGGAAACAACCCTGGGACGATGCCGTAACACTCGTAATGGAATACGCAGAAATTCCATACGATAAAGTATACGATTCAGCCGTAGTCGTGGGAGAACTGGCAGAATACGACTGGCTACACCTCCACCACGAAGATTTTACTGGACAATACGGAAAGTTTTACTCTAGCTTTCGCTCCTACCCGTGGTACAAAAAACAAGTTGCAGACCTCGAAGCCTCTGCTGCACAATTGGGCTTCAACAAGGTTTCCGAAATGAAATTGGCCGTAGCCACAGACATCAAAAACTTCGTAGTTGGAGGCGGATTCCTATTTACAATGTGCAGCGGAACGGACAGTTTCGATATCGGGCTCGCCGCGCACAACACCGACATTTGCGAATCCATGTTTGATGGTGATCCTTCACACAGGAACTGCCAAGAAGCACTTGACTTCTCAAACACACTCGCTTTCGAAGACTTCGAGCTCGTGCGCGACCCACTCAAATACGAATATTCAAACATCGATGGAACCGAACTAAGGAAACGAAGACTTCCCGAAGCAGCCGCAGCAAAAATCGACAAATTTACACTCTTCGAGTTTTCTGCAAAATGGGACGTTGTACCGACCATGCTCACCCAATGCCACACCGATGTAATCAATGGATTCATGGGGCAAACAACAGACTTCAAAAAAGACTTTATTAAATCCAACGTCCTGGTCATGGGAGAAACAAAATCACTCAACACAGCGCGTTATATCCATGGAGAATACGGACAAGGAACTTGGACGTTCTACGGTGGGCACGATCCAGAAGATTACCAACACCGTGTCGGTGATCCACCAACAGACCTCAACTTGCACCCAAACTCACCGGGATACAGATTGATCCTAAACAATATCTTATTTCCCGCAGCGAAAAAGAAAAAGCGCAAGACCTAAAAAAGGTGCGCTACTATCAAAATTAAGATGTATAAAACAAAAAAAAACGCTCCGAATGGAGCGTTTTTTTTCAATTTTAATCGATTCTTTTGGGAGGAGATCAAACATCTATTTTCGCATACTTTGCATTTTGCTCAATAAACTCTCTACGTGGAGGAACTTCTTCTCCCATCAACATGGAGAACGTTTGATCGCACTCAAGCGCATTCTCAATCGTTACCTGACGTAAGGTTCTGAATTCTGGATTCATTGTCGTTTCCCACAACTGCTCCGCATTCATCTCACCAAGACCCTTGTACCGCTGAACACCAACAGAAGACTCTGAACCTGACCCTTTCATCTCTTGAATCAAACGGTCCCGCTGGTTATCGTCCCATGCATATTGCGACTTCGCACCTTTTTTCACTTGATACAACGGCGGTGTTGCGATGTAGATGTAGCCATTTTCGACCATTTCTTTCATGTACCTAAAGAAGAACGTCAAAATCAATGTCTCGATATGAGAACCATCCACATCGGCATCACACATAATGATCACTTTGTGGTACCTCAGTTTTTCCATATTCAAAGCTCTTTGGTCTTCTTCTGTTCCAACACGAACACCCAATGCGGTGTAAATGTTCTTGATTTCTTCGTTTTCGAAAATCTTGTGCTGCATCGCTTTCTCCACATTCAAGATTTTACCTCTCAAGGGCATAATCGCCTGAAATTTACGATCACGGCCTTGCTTCGCAGTTCCACCCGCCGAGTCCCCCTCAACAAGATAGATCTCACTTTCTGCAGGATCTTTCGACGAACAATCTGCCAACTTCCCAGGAAGTCCACCACCAGTAAGAACGCTTTTTCGTTGCACCATCTCACGTGCCTTGCGCGCTGCTTGTCTTGCCTTTGCAGCCAAAACAACTTTTGATACAATCGTTTTTGCTTCGTTGGGATGCTCCTCCAGGTAATCGGAAAGCATCTGAGAGACACTCTGGCTTACAGGAGCGGATACCTCGCGGTTACCCAGTTTTGTCTTGGTTTGCCCTTCAAATTGTGGTTCCTGTACCTTGACAGACACAACTGCAGTCAATCCTTCACGGAAATCATCTCCTTCAATCTCCACTTTCTCTTTGGCCAACATACCAGAATCTGTCGCATACTTCTTCAGCGTGTTTGTTAGACCTCTTCGAAATCCAGACAAGTGCGTACCGCCCTCGTACGTGTTAATGTTGTTTACGTAGGCCTGAATGTTCTCTGTATATGACGTATTGTATGTCAATGCCACCTCTACAGGAATGCCATCTTTTTCTCCTTCAAAATAGACCACCTCAGAAAGCAAGCCCTCACGGTTTCTGTCCAAATACAAAGCAAACTCCTTCAAACCACCTTCAGAATGGAAGATTTCTGCAACGTGCTTTCCATCGTCATCCGTATGACGCAAATCCGTCAAGGTAATTGTAATTCCTTTGTTCAAGAATGCCAATTCACGCATTCGTGCTGCAAGGGTGTCGTAGTTGTACTCAGAAACCTCGAAAATCGTCAAATCCGGTACAAAGGTAACTTCAGTGCCTGTTACAGAACTTGTACCTACTTCTTTTACATCGTACAGCGGTTTCCCAATTTCATACTCTTGCTGAAAGATTTTCCCTTCCCTATGCACTGTCGCCATCAAATGCTTTGAAAGTGCATTCACACAGGAAACACCCACACCGTGGAGCCCCCCAGAAACTTTGTATGTATCTTTATCGAACTTCCCACCTGCATGGAGCACTGTCATTACAACCTCCAAAGCCGACTTTTTCTCCTTGGAGTGCATTGCTGTTGGAATACCGCGACCGTTGTCCTTTACAGTGATTGAATTGTCTTCATTAATATAGACCTGAATACGATCACAATGACCCGCAAGCGCCTCATCTATGGAGTTGTCAACAACCTCATACACCAAATGGTGCAATCCTTTCACGCCGACATCACCAATGTACATGGCTGGACGCTTTCTCACGGCCTCTAAACCTTCAAGTACCTGGATGTTGTCCGCAGCGTACTCTTGTTTTGCATTTTCTTCGCTCATAATTTTTATTCAATTTCCGGGCAAAGCCTCAGAATGTCAGTAGTTACAAAAATAAACATCGAATTGAATTATCAGCAGTAAAATCAAGCAAAGAAACGGTGATTTATCAACAATTTGACCTTGAAATTGTTAATAGCTTTTGTGCCAACCGAAGCAATAAAAATAATCACACCAAAATGGAACATTTATTGCTCATTTTCGTTAGAGAACAACAGATGAAATACTTTTGTACATTACTTCTTGTTTTTTTCAGTCTAAACGGCTCTTTTGCACGCTCTGTTTTTGACGGAACGTGGCAAGGCATATTGCTGAAAGCTGGGCAAAACCTCGAACAAGGCACCGTTCTGTATGCCGATTTTGAACTCAATGACGGCATCCTCTCTGGAACAATGAGAGAAGAAGCCTACGAAAATAATTTCTACGCACTCAAACTAATCAAAGGAACCGTCGAATCGAAAACACTCAACTACACCCAAATTGCAACCCTGAAAAAAAAGAAATCATCGAAAATGAAATGGTGCAGAAACAATGGAGCACTGCGCTACGATTCAACTACAGGATACCTCACAGGAACATTCAATAGTACCGACTGCAGACGCTTCTCAGGAACCATCATTCTCTACCGAAACGACTTCGAAATGTCCAAGGAAGACCAATCGCACCTCAGCCATATCTGGTTCAATCGCTTCATTCAAGACTATAAAGAAGGGCTAAGCGCACCTGACATTCGCGACATAGAACGCAACAACTTTGTGTTCAAACCCCTCTTTTTTGACTTTGACAAATCAGAAATACGCGAAGAACACAAAGCATTTCTCGATGCACTAATCAAAGTTGTAAAAGGACACTCAGACCTTCGTGTTCGAGTTACAGGCCATACCGATGCCGAAGGAACAAACGGGTACAACATCGGCCTCTCAAAACGGCGAGCCGAAGCAATCGTAAACTACTTCGTTGCACACGGACTAAAAGCCGACCGACTGAAATTTGACTTTCACGGAGAGAAAAAACCAATCGCCACAAACAAAACACCAGAAGGAAGACAACGAAATCGACGTGTTGACTTTGAATTCATCTAACCTCCGAATTTGCCCCCAAAATAAAGACCAAAAAAAAGGCCTCCGAAGAAGCCTTTAATTGCGTAAGAGATGCATTTCTACATCTTTCCGAGCATTCCTTTCTTTAACTTGGCACTTGCCGGCTTATCACCCAACCAAATCGCATACAAACGCTTTTTGAATTCCAATCCTTCAACAAGACCCTTGAATTTTCCATTGATCGTAACAGCAACACCCTTACCTGGAACATAAATCATCAAAATCTCGTCGTTTACCTTGAACGCAGCAGAGAAGAAACTCTTGAATTTTGCAATCTCAGCTGAACTCGCTTTTCCTGTCGATGCATTTTCAAACCCTTCCTTCACAGACTCATTGAACTTGTCGCGCGTTACTTTACTTGAAGTAATCACAAGCTTAATTGCTGAAGCCGCATCCGACGAAATAACCTTATTGGCATCCATCGTTGTACTCTCCAAATACAAGCCCGCAACATACAAGTCAAGCGTGTACTTCTCACGAAGACCACAGCCATTGAAATAAAGAGCTGTCCCTTTGACGTCTAATTTGGGCGGGAAAGTAACCCCTGAAATCGTTCTGTTTTGTGCAATTGAACCTTGTGCCAAAAACACAACAAATAAACTGGATAAAATAAATTTCATAATTCTTCTTTTTTTTTGAAAACGTAAATGTTCTCTGTAATAGTTAGCAATTATCATGCTAAAATAAAGATTCAGTCTGTGAATTCCTTGATTGATTTGTTATATTTATCTCAAATTGTAAAAAATATGAAATTTATCGCGCTAATAATTGCTACTGCTCTCGCAATGTTCTTAGGATATAGACTAAGAAAATCAAGCAAAAATGAAAACAACGAACGCCTCTATATTTATGGAGGACTTACATTCCTTTTTGCACTCGCTGGAGGAATTTCCGCACTTTCGCTCATGCTTCTGAAAGGAGATGCATGGACCATTGAAAACAAAATGATGTTCAAATATGTTCTCTATGGAGCATTTGGTCTCATCTTCCTATTGCTCGGTGTAAAACTTCTACTCAACGCTCGTAAAGAAAAAAACATCCTCGGTCAAATTACAGGGTTGGTTTGGGTAGCAGCAACAATTTTCGTTTTTGGAATGCTCATCTCACGAAATTCAAAAATGAATGACGGATGGACATCAGAACGTAAGTCGAACCTAATGAGTAGCTGTGAAGGTTTGGCCGATCAGGGCAAACCATACAACTGTCCGTGTTATGTACGTGAGGTAATCGAGAAATTTCCAAACCCTGAGGATTACAACAAGGCAATGGAAGATGAAAGCACAGGAAAAAAAGAAGAATTGCTCATCGCAATGGATGAAGATTGCCCATGTGGAGGTGCAAGCTACGATGAATCTGAAATTGAATCTGTAGAACTTCCTTTCTAGATCAGAACAAGGTTGTAAAAACCGAAATTCATGGGATTCATTGAATCGCTAAGAAATTTCGAACCACTGCCCTGCCGTCGTCGGTGAGAATCGACTCGGGATGGAATTGTACGCCAAATAATTTCTTGGACGTATTTTCAAGTGCCATAACAATTCCACTTTTTGAACGAGCAGTCACATTAAAATCACCGGTAGATTCAACTGCCCAGCTGTGGTACAACCCTACTTGAGTAGGCGAAGACATTCCCAAAAACAAAGAAGAGGAATCCAACTCAATGAACTCCGCTACACCATGTTTTACCACATCTTGATTGTACAAAGAACCGCCCAAATGAAGGGCAATTGCTTGCATGCCCAAACACACACCCAAAACAGGTCGAACTCCAACACACGCCGCAACAACATCCATTAAAACACCTGCATCTAATGGCAAACCCGGGCCCGGTGAGAGAACCACTTTATCGTAGCGTTCGAGGTCAGCGCAATCAAATGCATCATTCAAAACAATGTCTACAGCTACTCCCTCACCCTCCATGTAATGGGCAAGATTGTAGGTGAAAGAATCGTAATTATCTATTAATAGTATGCGCTGCAAGTACTTCTTTTTGTGTAAACTTGTACAAAAATAACAAAGATGAAAAAGGTTTTACAAATTTCTGGAGCTCCTGCACCTATCGGCCCATACAGCCAGGCAATTCTCAAGAAGGACACCTTGTTTGTTTCCGGACAAATTCCCATCGACCCAATCACCGGAAAGTTAGTAGATACTGACATTTCAGCGGCTACAGATCAAGTCATGAAAAATATTGTTTCACTTTTGAACGAAGCAGAAATGACTACCGATGATGTGGTAAAATGTTCCATCTTTCTTAAGAACATGAATGATTTTAGCGCAGTAAATGAAATATACAGCAAGTACTTTCGTTCACATCCTCCAGCGAGAGAAACTGTGCAAGTTGCACAACTTCCACTCGATGTTGATGTAGAAATTTCATGTATTGCGATCAAGTAAACTGGATTGGAATCAAACCATACATACAAACTAAGTGTTATCATTGTCAACTACAATGTCGAATACTTCGTGGACCAATGCTTGGATTCCGTAAAAAAAGCAATCAAACAACTGCCTGTCGAAGTCATCGTAATTGACAATGCTTCCATGGACGGCTCTGTTGAAGTTTTGAAAAACAAACACAGCAACTGTACACTCATCTTCAATGAAAAAAATGTCGGATTCTCGAAAGCAAACAATCAAGGAATCGAATGCGCAAAAGGAGAATATATCCTGCTGCTCAACCCCGATACTATTGTGGAAGAATCAACATTTGAAAAAGTAATCGCATTCATGGATGCACACCCAAACGCGGGTGGACTCGGTGTTCGAATGATTGACGGACGTGGTACTTTCTTGCCAGAATCAAAACGGGGACTACCAACTCCGATGGTCGCATTTTATAAAATCTTTGGACTCTCGACGATTTTACCAAAATCAAAGCGCTTTGGTCACTACCACCTTGGACACCTGCCAGAAAATGAAACCAATAAAATAGATGTACTTAGCGGAGCCTTTATGCTCATGCGAAAAAAAGCACTCGACACTGTCGGAATGCTTGATGAAACTTTTTTCATGTATGGCGAAGACATTGACCTCTCCTACCGCATTCAAAAAGGCGGATACGACAACTATTACTTTCCAGAAACATCAATCGTCCATTACAAAGGAGAAAGCACGAAAAAAAGTTCGGTAAACTATGTCTTCGTTTTCTATCGTGCCATGATCATTTTTGCGAAAAAACATTTCTCAGGAAACAATGCCTGGCTCTTTTCTTTTCTGATCAACTTGGCCATCTATTTTAGAGCCTTTATCGCCATCACTGGGCGAATGATCCAACGCTTCACCTTACCTGCAATCGACAGTGCATTCATCGTATCGGGGTTGTTTGCACTTACAGCCTATTGGGAACGGGTCGATATTGAATTCCCCGAAGAACTCATACGGTATTCCATCCCTATTTACGGCCTCACTTGGGTAGGAATTGTCTTTTTTAATGGAGGATACGACAAGCCTATAAAACTGTTCAAATACGCAAAGGGAACTGTGATTGCAACGGCACTGCTACTAATTGCTTATGCGGTACTGCCAAAATCACTCCAGTTCTCGCGCCTCTTCATATTTATCGGTGCAGCCTGGGTGCTCACCTACTATTTGCTTTCTCGTCTGCTGCTCCACTTCACCATTGGAGGAAAACACACGCTTCGCAGCAGCGAAAAAAAGTCATTCACCATCATCGGTAACCAAGCAGAAGTAGAACGTACAAAAGAATTGCTCGTGCAAACACAAGACAACCTTGGTAGCAGTACACATTACTCTTCTATTGATCATTTGCTCGAAGCGACTCCGAACAGCAATGAAATTATCTTTTGTTCTGGCAGCCTTACTTATGAAGAAATTATAAAAGCAATGGGAGCAAAGGCGCTGCAGTCACTTGATTTTAAAATTGCACCCCAAAATGCAAGCCACTTAATCGGCAGCAATTCAATCGATACGGCAGGCGAACTCTACATCCTGAACATCAATACGCTCGTTAGTGATGAAAACAAACGCAAAAAACGACTGTTCGATCTATTGATCGCTACTGGACTATTGCTTACCGCTCCGGTTGGAATCTTCTTTTTCAAGAACAAATCCACCTATTTAAAAAACATGGTGCATATACTCAGAGGGAAACGTTCTTTTATCGGTTTTTCGAAAGAATTGTCCATGAAAGATGTGCGCCTGCCACGAATAAAACAAGGAATTATCGCACCCGAAGATCCCTTCCAATATGCAGACCAAGCGGTCAAACAAAAACTAAACCTCTTATATGCAAGGGACTACTCCATGCGCAAAGACTTTTCAATTGTCCGAAAATCTTGGCAGAAGTTGGATTGCTAATTCATCCCTTCTCACCTTGCCAAAAAGGAAATTTAGGTTAATTTTGTACTCGATTTAAATACAACTTTAAAAGCTATGGCACAAATAGAAATCCGTCTTCCTAAAATGGGAGAAAGTGTTACCGAAGCAACAATTACAAATTGGTTGAAGAATGTCGGAGACGCAATTGAGATGGATGAACCTCTTGTGGAAGTGGCAACCGACAAGGTAGACAACGAGTTACCATCAGAAGCCGAAGGAATTCTTGTGAAGCAGTTGTTTGCAACCGATGAAGTTGCCCAAGTGGGTGATGTAATCGCCATTATATCAACAGACGGCGAGGCACCAGAAACAATTGAAAATACGCCAGCAGAAAAAGAAGTAGTTGAAGCACCCTCAGTAGAAGCGGCAGCCGCAACAATCAATACAGAAATAGAAACCGTTGCAGCAACGGTCAGTGAAGACATAAACCTTGACAAAAACGGTCCGAGTGGAAAATTCTATTCCCCGCTCGTTCGAAGTATCGCGGAAAAAGAGGGAGTATCCATGAATGAACTCGAATCTATCACAGGTTCAGGTCAATCAGGTCGTGTAACAAAGAAAGACATACTTGGATACATCGCTGAAGGACGCACTGCAAAAGCAGCTGCTCCAGGCGCATCGGCAAATAAAGCAGTCGTTTCAGAAGTACAACAAACAACTGTAGGCGGAGGATTCCTATCGGGAATCAAAGAACCAACAGTGGCTATTGGACCAGATGATGAAATTATGGAAATGGACCGCATGCGAAAGCTCATTGCTGACCACATGGTAATGTCTACTCATGTTTCCCCACACGTTACAAGCTACGTAGAAGCTGATGTGACGAACATCTTCAACTGGAGAAAGAAAGTGAAAAATGAATTCATGGCAAGAGAAGGTGAAAACATCACCTTTACGCCGATTTTCATGGAGGCCGTAGTAAAAGCAATCAAAGACTTCCCAATGATCAATGTTTCTGTATCAGGAAACAAAATCATAAAAAGAAAACACATCAATGTGGGAATGGCAACTGCACTGCCATCAGGCAATCTCATTGTGCCAGTAATCAAAGATGCGGATCGCCTCAGTTTAACAGGCTTGACGAAAGCAGTCAATGAAATGGCAAACAACGCACGAAACAACAACCTCAAACCTGAGGATATACAAGGTGGAACCTATACCGTAACCAACGTTGGAACATTTGGAAACGTAATGGGAACCCCAATCATTAACCAACCGCAAGTTGCCATCCTTGCACTCGGTGCAATTCGAAAAGTTCCTGCAGTTATTGAAACACCTGAAGGTGACTTCATTGGTATTCGACACAAAATGTTCTTGTCGCACTCGTACGACCACAGAGTGGTGGACGGCGCACTTGGTGGACAGTTTGTCCGACGTGTAGCCGATTACCTCGAGCAGTTTGATGCCTCAAGAACGGTCTAAGCGAAAAAAATTGGAACGGTAAAACCGAATAAGTTCAAACTAAAAATCAAAAGTGCAAAAGTCCTTACTGAAATAGTAAGGACTTTTTTTTGATTTGATCGCCCGCCAATGCGTATATTTGAAGTATGAATATTGAGTTAAACAAAGCACTTGCCATTTTTGATATAGAAGCTACAGGGTTGAGTGTAACAAACGATAGAATTGTAGAACTTGCAGTGGTCAAAATCAACCCTGATGGATCTCAAGAGAATTACTTACAGCGCTTCAACCCGGAAATCCCAATCCCTAAAGAAGTCAGCGAAATACATGGAATCTATCAAGAAGATATTAACGATTGTCCAACACTCAAAGAAGCACTTCCCGAATTGGAAGCCTTCTTGGAAGGGTGCGACTTTGCCGGTTACAATTCAAACAAGTTCGACCTGCCAATGCTCGCAGAGGAATTGCTGCGGGTAGAAAGCACATTCGACCTCACTCAACAAAAACACATTGACGTTCAAAACATTTTTCACAAAATGGAACAACGAACACTCATCGCGGCATACAAGTTTTATTGTAATAAAGACCTGAAAAATGCACATACCGCACTCGCCGATGCACAAGCTACATGGGAAGTACTCGATGCCCAAATTGACAAATACGATGAACTGAAAAGTGATGTAGCATTTCTCGATGAATTTTCACGACACGGAAATATGAAACGTGCAGATTTTGCAGGACGATTGGCCTACAACAAAGACATGGAAGTCATCTACAACTTTGGAAAAAACAAAAACAAAACAGTCGAAGAAGTTCACAAAACAGAACCCGGCTATTACGGCTGGATGATTGACGCAGATTTCCCACTATATACAAAACAGGTTCTTCGCAAAGAAATGGATCGAATCAAGAACAAAAACCTAGCAAAGAACAAAGAACAATTCGAGAACAAACTGGACGCCCTCCAAAACAAATTCAAAAAATGAAAATTATTTGTATCGGAAGGAACTATGCCAAGCATGCAAAAGAAATGAATGCAGCCGTTCCCACTACTCCGCTCTTCTTCATGAAACCAGACGTCGCATTGCTCCGGCCTGGAACACCATTTTTCTACCCCAACTTCTCGAAAGACATTCACTTTGAATGTGAATTGGTTGTGAAAATCAACCGTGTTGGAAAAAATATCGCTGCCAAATTTGCACACAAATATTATGATGAAATTGGTTTGGGGATCGACTTTACCGCTCGAGATCTGCAGCAGAAATGCAAAGAAAATGGCCACCCATGGGAAATTGCAAAATCCTTCGAAGGAAGCGCACCCATCTCCAAAGAATTCATCGACAAAAAAGCAATCGATTTAAACACGCTTTCTTTCCACCTCGAAAAAAATGGTGAAACCGTTCAACAAGGAACAACCGAGGACATGATTTTTTCAATAGACCGCATCATTGCATACGTTTCGCAATTCATGACACTCAAAAAGGGAGACCTCATCTACACAGGAACTCCAGCTGGTGTCGGACCAATCGCAATTGGGGATGAACTCACTGGTTTTATCGGTGAGCGAGAAATGCTCAGCGTAAGAATAAAATGAGGAAACCTATTTTCCTGACCCTCTGAAAATGATCAAAATTGTGTAGAGCATTATTTTTATATCCAACGACAGGCTGCGGTTCTTCAAATACAATAAATCAAACTTCATGCGGTCAAGCATCTGATCAACATTCTCAGCATAACCGTATTTGACCTGTCCCCAGGAAGTAATTCCCGGACGTACCTGATTGAGTTCCAAATACTGTGGCTCAATTTTCACAATTTGATCTATATAAAACTGACGCTCCGGCCGCGGTCCCACCAACGACATATCCCCCACTAGTACATTGTAAAACTGAGGAAACTCATCCAACCGTGTTTTGCGCATAAAACTCCCAATACTTGTAATTCTCGGATCGTTTGAGGAAGACAACTGAGGTCCTGAAGCCTCCGCATTCACAACCATTGTTCTAAATTTAATAATCTGAAAAGGGCGCCCATTTTTTCCAATTCGTTCCTGCAAAAAGAACACTGGACCGCTAGAAGAGGTCTTTACCAAAACGGCTAAAACGATAAACATTGGCGTGAAAACAAGCAACGAAACTAGCGAAACAACAATGTCTATTACACGCTTTACACTTCGCTGCCACACGGGCATTACCTCAGAATTTACATCCAATAACAGTGCCCCAAAAATATTGTTCATCTCTACTGTTCCAGATAAAATATCATACATGTCTGGAAGAATATGGATGCGCACTTCACGAGCCGCCAAACGAGAAATAATTGTCTTGATTCGATCGTGCTCCTTACTCTCTAACGCGATAATGACCTCCTCAATCTGAAATTCTTGTAAAATAGTCTCTACCTGATCAATATGTCCCAAATACTCAATTCGATCCTCGAGAAGCTTGTCAATTCCATTGATATTGATGAACCCCACAAAATCCAAACCGATACCTTTCGGCAATTCCTGAATTTCATCATAAATGGCCACCGCCTTGTCACTACCACCTATAATCAATGTCTTAAAGCCAGCTTTGCGCGCATGAATCTGTTTCACAATGTAGCTGACGATCAAAAAACGTGGAATCAAAACCAAAAAAAACTGAATCGTAAACAGCGCAAAAAGAAGTTTGTAGTACTGCTGATAACGGGTGATTTCATCGTCAATTAACAACAAAAAGAACAGTATTACAACACCGAAAAACGTTCCAATAAAGGTCAAGTTAATCACTTTCAAACGGTGCAGACGACGTACGTTGTGATACGTTCCCTGGAGCAAATAAATAAAAATCCAAACCACAGGAACAAGCAAAATTCCCAAATAAAAGGTTGCGTTGACCGAGAAAACATCATTCTCAATGTTTGTTTTACGGAAATAATAGAACAAGGCCCAACCAGCGCATGAAAACGCCCAGTCGATGGCAATGAGAATAAATGTTAGAAGTCTTGCGTTCATTAAAAGTGCACTACTTTGATGTTGTCAATATTAATAATTGCTTGCGTTTTGCCACTCGGTAAAATCGCTTCAAATGAATTCCTGAAAAAATCTGCAGTCGGAGAGCCAGAAACAATGGTCGTGATATCGATGTAAATCTTTTTCCACTCAACGGTGACACTATCTGGATCCTGACCGTTGAATTGAACATTTGGATTTTGAGTAACTTCTGTACCGTCAATAGCCAAAACACCAGTAACAACATCCGCTTCCGTATGGTAGTCCACCTCCAAATAGACCTCTGCTCCCCCCTTCGGCAAAATATGCTCGAAATTTGTGCTCGCAATCCAATTGGAATTCGTTTCGTCCAAGACCACACGAGCAAACTGCCCCCCATTGAACGGTTGTATAATTGAAGGATCACTCACCATGACCAGAGCAGCAGATGATGACGGACTCTCTTCGATACCTGAATCGGCAGACTCAAAGTCCCAAATCGTAAAATCAACTTGTTGGTAATAGCGTGTTGTTGGATCGAGATGCAAGGTATCGTTTTGTGCCAAGTCAGCGAAGACTTCAAATGGCTCTAAAAAAGGATAAATCTTTTTTGTTGCAGAAATACCATTGTTTTTAATTGTAGGATAAATTCGAACCGACTTGTTGCTTCCATTCACCAACAAAGGAATTTTAAATGGAACCTCGAAAATACCGACAAACTGATTGTCAACGTATACCCAAGCATCAGATAAATTTTCGGTTAATTCTCCCTCAGGAGATCCAAGACCATTTGATTCCAATTGCCACTCTGAAACCGACAGCCATACTGGAGCCGGATTATTTTTTACGCATGAACTAAGAAGCAAAAGGCTTCCTATAAATGGGAGCAATGTTTTCATATACAATATTCTTAGAACGCACTCAATTCTTACTTATTGTTCACAACAATAGCTTCAGAGGTTTTTAATTTTTCAACAATTTGTGCAGCCACTTCCAACGCCAATCGGCCATCTTCAATAGATACGATGGGCTTGGTATCATTTACAATCGCCTGCTGGAACGTGAACAACTCCTCTTTAATCGCATTCGTATCTTGAATATCAGGCTTATCAAATAAAATCTTCTTCGAAGGCTTCCCTTCACCCAATTCCAAAACCATATCAAATGGATCAGGCTCGCCCTCCACATTTTGCATTCGAACCACTTCAAGTTCTTTGGTCAAGAAATCAACTGATATGTAGGCATCTTTTTGGAAAAACCTTGATTTTCTCATGTTCTTCATAGAAATGCGACTTGCCGTCAAATTGGCAACACATCCATTGTCGAACTCTATTCGTGCATTCGCAATATCTGGTGTATCACTCACCACTGAAACACCAGAAGCCGAAATTCTCTTTATTCCTGATTTTACCACACTTAGAATAGCATCCAAATCATGAATCATCAAATCGAGAACAACAGGAACATCGGTTCCGCGCGGATTGAACTGCGCCAAGCGATGGGTTTCTATAAACATAGGATTTTTCAAATATGGAACCGCCTGCTGAAATGCAGGATTGAACCGCTCAACATGTCCGACCTGCACCTTCACCCCTGCCTCATAGGCAAGTCCAGTAAGTATTTTCGCCTCATCTACCGTCTCGGTAACCGGCTTTTCGATAAAAACATGCTTGCTTCTGCGAAGCGCTTTCGAAGCACATTCGAAATGAGAAACCGTGGGAGTAACAATGTCAATGGCATCCACAACATCAAGAAGTTCATCTACCGACTCAAAACGAACTATATCAAAAGCTTCAATCGCAGCAGTTGCATTCGCATCACTTGGATCATAAAATCCTACAAACTCATACACATCGCTCAATTCCAACAACAATTTGATGTGAATTTTACCGAGATGACCCGCACCAAGAACTCCGACTTTTAACATAGATAATTTCTTTAGCGCAAAAATAATGTAGAATCAGAAACAATGAAAATCATTGTACGAAGATTATTAACAATTTGAATATGAAATGTATTCACCAAGTCAATGGATATTACAAATCATAGTTACTGTAGTACCCCAAATCTTCATTTTTCAGTAACTTTGTTAGGAGGGTAATCTGGCCCGTGTGGTAGGAAAAATGCTCAATTACATGAACAAGTGCTGAAAATCCAGAGACTTCAAATCGTTGTATCGTTTTTAACTCTTTCATATCGTTGTCACTTAGACCATCCAAAACTGCATTTAAAGGAGCAACAATGGCATTCATGCGTCTACGAAGATCGGCTTTCGACAATTCCGGATGGGAAACAAATTCCCAGTCGCGGTCCCGAACATCTTCAGCGCCTCCCAATCCAGAAACAATCCATTGACGTGCATTTCCAAGCATATGAAGCACCAAGTTACCAACAGATACCGTCGTTTCATTCGGAGCAATCCACAAAGCCGCATCCGGAAGCACAGCAAGGCATTTCTCAATTCGAACGAACGACTCATCAAATACTCTGTACCTAAATTCCTTAACGAGATGATCAGTAGTTTCCATGAAAACATTTGTGAACTAAATTTAAATTTTATCTCCGAGAATTCGTAAAATACTACAAGAATTTTGTATATTTGCGCCTCCAATTTATGGATTTACACGGTGGTTGTAGCTCAGTTGGTTAGAGCATCGGTTTGTGGTACCGAGGGTCGTGGGTTCGAGCCCCATCTTCCACCCAAAAAAAAAAGCTTTGCTTCGGCAAAGCTTTTTTTTTAAAAAATTTTATATTTTCAAAGTGAATTAATTACTAAATACTACTGCTATGAATAAGAAAAGACTCATCTACATCGGTATTGCTTTCGCAGTTATCGGTCTCTACCAATTAACGTCAAGCGATCCGAATGCCGAACGAGAAGCCGCTGAAGAAGCGAAAAGAACGTTCAAACCAAAAACAAGTACAAAAAAGCTTCAAGCCAAAAGCAAAACAATCAAAGGAGAACTCGGAGACTATTTGGTCCTGAACAACTCAGCTACCAAAGTAAATTTTATAGAGTTGGACTTTGTAGATAATCAAGTTTGGGAAGTAAAACTAAATGTTTTAAGAACTGATAAACCACTACCGTATGACCCGTCGGAACTTCATGGCAACTACTCGAGCCTAGGAATGACCATTTTCAATAAAGCAGGACAACCCATTTCTGGTTTAAATACAGCCAAGTGCAGCGGACACCGATTAATAGAAGACATCCTCACACTTAAAAGTGGCCAGGATGGATGGGTAACCTTTGACTTATATAAAGGAGAAAAATTTGACGAAGGAGTCATTGATGATTGGTCTTCTTTTGAAGTCAATTCAGAAATCAAATTTGATCGAGATGTCCAAAAGACTTCAACAACATTCGATGAAGTCATTAGTGATAACGGCGACAACAGCAAAGCATCAATGAACGATGACGACTTTGACCAAATGATGGATGACTACGAGGATTATATTGATGAATACATCAAATTCTACAAAAAAGCAATGAACGGAGACTTCACTGCACTATCAAACTATCCGAAAATGTTAGAAAAAGCAGAAGCAATGGACAAGAGTATGTCTGCAGCGCAAGGAGATATGACTGCAAAACAAGTCGCTCGATTTTTGAAAATTCAACTCAAGCTCACAAATGCAGCCCTGAGCGGAATGTAAAAGTTTAAAAAATATAAAAAAAGCCTCTGGAGCCATCCAGAGGCTTTTTTTGTTTCACCATTCGAATTATTGATAAACAATTACAATCCGCTCTGTAAAACCTTCACACTGTGATACATTAAAGTATTTCGTTTTGCGCATTTTTTTTGAATTACTAAAAACTGCATTTTGAACAAAAAACGAAATATTAGACAAACCACCAATGGTTTTCCTTAGCCGGTTCTTCAAAACAAATCGAGTTTCAGGTTCGTTGCAGCCATCATCATAAAAATCAACCAAAATCAGTTTCACACTCTTGCGAAATTTCAATTCTACCTCCCCCCAACTGTTCGTAGTAACAATAACATCTTTGTTTTTCTTCTCAAATCCATTCGAGAAATACACTTCATTCCCTTTGAAAGAAATCACTCTGTACTCCTTCCCATTTTTCTCTTCGCTATAGGGTTCCAATTCATTTCCTTCATCCAAAAAATACATTTCAGACGTATTGAGGTCAATGGCCGAATCCTCCAATAGATACCTATGGGTATTCCATAGATTGATATAATCATGATCGCGTTCACTAAAGAGCACTTTACCTGATTCATCATACACACGCCATTCACCCTCTTTACTGCCTTTCTCATAGCGACCCTCATATATTACATTTTGATTCTCTCCATAAAATTTGCAGTCCCCATGCAGGTAATGGTCCTTCAGCTCTGCCTCTAAAAATAAAACACCTCCCTCTTTGTATAATTCTATGGGCCCTGAATACATCCAGTCTGATTGAATAGAAGTAATATGAGTAATTATTTTTACGTCTCCGTTGCCATAAAACTCCTTTCGAATTAGACTATCTTCAGTGTTTTGAGCGGTTACACCAAAACAAGCGATAAGTAGCAGAAGGATAAGAATGTTTTTCATAGTAATGTGTTTTATTCGTTAGCGCTCTCCTACTAAAGTAAAGAAGTACTTCGGAAGCACCAAATTATAAAAATCGAATGCACCAAAAAAACTCACTTGGTCGTGATTCAATTTATTCAAAACTGAGCCGAGTTCTTTTGAAAAAAATCTATTTAGTGTATCTTTCCACACTATTTTAAGGAGAAAACTATGGAGGCCGATAAAACGCTACAATATATCAAGGAAGTACTTCAAAAAATGCCAGCAGATTGGCTGAATCTAACTACCCATCGCTTAGATATTTACGATGAGAAAATGGCAAAAGTAGACTTTCTTGCACAACTTGAAAAGTTGTTTGAAAATAACATCTCGAGTACTGAAGCACTAAGTGAATTGCCGACAGCATACGATTATATTCGCCTCGGACATCCACTCTCCTGCCTTCTCGAATGGGGAATTGCAAAAACACATGACATCGATGCGCAAAATATTATCGGTTTTTCATCCACAACAACACCAATACTCGCCATCTTAAGAACCAACCTCTTTAAAGGAGAGGACACTAAAATTCTTCACGTTGGGAGATTACCGGATTGCTTTGATGCCGCAACAATAAAAAAAGTCTACGGTTACAACTTTGAAACGATTCAAATTGACAATTCAGCGAACATCCCTGATCACAATGGAAGCACAATACTGCTTACTCAAAAAGAAGATATTTGCAATTTTAAAATCCACCCCAATACCGACTTCCAGATCAATACGCATCACAATTTCGGAAGTATCTTGGTTGTTAATGGAACACAAAATGCAGTTGCAGAAATTCAGCACGTTCGAAGGAGAGAAACAATCGCAATCACTCCCGCCAATACAGTACATGTGCTCAACCAATTTGTTGGGAATCCGCCAAGACCAGCCGCAATTGATTCATCAACAAACAAAGCCAAAGTTATCCAATCAATTCAGGAAATCACAGGCGCACAGACCACCCCGTCTGTTGGATCAAGTGGACTTTCAATACAATATGCAATAATGATGGGGCTGGTAGATCATGCAATAGAGCAACACAATGGAAAAGACATCAAATTTATTGTTCCACCAAACTGCTACGGAGGAACGAACGATCAAGCACGACGTGTTGCAGGCTGCAGCGAACGTATTGAGGTAATGGATCTACCCGTTGATGGAGGACAAGACATGGTGCGAAGTATTGACGTTGTGCTTGACAAAATTGCGCAACTCGATGCCATACCGTACATCATCGCTGAAATACCAACAAACCCGAGGGTTGAAGTTCCCGATTTAATGCAATTAAAGGCGGTACTCAGCAAAAATCGATCGACATCCAACGGAACAAATGCAATCGCCCCTATTTTTATTCTGGATCAGACTTTCTGCCCAAACGTTCATTTTTTGGGCGACAATGACATTCTTGCAGACGTACAAACCATCTCCTATGTGAGTGGCTCAAAATTCCCCAGCGGAGGACGCTGCACGGCCGGATTCTGCATAGCGAACAAAAAAGCAGCATTTGTAATGGAAAAAATAGACCGTCACCTCAACATTTGTGATAACGAAGCAACAGCGCTGCAATACGAACTATTGGCAGAACAACTGCCTTCCATGAATCAACGCATACACGATGCATACCTCAACACGCGAGAATTTGTAACTTTTGTTGAGCAAATACTACCGACAGCAAAAATAAACTTCGTTTCACACGAACTTGCTGAACAAGGTTTTACACCGTCCGTTTTCTCATTGGACCTTCCAACGAAAGGTACTACTGAAGAAAAAAGAGAAAACCACAAAAGAGCATTGAACTTGAAATTAATCAATTTGATGATCAGCGAGATTCCGAATGAAAGTAAATTTTGTGTAAGCTACGGCCAATTGAAAGGCTGTTACTGGACAATTCCAGCAACCTCAACACAAGGAACCACGAAGGAAGGTGACAAGGATTACATTGTTCGCGTTGCACTCAGTGCCAGCATGGATCTTGAACACCACAAAATGGTATTTTCAGAATTTGTGAAAGAAATGTAACAACAAACCGCGCCTTATCGATTTCTTGAACGGTTTCTGTGACGGTTGTTCTTATTTCTGTTTCGATTGTTGTTGTTGCGTTGATTCGATCCAGGCTTCGAAGGCAATTGCGTCCCATCATCTGGATATGGATGATCCTCAATCACAGGGATGTGCTGGCCAATCAATTTTTGAATGTCCTTTAGATAGGCTTTCTCATCAATATCACAGAATGAAATCGATTCACCACTCGCGGAGGCCCTACCCGTTCTTCCAATGCGGTGAACATAGGTCTCAGCAACATTCGGTAAATCATAATTGATCACCAATTCCAATTGAGAAACATCGATTCCGCGTGCTGCAATATCTGTTGCTACTAGTACGTTCAACTTACCTTTCTTAAAATCTCCAAGTGCTCGCTGGCGCTGATTTTGAGATTTATTTCCGTGAATTGCAGCAGCAGTTATGTTCGCTTTCGATAATTTGCGTACGATCTTATCGGCACCGTGCTTCGTTCGAGAAAACACCAAGGTAGACTCCGGATTTTTATCGTGAATTAGATGCACCAACAATGCCGGCTTGTCCTTCTTTGCAACATAACAAATGGCTTGTTCAACACGCTCAGCAGTCGCCTGCTCCGGTTGAATCGTTACTTTATCGTAATTGCCCAAAATCTCACGCGACAATGCGACAATGTTTTTCGGCATTGTTGCTGAAAAGAACAGCGACTGACGCTCCTTTGGAAGTTTCGCCAATATCTTTTTAATGTCATGAATAAAGCCCATATCCAACATTTGATCCGCTTCATCCAATACAAAGTACTCAATGTGCTTCAACGTAATGTATCCTTGCTGAATCAAATCAAGCAGTCGGCCCGGAGTTGCCACTAGGATGTCAACACCTCCTCGCAATGCGTTTGTCTGGGCTCCCTGCTTCACACCACCAAAAATCACAGTATTTCGCAATCGGGTGTGCTTACAGTAGGCCGTAAAATTTTCACCAATTTGTATCGCCAACTCTCTTGTTGGAGTCACAACCAATGCCTTTACTTTGCGCTTCCCGGCTTGGTCGTCTTTGTTTTGCTCAATCAACTGTATGATCGGAATCGCAAACGCTGCCGTTTTCCCAGTGCCCGTTTGCGCACATCCCAGAAGGTCTCTGCGCTTCAATAAAATTGGGATTGCTTGTTCCTGTATTGGTGTTGGTTGGGTATAGCCCTTTTCTTCTAGAGCTTCTAAGATGGGTTGAATCAACCCGAGGTTGTTAAATGTCATTCATTAAATATATGCTGCAAAGGTAGAGGTATTGTTGACACTTCCCTAATTAAAATTCAATATCAGTCGCTACATACGCCAAAACTGAAGAAGATCCAAACGAATCATCACATTCAACAAACGCCCGATACCTAAAAAAACACTGACTTTATCCACGAATTTTATTGTAAATTCGCGACTCGAAATGAATATTGAATGAACAAGCTGGAAGAAATAGAAAAAAGAAGAACATTTGGAATCATCTCTCACCCAGATGCGGGAAAGACGACATTGACCGAAAAACTTCTTCTCTTTGGTGGGGCCATTCAATCTGCAGGAGCTGTTAAAAACAACAAAATCAAAAAATCTGCAACCTCAGATTTTATGGAAATTGAAAAGCAAAGAGGAATCTCTGTTGCGACCTCAGTAATGGCCTTCAATTACAGCAATAAGCAAATCAATATTCTTGATACGCCGGGTCACAAAGACTTTGCAGAAGATACCTTTCGAACACTTACTGCGGTGGATAGTGTAATTCTTGTCGTCGATGTTGCAAATGGTGTAGAAGCGCAAACCGAAAGACTCATGGAAGTCTGTCGCATGCGAAAAACTCCAGTGATTATTTTTGTGAACAAAATGGACCGAGACGGTAAAGAATCTTTCGACCTCCTCGATGAATTGGAAGAAAAATTAGAAATTAATGTCCGACCACTCACCTGGCCCATCGGGATGGGAGACCGATTCAAAGGAATCTACAACCTATTCGACAGCAACTTAAACCTCTTTCAAGCGAATAAAACAGGGATTTCCGAAGATATCGTTTCTATTGAAAATCTCGACAATCCCCAACTGAATGAAATGGTCGGAGAAGCTGCAGCAGACGAATTGCGAGAGGAAGTAGAAATGATCAATGGTGTATACGACCCATTCGATAGAGAAGCCTATCTTGCAGGAGATGTCGCACCCGTATTCTTTGGTTCTGCAATGAACAATTTTGGTGTGAAAGAAATGCTCGATACATTCTGTAGGATCTCTCCCTCCCCACGTGGACGCGAAACAGACTTAAAAACAATCGAACCAGAAGACAATAAATTCTCAGGTTTTGTCTTTAAAATCCACGCAAACCTTGACCCAAAACACAGAGATAGAATTGCATTTCTGAGAATCGTATCGGGGACATTTCAAAGAAATACATTCTACAACCACGTCCGTCTCGGAAAGAAAATGAAATTTCCAAATCCTACCTCATTTATGGCACAAGACAAAAGTGTTATCGATGAAGCATTCCCCGGAGATGTAATCGGCCTCTACGATTCTGGGAATTTTAAAATTGGTGATACCCTCAACGAAGGAGAAAAATTTGTATTCAAAGGAATTCCCAGTTTCTCTCCTGAAATCTTTATGGAACTTGAGAATTTAGAACCCATGAAAGGCAAACAGTTGGACAAGGGAATTCGCCAATTGATGGATGAAGGTGTTGCCCAATTGTTTATTCAACAGCCCGGTAATAGAAAAATCATCGGAACTGTCGGACAGCTCCAATTTGAAGTCATCAATTACCGATTGGAACATGAATATGGAGCAAAATGTCAATTCGTACCTAAAAACTATTTCAAAGCATGTTGGATTACCTCCAACAATGAAGAGCAATTGACTGCATTCAAAAGAGCAAAAGCAAATTACATCGCACGTGACAAAGACGAGAACCTTGTATTTTTAGCTGAAACACCATTCTTACTGACGATGGCAGAACAAGATTACCCAGAAATCACATTCCACAAAACGTCAGAATTCAAACTCGAAGAAGAAACACTGCGAACGTAGAAATCAAACAAGTTTTGGAAGCGACTCAAGATAGTCGAGTTTTCCTGACGACTGATTCACATGGCAATAAATGTGTTTCAACCCATTGGTCATCATAAGATAAGAAACCTTCATTTCATGGTTGTAAGAGGCAATCTGATGAAATACGTGTTCATTCAACTCAACCTCTGGTGCCTTGCACTCTACCACTAAAACAGCTTGCTGTGCACGATTGAATACCACGAGATCTGCACGTTTCGAACGGCCGTTGTATTCTAAGGTGTATTCAGAAGCGATCAATCCTTGAGGAACTCCATCGGAAATGAGAAAGTGAATGACATGTTGACGCACCCATTCTTCAGGAGTACAGACCAAATTTTTCTTTCGCAGAATGCACCAAACATAGACTTCACTGTCTTTTTTTGTCAGCTTTAAACGTGCTTTCGGAAGATTTAAGGGTACAATCATAAAATTCTAAAGCACTATTTCATTCCCATCAACAAAAGTTCGATGTCTTTGTAGCGCAAATCAAATACTTTCCCAAGCACCTCATTCGTAAGAACACCCTTGTAAATATAAACGCCACTTCGGAATCCTGCGTCGCTGACGATCATTTCTTTACAACCACCTTTCTCACCCATTTCTATTAATATCGGAGAAAAGATGTTGGATAAAGCAAAAGAAGCCGTTCGAGATACTCGAGACGGAATATTTGGCACACAATAATGAACAATGCCATGCTTAACAAACGTTGGATTGGAATGATTGGTGACTTTCGATGTTTCGAAACATCCCCCTTGGTCGATACTTACATCAACAATGACAGATCCGGATTTCATATTTTGAACCATCTCCTCAGAAACGACACACGGTGTTCGTCCCAATGGGGCACGCAATGCACCAATAACAACATCGGCACGCCTCAATGACTTAGCCAAAACTTTTGGTTGAATAACTGAGGTGTAAATCCTTGATCCTAAGGAGTTTTGAAGTCTTCTTAATCGTGATTGTGAATTGTCAAAGACCTTAACAACCGCACCCAATCCCAAAGCGGCTCGAGTAGCATACTCACCCACTGTTCCGGAGCCAATAACAACTACTTCAGCAGGCTGAACTCCTGCAACACCGCCCAACATAATTCCTTTTCCTGTATTGAATGAAGACAGCAATTCTCCTGCGACCAACATGGATGTTGTGCCTGCAATTTCGCCCAAGGTTCTAACCACAGGAAAAACTCCTCCCTCATCACGAATATAATCCCATGCAATTGCAGTAATTTTCTTTTCCATTAATTTTTGGAGAATTTTCTTTGGCTGAATGGAGATTTGAAGCGCTGAAATTAGCGTCTGGTTCCCCGACATCATTTCAACTTCCTCTTCTGATGGAGGCGCCACCTTGAAAATCATAGCACACTTAAAAATTTCACTTTTATCAGCACAAATCTCTGCACCTGCCTCGCTGTAGTCAGCATCAGAAAAATTCGAGCCTTCACCACTCTTCGACTCCACCTTCACACGATGTCCATTTGCTACAAGCAATGAAACTGTTTCTGGAACGAGAGCCACACGTCTTTCTTGAAAAGATGTTTCCTTCGGAATTCCGATGTAAAGGTTGCCTTTTTTACGAACAACCTCGAGCATTTCCTCTTTTGGAAGAAGGCTTCCTTGTTGCATTAATTGTTTGAGAATTTCTGGATCAGTAATCATAATTCTACAGTTATAGTTCGGCTATTATCTTCATTTACACGAATATACGACCAAATCGTATTCTCTGGTAGTAGATTCTTAATTTTTTCTGGCCACTCAACAAAACACATATCATTAGAATACAACATCTCTTCGATTCCAATATCAAATGCCTCTTCCTCGCTATTGATTCGATACAAGTCAAAATGATAAATCTTTCCAAACATCTCGCTGTCATATACATTGACGAGCGAATATGTAGGTGAACCCTCTGCATCAGAGATTCCCATGGCTGCTAAAACGCCCAAAATGAAGGTTGTTTTTCCTGCTCCCATCTGCGCATCAAACGCAAATATCTTCCGATGCCCAACGCTGTCGAGAAACTCCTTTGCAGCACCCGGTAGTTCGTTTGTTGACTGAATGTGAAATTCCAGTTGATTGCCCATACCTTCACCTTACGTAAATTATAAACGAAAGATACATTCTGACCAATAATTTTAATATTGCCCCCCGATTCCATTCATAAAATGATCATAAAACCGAAAGAAAAAGAATTACTTCCTCCCAGGACGTTTGAAGCGGCTGACATTTCTTGAACTTACTGGATCAGCTGCTGCTGTTGACTCTCCTGTCGCACCCTTTGCACTTTTCGGTTCGAGCTCAACATAGGGAATCAAGACTTCTTCCAACGAAACTCCTCCATGCTGAAAAGTATTGGTGAAATGTTTCACAAAGTGGTTGTAATTGTTCGGATAAACGAAAAAGTCATTTTCTTTCGCAAAAACAAATTCGGAGGACAAACTCGATTTTGGCAAGTATCCCTCAGCGGGATCTTTGATTTGAAAGACGTCTTTCTCCTTGTATGAGAGACTGCGTCCCACTTTGTATCTCAAGTTTGTATTGGTACCTCTGTCTCCTATTATTTTAACCGGCGAATTTACACGTACAGTTCCATGATCCGTCGTGACAATTAACTTTCGTCCAGATTCGGCGCACTTTTTAATGATTTCATACAACGGCGAATGCTCAAACCATGACAAGGTCAATGAACGATAGGCAGATTCATCGTCTGCGAGCTCACGAATGACCTCCATATCTGTACGTGCATGAGACAACATGTCAACAAAATTCCATACGATGACATTCAAATTGTTATCCAATAACTTATTAAAATTATCTACGAGTTTTTTACCCGCATCCAAATTTGTGATTTTATTGTACGACCATTTAATATCGCGAGCCAAACGAGCCAATTGATGCTCTAAAAGTGCGGCTTCATTTTTGTTCTTACTGCCTTCAGCATCTTCGTCCAACCACAAATCAGGATATTTTTTCGCAATTTCTGAGGGCATCAGACCCGCAAAAAAGGCATTTCGCGCATATTGTGTTGTAGTCGGTAAAATCGAATAGACCACCTCCTCTTTTGGAATTGAATAATACTTCGAAAACAAAGGCCGCAGAATTTTCCACTGATCGTAGCGTAAATTGTCAATAACCAAAACAAAGGGCGACGTATGATCAAGCGTAGGATGAATACAATCCTTGAACAAGGTATGTACCATTTGAGGCCTTTCCTCGACGCCATTCAGCCACTTCAAGTAATTCTCATCAATAAACTTCGAAAATTGAGTGTTCGCCTCTTTTTTCTGCATGTTCAGGATTTCAAGCATTCCTGAATCATCAATACCTTCAAGTTTAAGCTCCCAATACACTAGCTTCTCATAGACCTCATTCCAACCGGCAATGTCCAAATCACTGTTGAGTTGCATTCCAAGCTCCTTAAAGTCTTTTTGGTAATTTGAATTCGTTGTTTGAGAAACCAATTTACTTTTGTCCAAATTCTTTTTAATCGCAAGCAAAATCTGATTGGGGTGCACAGGCTTAATAAGATAATCTGCAATATTACTTCCTATAGCTTCCTCCATGATATGCTCCTCCTCGCTTTTGGTAATCATAACAACAGGTACATACGGCTTCTCCATTTTTATGGTGACCAACGCATCCAACCCACTAATCCCCGGCATGTTCTCATCTAAAAAAATAATATCAAAATTGTCTTCTCGATTTTTATCAACTGCAGAAGAGCCGTTATTTACCGAAACAACCTCATACCCTTTGGACTCAAGAAACAAAATATGTGGTTTCAATAAGTCGATTTCATCATCTGCCCAAAGGATTTTTATCTTCATATGCCTGATATTTTATAGTTTTGACGTTCGGATACTAAAATTATGCAATTGCAATCGAAAGTCAATAGTAATAACAAAAAGAAAATATTTAACGATCCTGTCTATGGATTTATTTCAATTCCTCAAGAAATAATTTTTGACGTAATTGAGCATCCCTTCATGCAGCGCTTGCGCCGTATTAAGCAACTTGGCTTAACAGATCTCGTTTATCCTGGCGCCCTTCATACGCGTTACCACCACGTTCTCGGTGCAATGCACTTGATGTCAAAAGCAATTGCCACAATTCGAAGAAAAGGCCACACAATCAGTGAAACCGAGGAGCAAGCCGCGTTGTTAGCTATTCTTCTCCATGATATTGGACACGGACCATTCAGTCATGCTTTGGAACATGACATCGTGAGCGGCGTAAGCCACGAAGAAATTTCAATATTTTTTATTGAACGCTTAAGCAAAGAATTCAACGGAGAGCTTGATTTGGCCCTCGAAATATTTAAGAATACGTATCCAAAAGAATTTCTGCACCAACTCGTTTCAAGTCAACTGGATATGGACCGAATGGATTATCTAAATAGAGATAGCTTTTATACAGGGGTCAATGAAGGAAAGATTGGCAGCGATCGAATTATTGAAATGATGAATGTGGTAAATGGCAAGCTCGTATTAGAGGAAAAAGGAATCTACTCCATTGAAAAATTCATCGTAGCACGCAGGTTGATGTATTGGCAAGTCTACCTTCACAAAACAGTAGTAGCGGCCGAGTACATGCTAATTCAGGCATTGAGACGCGCAAAAGAACTTAAACAAAAAGGTACAGCTCTCTTTGCAAGTCCTGCACTCAACTACTTCCTAGAAAACAATGTCAGTGCTGAAGATTTTAAATCTGACCCCAAAGTACTAGAACGCTTTGCACTTCTTGATGATTACGACATTCTTGGAGCTATAAAAGTATGGCAATCCGAGTCAGACAAAGTACTTTCCGAGCTTTCCAAACGGATTATTGAGCGCAGGCTATTTAAAATCGAGGTGTCAAAAACACCGTTTAGCGTAGAAAAAATCACAGCTATACGGGCTGAAATAGTTAAAAACTTAAACCTTTCAGAGCAAGAAGCCGAACACTTCATTATCACCAATAAGCTGACCAATAATGCATACAATTTCAAAAGAGAAAACATCAATCTCGTAATGAAATCAGGAGAAATTATTGATGTAACCAAAGCATCGGATAATTTAAATATCTCAGCATTGGCAAATCCAGTAGAAAAATTCTTCCTTTCCTACCCTATTTTCAATGCAGATAAACCAAGGCAGCTGCCATTGAGCATGAAATAAAAAGAGAAGCTTTATTATTGTTTTGATAGCTTGCCAGCCTTCCAATCTTTGATCAATTTTGCCCAAGCATAAGGATTGAAGAGGTTGTTGGCCGGAAGTTGACCCTGCGTGTACAAACGTGTATAGTTTTGTTGCTGAGTCAAGCCATAAGCCAAGGATGCATCACCCTCCAATCGAGCTGCGACAAAAGCCAAACTTTCTCCGGATAATTCACGTTGTGCTCGTCTCAATGCATCGTCGTACGGTTCCATCTCAACGAAAGCACGCGCAAAATCCTCACGCGATGGCCATGGGTAAACAACAACCTCTGGGATGTTCAGTGTATCTTTGTGCAACATGTGAATGATTGAATACCGATTGTCTGTGAGTGTATCTGGAACCACATATGTCGAGGTTTTGTAGCCAAAATAAGAGAAATACAACGTATCTCCGGGATATACAGGCGTAGAGAAGAAACCGTAAAAATCCGCAATCACGCCTCTTCGAATTGAGCGATCAAAAACTGTAGTGTACGGCATAGGATCAAGTGATTCTTCATCAATGACAACACCAGATAATTGGATCAAATTAGAATCCAAATAGATCAAAGAATCTTGCTGAGATGTTGCATACATCCCAAAGAAGACAAACAATATAACAAGTCCTTTTTTCATTCGTTACTCAAGTGCTTACAATTCTAACCAAATAAATCTTGTTGCGGAAACAATTTGTCTTCTTTAACAATTTGCGTTCCAAAAGATAGACCATCGTAACCTAAATTTCCGATTGGAATATTCATTGATGAACAACCCCGTACCTGCAATCTGCATCATAACGCCATAATTAACGATTTAACTAGAAAAAATCAATAAAATTTTCGTACTTTTGCAAGAATTTATTTCACAAATAGGTTCACTTATGTCTGTTTCAAATATTGTACAAATTAAAGAAGGTCTAACCTACGACGATGTGTTGCTTGTTCCGGCATATTCTGAAGTTCTACCAAATCAAGTACGCCTCAAAAGTAAAATCACAAAAAACATTGAAGTAATGACTCCAATTGTCTCAGCGGCAATGGACACAGTTACTGAATCCAACCTTGCTATAGCAATCGCACAGCAAGGTGGAATCGGTGTGATTCACAAAAATATGTCGATCGAATCGCAAGCCATGGAAGTGCGTAAAGTAAAGCGCTCTGAGAGTGGGATGATTCTGGACCCAGTAACACTCAGTGAAGATGCAATTGTTGCAGATGCGCTGCGGTTAATGAAAGAAAATAAAATTGGGGGAATTCCAGTAGTGGATGAAAATGGACTACTCAAAGGAATCGTAACCAATAGAGACCTGAGATTTGAAAAAAATCATGGTAGAGCCATTCTTGAAGTGATGTCCTCCAACAAGATTATCACCACTTCTGAAAATACGGACTTAACAACTGCTGAAGCCATTCTTCAAAAGAACAAAATAGAAAAATTACCTGTTGTTGACAACAACAACAAACTCATTGGTCTCATCACTTTCAGAGACATTATCAAAGTCAAAGAGCACCCGAATTCATGTAAAGACTCATACGGTAGACTTCGAGTAGCCGCTGCTGTAGGAGTAACGCATGACACAATTGAGCGTGTCGATGCACTTGCAGATGCGGGAGTTGACGCTATTGTCATCGATACCGCGCATGGTCATACAAAAGGAGTGGTTATCAAACTGAAGGAAGTGAAAGCCAAATATCCAAATCTGGATGTGATTGTTGGAAATATTGCAACTGCCGAGGCCGCAAAATTTCTCGCCGATGCAGGTGCTGATGCTGTAAAAGTAGGAATCGGACCCGGATCAATATGTACAACCCGTATCATAGCTGGTGTTGGTGTGCCTCAATTGACTGCTGTAAGCGAAGTTGCAATGGCCTTGGAGGGAACTGGAGTGCCAGTTATCGCAGATGGAGGAATTCGATATACAGGTGATATCGTAAAAGCAATTGCAGCCGGAGCCGATACTGTTATGGTCGGGTCAATGTTTGCAGGTGTTGCTGAATCGCCAGGTGAAACAATTATTTACCAAGGAAGAAAATTCAAGACCTATCGAGTAATGGGTTCAATTGAAGCAATGCAAAAAGGATCAAAAGACCGTTACTTCCAAGCTGACGAAGACGATGCAAAGAAATTGGTTCCAGAAGGCATCTCAGGGCGTGTTCCCTTCAAAGGAAACCTCGTAGAAGTAATGTACCAAATTATTGGAGGACTTCGATCCGGGATGGGATACTGTGGAGCGCAAAATATTGAAAAACTGAAAGGCGCAAAATTTGTACGAATTACAAGCGCAGGAGTTTTGGAAAGTCACCCGCACGATGTTACCATCACGCGAGAAGCACCAAATTACAGCATAAAATAATCACAAAAACCAAATGTATAATGCGACTGAACCCTTATATTTGGCAGTCAATAATTAAATTAAATCATGAAACAACTAATTCTTCTAGCCATTACTTTTGTTATCGGTCAAAGCACATTCGGTCAAAACGACCCTGTGATTATGACAATTGATGACAAAGAGATTACAAAAACAGAATTTCTACAAATCTATCTTAAGAACAACAACGACCCAAAATACGACAAGGCATCATTAGATGAATATGTTGAATTGTTCACGAAATTCAAACTAAAAGTAGCAGAAGCAGAGGCGTTAGGATACGATACCATTCCAAAATTAATCAAGGAATTGAACGGTTACACGAAACAACTTGCCTTGCCTTACCTCGTTGATTCATTAAAAATGGACGATTTGGTCAAAGAAGCGTATTTCAGAACAAAAAATGAAGTACGTACCTCGCACATCCTAATCAAAGTAAGTCCGAAAGCCAAACCTTCCGATACTCTTGCCGCATACAATAGAATCATTGCGTTAAAAGAGCGTATCGAAAAAGGGGAAGCCTTTGAAAAAGTAGCAAAAGAAGCTTCACAGGACCCATCAGCTGCGAATAATGGCGGCGATCTTGGTTATTTCACTGCATTCCAAATGCTCTATCAATTTGAAGATCCGGCATTCAAAACGAATGTTGGTGCTATTACAATGCCCTTCAGAACACGTTATGGTTATCACATTCTCAAAGTTACCGACAAAAGAAAAGCGCGTGGAAGTATAGAAACAGCTCACATCATGATTGCGGCCCGAGACACCGACGGATCTGAAGCAATGGAAGATTCAAGAAACAAAGCCAACGAAATTTATCAACTTCTAAACGATGGAGCAGACTTCGAGGCACTGGTAGAAAAATACTCTGATGATCCATCTTCAGTAAATAAAGGAGGACGACTTCCTACATTTGGAACAGGAACCACAACGAGAATGGTTCCAGAATTCGAAGATGTAGCATTTGCATTAAAAAATGACGGAGACTATAGCGAACCTGTAAAAACACCTTACGGTTTCCATATCGTTAAACGTCTGAAATGGATGGATGTGCCGGCTTTTGAAGCAATGGAAGAAAACCTCGCATCACGAGTGGCAAAAGATGAGCGATCAAAACAAACACAAAATTCTTTCGTACTCAAATTAAAAGAGGCGTATGGATTCAAAGATAAATCCAAAAAGAGACTCAACTGGTTTTATGAAAACCTCGACTCTACATTCTTCCAAGGGAAGTTTAACGCAAATCAAATCCCGAAAGACAAGCCAATGTTCGTTATGAACAAGAGAAAATTCACAACGAAAGAATTTGGAAAATACCTTGAAACATATCACAGAGGCCTAAAATCGGAAGGATCAATGAATCCAATCATTGACCAGCACTACAAAAGCTGGGAAAAACAGGCGATACTTGACTATGAAGAATCAATGCTAGCAGGAAAATACCCTGCATTTAAAGCACTGATCACTGAATATCACGATGGAATCTTGTTGTATGAAGTAATGTCTGATCTGGTATGGAACAAAGCCATGAAAGATACAGTTGGACTGAAAAAATTCCATTCAAGCAGGAAATCAAATTATATTTGGGGAACACGCTACGACTCAGATGTATTCGAATGTTACTCAAAAGAAGCAGCGAGAGAAGTATACAACCTACTCAACTCAGAAGCAGCAGACACGCTAGAAATTGTTGATATTGTGCGTGCTGTAAATGGTGAAAGTGAATTGAAGGTGCGTCACCGAAATGGAAAATTTGACACCAACAAAACAAACTATTTGAAAGGTAGAAAGTTATCTGCCGGAGTGAATCAATTGATTGAACACAACGAGAAATGCTACATAGTTAATGTGCATGAAATACTCCGTCCTTCTGAAAAAGAATTTACCGAGGCAAAAGGAGCGATCACTTCAGACTATCAAAACTATTTAGAAAGTGAATGGTTGAAAGAATTGAAAAAGAAACACAAGGTGACGATTTATAAAGACGCCCTCTACTCCATTGGTAACTAAATTAAAAACATATCTAGTTCAGGCTGGCATTATTGTCAGCCTGTTTTGTTTTTCTACAGCATGCGCTGAAAAAGAACAAGTCATTGCTCAAGTTGGTGATTCAGAACTGACACGCACAGAGGCTGTCATTCTCATGAAGCATCAAGGAACCAATAGCGATAACAAAGAGGAATTCAACCGCTTTATTCAAGAATGGGTCGATCGCGAAGTATTCGTCCAAGAACTCAAAAAAGTTGATATTGAAAAATGGCGTCTCGTAGAAGTACGATCAAAAAATTTCCAAAGTGAACTGTCCAAATACTACATTGAGGAACTGAGAATCAAAAACAAGTTGGACACCGTCGTTAGCGACGATGAAATTCAAGATTACTTTGAATCACATCAAGATGAATTTATTCTAAATGATTACTTGGTCCAGGCACTCTACCTAAAAATACCTGAAGAAGTTGACTACAAGGCGGATGAAATTCACACCAAGTACCTGTTAAAAAATGATAAGGACCTTGCCGAAATAAATACTTATGCCAAACTTTATGCAGAAAATTATTACTTCGACGACTCCTCATGGATTTATTTCGAAAACTTAACCGAAGATATTCCCTTGACAAAATACAATACCGATAATATCGTTTTAAACAGAACAAAAACGTACTTCTCAGAAGGAGAGCACAGGTATTTTTTAAATATTATCGATTACAAACTTAAAGATGAAACTCCCCCACTCGACTTTCTCAAAGATCAAATTCGTGGAATACTCGTTTCTAAACGATTGAATGAATTGCGCGAAGAATCGGAGCCCAATCTAATAAAAGAACTAAAAAAGAACCATGAGATTAGCATTTTTAATTAGTGTATTACTTTCACTAAGCCTTTCAGCGAAAGCTCAAACAACAGTAGACAAAATTGTCGCTCAAATTGGTGACAATGTAATTTTACTGTCGGACATCCAAGCACAGAAGATTCAGATTCTGCAAGCAGGACTCGAGTTGACACCTGAAAAAGATTGCCAAATCTTAGAAGAATTAATGTACCAAAATCTGCTTCTCAATCAGGCCATTCTCGACAGCATAGAAGTTTCAGATGCCCAAGTAGATGCAGAAATGGAACAGCGAATTCGTGTTATAGAAGGTCAAATTGGGGGTCGACAAAAACTAGAAGAATTCTACGGTAAAACAATTGGAGACATCAAACGTGAATTTAAAACTGTAATCAAAGACCAATTGCTTTCAAAAGAAATGGAACGTACAATAACTGCCAATGTTTCAATTACTCCACGTGAGGTGAGACGCTTCTATGAAAACATCCCTCTCGATAGTATTCCGCTAATTAGCTCGCAATTAAGCTTTCAACAAATCGTACAATATCCAGAGATCACAACAAAGGATAAAGAACGAGCGTTCAATAAATTGGCGGATATTAGAAAGAAAATCATCAAAAATGGGAAATCCTTTTCTACCCAGGCGCGCATCCATTCCATGGATCCAGGCAGCGCAACTGAAGGTGGAAAAATCAATGCCACGCGAGGCATGATGGTTCCGCAATTTGAAGCAGCCGTGTTTAGTTTAGATAAAAATGGAATCTCTGATGTTTTCGAAACAAGCTATGGATACCACATCGTACAATTGCTCGACCGAAAGGGAGACGATTATTCATGCAGACACATCTTAATAATTCCAGAATTTGAATTCGAAGCAATTGCAGTAGCAGAGAAAAAAATGGACTCTTGTTACCAATTATTGTCCTCGGGAGAAATCAGCTGGGAAGAGGCGGTAACTCGTTTTTCAAACGATGAGACCACAAGACAAAACAATGGAACAATTACCAATCCAATTTCGGGGGATATTATGTGGAGTATGGAAGACTTGAATCAAGTCGACCAACAAATCTACTTGCTCACAAATAGTCTAGAAAAAGGTGATCTATCTACTCCAAGCCTCTATACCAACATGATGGAGCGAAAAGAAGGAATACGGATCGTTAAACTAGTAGATCGAACTGTCGCACACAGAGCCAATCTAAAGGATGATTATGCCCTAATTAAATCTGCGGCCGAATCCGAAAAGAAACAGAAAATTGTGAGTGAATGGACGACTTCAAAAATTGGGAACGCCTACATTCGATTGGATGAGGATTATAAAAACTGTAATTTCTCAAACAATTGGCTTCAAATGTAGGTTACTTTAGTGCCTTTTGATTATTTTCAAACGCTTAATTAAACCATTATAAATTTAGACTTCATGTCAGATAAAGAAGGAATTGACCAGTTAGTAAAACACTATCAGGAACTAAAAAACGAAATCCACAAAGTAATTGTGGGTCAAGACGAAGTTGTGGACCAAGTTTTGATTTCAATTTTTTCAAAAGGACACTGCTTACTTGTTGGAGTGCCTGGATTGGCAAAAACACTTTTAGTAAACACAATTTCGGATTGCTTGGGACTTGGCTTCAATAGAATTCAATTTACTCCAGATTTGATGCCCTCTGACATCATAGGTGCTGAAGTATTGGATGAAAGCCGTAATTTTAAGTTTATTCAAGGGCCATTATTTACGAACATTGTTCTGGCCGATGAGATCAATAGAACACCACCAAAAACACAGTCAGCGCTTCTAGAAGCGATGCAAGAACGATCGGTAACGGCAGCAGGAGAAACACGAACGCTTCCAGCACCTTTCTTTGTATTGGCTACTCAAAATCCAATTGAGCAAGAAGGGACCTACCCACTGCCAGAGGCACAGCTCGATCGCTTTATGTTCAATATCTGGGTAGACTACCCATCATATGTTGAAGAGCTCGCTATTGTAAAAGCAACAACGGCAAATAAATCCATAGAATTGAATCAAATTATTAGCGGAGAACAAATCATGCTATATCAAGACCTGATTCGTAGAATTCCTGTTGCCGACAACGTGTTAGAATATGCCGTGAAATTGGCTGGAAAAACAAGAATTGGTGGAGAAAATACACCACAAATCACACAAGACTTTATCACTTGGGGAGCTGGACCTAGAGCCTCACAATATTTAGTTGTTGGTGCAAAATGCCATGCTGCGCTAAACGGCAAATACTCGCCAGATATCGAAGACGTGAAAGCCGTTGCAAAACCAATCCTTCGCCATCGACTCGTACGCAATTACCGTGCAGAAGCGGAAGGTTACTCAATGGATCGTATCATTGAAGAATTGTTATAGGCGACAATAGTCCTCAAATTATTTTAACCTGGATCAGTATTAGAATGTCGTTATAAGGGTTGAAAATGCAATAAAATATAGTGTTTCGTAAGTTTTAGCAGAGCACCGCTATGTGAAGCTTAAAAACGGAATGAAATGGTATATTTTGCAGTAGTTTCAGACCGTAATAGAAAAAAACCAGTACAAAAAAAGTGCTGACAAAGGACCAGCACTTTTTGAATGGTAGTTCATTTATCTAAAGTGCGTTTAATTTCTTTACGAAATCTTCTCCGCCTTTTTTAAGTGTTTCGACTATAGCATTGAATTCTTTCTTTGACTTCGCAGCGTTGATTTTAGCTATTACTTCATCATGAAAGTCAACCGCATCATCGCTCAATTGATCTGCCTTATCAGCATTTTTTCCATCGTTAACAATTACATAGTCGCAATCGTTAAGTACTTCATAGACCATCCTCTTAACTCTTTTCTTTAAATCTTTCTTGCTTGCCATAGCTCTATATAATTCAATTTGATATAAATATAATTATTAATTCCATTCTACGAATTTCAAGAAACCAATTCTATTAATTTTTAGACTAATCCGCTACGCACAAAAAAGCCCTGACGAAATCGTCAGGGCAATTTATTCTTTAATCATTACTTACAAAAAGTGAACAATGTAGCTGAAAATCAACTAGTCTGACTTAGGAGCTTCAGTTTTTTCTGGTTTCGGCAAAAGCACCTTTCGAGATAATTTCCATTTCTTCGTCTTTGGATCTCTCGAAACGACTTTAAACTTCACCATGTCTCCTTCTTTACAAACATCCTCCATCTTATTGATGCGTTCGTGAGCAAATTCAGAAATATGGATCAATCCATCTGTACCTGGAAGAATTTCAACGAATACACCGTAAGCTTGCAGTGATTTAATTTTTCCTTCGTATTCTGCACCCTCCTCTACTTGTGGTGGGAATGCAATCAACTTCACAGATTTAACTGCTGCATTCATGTCATCCGCATTGTTGGACATGATTTGAACTTTACCTTCACCCGACTCGAGCTCTTCAATCGTTATGTTCGTATTTGTATCTTTTTGCAATTGTTGGATGATCTTTCCACCAGGTCCGATAATCGCACCAATACAATCGTTAGGTACAGTGAACGCCTCGATACGAGGAGTTTGAGGTTTGAATTCTTTATTTGGAGCAGCGATCGTTTTAAGAATCTCATTTAAGATATGCAAACGCCCTTCTTTCGCTTGATTCAATGCTTGAATCAAAACTTCATATGGAAGACCATCTACCTTAATATCCATTTGACATGCCGTAATACCAGCGGCCGTTCCTGTTACTTTAAAATCCATATCTCCTAAGTGATCTTCATCTCCTAGGATATCAGATAATACTGCGAATTTACCTCCGTCAGCAACCAATCCCATAGCAATTCCTGAAACTGGAGCCTTGATTTGAACACCTCCGTCCATCAATGCCAATGTTCCAGCACAAACCGTAGCCATCGAAGATGAACCATTCGATTCTAAAATCTCAGAAACCAAACGAATTGTGTATGCATTGTCCTCAGGAAGAACAGGCTTTAATGCTCTCAAAGCCAAGTTCCCGTGTCCTACTTCACGACGAGATGTTCCACGAATAGGTCGTGCTTCACCCGTTGAAAATGGAGGGAAATTGTAGTGCAGCATAAAGTTTGTCGTTCCTTTAAACGTAACATCATCTATCATTTGCTCGTCCATCTTACCGCCAAGAGTAAGAGTTGTAAGCGATTGTGTCTCACCACGCGTAAATACTGCCGATCCATGCGCTGTTGGCAAGTAATCTACTTCCGACCAAATTGGACGAATCTCATCAAATTTACGACCGTCCAATCGAATATTATCGTCAAGCATTGTATCTCTCACTGCTTTCTTCATTGCAGCTTTGAAATAAACGCCGATGTATTTTTCTTCAACTTCTAATTCTTCCTCAGAAAGAGAAGCGACATACTCTTCCTTAACAGCTCCAAACAATTCAGAACGCTTTTCTTTTGAGGCCAAGCCTTGTTTCGCAACTGCGCGACACTTGTCATAAGCGAAAGCCATTACTTTTTCTTTCACGTCTTCATTGTGATCCTCATGCAAATACTCTCTTTTCGGCGATGTATTTGGCAATTCAGCAGCCAAATCCAATTGGAATTGACATTGTGCCTTAATTGATTCATGCGCAATTTTTATGATCTCTACCATCTCTTCTTCCGAGATTTCAAGCATTTCACCTTCAAGCATCACGATGTTGTCAATCGTACCTGCAATCATACAATCGATGTCTGATGCTGCCATCTGCTCAAGCGTTGGGTTGATGATGAGTTGACCATCTACTCTACCCACACGAACTTCAGACATTGGTCCGTTGAATGGTATATCAGAACAAGCAATAGCTGTTGAAGCGGCAAATCCAACCAAAGCATCTGGACTGTTCACTCCGTCATAAGCAATCAACTGCATCATCACCTGAACCTCAGCATGGTAATCATCTGGGAACAACGGACGCAATGCTCGATCAACGATACGCATTACTAAAATTTCTCTTTCTGACGGACGCGCCTCTCTTCTGAAGAATCCCCCAGGGATACGACCATCCGCTGCAAACTTTTCTTTATAGTCTACAGTTAAAGGAAGGAAATCTACTCCTTCTCTTGCATCTTTGGCAGCTACTACAGTCGCCAAAATCATTGTGTCGCCCATTCGTAACACTACCGAACCGTCAGCTTGTTTTGCCAACTTCCCAGTCTCTATCGAGATTTCTTTACCTCCCGTAGTGATGGACTTTTTTATTCCTATATTCATATTTATTTATTTACAACTTTAACTACAATTGGCTCCGATCGTATTTTTTTACTTCTCGATTTCCAATTGTTAAAAACAAAAGGGACACTCGAATAGATTTCGACTGTCCCCCCAATACTAGTATACGCAACGAATTAACGACGTAACTTCAATTCTTTAACGATTGCACGATATCTTTCAATATCTTTTGCTTTCAAATAATCCAATAAGCTTCTACGCTTACCAACCAACAACTGCAACGCTCTTTGCGTTCCGTAGTCTTTACGGTTCTTTTTCAAATGCTCAGTCAAATGAGCAATTCTGTGCGAGAACAAAGCAATTTGCCCTTCTGGCGAACCAGTGTTTGTTGCTGAACCTCCGTGTTTTTTGAAGATTTTTTCTTTTGTTTTTGAATCTAAATACATTCCAATATTTGTTTAAATGATTTTTATGTAGTCCCGTTGGACGGTGCAAAGATATAATTTTTATTATACAATCTAAAAATTACATCAGAATTACTTGATCGAACGAACATTTGTTACGATCGAAACAACTTTAAGCTAAGCGCAAGTGTTTCTTTGAGATCTTTACGATCCACAATGTAATCAAGGAACCCATGCTCCAAAACAAACTCTGACTTCTGGAATCCATCCGGAAGATCTCTACCAATTGTTTCACGCACTACCCGCGGACCAGCAAAGGCAATCAATGCATCAGGTTCAGCAATATTTATGTCTCCAAGCATGGCAAACGACGCCGTAACACCTCCCGTTGTAGGGTCTGTTAAAAAAGATACATAGGGTAATTTCGCTTCTGCCAATTGCCCGAGCTTACCAGACACTTTGGCCATTTGCATCAACGACAACCCAGCTTCCATCATACGAGCACCCCCCGATTTAGAAATAATCATAAATGGCGACTTTGACTTTATCGCAACGTCAATTGCACGAGCCATCTTCTCCCCCATAACAGATCCCATAGAACCTCCAATAAAAGCAAAGTCCATTGCGCAAATAATAATATCCTCACCATTAATCTTCCCCTTTCCTGTTCGAATTGCATCAACAAGACCTGTTTTCTTTTGAGAAACCTTAACGCGATCAGAATACTTTTTCGTATCCTCAAACTTGAGGGGATCTCCTGCCATTAATTTTGAATCCAACTCCTTGTACTTTCCATCATCAAATAAAATCTTAAAGTACTCTTCAGACCCAATTCGCTCATGATGATTGCACCGGTCGCACACATAAAAGTTCTTTTCTAAATCGTCTGCTGAAAAAATTGTTTTACAATTTGAGCACTTCTCCCACAACCCTTCAGGTGTTTCTCTTTTCTCTTTCGTTGAAGTCGTAATTCCTTCTCTATCTCTCTTAAACCAACCCATTTCTAAAAATTGAAATTAATAATTGAGTATTTGTTATTCTATCTAATCTGCAAGTGAATTTACATTATTCAAGTCTTGAAACGAACGCTCCAATCGTCGAATAAAAGTTAGTTCGCCTGCTCTAATCCACTTGCGTGGATCGTAATACTTTTTGTTTGGCATTTCTTCACCCTCTGGATTTCCTATTTGGGTATGCAAATAATCTAAATTATTTGTGATGTAATCGCGAGAACCTTCAGTAAAAGCAAACTGTAAATCGGTATCAATGTTCATTTTCACCACACCATAACCAATTGCTTCACGAATTTCTTCAAGTGAAGATCCCGAACCGCCATGAAAAACAAAATCTACAGGATTCGAGCCCGTCGCATACTTCTTTTCAATGTATGCTTGTGAATTCTTTAAAATCTTAGGCGTCAAAACAACATTTCCCGGTTTGTATACACCGTGAACATTTCCAAAGGATGCGGCAATGGTAAAACGATTACTAATTGCACTTAACGCCTCATATGCCTCAGCCACTTCCTCAGGCTGCGTATACAACTTTGAAACATCAACATCCGTGTTATCGACACCGTCCTCCTCGCCTCCAGTAATTCCCAATTCAATTTCGAGCGTCATGCCAATCTTCGACATTCGCTCCAAATATTCTTTACACGTAGTAATATTCGCTTCCATTGATTCTTCTGACAAATCAATCATGTGAGAACTAAAAAGTGACTTTCCTGTTTCGGCATAGTGCTTTTCAGATGCATCCAATAAGCCATTGATCCACGGAAGTAATTTACGCGCGGCATGATCCGTATGAAGAATTACTGTTGCTCCGTACAACTCCGCCATTGTATGAACGTGTTTCGCACCAGATATAGCACCAGCAATACTTGCTGAGAAATCATCGTTGGTTAATCCTTTCCCCGCGTAAAATTCAGCACCTCCATTCGAAAATTGAATAATTACGGGAGAATTCATCATTGAAGCAGCTTCCATAACTGCATTCACTGTACTCGTATTTGTAACGTTAACTGCAGGCAATGCATAACCTTTTTCTTTGGCATGCGCAAAGATACTCTGAACATCATCCCCCGTTGCTACTCCTGGCTTAATTCCGTGCCCCATTATTCTTTTTTTTCTATGGTGACTGCAAAGTTAAAGAATTATTGCAAGAAATCACATCTTCAATTTACCTTAAAGGTCCATTGAAATAATTTTAAAAGTCCAAGAACAGCGCCAGTCAATTGCACTTTTGAACCCCTTCAAGCAATCAAAATACAACCCTTCAATACATCTTCAAGGTTTGAACATCAACCTATCGCCTAAAAGTCAAGGTTATAGGTTGGATCAAAAGAAACAAGAATATTTACTTAAATCAGTATAGATATTATTTAATCCACGGTTTTCTATCCTTAAATTTTTACTTTTGTTAATTAGAAAAAAAGCGGATTCCAACCTCAAACCGCTGAACTTTCAATACACATTTGAATGGGTTATCTCGACGAATTAAATAGCAGTCAGCGCACGGCAGTTGAAAATATTGAAGGACCAACAATGGTGATTGCTGGCGCAGGATCCGGTAAAACGAGAGTTTTAACCTACAGAATTGCACATATGATGGAAAATGGAATCGATCCATTCAACATTATGGCACTGACCTTTACGAACAAAGCTGCCAAAGAAATGACCGCACGTATCGGGGCAATTGTAGGAGGTGGCGAGGCGAGAAACATCACCATGGGGACCTTTCATTCTGTATTTTCGAGAATTTTAAGGTACAATGCAGATCGACTCGGATACCCGAGCAATTTTACAATATACGACACTCAAGATTCCAAGAGTTTACTTAAAGATATTATCAAAGGATTTAATCTGGATGACAAAGCCTACAAACCAGGAGGAGTTTTAGGCCGCATTTCATCAGCTAAAAACAATCTTATTTCTGCAGATTCATACGCTCAAAATCCAGAAATTCAGGCAGAAGACCGCGCATCAAAGCGACCAGAAATGGGACGTATATACAAAGCCTATGTAAAACGCTGCTTTAATGCCGGCGCAATGGATTTTGATGACTTATTGTACCAAACAAACGTACTTTTGCGCGATTTTCCCGAAGTACTGAGTCACTACCAACAAAAATTCCGGTTCATTCTTGTTGACGAGTATCAAGATACCAATTATGCGCAGTATTTGATTGTTAAAAAACTCGCCGCAGTCTACGAAAATATTTGTGTTGTGGGTGATGATGCCCAATCCATATATTCATTTCGTGGAGCGAACATCCAAAATATTCTAAATTTCAAAAAAGACTATCCAGACTTCAAATTGTTCAAACTTGAACAAAATTACCGCAGCACAAAAAATATAGTTGAAGCAGCAAATGGCGTGATTGCTAGAAATCAAGACCAAATAAAAAAGAAAGTTTGGACCGATAATTCAGAGGGAGAAAAACTTCATGTTCTTCGCACATTAACAGACAACGAAGAAGGAAAACAAATTACAAATAAAATTTACGATAAAATTGGTCAGGGATCAAACCACAACGATTTCGCAATTTTATACAGAACGAATAAACAATCAAGGTCTTTCGAGGAATCGTTAAGAAAAATGAACATCCCCTACAAAATTTACGGTGGATTATCATTCTACCAGCGTAAAGAAATTAAAGACCTGCTCGCGTATTTTCGACTCACTGCAAACCACAATGATGAAGAAGCGCTAAAACGCATCATCAACTACCCCAAACGTGGAATAGGTAAAACATCGATGCAGAATATTCTTATCGCTGCAAACCAATACGGTGTTAGTGCATGGGATGTCATGTCAAATTTCATGAAATACCCGGTTCAAATCAATTCGGGTGCAAAAAATAAAATGACAGATTTCGTGACAATGATTCGAAGTTTCACTGCTCAATTGGATAACGTTGATGGGTATACACTCGCACAACATATCGCCAAAAGCTCAGGCATACTAAAGGAAATGCAATCTGATAAGGACAAAGGTCCTGAAGAAATTGAGCGTTATCAAAATATTGAGGAATTGCTTTCTGGAATTCGCGCATTTGTAGCGGCCCAAGAAGAAGGCGAGTCAAAGTCACTAACTGAATTCATGCAAGATGTCGCTCTTTTAACAGATGCAGACAATGAAAAAGACGAAAACCGCGATCATGTTACCCTAATGACAATTCATTCAAGCAAAGGACTCGAATTTCCACATGTCTATCTGGTAGGATTAGAAGAAAATCTCTTCCCATCCCAAATGGCTCTTAACTCAAGATTAGATCTTGAAGAGGAACGTCGATTGTTTTACGTCGCTGTTACACGGGCAAAAGAAACCTGCACACTTTCGTATGCAAGTTCCCGGTTTCTGTGGGGGAACTTAATTTCATCAGAACCAAGTCGTTTCATTGATGAAATCAACCGTGACTACCTGTATTTTGAAGCTCCAGAGCGTGGCAAAGGACGTTCATTAAGTGGCAGGTTAGGAAGTGCTTTTGCGAATCCAAACAGCTCAGGAGGTTTGAACAAAACCTTGGGATCAAAATCGTTAAAGCCAATAGCAAAAGCGACACCGAACTTATCAAAATCGGGTGCTACAGTGCCTCTTCAAGTTGGAACTAATGTCGAACATGATCGATTTGGAAAAGGTAAAGTTTTGCAACTGAGTGGTGAGGGGAACGACAGAAAAGCATCTATTTTCTTTCCAAAGCATGGATCCAAGACAATGCTCTTGCGTTTCGCTAACTTGAAAATAGACGAATAATACTCAGTACATTTCCGCCTAGAATGGATACCCAATACCAAAATGAAATTGAGGCGTGTATAATTTTGGAACAACGCTTTGCCAATTCGCGCCAAATGCATCGTTGACTTCATTTTCAAATGCATCCTTCGTTCTCTGAAAAACCCATTTTTCGCCATTAGGAAGAGCAGCATTTCGAATAGGGAATCCGATGTCTACCCGGACGATAAAATACTCCAAATCCATTCGAATTCCAAGCCCGGCCGCCACAGCAATTTGATTGAACATATCTTTGGAAATTTGACCTCCAGGACGATTCTCATCATAATATGCAGTCCAAACATTTCCAGCATCAACAAACAGAGCTCCCTTAAAAAAAGTATTAATCGCAAAACGGTATTCAGCGGAAACACCCAATCTAATATCACCAATCTGCGTTGCTGTTCTATTGGTGTCTAGATAATACTTGTAAGATCCAGGTCCCAGCCCACGGGCACGCCACCCTCTATTGTCATTGGCACCCCCAGCAAAAAAACTGTAATCATAAGGAAGTGATGTTTTTGTATTCCCATACGGCAATCCAGCTCCTCCTTGAAACCTTAGATTAACACTGCGCTCTCTACCCAAAGGTTTAGCGTAAATCAACTCATTGTCTAACCGCACAAACTGAGAATACCCAACTCCACCTATCGCTGATTGACCAGCAGCTGTTGTATCTTGAAGTCCTTTAAACAAACTCAAAATATTCCCGGCAGGATCGAACACACTATTTAAATAAAATTGAGAATTCCCCAATCGATTCACTTTTTCTTTGATATTGTATTCGTATCCAAATCGCCAATCTTGCCATATAAACTGATCGCTGTAGGCATTTAATAAAAATAAATCTCCAAGTGTATTTAACTTTTCAGAAAATTGGTCTGTTTTTTCAATGTTTACGAACTTAATTACCGATGCGGCAGGCAAACCTATCTCGAATAATGAAGTCTTTTTTACAATAAATTCCCAAGAATAATTCAATTGAAATGTACCTCTTTCAAAATCCGAACGCTTTTGATAATTGTATGCTGAAGAAATGATCGTTTGTGCACGACGTTTTTTTGAAATGTTGGCCATTCGAATGGGAAAGAAACCTGGCAATTGTAATTTTATACTCGGGCCTATTTCGAGTGTATTAAAACTTCTACCAGCTGTCTTAATTTTTTCACCATTCACGGTCTCATCAAAAATTGTTGGCTGAGATTCAAAACCACCGGAAATCGAAAAAGTAAAACGCTCCGCTCCCCTAAATAAATTGCGGTTAGTATAATCAACAGACAACGACACTCCCAAAAATCCATTTGAATTTGTTGCGCGAGGCTGGAAACTATAGCTCTGCCTTTTCGAAGGCGCCAAATAGTAATGAATATCTAACAAATTGGTATCAGCGAGTTCTCGAATGTCAGTTTTAATTGCTTTAAAAAGCTCCATTTTCAACAAACTACTATAGGAGTTTTCTGCATACTTCTCCTTGTATGGCCTTCCACCCTCAAGAGAATTGTGCAATTCAAGAATCCTCGGTTTTATCATCAATTCTCCATTGTAAGTAACATAAGCAGAGCGGTGCCGATCGTACCCACCTTCCATCTTAGCATCTTTCTTTTGATACCATATAGTATCTAATGTGGTGAAAAACGCTCCCTCATACAAAGGCAATCCCCTAATTTCTGCGTCATTCTTAAAATTCCCAGAATACTTCAAGGTGTCGGCGATATGAAAATACACCTCATTTATATATGTTTTTTTGTGAGGCAGTAGAATCAATGAATCGCGATTCTCAGCAGACCGCACTGCCCGATCGCCAAATACAATTCCTAAATCAACATGCATATCGGCTCGAGAGGTGTCCGAAACAAAACGAATGTGGTTTGCACTAAAACCATAAAAAGAGGAATCCCGCATAAATTTTGCAACCTGATTTCGAAAATCATTCAAGCGATCAGAATCAAAAGGCGAATGAACCAAAGGCGCATCGTGCTGCACTGAGGCAAACGTGTGATATGCTTTTTCAACCTCTTTATTATTACAAACTATGAAGACAGAATCAATCATATACCTTGCTCCAGTTTCAATACTATAGATCACTTTACACTTGCGATTGTTTCCGTAATTAATAAATCCTTCTGCGGAGCCGTAATAATATCCTTTACTTCTCAAATAAGCATTAAGCTGATCAATAGTCTTATCGTATAAAAGACTGTCAAATATGGATGGAGCCTCACCAATTTTATATTTATACCATTCACGAAAAAACTTTCGAGGCGCAATGGTGTCTTTTGGGGCAATTGTTTTGTGATTGTAATAATCGTCTCCCCTCGCGCTCGCCCTTTCAATACGCTTTGAATTAATGCGCATTTGCTTTTTGCGGCGTTTTAGATTTATTTCACGCAAGTTATTGTTTTTTCTCTGGCGTTTATCTGCAACTTTAGTCGAATCAATAGCATTATAGGCCATTAATTTCCATTTCACTCCCAACCGCTTATAATTTGGATTTTGACGCACTATTGCATCCAAATCATCCTTATCTAACCTATCGCCATCCAGAACAAACTCATTGCCATCCAACAAATAAGATCCTTGAGGGACATGTTTTACTTGCCTGCAAGAAATGACGAATAAAAGACAAATCGGAAGAATATATGTAAGTTTGAATCTCAGCAACACATTGGTTTGTTGAAACAAATTTAATAAAAGCATTTGTGGAACATCTATCTAAGAATAAGATAAAGTGGATTCGCTCGTTAAGATTGAAAAAAAATCGTGACTCGGAAGCAGTATTTGTGGTCGAGGGAGAGAAGATGATGCGTGAAATTTTAAAGAATTGGTCGCACTACATCGTTTTGTTCTGTACATCAAATGAAGAATTCCGAGAGAACAATGATGCGTTTTTCATCGATAAAAATACGATGAAGGACCTCAGCGCATTGCGCACACCAAGTGATTTTCTATTGGTTATGAGACAGCCACCACTTCAGAGCAACACGACAAATTTGACCTTAGCTATTGACGGTATTCAAGATCCTGGTAACATGGGAACAATCATTCGAACAGCAGATTGGTTTGGTGTAGATGAGATTGTATGTTCAAAAGAAACGGTTGATATTTTCAATTCAAAAGTAATTCAATCAAGTATGGGGTCATTGTTCCGAATACCTGTGAGGTACTTGGACCTTCACAACTATCTCAGTGATGCATCACGCCCAATCTATGGCGCACTTCTCGAAGGGGGGGATATCTATGAAAAAAAACTCCATGCCAAGTGCATTATCGTTATTGGTAATGAAGGAAATGGAATCTCGAAATCGCTGTGCTCCTTGATCGATGAGCCTATCTTTATTCCAGGGAAAGGAGCTGCTGAAAGTTTAAATGCTGCGGTTGCTACAGGTATTGTTTTGTACGAATTTTCGCGTTCAAATTAAATTTAAACCCAAGAAAGTTGATAGAATCTATGGTTCTGCCGTTTCAGCTATTGCGCGAATACACTTCATTCCGTCTATGGCTGCAGATATTATTCCCCCTGCATATCCCGCGCCTTCACCACAAGGATAAAGTCCTTTCACATCGGGATGCTGTAAATCCTCGTCACGTGGCATTTGTATTGGTGAAGATGTTCTAGATTCAGGTGCGTGAAGTACCGCATCATTTGTGAGATACCCATTCATCTTACGACTAAATTCCTCGAAGGCCCCCTTTAAACGCGATGATATGAAAGCAGGAAGCACATCGTTTAAATCCACACTTGTCATACCAGGAAGATAAGATGTCTGAGGTAAAGTTTTTGATACCCGACCATTTATGAAGTCAACCATACGTTGTGCTGGGACACGTTGCGTTTTACCGGCAACATCCCAACAATTGTGCTCGACCTCTTTTTGAAAATTCAAACAAACAAAAGGGTCGGCCTCATGATGTTCAAAATCTTCCGGTAATACTGAAACAACAATACCTGAATTTGAATAAGGATTGTTTCTCTTGGATGGCGACCATCCATTAGTGACCACTTCTTCTTTATCGGTGGCACATGGGGCGATAATTCCGCCTGGACACATGCAAAATGAATACACGCCTCTCCCTCCGACCTGAGCAACAAGTGCATAACTCGCAGGCGGCAGAAAAGCGTCGTTTAAACGTCCATTATATTGAATCGAATCGATTAAATTTTGAGGATGCTCAATGCGCACACCCAATGCGAATGGCTTTGCCTTTAGTTTCCACTTCTTTTTGTGAAATAAATCAAAAATATCACGTGCAGAATGCCCCGTAGCAATAATTACATCAGAAAACTCATGAATTTCAGAATTATTGATCTCCAGCGCTTTCAATTTACCATTCTCTGTAATTATATCCGTTACTTTGCTTTCAAAATTCACCGCACCACCATAAGCTACAATTGTTTCACGCATAGCAACAATAATCTGCGGCAATTTATTTGTTCCGATGTGTGGATGAGCATCAACCATTATTTCTTCTGAAGCACCGAAATGAACGAACCAATCCAGCGCTTTTTTGATATCCCCTCGCTTTTTTGAACGCGTATACAATTTCCCATCAGAGTACGTCCCTGCTCCACCCTCCCCAAAGCAATAGTTGGACTCAGGGTTAACTTTGGATTCTTTATTTAGTGCAGCCAGATCTCGTCTACGAGAACGAACGTCTTTACCTCGCTCAAAGACAACTGGACGCAGTCCAATCTCAAGTGCTTGAAGGGCAGCAAACAATCCTGCTGGACCTGACCCTATGATAGCAACCTCTTTTCTCCCCGCTACATTCATTGGATTGAATGCATGATCAACTTCAGGTCTTTTACCCAATCCATAGACAGTAAAAGTACAATTGATCTTGATTTCTCTTTTTCGAGCATCAATCGAACGTCTTTTCCAGGCAAAATCAAAATCAACATGCTCTAAGTTCAAAGCCTCAGTAATTCTACTGCGCAGATAAAGCGTATCTTTTGCTTGCTCTGGTGTTGTTTGAAATTGAATTGTTGTTGCCTCCATCAGTCCAAAGATAGTGCATTAATGTATATTGAATCTATCCTTCAAAAATGATTGAGAACCACCAAACTTTATTGTACAGCTTTTCAATTGGAGAGGAAACCGGAGTTCCGTCCTGAATGAACGAATTAATAAGACCATGTGAGTATTTAATTTCCATTCCAAATTTGAAATATGGAGCGAAGAACTCAACACCACCGCCCAATTGAGCTTGGAAATCATGTCGCTTTATCTTGATGTATGGGTCAATAAAATCTTGACTAGCATCCTCTTGTGATTGAAGATCTAAAGAATACTGCCCACCGACAAGAACGTAGGTTGCAAAATTGTTGTGACGCGTAGTACGAAATTGCCACATCAACGGAAAATCAAGGTTTGTTGAATTCACCCGTTCCTGATTAAAATAGTCCGCAGTAGAGGTAGTATCAGGATTCATAAAAGTGTAGTTCAAAATTCGCTCCTGAAATGAAAGAGTAGGAATAAAACGCAATCGAACTACGGGAGTACCTACCTTAAGCGTAGTAACAATTCCTACTTGACCGCCCGCTGAACTTTTGTTTGTAACAGATTTTAATCCGTACGTTTCAAATGCATCTAGTTTCTGATATGCTCTAAAGTCGGCCGTATTCCCTCCCATCATGAATCCAAAATGAATCAACCTTTCATCAAAACGATGATAATTTTTCGGTTTTTGAATTTGTGCTATGGCACTCGTAGCGGCAAACACAATTACCAGTGATACACAACGCATTAAACAGTTCATTTTCTTATTCATAAGAACAACTCTTCATCAGTAGTTTATTTCAATCCCATATAGATCGTGGCGATTCCCCCACTCAATAGAATAGAATTCACCTCCTTATAACCTAATTTTGTCATAATTGTTTCAAAATCTGTTCCTTCAGGAAAAGCCTCAACAGATTCAGGAAGGTAGGCATAAGCTCTTTTATCTTTTGAAATCAATTTACCCAAAAATGGAATAACCCTTTTTGAATAAAAGCCAAACACCTGCTTAATCGGAAATTTTTTGGGTTTCGAAAACTCAAGAATTACGGCTTTTCCTCCCGGTCTGAGTATCCGCAGCATATCACTCAAGCCTTTTTCTAAATTCTCATAGTTACGTACGCCAAAACCGACCGTTAGCGCATCGAAACTTGCATCTTCAAAAGGTAGCTTTTCAGAATCCGCTAATTGCATCTTCACGATCTTGTCGTGCCCGCGCTTTTTCATCTTTTGAATCCCCATGTCCAGCATCCCTTGAGAAATATCTACTCCAACAACTTCGTCAGGATTTAGTTTTAAAGCCGCAATGGCAAAATCACCTGTTCCTGTCGCCAAATCCAAAATTCGCTTTGGCCTGAGGTCTTTCAACTGACGCACCGCCTTTCTACGCCAGAGTTTGTCAATTCCAAGTGATAGAAAGTGATTCAAAAAATCATAACGCTTGGAAATATTATCAAACATTTCTGCTACCTCCTCTTTTTTGGAAGCATCTCCACTATTGTACGGTTTTACTATTGATTTATTGTCTGTCATATTCTCTATTTATCCAACCATTGTATGGCCATACGGATATTTATAATTCTTACTAATCACACGCTTGCCAACCAAATAGGCCAATGTTAATGTACCAACACGTCCAATAAACATCGCCACAATCAGTACAAACTTACCGACTCCACTCAATTCTGACGTAATTCCAGTAGACAAGCCAACAGTACTCGCTGCTGAAACGTGCTCAAAAACGAGGTCCATAAATTCATACTTTCCAGATGCTAGAAGGTCTGCTTCTGAAATGGCCAAAACGAAAGGACCCACAATATTTCCCACTACAAAAAACATTGTAACCGCAAATGCCTTCATTACCAAATCGTTTGAAATCGTCCTACGGAACAACTCAGTGTGCTTCTTTCCTCTGATTGTAGAAATAACAGAAGCCCATATAATTGCAAATGTGGATGTTCTTATTCCACCTCCGGCTGAACCAGAGGAAGCACCTATAAACATGAGGAATAAAAATACAATCATTACAGGCATGCCAAGTGATGCAGTATCCACAACGTTAAATCCTGCATTACGCGTCGTCATTGATTCAAACAAAGCTATGACTAACCGATCCAAAGTGCCTTTTCCTTCCAAAGAAGTATTCCACTCGAAAATCATAAAAACAACAGCACCTAGTAATAAAAGACCCAAGGTAAAGTACAAAGATATTTTGGTGCCAAACTCAATTGTTTTCCATGGTTTTCGCATTCGTTCTCGTAACCTACGAATTTCAAATATGTCAAATACATAAATCATTCCGAACCCACCCAAAAAGAATAGAATAAACACTATGGTGTGCACAAACGTATTGTTGATTACATCAGGGTGCATCAAACCTCCATGTATTGTTGAGAGCCCAGCATTATTAAAACCCGACACACCATGGAATACCGACTGAAAAAATCGATTCCCTGAATCCTGAAATTGCCCTTCGCTGCCGAAACCAATGAACAATAGCGCAACGCCAATTACCTCAAATGTAGTGGCCCAAATAACAATTTTTGTAAGCATTGATTTGGCTTTCAAAATCGAATCTCGATTTACAAAATCTTCAATAACCTCATGGTACTTAATTCCCACACCAAACTTTGCTATCACGAGCATCAAAGCACCAAAAGCAATTGTATTCAAACCACCAAGTTTTATAAGGATCAAAACAATCATTTGCCCCTTGAAAGTCAAAGCTTGTGAAATATCTACTGTTGATAGTCCGGTTACACTTGTAGAGGACATCGAAAGAAACATCGAATCCATAAAAGGCAATCCTCCCTCAACTCTTGACATCTCTGGTAACATAAGCAAAAGACCTCCGATAAAAGTCATTGCAGCTATTGATATAGTAAAGAGCCATCCGGGATGTATTTTCATCCACGGCTTGAAATTTCGCTGTTTAAATAAATTATTTAATATGATAATGAAGATAAATAGCTGAACAAATATTGTTGAAAAAGCACCAAAATCAGTAAACCCAATGGACTTAAATATAGGCTTGAGTACCATGCCTCCCATAAAATTATAATTGAAGCCCTCGACAATTAACAAAAGCATAATTGTACCCTCAAACCAATTGCTTTTAAGAAACTTAAGTGGATTAAAATTGTACAATAATTTGATTAAAAACCTCAGAATATAGAATCCAAAACTGGATTCTATAATTCTAAAACACATCTCTTTCGAATCTGCTGTTTGCTCAAATCCGTAGTTGTATACAAGAACACCAATGGCAGTTAGGGAAACAAGAACGTTCAGAATTGACAATGTACCTAATACACTTCTTTTCGAATCATAAATGAAAAGATTCACCCGCTCCCGAAATTCCCGAATCGTCATGCATCAATAATTTTCACCATTTCTTCCATTAACTGGGCTTTATTAATTGGAACAACTCCACTCACCTCACAGACCAAACCTCCTGATAGATTTGCTATTTCTGCTATAAGTTGTGGAGCCAAACCAACGGCCAAACACAAGGTTGCAACAGAGATAACTGTATCACCCGCACCACTGACGTCCGAAATTGTTCGAATGTGAGCAGGAATGTATGATTTATTTGATGAGGACTGAACAAATACTCCGTGCTCGGAGAGCGTTACAAAGCTAATTTTATTGTTCAACTTTTCTTGTAGTACATCTATCGCGCGCTCAAACGATATCTTGTCGGTCGCTAAATCAAATTCAACGTTCAAACCCTCTTTCAACTCTTTCAAGTTGGGTTTAAACAACGTTACATTTTCATACGAGAAAAAATTATCTTTCTTTGGATCAACCGCAATCAAAACGTCATTTTTATTCGCCATTTCAATCACCGCTCGGATCACACGATCAGTCAGCACACCTTTGTTATAGTCTTCCAAAATAACAGCATCAATTGATCCAATAAACTGGTTTACTCTATCAATCACCTGATTTTCTTGGTGTTCAGTTAGAGAGGTCACTTCCTCATCATCAATTCGAAGTAAGTGTTGATTGTTTCCAATGACACGTGTTTTCACCGTTGTCTTCCGTTCATCACTTTGGATAATTCCGTCAAGGGTGAGACCGCGCTTGTCCATAAGGGAACGAAACAAACTCCCGTTTGCACCGCTACCAACCATTGAACAAAGAATGGGCTGTGCACCGAGTGCAAGCAGATTGAGCGCAACATTTGCTGCACCACCAAGACGCTCCTCGGTTTTTGTAAGATTTACAATAGGCACTGGTGCTTCGGGGCTCACTCTCGTGACACTTCCTCTCATATAGGCATCAATCATAACGTCACCTAACACAAGTACTCGCTTCTCAGCAAATTGATTAAATATAGATGTTACATCCATTAGCTTAACTTTTCAAGCGCCTCTTTAATGCGTTTCATTGCTTCCGTAAGAACTTTCTCTGAAGCTGCATATGAAATACGAATGCAATTGGGGTCTCCAAATGCTTCACCCGTTACCAATGCGACCAACGCTTCATTCAACAGAAACATTGCCAAATCACTTCCGTTCTCAATTGTTGTTCCGTTAAATGACTTTCCATAAAAATACGAAACATCAGGAAAAACATAAAATGCCCCACCAGGTACATTTGTTTTCACGCCTTCAATTTCATTTAATTTATCCAAAACTAACGTGCGACGACTCCCAAAAGCAGCAATCATGTCTTTCAAAACGACAGGATCTGCATCCATCGCTGCAATTGCAGCACGCTGAGTTATGGAACATGTACCAGATGTAAATTGTCCCTGGATTTTCGAACAAGCGGCAGCAATTTCTTTGTTTGCACCGATATAACCTAGACGCCAACCTGTCATCGCCCACGCCTTGGAAACTCCATTCACTGTGACTACTTGATTGTAAACATCATCAAATTGTGCAAGACTTTCGTGGCGCGTGCCAAAATTTATATGCTCATAAATCTCATCGCATATAACAACAATCTGAGGGTGCTTAACCAATACATCAGCAAGTGCTCTTAACTCCTCTTTACTGTATACAGATCCCGTTGGATTGCATGGTGTTGAAAAAATCATCAACTTTGTCTTCTCAGTGATGGCCTCCTCAAGTTGCTCTGCAGTTATCTTAAAATCAGTATCAATGCCAGCATTTACAATAACAGGAACTCCTTCTGATACTTTTACTATTTCAATATAAGACACCCAAAATGGTGCAGGAATAATTACTTCATCACCAGCATTCACAACACTCATAGAAACATTTGCGATCGATTGTTTTGCTCCTGTTGAAACTACAATTTGATTCGTCGCATAATGCAAGTCATTGTCACGCTTAAACTTATTCGCAATTGCCTTTCGCAAATCCTCATATCCTGGAACAGGTGTATAATTCGTATAGTTGTCTTTAATCGCCGAATTAGCAGCTGCTTTGATAAAGTCCGGTGTGTTAAAATCTGGTTCACCTAAACTAAGTGAAATAACATCTTTCCCTTCCGCCTTTAGCTCTCTGCTTTTCTGCGACATCGCAATTGTGGCGGACTCCTCCATTGCTTGTAATCTTTCTGATAATTCAATCATAGGTCAACAGTTATTCATTAGATCGGTAAAATTACAATAAACAATCCTCAGAAAGGTGATCTTTTCTCCAAAAATGCAGGTTTTTTCAAACTTTCATTGTGAATAAATATCAATTTCAAAAACCAATCCAGCTGTTAAATTAAAGTAATTTAGTCCTTGCTATGAAGAAAGAGAAGCTAATTGACGTTAAAAGCCTTATTGCCAGCAAAAACCCCAAGGCTCTCAAACGAACGCCAAAATTTCTTATTCGATACTTAGAACGCATACTACATCAAAATGAAATCAACGAATTTCTCATAAAAAATAACGATAAGAAAAATCAAGAATGGTGCGAAGCTGCTGTAAATCATCTCAATATTACATTTGAAGTGATTGATCAGGACAAAATCCCAAAAAACGATCGAATCATTATTGTATTAAACCATCCACTGGGTGGAATGGATGCTATGATTTTAGTCAGCGCTCTGAAAGGCTACAGAGACGACTTAATGTTTATTGTAAATGATTTACTAATGAACATCACAAGTCTGAACGAAATGTTTGTCGGAGTCAATAAACACGGTAAAAACAAAAGCTCTATTCGTTCACAAATCAAGGAATTGTTTGAATCAGATAAAGCTGTATGCGTATTCCCTGCAGGTATGGTAAGCAGGAAGCAAAATGGGGCCGTGAAAGACTTGGATTGGAAAAAAACGTTTGTCCAATATGCAAAAGAGTGCGATCGTACAATTGTTCCGGTGTATATTGATGGGAAACTATCAAATTTCTTCTATCGATTGTCGCGCTTTAGACAGCGGATCGGAATCAAGATGAATATCGAAATGCTCTATCTTGCAAATGAATTGTTCAAACAAAGAAACCGCCACATCAAGTTTGTTGTAGGTGATCCAATAGATCGAGAATATCTAATGAGCAATGACGACGACAGGCAGCTTGCACAGGAAATAAAAGAAATAGTCTACAAATTGAGTGATAAAATCTAATATGAAAAAAATCATTGATCCAATTAACAGAGACACCCTTAAGAAAGAACTGAACAAAGAACGCTTTCTGCGTTCAACACGCAAAGGCGGTAATGAAATTTATTGCGTGAATATTCATAATGCTCCGAACGTCCTCAATGAAATAGGAAGATTGCGAGAAGTTACCTTTCGAGCATCAGGAGGCGGAACAGGACTTGAACTCGATCTCGACACGTACGATACATCAGAAAATTGCTACGAACAACTCATTGTTTGGTCTCCAGAAGATGAGGAAATTATTGGTGGGTACCGATACATAATGTGCAGCAAAGCAATTCAAAACTCCGGAAGTATTGCACTATCGACAGCAAATTATTTCAAATTTACAGATCAATTTATCAATCAATACTTACCAAAAACAATCGAATTGGGCAGAAGTTGGGTACAACCAAATTTCCAACCAACAGTCAACCCAAGAAAAGGCCTCTTTGCACTGGACAATATTTGGGATGGACTTGGTGCCATTATACGGACGAATCCGAATATTGAATTTTTCTTCGGTAAAGTAACTATGTATCCAACATACAACCGGGAGGCACGAGATTTTCTTTTGAATTTTATGCATTATTATTTTCCTGACAAGGAAAACTTAATGCAACCTTACCATCCTCTTGTTCAAGCGTTCAACAAACCATTGTTTGATGAGCAACTGAAGGGACTCGAGTTTAAAGAAGGTCACAAGGTCTTGAACAATTTTGTGAAAGAGCGGGGCGAGTTAATCCCTCCTTTGGTCAATATTTACATGAATCTCTCGCCATCGATGAAGACATTCGGTACGGCCGTCAATGCTGACTTTGGAAACGTTGAAGAGACGGGAATATTAGTCCCACTAGATGCGATCTATCCAGAAAAGAAAGACAGGCATATGGACTATTGATTGAATCGACCAGTATCACTAGTTGACCAAATTAGAAGTGAACAACAAGGTTGTGTTCTTCAATCATTTTACGCAAATTAATCAAAGCATAACGCATACGACCGAGTGCTGTGTTTATACTAATCCCTTCAAGCTCTGCAATATCTTTGAATGACATTTCTTTGAATATTCGCATTCGAAGTATATCACGCTGAGCTTCCGGTAAATATTCAACCAATTCAACCATTTGCGACTCAAGCTCACCTTTCGTGATCTGATCTTGAATACTCGCATCCTGTTGCTTTATCGTGTGAAAAATATTAAAATCATCTCGCTGCGATGAGGACTCCGAAATTAATTTAACCTTGTTATTTTTGCGGAAATAGTCGATCACCAAGTTGTGAGCAATACGCATCGCCCATGGTAAAAACTTACCTTCCTCATTGTAATTCCCAGCCTTCAGGGTATTGACAATTTTTATAAATGCATCTTGAAAGATGTCCTGAGCTAGTGCACCGTCTCGCACCTTCATATTGATAAAGCGGTAAATTCTGTCCTTGTGACGCAAAAGCAAAGCTTCGAACGCTTTTTCATCACCATTAATATATGCGCTTACAAGTTCGCGGTCATCGATGTTATCCATAGTCATAACTTACTGTATTAAGTAGTTTAAATCATTGTGATTAAACATGTTAAAAAGTAATATTACAATCTATAGGCTACCGCGTTTTTGGGTTTAAAAAACTAAAGTACAAAAAATTTGAGAAATACTGTCTAAAAATACCCCCTTCTTTTCCGTTCAAAACCATAGACGCAAAAGAACAACCAAAAGTTGGGTCCAATTTGACTTTTCTTAAAAAACAATAAAAACAGCCTCTAATTGTACCCTGCAGCAACTCGAATTCAGCAATTAATCTGTAATTTTAGTTCCACGAAAAAAAAACGCTGAATTGAAGCAAAAAAACATAGTAATAAAAGGTGCACGAGTTCACAACCTAAAAAACATTGATGTCAAAATTCCTCATGGGAAATTTATAGTCATAACAGGTCTTTCAGGGTCAGGAAAATCGTCTTTAGCCTTTGATACATTATTTGCAGAGGGTCAGCGCCGCTATATCGAAAGTCTCTCTTCATATGCGCGCCAATTTCTGGGTAAACTCAATAAACCTGAAACAGATTACATTAAAGGCATAGCACCTGCAATTGCAATTGAACAAAAAGTAACCTCAAACAACCCTCGTTCAACAGTTGGAACAAGCACAGAAATCTATGACTACCTTAAAGTTTTGTTTGCCCGGATTGGAAAAACAATATCACCTATTTCAGGGAAAGAGGTCAAAAAGCATACAATCTCAGACGTAGTCGATTATCTGAGTAAGCAAAAAAAGGGTGAAAAGTGCATTGTTCTTTGTCCGCTTGTCGGATTTAAAAAATACGGCACGGAACGCCAACTAGAGATTTTAAAACAACAGGGGTATGTTCGGCTTTATCTAAACGAAGAATTTTTAAGTATTGATGACGCTATGAAATCAATACCGGCTGAAATCGAAAAGGCACTATTGGTTGTTGACCGAATCGGTGTAGATTTTTCTGATGATGACAATATCTCGCGTTATGGTGACTCAATCGCTCTTGCGTTTGCAGAGGGAAATGGTGTATGTATCATTGAAGTAATCGAAAAAAAAGAACAGCAAAAATTCTCCAATCTTTTTGAACTGGATGGGATCGAATTTCAAGAGCCAACAGAACATTTTTTTACATTTAACAACCCGTTTGGTGCATGTAACAGCTGTGAAGGTTTTGGTCAGGTGATTGGCATTGACCCAGAACTCGTAATTCCCAACAAAGACATAAGCCTATATGAAGGTGCTGTTGTACCTTGGAAAGGTGAAAAAATGGGACGCTACAAAGATAAGTTTATCGATCAATCGCTTGACATCAACTTCCCCATTCACCGGCCAATTTCCGAACTTTCAGAAACAGAACTTGATTTGCTCTGGAATGGAAGTGGTCGCACAAAAGGAATCTATGACTTTTTCAAATTTGTTGAAAGTAAATCCTACAAAATTCAATACCGTGTCATGCTCTCCCGCTACCGCGGAAAAACTGAATGTCCAGATTGCAGGGGTACTCGGTTGCGAAAAGATGCAAGCTACGTCAAAATTCAAGGTAAATCAATTACAGATATCTTGTTAAATTCAATTGAGGAAAACATCGAATTCTTTGATCAACTCAAACCCAGTAAGTACGACGCGCAGATCACCAAACGCATCTTACCCGAAATTAATAGCAGATTGCACTTTCTTCAGGAGGTTGGACTGGGTTACCTGACATTGAATCGACAATCCAACTCGCTCTCTGGAGGAGAATCACAACGCATTAACCTAGCAACTTCAATTGGAAGTAGCCTAGTCGGTTCAATGTACATTCTTGATGAACCATCCATTGGACTTCACCCAAAGGATACAGACAGATTGATCCATGTTTTAAAATCGTTGCGAGATATTGGCAATACGGTGATCGTTGTAGAACATGAGGAAGACATTATGAAAGCTGCTGATGAAATTCTTGATATTGGACCAAAGGCCGGTGTTTATGGTGGTGAAATTGTGTTTCAAGGCACTCACAAATCACTTGTTAATGCAAAAAATAGCTTAACGGCTGAATACCTAACAGGTAAAAATGAAATTCCAGTTCCAAGTAAGCGCAGAAAAAACAAAAATACAATCAAGATCATCGGTGCACGTCAGCACAATCTAAAAAACATTGATGTTAATTTTCCTCTTCACAATCTTGTCTGTGTAACGGGTGTAAGTGGTTCAGGGAAGTCGACGCTTGTAAAAGAGATACTTCTCCCAGCCGTAAGAAAACACCTCGGGATATACGGAAACAAGCAAGGAGATTTTAAAGAACTAAAAGGAGACCTTTCCCTAATTAAAGCAATCGAGTTTGTAGATCAAAACCCTATAGGAAAATCATCAAGGAGCAATCCAATTACTTATGTAAAAGCATTTGACGATATTCGCGACCTCTATTCACGCCAACCTTTATCAAAGACGCGCAACTACAAGCCTGGATTTTTTAGTTTTAATGTCGAGGGCGGACGGTGTGAAGTCTGCGAGGGTGAAGGAGAGATTACCGTAGGAATGCAATTTATGGCAGATGTTCACCTCAATTGTGAGCAATGTAAAGGATCACGTTACAAAGCGGAAACATTGGACATTAAATACGAAGAAAAATCAATTGCTGACCTCTTAAATATGGACATTCAATCCGCATATGATTTCTTTCGGTCATTTGATGGTCGGATTGAAAAGAAAATTTCACAAAAAATTGAACCACTTGTAAAGGTGGGGCTTGGATATTTAAAATTAGGGCAAGCATCGAGCACACTAAGCGGTGGAGAAGCACAACGCATCAAGCTGGCCTCTTTTTTATCGAAAGGAAAAACCAGCCCTGCAACACTTTTCATCTTTGATGAACCTACCACCGGACTGCACTTTCACGATGTCAAAAAACTTTTAATCGCATTCAATGAACTCATTAATACAGGACATTCAATTGTTGTTGTTGAGCACAATTTAGATGTCATAAAGTGTGCCGATCATATCATTGATCTCGGCCCTGACGGAGGAGATAATGGCGGCTTGATGCTCTTTCAGGGAACACCAGAAGACTTAACGAAAATTGAAAAAAGCCATACAGGAAAATTCTTGAAAGAAAAGCTTCCAAACTGAATTCGTACTACTCCTTTAGAGATCCTAACGGGTCAGACTTGAATTGTAATTTTTCACTTTTTGCGACAACTGCAGAAACCGTTGCATCGCTCGTGACATTTATTACCGTGCGACACATATCTAAAATTCGATCCATTGGAAGCACAATCGCTACCCACATAGGATTCAACCCTACCGATTCCAATACAACCATGAGCATAATCAATCCTGCACCCGGAACAGCTGCTGCACCAATTGATGCCAATGTCGCTGTAACAACTATGCCCAATTGCTGAGATAGGGTCAAGTCTACATCAAAAAACTGAGCCAAGAAAATAACCGCAACTGCCTGGTATAGTGAAGTTCCATCCATATTTACCGTTGCACCAATTGGCAAAACAAAATCAGTTGACTCCTCCGGAACACCCAAATTATCGTTTACACACTCAATCGTCACAGGAAGCGTCGCTGCACTTGAACTTGTTGAAAAAGCCAAAAACTGAGCCGGACTCATTCCTCTAAAAAACTTACCATAACTTATTTTTACACCAAAGATGCGCAGCAGTAGTGGGTAAAAACCAAACATCATCAACGCCAGCCCAAGAATTACTACGAGCGAGTAACCTAAGAGTTTAAAGAAAATAGAAATCAATTCATCAAGAGAACCCGCTGATTTTGCCAATACCCCGGCCATTAAACAGAAAACAAAAAATGGAGCTGCTTTCATTATTACATGAACCATTTTGATAAATACATTGTTCATTCCATCGAAGAAATCAAACAAGGCTCCAGTTTTGTCTTTTGGTAAAAAAGCCATAGAAATCCCAAAAAGCAGCGCAAAGAAGATAACCTGAAGCATTAAACGTCCATCACTCATTGATACAATAATATTACTAGGAACCATATCGACTATAGGCTGAAGAGGACCTTCACCTGTTTTTGCCATTTCGGCTTTATTCTTTTTGGCTTCTGCTTTTTTGTATTCGTCAGTTCGCTTCGCAGCATCAATTTGAGCAAGCGCAGCAGCTACCTGATCCGCGTTAGCGGTTTCCAGTTCATGTCGACCATCCTTTACCTCAATACCCACATCTTCTGCCCAAAGTTCATACTGCAATCGATTGCTCAGTCTTAAATTTTCATCTGTCTGAACTCCTGGCTGAAAAATATTCACAAGAATAAGCCCCATTGAAATGGAACAAACCGTCGTTGCGAGATACAAAAGAAGCGTCTTGCCACCGATTCTACCCAACTTGGATGGATCACCCATTCCTGCAACACCAGTGATGATTGAAAACAAGACCAAAGGAACTGCAATAAGTTTCAATCCATTGATAAAGATTTTTCCGAATGGATCAATCCAATCCCCTGTGAAATCGTTCCAGCCAAATTTCCCTGAAAGTACCGCAAAAATGACTCCAAGAACCATTGCGATTAGAATTTTCCAATGAAGTGCTATTTTTTTCATCCGGTGAATATAGCTATAAGTTGGAAGTTATGCTGGGATTTTAAAAATCGAACGTCTATTTAGAAACTATACAAATACCAGTTACCACGGCGGTTGACAAGTTTGAATGTCTCGTTTTGTTCGGAAGTTGGACCAAACAGGATTTCTACTTCAGCATAGTCGCCATCAATTCGAGGTCCTCCAACGACAACGCCGTCTTTGTAATAATTACAAAAACTCTCCTGCATATCAGGTGTTCCCTCGGCAATAGAACATATGTCACGTGTGTCTCCATCTCCCTCTCCCTCTGGATCACAGCAATCGAGCAACAAATCAAAATTTTCAGTACGAGCAGCATGAAAGATCTGATCAACAACCCACCTTGGGCTTGTTTTATCGGCGACCTCACTCATTACACCTCCCTCCTGATGAATTGCATTGATCTCTTGTGTTTTTAAACCCAACTCAGCTTCTTTTAAATCAAGTTCTTTTTCTTTCAAATCGAGCTCTTTAAGTTTGAGCTCGTAATCATCAGTACATGACGTCGACTCTTTATTTTGACAAGAGCAAAAAAGGGAAATGGCCAAAAGAAATGTAATTTGTTTCATAACCAGAACTACTTTTATTCCACATTAAGGTAAAAAATTCAATGAATTCAAACCCAAAGGTTGTGCCAATCGAACTTTTGAATTCGCATAGGTCGTTTAATAATTATCATTTAACTGAAACGATATCAATAAATTAGAATTTCTACACCTTCTCAGGATTGATCAATGATTCAATAGTTCAACATGAAATGTTCGGAACTATTTTATGCTAGCATTGCTGAATATCAAAATAATCAGTATAATTGTATCAAGATATTCGAATCACGTGAATGTCTTTTAAATTTCCTAGGATAGATTTAATCCACAATATCACACTCACATTTTTCATTCCCATTTATGGACAAAAAGAATTTGGATGGCAAGAAAGTTGCCGATTTAAGACAGATTGCAAAAGAATCAGGAATTCAAGGAGCAGAAACCATGAAAAAAGCTGAAATCATAGAAAAGCTATCCTCTGATGACAGCCCTGAATCAAATGACATGAAGGATACGGCTGTATCAAAGCGAAAACGCACCCGTAAGAAAGTAATGTCGCCAGATTTAAACGATACCAAAGATACACCCACTCCAAAAGAAAAAGTGGAAGAAAAACTGAGTGAAGTAACAAAGGAAGATACAACAGAAAATCAGGCAGTTAAGAACTCAAATCCGAAAGCAGCTCCCCAGAAAAAAGGAATGGACATTCGTGAGAAAGCGAAATTAATGGCTGAAAAAAAAGATGCAAACAACGACCAAAAGAATAGAAACGATCGACAACACAATAAGAACAAGAGCAAGCAAGGAAACAATAATAACCCAAACCACAATAGAGATAACAGGCCGACCAAAGAGGATGAAGAAAAATACAATCTTGTTGGAATTGTAGCAGCAGAGGGCGTTTTAGAAGTAATGCAAGATGGATATGGATTTTTGAGATCTTCTGATTACAACTACTTACCTTCACCTGATGACATTTATGTTTCCCAAAGTCAAGTCAAGCTCTTCGGTTTAAAAACAGGCGACACAGTAACGGGAACAATTCGGCCACCAAGAGAAGGAGAAAAATTCTTTCCGCTTGTTAAAGTTGAATCGATCAACGGAAGAACACCGTCTTACATTCGAGACCGTGTACCATTTCAATATTTAACTCCACTATTTCCAGATCAAAAATTTAAACTAACAGGACATTCACAAGAAACACTTTCTACACGTGTAATGGATCTATTTGCTCCGATTGGAAAAGGTCAACGTGGAATGATTGTTGCCCAGCCAAAAACAGGTAAAACAATGCTACTGAAAGATGTAGCCAATGCAATTGCAGCAAATCACCCTGAAACCTACCTAATTGTACTACTCATTGATGAACGACCAGAAGAAGTGACAGATATGGCACGCTCTGTGAACGCAGAAGTAATAGCATCAACGTTCGATGAACCTGCCGACCGTCACGTAAAAGTGGCTAATATGGTCCTTGAAAAGGCAAAACGAATGGTCGAGTGTGGACATGATGTTTGTATTTTACTTGACTCAATAACACGTTTGGCACGAGCTTACAACACTGTTTCTCCTGCTTCAGGTAAAGTCCTTTCAGGTGGTGTCGATGCCAATGCACTTCACAAACCAAAACGTTTCTTCGGATCCGCCCGTAAAATTGAAAATGGAGGCTCACTTTCGATATTAGCAACAGCATTGACAGAAACAGGATCAAAAATGGATGAGGTAATCTTTGAAGAGTTCAAAGGAACGGGCAACATGGAATTACAGCTCGATAGAAAAATCTCAAACCGACGCATCTATCCTGCAATTGATATAACCTCATCAGGTACGCGTCGTGAAGACTTACTGATGGACAAAGATGTATTACAACGCGTTTGGTTGATGCGAAAATTCATCGCAGATATGAATCCTGTTGAAGCTATGGAATTCTTAAAAGACAGAATGAGCAATACAATGTCAAATGAGGAATTCTTAGCGACAATGAACAGCTAATCCAGCGAATAATGAAAATCACCATAAAAACTGGACTTTTTTTCGCTGGACTTTGGATCTTAATTAAGATGTTGTTTTTTTGGACAGGAGCAACTGGATACAACATCGTCCCATCAGTATTGCTGAACATGCTGTGTGTTTTGCTTTCTATTGCAGTTGGACTCTTTCTTCACAAGCGAAAAGAAACCGAAGCATCAAATGCGCTCAATGATATAAAAAATGGACTAACAGCAGGCGTTCCCTATGCTATGATTGTAAGTATCTTTATCTATTTCTATTACTCCGAAATTGATCCAGAATTCAATAAACATCAAATTGCTGAAGCCCATATGGGAATTAAGAAAGAACTTGACAAACCAAATGGTCTTGAAAAAGCACGCGCACAAAACGCTGAATTTGAAATCTTATCCAAAGAGGAGATCTATGAAAAACTCAAAACAGGTCCGGAAGGATTTTATAAAGCCTCTTCAACAATGACCTTATCAATGCTAGCACTGCTTTTACTGGCCACCTTGAACAGTATATTCATTACTGTGATCTACCGCAAAATAGTTTTTCGCGATCAGTAGTTCAACTCATTATTTTAGGAACAAAAAAACACCAAGAGCGAAATAATGTTCCCCATCGCTTGAAATCAACTTCTATTTAAAAAAATTGATGTACGAATCTTCAGCAATCAAATGTACGGCTTCAGGAAATTCCGCGTGGACAATTAATTCATTTTCATGACGGTGTTCAAGCGAAATCAATTTCTTTTTGGCAAGTAGCATGACAGTTGAATGGCCATGATGATCCATCTTGTCTAATATTGTTTCTCCATTAAACTCACACTGCCAGTGTGTTTCAGCGCAATTTTCCTTATTGGACACCTCAATGGTTGGAAAAGCAAAATAATCATGTGCACCAATTCCTTCAAGGTCGAATCTCAGACGAAGAAAACCGCCATTGAGAACCAATTGCTCATCCATAATTCCAAGATCTTTAAATGTTATTTTTCCTTTTGTTGGTGAAGTAAATTTCACCAAGATTTCCACTTGATTAACTTCAATTAATTGTCCCATAAATTGCCCTTTGTTTTTAGTTGTTAAGTACTAAGTTAAAACAGAAAATTGATACAAAACATGACAGAAATCATGATTTAACAAAAAACATGTCATCCTTAAAAATCATCTTTTCCATTAAAAATGTAGTACCTTTGTGCAACATTCAAATTTAATCGGTTTATAGCATGCAACTGTACAACAAATTAAGTGCGAAGGAAAGAGCGGAAATGATTGATAACGCTGGTGAACGCCGGATAACAATCTCTTTCTATCAGTACCATCGCATAGAGAACCCAAAAACATTTAGAAATAATTTATTCATTACTTGGAACGCCTTAGACGTGCTTGGTAGAACCTATATAGCTACTGAAGGAATAAATGCACAAATTTCGGTTCCGGCAAGTAATTTTGAAGCGTTTCGTGAACAGTTGTACGCAATAGATTTTTTGAATGGAATCCGTTTAAATGTAGCTGTCGAACAGGACAACAAATCTTTTCTTAAACTGAAAATAAAAGTAAGAGACAAAATTGTTGCTGATGGGTTGAATGACAACACGTTTGATGTAACAAACAAAGGTATTCACCTCAATGCCAGTGACTTTAACGACATCATTGCAGAGGAAAAAACAATCTTGGTAGATATGCGAAACCACTACGAGAGTGAAATTGGTCATTTCGAAGGTGCTATAACACCAGATGTGGACACCTTTCGAGATTCTCTCGACATTATTGAGCAAGACCTAAAAGAAAACAAAGAAGACAAAAGTCTCGTAATGTATTGTACTGGTGGGATTCGATGTGAAAAAGCAAGTGCTTACTTTAAGCACAAAGGATTCAAAAACGTATACCAATTGGAGGGTGGAATTATTGAGTATGTCCGACAAGTAAAATCAGAAGGTCTTGAAAATAAGTTCCATGGCAAAAATTTTGTTTTTGACCACCGACGTTCTGAGAGAATATCGGAAGAAGTAATTTCTCAATGCCATCAATGCGGAGCAGCTTGCGACACACATACAAATTGCGAAAATGCCGCATGTCATCTTTTATTCATTCAATGTGAATCGTGCCGCAAAAAAATGAACAATTGCTGTTCTCAAGATTGTATGGAAGTAAACGCAATGCCCGAGGATGTTCAAAAAGAGCAACGAAGAGGAAAAGAAGTAAGCAACAAAATATTCCGAAAAGGACGTTCAGAGCAACTGAAATACAAACGATAAGAGGTTTAATCTCCAATAGTTTTTTGCCCTCTCTCCAATCTATCATTTATGACCCAATCTACCATCCCCTCAATAATCTGATCTATTGGGGTTCCTTCATCATGCGATTTTAAAACACATTCTTGATACCAAGCCAAGTTGTCTTTTACGCTGTTTCTAAAATGATTGCGGGAAAAGGGAATCGGACACAATTCAATCCCTTTTGAAGTATCAGTAGTGGCACCTGCCTCAACCAAGTCGTACTTATAGACATAAAGATGCCCATTGTCCGAAATAGGAGTCAATCGAATTGTGTGTTCATCGATCGTTTTGAAAACAACTAAATCCCCATCGATATCATATAAATCTCGAAATTTAGAATTGCATTTTAAAACAATCACCCCTTTTGGGCACTTTTCCAACAACTCTTTTACAAAAATCACGTATTCTGGAGCATTCGTCGCCCCATTTACTTGATAAATTTGCGATGGGTCTAGATTCGAATACAAGGCGAAGTAATAACTGCTTTGCCATGACCAGAAGTCAAGTATAAGACCATCATCCGGACTCAGATTCTTATTGATTTCATTGCTCATTCTCGCGATTCCTTGATCTTCAAGACGAGGCAACGCATTGCACGACAAAAGCGTATTTGATCGATACGCCAACATTACCTTTTGCGGCAGTGTATCCTTAGGAAACCAATCTTGATACTGGACTGTAATCCAAAAATAAGACAAAGGCAAAATTGATGCGATCACTAAACCCAATATCAAACGTCTTGTTTTATTCCATATCATTTCATCTATCAACAACCCCGTAAAAGGAATAGAGAGAAGGATTAAAGAGGATGTAAAACGCGTCTGTAACAGAAGCGTTCCTTCACTAGCCTTATACATGAATGTGAATAACATGACCCAAAAAGGAACGGCCCAAACAAACAGTGATAATTTCAATTCTTTTCTACGCCACTTAGAAACAAGCTTAAAACCAAGCCATGAAGCTACAATTGGAGAAAATATAAAGAACCAAGTCAACGGAAAATAGAGCCAGCGAAGCACTTTTTTATCGATAGGTACATTTGCATTAACCCCTTCCAGGATGATGTTCCATTTGTAGGCTCCACTTAATCCGTAAAAGAAATCGTGGTGAGCAACATAATTTCCAATCATCCAAAAAAGCGGAAAAATCATTGAAAATAGCCAGAAGAATAGCATAATTCGCCACAACCTAAAATATACTGTAATTCCTGTCAACAAAGCAATAAGTAACCATGCCTCATATCTAAATCCCGATGCTACAGTCAAAAATAATCCGGCATATATAGCTTGTCGAACATTCCTCTCTCGAATTGCCAACGATAGTGCGTTAAAGCCAAGCGCAACAAAGAAACAGTAAGGAATACCAGACAAAGTATGAAATGAATTTCGGAAAATTATTGGACTCAAAACATACAAAAGTGCAGCAAGCCAAGCCCCTTTTTTACTCACTTCTCTTTTTGTGAATTTATAAATAGGGACCGCCGTAAATGCTGCCATGAGCATGTGAGCGACAATTGGTGCGGTAATATGGCTACCAGTCATCCAGATCACTACAGCATTGAAATAGTAATGCAACGGAGGCCAAACCCCTTCTGTGATGAAATTTGGATCGAGTAACCATTTTTTTGAAACAAAAACTCGGGTTACCGCATCTGCATCCACTACTTGAACTAGAGGAAGTGCCAGGACGCGGAGCAATATTCCCAAACCTACAATTAAAATAAGTACCCTCGTATCTTTATTCGATATTGCAGCTCCAATCCGTGCTTTCATTTTAAAACTGATTTAAGATTTCCCCGCCAAGAGCATCGTAATCAATACCATCAAAATTTCCAGAGGACATCATGAGTAATACAGACTTATCCCATTCCTGTTCGCGAATAAAACGAAGTACCTCCTCAGTTCTATTCATCACAATGACATTACCACCAAATCCATCCAGGACCATCTCTTTTGAAATGGCATCTAATTTTTTGTGTGCGACGACTTGTGGACTGAAGTATACAATTGCAACATCTGCTTCAGCCATTGCACGATTGTATTGCGGCAAAAACTCTTTTTTCAATGATGAAAATGTATGTAATTCCATACAAGCAATCACTTTTCTTTCTTTGTATTGATCCTTCACCGCTTTCGTAGTTGCTTTGAGTTTGGAGGGCGAGTGCGCAAAATCCTTATACATCACGAAAGTGTCATTTTCAATGACTCTTTGTAATCGTTTTCCTGCCCCAGTAAATGTAGCTGCAGCCTTTAAAAAAGCATCGGTATCAATACCGATAGAAGCGCCAAGATGCATTGCGCCAATCATATTCTGTAGATTGTGCGCACCGAAAATATTCAAAGGGTACTCTTTGCCTTTATAGTGCAAAAGTGTGCCTGTTTTTGTTACTTCATAATTTGGTGTATGATATGGAACCGTTTGTAATTTGTCCTCATGGCGCTCTCCTAAACTTCGTACTTCTTCATCTTCGAAATTGTAAATCAAAACGCCTCCTTCAACAATCTCATCGCAAAATTGATCGAACTGGTCAACATAATTTTCAAAGGTGGGAAATACGTTAATATGATCCCAAGCGATTCCACTAATTATGGCAACATCAGGCTTGTAGAGATGGAATTTCGGCCTACGATCAATTGGTGAACTTAAGTATTCATCTCCCTCTAATATCATGATAGAGGCTTCTTCAGTAATCTTCACCATACAATCGTAGCCATCCAACTGTGCACCAACCATGTAATCTACATTCATTCCAATCGCATTGATCACATGCAACAACATTGATGTAATTGTTGTTTTTCCATGGGAACCACCAATGACAATCCGTTTTTTGTACTTACTCTGTTCATAGAGGTATTCGGGATATGAGTATACAGGAACACCGAGTTCCTTGGCACGAAGAAGTTCTGGATTGTCAGCTCGTGCATGCATTCCGAGAATAACAGCATCTAGTCCAGAGCTAATTCTATCTTTATTCCAACCGATAGACTCTGGAAGAATCCCTTCTCTCATTAAGCGTGATCTTGAAGGTTCAAAAATTTCATCATCAGAACCTGTTATATTCATACCCTTGCGATTGAGTGCTATTGCCAAATTGTGCATTGCACTACCACCAATTGCTATGAAGTGAACATTCATATTGTTATTTCTTTTGAAAGATTTGTAATGCGTCTCCAATCACAGGAATAAGAAGAAATAAAGTTCCGTAATTCGCCAATCCAATAAAAAGCGTTGAGTTCTCTTCGTTGATCATATAGGCAGGAACCATTATAGAGAGAAGTCCGATGTAATAGAGCCAATCCCACCAATTCTGATTATTGAGGGCGTAGCGTTTTACAATTTGAACAATTACGTAACAAAGACACAATACCATTATATAAATAGGTAAAAACTGAATCTCAACAATAGACGTAATCGCAATAAAATGAGCACTAAGCAGACCTCCAATACCGAATAACACCAAAGTAAAGAGCACCTCTAAAACTTTTTTTGCTAACATAATTGATTTCTTTTTATGAAAATACATTAAATGAAGAACACATCGCACCAGAAACATGCAGAGTTACGCACAGTAGTATGCGGAAAACATCATTGTAAATAACGCGGAAAACCAGATGACATGGTATGCTTTAAATTCCCCCTAGCATCTGTATAAATCAGATAAGCATCCAAATTTAGATCTTCATTCTCCTTAATAAATTGTTGTGTGGCATCTACACCCATCACCATAAATGCTGTAGCATATGCATCAGCAGTAGAGCACTTTTCAGCAATCACTGTCGCACTCAGAAGCCTATGCCTCACAGGAACTCCTGTTTTTGGGTTCAAAGTATGGGAATACTTGACACCATATTTTACATAAAACTTCCGGTAATTTCCACTTGTAGCGATCGCTTTATTCGATATGTGAATGATTGTATCTAACTGACGGGCTTCGAGGTTCGCAATTGGTCGATCAACCGCTATGTTCCAACTTGTATTGTATTTGTTTCTTCCACTAACGCGCAGCTCACCTCCGATTTCAACGAAAAAGTTATTGTAACCCTTCGCTCTAATAAAATCAAATAGAACATCAACCGACAACCCTTGAGCAATCGCATTAAAATCAATTTTAAAATTCGTTTCAGATTTCACCATTGAGATATCAGAATCAGAAAATGAAATAGTGTGTAACTTACCCGGCTCAAAACCTATAAATTGCAGCAAAGAATCAATTTCATCTTGCACCAATGGAGTCTCCATGTTGTTCATAAACCCCCAACCTTTGACTAACGGGTAGACAGATGGGTCGAACAAACCTTTGGTCCGCTGAAAAACATCTTGACTCTCTTCATAACATGTTTTGAAATACCCACTTTTGTCAATTAAACGCATTGGCTCGATCGATTGATTCAATTTTGAAATCACCGATTCATCAATATAAGTAGACAATGAAAGATCAAAATCACGCAAAAGACGGTCTATCTCTGATTTATTGACTTCTACCTCTTCGCCAACGACAATTACAGTATAGGTTGTGCCCTGCGTCTGACCAGAGATCTCGGTAGTTGGTAATGGTGCCTCATCACATGATGAAACAAGAGCCAGTAGGCTAAAAGTGGCGCTCCAAATGAGGACCTTGCGTTTCAGTGTTCCAAACATGTTGCAAACTTGGTTTACCATTCTTTGAATATGTTATTGCCTGTATCGTCTGTGTTCTCACATACACATCTGCATGCCCTTCAATAACGACAATTCGACGTGTTATTATTGCCTTCATCTTTCCGTTGTTATCAGCTTGAGTAAACGACTCTTCCGATACCCCTTCCGGGTAATCCTCGCCTAGTGAATTGGCTAATTTCATCTTTTTCTCTGGAGTATTATTGATTCCATGAATCTGATTCGCTGTATTCTGAAGCGACTCCTGCTTTCCAACAAATTGGTTTGAATTCTTTCTTTCAATTGCTTTTTGCTTTGCTGCAAATCGCTCTGATTGATCTGCGTGCTCTGCAATCTCAGCAGCGCTATTTAATGTAACCTGATTGTATATATCGTTCACATTCTTCTCCGTAGCTAATCGCTCAACGCGATCATTTTGTTCGATACCTGCAGTCGTCTGTTTTGGCTTTAAGTTTTGGCTTCGAACATACGCAATTTTCTTTGCATGTGCACCTTCTGCAACAAGCCCAGCACTTACAATCTCGTCCGTTTTCGCATCAATCAATGCTTGGACCTTTGAACGATCTACCATGGCTGCATTAAACTCTTGCTCATTCAAATTTTGCAATTCATTTATACGTTCGGAAAGCACATCAATCACCACACGGTGGCCTTGTTCATAATCGAAAGGAGCTGAATCCGCTTTTCTTTTAAAAGCAACAATCTTTTGGTCTACCTCAAGTGATTGGTCTTTTTCCTTTGTGTATTGCAATGCCTGTTCATCCCAAATATCCAGCTTGATTCGGTCTATATCTGCAGTGCTCTCTTGAACAGCATAGGTATAATCTTGAGATAATGGATTTAGACGAGCTCGAATTGCAGACAATGTGTCCATAGCTGTATAATGAGACTCCTTTTCAAGTCCATTGAGCGCGTAGCCTGAATCATTGATTGATTTCGTCAATGCCTTCAATTCCTCAGCAGTCAAATCAGACACTTCTTTACTACTTAAACTATACTGTTCATACCCTTGTTCTGCTGCACCAAAAGCATTTTCCAACTCAATTCTATCTATAGCTTCTCTGCGCTGATTATCAGCAGCTTGAGTAGCCATGTATGCATTTATCCTGCTTACGTCTTGATACACCAATTCGCGCTGGTCAGAGTAATCCATTGGCTCATCAAGTACCTTCAGCTTTACAGAACTGAATCGAAGACTCTTTGCGTTCCTATCATCAATCTCCTGAAGTTGCCTTTCACCCGCCGCTCCTTGGAGTGCGTTCGTAATATTGTCAATTTGATTGAGTTCTTCTTTGAACTCTTGATCTTGACTTACAACATATAAATCACGCTCATTATTCATGGCATAAATAGCTTCTTGGTTGCGTGTATTCTCAGCATACTCATACTGAATATTTTGAACATCCATCTTTGTTCGTTTCTTTTCAGACGCTCTGAGCAACGCTAAACTTTCTTCTCGATTGACGTCTGCCTGTGCGACTTCATTGCTCATACTGGACTGAATTCGTGCAACCTCACTCGAACGTTGGTACTGACCTTCAGACATCTCCGCATTCATTTGAGACTGAGCAGCATCAAGTTCGATCAACTGGCGACCAATTGCAAGTTTGTTCAATAATTTGCGTTCCTCCTCAGCTTGGGCGAGAAGAAATTGTCCATCCAAAATAGAGCCCTCAAAAGGAGTTCCCAGATCCTCTAATTGATCCAATTCAACCAATTGTGGATTTAAAATCGCCTGAATTTTATTCAATTTATTTTTCGGATACATGTCATTTGGTCGCATCAAAACCGCAGACTCATACACACCCTGTGCTTCGTCATATTTTTTATTGTTGAAATACATATCTCCTTCTGAGAGGATTTTTTGGTATTCTTTATCCGACTCCTTCTTTAACTCAAGAATTCGGAGGTTGGTGCATTCATCAATCTGTAGTTTAACATAAGCATCATTGGGGAAAATCGCCAAAGCCGCTTCGTACTTACTTTTGGCATTGACATAATCCTTATTGCTGTTAAAGAACTCATCCGCTTCTCTAACGATCGTATCGAACCTGTTCTTATTCTTTATTTTTTCAGCATTTAATACCGCCAAATTGTCAAGAACTTGCTGAACCTCATCCATTCTGGCTGTGGCTTCTACATCATTTTCCCGAACTTCCAGTGCCCTCTTGTATTCTACCAGTGCCAAATCAAATGATCCACCATCAAATGCCTTCTTTCCTTTTGACATTTGTTCTGTATACAACTGCTCCTCAATCGCCTTCGCTGCTTCCTGCTCAATAATAACGCGCAACTCTTCGATTTTATCAATCAGTTCTTCTTCTGGTTTTAAGCGGATCGCAGCCTCGTAGGCCTTGCGCGCACCCACAAAATCCTTCGCGAGCTCCATACTGGAAGCATCAGCAATAAATTTTGTGTAATCTTCCTCTCTTTGATAATACGCATCTACTTTGAATCGCATCTGTTTCAATCGGTCATTGTTTGGATCCAGCTTCTCAGTATTGTTTAAAATTTGAAGTGCACGATCGTAATTTCTCTCGTCGAGTTTCTTTTGGGCAACGTTTAGGTTTTTCTCGACGAGTCGCTCAAGCTCTGAGGTACTCTCTTTTGAGAGTCTTTCTGCTTCTGCTGCTCGATCTACAGGTAGTTTTTCATTCGGTTTGATTACAAACGCCTTATTAAATTCAACAATTGCTTCAAGGTATTTCTTTCTAGAAATGAGAAACTCCCCCTTTTCGATTATTTCAGCATATTTTTCATCGATTTTAAGTTGCTTTAAAGCGTTGGCCCTCATTTTTTCAAGTGCTTGTATTTCTACTTTCGGCTTCGCTTCATTAGGCATTAACTCCGAGGCTTCTCTATATTTTGCAATAGCCTTTTCATACTCTTCCTCTTGAGAAAGTACCTCAGCAGCATCCATCAACTCATCAAAAATTTGCTGCCTTTCCAATTGAGCAGTCAATGCTTTTTCCTTTCGCTCAATGTTCGCAATTTTTTCGCGAATCTCAGAATCTTCTCTCAAACTCAATGCTTGTGTCAGCTTCTCTTTTGCGCGGGCGTATTCCTTATTATCTGCAAAGTCATACCCTTCTTTTTTAAGTTTTTGAAAGGCTTTCTCTTTTTCAGCAGTATCTTGAAGTTCAATAATCTTCGCATTTACCTGCTCTAACTCGTTTTTCGCATCTACATTTGAAGCACTTATAGATAAAACCTCCTCGAACTTATCTTTTGCTTTGTTGTACTCTTTCCTCTTGAGAGCTGCTTTTCCTTGATTCAATAGCAAGGATATTTTTGCATTCTGTTTCGAAAGAATCAATTCTTGTTCTTGAATCGATTTTACTTCATCAATCTTAGCTTGAATAACTTCCTTTTCAACAGTGTATTCAAGTGCTGTTGTATATTTAGAAACTGCCGTACTCCAATCGTTTCGATCAAAAGCCGTCTGTCCCTCGAGCATTAACTTCTCAAATTTCAATTTCCGCTTTGAGACCATTCTCTCATTGGCAATATTTTTTTCAATTTGACTTAATTGACCTTGCGCATAGCTTTTGTCATTTGTATAACTCAGGGCATCTGAATAAAGTGATCTTGCCTTCTCCCACTCTTTCGATTCGAAAGATGCATCAGCCAATACTATAAGTTCCTCATACTTTTTATTTTTTGCAGCAAGTGCAGTCTCTTGATCAAGGCGCTTCCTAGCAGCTTCAATCTTATCGGTCAGCTCAATGGAAGTAATTAATGCATTTGCCGCTGTATAATCTTCTATTGCCTCTTGGAATTTATTTGCATTAAAATTCGCATCTCCCTTTTCTGTTAACGTCTGAACTTCATTTTTTTGTAACGCCATTTTAAGTTTTTCAGAAGCTTCGAGTTGACCATTGTCTATTTTCAGGACAGCTTCGAACGCTGCAATCGCCTCTTTGTATGATCGTCTGCTTAACGCCACATTTCCACTGTTCATCAGCGCAGCAATTTTTTCAATTGTCTGCTCTCTTTGATTTTGCTCAAGTATCTTTTCTTCACAACTATTTTTACGCGTTTTCGCATAGGTTGAGGAAGGCTCCAAGGATAAAACCAACTCATATTTTGACTTTGCCGCTTTGTAGCTCTCGGCATCAAACAAGGCGTCTGCTTCCGCAAGTGCTTTTTTGTATTGTTCCCTCTCTGCCTGAGCAGCTTTCGCTTCATTGAGCTTCGCAGCGATTTCTTTTAGACGCTGTTTGGGCAATTCCTCGCTCGGTTTCAGATCACTTGCTTCTTGGAACTTGTCTTTTGCTGCTTTAAAACTTTTCTGTTTCAAAAATGATTCGCCCAATTGAATGGCCCCATCATAAGCTTCTTGTCGTGCAGCCTCTTTCTTAGCCTGTGCAATTTTCGCAGATAAAATTGCAACTTGATCTTTTGGATGTTGTTCGTCAGGCTTCAACTTCAAAGCTTCTTTGTATTTGGAAATTGCAGCTTCAAAATCTTTCTGATCACGCAAATTATCTGCCGCTGAGATGAGATTATCGAAAGCCTGACGCTCTTGACTTGCAGCCAATTCTTCTTCTTGCTGTGCAAGAATTAAGGCGTCCAACTCAGAAATACGTTCTAAAGGATGTGTCTCTCTTGGCTTGAAACCAAGTGCTTCTTCATACTTTTCTAACGCTTCCGGATACGCACCTTTAGCGTAAGCTGCATCCGCTTCTAATATCGCCTGATTGTATTTTGTATCAGTAGCCACTTTATTGCGTTCTTCTTCCAACAGCATGTCCTCAATCCTGGATTTCATTTTATTTGCTCCATTCATATCTGGTATTGCACCCATCCTAGAAGGATTCCATTCAAATTCAACAACTGGTTCTTCATCTAAAAAACCAAAGTCTAAATTTTCACGTTCCTTGAAAATTCGAATATCCAATTGATCAACAGGCCGAAGATCTCCAGACGGGGCATCCTCTTCATTCATTTTGGTCATATCAAATTGCACAAACTTTGACACAAAATCAGTTTTTGCAAAGGTCACCTGAAATGGCATTGAGAGATCAACAGTTCCACGAAGCGTATATTTGCCATTCGATATTGTCTGAACGTTGGAAACTACCAGTCCATTCTGTTCAATAGAAACTTTCACAGCGCCCTCAGGTACATTATTATCTGAGTTGGAAACCTTGCCTTTAAACAAGAATGGCAGTTCCTGAGCATACCCATAGCTACTCAAAATCAACGCCAATAAAAGAATAAAGTGCTTCATACTAACTTATTTAAACGTTGTCCTGTACGCACAGTTACAGAATTGGTTTAAATTTGAATAATTCATTTACACAAAGATGGTGAAAATAGTTCAGAATAGTAAGTACAAATAGTATGCTAAAGATTGATGAAACGAGTTACTGGGAGCAAAAAACTTACTTCAAATCTATTGATTATTTAATCATAGGGTGTGGAATCGTAGGATTCAGCACTGCATTGCATTTGCGACGCACACATCCAGAAGCAAAAATTGTCATTATTGAAAGAGGCATTTTGCCCTCCGGTGCAAGCTCAAAAAATGCTGGTTTCGCATGTTTTGGCAGCCCCTCAGAGCTAGCCGACGACATCGAAAATTTCGGAGAAGATGCGGTTTGGGAAACTGTTGCCATGCGAATAAAAGGACTTGATTATTTAAAGGATATGTTCGGTGCAAATTCCTTCAACCTCGAAACAAATGGGTCATGGGATTTGTACACAAAAAAAGAAAAAGACCGTTACAATAAGCTAAAAACTCTTCTTCCCCATTTGAATAAACAACTCGAGAAAATAACTGGACAAAAAGAAGTGTATACAATTGATGAAGACGTTGCTGCTAAATTTGATTTCAACCAAATCTATGGTGCATTCCACAACCGCCTTGAAGGACAAATTGACACATCAAAATTAAACGATGTTTTTTTTAAGCGTGCAGTAAAAGAGAACATACATATTCTCTTTGGAATCGAAGCGCTATCCGTTAATGGTCTTAATGTGAAAACATCGATCGGAACCATTGATGCTCAAAAAATTGCCATATGCACCAATGGATTTGCGAAGCAACTTCTTCCCAAAGAAGACATCCTGCCTGCTCGAGCACAAGTTCTAATTACAAAACCAATTGAAGATTTGAAAGTAAAAGGAACGTTTCATTACCAAGAGGGGTTTTACTATTTTAGAAACATCGACAATCGGATATTGTTTGGTGGAGGAAGAAATCTTGATAAAATTGGAGAAACAACAACAACGATAGAAACAACACGTCCTATTTTGGATCGATTGGAAGAACTATTAAAAACAGTAATTCTGCCAAATACTCCTTTCGAAATTGACCACTCTTGGGCGGGAATAATGGGAGTTGGAGGGAGCAAAAAACCAATCATAAAAAAAGTAGAGAACAACGTTTATTGTGGCATTCGAATGGGCGGAATGGGCGTGGCAATTGGAACACTCGTTGGTAAGGAAATGGCGGAATTGATGGGTTTGCAAGAATAGAAAGCAATTCATAACATTTTGTGATTCAAAAATTGCACTTTAATTTTAATTTTGTCGAACAATTTAAAATAATAAAATGAAGAATACAGCTTTATCAAATGTTCACGAAGAATTGGGCGCAAAAATGGTGCCTTTTGCAGGATATAACATGCCTGTTCAATACGAAGGTGTCAATTTAGAACACAAAACAGTTCGTGAAGGCGTTGGTGTATTCGATGTTTCCCACATGGGAGAATTTATTCTGACTGGACCGGGATCCCTCGATCTAATACAAAAAGTTACTTCAAATGACGCCTCAGTCATGACTGAAGGAAGAGCACAATATAGCTGTATGCCAAATGGTAAGGGAGGAATAATTGACGACCTTATTATTTATAAATTCAACGATGAGAAATACCTGCTTGTCGTAAACGCTTCAAACATTGATAAAGATTGGAATTGGATTTCATCACACAATACATTTGATTGCCAATTAAGAAATGTTTCAGACGACTATTCACTACTCGCAATTCAAGGTCCAAAAGCTGTTGAAGCAATGCAACAATTAACGCACGTGAATCTTAGTGAAATCAACTACTATCACTTTGAAGTAAATACCTTTGCTGGAATAGACAATGTCATCATTTCAGCTACAGGATATACGGGAAGCGGCGGATTTGAAATTTACTGTAAAAACGATGCGGCTGAGGAAGTATGGAAAAAAGTATTCGAAGCCGGCGCAGACTATGGCATTAAACCCATCGGACTTGCTGCAAGAGATACGCTTCGGTTGGAAATGGGGTTTTGCCTTTACGGAAATGATATTGACGATACAACATCGCCTCTTGAAGCCGGACTTGGCTGGATCACAAAACTAAATAAGGAAGACTTCATTGATAAAGACTTTCTCACAAAACAAAAAGAGGAAGGTACATCACGAAAACTAGTTGCATTTGAGATGATTGATCGTGGGATTCCACGGCACGACTACCCTATCCAAAATGCAAGTGGAGAAGTGATTGGACGCGTTACCTCAGGAACAATGTCACCTTCAATGCAAAAAGCAATCGGTCTTGGTTATGTCACAAAAACAGACAGTGAAATAGAGACAGAAGTTTTTATTGAGATTCGAAACAAAGCCGTGAAAGCGAAAATTGTTAAGTTGCCATTTTATAGAAAATAGCCTACTTCGAAACGATTAGCTTCCGAAGCTTATTTTGTAAATGCTGCTTGACTAGGCACGTGCTTTTTTGGGATAAAAAACAACAAAATCAGCCCCACGAGAAAAAAGAAAGTTACCGAAATCACAGACGTTCGCAATGAACCTGTGATCATTTCGAACAAACCAAAAGAGAACGTACCGATAACGATTCCAATCTTTTCTGTGGCATCATAAAAAGAAAAATAACTCGCATGATCTTCTGTTTCTGGAAGCATTTTTGAATAGGTTGAGCGCGACAATGCTTGAACGCCACCCATGACCAAACCGACTGTGCCTGCCAGAAAATAAAATTGAAACGGCGAAGTAACTATGTAGGCCGCAACGCACACACCAAGCCAAATAACAATAGAAATCCCCAGTGTCTTTATGTTACCAATTGCACCAGAAAGACGAGACATAACAAACGCACCAAATGCGCCAAGAATCTGAATTAATAGAATCGCAATTATAAGTCCTGTATCTCCACCTGCATCTCCCCAATCCACCTCTTTTTTCGCAAATATAACCGCCATCAACATTACAGTCTGAACCCCCGTATTGTAGAAGAAAAACGCCAGCAAAAAGCGTTTCAGTTGTTTGGTCTTTTTGAATTCGCTGAAAACAGCCCGTAATTCTTTGAATCCTTTTAATAAAATTCCCTTCTGTTTCTTTTTCTTGTATGGATTGTTGGGCAATACTCGGTATGTAATCTGACTAAAACCAATCCACCAAAGTCCTACCAAAAGAAAACTGATCGATGTGTACTTGGGATCAATAAACATAATTATTGAGAGGCAAAGCACCAAAAGCAACATACTACCCAAGTATCCCATTGAAAAACCACGCGCTGAAATTCGATCATGATCCTTTGGTGCTGCAATTTCGGGCAAATATGCATTGTAAAAAACCAAGCTGTTCCAAAATCCAATGCTCCCTAGAAAGATAGACAACATACCCAATTCAATTGAATTGGGAGAAAACCAATACAAAGAGATACAGGACAAGGCCCCGAGATAACAGAAGAATTGCATAAAGCGTTTCTTGTTCCCTGAAAAATCGGCAACTCCTGATAGCATGGGAGATAGAAATGAAACAACCAAAAAAGACGCAGACAATACATAAGAAATCAAGACAGAGTTGGAAATTTCTGCACCAAAAAACTGCACTGTTACATTGCCAAAATCAAACCCACTATCTACCGCCTGTGTGTATGCCTCTCCCTCCAAGCCGTGAACACGCTTGGCAAATGCTTTCGTCGTAACATTGTCGTAAAAAATTGGGAAAATTGCTGAAGAAATAACAAGATTATAAACTGAATTGGCCCAATCATACATGACCCAACCCCGAATAATTTTCTTGTTCCCTTTTTTCATCGTTATTCGATTCCTTTTAAATAATCTTCTAAATAGTCAAAATATTCCGTTAATTCACCAGTTAATGTAGTTTCACTTCCTCGAGCAATTACACCATTGACATCCTCCCCAATCAAGGACGGGATGACCTCCTTGATCAATTCGTTACCAAAATCCTCAGAGGCATCTAAAGGCAGCTCACATGGTAAATTATCCACTGCCATAACAGCAATAACGCCGTCTTTCATATAATCTGCCTCTGACTCCGTTGCAGGATCATAACCATAAATCGGATCAGCAATTTTACTCGGACGAATTGTGCATGCAACTGCACAATCAATGTCACATGAAATATCTGCAACAACAGACAAACGAACATCTTCTTGCTTTAAATCTTCGCGTGTGATGATATAATCCGCTTTGTCGCTCCAATAATGTGACGGTATGTACATGTCTGCATGTGGTAGAAATTTTGAAAAAGTACAATCAAACTCCTCGGGTGAAGAATAAAAATAATCCTTTGAAAATTCAGAGCCATCCCGTCTTTTATAATAATCTTGAACATCCAAATGTGCAAATACTGGAGTATTAAAGTCATTGGATAAGAACTCATTAGGACTAACTTCTTGAAGTGGTAATTCACTTAATATTTCTCTTGCCCCGTGTCCTACCCGTCCAAATCCAGTTAGGATAATCTTCGTATTTGGAGGAAGCTTTACCTTTTTCAATTCTTGCTCCACTTCTTTCCGATCAACACATTTGTTTGCCGCTTTGAGTGTGTATAAATTGTGCTTCAATCCATAAGTTCGGAAACCATTGTAACAGCCAACAATTCCAGCATACCTTCCAAATCCTATTATTCGCCTTCCTCCTGCATCCTTCAATGCTTCATAATCAATCAATTGGATATTCTTATCGAGGACCGCTTGGAGCAATTCACGGTTGTACGGTTGCTTTTTTAGAGTATGTGAAAAAAACATGAATTTCTTGTTGGGAATCAAATCCTCAATATTTACTTCCTTCACACCAATAATGACATCACAATCTGTAAGATCCTCAGAAACAGTGATCCCCATATTTTTATAGGCAGTGTCCTTAAAGGCGCGAACAGCACTGGGCTGAACCGTTATCTCTAAATTCGGATAAATATCAATTAGTGAGCGACATTGAATCGGAGTAAGAGCAACGCGCATATCTGGCGGTACCTTTCCTTCTCTGATGATTCCAATCTTTATTTTACTCATATCATTTATTCGTTCAATGGTTCATCAAAAATATACTGATCAATAAATTCGCGCACACAGCCCTGACCTCCCTTGAGTGTTAAAATAATATCACACACTTGTTTTACGGAATTCACAGCATCTCGCGGGCATGCCGCCAAGCCAATCTTCTCCATGACAGCCAGATCATTCACGTCATCACCAATCATTGCTACGTTTTCTAAACCGATTCCGAGCGTTGAACAGAGCTTGTTCAGGGTGTCCATTTTTGAATCGCGACTCACAGTGCAGTGCTGAATCCCCAGCATTTCAGCACGTCGATGAACCGACTCTCCCCTAAATCCAGATGAGATTATTGCTACTTGAAAATCACTTTTAGTCAAATGCAAAATGGCCATTCCATCTTTTGTATTGAATTTTTTAAATTGATCTCCAGACTCGGTGAAGTACATCCCTCCATCGGTCATCACTCCGTCTACATCCAAAACAAGCAACTTAATGTTTTCAAGTCGACTTTTTAAATGATTTGATTTGAACGAATTTTTAAAAAGCAATGCATTTAAATCGATGACATACTCCTCAGCGATCGCCTCCAAATCATAAATGGAGAGTTCATTTACGTGATCAACATCTAATTCTTCCAGAAAAGAATCAAAATTCAATCCAAATTTGTCGCACAATCCACGTATGTTTTGCTCTAAATACATTATATAATTTTATATCCTACACTTTCTGCTACAGGTCTAATTTGATCCAAAAGCTGTTTAAACTCTGAATGATTTAGTTGTTGTGACGCATCAGATTTTGCAACACTAGGATTACGGTGGGCCTCAATCAAAAGACCATCAATCCCCATAGCAACGCAAGCTTTTGCAAGAACAGGAACACCATACGAATATCCCATTGCATGACTTGGGTCCAAAACAATCGGAAGGTTAGTATGTTCTTGAAGCCAGGCCACACCACATAAATCGAGTGTAAATCTCGTATTTGTTTCAAATGTTCTCAAACCACGCTCGCAGAGGATTACATTTTCATTTCCTCCCGACAGCACGAACTCAGCAGCCTGAACAAATTCTTTTAGCGTTGTTCCAAATCCTCGTTTGATCAAAACAGGCTTTTGTGTTTTTGCACATGCTCTGAGGATGCCTTGGTCGTACATTGCTTTCGCTCCAACTTGGATAACATCTGAGTGTTCAATTACTTCATGTATATGGGTTGCGTCTCTCGCTTCAGTAATCACATTTAATCCAAATTCTTCTCTCATCTTGGCCAAAAGGTGTAGCCCCTCCAAACCGAGACCTTGAAAAGAATATGGGCTTGTTCTCGGCTTATAACAACCTCCTCTGAGCGTAGTCAATCCCATTCCAACAAGCAATTGCGCAGCATCTCGAATTTGATCCTCTGATTCAACAGAGCAAGGTCCTCCGATCAATAAGGTTGCATTTTGATGTCCTCCAATGGTTACATCTCCGATTTTAACTTCACGTTTTTCATCTTGATATTCTCGAGACGCCAATTGGATGTCATTATCAAATACCCAAAATTGATCTACATGAGCCTCAATAGCGTTAGGCACATCTTTCATACCGCTTCCAGAAATTAAAACATTCTTTCCTTGTGAAACTGTGTGAAACGCATTTATCTTTTCTGCAATACCAGCCGCCTGTTCGGCATTTATATTGTCTTTCAAGTGTATGATCATAATTCTCCTTTAATGAGGTTAACAAAAGTAACAATTCCTTTTGCATAACCATCGTGGCCAACAACGGGTAAATACATCACTGGAAACTTACATTTCTTTATCAATTGGAGCATTTCCACAATGGTCGCATCATCAGTTATTATTATTGGATCAATGTTTAAAAATTCACGTGGGTCCATCACATTCAAATCATTCAAATGTCGCAGTAATCCTTTCCGAACATCGGCATTCGAAATCAAACCACTTAATTTTCCATCATTCTCCACAACAAGTGTAAATCCAAGTCGACCAGAATCAATTGATTCTAAAATTGATGCCATAGAAAGCTCATCTGAGTACACCACGGGGGATTCCGAAATTGGTGTCATAAAATCACCAATAGAAAAGTGGGACTCAATAGTTCTCTTGGTCAAATTCATTAACGCATTGCCCACACTTGCCGAATTAAACAAGTAGGAGCCTGAAACGGCACTGGTTACTCCCATATTTCTTAGGATAAAGGAGACTTCGGCGTTTACACCGCCATCCACATGGATCGATTTGCTCGGATATTTGTTCCGAAACTCACGGATTTTACTAAAATTGACCGTATCAAATTTTCCTCCACTCTGCCCTGGAACGGTTGCCATTATTAAGATAAAATCAAACATTTTATGCTCTTCAAAAATCTCAATGCTCGTTGGAGTTGTAACAGCAATTCCTTTTTTTCCTGTGATCTCATCCGGAATGGAAAGGGGCTTCTTCAAGTCTTCATACTGAAAGGTCACATACTCAACTGGGGCATCAATGAGTGGTTGGTAATATTTTTCAGGGGTATCGGTAATGATATGTAAATCTATTGGTATTGCACACAATTCACGAATTTCTCTAATATCATCAAAAACATTCAGATCGTCGTTGCAATCTACGTGAAGTAAATCGACCTGATGTTCAACAAGGTCAGCAATAACCTCGTTTAAAGCTCTCTTTTTGTCACTGTATATGGAAGCTGAAATTTTCATCTATTTAATCTGCAATAAAGGTTTAAACTGATCGTCCGAAAGCACCAATTCAATACCTTGATCTTGGAATATTTCATCCTTTAGCATCGCACGTAATTCGAGCAATGCCTTTCGTTCGTTAAAACGAATCATTTCGGCCTCAAAATTATCGTGTATGATCAATGAAATCCGGTAACCTTCTTCGGTTCGTGACAATTTAATGTCTTGCGGTGCCTCCGCAATCAAATCATGCTTTTTCCAGAAGACAGCCAATTTAGATGCCAAAGCTTCATCTTTCGAATCTATATAATATACAGACAGATTGCCGCCAACAACTCGATTGCCATATTCTTGAGCGCAAGACGCCAAAAACAAAATCAAAAAAATAAAAAATGTCTTTTTCAAAAGCGATGTTTTGCACCGCTAATATAATCAATCGTAGGGCTCAAAATAGTGCAATGCATATATGTTTTGAACAATTCCATCCACTATAAATCAATGCAACGGAATCATTCCCATTCATTTCAGTTAATTCTTTTGATCATTTGACTTACTATTTGTTTGATTCTTTTAATTTCGTTACAACATGCATACAACCATAACAAACATTAGTTATAAAGGATCCAATGATAGAGAAAGTCTTTACGATCTCACTGTGCCTGACGCTTGGAACGGACAATTGATTGTATTCCTGCACGGATATATGGGATTCAAAGATTGGGGCTGTTGGAACTTGGTACAAGATTACTTTATTCGTCAAAAATTCGGGTTTCTAAAATACAACGTCAGCCACAATGGCGGAACTACCGAGAAACCAATCGACTTTAGCGATTTAGATGCCTTTTCAATCAATTCATACATTAAAGAAATTGAAGATTTTGACGCAATCTTTGAGTGCCTATCAAAGCATTTTGATCGAATGCCCATTATAAATCTGATTGGACATTCCCGGGGTGGCGGAATCGCGCTACTACAGTCAAAAAATAAAAACATTAGTAGAATTGCCTCTTGGGCTGGTATTTCATCCATAAAAAACCGATTTCCTAATAAAGAGAAACTGAACGAATGGAAACAGAAGAGAATACGATTTGTTAAAAACGGAAGAACAAATCAAAACATGCCCCACAGTTACTCGCAATATAAAGACTTCCTTTTGCACCAAGAGCGACTGAATATTGAAACCTATTGCAAAACAAGCACAATCCCAACACTCATTGTTCATGGTGAAAATGATACTTCTGTCTTGCCCAGTGAAGCAGAAGCCCTCTCCAATTGGCTAAATACTTCACCGGTGATCATTAAAGAAACACAACATACCTTCGGATCGGCTCAACCGTGGGAGAAAGAACAAATGCCTCAGGCACTGAAGAAAGCATGCGAAGTAACGCTCTCATTTTTCCAAACAGTCGAGTCCTAACCATTCAATCAAGAAAGCGATCACACTGACCTGATGTCGGTAGGATACAATATCCGCTTGACAGGCTCTCTCGTCGCTTCGCAACCGCATTATAAAACCAATCGCGAATACCAACGGGTACCAACCAAAAAACCTTTAGAAGTTTATAGGAACGGCTAAAATAATTCAAAAGCCTCAAGGCACCAGTCGATTTTTCATAAAGCACCCCATCTTCATAAAAATAAAACGTGCTTAAATCTGGCTCCTCCCAATGCTTTGAGGTAAAAAAATTCTGAGCAAATCCAGATTGAATTGAAGCAAAACACAATGAGGTTGTTTGATCTTTAGCAAGTATGAAAGTAACAGCTCGGTTGCAAAACCCACATTCACCATCATAAAACACTATGTTCTTTTCAATTTCGATACTACAAATATATGTGTTGTAATTGATTTGTTCCGAATTCAATAAAAAGAACTTACAAAGAACATCGCACCTCCGACTACTTTAAGACATTCTGACTAAATTTACATATCGAACTAAGGTTAATAGTATATTTGCATGTCTAAAATTAGAACTATGAAAAACGTAGCAGTTATTGGAGCAGGAACAATGGGGAATGGAATCGCTCATACCTTCGCTCAATTCGGATACAGTGTGTCACTCATTGATGTCTCTGATTCATCTTTAGAAAAAGGAATGGCAACAATCACTAAAAACCTTGACAGAATGGTTGCAAAGGAAAAAATTAGTGAACAAGAGAAAAACGATACACTTTCTCGAATATCTACATTTACTGTACTAGAAGATGGAGTTGCAGGTGTCGACCTCGTCGTTGAAGCTGCGACTGAAAATATTGACCTAAAGCTGAAAATATTTAAAGATCTAGACGAAGCTACAGAGGCACACGTAATTCTCGCCTCAAATACCTCGTCAATATCAATAACGAAAATTGCTGCTGCTACTTCACGACCAGACAAAGTCATTGGAATGCACTTCATGAATCCAGTGCCAATTATGAAACTTGTCGAAATAATTCGTGGATATGATACATCTGATGAAGTAACTCAAGTTATCATGGAGACTTCAACGAAACTCAATAAAGTACCTGTTGAAGTAAACGATTACCCAGGATTTGTGGCAAATAGAATTTTAATGCCAATGATCAATGAAGCAATTGTAACGCTACATGAGGGTGTTGCGGGAGTTGAAGAAATTGACACTGTGATGAAACTTGGCATGGCGCATCCAATGGGACCGCTTCAGTTGGCGGATTTTATTGGTCTTGATGTCTGTCTTGCAATATTAGAAGTACTAAATATTGGATTCGGAAATCCAAAATACGCACCATGCCCGCTTTTGGTAAACATGGTTACCGCTGGAAAAAAAGGCGTGAAAACAGGTGAAGGGTTTTATTCTTGGGGGCACGGAACAAAAGAGCTCATCGTAGCAGATAATTTTAAAAAATAGAGATCAAATACCACTTCATAAAAGCAAAAAGGCAATCAAATTATGGCTGCCTTTTTTTATATCCGAACATGAGATTAAGGAAATTTTGGAAACTTCGAGAAATCGCGCTTCCTTTTTTCTAAAAAGGCATTACGTCCCTCCTCCGCTTCATCAGTTCCATAAGCCAAACGTGTTGCTTCACCAGCATATACTTGCTGTCCAACCAATCCATCATCAATAAGATTAAATCCAAATTTGAGCATTTTAATGGCCGTAGGACTCTTGGTCATTATTTCTTGAGCCCAATCGTAAGCTGTTTGCTCCAACTCATCGTGCGGAACAACTTTATTTACCATACCCATATCGTATGCCTCTTGTGCAGAGTAATCAAGTCCTAGAAAAAAAATTTCTCGTGCTCTTTTCTGTCCAACTTGACGTGCTAGGTATGCAGAACCAAATCCACCATCAAAACTTGCCACATCGGCATCTGTTTGCTTAAAAATTGCGTGCTCTTTACTCGCCAGGGTCAAATCACAAACAACATGAAGACTGTGTCCGCCACCTACTGCCCATCCAGGCACAACAGCGATAACTACTTTGTTCATAAAACGAATCTGACGTTGAACATCGAGAATATTGAACTTATTTACACCATCCAATCCTTGGTACCCTCTCTTTGCCCGAACACGTTGGTCGCCACCAGAGCAAAAAGCCCAACCACCGTCTTTTGTTGACGGTCCCTCTCCTGTAATCAATACAACACCGAGCTCTTGGCTTTCATGACATATAATTAAGGCATCCAATAATTCATCAACGGTTTTTGGACGAAAAGCATTACGTACTTCAGGCCGATTGAATGCGATTCTTGCCACACCGTCAGCTACTTTGAATGTAATATCTTCGTATTCTTTGACTGTTTCCCAATTAATAGCACTCATTCCTATCTATTTTTTTGTAAAAATACAGTTTTGAATTAGGAATGTAATGATCTAAGGCGTCAATTCTTTGTTCACGCGCAAATAGTAATGCAATGAGTTCTTTTGCTATGTTTTAGGACTTACCCAAAATTCTTTTTGCTATGGACTTGAAAAAATGAATGAAACTGACCTCGTACAATTTCTTTCCTGATTTGATGTAACTCAAAATATAATCATGCATTTCGCATAGATCAAAAAACTGAATCCTACTTGCTCCGTGTTGAAATGTTTGATTCACTCCATCCTTTGCACTATCGTCTTGAAGACCATATAAATTGGTTAAAATCCAAGGCTTTTTGGTGTGAAACGTAAGTTCAACCTGTTCACTGGAACCATTCATGATTCGATTCATTCGCCATAAATAGGGCTTTCTGTAGCTAACCTTCTCTTTCTCCTCAACATAATGTGTGAAGGTTAAACTGTCTTGAAAATCTACATCAATACACACCATTTTTGCCTTATGTTTGAACATATAATCAAAGACACTGTGTTCACCCAACGTTGATTTCGAATTAAGATTTGAGATTTCTTCTGCTTTTTGACCCCACACTAAAACGGAATGGAGCGGGTCGTTCGAACGTACAAAGTCCTTCATTCGCATTACTCGATTTGACAATGCTCCAGTTGATGGTTTTGCTTTTGCATGGTCAAAAACCCCACCATCTTTTAGATAATCGGTATAAGCAGGAATAATTATGGTGCCCGATCTCAACACCTCCTGAAATGATGCGATAAAGGCATTGGTATCAAAGTGAGTTCCAGTAGCTTTACAATCCAATGCCAATTGCTTAATGTCCGAGGCAATAAACAAAAGATCATCAGAGCGCAAACCAAGTTTGCTTGCCAAGTCAAGATATCCCATTTTATCCATCAAATTACGGCATAAAGATGTATTGAATCCAACCAGTATTACCTCCACTCGCTTGATATTCAAACCGCGACATTTTCGCATATTTAACAGCTGTATTTATTTCACAGCTTGATGCACCAGAGCTCTTGTTCGCGTTATAAATCGCAGAAACAACAGTACCAGAAGAGTTGACCTGAACATCAATGTGTACAGTTACTTTGTAGGCATTATCACATTTGTATCCAGGATTGCGAACGTACCATTTGTTTTTTTGATAGGCATCTCTGCCTCCAAGGTCAAAATCAACCATTGTTTTGTGTGCGGTTTTGACTGCTCCACTTTGTGTTGCTGTCGGATCATTTTTACTAATCTCCTGATCCATCTTTTCTTTTTGTCTTTTACGAGCATCAATCATTGCTTGTAACTCAGCTCTTTCTTCAGATCCTCCTGCCTCCTGCATCATTTGTTGTTCAAGTGCTTTTATATCTTCGGCTATTTCGCTAGGGGAACTATTCTCGAAAAACTGATCGGACGACGTTTCCCGACCGTCAGAAGCATTATTTGCCATATTGAGTACCTCTTCGTCAAAATTTTGAGGCATCTCAATATTTTTAGCTTTCAGCTGAAATTCTTCATCAGCCACCAACTCTCCGGTATGCTCATATCCTTCAATTACAAAATACTCTTTGTAAGAACTGAAATTTAAATAAGCAAATAACACCATATAGCTGCCTATCGCTGCTAAAATTCCGTACTTGTATTTGTCTATTGCTTCTAACACACCTCGTTTACTTCACCAATTGAACGAATTTTCTTTCCCTTATATTGTAGTAAATCAACGCTCCTTGCTTTCTTAAAAATAAGAATTCCTTACTAAAGCGACCAATTTGAGAACATTCGGCAGGCACAATCGGTTTGTCATTGTGATAAATACCATACTTCCCAGCTATTTCAACACGATAAAGAGAATCCCCAAAAAATTCAATCGCATTGAACAAAAATGGAATTACGATCTCCCCAGCTGAATCAATTACACCAAGTCGTTCAGATTTGGCTGCGACAAAATTATTGTTCTTTAGACGTTCGAGACTGGAATAGTCTGCTGAAGAAATACGTTTTCCATATGCATCATAAAGTGCCCAATACTCACCTTTTTGCCCAGGAATAACATCGTTACCCACATCTATATTATCAAAATCAAACGCTGCCACAAGTTCATTTTTACGATTGATTCTTCCGTACTTTCCATTTTTAAACGCAATGGCTGTTCCTTCAATGAATTCGGACTTCTTTATGAAATTCGGGAAGGTTTTGTATCCATTGTCAATTGTAATTTCTCCTTGTGCATTCAGGTAAACAATTCTATCCTCAATAGCGGCTATTGCAAGACCGTTTTTTAATTTCCCAATTGCATCAAATACAGGATCTAAAACCCATTTACCCTTATTATTGACAAAACCAAACTTCCCCTTTTTTTTGACAACAAATAAAGTATCAAAATACCTCTCAATCTCCTCATAACTTTCTGGAACAATAGGAGCGCCTGATCTTTCTATAAAAGTCTGCACACCATTGATTTCTACTTTGGCCATTTGATTCTGGAAATCATAAGCATCGTCAAAATTATGTGGGATGATTTGTTCCCCATCTTCATTATAATATCCATATTTCTCATCAATACTAGCATAAACCAATCCTTCCGAAAAAACGCCAAAATCTTCATAAATACATTCAAAACGATAGCGTCCATTTCGATCAATTACACCCAACTTGTCGTTCAACTCTATAATTGCAAGCCCATCAATAAAATCCCCTGCAGAAGTATACATGCATGGAATTTGAAGTTCGCCTCGCTTGTTTATAAAACCAAATTTTTCGCCTTTGACTACCACTGCTAAACCCTCTTGGAAATACCCAGTAAAATCAAAATCATTCGGAACAACGACTTCTCCCGCTATATTCATGAAGCCATATCGATTGTTTGCAATGAAAGGAAGCAATAAAGAATCGAAGAATTGAATATCATCAAGAATTGTTTGATGTAAGCGGTGATCAAACGATAAAAATTCCTGCATTGTGTTCCGAGAGAAATCAGACAATTTTAACTGATACAAAGCAGCCCATGCAGAATCTATGCAATGATTCTCCTGATGGTTTCGGATAAAGGATTCATAGGAATATATATCATTGGGTGCTGTGACTATCGAGAACACTCTTTCTTCAGCATACAAGCGCAAAGGGCTTTCAGCGTTTGAATTGATAAACCGGACGAAAGACTCCAAACTGCCGTCTGCCGTCATTTCATCAAATTGAAGATCGTAATACATTTTTATTGCTCGATCTTTGTATCGACTTGCCGGGTACTTCTCTGTGAACTTTTTTAGACTTAAAGCTGTGTTTTCTTGGACGGCTCCATAAAAAGCAATTGAATCCCGGAGTACAATACTTCGTTCCACTTCCATTGCCCATGGATTTTTCTTTAGAAAAGAAATATAGGCCTGCTCGGTATTCATTTCATTAGCGATTCTAAAAAATGCAGAACTAATGTTTTGACGAAGATGAATTATACTGTCGTATGTAAACCCATATACCTTCCATTTTTCCTTTTGTTTCTGCCTCGCCAGGGACCAATCTTCAATAGATTTATTGATGTAAAAATAGGCTGAGTCGTAATTATGAAATGGATTGTCGTTGCGAAAATAAATTATTGCAAGTCCTTGAGCAGATGCAGCAGGGTTGCGCCTCAATCCTTTCTTAAAACATTTTTTTGCTTTGAAGTAGTCGTATTGACCCAAGGCTTTATATCCTTGATCGATCTTGTTGGCTGCTGCCATGAAGACAACAGCAAAAAAGACAATGAAAAGACTACTATTTCTCGTGGTTAATCTCACACCTCAAAATTAACAATTCAATTACTAAATCAGAATGTATTGGCAAACCAATTGATCCATCCTTCCGAATGCCTTAATCAGAAATCATACCATAAAAAAAACTGCTTCGAAAAACGAAACAGCTTTATGTTGTATAAACTTATATATCTCTTACTTCTTACGTTTACCGTAACGCGTGTTGAACTTGTCAATACGACCTGCCGTATCAACAAACTGAACAACTCCAGTGAAGAATGGATGCGATTTGTGAGAAATATCCAACTTAATTAGAGGATACTCATTGCCATCTTCCCATTTGATTGTTTCACTTGATGCAGCGCATGAAGGACAAACAAATGCATAATCGTTTGACATGTCTTTAAAAACAACTAATCTATAATCTTCTGGATGGATATCTTTTCTCATAACAATAATAATTTCTTGTCCCTATTGGGGATGCAAAGATATATAAACTTTTTAAATTCCTAAACTTTCACAAAGATAAAATAAACCTAAATGTATTTACGTTATTTTTGACGTCGAATTATGAAATTATATAAATTCTATATCTCGCTCCTATTTGGAGCTACTCTACTTTTAATCGCGAGTCTATCGAGTTGCAAAAAGCCCGTTTTTTATTCTGAGGGTAATCTTGATTTCAGTGCTGACACAGTAGTTTTTGACACCATATTTACAACAATTGGATCCACAACCAAACAACTCAAAATATTCAATAACGACAACAGGACACTCACGGTAAGCAAAATCGAGCTGGCAGGTGGAACAAATTCTCCATACAGAATTAATGTCGATGGAATTTCTGGAACGCTCTTTTCCGAACTCGAACTCGAAGGTGGTGACAGTTTATTTGTTTTTGTTGAGGTCACCTTGGACCAAAACAACGGCACACTTCCGCTGGTTGTAGAGGATGAAATTACATTTACAACAAACGGAACGGACCAATCTGTAAAACTACTTGCTAGCGGTCAGGATGCCTACTTTCACTACTCTGACTTTAGTCTTCCAAATGGAGAAGGATTGGATATAAACTCAGGTATTTGGCCAAACGACAAACCGCATGTCATCCTGAATGTTGCCTTTATTGACTCGGCTACAGCACTTACAATTCCGCAAGGAACTGATGTATATTTGCACAAAGGTGGATTGTTATACAATTACAAAGGTGTGCTAAACATCGAAGGTACGTTCTCCGAGCCTGTAACATTTCAAGGAGACCGATTGGAACCATGGTATGATGATGTCACAGGACAGTATTATGGCATTTACATGCGAGAAGCATTGCCCAGCAAAATCAACTACGCACGCATTAAAAACGCAATTTCTGGCATACATGTATATGGAGAAGATCCCGCAAATAGCAACTATACGCTACAGGTATCAAATACCATTATCGAAAATTGTGCGAGCTACGGGGTATTCATATATTCCGGTGCGAAGATTCAAGCACAAAACTGTATGATTGCAAGAAACGGAATCCATTCGCTTCTCGTTCTCGAGGGTGGAGATTTCAATTTCAACAATTGCCACCTGCTCGGCTTTGGAGCGGGCGGTAACTCTGCGGCTGCAGTCGGCATTAGCAATTACTATATTGCTAACGGTGTACAAACCATCGGAAGCATCAATGAAGGAACAATAACAAACAGTGTAATCTATGGCAATTCAAACTACGAACTTTCCATAGATACAGTTTCTTTTGGCACACCATTGACATTTAACTTCTCCAACAACCTGATTAAAAGTGATGAGATCTTTACCGGTTCTTTTTTCTCTGACAATTTGTGGAATTTAAATCCTGCGTTTACCGACGAGAGTATATACGACTTCACATACACGTCAAATTCGCCGCTCTTCAATGCGGGGAGTGATGCATTTCCCAACACCATTCTCGAGGCAATTGGAATTGATCTTGTCGGATCCAATCGCTTTATGGGATCTAGAGATATTGGAGCTTACGAAGTTGACTAAATATCCTTAAAATAAAAAAGCCGCTCATCAAAATTGACAAGCGACCTAATTTATAACAGATTACTATTGACTAACGCGTGAAAAGCATCTCTCTGAATTTTGGCAATCTCCATTCCTCATCATCGATAAGTAGTTCGAGTTTGTCGGCATTATAGCGAATCTGATCAAAGAATACCTTCACCTTATCGCAGTATGCGATCGCCTTCTCTTCCATGTCTTCAATTTTATTCACTTCTTTTCGAGCGATGAGCATTTCGTCACTCAAAGCTTTCATTTTATTCAAATGCTCAGAAATTTTTTGAATGACGTCAATGGCGCCTTTAGCTGCACTTTTGCCATCTTTCGCGCCAAGTACCTCAATCAATCCTTGTACATTACTGATCAATTTGTTTTGGTATTCAATTGCTGCTGGTGCGATAAAGTTCCCAACCATTTCACCAATTACTCGAGCCTCTATTTGAATTTTCATAATGTAATTCTCAAACTCGATTTCCTGTCTTGCCTCCAACTCTCGTGGTGTCAAAACATTCAATTCAGAAAACAAATCTATGTACTTTTTGTCACCCCATACTTGCAAAGCTCTCGGTGTATCCTTGAGATTTGAAAGTCCTCTTTTTTCAGCTTCCTTGAGCCACTCCTCACCATATCCATTTCCTTCGAAACGAATTTTCTTTGATTCTTTGATCAGTTTTTGAAGTTCTTTTAAAATCCCTTCATCCTTGCTGTCTCCACTCTTAATTCGGGCATCTACACTGGTTTTGAACGCTTTCAACTGTTTTGCCATAATTGTATTCAAAACAATCATTGCAGAGGAACAATTTGCTGACGATCCAACCGCTCTAAACTCAAATTTATTTCCTGTAAAAGCAAAAGGCGATGTTCTGTTTCGATCTGTGTTGTCTAGAAGAATCTGTGGAATCTTACCGATGTCCAACTTCAACTCAGTTTTGTCTTCTGGAGTCATTTTCCCTGCTTTAACATTTTTCTCAATATTGTCTAGTAATGCTGTCAACTGAGAACCAATGAACGTTGAAATGATTGCAGGAGGTGCTTCATTCGCACCCAAACGATGGTCGTTGCCTGCGCCAGCAATTGCAGCTCTCAACAAATCAGCATTGTCATGAATTGCCTTAATCGTATTGACAAAGAAGGTTAAAAACTGAAGGTTGCTCTTTGGATTTTTACCTGGTGCCAAAAGATTCACTCCTGTGTCTGTGCTCAGCGACCAGTTGTTGTGCTTTCCTGACCCGTTGACCCCAGCAAATGGCTTTTCGTGAAGTAAAACACGGAAATTGTGACGTCGTGCTACTTTTTCAAGAAGATCCATCAACAATAAGTTGTGATCATTCGCTAAGTTACACTCTTCAAATATCGGTGCACATTCAAACTGATTTGGTGCTACTTCATTGTGACGTGTAGTCACTGGAATTCCGAGTCGAATGGATTCTGTTTCAAAGTCACGCATAAATGCAGTTACACGTTCCGTAATTGATCCAAAGTAATGATCATCCAGTTGCTGGCCTTTTGCTGAATCATGGCCAAACAAAGCTCTTCCTGTCATCATTAAATCTGGGCGCGCATTGAATAATGCTTTGTCTACCAAAAAGTATTCCTGCTCCCAACCTAAGGTAGCAGTTGTTCTTTTTACATTCTTGTCGAAGTATTGACAAACGTCTACAGCTGCTTCATTCACAGCATGTAATGCTTTCAATAGTGGCATTTTATAGTCCAATGCTTCACCAGTATAGGCAATAAATATTGTTGGAATACAAAGTGTTTTATCAATTACAAATGCAGGTGAAGAAGGGTCCCATGCGGTATAACCTCTTGCTTCGAAGGTATTTCGTATTCCTCCATTTGGGAAAGATGATGCATCTGGCTCTTGTTGTACTAGTAAATCACCGTCAAATCGCTCGATCGCTTTTCCTGGTGCCACAGGCTTTAAAAAGGCATCGTGCTTCTCGGCAGTAGATCCTGTCAAAGGCTGAAACCAATGTGTGTAATGCGTTGCTCCTTTCGTTATGGCCCAATCTTTCATTGCCGAAGCTACTTGGTCGGCCATATCACGATCCAATCGAGTTCCGTCTTGGGCCGCTTTCTTCATGGATTTGTATGCCTCACTCGGGAGGTACTCACGCATGACTTCCATATGGAATACATTCTCACCAAAAATCGTTGACATTTTACCATTAAACTTATCTTCATTGGGTGTTCTGTGAAGAACGTCATAATATGCTTGCATTCTTTGATTTGCCATAATAAATGATTTTTTTTCAAAAATACATTAATTCAAGGGGGTAATTTCAATATTTTATTAAAATTTATCAACATACCCCCTATTTTTTAGGGGGCAAAATAAAAAATACAAGTTTTTTTTACTTGTTTAGAACGATTTTCAACTTAAACAGGATGAAATTTCATAACCTTCAGAAGAGAAATGGCATTGTATTTTGTTCTGGTACTAAATAATTCTTTCGTGTTTAGAATTCATATACCAACTCTGACATTTGTTGACGGCTAAAATTCGCTTTTGCCACATCACCAAGCTCGCTGAGATCAATCGCATCAATTTGATTGTAGACCTCTTGAATTGAATCTACCTTGCCATGGATCATTACGCTTTTGCCAATACTAAACATCAATTCCATGTTACTGTCTAATGAGAGTGCGATGTGTCCTTTCAATTGTTCTTTTGCATGAACAAGTTCTTTTGCAGAAAGGTTTTTGTCTACCATCAAGGCCAGTTCTTCATAAATCAGCGCGATTGCTTTTTTGAGATATTTTTTGTCCGTGCCCATATAGACACTCCAAAAACCTGCATCTGAGTAAGCCGTATAATTGGCTTCAATGTTGTAGGCATAGCCATATTTCTCACGAAGAGAGAGAATCAAGCGAGAATTCAGTGCCGGTCCACCAAGCACGTTTGTCAGTAGCGTCATTGCACGACGCTTGGGGTCATTGTATGAAGGTGCGCGACCGCCGATCACCGTATGTGTTTGGAAGTTTGACTTCTTCTCGATCAATCGAAAGGTATCGATTGTTGGAATTTCAGCACTGTTCAAATCGACTTCACCCGACCTCATCTGCCCGAAATCGGTCTCTAGTACTTCTCGCACTTGATCGATTGGAACATCACCAACAAAGGAAATAACTGTATTTTCCGCTTTAAAATAACGCTCAAGGTAATTGACGATATGATCTCTAGTAAAACCACTGACAGAGGCCTTGTTTCCAAGTATATTGTATCCAAGTGAATTTCCTTTGAAAATCTTTGCTTCAAATTCATCAAAAATACGTTCGGCTGGATTGTCCATATATGATATGATTTCATCTAAAACGACCTCCTTCTCCTTCTCTATTTCTTCCTTTGGAAACGTTGCATTTTGTACAATATCTCCGAGCAATTCAGAAGCAATGCCAAAATGAGTTTTTCGAAACGATGCATGAACACAAATTTCTTCTTTGTTTGTGTAGGCATTCAACTCACCACCTACAGAATCGAGATCGGTAAAAATATCGAACGCCGTTCTCTTTTTTGTTCCCTTAAAAATACAGTGTTCAATAAAGTGTGCAAGTCCCTCTTCATCTTGACGCTCAAAACGAGCTCCCCCATGAATCATGACTCCCATATGTGCAACAAATGCATCACGCTGCAAATAAGCCACCTTAACACCGTTGGATAGGCTGAAAATAATTGGGTCGACCTCGAACATTTTTAGGGATTTAGTCTTCTGTTTTTCCAAACACCGTCTACCTCTTCAAACCGAATTCGATCGTGCAAGCGCGAGGGGCGACCTTGCCAAAACTCAAAGCTAGAAGGATCAATCCAAAATCCACCCCAATGATCAGGTCGTGGAATTTCATTGGGAAATTTCTTTTCAAAATCTTCAAACCGTGCTTCTAACTCCTCTCTACTTGAAAGCGAATCACTTTGATGTGATGCCCAAGCACCAATTTGGCTACCTCTTGGACGGGATGCAAAATAAGCATCACTTACTTCCGTAGGCACCTTTGAACATTTCCCTTCTATGCGCACTTGACGCGCTGCATTGGGCCAAAAAAACAACATTGATACCTTTGGATTTGATTCAATATCCACGCCTTTTTGACTGCTGTAGTTTGTGTAGAACACAAATCGCTTTTCAATAATGTCTTTGAGATATACAATTCTCGAACTGGACTGTCCATTTGAACTTACCGTTGCCAAAACAAATGCATTTGGCTCATTTTCTTTATTTTCAACAGCCTCAGTTGTCCATAATTCAAACAACTCATACGGATTGACTCCCTCAAAACCGTCTAACCGACTGTTCTCGAACTCATGATGCCCTTGGCGAAATGTATCTAATATATTTTTCATTCGTCCTTGCTTGTGACGTCTTCAATTTCACTCTCTTCGCTATCATCCTCGTCAGAGCCAGACGCAGAGAAAACAGCACCTCCATTTGGTTGCTCTTCCGATGACTCAACCTCATTCATCGGGCGGCGGTCAATCTCTTTGTCCAAATTTTCTGCAAATGGAAAAATCTCGACAATAGGCGAAACTACAATCGATGGAATTTCAAAATCAACGAGCAAGGTAGACAAACATTCTTTGATCCGCTCGTAGGCTTCTTTAACGGAATTTGCCGTAACGAGGAAGTTTTGGGTTACCTTTTTCGCTTTTTCAGAATCAGCGTCAGCAGTTTCGTACTTTACTTTTACCTTGTACCAGACATCCGCATCATCATAAATAAAAATATCGTGCAGTTCCGTTCTCGTGATACCAACAACATTGAATTCACCTCGAATGACTTGTCCAAGTTCCTCGTAAATTCGAGCCTCTGCATCTGTGAAAGTCATTGCAGCAACAAGGTACGGTTCTGAAACTCTTTTCAAAGCACCATTATCAAGTTGTTTCGTATATTTTACTTTAACTGTGAACCAATAATTCATTCTGTTTGTTGTTGTTTAAAATTGAGCATCAAAGATACACAGAGTATTTGGTTGATTGAATCAATTGTCCAAAAAGTTATATACAAAATCTTCGGACCACCTGTATAATTGACCGCTACAATTAGAGGTAATATTTTTTTCCTTTTTGAAGTACGATATATGACTTATTAAAGAGCTCAACAAGCACTGCATTTCCATGAACAGAGAATGAGGACTCGGTTTGATTGGTTATTTCTTCAGGTACTCCATTAATAAAAGAGGTTACACCCCCCATAATATTGCGGTAGACAATAACATCATTTTTGATCGCATACTCATTGGGAACATATCGCTCTACCTCTACTTTCTCGCCATTGTGGTAAGTATATAAAAATGAGTTTTCACTCCAAAGCACAATATTGTCTCGAACATCATAAAACGATGCCCTAAAATTGCTCAATTCAACAATTTCCCCCTCTTTATACATCAACAATTCTCCGTTTTGATTTTCATAAACAACAAAACCATTTCCGACTTTGTAGGAGCTCACGTACTGCAATTCAACATCCGAAAACTGTCCATTCTCAAAAATTGCGAACGTACCATTGATGGGATCATTGAAGGCGATCATGTCAGTTCCTCCTCGAAAAGAAAATGGATCATGCCACACATCCAATTCATAAATCTGGCCCCTCCAAAACACTTTATAGAAATTCCCGTTGTCGCGAAATGCAACGATGTTCTCACCAATAAAATCGGGAAACTCAATGTCTCCAACCGAAGTATACAATTCATGAACTTCTCCATTGTAATACGCACTCACCGAATTGTAGCGCATGTCCTGAAACACAACCAAACTATCGCTCACCTGATAATTCCCTACCTGATACGACAAAGTTCGCAATGCATTGTTGTCCCAAAGATTCAAGGTCGTGGCAATCTTCCATGTAATAAGATTGTCAGACACCGTGTATTCAGATTCAATATTTGAAATGGTTTTTTGCGTCGTTCCATCGTATGTGAGCAAATTACCACGGTAATCATAGAAGGCCATTACATTGTCACCAAACTTAAACTGCTGAATGGGCTGAAAACTAATCTGTCTAAAAACTCCGTTCTGAAAGCTGTTGAAAAAACCATTGAAATCAACCATTGGAATTACCTTTTGAGCACTTACAGAAAAAACCAACAACAATAACAGCACCACAAGAACATTCTTCATACCACGAATTTACAGAAATTTTAGGCACATCTCACCGGCGTGCTGTCTTGCCAAACAAACTTTCCAAAGTTCTCAAGAATTCAATACCTAGTACGCGCTACTTTCACTACATTTATGAATCAATACGTAACGAATTATGGCTTCGATATCTAAAGAGAACCTCGCATTCCTTCAATTACTTGGGAAGAACAACAACCGCGATTGGTTTCATGCACACAAATCAGAATATGTAAAGCATCATGAAAATGCAATTGCTTTTGCCGATTCGGTTTTAGAAAAAATGAACGGTCATGACAATATCGAAACGCTGTCAGGCAAAAAAAGCCTTTTCCGCATTTATCGGGATGTGCGTTTTTCAAAAGACAAATCACCATACAAAACACACTGGGGTGGTGGATTAAATCGTGCAACAAAGCAGTTAAGAGGAGGATATTATTTCCACATACAGCCTGGAGGACAGTCGTTCGTGGGAGGTGGATTCTGGGCACCCAACAAAGACGATTTGTTTCGCATTCGTGAGGAGATTGCTTCGGATGCTGAAGAATTGCGTGCAATTATAAATAGCAAAGAAATTCAAACAACCTTCGGCGCGCTGTACGGAGAACAATTAAAAACAGCACCCAAAGGGTTTGACAAAGACCATCCCGACATTGACTTGCTCCGTTTCAAACAATTCGTTTTTATCAAAAAATTCTCAGACGAGGAAGTTCTCGAAGCGCAATTTGATGCTGTGGTCAACGAAACGTTCAAAAAGCTGCGTCCTTTCTTGGATTTGATGAGTGATGTTTTAACAACTGACTCAAACGGATCTCCATTGTTCTAAATCAAATTGCCTGATATTTTAGTAATCTGTTTGGATACACAGACATCCATCAGCTTTTACAAACTAAACCGTTTATAGAAATAGTCGCTTGAAAACCACTTATACTACTTTTTGTTTTTTCTACCGTGGGTTATTAAAATGAGTTTGTTTTCAGTCTACGAAACCCCAACTAAAGTATTAATCAGTCAAATCGTTCTCGATTTAAATCTTAACTTACACAAGGAAAGCCGAAATGATACGTTAAACCATTAAACAGAGATCATGAGATATATCTTAACATTGACATTGGGATTGATTTGCATCTCTCAAATGTCATTTGCGCAAAACCATACAAGTGGTGAACAAAAACCGTACATCGAAGTAACAGGAAAGGCTGAAAAAAAAATAATTCCCGATGAAATTTACCTCTCAATTACAATCAAGGAGAGAACATCAGGAAAAGATGAGATCAGTGTGGAAGAACAAGAGATTAAATTAAGACAAGCCCTAACCGATCTAAATATTCCGCTCGATCTGCTTGCAGTAGCGGATGCCCAAGCGGATTACATTAAAGTGAAATGGACAAAAAAAGACGTGATTTCACAAAGTGAATACGAACTCAAGTTGACTTCAGCAAAGCAAGTAGCAGCTGTTTTTTCAAAACTTGACGAAATAAAAATTGACAACGCTTACATCTCAAAAGTTAGTCACTCTAAAATCAAAGAACTCCGAAAGGAAGTAAATATTGAGGCAATTAAAAATGCAAAATCAAAAGCCGACTATTTGTTGGCGGCCATTGGGCAGCAAACCGGCACAGCGCTTATAATCAATGAACGCAATTCAGAATCAGGCGACTATTACAGAATTGAAAACCGATTGAAAACATCTGCTAATTTTTCTAGAGAAACAGCTGCATTGAACGAAAAGTCAATTGGGGCCATTGTATTCAAGAAAATCAAATTGGAAGCACTAGTTTATGTCAAATTTGAAATTAAAGACATCAAATAATGCCATAAATTCTGCCTTTATCGATCAAAACGAAAAGGATCAAACATCCAACGCTCCGAGAAACTGCTCAGCAGAAGTCAAATGCATTACTTTTTTGTCTGGCGACATACGACGGAGCGAATGGACCATCATGCTCATTCGAGGATTTGAACTGAAAAAATCCTGGTGTTTGTCTATAAAATTCCAAAATAAACCATTCCAAATCGCCTCCCATTCGCCACCTTTAAAGTTGCTCATTTTTTTAATGTAATTCGCCCCACTGATGTAAGGTTTTGTAGCGAAAAATCCACCGTCCGCAAACAAACACATCCCATAGACATTTGGTACCATCACCCAATCGTAAGCATCAATGAACAATTCCATGAACCAACGGAACACTTCATCGGGATCGAATTCACACAACAACATAAAATTGCCAAGAATCATTAAACGCTCGATATGATTGCAATATCCCGTGTCAAGTGCTTTTTTAATCGCATTATCTACTGGAACAATTCCTGTGGTACCATCGTAGAATGATTGTGGTATTTTTCGATCGAACTTCCAAAAATTCATTGTTCTTGACTCTGTTCCCTTTACCGCATACATTCCACGTATAAACTCACGCCAACCAATTACCTGACGAACAAAACCCTCCGTTGAATTAATGGGTACATTCTCGGCCACACTAAATTCAAGTGCTCTATTGACAACATATTCGGGCAATAACAAACCTGAATTCATCAGCGGAGAAAGCAGACTGTGATTCAATATCGAATGCTCCTGCACTATTGCATCCTCATAGGGACCAAACTCATGAAAGCGATAGGTCAAAAACTGCTCGAGCCATGCAGCAGCCTCTGCATGGTTAATTGGATAACGATAATCCATCGAAATAGTACCTGGGTAATCTGAAAAATGCTTCTCAGTATAGATTATAGCCGCATCCCAGAATGAGCTTTTTTTAGGAAAGTGAATGGCAGGAGGTACTTTATTTTTTGGATATTTTTTTCTGTTGTCAGCGTCGTAGGTCCACTTCCCTCCTACTGGTTGGAATTCTTCATCGAGCAAAACTCCAAACTTCTTCCGTTGCTGCTTGTAGAAACTTGTTTGGAAAAATGATTTTTTAGTTGGCTTAAAAAAGGACTTCAAATCATCCGGTGTGTTCATAAAGTTCAAATCGGTGTGCATTGTAATCTCACATTCGTTCGAAAGTGCCAAAACTCTTTTTCGCAACCAGTTGTCTGTTGGATCTATGAAATGTAGTTCTTTGATTGCACAACGCTTTAATTCTTCACCAAAATTGCGCACATCAGAAAGAGCACTCCCCGATTCAATATAATGTACAGTGACTCCTTGGGAAGTCAAATAACTCTCATAGGACTTCATCGCTGCTCTATGAAATGTAATCTTCTGTTTGTGAAACTTGTACTGTCGGAAATACAAAAATTCCTCAATCAAATAGGTGTCGAATCCATTCTTCACAAGCGTACTATCTGCAAACAATTGATGAGGGAATACAAGATTGATTGAATGACTCATTACTTTCTTTTTTTACTATTTCTAACATGCCGCTGAAGTATCCTGCGACTTTCATTCTTTACATCAGTGTTACGGCGATGTCCCCATATTCGCTTGCGAGCCATTCGTCCAGATTCTAACAATTCCACTGCGGGACTTGGATAATCGATCTCAACACCTGAAAATGCACGGTCCAAGGGAGTCATGTTCCAAGGTTCATGAATGAATTCCTCCGGAATCGATTCCAATTCGGGTACCCACTTCTTGATAAAAATTCCTTTTGGATCATGATCTTTTGATTGCTTTATTGGATTGTAAATTCGAACCGTATTGATACCCGTAGTACCCGCCTGCATTTGAAATTGCGTAAAATGAATCCCAGGTTCATAATCGAGAAACAACTGTGCAAGGTGATACGTCCCTTTTTTCCAATCGCAATTAAAATGATGGCAAAAAATCGAAACAAGCATCGCCCGCATCCGAAAATTGATCCAGCCTGTAGTTTTTAGACACCTCATGCACGCATCGACAAGTGGAAATCCCGTGGTGCCGTGCTTCCATGCCTCAATCAAATTCGCATTGTTCTCATGCTTTAATGTTTCATAGCCCTTGTTCACGCAACGCAGTTCATAATCACATTCATTTTCAAACTTTTGAATAAAATGACACCGCCATTTTAACCGCGTAAGTAGACCATTAAAGCTTCTTTTGTTTTTCTGATAATTCTCGTGAAGATTGACATATTGATAGGCCTGACGTACGCTTAGGTTTCCCCACGCCAAATAAGGAGAAATGCGCCCACAGGACAAACGACTCTCCGTTGGTTTGGAAATGTGACGGCTGTAATTCTTTCCTCGTTCTTTGCAAAAAGAGTGAAGGTACTTCATTGCCGCAATTTCTCCTGGGATTTGAAAGTGTTCACTATATTCTTCCAATACCTTCATTCGTGCTTCATCCAACGGAAACGGATTTCTCTCAAGATGGAGCGATCCTGTTGAATAGTTGTTATTTATGAGAGGTGCCTCCATCACCTGAAACCAGCCCTGGTCCCAATGCTTTCTATTTGTAATTCCTCTTATAATTCCATCCCTCTGAAATTGTTTCCAAGCGATCCCTTTTTCATTCAGAAGTTGAGCCACCGCCTTATCGCGATCCCATGTTTTGCGTGTTCCGCTTTCTTGATAGGAAAAGACGGAATTCACAAGAAATTCTGAGGACAAGTAATGAAAAACTGTTTCCGCAGGCGCACAAAAACAAATGACCTCACGCTGAACACTGGAAAGGCTTTCATTCATTACTTTCAATGAATGAAATATGAATTGTCCATGCCGGTCTGAGTAGTCGTCTGCTTCGAAAAATGAGGGCTCGAAAATATAAATCGGAAGGTAATCTAGATCAGACTGTTCCGCCTCGCCAAAGGAAGCGTGGTCACTCAGTCTTAAATCGCGTTTGATCCATACAATATTGATTTCACGATTCATATTTGAGCTGCTTTTTCGCTCTTTTCCAATATGCAAAAAACGAATTGTAAGTACCGGTAACATCAGTAAGCCATGCTCGTGACTCTTCCGTCCCTTTGTAATGACTGCTTGTCGGATGCTCCTTAAATACCAACTCTGAGTTGTTTAATGCTGCTTTCAATTCAACAAACTCACCAACAAATACCTGAATGTTCTTGATGTTTTTAGATAAGTCCATCATGAAATCGATGCATTTTTTAGAGATAGGATACTTCTCGAAATGGGTAGGTTCTAATAATAAAACACGTTGAACATCAGTATCTGCGTACCATGAGGGATCAAGATTGTAGTAATTGTAAATCAACGTTCTTTTACCATCAATCAAAGTTGGATTTGAAACGTCCAAATCTGTTCTCATTTCAAACGAATCGAGCACTGAAAGCACCTCTGGAATTGGCAAGACATCAAATGCTTCGTAAGGAACATCAAGGAATGTAGCAGTTTGACTACTATGACAATAGCGGTTGATGTTTTCTTGATTGGCATAATACTTTTTTCCAGAAAATGTCCCAGCTACCCACTGCCAACTCAATTGATTGCTCGCCGCATCGCCATCCAACAAATGAGCATACAACCACTTTGCAGGAACGCTCCAATGTGATTTTGCGATGTTACAACAGATTGATGCGATGTACATACGCATGTGGTTGTGCATGTATCCTGTTTCATAAAATTCCGCTATGGCCGAATCAATCGCAACTATTCCTGTAGTACCTTTCTGAATTGCTTCTGGCATTAAATGATTTGATACATCCGTTTGGACATGCTTAAAATCGTCATCGATGCTCTTTTCAGAATACTTCCACGTGAGCTGCCAATAGTCGCGCCACGCCAACTCCTGAATATATTTTTCAATTGTATACCAAGGCAAGTTTCGCTCCATCATTCTATCCGCAACTTGTTTTGTTGAGATAACACCTCTTGCTATATACGGACTCAAATAAGAAACATTTCCGTCCAAATAATTTCTTGATTTCGCATAACTTACTGGATTGAATCGATTCAACCGGTCTTCTATAGCTCCAATGTCTGTTGGGAAATTCATCTTTTTGAAATTTTGTTGTTCGCGATACTTTTTTGCCGTGAACATCTAAATCGTGTGATGTCTTCACTTCGTTTTTTGGCATGCTTAGAACTTATACCGCTGTTCACACGTTTTCTCCATAGTTTGAAGGAACTCGATTTCAGCTCTTTTCTCATCAGTGCAATTACTTCAGCTTCAGAGAGTTCAAATTGAAATTTAATCGCTTCGAACGGTGTACGGTCTTCCCATGCCATTTCAATTACCCTATCGATGTCCCCTGGATTCATTTGTATTTATTTTTTGGAGTACGTCATGTAGTTGTCAACAAGAATGTCACCGGCATTTAGTGAATTCATTAGACCTAGAAGCCCAATTAGCGTACGATTTACATAAACAAAGTGCTTTGAACCTCTCTTGCCATTGAGACTTTTTAATGTTTCATCATTTTTCAATTCATTGCCTAAAATGAGGAGTTCTTGATAATAAGCAGGATCACTAAAGTCAAACTTTTCGTATTGAAAAGGTTTGTTAATGATGCAAAGCATTTTTTTAAATGTGGACTTAATTGTCTCAATCGCTTTTGCATTGTCATTTTCTGTTATGATATCCAGTTCCTTCAGCACTTCTTCGAACACGCAGTCATCATGCACATTTTTTAAATCCGCCAATTTGAAAAAGGAATTATAAAAATCCTGAGGAATGTCTTTCATACAGCCAAAATCCAAAACAACAAGTTCATTTTGTGGATTTACTTTAAAATTTCCGGGGTGAGGATCGGCGTGGACTTTTTTGTAATTGTGAATGTGAAAGAGATAAAAGTCCCACAAGGACTGTGCTATTAAATTGCGCTCCTCGAGCGACACTTGTTGTTTGGAGAACTCAGATAAATGAAGCCCTTCCATCCATTCCATTGTCAATACACTCTTCCCTGAGTAAGAATCGTAAATCTTCGGAATGACAATATTCGGCAAGACACTCGATAGGTCACGTGCCTCTTCTAAATTCTCTTTTTCGAGTTCGTAATTCGTTTCTTCCAATAATTTTTGCTGTACTTCCTCGAAATACTCTTCCACTTCATCATTCTTCAACTTCAGCATCCGCAGCGCTATTGGCTTTACGAGCTTTAAATCACTAATTATGCTTTGCGCAACTCCTGGGTATTGAATTTTAACGGCGACCTTATTGCCATCAATCTCTGCAAGATGCACCTGTCCGATGCTTGCCGCATAACTACTTTCTCTCTCAAATGATGAAAAAACCTCTTCTGGATTTCTTCCCATATTCTTTCTAAAGACTTTTCGTGCAAGCGGTCCAGAAAGCGGTGGAACACTGAACTGGGCAAGAGAAAATTTCTCTACAAATTCTTTCGGTAACAAGCCATCGTCCAAACTCATCATTTGCGCCATCTTTAATGCACTTCCCTTGAGTTCTGATAGGCCGTCATAAATATTCGTAGCATTCGCGGAATTCAGCTTGTTCCGCGCATCGTCCTCAGAGAGTATTATTCGATTGCCAACATATTTGGCATAATTCTTCCCAACCTGAGCACCTATTTTTAATAGTTTTCCAGCTCTTTGAATTTTGGTTTGAGGGATATAATCCAGTGTCTTCATGATTTACTGAACATAAATTTTCCAAAATCAATAAAACTCTCAGCTACACTTGAATCGACTATATCAAAGGATAACTTAAGGCTTTTTTCGATGAATAAATCAGTTTTCTCAAAATCCGGAGAAGTGTCCTTCAGCCAATACATCAATATGGAACAGAACTGCACCCAAGCACCAGTTTTAATTACGTTTGTCTTTATTGAGCCGTCAGGAAGAAATTGAAACGCATTTGTATCAAACTCATTCTCTTCTATAAAATCCAAGAAACTTTTCTTCGAAGAAGACAAGGCCTTAATTCCATTCAGTGCTCCTTGATTAACAGGCAATAAGAAAAGAATCAATGACCTATTCGCTTTCAGCACCTCCACCAAAGTGTAATAAAAAATCAAAAGGATTTCTTTATTGCTCTCGCCCTGATCGCTGCTCTTTTTTGTGAGATCGATTGCATTAAGAATGAAATGATTCATTATTTCAGCATCCATGACACTAAAGTCTGAGTAGAACTCATAAATCTCTACTTCACTTATTTTCAAGCTTTCTGCGAAAGTCGCCATGTTTAATGGACGTTTGTTATGCTTTGTTATGAACTCCGAATAAGCCGCTAAGATATCTTCTTTTTTCATATTGTTTAACTATTTACTTGTAAAGTTAAACAAAAATAAGAATTGGGAACAAAACCTTACCGAACAATATCACAAATAATACTAATTAAGGAGGAAATCAAAAACGCAATTACATCCCATATTTGAAACTTAATCAACAACTAAGCGAGGGACGATATCAATTGTTTTGAATCGTTCATAAGAGCGCTGAAACATCGGAGAATTGATGTACTTTCTATACAGATGAAAAAAGTAAAGGGCCGTTTCAGCAAAGCTAAAACAACCCTTTTACACAAACCTTCTATCGATTAATTGAATAATAAACCACTAAAAATCAAATAACTAAAATCAAATAAAAGGAACTATTTATCTTTCATACTTTTGCGTGTAACCTATCGGTCGCAAGCAATTATTCTTTTGTAATTGTTTTACGTACTGTTTTATTCCCACTAACGACTTCAACAAAGTATACTCCGGAATCCATTTGCGACATGTCAACGGATAGAGAAGTACCAATTGGCTGTTCTGATAGAACTATCTCACCGAGTAAATTGCGAATAGACAAGGCATCGATAGAAACCTTAGATAAAATATTGACGAACGAATTCGTTGGATTTGGATACATCTTAAAATCAATGGACGAAAGCTCAAAAGTAGAAGCATTGTCCGTTCCTGGAATCGAATCAAGACCCAAGATATTGTCAAAATAGATGACATTATCAGCCGTTCTACCATTCAAGTCAAAATCAGGAAAGATTACAATTTGATCGTAATCATTTCCAATATGAGCACTAAAATCGAACGTTAGTAATTCCCATTCATTCACTTTGGTATTCGGAATTTTTATCTCGCCCAAAGACCAATTGTCCGATCGAACTAATTTAATACCAACATCACTAATTACCGGCTTCCAAACCATTATATTAATACTACTAGTGCTTGAATCCATAATGAACTGACCTATTCCACCGCCGTGAAGCGACTCGCATCCGCTCCAAGGATTTCCAGTCGTTAAAGCAGTGAATTTTGCAACTGTAGAAGAATGATTTATTCCACTCATATCAGGATTCTCTACAATTTCTAATGCAGGGTTGCTGTCATTTTCAAATACTGTCCAGATCCATGTTGCACCGTTTCCTGTTTCCTCAAAGTCAATCGGAACATTTTGAGCATATATACCACCAATCATACCCGCTTGGACACATAAGGCAGTAAACAAATGTCTGAAAACAAGGCTCATTTTTCTATTTTTTTTTGTCAAGATAAGGTAAAAAATACAATAAGTACCCATATTGCAGCAAAAAAAACATAATACACCTGTAAACGTGGTAGTTATAAAAAGTTAAAAAAACAAAATAAAAGATATTTACCGTCATTTTATCCTTGATAAATCGGTCTGAAGCCTTGCCGATTGAATCATTTTCATCTTCATTTTATAACTTTGTGCAACACGTTACTTTAATGCATCTTAAAAAAAAAACAATGAGCAACTACGTAATTATCGGTGGATCTGCCGGAATAGGAAAAGAACTTGTTGGTCTACTCTCAAAAAATGGAGATCACGTTTTTACAACTTATAATGAAAGTGAGGTTCACAACAGCACCAATGTTCGTTATCAAAAATTTAATGTTTTAACGGATGAACTTGACATTAGTGAGTTACCTGAGACAATTGACGGGCTTGCTTATTGTCCGGGTAGCATAAATCTTAAACCGTTTCACCGATTCAAGGAAGAGGATTTCATTGAAGATTACAAATTACAAACCTTAGGAGCAGTCAAGGTATTGAAACACCTCTTACCAAAATTGAAAAAAAGTTCCCGTGCTTCTGTGGTATTGTTCTCAACTGTCGCTGTTCAGAACGGTTTCAGTTTTCATGCACAAGTAGCAATGTCAAAAGGTGCCATTGAAGGTTTGACACGAAGCCTAGCTGCAGAACTTGCGCCTTCAATACGAATCAATGCTGTAGCACCGTCCATAACTAGCACAAACCTCTCAATGAAATTTCTCAGTTCTCCTGAAAAAATCCAATTTCAATCCGAGAAAAATCCTCTCAAAAGAATAGGAACTACATCAGACATTGCCGAGGCGGCGCATTATCTTTTGTCTCCAAAATCATCATGGATGACGGGTCAAATCCTTCATGTCGATGGCGGAACTTCAATTATTCGATAACACGGCTACAAGGACAACAAACGAGAGTATCTTTTATTTCAATAAATTGACGTGACCTAAAAATAATGTAGCATCTTCATCCTGCAAACCTCTCAGAGTAATTCTCCATGTATACGTACCGTCTTGAGATTCAAAACTTTGAGATGTACCAAAAGTACCATCCCAACCAACATTTGGGTCATAGGATTCAAAAACCATTTCACCCCAACGGTTAAAAATCAACAGTTGATAGCTCTCTTTATCGAAACCTGCCGTGATAATGGGTTTGAATATATCGTTAGAACCATCTCCATTTGGCGTGAACGAGTTCGGCACATAGATCAGCTCTTCTTCCCAAAGAACAATTGTGAGCACAAATTGATCAAAACAACCTGAAGCATTCGATGCAGTAAGAAGAACCTCATAATTTGCTGCACCCTGTGGGTATAAGTGAACTGGGTTTTCAGAAAAACTTGTTGCTCCATCACCAAAGTCCCAAACGTAGGTGTCTGCGTATTGAGAGTTGTTTATGAAGTAGACGAAAGGATCGTCAGCAGGAACAATTGTCTCTTCTGCTGTAAAAAAGGCAATTGGATTTTCGTAAACGCATACCATGTCAGTATTTGAAAAAGTACTAACACATCCAATGGCGTTGGTTGCCGTCAGAGTAACTGTAAAACATCCCGTATCGGCGTATGTGTGATCAATAGATCCCGGCTGATTTGACAACTGCCCGTCACCAAAGTCCCAAACAACGTCCACATCTGGTAAATTATTGAGATCCGTAAATACAAAATTAGCAGGAATACATCCTTCTGTCTGATTCACAGCAAAGTCTACAGGCGGACTGTCCTGAATTAAAACATTACTTTCATCGATGTTTATACAATTTGTTTGGGGATCTACAGCAGTTAGCGTGACCGTATAATTGCCTGTTGCTCCATAAATATGAGAAGGTTCAAATACTGACGACGAATCACCATCACCAAAGTCCCATAAAAAACTGTAAGCTGGATTTGAATTGTTCACAAAATAAATAGAATCAATTTCACAAAGGATCTGATTGGAGATTATAAAGTCAACCTCAGGAAGTGGATTCACAAGTACAGGTTGCACGAGTATTGGTCCAACACACCCCTTATCAGAAGTTGCCTGAATCGAATAAAGTACCGTTTCTGCTACTACTCCAGAGTTTATTAACTGATCATTAATTAGCGATGTGTTTTGCGGGATTTGCGTCTCCCCTGTTACATTATTATTTGGATCTGCATACCATTCAAAAGAAGATGTGCTTGAGGCTGTTAACCCCGCATTCACAGTTTCACCGCTACAAAGCACCACATTCAACGGATCTACAACAGGTACTGGATTTACAACAACTTCAACTTGCGTACTCGGACTTGAACACCCGTTCGCTTGTGTTGTAGCTACAACTGTATAAAAAACAGACTGAGGAACCAAGGTTGTATTTTCTAGTTGGTCATCAATAACACTTCCATTTTGAATCGTTAAACTCTCACCATTTACCTCGAGTGAACTTTGCGCAAACCAGCTGAAATTAACATTCGCATTTGCCACCAAATTCATATCTACAACATCTCCGGAACAAATCTCGGAACTAAGTGGACTGATCAACTCAATTGGAGGATTCACCAGAACAGAGACGGTCTGAGCAAGACCTTGACATGCTCCTTGCTGCGAAGTTGGAATCACACTGTAAACAACAATTTGAGGGGTTAATGACGTATTGATGAGTACATCATTTATAATATTACCTGTTCCAAACACCTGCGATTCTCCTATTACATTTGGGTTATCAGTAGCAAACCAAATAAAATCTGAAGGAATGTTTGTAGTCAGGAATACAGACGCTGAGACACCACTACAAATTTCTATAGTAGGACTGCTTGTAATAAAAACTTCCGGTATCACCAAAGCGTCAAAAGAATAGGTAGGACCTACACATCCATAAGGTAAAGAGTTTGCACTCACCTCATAAGTAACCGATTCAATTGTCGCTACATTGTTAGTTAATGTATTGTTTATCGTTGGCAATGTTTGAAGGAAAGTACTCTCTCCCAAAACATCAGGATTATCAATCGCTGACCAAGAAATCAAGGAAGGAACGGATGCACTTAAATTCACATTAAGATCATCTCCACTGCATACCGTCGCTATACCAACTGTATCAATTAATGGTGAAGGATGCACTATAAAATTGAAATCTGTTCCTGTTCCTGAACACAACTGTCCACTGCTCGATTGATAGATTGGTGTCACAGAGATCAAAGCAGTCGTATCACTATTTTGAGTATTGGTCGCATTGAAAACTGGAACATCTCCATTTCCAGCACCTGCCAATCCAATACTCGGGTTGCTATTTGTCCACTCATAGAAGCTTCCGGAACCAGTAAGGCTTACAATTGAGGAACTCTCTCCGTTACACAATTCAATATCAGCAATCGGATCAGCCTCAGGCGATGGATTGACGGAAATATCAAATTGTGTTTGTAATCCGAAACATTGAACGCCTGCATTGGTATTGATCGGTGTAAATATTACGACGGATTGATTGACAGTCGCATTTGATGGATTACTTAAGGTAAAGGATGGAATCTGAGCAGTTCCAAAAGAAGGAATACCGATGGTTGCATTTGAGTTCGTCCATGATATAGATGAAAAGTTTCCTGTTGGTTGAATTACGGGCTGAACCACTCCAGTACATCCCTCTATTGATGCAATTGGATCGACAGTTGGTGTTGGATTTACTGTCAGAGAAAAAAGTTCTGCAGTTCCTGAACATTGTAAAGCAACAGGTACAACTGTAAAATTGGCCGTAACTGGAAGACTGCTTGTATTTAGTGCACTGAATGCAGGTATGTCTCCTGTACCATTCGAGGATATACCTATCGATGGCAATGTATTTGTCCATGTATATGATGTCCCAGAACCTGTTAATGTAACTGTATTGGTCGATGCACCATCACATACAACTTGATCCGCAATCGGATCAACGGTCGGTGTTGGATTAACCGTTATAGTAAATGATTCCGTAATTCCTGTGCACTGAACACCATTTGAACCAAAAGAAGATTCAACTGTAATAGTAGCGGTAATTGGAGTAATGCCTGTATTGATTGCCGAAAATGAGGAAATATTTCCATTGCCTGAATTGAGTAGACCGATAGATGGTTCAGAATTGCTCCAACTGAAGTTGGTCGCCGTACCTGAGAAATTAATTGCTGATACTTGATCCCCATTGCACACAATTAAATCTGGAACAGAATTAATAGTAGGTGCTGGATTCACAGTAATATTGAAAAGTTGTGGAGTCCCTTGACATGTGATACCAATATCAGTATATCCTGGTGTTATAGAAACAGATGCTGTTTCAACAGCACCACCACCATTTATCACAGTAAAAGAAGAAATATCTCCCACTCCATTTGAGGCAAGACCAATTTGTGGATTCGTATTCGTCCAAGTGAACTCAGTTGCTAAACCACTAAAATTGACTGGCACCGTTGATTCATTATTACAATAGGTGTAATCAGGTATTGAGTTTATTGTAGGATTCGGCAAAACTCCAATAGAAAAACTTTCACTAGAACCAATACATGTCAGACCTGCAAATGTATATTCAGGTGTTACCGTAATTGTTGTATTTTCGGTTACCGCGCCCGTATTACTGTAGTTGACAATTCCAATATTACCTGTACCACTCGATGGAATACCTATTCCCGTATTGGTATTCGTCCAATTAAATGAGGTAGAAATCCCAGTAAAGATAATCGGTCCAATATCGTCACCTGAACAACTTGCCAAATCAGACAGTGGATCAATAATAGGAGTTGGATTGACGGTTATCGTGAATAACTCTTGATTTCCAATACAAGTTAGTCCACCCGCAGTGTATTCAGGAGTTACTTCAAAAATCGAAACAACTTCAGATTGTCCTAAATTTCCAGCCGTAAAAGATGAGATATCACCATTCCCAGAGGAAAGCAGACCAATTGAAGGGGCACTATTCGTCCATGCATAATTTGTTGCTGTTCCATTGAAAAGAACTGGACTCGTACTCGAACCGCTGCACAAAACTTGATCAGAAAGTGGATCAACCTCTGGTAATGGATTGACAGTAACCGTAAACGATAGAGGCACACCCGGGCAGGATAAGCCAGAACCACTGAAATTCGGAGTTATCGTCATAACATCACTGATCGGTTGATTGGTTGAATTAATGGCTACAAATGATGGAATGTTTCCGCTCCCAGAAGTCTGAACTCCAGTATTGGAAGGTGCTGAAGTCCAGTCGAATGATGTAGCATTACCCGTTATCAAAGTCGAAGGGACAGTTTCTCCTTCACAAACAAGAATATCGCTTATCGCAGTAACTGAAGGACTTGGATTAATTATAAAATCAAATGATTCGGGCGAACCGAAACAGACCAGCCCATTGCTCGCCAATTCAGGCGTAACAACTACATTTGAAATTTCAGAATTACTCCCTGAATTGACAGTTGTAAACGATTGAATTGTGCCCGTTCCACTTGCAGGGATACCTATTGATGTCGAACTTGCAGTCCATTGAAAAGCAGAAGCATTTGTTCCTGAAAATTGAACCGCTTGTGAAGACGAACCATTACAGATTACTTGATCAGCAACGGGTAAAACTGTTGGTATCGGATTCACAGTAATCGTGAACTGAGTCGAACTACCTGGGCATGAGGTTAAACCTCCTACAAATAATGGAGTTACAGTTATGGTCGCTTGAAGTGGAACATTCGTGCCATTCGTAGCAGTGAATGAAGCAATCGGTCCCACACCTGAAGCAGGTAAGCCAATAGAAGGAGTGTCATTCGTCCATGAATATGACAAGCCGCCACCGCTAAATGAAACAATAGAAGTTTGATCTCCAGAACAGAATTCCATATTACCAATCGGACTAACTGAAGTCTCAGGGTTTACGTCTATCACAAAGAAAATACTAGAACCAATACAACCATTCGCTTCAGGAATCACCTCAAAAGATGAAGTAAGCACTTGATTCGTATTGTTCTGGGCTACAAACGAATTAACAATCCCTACCCCAGATCCTGAGGCACCGGAAGCTGTATTTGTATTCGTCCAATTGTAGTTAGAGGCGGTACCTGTAAATGTAATCGGTTGAGAAAGATCACCAATACATAATTCTTGATCAACAACGGGATTAACAAAAGGAGTCGGATCAACAGTAAAACTGAATGTAAATGGACTTCCAGAACACGTCACACCGCCACTTGTATACTCAGGCGTCACTGTGATCAATGCATTCACCGCACTCTGACCTCCATTCTGCGCTGTAAATGGTGCAATGTCTCCAAAACCTGAACTGGCCAAACCGATGCTCGGATCACTGTTGGTCCAACTGTATTGTGTACCTGTACCATTGAAAACAACTGCCTGTGTAGTTGAACCGTCACATACCGTTTGGTCTGTAACCGTCGATACAGATGGAACTGGATTAATCGTGATCGTATAATTTGTAGGTGATCCCGGACATGCAGCACCTCCAGATGTTGTTGCTGTCGCTATAAACGTTACCACTTCGGGTGAGACACCACTATTTGTCAAAGTCATGCTTGGTATGTTCGATGTATCCTGTAATGGGGAAACACCTGAAACACCAGCTGGAACACTACTCGCTATCCAGTCAAAAGTAACGTTCGGTGTAAAAGAACTCAACACTACTTGTGAACTAACATCTCCTGAACAAATTACTTGAGAAGGAAGGCTGAATGAAACAACCGGAGCAGGATTTATCGTGAGAGAAAATACTTCTGATAAACCGATACATCCATCCGCTGTGGGAGTAACAATGTAATCCAATGTGTATGGCGAATTGCCACTATTATTGATTGTTTGAGATGGAAGTGCTCCACTCCCACTCAACTGATAACCTGTTAATGTGGCTGGAACATTACCAGGCTGATCTAAAGTCCATGTATAACTTGTTCCTGATACAGTTGATGTGAAAACAGGTGCTGTAAAAGATGTTCCTCCACAGATGACCTCCGCAGCGATTGAATCAAGACCAGGAATCGGATTCACAACAATTGTATACGTGATTGATCCACCTGAACAATCATTGGCTTCTGGTGTTACAGTATATACAATTACTGCAGGAACAGAATCTGTATTTGTAAGTTGCATACTTTGTAAGTCACCTGTCCCGCTCAATACTGCTCCGGTCAATGAACCACTTGTTATTGAACCAGTCCATGTGTAACTCGTTCCAATAACATTCGATGTCCAAGCAACTGGAGTACTTGAATCTGTAGAACAAAGTGTATCTGACAACTGTGAAGTCGTTATCACAGGAGTTGGATCAATTGTAAACTGAAGTGTACTGTCTGGACCTGGACACCCATTTGTAAATGGACTTACAGTAATTGTACCCACAATTGATGTATTCCCTGAGTTTGTTCCTGTAAACGATGGAATGTCTTGTGAACCTGTTGTAGACAAGCCTATTTGTGGGTTGTCATTGGTCCAAGCATAGCTCGTTCCTAAAACATCAGATCCAAAAGATACGAGTTGGGTTTGATCTCCATTACAAATCGTCTGATCTTGAAGTGGTAAAACATGAGGAACTGGCTGTACAGTAATCGTAAATGTTTCTGTAGAACCCGAACAGAGTAAATTATTCAATAAATAACCCGGAGTAACAACTACTGTTGCAAGCTCAGAACTTGTTCCCGTATTGAGTGTCGTAAAATCAATTGTGCCAGTACCTGAAGTACCAAGACCTATTGTTGTATTGTCGTTCGTCCAATTGTATTGTGTTGCTGTACCAGTAAAACTGATAGAAAGCAATGTCCCGGAACAAGTATCAATTGAAGGCAATGCATCAACGACTGGAACAGGATTGACAGTGAGTGTAAATATCATATCGGGACCAATACAACCATTCAATGTCGGTGTTACGGTAATTAATGAAATCACCGGTTGTGTTGTGCCATTTATTGTTGTAAATGAAGGAATCGATCCTGAACCTGATGCCCCCAAACCTGTTTGTGTATTGTCGTTGGTCCATGTAAATGTAGTACCAGGTGAACTCGTAAAATCAATAGACAAGGTCTGATCCCCTTCACAGAATGTTTGATCAGAAATCGTATCGATCGTTGGTAATGGATTTACTGTAATGGTAAAATCTTCTGTACTTCCAGGGCACGTCACACCGCCACTTGTATACTCAGGCGTCACTGTGATCAATGCATTCACCGCATTCTGACCTCCATTCTGCGCCGTAAATGGTGCGATGTCTCCAGAGCCTGAACTGGCCAAACCAATGCTCGGATCACTGTTGGTCCAACTGTATTGTGTACCTGTACCATTGAAAACAACTGCCTGTGTAGTTGAACCGTCACATACCGTTTGGTCTGATAGAGACGAAATTGTGGGAAGATCAAGAATTGTTATAACAACAGAATCAATGTCAGATGGGCACAACGGAGAGGGAACATCAGTCTCTACAAAAAGTACAACTTGATTCACCCCACTCGGCAAAATATATTGAGCAAATCCTGTGCTCTGATTTTCGTTTATTATCTGCCCTCCAGCTCCGTTGTCTGACCAAGTAGCAGTTGAGGCAGCTCCTTGTAATGAAGCGTTCAAGGTAACAAGATCTCCTTCACATACCGTTGCATCCGGCATTGCGTCAACAACGGCCTCATCACTGATGGTATAGATGAATGAATCCGAATTACTCAGACATGGGCCGACAGGATCTATTGAAGTTAGAGTAATTGTGATTTGACCACTAAAATTAATTGGTGGTGTGTAAGTCGTAATTAAGGCGTTCGGATCATCGAAAGAGCCCCCTGCAACATTAGCTGACCATACTCCAGAAGTTGTTCCACCAGAAATTATACCATTAAGGTCAAGGACTGTATTCAAACAAGCAGCCTGATTTGTTCCAGCATCTACAAATACATCAGGATTAACAACAATTGAATCCATAATAATATTGTTACCACATATATTTGTTGCCTCTAGGCTATAGGTAAACGTTCCTGAAGTATTGTATGTTACGTTTGGAGTTAATGTCGACGAATTGAAAATTAAAATACCAGGTTCAACTTCAAAATACCACGTATAGATTGTCGTAGAATCGTAGCAGTCAACAACAGAGCCTGTGAATTGAACATCCTCTCCCTCACAGATGCTATCTCCTAGAGGCACAAGTTGAATTTCGGGAGGAGACTGCACAAAAACAGAATCTATCATCTGATCACTAAGACAGCCGGGAATTGATCCAGGATAGGAAGTTGTTAAAGTAATTTCGTAATTCCCTGGGCCAGTAAAATCCAATATAGGTTCAAAAGACGATGTATCAGTGCCGTTCACAAAATCCATACCCGAATTGGGAGAACAATTTAGGGGATTGTCATAGGTGACTTGCCAATCTGATTCAAACTGAAATCCACAAGCTAGACCAGCGGAGTTGTTGGTAGTTGATACCAATTCAGATGTACAAAAAGAATCATTACTCAAATCAAAATTGGCAGTAGGCTGAGGCAATACACAAACTTGTTGTGTTAACGAATCAATACCACATTCGTTTCCAATATAAAGTGTTATATCATAAACTCCAGTTGAATCGAACTGTAAATCAAGTTGATCCGTACCTGAAGACCAAACTTGAAAATAGTCAAATCCATTATTCGCCCCTAAAACACCATTGGATACAGTGAAACCAGATGAGGGAGTTACCTCCCAATATAGAGCAGTTAAAGTATCACAACCACCAGCCTGATAAACATTCGAACCTGTTTCAGATGTATTGTTGAAAATGACCTCTCCTCCAACACAAACCTCACCTGATGACTGTGTAAAATCCGCATCCGTACTTTCTCCAACTTGAATTGGACCAATTGCAGCAAAGGTTCCTTGCAAGTTACATCCATTGGAGCTCGTTACTTGGATAGAGTATGAATCTTGATAAGTCGTACTATTTATTAATGTATTGACACCGCAAGACGTTGAAGCAAATAAATGCTGAAATGTAAACGGGTTTGATGGCAGACCAACAAAAGAGGTGTCTGTACCATCATTGATTTGAATATTATACACAGTTCCTGCTGGGTCAAATGGAGCTCCAATATCGATCTGATAAAACTGAGGTAAACAGAAAGCATTTCCGGAACCACTGACAGACAGAGCGGGGGGACTAATTCCTACGAATACATTAAAATCAACTTGAGAAAAACACCCCGATGATGGATAGGTTACAGAATAAGTGAAGTCATAATCACCGGGTGGATAGATGTGTATCATGTTGATAGGTGCGCCCGAGTATGTATAGGTGTCTAAATTTCCATCACCCCAATCACAGGTCATAATAGTACCTATTGGGTAATTCAAGAGGTTAGGATCTGTAAATGTAAAGTCACCATTACCAATGAAATTTGAATTACTGAAACAAACTCGATAAACCAATTCGCCATTATAAAGTAAAGTTTGATAATTCCCAAAAGTATTTCCGGTCATTCCTAAAGAATCCGCAATAGGAGATGGCAAATCAGATATCGTAACATAAGCAGTATCTGAACAGCCTGCACCATCATCTACAACCAGCATATATGTATCCGCTTGATTGATTGCAACTACTGGATTGGAAACACTAGCTAAAAGTGTATTTGCTGAATTGTACCAATTGTAATTTAACGTCGGATTTCCAATGCCAATCCATTGAGCTGATGGCGTCCCTCCCAATACATAATTTTGTCCTCCGCAGATAGAGGTGTCAACCCCTGCATCCAAAACCAAATCCGCACACCCCTGTGCATTTAGGTTTGTACACATAAATAATACGAATACAGATGTAGTGAATTTTGAGAATAACATAATGTAGTATATCATATAACAGCAGAAGAAAGATACAACAATCACTACTCAAATCTAAATTTGAGACATGTTTTTTTTTGTAAATCTTCAAAAAAAATAGAGGTCAGACATTTGACCTCAGGAGAGAAAATAAATCACAGCCTTATTTCTGTGAAGAAAAATTCAAAGAAGTGATAATGAATTCTGTTCTCCGGTTTTTCTGGTTGTCACTATCGGAACACGAATTGCTTTCACAATCACATGAAACTTCAGGAACATTTTCACCATAACCTTGCGATAGAATTTTACCAGGTACTTTCAATCTACTTTTTATATAAGAAACTGCCGAGGCCGCTCTTCTTTTAGAGAGCCACAAGTTGTATTGATCAGAGCCTGTGCAATCTGTGTGTGATCCAAGTTCTACAAGTACTTCCGGGTGACCATTCATAAACAAGACAAGTTTGTCAAGTTCTACTTTAGATTCCTGACGTAATGCCGAACTATTAAAGTCATAGTAGATTGTTTTTATATCCAATACATCAGACAATTCCATTTCCGTTTCAAGTGTTGTCGCATCAGTATCAATAGCAACAATATCCATTGAACTTGTGTCTTTTGCATCAGCAACGATAACTTGTTCTTTGAAGACGTACCCCTCTTTGGTGATGATAATATTGTAAGCATTCGCAGCATCATTCCCTAAAGTGTCCAGTACACCAACAACTCTACCCTCAAAATCTGATAAACTCGAGAATTTCATTTTTCCAGTAGAATCATCTATCACTGTTAGCAATGCAGACTCTATCGGATTTCCATTTTCATCAGTCAAGGTGACATCTAATGAAACTATATTCAACTCATCTTCAATGACAAAGGCATAGATATCATCGTCTTTTTTTCTTGTGGAATCACTAGATTGAATCTCGTCGATGATTCTATTCGAGGAATAGAAACCTGTCTTACTTGACAACCAACATATTGCCAGATCATCATGACTAGAATTGAATGGAGCTTCCATTCTTTGAACACTATCTCCTTCACAAACAAACAGATCATATCCACCCATGCTTCCCACTCTATTTGAGGTCACATAGATTTTACCGTCATAAACTGACGGAAAGATATCGTTAGAAACACTGTTAATTCCTAATGTCTCGACTTCACCGAAAGTGCCATCTTTAAAGTTTACACGATAAATATCCATCCCACCAATACCCGAACTTATATCAGAAGAAAAGTATAAATAACCTGTCGCTTCATCATAAAAAGGATGTGTTGTATTGTAATCGTTTGAATTAAAACTGAAAGCTATTGGATCTCCATATCCAAGTGGTGTTTTTATCGTGTAGAACAAACCTAAGGTCTGTTTTACTCTTCTACCAATTAAATTATTCGTAAAGAATATGATATTACCATCATCAGAGGCAGAAATAGGTCCATCAAAAGCACGTGTACTTGCTAAACTAGACACACCCGAGGCGTTTGGGATTTTAAAATCGGTAATTGCAGAATCACTCACTAAAAACAAATCCGTAAATGGCTCGTTCGTCTTTGAGTCATACAATTGATTCCCCAACTCATCTTTAGCAGCTCCAACAAAAACTAAAGCATCTTTAAATTTTCTAATAGCAAATTCATTTGCTTCAGTATTGAAGGATGCAGGCACCAATGCAACCTGACTGTACTGACCAAAAGACAGCTGGCTGAAAAACAATCCTGCAATTGCGCTAATTCTTAATAGACTCATTCTAAGTTGGCGTTTAACTGTTGTTCTTAATTGTTAAAAAAACGAGGTCCTTGATAACTTGAATTACTCTTATTAAACATATATCTCAAGCCTAATTCATGGGTTTGGTTTGTAATTGAAGACAGTTGACTCAACGGGAATGAATATGAATATCCGATATAAAACTTCTTCTTTACATCAAAACCAATCATTGCACCAATAGAGCTATTCAATTGGTACGTTACTCCTATATCAAAACCTCCCTTCGCAGTGAATATTGAATTAATATCCATCACAAGTGGTAAAGTTGGAATATATCGAGCTACAACATTTGGCCTCCACTTCCATGATGCACCCATCGGAAGGTCAGTACCGAAATATCCAATATGCCCACCTTTGGTATCAACAAATGAAGACATATTTCTGTCTTGGAAAGCAATCGCTGCTACTCTTGGTTGGGAATACCCAAAGTATACTTTTTTGGAATATAACAAAACACCATATCCACCATTGAAAGAAAGTCCAGAATTCAAGTTAGTCATCATATCAGGATCTGAATCAACTACATTCAAATCTTGAAGTGCAACTGTAGTGTTCCCCATAATTCCTTTCAATCCAACAGATAATCTCCACTTCCGAGAAAGTTTTAGATGATACGCCGCGTTAATTGAGATATTAAAGGACTTAACAGGACCGAGCTCATCTTGCATAAATGCAGCTCCCATTCCAAAGTTGTCTCCCATCTTGAAGTTACCTGAAAATGCTGCAGTTCTCGGAGCTCCAGGAAGAGAATTCCACTGCGAAACTCCAAGAACACTTACATCGGAATAACTGTTTGCACCGGCCTGAGCGGGGTTCAACAAAAGGGAGTTGAATTGATTCAAACGAAAATTTGGATCTTGAGCTAAGGTGTGCGTTGTAATTAATGCAAACGCAACACCTAATACTATTTTATTTAAATTTTTCATAATTGATTTATAAAAATTTTATTATTTCACTCTGTTTATGTAGACGTAACCAGCCTTAGTTTTACCTCCTGTTATAGTAAGAATATAATAGTAGGTTGCATCTGGCAATCTATCGCCGGACATATTCGTTCCGTCCCAATCATTATTGTATAGATTGGACTCATAAACAACACCTCCGTATCTATCGAAGACAGTAAGTTCTCTTACATTGTAACCATCCAAGCCTGGAACAACAAAGTAATCATTGATTCCGTTGTCATTTGGCGTAAATGCTTCAGGAACTGCTGGTCCATCCCAACTAGCATCCCCACAGAATGCAGATGCATTCACAAATACATTAACTTCTTCGGTACTTACGTTTCCGCTGTTATCTGTAACCGTTACTGTAACGACATTGTTTCCAACATTATCACAGTTAAAATCTGTTTGACTCAAAGTTATTGTTGCAATACCACAATTGTCAGTAGTTCCATTATCGATATCGTCAAATACTATATTTCCTTCACCTAAGGCATCAAGAGTAAAATCAATATCAACAAGATCAATTACCGGTGAAACCGTATCAAAAACATTGACATCCTGAGTAGCGCTAGACGTGTTACCGTATGCATCTATAGCTGTCCAGGTTACAACAGTTAAACCAATTGGATAAGCAACCGGCGCGTCATTACTAACAACTAATCCTGTATTACAATTATCGGATGCCGCTGCTGTACCTAAATCAACTCCAGTAGCTTCACAATTAGCGTCTGTGTATGCTACCACTGCACCTGGGGCCGCAATTGTTGGATTGATATCATCTACCACATTTATCTCTTGAGTTAATGTAGTTACGTTTCCTGAAGCATCTGTCGCTGTCCAAGTTACTATAGTAGTACCTATTGGGTAGAATGCAGGTGCATCGTTTGTCAACGAAAGTAATGTACAGTTGTCAACAGCTAAAGCGTTTCCAATATCGACAGTTGCCTCACATCCATTATTTACTGATACAATGACATCATTCGGTACAACCAGTGTTGGAGCTGTAACATCTTCTACAGTCACATCAATTGGCGCTGAAGTCGTCGAGCATCCAGCCGCATTCGAAACTGTCACAGTATACGAATCCGTTTGATTCACAGAAATTGATGCTGTTTGATCACCAGTACTCCAAACATATGTATAACCTGCTGGAGCAGTTAGCGTCAAGGATGACGAAGGACATATTGTTGTAGGTCCGTTCGCAACAATTAATGGAACCGCAGGTGTTGAATCAACCGATACTGATGCAGATGTTGAATTTGTACACCCGTTTCCATCTGTTACAGTATATGTTATCGTTGCTGAACCTGCCGATACTCCCGTAACTACTCCACTTGCACTTACATCGGCAACTGTTGCATCACTTGTTGACCAAACTCCGCCTGTTGTAGAACTTGCTAAAACAGTCGTTGATCCTACACATACATCAGGTGATCCCGTAATCGCTGCTACTGTTGGTAATGGATTAACCGTTACAGACTGTGCTGATGATGTTGTTGAACATCCTGATCCGTTCGTTACTGTTACACTGTATGATCCAGATGTTGTTACTGTGATCGTTTGTGTCTGTGCTCCGTTTGACCACAAGTAGCTTGTTCCTGCATTCGCAGTTAAGTCTACTGTGCCACCTGCACAGAATGTTGTCGCTCCTGATGCTGTTACTGTAGCACTCGGTGAAGCATTCACTGTCATGGATGCTGAGGTTGTTGTTGTACATCCATTAATTGTCACACCATATGTTATCGTTGCTGAACCTGCTGATGCTCCTGTAACTACTCCACTTGCACTCACATCGGCAACTGTTGCATCACTTGAAGACCAAACTCCACCTGTTGTAGAACTTGCTAAAACAGTCGTTGATCCCACACATACGCTCGATGCTCCTGTAATTGCAGCAACAACAGGTAATGGATTGATCGTTGCACTTAATGTAAATGTATTTCCTACACACGTTCCGCTTGTAGGAGTGACCGTGTAAACAACCGTTTGTGCAGTTGAAGATAAGTTCAATAATGTCTGATCCAATGAAGTCTGAGCTGTTGCTTGATTTACTTCACCTACAACAAATGGATTGTCAGCAAATGTCCAAGTATATGTCGTTCCCGATGGAATAATATCAGATGTTCCAGAAGGCGTGAAGCTAAACACTGATTCTGAACAAGAACTCAAGGTTGCATCTGCAATATCTGGGACCGGATTTACGGTAACGCTTACATCAAATGCTGTCCCTGAACAATTACTAATTGAAGGTGTTACACTGTAGATAACAGTTATTGGCGCATTCGTAGTATTGGTTAGAGTACCCCCGATTGTAGATTGAGCTGTCCCAGAAGATAAACCAGTTATTCCTGATACGGCTGAAGGTGCAGACCAATCATATGTTGTACCGGCGGGTACTATATCACCAGAAACACCATCAACTGGTACAACTGAAAATGCATCTGCCGAACAAACTGTTGCTGTTTTTGCCGCTACTACTGGAGTAGGATTTACCGTTACAACGACATTAAATGATGCACCTTGACAAGTTCCATTTGTTGGAGTAACTACATACGTCACCGAGATTGCTGATGTTGTTGTATTCGTAAGGGTTCCATTGAAGTTAACTTCGCTTGTACCTGAAGCCAAACCTGTTATTCCTATTACAGACGCAGGTGCAGCCCAACTATATGTTGTTGTTGATGGAACGATATCTCCGTTATCACCGTCTATTGGCGCTAGAGTATATGCTGATGCCGAACATATTGAAGTAGATTGGTCAGATATTATTGGTGTAGGATTTACCGTTACTGTTACATTGAAGGCAGAACCTACACAAGAACCGCTTGTTGGTGTTACTGAATAAACAACATCAATTGGTGCACTTGTCGAATTTGACAAAGTACCTCCGATAGTTGTTTCAGCCGTACCAGAAGACAAACCAGAAATTCCTGTTATTGCACTTGGTGCCGACCAATCATATGTTGTACCCGCTGGAACAATATTTCCCGATCCATTTGCTGGAGCAACACTGAATGCAACCCCTGTACAAACAGCAGCTGTTTGATCTACTACTACTGGTGTAGGATTTACCGTTACTGTTACATTGAAAGCAGCACCATCACAAGAACCGCTTGTTGGTGTAACTACATAGGTTACTTGTATCGCAGCATTGGTTGAATTCGTTAATGTGCCGCCTATTGTTGTTTCATTCGTACCTGAAGCTAAACCAGAAATTCCTGATATTGCAGCGGGAGCTGGCCAGGAATAAGTTATAGCAGCAGGGATTATATTACTGTTACTCGTTCCGTAAGTATGAGATCCAAGATTACTAACGTCATCTTGATTTGATTGACTCCACTCCGTTGCTAGAGTTGTAAATGCCGTAGCACCTGTTCCTGTCGGACTTGCCGTAACTCCACCTGTAATATTCGAATTTCGGACGAGTGTTTTATTTGCGGTACTATTTCCACCTGCAGACCATGCCGATCCAGGATCATCTCCAATACGACCGAAGACATCTACAAACGAACTAGATGAAATCTTGTAAAGAGCAACGGCATCATCGCCATTAAAACTAACGGCTGCATTCACAGTCGAAGTACCTGTGTAGGCCGTCGCAGAAGAGTTCCTGTAAACCAGAGTACTGTTATTAGCTAAAGTACCGGACAAAATTACATCATTGTTAGGAGTGTTGGCACCATTCGAATACAAACGTAACCTGTAATCAGTTAAATCGACTGAACCACCCGTTCCATTGAAAATCTCGATATACTTATTATTACTAGAACCTTCCACGTACTCAGATATAAATAAATCACTTGCATTGGATGCAGATGATGAAGATGGAACAACTGAAAACGCATCTCCCGAACAAATCGCTGTTGATTCATCAGCTATTGATGGGGTTGGATCAACTGTTACGGCAACATCAAATGTCGCACCTTGACAAGTACCACTTGTTGGTGTTACTGTGTACGTGACAACGATTGCTGCATTTGTTGTATTCGTGAGGTTTCCATTAAAATTGGTTTCGGTTGTACCTGAAGCCAAACCTGTTATTCCTGTTACGGCAGCAGGTGCAGCCCAACTGTAGGTTGTATTAGATGGAACAATATTCCCCGATCCATTTGTAGGAGCAGCTGTAAATGCAGAACCTGAACAACTCGTTACAGTTTGATCTGCTACTAATGGTGCAGGATTTACCGTTACTATTACATTGAAAGCAGCACCATCACAAGAACCGCTTGTTGGTGTTACTGAATATATCACATCGATTGGAGCGTTTGTCGAATTTGACAAAGTACCTCCAATAGTTGTTTGAGGCGTGCCAGCTGCTGACAAACCAGAAATTCCTGTTATTGCACTTGGTGCCGACCAATCGTATGTTGTCCCTGTTGGAACAATGTTTCCTGACCCATTTGCTGGAGCAACACTGAATGCCACCCCTGAACAAACAGCAGTTGTTTGAGCTACTATTGATGGTGTTGGGTTTACTGTAATTGTAAATGTTATCGCTGAACCGTCACAACTATTAGCTGATGGTGTAACTGTTATTGTTGAAACTATGGCTGAAGCGGTTGTATTCGTTGTTGTAAAACTCGAAATATCACCTGTGCCTGACGCAGCAAGA
>JAQWHI010000012.1 GCA_029249445.1 Crocinitomicaceae bacterium | reverse complement strand
GATGATGAACTTACGGGCAGCACTTCAATCGTGGCATTGTTGTCCGTTACAACCGCTGAAAAGTCCCAATCTCCTTGGTTTGAGAAACCAATCGTATCCGCTTTTGTAGCAACTTGATATAAAATCCCAGAGGGAGGTATTGTTGGGTTCATTAATCCTTGTCCGAAAGCAAGTTTTGCGCCAAGTACAAAGCAAAGTAGTTGTAGTTTTTTTCGCATTATTTCGTTTTTTTATCCTCTTGTTTAGAATGATTCGCCGACTATATTCAATGAGCAATTTAATAAAAAATCAACAGACCTAACAAATCCATTGATCAATCATAAAAAACCAATTCTATTCGTTGAATCTCTGTTGAAATTATATTTTTCGGATCATCTATTGCCAATATCAGAGAAAGACAAAGTCATTTCAGTTTTAATTTTTATCTTGTGAAATACTTGTCATTAATTATAAAACGACAGGTGTACATAACTACTTAATTATCAAATCACTTATGATAACCACTCAAGATTCCTTTAGGTCCCTGAAAGGTTTTTTCACCTTACTCTTTCTATTTCATCTTGTATTTGTATACGGACAAGAGGATAGAAGGGCAAATCTTGATGCCACCAATACAGATGATCAATCCAATGTGTATTCAGCAAGCCTCGATTGCATTGTAGCTCCTGAAGGTTTCCAAAAAATAGATGGATATAATGGTTACTACCATGCGACCACTGGAACATCACTTATGATGAATGTTGTAAAAGGGAGAACCATTGTAGACGCAGAGGAGTCATTAAATGAAGAGTATTACAAGAACATTCAAGCTGACCTTCTATCTAAATTCAGAGTTTCACTTGCCGATGGAAAAGAGATGTTGATCGTAAAAATCAAACTCTATATTGATGGTGAACCTTTTATTCGTTATCAGGGATTCACGGGCGGGCTCAACGAAGTTTTGTGGTTGTTAGCAACATTGCCAGAAAAATACGATTCTGTTGTACAAGGGCCGTTATTAAATAGTTTCAAGACAACCAAATTCGCCCAAAGATGATTTTAAGAGTTCTTTCCGTTTTAGCCACTTGTTCTTGCCTTATTTCATATAGCCAAACTACAGATGTAGAAACAATTACATTTAATTCTGGCTGGCAAGGCTTATTCAATCCAAGTACAGAAACAAACCCCTACAGCATTAATCAAGGCTACTCAATTCCAACTGCATGGACCGGATCAAAGCCTACATTCAATCAAACATTCGTTTTCGGTCCTCAATTACCATCTATACCCTCAATCAATGGATGTGATATTGTACCAGGAGCTGAAGATCTATTTGATTTTCTCGGTATTCCATGCCCTACAACTCCATCTTTTTCAGCTGGAGCTGGTATTTTTTTCGACACGAAAACCTCTGTCGAGATCGATATGGATTACGTAGGCTTTGGTCAAGACTCATTAAGAGTTGAGTATCCAGCAGAAATTTCAGTAACATACCCAGACAATAATACCTATAACGCTGGTGAATGGGTATATCTCGCAACCGACTTTGCGCTGAATACAACTACAGAAACACCAAAACTAGAAACCGTTTATCCCTCAACTGGAGATATTGAAGCCTGGGTTGACTTTGATTTTGAAGTAGATATTTCCGTAGGAGTTCGATTGGATGCATTTGGGATTATTGATATTGATGCAACATACCCTGTCATGTCCGGGAATATTGATGACCTTTTGGTAGACCTCGTTGGTATGTCGGACTCTCGCTTCCCCCTCTATAAAGTCTCTGAGTCTGGCTCTTTTGGTTGGGGATCCATAGACCCTGCTTCTTTTCCTCAACAAGGCTGGTTCCCAAATCTTCCTGGTGGAGGTGTCGGATTTCCGGCATTTACAGAGTGTTCGACACTACAAGGTCTAGTACCAGATTATTGTCAAACAGCCCAATTTTATGATGATGAATTGCCCTTGGAACCCTCAACCGGACCATTCAATGGGGAGATGGACCTACCCTTTGTGACGACTTCAATGACGACGTCAGGCAACAATCTTGTTGCTCAAGGTAACGATGAATATACAAGTGTTTTATTGAGCTTTCCAGCTTTAGCTGCGATGATCATTGATCGAGTAGAATGTCCTTGCCCAAGTCCGAAATGCGCTGAATGTGAGGCCACACAATATGCTTTAGTACAAGTTTTAGAAAATTTAGAAGGAGAAATTAATATCCCTATTGGCCTTTCAGATCCTGTCTCCATAGAATATTCAATTTTATCCGCTGGAATAGAGTTGGTTTTGGATAACCAACTAAATGTTGATTTCGAACCGACAATTTTTGGTTCATATACTTTTTTAACTCCTGTAGACTACGAAGTATACCCTTCGAATGGTGGGGCAATGATCAGTGGTTCGGGATCGGAGATTATGTTCACCGTTGGTGACTCAATTCGTTATAAATATCCTTGTTTCTATAATGAGTTAACAATAGAGCGTGAATACACCATGGACGGTCAAGTGACGAGTGAAATCGGTGACAATTTTGATCTTGGTTTTGTGATGAAGGCTGGAGGTGTAAAGGTAGATATTCCAGGATTTACCATTTTCCCGGGAGCTAGCTTTTCTGCTAGCATACCATACCCTTGGATGTGCACAGGAGAGGCATGTGCTTGGGGTATTTGCGTGCCATATGCCTACCCATGTATTCAGTACGAAACTATTTCTGTAGACATTCCTTCAGTTGGTTTTGATGGTACAGAACTATCAACCTGTTCTGTTTATAATTTGATTCCAGGTGCAAATTGTGATGCAAGCACCGGGGCGCTCTCGGTACTAGACATCCCTTTTGGCTCGGTGTCCTACAATCAATGGCATGAGCGTACATGGTCTTTGGAGGGGTTCACCCCGAAAACCTCAATGCAAACTCTTTCAATGGCTGCGAATCAAATGTCAGCCATAGCAACTGCAACAAGCGTAAATTGTTTCGGGGAATCAACAGGACAAATCGATGTATCAATAACAAACGGTACTCAAAACTTCACTGTTGATTGGTCCAATTCAATGACCTCCGGACCGGTTAATTCCCAAAACGTTTCACTTTCAGGTGTTCCTGCAGGAAATTACGTAGGAACAGTTATCGATGCCAATGGGTGTCAATTTGCTGTTGGAGCCACCATAGAAGAGCCTTTAGAGGTGTTGATTACAGCGGTCACTTCAGACGTTGAATGCAATGGAGTTAGTAATGGATCAATTGACCTAAATTTGACTGGGGGAGCAGCCGGCTACAGCTACAATTGGACAGGAACAGGAAATGGTATTGTCGCTGCAAGTGAAGATCAAACAACGCTTTCTCCAGGAAATTTCAATGTTGCGGTTACAGATGGAAACGGATGTGTTACATTGGCGAATTACTCAATAAATGAGCCTGCACCAATCACTGAATCAAATGTTGCTCTCGTAAACGCCAATTGTTTTGCTTCGCCAACCGGCTCGTTGGATGTTACAATAACAGGGGGAAACATCCCTTATTCATACGAATGGCTGAATGGAGCATCAAACCCAATTGGAAATCTGAGCTACATTAACAATCTTGAAAACGATACCTACACACTAAATATAACCGATGGAAAAGGATGTTCCGAATCTTTCTCGCACGTAATCAATGAACCGCCGGCAATTGTACTTTCTTCTGTCTCTTCAGATGCCCTATGTTTTGGCGACAATACTGGTTCAATTGATCTCACGGTAAATGGAGGCTCAACAAATATCCCTGGCCAGTATTCTTACACTTGGTTTGATAATCAAGGAGCTCAAACAACCCTGACGATGCAAGATCCAACCTCTGTTTTAGAAGCCGGAACGTATGTCGTACAGGTAACCGACGACAATGGATGTATGGAAACATGGACAGAAACCGTCAGTGAGCCAAACATTATAGAAATTACCGCTCCGGTTTTACTGGACCTAAATTGTTTCGGTGTTCCAACAGGTGCAATTGATATAACAAGTGTAGGCGGTGACGGTAACTACAGCTTCAATTGGTCTACATCAAATGGTACAGGACTCACGTCTACAAATGAGGACCAAAATGGACTAAGTGCAGGAAATTATGATGTGCTCGTTACCGATGGAAATGGATGTACAAGCACAAACTCATTTATATTAAACGAACCTTCAGCTCCAATTGCACTATCATTCACAAAAGTTAACGTTGGGTGTTTTGGTGATGCAACTGGTGCAATTGACTTAACAGTGACCGGGGGAACAGCACCATACACATTTGATTGGAGCAATGATGGAACAGGAGATTTCGATGACCCTGAAGACTTAATATCAATTCCCGAAGGAATTTTTGATCTAACCGTTATCGATAATAAGGGGTGTCAAGAAGTGCTTTCGGTAACTATTGGGCAACCTGCGCAGCCACTCACACTCTCAGAAACACATAACAATGTACTCTGCTATGGAGAGAATACTGGGGTCATCGATATTACGACCTCCGGGGGGACAAGTCCATACTCCTACCAATGGTCCGATAGTTCCTCTTTTATTATGCAACCAACTACTGAAGACCTTTCCAACTTATACACTGGAATCTATTCGGTCTTTGTTTTGGACGACAACCAATGTGAAGCAATTCTTCAAATTTCGGTGGATCAGCCCGCACAGCCCATCACACTTTCATCAGTCACTCAAAATGTTGACTGTTATGGAGACGCCACAGGCTCTATTGATCTCACAATTACAGGAGGTACAGGTTCATATATTTTCGATTGGGACAATGATGGAACTGGCGACAATGACGATACAGAAGACCTTGGAGGACTGGTGGTTGGGACCTATAATCTAATTGCCTACGATGACAATTCATGTTCGGAAACAATCAGCGTTCAAGTCAACCAACCTTTGCACCCTATTTCACCATCAATTGCCATTGAAGAAGTAAAATGTAACGGCGATACTACTGGTGCAATCGACCTTACTGTGTTTGGGGGCACGCAGCCATATGTTTTTGATTGGGACAACGATGGGACAGGTGACAACGATGACACGGAAGATTTAACAAATATTCCTTCCGCCCTTTATAGCGTAACAATTACAGACACCAACGGGTGCTCTCAAACAACAGGTGGATTCGTTGCGGAACCAATTAACCCATTGACAATAGCTAGCACAGTAACGGAGCCGGCATGTTTTGGATATTCTAATGGATCCATTGAGCTTGACATTACAGGAGGTACAACTCCTTATTACATGGAGTGGGGTAATCAACAACAGATTTTAATGAACAATCCTAGCGAGTTATTTTCAGGACTCATTAAAGGCGAATACTTCTTCCGAGTTACAGATAAAAATGATTGTATTTATGAAGAATATATATTCGTAGATCAGCCTGACACACTCGAAGTAGACGTCGATATTACCGAAGTTTCGTGTTTTGGAGGCGATGATGGAGCGATTGATTTGACACCAAGTGGAGGAACATTGTCCTACAACTATACCTGGAGCAACACCTCAACCTCTGAAGATCAAGTCAATTTGACCTCTCAAGAATATAGCTATGTGTTAACAGACTCGAATGGTTGTATCTACAAACAAACCCTCTTCGTCGATCAAGCACCTGAAATTCAGATTGGACAGGAAATTGTTCCGCTAAGCTGTATTGATCAAACTGATGCAGAAATTCATATTGCAACAGTTGGAGGAACAAAACCTTACGAATGGCAATGGTCGAATGGAAATGAAACTGAGCATAACACTGACTTAATCGCAGGACAATACAACGTGATTATTACTGATGATTATAATTGTCAAAAATCCTATGACTTCATTATTACCCCCTCTTTGGTCGAATGTGTTCAAGTGGTGAATTCATTTACTCCAAATGGAGACAACTATAATGATACTTGGATTATTGAGAATCTATACCTCTACCCTAATGCAGAAGTTCGCGTTTTTAATCGCTGGGGAAGTCTACTCTTCGAATCCATAGGTACATACAGCCCCTGGGATGGTGTTTATAAAGGTCAAGCGCTTCCTTCAGAGGTTTACTATTACATAATAAGGTTAAACAATGGGATTGATAATCAATACACTGGTACTGTAACAATTGTAAGATAAAATGAAACAACTTCTATTTGCAGCCATACTGGCTATAACACCAACCTTAGGTTGGACACAATGCGGTTACACCGGGTGCCCCACCGTATCCGTTTCAGGAACAGATGTATTCTGTAATGGTGGAAACAATGGTACAATAACCCTAAGTATTATTCAAGCTTCATCTGATTGGGAAGTATATTGGTCAATTAGTCCACAGCCACCAATTAACACATTGAGCCTTACGGGACTTTCGGCGGGAACCTATTCAGCATTGTTCAAAGACAATTGCACAGGCTGTACAATTTCTCTTTCTTATACAGTAAATTCTCCAGCCCCAATTCTATTGAACACATCCGTAACTGATGTCCTCTGCTTTGGACAAAATAATGGAACTGTCACTGTTGTTCCAACGGGAGGTACAACACCTTATTATTACGATTGGGACATGGATGGGCTTGGCACTTATGATGATATTGCAACAGAGAATGCAGGTGCAGGGTTTCACAGCTTAAATGTGAAAGACGGAAACGACTGTGTTGTATCAACGCAGGTATATGTTAACCAACCCTTAACCCCTGTAGCAATTACATATGATGTTACAGATGTAGATTGTAACGGCCAGAGCTCTGGCGAGATTGATGTTATTATGAATGGTAGTGGAACTCCTCCTTATTCGTATGCATGGTCAACCGGAGACGCGACCGAAGATGTGTCGGGTCTGGCAGCCAACACATATACTGTAACTGTCACAGATGGAAACTTCTGTTCAGCATCAGAGAATATTACCGTTGATCAGCCGAATGCGCCACTTTCCTCCTCAATCGTAACGACCGATGTTACTTGTAATGGATATTCTGACGGAGAGCTTACTGTTGGACCTACTGGAGGAACACCTCCCTACAACTATTCCTGGTCAAGTTCGTACTATAATTACTCTGTAGATAACCCTACCTTGAGTGGAGTTCCTGTAGACAATTACTCAGTAGTTATTACCGATTCAGAAGGCTGTACGCATTCGAATGGCGAAGTGGTAAATTCTCCATTGCCACTTTCAATAGCCACTGAGAGCATCACAAACGTATCGTGTCATGATTTTTCTGATGGTCAAATCGATGTTGAAATTACTGGAGGAACTTCATCAGGAGATTATACATATTCCCTTTTTTCCAATGATGCTGGAATAATCATTCAATCAATCACCTCTACTAATGCCAGTTTTACTTCGCTAGAAGATGGTACTTATACGCTCTCCGTAACAGATGACAATTTGTGTTTGTTGACTAAAGAGTATGAAGTAACTGAACCAGAATTTGATCTTGAAATAATTACTGACGATATTATAAATGTTCTCTGCTTCGGACTCAATACCGGAGGGGTTAATATCACACCCTTTGGCGGAACCCCTGATTACACCTTCACGTGGGAAAACTCATCCGGTGCCAATATGGGAGCTACCCAAGATTTAGCAGGACTGTTTTCCGACACCTACACATTGACCCTTAATGACGATAATGGCTGTCAGGCCCAAGAAAATTTCCTTGTAGATCAACCAAGTGATACACTTCAAGCAAGCAACAACATTTCACCTGTTGTCTGTTTTGGAGAATCTAATGGTGTTGTTGATTTAAACACTACGGGCGGAACAACACCATACTCTTTTGCATGGGCTAACTCCAGCTATTTATTATCAACGACATCAGAAGACCTAATAAACTATCCGAGTGACACCTATACCGTTATTATTACGGACGGGCAAAACTGTCAATTTTACGATACGTTAATAATCAGTGAGCCGCCATTATTAACCGGAAGCTTATCAGGTGTGGACATCTTGTGTAAAGGTGAAAATACCGGAGCTGTTGACCTAACAATAGGAGGAGGAACAATTTCGTATTCTTTTAATTGGAGTAATGGGGCTACAACAGAAGACATCAATACCCTTTTTGCTGATTCCTATTACATACAGGTTACGGACGGAAACTTCTGTACTTGGGAAGATTCAATCACATTGACCGAGCCAATGGATACGCTTGGATATACATTTATATCCAATCCTGTTGTCTGCCATGGTGAAGCAAACGGTTCGATTGAACTGACACCGACAGGTGGCTCTCCTCTTTATTCAGTAACATGGAGCTCTGGTGATGATACTGAAACTATTACTGACCTTACGGCCGGGTGGTACACCTTTGACTTAATCGATAATAACGGATGTCAGGTGGTTGACTCCATCGAGGTAATACAACCGGATTTACTTTTGGCAAATGAAGCTGTAACAGACGTAACATGTAACGGGTTCTCGGACGGAATCATTGATATTAGTCCCTCAGGAGGTACGGCACCCTACAATTATACATGGTTCAATTCAACCTATGCACTGAGCTCACAAGAGCAAGACTTGATCAACTTCCCCTCAGACACCTATCAGTTGGAATTGCGTGACACATTAGATTGTTTGACAGAAATTTTCATTTTTCTGCCTGAACCCGACTCCTTAAAAATTGAAATAGAAACGGTAAATATTACTTGCGCTGGAGGATCAGATGGATTGATTGACATAGAAGTTTCCGGTGGCAACCCTGGATACAACTATTTGTGGTCACCAAATGGAGAAACATCACAAGATCTTTCAAGTATTCCCGCTGATGATTATATCGTTTTCGTAACAGATACCAAAAACTGTTTGGACTCGGCAAGTATAATGATTTCACAGCCGGACTCGATTAAAATTGATTTCTTAATGACTGAAGTTTCATGTGCAGACCAATTTGATGGGACTGCAACTGCATTTCCATACGGCGGGACTGGGGACTTTACGTATTTATGGGATACCGATGAAACAACTGCAGGTATTGAAGGACTCTTTGGTGGCATGTATACTGTAGAGGTTGAGGATATTGTTGGTTGTACGGCATCAGATTCTGTATTTGTCTCAACCAACCCGATTGCATGTATCATTCCACCAACAGCTTTTACTCCGAACGGAGATTATTACAACGATACGTGGTTCTTAAAGAATGTTGAAATTTATCCCAATATGGAAATAAAAATTTTTAATCGCTGGGGAAATCTTTTATATGAACAAGCAAATCTGTATGAAGAATGGAACGGAGTTTATAATGGACAGCCATTACCATCAGAAACATACTACTATATAATTAATTTGAATACGAACCTAGAACCGCTAAGAGGTACAGTAACAATTGTAAGATAACTATGAAAATTCTAGCATTACTATCGACTTGTGTATTGATCACGTCTGCTTTTGGACAACAGATTTCATTGAACACACAATACATGTTTAACGAAGTTTCGTTTAACCCTGGAGCGGTTGGATCGAATGATTACATCAGCGTTCATTTGAATGGACGAAAACAATGGGCCGGCTTCGAAGGAGCTCCAAGCACACAAACACTCACTTCACACGCATATCTTGGAAAAAATCTTGGATTTGGAGGAACAGTTTTCAATGATGTGACTGGACCGAGCCGACGGACAGGAGGGACAATTATGGGAGCCTATCGTTTGCGTTTGTCACAAAATAAAGCACATATTCTTGGTTTAGGATTGGGTGTTTCCTTCACCCAACACATGATCGATCTTAGTCGATTAACCACTTACTTACCAGATGATCCAGCAATGCAAGTTGGATACAACAACCAATTTGTTCCTGACGCCAATTTTGGTGCCTACTACACCTATTTGGACAAAGGATTTGTAGGTATCTCTGCGCGTAATCTCGTTGAAGTAAATAGAGATTTATTCGACTTCGATAACAAAGTAATCAACCCGATGGTACGGACCTATTACTTGTATGGAGGGTACAATTTTTCTTTACCTAAAGATTGGAGTTTAAAGCCAACAGGTATGGTGCGAATGATCGATGCTTTAGTCATCCAGCCAGATGTGTCTCTCATCGCGTCATATGATGACTTGCTGTGGTTTGGTGTTTCCTACCGCCACGAAGAGGCTGTTGCGGGAATGGCAGGGTTCCAATTTGGCATTTTCAAATTTGGATACTCTTACGACTTCACACTTTCCGATATTGGGAATTACAGCAACGGATCGCACGAATTGTTCCTCGAACTTCAAATATGGAAAAATCAGGAACAACGAAAAAAGACCCCATGGCTCTTGAGAAATAGAATTTATAGCCCATCATCGTTATAAGAACCTCTATGAAAAGGAAGAGTTTATCATTTGTTTTTATTCTCTCGGCCACACTAAATTGCTGGTCGCAAGACGCTGCTAATGCTGAAAATTACTTTGAGAACTTCGAGTATGCTCAGGCTGAAAATGCATATGAAGCCGTCAGAGCCAAGAGAAATTTAAACTCAGAGGAAGTCGAAAAATTGGGCTTTTGTTATTACATCAATGGCAATAGTTCTGAAGGGCTTCCATACATTAACTCTATAATTACAGACCATTCCGATAAAGCCCATTTTTGGCTATGGAAGGGAACTCTTGAAAAGGAATCCGGAAACTACAATTCGGCTGTAAACTCGCTCAAGAAATGCATGAGCTTGTCCTCTGAATTGAATACTGAAATCCAATTGATGATTGCTACGTGCAATGAAATTCAAACTTGGAAAGATACTCCAAACATGAGCGTAACAAATAGCGCCGAAAATTCGAGATATGCAAATGGAAGCGGCTATGTAAATGGTCAAAAAATTCATTTCCATGAAGTGGGACTCGATAGTGCTGGAAACTTCATTGCTGATCCGAATAGCAATGTGGAACTGCAACTGATGTTAATGCGCCCATATACGCTTACCGATAATTCAATGCGGGAAATCGAACTATTTAAGAACTACCGAGCGTATTCGATCAATGCGTTTTATATTCATAAACCCTCAAATAAAGTAATTTTTAGTGCTTCACGTCCACTTGAACAAGATGCCTCCCTCGCTATTCAACAAATTTATGTTGGAACGTACGTCTCACTTCAATCAAAACTTGATGATGTTACTTTGTGGTCGTATTCTGGAATCAGTGATACATCAAGTTGCACGCATCCAACATTATCACTTGATGGCAAACAAATGGTTTTCTCAAAAAGTGGATCAAACATTCAGGGCAGTGATCTGTACCGATCAATATACAAGAATGGAAGTTGGACGACTCCTGTTCCACTAACAGAGCTCAACACTCCGGGCAATGAGATGTACCCGCGCTTCCTAGGAGATTCGCTATTGATATTCTCTAGTGACGGTCGATTGGGATATGGAGGACTAGATGTATATTCATACGCTTTTGAAAATGAGAATATCAAGCACTTAAAGGCACCTATTAACAGTTGCTTTGATGATTTTAACTTATTCTGGCACGACACTTTGTCTGGATCTGTCGTATCAAATCGTGCCAACGGAAAAGGAGATGATGATGTTTGGAATATTAAAATTGATCCTCCAAAACCCACAGTATCAGTTCCAAGCAAAGAGTTCCTCGCATGGATGGAAAAATGGAACTTGCGAAAAATTTATTTTGACTTTGACTCCTTCACTTCAGAATTAAATGCAGAATTTATTGAAGGGTGCCTGAAATATACTGAATTATATGACCTCCAAATGGTGCTTGTTGGCCACGCCGATTCTCGTGGAACAAAAGCATATAATTTTAAGCTAGGGAAAAACAGAGCGGATTGGTTAAAGCAGCAACTATTAGATGCGAATGTTACAACTGAAATTAAATCTGAGTCGCTGGGTTCTTCAGCTCTCGTAAATAATTGTAAACCTGGAGTATTTTGTTCGGAACGAGAGCACCAATTGAACAGGTTCGTAGAAATTAAACTAACGGTGAACTATCCATAGTAAAAATGATGAAACAACTTTTTCTAATACTATTTTTTCTCTTTTGTATAATTGCAAATAATACTGCCGATGCACAAACTTATTATTGGGTGGGCGGATCCGGAGATTGGTCAGATGTATCACATTGGACAAATTATTCAAATGGCCCGAATACGGTATATTCAAATCCTCCTGGAGCTAGTGATGTTGTTATATTTGACAATAACTCTTTTGACAGCCCAAACCAAACTGTAACCTTCGATGTCGGTGCCGCAACCGTGAAAGACTTGTACTGGCAAAACGCCACAAATAACCCTGTTTTTTCAGGAGCATCAACAAATGACTCGCTAACAATTCGAGGAAACTTTGTTCTGAATCCGAATATGACTTACAACTATTCTGGAAAACTCATATTTCAAGGCGGAGACAATGACTCAATTGTATCAGCAGGACATTCTCATTCCAATGATATTGTCATAGAAACAACCGGAGATACTCTCACAGTAACAGATGCCCTAACAACATCAGGTGGTATTTATTTCTACCAGGGTGGGTTATTTGTTGATGATCGCACAATTACGGCCGCTTTTTTCCGCTCAGACTTTGCCCTTAGCCGAACACTTAACTGTAACAATACCACGTTCAACCTAACTGGAAATGCAGACACAACGCTTTACTTACGGGCAAATCAATTGACTAAAACCGGCACCAATCAAGTGTTCAACATTACAAATTCAAGCGCTACAAATGACCTTGGAATTGGAACAGAAGATCTAAGTTCGAACTGGGGGCAATTGAATTTACAAAATTCACGTACACGATTTTTTACAAGCGCTTATTTTGAAACAATATCATCATCAAACGCAACGCACATTGGATTAGCAGCAAATACAACCCTGAAAACACCAAACTTTAACATCGATGGGAATTGTGACAACTACATTGAATTAAAAGGGGAGAACAACACGTCAGCGGTAAACAATAACAACAGTATTTGGAACCTCTCTTATTACCGCCTTGAGAATGTTGATGCACAGACGACAGGTGCAAGTTATAATGCTGTAAATGTGTTCGATGACGGAGGGAATACTGGGTGGAATATAACTACAGATGCGACAGCAGCAGAAAACTTTTTCTGGATCGGTGGAAACGGTCACTTTTATGACCCAGCACATTGGTCGGCAACATCTGGAGGGCCCTCTTTGAACTGCATTCCAACTGAAAACGATACTGTGTATTTTGATGCTGCTTCAGGTCTGGACTCATTGTTTTTGTTCGAAAGAATAACCATTGCTTCACTCGACTTTTCAGGACTCAGCAGTTCGCTTGTGATTTCCGGAGATTCAGATACTTTGGAGTTTCGAAAAGACTTAATTGGAAATAGCGGTCTACAATTTGATTGGCCAGGAATCATTAAATGTTCAAACATAACACTGTCAAATATCACTTCCAATGGAGCAACTTGGAACAATGAGTTCTTAACTTCGGGAAATGGCACTCTGTCTTTCTCGGATACATATACCAATCTTCAACACATAAGACATGTGTCGGGAACGCTAGACGCAAATAGTCAACAACTTACCTTAGGATCTTTCTATTCGGATGACACCCTAAGCGCACGAAATATTAATTTTACCAATGCAACAATAGAAATTACCGGAGAAACATACAACGTAGATGCGACATTACTTGGGACTTACTCCCTATCTCCTTCTGAAATTATATTCTCCAATTCTTCGGATAACCTGTTAACTTTTGTTCCTGGAACGGAAAATTTAGATGTTGTTCGTATAACAAATAACCATTCGTTGTTCGTAGATGTTGACTCCATCAACTATAACTTGTTGGATATTAAAGCTGGGAACACATTCATTGTGAAAAACGGTTCTAAACATGTATTTGAATCTCTGAATGCTTCAGCATCTTGTGATTCTTTAATTGTTATAAAAGCAAAAACAGCAAGTTTACAATCAGCCTATCTTGTTCACGATACGACCTCAGCTTGGGCTGGGACAATTAACATTAGTTCAGCAATTATAGACAATGTAAGTGCCGAACTGCCAACCGAACCGGAATATATTGCGGCAAATAGTATTCTCGTTAACGGATCAACTGGTTGGACTTTAACAGGCTCAACAACATCTGGTACATACTATTGGGTTGGAAACAGCGGAAATTGGTCGGATATTGGAAATTGGTCTACAGGATCAGGAGGCACTCCTGATGTCTCATGTGTTCCATCATACGGAGATACTGTAATTTTTGATGGTAACTCATTCTCCGGAATGAATCAAGTAGTATCCGTTGATAAAGAAGCATACTTCAATGTAATGATATGGGAGGTAACGCAAACGGACTCTGTACAACTAAATTTAAAACACAACCTAAATGCTGCGGGTGATGTCACTTTAAACCCGTTTCTATCCATAGAACGAACGGGGGCGGAGGAACGAATGAATTTTTCCCCTTTAAATTACAACTCGGATTTTGATCCAAATGCTGCCCTTGTTAACGTTCCAATTGATTTTGTCTCGAAAACATTAAACGATTCATTGTCGCTATCAAGTGCACTAAATAATGGTGACCTCAACACTATTACGATATATGGAGGAGTTGTAACAACCAATGGAAACGATATTAAAACAGGAACAATTGTAATCACCTCTTCCCAAACACCTTCTGAATTGTACTTGGGAGATTCTGATATTGAACTAACTTTTGGATTTGTCGATTATGCCGCTGGCGCATCCTTTCTTGACGCAGGAACATCGCACATCAACGTCGATTACAAAAATCTCGCTGGTGTTAATTTCTTCTTAGGCAACAACCATGATTTTAATGCTGTTGAACTGACACTTGTACCAAGAAATAAATCTGAAGTGAGTGGTAATCTTGGATTTGATTCACTTACAGTTCATGCAGGTTCTGAATTAAAAATTACTGCTGGTGACTCACTAAATGTGGTTTCCTATTTTGAAATGAACGGAACCTGTACTGACTCCATTTTTTTGAGCTCATCTGTACCTGGAACGCCCTATGTTCTGGGACTAGCAAACGACTCTCTGCGCGCACAATGTCTAAACGTAAAAGATGCAGATATCAATAGCTCAAGCGTTAATTTTGGAACTTATTTCTCTACAGATCAAGGAGGTAATAATGCAACAAAATGGAACTTCTACACAGATGTCTCTACATCTGCAAATATCGGCACCCTTTCTAATAGTTGCTTTGGAGATACCCTCTCATTCTCAAATGCATCATCCGCCTTTCAAGGACAAGTTGGACTTCTTTCAGAATCGTGGGATTTCGGTGACGGAACATTATATCAAGGAGATACAACACAACACTATTATTCCAGTCCAGGTGTCTATGAATTGGTCTTAACCTCCATATTTGCGAATGAGTGTAGTGACTCTGATACAACAGCAGTCTCTATTATAGGTCCAGATGCATACCTGACTACTTCTTATTCAGGATCTGCATGCTTGGAAGAATCGGTTGGACTTTATGCCTCTTCTGATTCGTCATCTGTATCCTATCAATTCTCTATCAATGGAAGTCCAGTTACTCCATGGTCTGCGAATTTGACAGGAGATACTCTAAACATTTCTACACTATCAAACAATGATTCAATAACAGTACAAGTTGACATGAACGGGTGTTTATTCGTAAGTGACACCATCTATTTCAGCGCATACGCTGCGGTAACTCCAACAATATCGGCTACAGCAGCTACAATTTGTGAGGGCACATCGGTAACATTTACCGGTTCAAATGCGAATCTTTACAAATACTTTGTCAATGGAGTAGATATGACTGCCTTTTCTTCAAGTCCTTTTGTTACATCAAGTTTATCAAACGGTGATCAAGTATATGCAATCGGGAAAAACAGCACAACAGGCTGTCAAGACACCTCGAATGTGATTACAATGGTTGTAAATGCACTTCCTACAGTCACATTGACACAGACAGGAGCATCTTCTATTTGTGCTGGAGACCTAGTAACGTTAACTGCAAATTCTACGATAGGTACAAACTTCGAATTCTATGTAAATGGAGCCATAGAAAATTCATCTGCATCAAATGTATGGGATACTACAGGGATTGTTAATGGGGATAATTTGTATGTAATTGCCCAAAGTGGTGCAGGATGTATATCGGCTCCATCAAATTCAATTACGTATTCCGTTACTCCACTTCCGACCCCTGACCAACAAATAAGCGATTCCTCAATTTGTGAGGGAACGGAAGTTACCATTCAAAGTAATTTTGCATTGCAGTACCAATTCTTTGTCAATGGGTCCCCGATGGGTCCATTGTCACCAACACCATTTATCTCATCAAGTTCATTTGCAGATGGTGATGTCATTACTGTAAATGGAGAAAACGGGGGCTGTATTGGAACTTCAAGTCCAATTTCAATGGAAGTTACCCCTACTCCAACAACTGTATTAAATTCGAACTTTCCATTAAACACAATTTGTTTTGGTCAACAAGTTGATTTTGAGGCAAACAATTCAATTGCAACAAGCTATGAATTCTTTGTAAATGGTTTGTCCCAAGGCCCACCATCAGGAGATAGCACCTTCAGCACTTCAACTCTTTCAAACGGAGGAAATGTCTCTGTTGAAACCAATTTAATGGGATGTACATTTACAACAGGTACTACATTTACTGTAAATGTTGCGCCAAACCCATCCTTGTTGCCATCTCCTTCTGGCAATCCTTCGTGCGAGGAAACGGACTTTACTTTTACAGCAACAGACGGAGACACTTATGATTACTACCTCAATGGTATATTGCAATTTTCAGGAACAGGCCCATGGCTAACAAATTCTTTGCCTGTTGGCTCTGATACAATTACAGTCGTTGCGACCAACCTTTCAAACCTATGTTCTTCAACTTCATCAGAAGTTGTTATTGACATAATAGAACTTCCGACAACAAACTTAACCAGTTCTTCTGTTGTAATTTGCAATCAAGATATGGCTAATTTCACAGCAATATCTGCAAATGCACAGCAGTTTCAATTCTATGTGAATGGAACTCCACAAGGACTGCCATCGAATAACAACATATTTAACACTAACGCCCTAAACGATGGTGACGTCATAACTGTTCAAGGCTACAATCAAGGATGTGCAAACCCTGGATTAGATACCATTTCAATGACTGTAAATCCAAACCCTACAGCTTCAATAACAGGAGGAGCAGCTCTTTTCTGTGAAGGAACCTCTCAAATTTTCACCGCGACACAGGGAACAAATTACGAGTTCTTTGTGAATGGTATATCACAAGGAGCACCATCACCGACAAACACCTTCAATGGGATCTCACTGGGGCAAGGAAGCTATATTTTAAGCGTTGAGGTTACATCAAATGGATGCACAGACACAGACAATATGAATTTGACTGTATTGACGAAACCTATTGTAACCTTTTCCGGAAACAATACCTTTTGCTCTGGTGAAACAGCCATCTTTACAGGATCCGGAGCAGCTATCTACGAATATTTTATTAACGGAACAACACAAGGAGCGGGAGTAAATAATGTTTTCTCTTCGAATACACTGAACGATGGTGATGTTGTTTCATTGGTAGGAACTTCTCTGAATGGATGTAATTCACAAAACAATCCTCAAATTACCATGACGGTAAATCAGACACCTGCAGTAACACTTACAGATGATGATGCAGACAACCTTTTGTGTGACAATCAAACTGTGACATTTACAGCTATCGGAGGAGACCTCTGGGAGTTCTTCGTAAATGGATTCTCTGTTGGACCGGCTTCCGCGACAAATATCTACATCACAGACTCATTAACAAACGGTCAAATAGTAAGCGTTCTGGGAACTTCAAATAACGGTTGTTCCTATGAACCAGGAGGAACAACATTTACAGTTGTAAGTTCTCCAGTTGTTGGTTTGACAAACAATGGAGACACAACACTATGTATAGATTCACTTAGTTCAATTTCTGCGTTTGGAGCAACAGACTACCTGTTCTATATTAACGGCGCTCCGCAAGGAACATTCAGTCCAAATCCAAACTTTAACAGTTTGCTTTCAAATGGCGACATCGTTACAGTTGAAGGTATGACCAATACATGTATTTCAGCTGCTCCTGAATCGGTTCAATATACTGTTTTCCAATACCCCTCTGTTAGTTTGGTAAGTTCAGATATTGACTTCATTATATGTGCAGATGAAAATGTAGACTTCATAGGATCAGGAGCAATGAGCTATCAATTCGAAATTGACGGCTTGCCAGTAGGAATTGGTGGTGCTATTTTTAGTACAGATCAATTGGAAGATGGACAAACAGTAACCCTCACAGGTTTCAATGGAGAATGTCCATCAGACGCACCTCAAGTGATGACTTTTACAGTCAATACCATGAATTTGACAGCAAACGTTACCCCTTCTTACATGATTTGCGATGGTGATGTTCTTACGCTAAACCTGACAGGAGCAGATGAATATGAAGTATTTGTGAACGGAATATCGCAAGCCGTTCAGTCACCAACTTCCACATACAACCTATCTGGATTAACGGACGGAGACGCAATTGCATCTATAGGGTATTCGAACATAACGGGATGTACCCAAACCTTTGATGAAACCGGAATTGTTCAAGTTTTTGATGCTCCTGCAATTGACGTATTCACAAGCAATGTCATTTGTGAAGGTGATTCAACAATTTTAGTTTCAAACAGTAAAAACGGTAACCAATGGTATGTTGATGGCACTCCAATAGTCGGAGCTACAGATACATCATACACTGTTGTGACATCTGGAGACTACACATTAGAAATTACAAACGGTGGCTTCGGGGAGGTTTGGTCAGTTGGATACAATGCAAACGGTGAATTCGGGAACAACACCAATCTTGACAATGACACGCCATCGCCTGCAGTTGGGATAACAGGTATTGCTAAAATTGTTTCCGGTGGTAGTCACACTGCAGGCCTTACGAACTCAAATGAGCTCTATCTATGGGGTGAGAATGCTTCCGGTCAATTGGGGCTAAGCAACTTTACAAGCTCAAATGTACCAGCACTTGTGACTGCTGTCCCTGCAATTGTTGATGTAGCCGCAGGACACGATTTCACCGTTGCCATAGATGCAACAGGGAATCTATTTGCATGGGGAGGAAACGGTTCGGGTCAGCTGGGAACAGGAACTACAATTGTATCAAATTCGCCTGCACTAATTGGTGGTATCTCGGATATTGTAGAAGTAGTCGCGGGTAATAGTCATGTCATTGCCCTGAAGAATGACGGCACTGTTTGGGCAGTAGGAAACAATGACTTTGGACAACTTGGTTTAGGAAATCTTGCCTCGTTAAGCACCTTTGTTCAGGTTCCAGGGCTTACGAATATTTCAGTGCTTGGAGCAGGAGCCTTCCATAGCATGGCAATTGATACTGGCGGAAATTTATACGTTTGGGGAAACAACAGCCAAGGACAACTCGGCATGAATGACCTTAACAATCGCTTGTCACCAACTCTTTCTCCACTGAGTGATGTGCGATCTATCTCTGGAGGGAATGCACATACCGTTTTTGTTACAAACAACAACAAGGCATACGCAACGGGAACGAATACTTTCGGTCAATTGGGAACTGGAGATTTCATCAATAGAGTGTCACCTATCCAGCTTTTCGGAATCGATGGAGTCGCAAGTGCAAAAGCTGGAGCTTATCATACACTCTACCGAAAGAATGATGGCTCAATATGGGGAGCAGGAAGAAACAATCAAAGCCAACTCGGAAATTTAGTTCCTGCATCTATTGAGAACATCAGTCAGCTGGATGGTCCTAATGGAGTTACCTATATTGATGGTGGTAACGAATCTTCACACTTTGTTTATGGAAACAGCATTGCCTGTACCTCTCCAATTGAGACGATCACGGTTCAAAATGCACCACAACCAACTATCGTATTTGCTAATGGCGAATTATCAACTGCATCAACTGGCGCATCTTATGAATGGTTTATTGATGGTATTGAAATAATTAATAGTAACAACCCTACTCAGCCAACATCTGAAAATGGAGAATATGTTGTTGTTGTAACCTATACAAATGGATGTACATCCACATCGGATCCATACTACTATAATGCGGCTGGAATCGAGGAAATCGTTCCTGGAACACTTACTCTTTTTCCAAACCCAGCGAAAGACCAAATTACAATTCGTACTTCGTTTGAAATTCGAAACATAGAAGTTTTAGACATGGTCGGTCGAACGCAGCAGATAATGAACAATCTGAATAGTTCAGAAGTTAACATAAACACTTCGTATTATTCAAAAGGGATGTACTGCGTAAAAATAACAAATGCATCTGGGAAAAGTGCCTTGATCAAATTCACGAAAGTAGATTAATCTACTTTAAGCTTGGCTCCCTCCGGTATTTTGGTTGAAAATAGTGTATCGGTCTGAATTGGGGTAACAATCGAATCCGCTTTAAATCGAACCAACGTGTTATCAGTGCTTCCTGAGAATGACAACGGAAATCCTGGAACTTGAATGTTCATGTTAAGAAACTTCAAATCATGGAATTCAACTCCCAACTCTTTGGTATACCAAACAACATTTGTCCCACTTGAGGTACGGATTTCTGCTTTGTGACACAAATAGCCCAGAATGGACATTGTATCTGACGTGAGCACAGCTTTGATTGAATCATTAATAGATAATGCATCTGTCGCTTCCGAAAGTGTTGCAGGCTTTGCATAAAGTCCCAAAGAAGTTTCAAGTAGAATCAAATGCTTATTCTTTTTTCGGTCAATAACAACTGATAAATCATAAAAATCTGGAACTCTATAATCTAATTGACTTTTTTTAGATGAATACGAGACTGTTAACTCACTATTTGAATAGAGGATTGTTTTTAGAGTGTCAATAGGAGCTGTTCCGCTGAAAGGCTCAATATTAGCAGAATAAAAAACAGTTCCCGGTTGCACGGAAGTACATGAAACAACCAATAATCCTATCATTGCGATGAAACCAAATTTCATTTTCATTTTATCTTCATTTTTACCAAGGCAAAGGTAGGATAAATAAACAATGGAATAGGCAATGGGTCAATACATAAACTATCGTACTAACCTTGCATATTCCAAAGAACGGTCTTGATGAGATTTAAACATCAAACTTAGCTCTTTAAAAGACTAAGAATTAATAGTAGGCGTCTCTTTAATGCAATGATAAATGTGATATTTTGGCATTATCCCCACGCGTACGTGGTGATGTTCTCCAAAATAATGTTGAAATTTTTCAATTCCATTTTTCCTCAAAAGAACTTGGCTAAAATAAGACCCTTCAGACATGAGCTTGACTATTGACGAAAAAAGAACATCTGTTTCACCCATCAAGGTTAATGGTAAAGAAGAAACAACATTTACTACCTGAACATCAAGATATTTTCTCGCATTCTCAGCGCTGTCATTAATAATTTTTAGCCGTGGATCGTCGATTTCATCGCGAACATGATCACAAAATTTACTGTTCAACTCAAATGCTAAAAGCTTGGAGTTTGTAGACATTCGATTAAGAATTTCCTTTGTGATGTTCCCTAACCCCATACCAAACTCAACAACTACCTCTCCTTCATCAGAGGAAACAAGGCGAGTAATCTCATTCTCCACAGCTTTTGATGTTCCAAAAAGAGCTCCTGTTGACTTAATATGCCTCGGATATAAATAGGCGGATTTAATAGCTTTGATTGTCTTCATTTGGTTTTTTAATTCGTAACGTAGTACAACAAATCTAAAAAAATATACCTCCAATAAACAGAAAGTAAATAGCCGTTTTGTTTTCTTCCGAAAAGTAGATGTTCAAGGATCGATTACAGTACTCAATTGTGATGAGTGTTTTCATTATTTTTTCATAACATTCGCTTCAACAAGAATCTGCTTAAGTGTCTCGATTGTTTGAGCGTCATCAATCATTGAAATTCTAGCTTTTGTATAAACTTGTTGGGCCTTTTTCTTCCATATCGAATTCCATTTCGCAATATACTTCCCCTCTTCCCCAAAATAGGTCAAAACACGTATTTTTTGAATTTTACTCACAGATAAATTTATGAACTCGATCATTTCTTCACGCGAATTAGAAATAGGAAAGTTCATGATGAACTCCTCTTTTCGGATGTCTGTTGTTGACCACTTTACAGGTTTTAATCTCGAAAAAAGAAATGACCCGAGATGCAAAGGAATGAGTATCCACCAAAAAAACCACCATTTTACAAGCTTCCAAAAGGACAAGCTAAAATCTGGTTTTTGCGACTCAAACAAGCTCTCTTCTCGACTTGATTCCAAATCATCAAGTTGTTTAAAAAATTCTGTTATTCTGCGAGACGCCGAAACATTTCGAAACTCTACACCACAATGAGAGCAAGAAGTTGTAAATGACTTTGTAATTGCTCCGCATGCAGGGCACTTCTCTGTATTTCCCCATTTTTTTGATTTTGAAGAGGAATTTTCTGTGTGCTTAGCGTTTTGCTGCGTCTCATAAAGTTTTGCATTAAGGAAAAGTTCAAACTCATCAAGATCAATTCCTTCTTCCTTGGCTTTTTTAAAAAGAATTGCTCTTTCTTTTTCATTCAATTCTCCATCTACAAGGGCGAATCTGACCAAATTTTCCATTTTCTCATTTTGCATACGCTAAACTATTGATGGTGAACTTTTAAACTTCAAATTAGATTTTGACGAACTAAAGGTATTTTATTCTTCAGAAAGAACAAAAAATTCTTTCCCCATTGAACATACTGAAAAACGGCTTGAATTATGAAATATCAATTTCATAATGCATACTATTACGTTTTTTCGTATTTTTCGGTTAAACTAATTTACGTACTATGAAAAAGTTATTTTTAATTTTTGCCCTTGGAACTCTTGTTAGTTCGTGCGGATCAGGGCCTGATGTTTGTGATTGTGTTAACAATGCAATGAGTATAATGGATCCATCGAGCTATGATGCAGATCTGCAAAAAGAATGCGAAGAATATGCAAATGGACTGAATGACGAAGATAAAGCAGAGAGAGCACTTAATGGCCTCAAATGTATGACAAATTAATCAACTTTGTCTCTAGTTAAAAACCACCCTGGATCATTCCTTGAGGTGGTTTTTTTATGAGCCCAACAACAGGGTCAGGCAATAGGTTGTAGCTTAGAAAAATGTTATATATATTGTACATTAATATTCACATCCTAAACCTTTAAAATGTCGAAGACTTGTATCTATTTACTTATTGCTTCGCTACTCATAATCGCTACCGCTTAAATACTTCTCCACTTTTGATTGTCTTTTTGCAGTGAAAAAGATACTAATACTTTAAATGGAACTTTTTTTCTGCTGTAGGGTCAATTTCATTCTCAACAATTAAATTGTTTTTGACAATTAGCTTTGCTGCACCATTCGCCGTCATTGTTCCTTTTTTGATTGATGATCTGTTGCTGCCTAAAAAGGTGATAAGATAATAGGACCGTGTCTCTTTTTTACCATTAATTATTACAACTCTCTGCTTAAATGCCATGTAAATCAGCTCCTTCCCCTCAAGATTTAAAACTGTAAAGTTCTTATTTATCCCCAACTGCCCCGGTGCATTTTCTTTTTCCAATTGGGCATAAGGCTCCCCATTCACCTCGATCGAGCCGGTTTCCTTGTCATAAATAACTTTTTTCTTTTGACTGTATGCGTTACAAGTCAAGGTAATAATAATCGCAGTTAGAAGTAGACGTACCATATTTTATTTTTAAAGATTCATTCTATGCAGGCAAAGTACAATTCAGTCAAAGATAGAACGAGTTTCATATTACCAAGTAAACCAATTGCAATTCAAAAAACTTGCTCAACCATCAGTCGACAACAAACATCCGCGCTCAAAACAAGTGATGAACTATTTCCGTAAATTACTTTTATGCTTTTATCAAACGGTTCAATACGGGCGATTTCAAGTGTTGTCCCCAACTTAATCTCCTGACGGTTTAAATATTGTAAAAATTCTTTTGAACTGTCCTTTAACGCACAAACTCTGTAGTTCCCGCCGGGCAGCACTTCTGAAAGTTCTAGATAAGATTTTTGAACTACATTCCCATGTATATCTGGTATTGGAGAGCCATGAGGATCCACTGAAGGAAACCCCAAAAGAGTATCCATGCGATCAAAAAATGCATCTATTTTTATATGCTCGATTTCTTCAGCAATATCATGTACCTCATCCCAACCAAAACCCATTAACTGTACCAAATACATTTCTGTCAACCGGTGCTTTCTAATAATTAAAGCAGCCTGCTTCTTTCCTTTTTTGGTAATCCTTAAAGGTTTATATTTTTCATAGACAACCCACTTTTCCTCCTGTAAACGCTTTACCATACTGTTCACTGTTGGAATACTGACCTTCATGTCTTTACTCAGATCAGACATTGAAATGTTCTTGTCCTTTCTATCAAGATAATAGATCGCCTTTAAATAATTTTCCTTTATGTGAGTTGCCATAAGAATGGAATTTACATTACGAAGATAAAAATATCTAAAACAAAAAATGTTAGATTAATCTAACTTATTATATTTGCATATTAAATCATCTTGATGCGGAACTTCTTTTTCTTACTTATACTCCTACTTTCACAGCAGCTTACTTTTGGGCAGACGGGTACAATTAGCGGGTCAATTTTCACATCAAAAGATTTAAATGAAACCGAAAATCTTCTGCCTGCTTCCTTCGTAAAAGTTCGATTGAAACGAACTCCAATGGGTGCGATTGCAGATAATTCTGGAAAATTCATAATAAAAGATATTCCTTTTGGAAAGTATACCCTTCAAATTTCAGACATGCAATATGCCGACTATGAAATTGAAATTGAACTTTCAAAAATACTTCCAAAACATACCAAGAAAATTGTATTAAAACCAAACCCACAGCTTATCGATCAAGTCGTTGTAACTGCAACGCGAACGAATAAACGCAAAACAAATTCACCCATTATTGTTGATGTTATTAATTCAAAAACGCTGGATGGGGTCCAAGCTTGCAACCTTTCTGAAGGTTTAAAATTTCAGCCTGGATTGCGTGTTGAAACAGATTGTCAAACATGCAATTATACGCAACTTCGGATGAACGGATTGGCTGGAGGATATTCGCAAATACTAATTAATGGACGCGCTGTTTTCAGCCCTCTAACAGGACTTTATGGGCTTGAACAAATCCCAGCAAACATGATTGAGCGCATTGAAGTGGTGCGTGGTGGTGGATCTGCACTCTATGGCTCAAGTGCTATCGGAGGCACTGTTAATGTGATCACCAAGGTTCCTAAAAAAAGTACATTTAATATTTCAAACAACTACCAAAACATAAATGGAAGCGCTTCAGACAACATCATTAGCGGCAATGGGACAATTTTATCAGAAAACAAAAACGCTGGTGCATCCTTTTTTGTAAACAATAGAAATCGAGAAATGTACGATGACAACCTCGATAATTTCTCTGAACTCCCAGAACTGAAGAACACTTCATTTGGTGCCAACCTTTTTGTTTTACCGAGCAAAAACCAAAAAATAGAAATTAGTTTAAGCTCAATTAACGAATTCAGATATGGTGGTGAAATTGTTCAAGGTGCACCTCATTTAGCGTTGCAGTCAGAAGAACGAACACACCATGTTTTAGTTGGAAGTGCAGATTATCAAATCAACTTTAATAACAACAACACCTCACTAATTGCTTATAGCGCGGCACAGCAGACTACACGTCTTCACTACACTGGTATTTTCCCGGACGACAGTATTGAAATAATAACACATCTAAGTGCACCACCCTACGGAAATTCACTTGTCACAACAATTCAAGGTGGAACACAACTGAATCATCGCATTAATAATTTTATCAAAGGATCGAATATTATTACAATTGGCAGCGAATATATCGAAGATAATGTAAGAGATGACATTCCAGCATATAACTACAAGGTCAATCAACTTACAGCGAATCTAGGTGTGTTTTTACAAAGCGACTGGGAAATAACCCCGAATTTAAGTTTACTCTTAGGAGCACGAGCAGATAAGCACAATATGCTTCGTAATGCTATTATCAGTCCGCGTGCTGCCTTTCTTTTAAAACTCAAAAAGTCAACCCAATTCCGTCTCGCATGGGGAACAGGATTTAGGGCACCGCAAGCTTTTGACACAGACCTACATATTGCCTTTGCCGGAGGCGGAGTTTCGCGCGTTTTTCTATCCGATGAACTAAAAGAAGAACACTCAAATAGTCTGAGTGCTTCTGTCAACATGGATAACTCAAAAAAGAACTACATCATAGGGTTTACGTTGGAAGGATTTTACACGGAATTAAAAAATGCGTTCTACATGCAGCCACTTGGTGAAGATGCCTATGGAGAAGTATTTGAAAAACGCAATGGCGATGGCGCCAAAGTAATGGGAACCTCACTGCAAATTCGAGGGAACTACAATAAAAAAATTGAACTCGATGCAGGAATGACCCTACAAAGCAGTTTGTACGACAGCCCTATTTTCTATTCTGATGAACTTCCAAGTACTTCTGAATTTTTAAAAACACCATCTATTTATGGGTACGGAACTCTATTTTATACTCCAAAAAAACCATTCACTACAACACTCAATGCTGTTTACACTGGAGAGATGAAAGTTCTCCATATGGCTGGAGCTGAAGGCGTTCCAAACGATGAATTCATACGTTCACAAAACTTTTTTGAGCTTAGTATTAAATCGGGTTATAAATTCATATTTAAAGAGATTGCATGCGGCTTAGAATTATTTGTTGGAATCAAGAACATTTTCAATTCATACCAACCCTACTTTGATCTTGGAAAAAACAGAGACAGTAATTTTGTCTATGGGCCGTCTTTGCCACGTACCTTTTTTATTGGGATGAAGTTGTTTTCACTGTAGTTGTGTGAACTATCCCAACTTTGCGGCAAGAAAAGCGGTTGTCCAAGCGGCTTGAAAGTTGTATCCTCCAGTAATCCCGTCAATATCAACAACCTCTCCGGCAAAATAAAGGTTTGGAAAAACTGTGCTTTGCATCGTTCTGAAGTCGATACTTTCAAGACTCACACCTCCACACGTAACGAACTCCTCTTTAAAGGTTGTTTTTCCTTCTACGTCATAAACATCATTCGTAAGAACATTCGTCAATTTATTCATTGCTTTTTTACCGAGTTGACCCCAAGTTGATTGTTTTGAAAGTCCTGCGCGTTCAATAAGAAAATACCATAAGCGTTCTCGCAATAAATAAGGTCTATAATTGGCTAAAATTTTATTTTTATGTGCTTGACTTATTGACTTCAATTCTGTTAAAACCAACTCCGTATTCTGTATATTCACCCAGTTTATTTGAGTTTTAAATTCATAATTCCTCTGGCCTAAAACTCGAGCACCAAACGCAGATAATTTCAAAATCGCAGGACCACTCATACCCCAATGTGTAATCAATAGTGGCCCTTCAGATTTTAGTTTTGTTCCTTGAATATTCACCGCCGGATTTTCAATCACAACTCCCATTAGCTCGCGAATCGATTCTTTTGGCATATTGAACGTGAACAACGATGGTACTGGAGCTACAATTGTATGCCCCAATTCCTCCAACCAAGCTAGACCAGAGCGCTTCGGAGAGCCTCCTGTTGTTATAATAACACGGTCAAAAACTTCTTCTGAATCAATAAAATTAAGTTGTATTTGCTTTCCAGCCCTGCTGATCCGCTTTACTCCCATGCTTGTGTGTAACTCAACTCCAAGCCGGCGCGTTTCAGATAAAAAACAATCAATAATCGTTTGTGAGTTTTGTGTTTTCGGAAACACACAATTGTCTTCTTGAACTACCAATTCAATTCCACGTGACTCGAACCAATCCATCGTATGTTTCGTATTGAAAACCCCAAATGCTTTCCTCAATTTCCTACCCCCTCGAGGATAAGCCTCTGAAAGCTCTTTGATGTCAGTGCACCCATTCGTTACATTGCAACGACCTCCTCCAGAAATTTTGACTTTAGAAAGTACTTTATTCGATTTTTCAAAAATCACAACTTGTGCATTCGGATAATTTTCCTTTACATGGATCGCTGAGAAAAATCCAGCAGCTCCACCTCCAACAATTGCTATGCGCATGAGACAAATATACTCCGAAACTAAAAGAAAATTAATAGCTTTACTACAAAAACATTCCATGAAGAATTTTCTGCTTTTTGCTTTGGTGTTTTTTGGAGTCTGTATTGCCCATTCACAGATTATCAACGACAACAAATTCACATTTTCATACATTCAACTACCGCTTACTAAGATTGACCCTCAACATTCATTGTTTGAAGTCCTTGTCGTCCATGAATACAACCAAGCCAATCAAGATAGCATAGCAATATTCAATGCGCGCAAAGAATCTGCTATGCAACGGTTCCTATTTCAAATGGATATCTATTACGCGCAAAAAGACTCTATAGATAGAATGTACTATACACAACTCTCTTCATGGGAAAAAAAGGTAAATGCTGGAATAAAAAATGCCGACGGAACAGCACTTCCAAAACCTGCGGCACCCAAATATCCGACCCAACCGATTTATCCTCAGCTGCAAGAGCCACAACTACACTCTTCTTTTTCCGAAGATCAAGCAACTGAACGTATCACATTATCTGGATTTAAACAAGGATCTGGAGAGGTTCAAATTATTGTGAAAATACAGCCAATACAAAACATTCGTATCGTTACAAAAAAATATGGTTCAGGAAGCTCAACGAGATATAAATACACTGCAAAATACCAAATGCCAGTAGGAATTGTTGTTGCGAGTCCAACAGAAGGAATTTTGATGGAAACAACAATGTTCACGGAAGAAAAATCATATAAAATGGCCAATCAAAAAAGTCAATACGATCACGAACTTTACATGATGGACCACAAAGATGACCTCTTCTTGAAACTAGAATCAACAGCAAGAACGGAAGTCCTCAGCGACCTGAACAACGCGATAAACAGCCAGTTTGGATACGTTATGAAGTCCAGAAAAGCCGAAATATATTCTGTCAAGAAATTCAAGAGTTACGATTACACCGATGTAACAAATGCATACTCAATCGCTACCTCAGCGCTCTCAAAAGTGTCACAGGACCGCGACCGATCCGGCGCAATGGACAAACTAGAAGAAGCAATAAATGCAATTAAATTAATCTTAGAGGAAAGTAATCCGAACGATAAGAAAACAAGAATAAATCCAAAAGTAACCGCAATGCTTCATTGCAATTTGGCTGAATTATTAATTTGGCAAGGAGAATTTGACCGGGCCGACGCCTCAGTCAATCTCGCCATAAATAGTGGGGAAGGAAAAGCAAAAAGACACTGCAAAGGCGAATTGCTCTTTTATAAGGATCAGCGGAATCGTTGGAACGTACACTTCTAATGTCCGTACTTATAAAATTTGGTTTGAAAACACCTCCTTCACATATCCGTCAAGGAGGTGTTTACTCTAAAGTTTCATCCTAAGCTCAACTCTGGAATTCACAAGGTTTATAGACTAATGGTTAACCTAGTCATGAAATTTCTGCCTGCTTGAGGATAATAAAAATTCTCACTGATTCGCTCTCCTCCTGAAATAAACCCCCATGTATACCCATTATTTTCGTACATTTTATTAAACGCATTATTTATTTGTAAACCGAAAGTCATTTTCTTAAAAAGGATATTTTTAAGTGTATAAGTCAACTGGAAGTTCGCGAAGAAATAGTCGTCTATCTTCCGCTCATCGCTCATTGTATTGTCCAAATATTGATCTCCTACATACTTTGAAATCATGCCAATTTCAAATCCCTTCATTGGTTCATAGATCAATCCTGCTGCGGCAATAAAATTTGGGGAAAATGCCAAATCAGTATTCGTATGCATCAACTCATCTTCGGTATTTGTATCGTAATTAAACACATATTCAGAAAACGATGCAATTTTATTTTTACTGAACGTAGCATTCGCCGTTGCGCTCAAGTTTTTAAAAATGGAATAGCCCAATTCAATTTCTACTCCTGCTCTATAGCTATTGTCTATATTTGTTCTCGTATAACCACCAACATCATTAACCTCTCCGGTCAAAACCAATTGATTTTTGTAACCCATTAAATATAAATTTGCGTTGGCAATTAATTTCCGCCCTTTGTATCGATACCCCGATTCGAGGTTTATAAGTTCCTCATGATCTGGTCGGTTTTCTGGCGTGTTTTCTCTAAAGTCTGCTCGAACAGGTTCGCGATTTGCAACTGCAATTGACATATACGCATTGTTGCGGTGGTTAATGTCAACCATAAAGCCCAATTTTGGATTTAAGAAGGTGTAAGGAACGGATTGGCTCACATTTTCAAGCGCTCCACTGACATCATCAATCCCTAAAAACTCATAATTGATATGGCGAACTTGTAGGTCTGCATAAACAACCAATTTATTGTATTTATAGGTTCCTTTTAGGTACGATTGCACCTCAAACTTACTCCCTTGATTGTCATAGTATCGATCTCTAATTTTACTGTCGGAAGCATATTCAGCCCAAATCACCTCGCCGAAATGATCTCCAATGTATTCATTTGCTCCACCGCCAAAGGTTACATCAAAACCATTTTTTTTGTAATTCAAAGAAAAAATCCCTCCATAAAAATGATTGTCAAGCCATCTTCTCCGTATTAAATTGGTTGTTGAAATTGTATCTGTTCCGTTAATTACTGGTGCAAAACCGTAAGTTGAAAAGTCTTCTTCAGTCTTAAATTGTTCATAATACCCTTTACCTCGTGTATAGTGCCCTTTCACATTGAGTTTTAATTGAGAATTAAATCCATGTGAAAAATGCAATTGATAATGGTCTTGACCATAATTATCCACCTCATTTTCATACGTGTAAAAATTATAAGTCCTTCCCGAATTCAATAAGTTCTCACGGTCGGAACCAAAAATATAATTGCGATCTGCATAAGCGATAATTTCATTTTGATCACCATTAACGACAGACTCTGGCGTACCATACCACGCTTGATATGTCACTTCTCGCCCGCTAAATATATTAGCTGTTACTACCGACTTTTTCCCTTGCCACGACCCAGCAAGATAAAATGATTTTAAATCTGATGATGCGCGATCAATATATCCATCAGAACTGATTTTCGACAACCGTGCATCCAGGCTAAACTTGTTGTTGATAAGGCCTGTTCCTGCTTTCACTGTGTGCCGCCAAGTGTTGAATGCTCCATATCCATTGTCAATAATTCCATACGACTTCTTTTGCAGTTTATTGGTATTGATATTTACACTCGCACCAAAAGCAGCAGCCCCATTTGCGGATGTCCCTACCCCTCTTTGAACTTGAATATCACCAACGGAGGATGAAAAATCTGGCATGTTTACCCAAAAAACTCCGTGCGATTCAGAATCGTTTATTGGAATTCCATTAATGGTAACATTTGTTCTTGTTGGATCAACTCCCCGTATCCGAATCCCTGTATAGCCAACGCCCGCTCCTGCGTCAGAGGTCACTACTGCTGAGGGCGTGAAACGAAGCAACATTGGCAGGTCTTGTCCATAATTTGCCTTTTCAATCTCCTTTGTCTTAAGATTCGTATAGGTTGTTGGGGTTCGATCATTGGCTTTCAGATCAATAACGACAACCTCCATCATTTCTTGAACATTCTCAGTCATTGTGAAATTGAACTCTTGATCGGATGGAGTCAATTGGACATTTTGCTCCATGGGTTCAAAACCAACCATTCGAACAATGATCGTTTGATTGCCCTTGGGAACTTTCGTGAGCTCATAGATTCCTTCTGAATTGGAATAAGAACCCAAATAAGTTCCTTTAATCAGTACTTTTGCCCCTGTGATGGGCTTCCCTTCCTGGGTTTGTACTGTTCCACTTAATTTGTTTTGTGCAACTGTGGTCATCGAAATGAACAATAGACCACAGATCATAGATACAATTCTTGTTTTCATTTTAAAAAACGTTTAACAAGAACAAGGGGCTAATTCTCTGTGTAATTAATAATTAGCTTCTGGTCACTTCCCTTCGCGGGCATTATCCCGATCAGGTCAATGGGTATAATCTCAGCCTCGATTTCTCGATAGCACCCCTTAGAGACGTCACAAATTTAAAGATTCATTTTAATTTATGTATTGCAGACACACATTTTTTTAGTCGCTCATCATGCAAACCACTTACAATAATGAAGTCTTTTTTGTAGGTGTTGAGTACATTTACATATTTCTCAAAAAGCAGGTGGCGGTCATCTGGATTTTCTCTCATCGGATCGTCTTCCCATGGAATATCAGGAGCACACAATATGTGCAAGTCAAAATGATTTTCACTTATTAACTTACTTATCTTTGATGAAGTAAACTGGAATTTTTCATCAGACCAAACTTTCAATACAACAAAGTCAGAATCGACAATATTAATTGAATTTTGCGAAGAAAGAATTAGGTTCAACTGACCCTTCGCAATTTCATCCAAATCCTGCTGATCATATTTCAAGCCTTTTTCCTGTAAATATTGGCGGGCAAATTCAGGAATATATACCGCAGAGAGTACTTTCGACAATGCTCTAGCAAGTGTTGTTTTCCCACTTGATTCTGGCCCTGTAATTGCAATTCTAAGCATCCATTTGAAGTTTCATTTTTTGCCGCCAACTGAAGAAGCCAACAGTCGCAATTATGGTAAAAATAAACATTTGAAGGGCAAGCAACTCGAACCCCCTATCAGCATAAAGGTAAATTGAAAAAATATCAATGACGATCCAATAGATCCAATTCTCTATTACCTTTCTAGTCACCATAAAGGTCGCTGCTAAGCTAAAAACGGTAGTAAAGGCATCAAAATAGGGTGCCGCCTGATTGGTATAACTGTCAAATAAACACCCAAGAAGAACCGTCAGCCCGCCACTTACTCCGATATTCAGTATGTGTGCCTTCACCGACCAATTTTTTATCTTAAAAGATTGATTTGTGCCTTTGCTCCAGGTAAAGTAACCAATGATTGCCATCACCACATAAAACAGCTGAAGCAAGCTCTCGAGATACAATTGACCTATCCAACACAAGTAAACGAATAAAGACGAAGAAATAAAAGCAAACAACCAACACCAGATCGATTCTTTAGCAGCCAAAATAACATAAGCCATTCCTGTCAGAAAAGCGAACCACTCCAACGTAGAAGTTGTTCTTACACCACTCCAAACTGTTTCAAAAAAATCTACCACCCTTTGTTGTTTATAATGCAATTCAAACCTATTCAAAAATATTTCGAATAAGAAATTAAACCGTTGGAATTATCATTGGATTAAGCACTTTTGCTTCAATTAACTCACAATAAAAAAACCCATATGACGTTAAAGTAAAAAGTAAAAATAACTAGCTATGAAAATTTCACTCTCCTTTATTGCTCTATTCTTCTGCTTTCTTACATCTGCTAATTCACCAGAATTACCAATCAAGCACAACACTTTACAACTTGAGCTAATGTGTTACGGTCCAGGGGGCGGTAAGAAGTCGAAAAAATCAAAACGCGCAAATAAACGAAGAAAGCGTAAATGCCGAAAATCAGCAAGAAAAAATTATGCTGGATAAGCTTATTTCACACTTTCTCAAAGAACTTCTCACAGAACAAAAAGCATCTATATTTTACGCATTTTAATTACTTTTAGCGCTATATTCGTAGGGTATGGCTAAGGTAAAATCAGCATTTTTTTGTCAAAATTGTGGACACGAAACTCCCAAATGGTTAGGAAAATGTCCTTCTTGTAATGAATGGAATACGTTCGTTGAAGAATTAGTACAAAAACAGGTCCCCCAAGTTGTTGCATTTTCAAGATCAGCAGAAAGTTCGTCTCCCCAATCACTTGGAGATATTGAACAAAAAGAGCACCCTCGAATTCTACTTAATGACAGCGAGCTCAATCGCGTACTGGGCGGTGGGCTTGTATACGGATCACTCATCCTTTTTGGAGGAGAGCCTGGTATTGGTAAGTCCACACTATTGCTACAACTGGCCGTTACAACACCTAATCTGAGAGTGCTATATGTTTCAGGGGAAGAAAGTGATCAACAAATTAAAATGCGATCTGAACGCATTGGAGTTAATAATGATGATTGTTTTATCCTCACAGAGACGAACATCCAAAACATCTTTAAACAGGCTGAAAAAGTAGAACCACAATTATTGATCATTGACTCAATTCAAACGCTTTACTCATCAGAGATTGAAAGCTCCCCAGGGAGTATTTCTCAAGTGCGTGAATGTACAGCTCAACTTTTGCGTTATGCCAAACAAAGTAACGTCCCGGTATTCTTAATTGGTCATATAACCAAAGAAGGTTCTCTTGCGGGACCAAAAGTTTTAGAACATATGGTAGATTCTGTGCTTCAATTTGAAGGAGATCGAAACCATGTTTACCGTTTGTTGCGCTCGATAAAAAACCGGTTTGGAAGTACGAATGAATTGGGCATCTATGAAATGCTCAGTTCTGGATTGAGACAAGTAGAAAATCCTTCTGAAATTTTGATTACCAATACCGACAGTTCACTGAGTGGTATTTCTATAGCCGCTACAATGGAAGGAATGCGTCCAATGTTGATCGAAGTTCAAGCGCTCGTAAGCTCTGCAGCATACGGAACACCTCAACGCTCTTCTACTGGATTTGATAGTAAACGTCTTAACATGCTCCTCGCTGTAATGGAGAAACGCTGTGGCTTCAAACTTGGTGCAAAAGATGTTTTTTTAAATATCGCCGGTGGTATCAAGGTAGATGATCCGGCCATTGACCTGGCTGTCGTAGCAGCCGTACTTTCCTCAAATGCAGATATTTCTATCTCCGCTAATATTGCGTTATCAGCAGAAGTTGGACTTTCTGGTGAAGTCCGTCCTGTGAATCGAATAGATCAACGTATCCATGAGGCAGAAAAACTTGGCTTTGATAAGATCATCATTTCCAAATACAACAAGGGCATCAAACAGAAAGACTTTAAAATTGAACTCATTCAATGCGCAAAGATTACGGAAGTCGTCAAAGAATTGTTTGCCTAATCAACTTCTTCACCCGCCGGTTAATTGAAAAAATAAGAGGCTCCAAGAAGAGCTATCGACCCATCAATAAGCCCCGCGCAATAAAGATCTGAACGCCTTTCATTCATAAAAATGACTAAAATCATTTGAGCGAAAATCGCAAAGTAAAAAACACTGTTGGTAAAATCAACCGCGCCGGTAAATATTAAAATCAACGCACTACCCACAAGGGAAAATAAAGATACTATCTGTGAATTTCGAACACCTATAACTTGTGGAATTGTTTTTTGATTCGGGGCGTCATATTTTAAATCACGAATATCAAAAGGTATTGTTACAGCTAAAACATAGAGATAATGCGCAACAAACACAGCGAATACAAACCATAAATCAATATCTATTGAATGATTGGTCAATGGAAACAAAACCACAAGTGTTGACCATGAAAGGCCAATCAGATGAATTTTTAAATGAGGAACTTGTCGAATTGTAGTTCCTCCAACTTCAAGAACATACAGTATAGAAACTGCCCCCGTAAGACCTAAAAACACAAGTGTAATTACTGTTTTTGGAAGCACCATGAAAATGGTTAATGCGACAAGTAAACAACAAGTTGAAAGTAAAAGCAAGTGTTTTTTATTTTTATCCACCCAAACCAACCATGGTGTCGGTTTTGAACCTTTGACTTTAAAAACTCTTTGACCATTGTACACAGCCATAGTGGAAAAAAAGCTGAAAATGCCATATAAATTCCAAAATCTAACTTGAAAAGCGAAAGCAAATCCTGCACTGAGTGTCCCAATAGCAATTGAGACAACAATATTAAGATAAACAATATGCCGGATAAATTTTTTGATTTCGCACAACCTTTGGTAGAGCTAAATTAAGCTTTTTAAGACGCGCTCAACTTTTATTTCAGCGATACACGAACAATCTTTTGAATTTGCGCAGCGAACACAATTTTCATTGAACACAATTGTATTCACACTTTTCCCCAGAGCTGACCATCTTCCTGGATGAATTGGTCGTTTTGGAGCATACAATCCGACAGTATTGATCCCTAAAACTGCTGCAATATGTAAAGGACCAGTTGAACACGCCACAATATTTGACGCGTTTTTTATTAAAACCATTAGCTGCTCCAAGGATAATTTTCCTGTTGAATCAAGCACTGATTTTGAATTTGGAATAGCATTTCTAAACTGTGACCCTTCTGTCTCAGTTCCTGTAAAAACAACAGTTTCCCCAATAGAAGCGAGCTGATTCGCCAACTCAATGTACTTCTCAATCGGCCATTCTTTTGCGCTGCCTTGAGACTTTGGATGAAGAATAGTAAAATTAGTTAAGTCCTTAAAAGCTAATGGTAAATCCACCTCTTTTACCTGAAATTTTTCAGTCGTCCTTTTCAACGCATCAAGACTTGGCAATTCATTAAGTCCAAAAGGGCGAAGCAATTCGTGATTCAATTGTGCTTCATGAAGGTTCGATTTTCTTCTTGTAAAATTCAATCTGTGATTACACGTCCAAAAATGATGAATTCTATGTGAGGTCCCTATTCGCATCGGTATGCGTGCCTTTTTTGCAAGTACCGCAATTTCCTTATTCGGAAAAACATGCACTATTGCATCAGCATTGAGCGCTTTAAACGCATCCAACTTATCTTTTTTCGAAAGGGATGAAAAATCATTCCAATCCAAAACATCATCTACAGACTGGTATGCCGCTATTATCGGCTTTGTATATCCCTTACCAAGAAAAGTTATGTGAACGCCGGGGTAATACTTTTTCAGCCATGCGCACAAGGGAAGTGTTAGTATAACATCACCTATACTATCGGTTCGACTTATGATGATATTCTTATTGTTTAAATCCACTATTGTCTATTAAGTCGTCTTAATTCCTTGTATTTGTATACGTTTGATTGTGCACTAATTTGGGCAATTTTAAATCCCATCTTTCCATCCATAAAACCGCCTTTAATGATATACATCGAAACAAAACGAGCCAATCCACTGATCCATGGTTTTAGAAGCGATGCTTTTTTCCCTGCCTTATTCATTTTCTGCGCTGTCAACGCTGAATATTTATCAGCTCTCTCTCTATGCTCCGAATGGGAGTAATAAGAGTAGTGTTCCAAGTGTCCTTGAAGTTGATGAATTTTCATATTGGGCGGATAAGTCAATTCTTCATGCACGTACTCTCCTTCCCACTGGCATCCTTCCTTTGGAAAAAGACGTAACTTAATATCTGGATACCATCCGCTGTGCTTGATCCATTTTCCACAATAATTTGTCAAACGATTCATTGAATACAATTCTGGATGCTCTATTTTTTTTAGATCCAAAATGGCTTTTTTTAGCTCGTTATCGAGTGCTTCATCAGCATCAATTGACAGAATATAATCATAGGTTGCCAAACCATTTAAAAAATTCTTACTTGCTGCATATCCTTCCCAATTGCGCTTTTGAAAACGAACACCATGTGCTTTACAAATTGCTTCTGTTTTGTCAGTCGAATTAGAGTCTAAAACAATAATTTCATCCACAATTGGTAATAATGATTGAATACAACGTTCAATATTACGCTCTTCATTCAATGTTATTATTGTTGCCGAAATCTTCATTTTTTTAGTTCTACACTCCGCAGTATCGCTTGTATTTCTCTGAGTGGGTGTGTCCAACTCGTTGTTGCTGGAGCATCTACATATCCACTCAAACATACTGTTTTTTTCGTCGTTGGGTGAACAAAATGAAATGCCCAAAACGCTCCACCTGTGCTCATACGATTTATACCCGTAAACTTGAACATTCCTCTCATTTCATATCCATTGATCGTTCCTGATTCATTCCCTATAATGTTTCCCTCCGGATAGACTACTTTAGTATATTGTGTACCCATATACAACCCATCAATTTCATGGGGCACATTATACTTTAGCATCGTGTCCCGCGCACGAAGTAACCGATGGTGTTCTAGCTGTGTAGAATCAATAAAGTCATATTGGTAAATCATTAATCCGGAGAATACAGATCCTACATCCTGAGTGCCAGTTCCAGCAAATTCTATAGGTCGAGACGCAGGAGGGAACTCCAATCGATAAAAGTTCTTTCGGCGTGTTACGATTTTTGCATTTGAAGGCAATGCAAGATCAATTCCAAATGTTTTTGTAACCTCACTGCGTAAATTTTTGTTCTTAATCCCTCTGAAATTTTTAACTATTCGCTGCCAAGACTTTTTATCAAAAGCGTCGTGAACCTCATCTAAGCCCTCACTGCAAGTTTGAACTAACATTTCTTGATCTTTGGCTGTGATCTCTACAACAAGCTGCCCTCGCGCCCAAACATCCTTTCGTTGAACAATGGTTCCCTTTGCTCCCTTGAACTCAGGATCAAGATCTATAAACAATATATTTCTGTACCGCTTGACACCTTTAGAAAAATGCGCGCGGGTTTTGTGAATCAGTTCAAACGTAGCAACATCTGGTAAATACGGCATGATCCATTGTGTCAAATTGGAGTCTAAACATTCCTTGAACGCACCTTCCCACAATTCAGTATCTGAAACAACCAATATTTGTCCAACCTCTCCGGTAACACCAATTTTATTCCCGTTATCAAAGCTACATGATGATTGATTTAGAATGAATAAAGATAGAACAAGGTTTACAAACACAAATTGTCTCATATAAATTGCTTTTAGGAACAAAATAGCAAAAATCGTGCAGCAACTACTTCACTCTAATTTTTTGACCAATACTTAAACGACTGATATTAATTCTTGGGTTCAATCTTCGTAACTGTGAGATTGATTTTTTGTGCCGTTGTGCAATCCCGCCAAAGGTATCGCCTGAGCGAACGGTATAGTATTTTTTTACCGTGGATGTTTGGGGACGAGTTGTGGGCTTTTTCGCCCCAGGCTTCACCTTCAACCGCTGCCCAATATAAATTTTTGTTGACCCCAAACCGTTAATCCTCTGGATCTCTCGAACTGTTGTTCCATAGCGAGATGCAATTGTTCCGAGTGTTTCTCCACTTTTCACTTTGTGATACTGGTAGTTTGTTCCCGAATTGGATGAATTTCCAGTTGTTGGATTTGGAGTGGGGCGAATTTCTGGCTCTCTTATTTTTTTGAATTTTTCAAACTCCAAACGATATAAGCTGTCTTCTAACGTCACCAGTTGCCCGATTTTATCTAATGGCAACATGACGCATTGATTCGGCGAATTTTTTGGAATATAATTTCTTTTGTAGATTGGGTTCAATCGTTGAATTTCTTCCTCATCAAAGGACAAAAGTTCTGAAATTGTTGCCATGTGCACCCCGCTTGACAGACACATGGTGTCTAGTTCTGCATAACGAACAGTTGCAACCGCAGGAACAATATTGTGCTCGACGTGATAGGTTAATAAATAAGCAGCAGCAATAAAATTGGGGACATATCCTTGTGTTTCACGTGGCAAATATGGGCGAATTTCCCAATATGTTTTCTTGTTCCCGGAGCGACGGATTGCTTTGTTCACATTTCCAGGGCCAGCATTGTAGGCTGCCAGAGCGAGGTTCCAGTCGTCATACATTTCATACAACATCTTCAAGTACTTACATGCCGCCTCTGTGGCCTTGTCAGGGTCCATGCGCTCGTCGATGTAAGAATTCTCTTTTAACCCCATCATGCGACCCGTTCGGTACATGAATTGCCACAAACCGAGTGCTCCTGCCCTAGATTTTACTTGTGGACGAAGCCCACTTTCGATAACAGACAAGTACTTCAACTCTATTGGCATATCGTGCTTGGCCAACTTTTCTTCATACATATCAAAATACAACGCTGATCTTCCGAGCACAACCCGAGAAAACCCACGTCTTTTTTCAACAAAAAACTTTATTGTTTTTAATGTATGCTGATTGCAGTCCAAATGAAATGGGCTCATTTCATTCATCTTATTTAAGCGCTCACAATACACCGAATCTGAAAAAGTCGGCATCTCTGCTGTTTCTGCTTCAAGGAGTTCAATAATCGAATCATAATTTCCTCTCGGTGCATGGTCTTGATAGAAGTGCATGAGACTTTGCTCGATCGTTTCGATCATGCGCTGTCCTTTGATACTGTCATCAGCTGTCCAGTCATCTTGAGCTAGTAACCCAAAAGACAAACAAACGACTGTACTTATCACCAATGCCTTCATCCGTTTTCTACTATTTTTTCCAATTGTCTTGAAAAATCAAACATCTCTTTTTCCTTGTAATGATCTGCGATAACCTGCACTCCAAAAGGCATACCATTACTATGCTTCCCAAGAGGAAGCGATATTGCTGGATTTCCAGTCAAATTTGCGTGTACTGTGTAAATGTCTTGCAAATACATTGAGATCGGATCCGAAACAGCATTTAGTTCAAAAGCTGTTGTTGGTGTTGTTGGAAGAATGATGAAATCATACGATTTGAAAATTTCATCTGTCTTATTTTGCAGCACTCGTCTTACCTTTTGCCCTTTTGTATAATAGGCATCATAATATCCGTGAGAAAGAACAAATGTACCTGCCATAATCCGACGCTTTACTTCAGGCCCAAAACCTTCCGAACGCGATTTTTTATATGTTTCTTCAACTCCTTTTGCTCCTTGGCTTCTATGCCCAAAATGGACTCCATCAAAACGTGATAAATTCGATGATGCCTCAGCTGTAGTGAGCACATAGTAGGTCGGAACCATATAATCCAAATATGGAAAAGAAACTTTTTCAACGCTATGCCCATCTGCTGAAAGCTTTGTCATTATCTCTTCGAGTTGTGCTTTAATTTCAGGATCCGTTCCCTCCAATTCAAAACTCTCTTTGATCACTGCAACCTTCAGGTTTTTGCGTTCTTCTCCGGGCGTTGAATAATTTTCAACATTCTGTGACAAAGTTGTAGCGTCGAACACATCTTCTCCAGCCATAATCTCAGTGAGTAATGCTGCATCTTCAATATCATTTGTAAATGGTCCGATTTGATCAAAAGAAGAAGCATATGCAATGAGCCCATAACGACTTATACGACCATAAGACGGCTTTACTCCATACGTCCCAGTGAAAGAGGCGGGCTGACGAATCGACCCTCCTGTATCGCTCCCAAGAGCAGCAGTACATAAGCCGGTAGCCACGGCAGAAGCTGAACCGCCTGATGACCCTCCAGGAACACAATTGATATTCTTTGAATTGAGCACAGGTCCAAAAGATGAATTTTCGTTCGAACTTCCCATTGCGAATTCATCACAATTCAATCGTCCAATAATAATTGCATCTTGATCTAACAAACGTTGAACTGCAGTTGCTGTGTAAAGTGACTCAAAACCGTCTAATATTTTAGAGGCTGCAGATACTTTATGATCTTTGAAACACAAATTGTCTTTCAAACCGATAACCATTCCCGCCAACCGTCCGGCAGAACCATCTTTCACTTTTTGATCAATAATCTGGGCTTGTTTCCTCGCAGAATCCTCAAAAACTTCAAGGAACGCATTGAGGTGTTCATTTGATTTTATAGCTGTAAGGTACCCTTCAAGGACATCTGTAACAGTGTCTCCAGCAGAAATCGAATTCTTTACATCAGCAAAGGTACGCAACATTATATCTATTTCTTTTCTTCAGAACCCCCTGTTGTCTCAGAATCTTCCGGTTGCGATGCGTCTTTGAATTCTTTAACTCCTTTACCAAGGCCTTTCATTAATTCTGGAATTTTTTTTCCGCCGAATAAAAGAAGAGCAACTACTAAAATTGCTATTACTTGCCAAGGACCGAACACTCCTAATATCATCTTTTCTGTTTTTGAGTTAAAACAAAGGTACTTATTTATCACCAAAAATCTTTGTAAGCGTTTGGGTTTCTGTTAATTTTTTTGAAATACAATTTATTGATGACGCTGGAATGACAAAGACCTGTAAATTGACAATTAAACATCATTCAGCATTACATTTCTATGACAAACCGATAATTTTTGGAAGGTTTAAAAACAAAAAACCCCAGCCAATGGCTTGGGTTTTTATTTCTTCACGGTGAATTAAAGCTTTCTAGCCACTTCTTTTTCTTCGTATGCTTCAACAACATCACCTTCTTTGATGTCATTGTATCGCTCAATATTTAATCCGCATTCGTAATTGTTCTTCACTTCTTTTACATCGTCTTTGAATCGTTTCAATGACCCAAGCTCTCCCGTATGAATAACAATTCCATCACGAATGATCCTGATTTTCGAAGAGCGTTTGATCATTCCTGAGGTTACGTAACATCCTGCAATTGTTCCAACCTTAGAGATATTGAATGTTTCTCTGATTTCAGCAGTTCCTATAATTTCTTCAACAACGTCCGGAGAAAGCATTCCTTCCATCGCTGCTTTAATTTCTTCAATCGCCTTGTAAATAACCGAATACAAGCGTATATCTATTTGTTCAGCTTCGGCAAGTTTTCTCGAAGACACAGAAGGTCGCACCTGGAAGCCTAAGATGATTGCATCTGAGGCAGAGGCTAAGTTAACATCCGCTTCAGAAATTGCTCCCACTCCTTTGTGAACAATATTTACTTGAATCTCTTCTGTTGAAAGTCTCAATAAAGAATCTGAGAGTGCTTCAATCGATCCATCCACATCACCCTTAACAATCAAGTTCAATTCCTTGAAATCTCCAACTGCCAAACGACGACCGATTTCATCTAAAGTAATGTGCTTATTGGTTCGAAGACCCTGCTCACGATAGAGCTGCTCACGCTTTGTTGCAATTGATTTTGCTTCACGCTCATCGTCCATGATATGGAATTTGTCACCCGCTGAGGGTGCTCCGTTGATTCCAAGAATCGAAACAGGCATTGCGGGTCCTACTTCATTCATTGATTTTCCGTGCTCATCGTGCATGGCTCTCACCTTTCCGTGATTTCGCCCTACCAAAACAACATCACCAACTCTAAGTGTACCAGCTTCGACAAGCATGTTTGTTACATAACCTTTCCCTTTATCGAGAGAAGATTCAATTACAGTTCCTACTGCATTTTTATTTGGATTCGCTTTCAAATCTAAAAGCTCAGCCTCTAGTAATATTTTTTCTAATAATTCATCAATGTTCAAGTTCTTTTTCGCAGAGATTTCTTGACATTGGTATTTACCTCCCCAATCTTCCACCAAGATATTCATCGTGGAAAGTTGTTCTTTAATCTTATCAGGATTTGCTCCAGGCGTGTCAATCTTATTAATTGCGAATACCATAGGAACTTCAGCCGCTTGAGCATGAGAAATTGCTTCCTTTGTTTGAGGCATCACATCATCATCTGCTGCAATAATAATAACAGCAACATCAGTAACTTGAGCTCCACGCGCACGCATCGCTGTAAAGGCTTCGTGACCCGGTGTATCAAGGAATGTCATTTTTCGATCGTCTGACAATGTTACATTATAGGCACCAATGTGCTGAGTAATTCCTCCGGCCTCGCCTGCAATAACATCCGCATCACGAATTCTATCAAGCAAAGACGTTTTACCATGATCTACGTGACCCATTACAGTAATAATTGGCGGACGTGAAATCAAGTCCTCTTCTTTGTCTTCAACAACAGGTATTGATTCTTGAACTTCCGCACTGACGAATTCTGCTTCATATCCGAATTCCTCTGCAATAATTTGAATGGTCTCAGCATCCAAACGCTGATTAATTGAAACAAATATTCCAAGGGACATACAAGCTGAAATGACGTCCGTAGAACTTAGACTCATCATTGTTGCCAATTCAGAAACTGATACGAACTCTGTCAATTTCAAGATTTTCTCATCGTAAGCAGCAAGGATTTCTTCCGCTTCTCGTTTCTGAGATGCTGTTTCTCTTTTTGCCCTTCTATTTTTTGATGCTTTAGACTTCCCTCCTTTGTTGGATAAACGTGCAAGCGTCTCTTTAATTTCCTTTTGGATATCCTGCTCTGTAATCTCAGGCTTGTCTACTCTGCCTTTTTTCTTCCCTGCAGCACTTCTATTTTGCTGCGCTTGTTTGTTGACATCAACTTTGCGGACACGTTTTCTTTTTCTTCGTTCTCCTTGTGATGTTCCCCCACTCGTTTTTGGCTTTTCAACTGGAAGTTCAATTTTACCAACAACATTTGGTCCCGTCAACTTAGTACGCTGAACACGGATCGTTTCAGGCTCCTTCACGGGATCATTAGCACCTGTACTTGGTGCCTTTTCTTGCTTCGGCTTTTTTACTGTTTCTTTTTTGTCAGGACGTGTTTTAGAGTTGATTGAATCCAAATCGATTTTCCCAACCATTTTCACCTTTACATCTTCAGAAGCTAATTTCTTATCTACCTTTTCTTCAACTTCCGGTTTTTCTTCTTCAACACTTGCTTCCGTAGCTACAACCTCTTCTGGTTCTAGCTGCTTTTCCTGTATTGGTTCTGACTCCGGTTCTACAGAGGGCGCTGGCACAGAGGCTTCCTGCAGCGGCTCTATAGCTTCATCTAATGACACAGCTGGCTCGTCTTCTTTTTTATCCCTTAAAGATATTGTCTCGCGCTTCTCTACAGTAGTAGTTGACATTTTTGCTTGCTCCTTGAGATTTTGGTCCGCAGCAAACTCCGTCCGCAACATTTCATATTGTTCCGGTGCAAGCTTTGTGTTCGGGCTACCATCAATTGTTACCCCTTTGCTTTCAAGGAATTCAACAAGGGTAGTCATGCCCACATTTAATTCACCTGCTGCTTTTCCTAGTCTTATTGGTCTGGCCATATTCTATTATGCGTCCTTAGATTGTTCTTTTAAATCGTGCTAAATATACTGTTTTGTGCCGAGTTTACTCAAATTCAGCGTTGAGTATTTTAAACACTTCTTGAATTGTTTCTTCTTCTAAATCTGTTCTTTTCGTCATATCTTCAACCGAAATTGCTAAAACCGCTTTCGCTGTATCACAGCCAATTGCTTTTAATTCATCGAGAATCCAGCTATCGATTTCATCTGCAAATTCTTCGAGATCTACATCTTCGATATCTACCTCTCCCTCTCTGTATACATCAAGTTCATAACCTGTCAAACGACCACCAAGTTTAATGTTGTGTCCCCCTTTACCAATTGCTAATGAAACTTGATCCGGCTTTAAAAATACTTTAGCCCTTCCATCTTCTTCATCAATCTCTATCGATGAAATTTTTGCGGGCGATAACGCTCTTTGAATAAATAACTGAGGATTCGACGTGAAATTAATTACGTCAATATTTTCGTTTCTAAGCTCACGAACAATTCCATGAATACGCGAACCTTTCATTCCGACACAAGCCCCAACAGGATCGACACGGTCATCGTAGGATTCTACAGCTACTTTTGCTCTTTCTCCTGGCTCACGAACAATTCGTTTTATTGTAATCAGTCCATCAAACACCTCTGGAACTTCAAGCTCAAATAAGCGTTCCAAGAACTCTGGTGCCGTTCGTGACAAAATAATGACTGGACTGCTATTGCGCATGTCTACTTTTGCGACAACGGCACGAATGGATTCTCCTTTCTTAAAATAATCCGATGGGATTTGTTCTGACTTTGGAAGAATTAACTCATTGCCCTCATCATCAATGACCATGATCTCTTTTTTCCAAACTTGGTATACCTCCCCGGTGATGATGTCTCCAATGCGCTCTTTGTACAATTTATATAAATGGTCTTTTTCAAGTTCCATGATTCTAGAAATCAAATTTTGACGAAGCGAAAGGATATTTCTTCTACCAAAATCAACAAATTTGAATTCTTCAGTTACTTCTTCACCTATTTCAAAATCTGGCTCAATTTTTATTGCATTTGACAACGCTATTTCGGTATTCGGGTCTTCCACCTCACCGTCATCAACGATTTCCTTGTTTAAGAAAATTTGAACATCTCCTTTGTCAATATTTACAATCACATCAATGTGCTCATCAGTATTGAACTTCTTTTTCAACATTGCGCGAAACACATCCTCCAAGACATGTTGCATTGTTTGCTTATCAATGTTTTTTAACTCTTTAAATTCCGAAAACGAATCTACCAACTCTAAGCTATCCATAATCTATTTCTATTTTACTTGAATGAGATAATAATTTTTGTCTCTTTTATTTTGTCCATCGTCAACTCGTGGTTTTCGATGATTGTTTCCTTTTTCTTTCTTCCTTCTATGCGTTCCTTCCTAGAAGTTTGAACTGTAATTCTTTCATGTGACGCCTGAGTTAATTCTCCTTCAAGAGATCCTCCCTCATTCAGCTTCACTTTTACTTTGCGCCCAATGTTTTTTGTGTACTGAGGCAATACTCGAAGACCTTTATCTAGCCCAGCAGATGAAACGTGCAACGCAAAATCTTCGCTTTCACGATCCAGATTGTGCTCTACATTTCTTGATACGGACATGCAATCGCTCATACTTACATTGCCTTCGTACTTGTCAATTTCAACGTAAATCGCATTTGCTGGTGAAATAGATAAGCTCACAATAAACAGACCATTATCTAGCTCTTCAATGCGTTCCTTTATCAATCCTGCAACTTTCTTTTTACTAATCATTGGCTATAAAAAGAGGGGACTTTCGTCCCCTCATTTGTATTAATCCATAAATTGAATAGTGCAAATATAGCACTTTTATTTAAATCTGGTATGAACGCCCGTTAAAGTGGATTAATCATCACTCGATGTAGCTGGATTAAATTCTTTTTTTCACCTTTACATCATGCTTGTAGAAATCGGAGATAAAATCGTATCGACCCAACTTTTCAAACAAGAGTTTGTATGCGATTTAAACGCCTGTAAAGGCGCCTGTTGTATCGAGGGGGATGCAGGAGCACCGCTAACAGTAGAAGAAGTTTCGATCTTAGAGGATGACCTTATTAACATCAAACCATTCATGAGGCAAGAAGGAATTGATGTTGTCGATAAAAATGGGGTGTTTTATATGGACCAAGAAAATGAACCTGTCACTTCTCTTGTTAATGGAGCAGAGTGTGCTTTCGTTTATTTCGATGCCAACGGCACAACAAAGTGCGCAATCGAAAAAGCAAATAAGGAAGGTAAAACTGATTTTAAGAAGCCTATTTCTTGTCATCTATACCCGATACGGATAAAACAATTCAAGAACGTAAAAGCACTTAATTACGACAGATGGAGTATTTGTTCAGACGCCTGTGCGCTCGGTGAGCACCTAGCGGTGCCCGTATATAAATTTCTTAAAGAACCAATCATTCGGGCTTTTGGCGCTCCATTTTTCCAGGAACTAGAAGCCGTTGATAGCGAACTCAAAAACAGTGCGTCTACATCAACCTAAATAGGTTTCCCCTCACTCTTGGACTTTATTATAAAAGAAAACCCTAACAAATATGTCAGGGTTTTCATCTCTTAATTAATGCAAGAAATACATTCTATATGTTTTATACGTATAGATACTATTGATCTAGCTTCCACAAGCCTCACAGTCATCAGGATTGTCCAAAGAACAAGCTACCTCTTCTTGTGCCTCCTCAATTGACTTAACTGTTGGCTCTTGAATCGCTGCTTTGTCGATTGTAAACTTGATTGCATCCGTCGCCGCTTTCGTACGCAAATAATACATTCCTGTTTTTAATCCTTTCTCCCAACCATAGAAATGCATAGAAGTCAACTTACCAAAATTGGCATTTTCCATGAAAATATTGAGCGATTGCGATTGACAAATATAGGCTCCTCTGTCAGCTGCTTGGTCAATGATTGCTTTTTGAGATATTTCCCATGCTGTTTTGTAAAGTTCTTTCAAACGCTGAGGAACTTCTTGAATGTTTTGAATCGATCCATTCGCTGCCATAATTTTTTGACGCATTTCTTTGTTCCATAAACCTTCTTTTACCAAATCTTTCAGTAAGTGTTTGTTTACAATGATAAACTCTCCAGACAATACACGACGTGTGTATATATTTGATGTATATGGTTCAAAACATTCGTTGTTCCCTAAGATTTGCGCCGTTGAAGCTGTTGGCATTGGGGCTAACAATAGTGAGTTGCGAACTCCGTGCTCTTTTACCTCTTCCTTCAAAACATCCCATTCCCAACGATCTGTTGGAGCAACATTCCACAAGTCAAACTGGAACTCCCCTTTTGAAACTGGCGATCCCTTGATTGTTTCATACGGTCCGTCAACTTTTGCTAAGTCTTTTGACGCTGTCATCGAAGCGTAGTAAATCGTTTCGAATACTTCTTTATTCAACGCTCTTGCTTCATCTGATTCGAATGGCATCCCCATCATGATAAAAGCGTCAGCCAAGCCTTGTACGCCCAATCCAATAGGTCGATGGCGCATGTTTGAATTTCTGGCTTCTTCAACAGGATAATAATTCCCATCAATGATTTTATTCAAGTTCAATGTCGCCTGGTACGTTACCTCAAATAATTTATCGTGATCGAAAACACCATCTTCCGTAACATACTTTGGTAAAGCCAACGAAGCTAAATTACACACCGCAACCTCATCCGGTGCTGTGTATTCTATAATTTCCGTACACAGATTTGATGACTTTATTGTTCCAAGATTCTGTTGGTTCGATTTCGCATTTGCTGAATCTTTATAGAGCATATACGGGGTTCCTGTCTCAATTTGAGATTCAAGAATTTTAAACCAAAGATCTTGGGCTTTGATTGTTTTTCTTCCTTTTCCTTCTGACTCATAGGACAAATACAGCTTCTCGAATTCTGCACTGTGTGTATCTGAAAGACCTGGGCACTCGTGCGGGCACATAAGTGTCCAATCTCCATTTTCTTTTACACGCTTCATAAACAAATCTGGAATCCACAATGCGTAAAATAAATCACGCGCACGTTGTTCTTCTTTACCATGGTTCTTTTTCAGGTCCAAGAAATCAAAGATATCCGCATGCCATGGCTCAAGATACATTGCAAAAGAGCCTTTACGCTTCCCTCCTCCTTGATCGACGTATCGCGCTGTGTCGTTGAATACTCTGAGCATTGGAACAATTCCGTTCGATGCTCCATTTGTTCCTTTAATATACGAGCCTGTTGCGCGAATGTTGTGCATTGCTAGTCCAATACCTCCAGCTGATTGTGAAATTTGAGCACATTGCTTGAGCGTGTCGTAAATACCTGAAATACTATCTTCCTTCATTGTTAACAAGAAGCAAGAAGACATTTGAGGTTTTGGTGTCCCTGAATTAAACAATGTCGGTGTTGCATGGGTGAACCAACCCTCAGACATTAAATTATACGTTTTAATTGCCGAATCAATATCTTCCTTGTGAATACCAACAGATACACGCATCAACATTTGCTGAGGCCGTTCAGCTATCATTCCATTCAACTTCATGAGATACGAGCGCGTCAACGTTTTAAAACCAAAATAATCGTATCTGAAGTCTCTATCGTAAATGATGCTCGAATCTAAACGATCCTTGTTTTCCATAATCACACTATATACATCATCTGCAACAAGTGAGGCATTTTCTCCCGTTTTTGGGTCAATGTAATTGTGCATATCCGTCATCACCTCCGAAAAAGTCTTTTTCGTTTCTTTATGCAAATTTGAAACAGCGATTCGAGAGGCCAACAGGGCGTAATCTGGGTGATCAATCGTTTTTGCTGCCGCCACCTCTGCTGCAAGATTGTCAAGTTGTGTTGTTGTTACGCCATCAAAAAGCCCTTCAATGACTTTCATTGCCACCGCCTCTGGTGATACCAATGGGTCCAACCCATAACACATTTTAACAATCCGTGCTGTGATCTTATCGAACTTCACAGCTTCTTTTCTTCCGTCTCTCTTAATTACGTACATAGCGCTTGGTTTTTGGTTCCTTAATTTCTTGTTTGGCATCACAAGCTAATGTGAGGCCCAGTTGGTTGTTGTTAAAAGTCTTCGTCTAGGCTAAATGTTTGGTTATCTTGGTTAAGGACTCCCGCCTTTTGATATTCTCCAACTCTTTTTTCAAAGAAATTCGTTTTCCCTTGAAGGCTAATCATATCCATAAAGTCAAATGGGTTTGTGGCGTTATAAACTTTCTCGTTTCCAAGCTCAGTTAATAATCTGTCGGCAACAAACTCAATATATTGTGACATCAAGTCTGCATTCATCCCAATCAATTTGACTGGTAACGACTCGATTATAAATTCTTTTTCTATTTCAACAGCTCTTGTAATGATCTTTTGCACTTCCTCTTTTGGAAGTTTGTTTTTTAAATGATCATTGTAGAGTAGGACTGCAAATTCCATGTGCATTCCTTCGTCACGAGAAATCAACTCGTTAGAGAATGTCAATCCTGGCATTAATCCTCGTTTCTTCAGCCAGAATAGAGAACAAAAAGATCCAGAAAAGAAGATTCCTTCAACAGCTGCAAAAGCAACCAAACGCTGCGCAAAATTCCCATTGTCAATCCAATCCAATGCCCATTCCGCTTTTTTCTTCACAGGAGGGAACGTTTCTAGCGCGTTAAACAAGTAATCTTTCTCAGCATCATCTTTAATGTATGTATCAATGAGTAAAGAATATGTTTCGGAATGAATGTTTTCCATCATAATTTGAAAACCATAAAAGAATTTCGCTTCTGTATACTGAACTTCTTTTACAAAATTTTCCGCTAAATTTTCATTTACAATCCCATCTGAGGCAGCAAAAAAGGCAAGAATGTGCTTTATAAAATAACGCTCGTCATCAGTTAATTTTTCTGTCCAATCAACAATGTCTTGCGATAAATCAAGCTCTTCTGCCGTCCAAATGGAAGCCTCTTGCATTTTGTATGCTTTCCAAATGTCATCATGCTGAATTGGAAACAGTACAAACCTGTTTTTATTTTCCTCTAATATTGGTTCTTTTTGTTCCATTTTACTCTAGTTTTTAACGTATATATCCCCATTCGAAAAATTACTATTTTTCGTTTTTGCTCTTTTCTTTAAGGTTTATGTTTCCTCTAGTAAACCAGGTGCGTTTCGCTCAGGTGATTTGTTTATTGAGAGGTATACAAAAATTGTCAAAATTCTTTCTTCTTCCAACTAAAGAAATTCACAATTCCTGTACGTTATTAACATTGGACATGCAAACCCCTTTAAACTCAACTGTTAGCAACTTTTCAACATCTTTTGCAAAGATATTCACAGTTTAATTCACTAACACTGTCGATAAATAACTCACATCTGCCTTGCGCCTGATGTCAGTGCCTATTTCCAACATGAGTTCTTTAAAATTACAACACTTTCCCACGACTACAATTGAAAAATTTTAATTATTTTAAACAGTCGTTTGTTAGTTAGTTCGACACTGCTGATAAAGTCCATGTTTCATGAACATTTTACCCCAACTGAACCAAAAAAATATCATAAAAGACCTCATTCACTTGCTCTATCCATCTGCCTGTTTGGTTTGCGAATCCGAATTGATCCAAACCGAACAATTTGTTTGTTCACTTTGCGATAGTGCATTGGTCAAAACCTTCTTTCACTTGTATCAAGAAGCAACTGAAGCAGATAAACTTTTCTGGGGGCGTGTTCAACCAAAAGTAACTTACGCGCACTTTTACTACAGGAAAAACTCTGCAACACAAACGCTCCTCTTCAATTTGAAATACAAAAATAATCCTCAAATTGGGTGGTATTTTGGGGAAGAAATAGGTCGATGTTTAATAAAAATTGATGCGCTTAATAACGCAGAAGCGCTGATCCCTGTTCCATTACATTATAAAAAAGAATTTCTCCGCGGCTACAACCAAAGCATGTCACTTGCAAAAGGAGTAAGCGCCGCCATCGGAGTTCCAATAAAAAAGAAACTCGTAAAACGGATAAAAAATACCGCTATGCAAACCAAAAAAACACGCTTTCAGCGCTGGGATAATGTTGACTCTATATTCTCAGTTCGCCAATCCATATGTAAGTATAAAGCATGTGGTGCTCATCGATGACGTTGTTACCACAGGGTCAACAATCGAAACGTTAGTGCGTGAAATAAATAACGTTGCACCAAACACACAAGTTAGTGTTGTCACACTTGCAATCGACTAGTCGGCCTTCTTCAATAAAGAAGAAAATAAATATCTTTTCCGAAAGGTGAATTGTTGTTTTACCTTTGTGCGTAATGGAACGCAAAAAAAATTATTTAATCGTCGGTGCTGGTGTTGCTGGACTAACCGTCGCTACACATTTAATTGAAAAGGAACAGTCGGTTACCGTTATAGACAGCGGGGTGAATCACAGTTCCATTATTGCGGCGGGAATGATTACACCTCTTGTTTTTCGTAGAATAACAAAAGGCTGGCGTGTCGATGATTTTGTTCCAGCACTGCAACAGTTTTACCGGAAAATGGAAGCTGAAACTGTCAGTAGTTTCTATCATCCTATTCAAATTCGCCGGATGTTTTCAAGTGAAGAAGAACGGGGTCTTTGGATAAAAAAACAAGCCCGCGAAGATTTTCAAAACTTTATGTATCAAATTACTAAAGCAGATGAGATTTATGATCGCGCGCTCAATCCTTTTGGTTCAGGCAGATTGAAAAATGGAGCTTACATCAACCCTCCTGTTTTTTTAAGCGCAATGAAAAAGTGGATTTCTAATAATGGCACACTTCTCACTGAAACCCTTGATTATAAAACACTTGAAGACGGCACGTTTAATGGGAACCACTACAGTGACGTCATTTTCTGTGAAGGATACCAAGGGAAAAACAACCCATGGTTTGGGTATTTGCCCTTAAATCAAACGAAAGGAGAAACCTTAACAATTCATTCGGAAGGGATTCCTGAAGACGAGTCTGTAAATAGAAAATGCTTTATTCTTCCTCTAGGAAATCAACAATTCAAAGTGGGATCAACCTACGAGTGGCACACTACGTCGCTTCATACAACAGAAAAAGCGCGAAAAATAATTTTAGATAAGGCGGCTCATCTCACAAACGAACCAATTGCGGTGATTGACCAAGCGGCAGGAATACGTCCGACAGTAGAGGACCGCCGTCCATTGATCGGCACCCACAGTGAGAAGAAAAATTATCACATTTTCAATGGTCTTGGAACAAAAGGGTATCTGCTGGCTCCAAAATTAGCGGAAGAATTTGTCGACTACTTGATTAACAGAACTACTCTAAATAAAGAAATGGACATCAAACGATTTGAGCGCTGACCCACAACTGAAACTACTCGTCTTTCTTTTTTTAGTGCATCCTTAAAACGCTTTATCGTCAGGCACTCGTTTAAAATTTGTTTTTCAGAAATTTAAATCCATTTACAGACAAGATATTTCTTAATTTTGTTTCTCATTTTTAATCATAAAATAAACACAAAATAATATGTACCCACCAGAACTAGTTCAACCGATGAAGGATGATTTAACAAGTGTTGGATTTAATCAGCTTGTTTCTCCTGATGAAGTTGACGAGATTATTGAAAATAGCGGCGAAAGTTTATTACTTGTTGTAAATTCCGTTTGTGGTTGTGCTGCAGGAAATATGCGCCCAGGAGTAAAGTTATCATTGGAACACGACAAACTTCCGACCACATTAGCAACTGTTTTTGCAGGAGTTGACGGAGATGCAACGACACAAGCGAGAAAATACTTTTTACCGTATCCACCATCTTCGCCGTCGATTGCTTTATTCAAAGATGGAAAACTAGTACATTTCTTAGAGCGACACCATATTGAAGGAGGAACAGCAAAAATGATTTCTGAAAATTTATGTGAGGCCTACAACCAGTATTGCTAATATCATGTCCAAAACAAAAAGGGCGCCTTCATGGGCGCCCTTTTTGTTTTTACTGGTCTACTTAATATAAGTAGTAACCATTTTCATTGTCAGCTATCTAAAGCAATGAAGTGATTTTTTCGCTCAATGGACGCACTGCAGATTTAAAATGACCTGCGAGTTGTCCTTTTTCGTCTATAAGGAATTTCTCGAAGTTCCATGAAACTGAACTGTCTGATACTCCATTCAATTCTTTAGATGTAAGCCAGTTGTATATCGGATGTTGACCTCTACCTTTCACCTCAATCTTCGAAGCCATTAAAAAAGTAACCCCATAATTCTTTTCACAAAAGGATTTAATTTGAGCCTCCTCACCGGGTTCTTGACCTCCAAATTGATCACATGGAAAACCAATTAAAATAACTTCTTCTCCATACCTCTCATGAAGTTCTTGAAGTTCTCTGTATTGTCCAGTAAAGCCGCACCTTGATGCAACATTAATAAACAATAGTTTTTTGCCCTCAAAACGAGTAAGGTTTATTGTCTCGCCGTCGATACTCGTAAATGAATAATCGCGCAGGTTGTCTTGTCCATTTGACATAAAAGCACTAAATAAAATTGTTATAAATAATAGATGTTTCATACATCAAAGGTAATTAAATTTTGTTTAACCTTTTTTGTTTTTTGTTAAACAAATGTAATTTTATCCTGCACCTCGAAACGGTATTTAGCTCCCTTTTTTTATAGTTCTCTCGTATAGCTTTCGTCTTTTGGAGTCAAGTCTCCGGTTATGATTCAAATTAAGTCTTATTGTGAATTAATTTTTCACCATCAGCTTTTAAGCTATAAAATAGACATGATTGGCTTAATTGGTTCTACCGAATCAAATTTACATGACCGACAAGTATACTCTTTTCAAAATCATTTTTTCGTCTATACGTCAGCTTATAATGATAGGTTCCTGCTTGGCTTGAATGGTTCTCAAAGCCTCCATCCCACCCTTCGGCTGGGTCCGTTGTGAAAAATACGAGATTACCCCAACGATTGAATATCTCAAAGGAGTAATCATCAACATCAAAATCACCTGCTAAAACTGGATTAAACCTTTGGTTGAATTTATCCCCGTCCGGTGTGAATGTATTGGGTATAAAAATACTGAGTCCCTCAATAACATCTACAAAAACAATTGTGCTATCCGAGCACCCCTCGCTATTTTCCACATACAAGCCAACAGCGTAGGTGCCAACTGTTTCACTATCAAAAGTGTGTGTTGCATCTTCTGAGTAAATATATGGAGATCCATCACCCATGTCCCATTGGTAATACGTTGCGTTTGTTGATGTATTAGAAAACGATGCTGTCGTATTGTAAAGGATGTCTAATTCTGAAGGTGTTACATAAAAGCTTGCTACTGGATTTGGAACTACATCAACTGTCGAAGAAGCAGAAGAAAAACACCCATCTGTCGTTGTTCCTGTAACTGTATATGTGCTTGTCGTTGATGGCACCACCATGATTTGACTTCCGTTCGGGGTTGGACTGTTGGACGACCATACATAGGTAAAGGCACCGCTTACCGAAATTACAGCTTCGCTACCAATGCACACCGTTGTGTCATCCGAAATGCTCAATTCTGGCACCTCAAAGACTGTTAAGTTCAAGTTAACAATGCTATCACAGCCGCCATAGGCGGCTCCAAATAATGTGTCAAATGGAGCTGTCGTAGAAGCGCTGTATTCTATTCCGTTAATCCATGTATAAGGTCCGCAGGAGGTTTGAATGTCAGTGCCAAGAGTAGATGTGTGCACCGTTAAATCTAGACTTACGATACTGTCACAGCCGTTCAGGCTCGCTGCTGGGTAAGTAAATTCTGCCGAGGTATTATTTGAATAGTAAGTTGTACCATCAATCCAGGTGAAACTATCACATGCAAAAATGACATCAGTATAATTGACATCATTAAAAATGGTCAAATCAAGCGTGACAATTGAATCACATCCATTTGCTGCGCCTCCATAAATAGTATCAGTTGCTGAATTGTTGCTCGATACATATGTGTTTCCATCAACCCACAAAAAACTATTGCAACTTACATGAGAGTCGAATGAAGAAGCATTGTAAATTACCGTTAAATCAAGGGTAACTATTGAGTCACATCCATTTGCTGCGCCGCCAGTTATTACATGTGTCGGAGTGGTCGTACTGCTTGTATATACCACACCATCAATCCATGTGAAGGATTCACATGCTGTTTGGGTGTCTACTCCTGTCGGAATATCAAGCACCGTTAAATGAAGCGTAACAACTGAGTCGCAACCATTTGCTGCGCCTGATGGCACAACATAGTCCGGTGTAGTTGTGCTCGTACTATAAACGACACCATCAACCCAGGTAAATGGCCCACAAGAAATTTGATTGTCTATTGAAGCAACACTGTTGTTTATCGTAAGGTTCAAAGTCACCAAACTATCACAACCATTCTGAGTTTGAAAATTTTCTGTATATACCCCCGAAACACCTAAGGCGGTCCCATTGAAAAGGTATTGTGAATCACACAACGTTACATTCAATGTTGTATCCAAAGAAGGGAGAACCGTTACAACAACTGTATCCGTGTTTGGGCATCCAGACGGATTGTTGGTTAAAGTTGTCGTAACAATGTATTGCTGCGTAATTGGTCCTCCAGAGATATTGGTTAATGTACAAACAGGGTCCGACAAAGTGCTGTCGCTAAGCCCAATTGCTGGGGTCCATAAATATTGATAGTTTGGATTGTTTACACTTCCAATCTGTACGCTTGTGTCGCTGCATGTTGCCATATCTAAACCTGCATCTGAAACCGCTTGCTCTGTATAAATAATGACATTTCGTATCGAATGTCTATCATTAAACCCTCCTGTACTTGCTGTAAAGCCCATATAACCAGAAAAATTGATCAGACTAAAAGTGCTCAAATACAATGTATTGTTTATGTAAAAATCAATGTTTCCATTGTCATAAACTATTTTCGCTGGCTGATAATTTGCATTGCGAACAAAATTTAAGTTTCCTCCTACATTGCCAATTTTAACAATTCCTGCAACACACTCATTGTATCCAAGCCCATTATAAATTTGAAGTTCTGGATTTGCTAAGCCACAATTATCCCAAGAATCTAAAACTACCTTCAAACCGTTTGCTGCTCCGGGAATTCCTATCCCACCTCCTGAGACAAAGCCAGCGGGCGGGACGTCAAGAAAACAGAATGCAATACCATCAGCAGCGTTTCCGTCCCACATGCGGTATTCAAACTCAACAGTCCAGCGTGAACAAATTGATGGGTCAATCGGGTTTGCAAAAAATGCTCCTCCGCTCTGACCATTGGCCGGACTTGTTAAAATCAACTCATTATTAAAATTATCAATATCACCCGGTGTATCTCCAACGAACGCGTTCCCTGTTAAATTCCATCCAGTCACATTCATTACTGGAGAACCGTTTAATTGCGCAAAAACAAACGATTGTGCATGAACAAAAACGCAATTTACGAGAAGTAGTAGAAAAATAAGCAAGCGCATAAAGCAAAAATAGTGATAGTTGTTGAAAAAACGAATAGAATAAAGAAAGGTTGTTTAAATCCAGAGCAACAATTCATTCAACAGCAATTTCGTCTCTTTTTCTTGTTTCAAATAACGTAAGTGATAAATCGAAAAACTCAAATTATTTTGAAATAAAAGACAACCTATTGCTCATTTTGTACGTTTTGTTTAAGTATATTTGAAAAATATTAAACAAAATGCGTTTATTACTCTCCCTTTTCTTATTCACCTGTTATACCGTATACTCTCAAGGTGAGGCAAATAATTGGTTTTTTTCCTATCAATGTGGTATAGATTTTAATAGTGGTGTTCCTGTTGCAAACAATGTAACCCCAATGGGCACTGCTAGTGCCTGCGCTGTGGCTTCCGATGCAAATGGAAACTTATTATTCTACACTAACGGAACGACCGTTTACCAAAGCGATCACAATCCAATGTCAAATGGTACAGGGTTGCTCGGGTCTTTGGCCAGTGCCCCAGGACCATTCGTACCGTATACTCCTGGCGTAAGTTGTCAAGGAGCAGGAATTGTTCAAAATCCAGGAAATCCAAATGAATATTATGTATTCACGCTTGGGGCGACAGGTTACGATGGCTTAAGGTATTCAATTGTTGATATGACGCTTTCTGCAGGGCTTGGCGATGTGACAGCAACCAAAAACATCCTATTGGAAGATACGCTAGCAGAAAAAATGACAATCGTTAAACATGCCAATTGTACGAATTATTGGGTGATGGTTCACAAAAATTTGTCTTCAGATTTCTATGCTTACGAAGTTACACCTAACGGAATCAATGCCCCCGTTATTTCAACTATTGGTCAGCCTTTACTTTTCGTTCCCAGTTCTCCTCCTCCTGGAACCACAAATTACACAGGCCAGATGAAATTTTCACCCGATGGCAGTCTGTTGGTAAATACTGTCCCATACTCCGGATATGTTGAGCTGTTCGACTTTGACAATAGCACTGGTATCTTATCAAATGTTCGATCAAGCCCACCTAGTTTTTGGCTTACAAACTTCAATCCGAACACGGGAACTGTTTATAGTCGGATGTATGGTGCTGAATTCTCTCCAAACGGAAAGTACTTATACATTTCTCAAGTTCCGGGAATATCCGCACAAGTTGCGGGTAATTACTCTTTGATCTGGCAGTTCCCCACAGATGTACCGAACTTTTGGTTGTCTGGTCAAACAATCCAAGGCACTCTGCCCGCTCAGCCGACTTTGAGTGTTTACCTTCTGGGTCAGTTGTATGGAATGCAGCTCGGTCCAGATGGGAAAATATACATTTCACGATTTGGCACTTCAACTTTATCTGTTATCGACAAACCGAATTTGCCTGGTGCCTCATGTGATTATTTGCACGCCGGTATGAGTTTTGGATCTGTAATAGGCCTTCCCAATCTTTTTCCAGGAGGGGTGCAGACAACGCAGACACTCGCATCGTTAAGTTTACCTGTATTCTCCCAAGATTTATTCAACCAGCCCGCTGATTTCAACATTGTCAACGGTCCAAATTTCTGTGAAGGAAACTCTATAGCGTTTGAATATAACGGTGCCCTTAATCCTGATTCTATAATTTGGGACTTTGACGACCCCACCAGTGGCACAACGAACACATCTAGCATTTTAAACCCAACACACAGCTACCTCTCATCTGGAAACTATGCTCCACAATTAATTGTTTGGAAAAATTGTGTTTCCGACACGGTTAGCTATGGTGTGACAATTGACATTTCACCTTCTTTTAGTTTAGGATCTGACACCGTCCTCTGTGATGGAACTCCCTTAAATTTTGATTTTTCTTCTTACACAGATGTTGATTTCTTGTGGTCAGATGGAAGCACTAATTCAAGCATATCAGTTTCTGCAAGCGCTGCAATTGGACTTCAAATGACCACTCAATCTAGTGGATGTAGCGCCATAGATTCGATTGTCGTCGATTTTATACCGGTTTTAGATGCAAGCATCTTAATCTCAAATGATACGCTATGTATTAATGAGCCTCCGCAATTACTCTCATTTGCAAATTCAGGAGGAATATTATCTGGACCAGGGATCAATTTGGCGAGCGAGTTTGATCCATCGATTGGGGTTGGTGTATATACGATAAATCATGCCCTCGGTGGCTTATGCCCCTCACAAGATTCAATTATTATCAGCGTATTCGATCTGCCTGAAGTCAATTTTACGGCAGATACTTTAATTGGATGCAGCCCACTAACGGTTAATTTCGTCAACAACAATTCGCAGAACGGACAAACATTCCTTTGGACTTTTGGTGACGGAGGACAATCAAACCAAGGGAGTGCAGTCCAATATGATTACGCCAATTCAGGCACATACGATGTGAGCTTAAAAATAACTTCCTCTGAGGGTTGCTCAAATTCAGTTATATTAAACGCACTAATTGATGTGTCACCAACTCCAGAAGCATATTTTCAATACACTCAAAATCTTTCTGATTCAGGTGCAGTGATTGATTTCACGAATTTATCCGTTGGTGCGAATGGTTGGAATTGGGATTTTGGGAATGGGGAGTTCTCAGCCTTAAATCAACCCAGTATTCTTTTAGAATCTGGTTATGAAGCAACTGTTTCACTAACAGTAACGGCGACAAACGGTTGCAGTGATAGCTATACAGCACTCATAAAAACACTTGACCAATTCCTGCTTTATGTGCCAAATTCATTTTCCCCGAACAACGATGGGATAAATGATGTTTTTATTCCAAAAGTGCGAGGAGCAGACCTTAAAGATTATACATTCAGTATTTACAATCGATGGGGAGAGCAAGTTTTTGAAACCACCCAAATTAGTGAAGGGTGGGATGGGAGTTTTAAAGAAGCCGACGGAGATGTTCAAAGTGGCGTGTATGTATGGAGCATAGTCATGAAAAGAGATGAAAATGCAGGTAAAATTCAGCGCTTTGGTCATGTCACCCTTTTACGATAGCGTAGAGTTAAAATTTTTTATTCCCTTTACTATTGCTTTTTATTGTTGTTGCCAAAGAACCGTTAAATTTTATGGCGTAAAGAGAACAAAATTTAGAGTTTTATTGCAGTTTGGTTTTATACAACTGTAAAATTAAACGAGAGCCTCACTATTATTTCAATCATTAAAGTTCATCGTAATCAAACTCCGCCTCTGATAGGTCTAAATCAAAATCATAAGCCTCATTCGCTTTTTCCAATCGATTATTGGTTTCGGTATCTACCATAGGAGACATGGTAAAACCGTCGCAATCCATAAGCATCCAATCATCTGTTATGGTGTGGTTTGCTTTTACCATTGTCGACTTATTGTCATCTGGTACTGCTTGATAAACTTCATCTGCTTCATATTCCCAAACCAGTCCACTAAGGGTTTCAATGCTCATTTGTGTGGTACATTTCAGGTAATTTTCATCTAGTTCGTTAATAATTCTTTGTACAGTGATCATTTTAGCTTGATAGCCATAGTCCAAATACGAGTTAATACCTATAGATCTATATTGATTTGACTCCGAATACAATTGAGTCTTGCCTTTTGTTCTGCTAAGCTGGACAGCAATGATTGAATAAGTAACTTCCCCCACTTCCTCATCCATACTTTGCCCATACTCTAAAATCTTTTCTCCCCTGCAAAATTGATCATCTTTAAATCTTAAATAATTTGATTCGTCATTTAAAGCTTTATTCAATTCATTTTTTAGATAATTTTCGCTAATCAAATCGTTATCTGATGTAAATGAAAGATTTGAAAATGATTTTAACACCCAGTTTTTGTTCAACAACAAATCCTTCACCCCCTTACCATTGGTTTTTATCTCGGTATGGTAATCGTTCGGCTCTGTGTTTTTATAAGCTGTCCATAGCGCCCGTGAACCGAAAATTAGAACAAAAACAAGCCCTGCAACAAGAGGATAAATGTATCGCCCCATCGCTTTTTTCTTAGCAGAAGTTTTTTTTGTGTCTTCCTTTTGAGCCGCTCCAGTTTGTACTGTAACCAAAGATTCATTTAATTTAACACCGCAATGAGGGCAAAACTTAGGGTTTTCTTGCAGTTTTCCTCCGCAATTGTGACAAAAATTCATAACTCTATTTTCAATTTAAGTTCGTACTTATTCTTCTTTTCATCTTCAAGCCTTATCCAGTATATTCCAGGAGAATAATTTGTTAATTTCAACTCAACATAGTCGTCCCCATCAATTTCGTGCGCATCGATTTCAGCATTGCTCGAGTCATAAACAACCAGTTTACCATAAACAAACACTGGATAATGTACTACCCACAAGAGCTGGCTAGGTTTTGCAATAATTTCCACTAGCGCACAAGAGTTTCCAACTTCGAAATATATCCTCTCACAATTGACTGCTAAATTTTGATACATATAATTATTACCAAGTCGCACTGCTTCTTTAATCTGTTCATTTTCAAATGAACAATTATTTTCCATACTGAACTGTGATTGAAATACACTTAAATAATCACAAAACTGAGAGTTAATAAACAACTCTTGTGCTCTAAATAAACTCATAATAAACAGGGCGCACTCATTATCTTGAGGCTCGAAGAACCAAACAATTTCAGAGTCAGAAAACGGCGCTTCAATTAAGTTATCCATTACCTTTAAGTACTGACAGATTAAATATATTTGCTTTTCTAAAGAAAACGGCCAGTCCAATTCAAAAGAAGCAGATAGAATTTTTTCACGATCTGGCAGCTCTAAAAAAGATTCTTTATCAAAATTGTAGTATTCTTTCTCCACATCGTAAAACTCTTTATCATAATCAAACTCCCTTTTATCCCTTTTGAGATTTTTGTTTAATTTGTCTGAATAGAAGTTTTCCAACGCTTCTATAAAAATAGTTGCGTTTTTAATTTCACTCTCTTGCTCCCACCCTAAAGCGTTAACTAGTGCGATTTTATCAAATGTGCTTTGTTTCGAATCAAACAAAAAATTTATCATCTTCTGATTCAACTTCTTTTTCCCCCCTTTTTTACCTGTCCTTATTACAAGTTTTTCTTTTGACAAACTCCAAAAATTAATGGCCGTGAGGGGGGAATCTGCATAGGAATTGAAGGACATTAAAAATGTCAAAAAACCAATAACAATTAAATGATATTTTTTACAAACTATTCGCATTTCAATTTTTTAAAAAATTTACAAAACCTAGGTCAATTTTCAATGTTGATTCAATAATGCATATGAAGCCATCTTGAGTTTAATGCTTATAAGCTAAAAATAGGGCTGATGTTACACCTTTTAACAACTGCAAAACTTTTATAAAATGAACAACTAATTTAGTTAATAATTTTTGTCGGGTTTTTAAACGAGATAACCAAGAAATATATGCTGATTAAAAACAACAGAACGCTCAATGGTAAAAGAAGATAGGCTATGATTTCTTCCAATACATAAACCTGACCTTCCTTTTTTAAACCAAAGGAAGAGTAAGCTTCAGTTTCATCTTCTAAATCTTTCTCCAATGAACGAACTTCATTCAAAAAATTATCTCTTTTTAGTCCCATATAATTTGAAATAACTTGATATTCGCCATCTTCCTCAAGGGGGATGTGATGAGGCTCATCTGAAGTTGGAAAAAGATCTTTCAGTTTGAAGGCATAATCAAATCGACCAATTTTATCATCCATCTCATCATATTCCAAACTATACATGATGTCGTCATAAGATATTTCATCTTGTGCATTTAAATATAAAAAACCTGAGGTCGCTAATATCGATATCGCGCACAACATAAAAATTATAGCAATAATTTTTTTCATAAATTTAGATTAATGTTATTGTCATTAGTATTAATAAGGCTTAATATGAAGATAAATATAAGAACGCTTTTTATGAATAGGAATTCTTTTTGATTTCACTTTTGTTTTGATTTTCTGATTGTAAGGTTTTTTTTATTAAAAAATTCACCTGCAATTGTTATTAATGATTCATTTCAAGAATAATAAACTTTTGACATTTCACCGCTACGAGTGAAATAATTTTGACATATTTATCATACACTTGTATTGAAAAAAAATTAAAGATGAAAAATATTCTACTCACAGTAACGATTGCCTTTGGACTAATTCAAACAACAAATGCGCAGTCTGTAATAACATGTATGCCTTGTGATCAATTAAGCATGGTTGTAAATGTAGGTAGTGACTCTACATTTCTGAGTATCTACCATTCAGGTCAATACCTAACTCACCCTCAGGAACATAATATTTTTTCATGGGAGTTTACAGATAACCAAGGAAATATAATATTTACAGATACGATAGTAAATAATTCTGATTGTAGTTTTTCTCACAACTTTCCAACTACAGACACAATGAATTTGACTGTTTATCTGAGAAATGATTCGGCCAATTTGGATGCCTGGTACATTAATCAAGGTTTGTCGCCTACTGGCAATTCAATTAATTGTTTGTTTGAAGATCAAATATATTGGAAGACAGGTGTTTTTCCATCTGGCACACCATGGGGAAGATGGGAGTTTGTTGCTGGAGATTATTCCAACCCTGGAGTAGATTTAAACGCTATTGCACCTGTAAGTGAATCACAAAAAATTGAATCCAAGTTGAAGATCTACCCATCTCCGACTAAGAATTCTTTGCATTTAGAAGGCCCAAATGAAAATTATTCCATACAAATTTTAAGTATTCAAGGGCAATTATTTCATGAAATACATAACGTTAACGGTCACCAAAACATAGATGTTTCTTTTTTACCATCAGGCCTCTACTTTATAAACGTAAAAAACAAGAGTGGAAATCAGACTACAAGATTTATGAGAGAATAGTTTTGTGATAAAGGATGTTAGTTTTGGACTTTCTTTTTGGGGGATAAGTTTGAAAATGAAAGAATTAAAAGGAGTTTTTTAGTTTATTCGACAGTATCAACTATCTTCATACTTATGAAAAATCTTCTCGTATTGTTCTTCTCGTTATTAAGCTACTATTCTCCGGCTCAATTGACTAAGAAAGTATTAATAATAGGAATTGATGGGTGCAGGGCTGACGCATATGCCGTTGCAAATACCCCAAACATGGATAGTCTAGCAAGTAACGGCGTTTTTAGCTCTGATGCTTTAAACGCTGATTTTACATGGAGCGGCCCTGGTTGGTCGAATATCTTGTGTGGGGTTGGTTCAGATAAACACCTTGTTACTGGAAACAACTTTACTGGTAATGATTATGCTACATATCCGTCCGTGATTCAAATTGTGGAAGATTTTGACCCAAGTCTGAGTACAGTTTCGTTCTGCCATTGGGCACCGATTAACGATAATATTATTCAATCTGGTGTAGATTTTAAATTGAATTTTTCTTCCGATGCCGAGGTGAGTGCAGCTGCATCAAGTTATATCGCTGCAAATGATCCTGATTTGATGTTTTTACATTTTGACGATGTGGATCATGAAGGTCACGCAACTGGGTTTTCACCTACCAATACGGCTTATATTTCTGCGATTGAAACAACAGACGATTTAATCGAACCGATAATACAAGCAATAAAAAATAGAGTGACTTACAGTGAAGAAAATTGGTTGATACTTCTAACTTCAGATCATGGTGGGATTGGCACGTCACATGGTGGGATATCCATTGAAGAGAGAAAAGTTATAATGATAGCAAGCGGTGATTATATTTCCAATTCTATCATTTCCAAAGATAGTTTGTACGTTAACAACAGCGCTTTGAACTGTTTGGGAGATTCGGCGGAACTGATTTTTGACGGAACAAATGACTTTGTCCAGGTTCCAGATGCTCCAAACCTCAATTTTGGAACGAGTCAAGATTTTACTGTTGAGTGTCGCATTCGTACTAATCAAGCAGCAGATGTTGCTATTGTTGGGAATAAAAATTGGGGTTCAGGAGTGAATTCCGGATTTGTATTTTCTTTCAAATACCCTTCTGGACCTGAATGGAAAATCAACATTGGCGATGGCGCTGCTAGAGCAGATCTCGATGGAGGAATAATTTCAGATAATGAATGGCACACGCTAAGCGTTTCTTTCGACCGAGATGCTTATATGAAACTTTATCAGGACGGTGCCCTACTCGACTCTATCAATATTTCAGGTATTGGTGACGTTACAGCGAACGGCGGACTCTTTTTTGGAACAGATATTCTGAACGGGTTCGATTTTACGGGTTCAATTGCAGAGGTACGAGTGTGGGATAGCATTATTGGCGATCAGGCGATCCAAGATTTTTATTGTTCCCCTGTGAACGTTTCACACCCAAACTATGGCAGCTTGATTGGTTATTGGAAGATGTATGAAGGTTCAGGAACTATCGTTACGGATTTTTCAAGTTCATTGAACAATGGGGCGATTACAGATGCTCTTTGGCAAAATCAAGACTCTGTGCTTGTTTACAATTATGACAACACTCCAAGGTTGATAGATGTTGCCTCTACAACTTTGACACATTTATGTATTCCAATCGACCCGGCATGGGGCTTGGATGGAGCGAGTATTATTCCTCAAGATTGTATCGCAGGTCTGAATAGCCAATCATTAAATCAAATTGACTTGTTTCCCAATCCAGCAAAAGACGAAATTGAGATTTTAGCTGAAGGTGAAATACTCAATTTCCAAGTATTCGATTTTACTGGAAAAAAAATCAAGGTAACACATACAGGTGATGGTTTGCTAGATATTAGCTCTCTTTCAAAAGGAATATATCAAGTGCGAATTGAAACGACACAAGGATTTTATCAAGGGGAATTTTTAAAAGAGTAAGGATTAATTAATCCTTTCGAAGGATGAATTAGCTTGAAGTTCTTGTCCACATTTCTGCTATACCTGTTGCTGCGCTCTCTCCAGATAGAATTGCGGCATTTAGTGAACCGTTTAGTATTACATCTCCAGCCAAGAAACAGTTATTTTGGAAATATGTATCGGATGATAATATGTCATATTGTAAATCTGCCAACTTGGGTAAGGCTTTTGGAATAACAAACTCTTTTATCATTCTGACGGTTTCGATGCCACAATAATTCTTTAACTCATTCTTCACTTGCTCAATGAGTTGTTCACCAGATAAGTTTTTGCAATCAATAACGGTCACCGATAGTAAATCCTTTTCCCCTTGTGAATTGACCTTTAAACTTGAGTTATAAAAAATATTATTTATCAATGACCCTTGCTCAGGAATAAGTCCTATTAAAGGCTTGTTAATTACTTTGCCGTCTGTTTCAAAATATAAATTGTGGCAAGAATTCCATTCTTTTGGCGGGGCCTTAAATTCTTGAATTAAATTACTTTTTTCAGTGGCAATAATGGTAAAATCGCTCTCGAAGTGCGTGCCGTCTTCTAAAATTATTTTTTTGTTGCCAACTGATGCAACCTTAGAATCAAATAAAATTTTTGTTTGCTTTAATTTTTGCATTAGTTGTTTTGGGATTGCTTCCATGCCTCCCTTTGGAATAGCAGCACTTCCCTCCCCAAACATTTTATAGACAAACTCAAACATTCTGCTAGACGTATCAAGGTTTGACTCTAGGAAAATTCCACTAAAAAAGGGTTTAAAAAAATCGTCTATTATTCGAGCTGAAAACCCAAAATCTTTCAAATAAGATAATGTAGTGTGTTCATTGTCTGAGAAAATTTCGGAAAGACTTCTATTCTTCAATTTCTGGTTTAGTTTAAGCACCTTCAATTTATCTGAAGTATTCCCAATTCCCGAAAATAGTGTTGAAAACAACAATGAGAGTTGTCTCAGAGGGTCGCCAATTATTTTTTGCTGCTGATTCTTAAAAATTGTTGCACCAGGTAATAAAAACTGTAAGTCCAACATTTCAAAATCTAAATATTTATTTGCGGCTGGATAGGAAGTCAATAAAACTTGAAAACCATGATCTAATTGGTAGCCGTCTACAATATCTGTTTTTACTCTACCTCCAACTCTTTCTGAGGCTTCAATAATAGTGGGGTAGAATCCATTGTCTTCTAGAACCTTGGCAGCAATTAAACCACTCACACCGCCTCCTATTATATATATTTTAGTATCTTCTTTCTTCATCCTTTTTAAGGTTCTGCGGTAGTTGTTAAATTTAACTGATAAAATCTAAAAATAAACTAAAAATCAGCACACTAAATATATATCTGTTTCTAGTTTTGCAAAGAAAAGTTCAGATGCGTAAAAGCCACTAATGGTCTAATTAAAATTAATTGATAGTTCCCATGATGAAAATTTTAAATTTAGTAGTATCTGTTTTGTTCGTGTTCTCCTTTTATCATGTTAATGCTCAACTACAAAATTATAACTCAAGACGTCATGATTTAGATCAGAAATTAATGGTTGGATTGGGCTCTTGGGCTTCATTAAATTTAATTGGAAGTGGTGTTGGATTAGCCAATACAAACAATGATGAACATCGGAGTTTTCATCAAATGAATATCATTTGGAATACTGTAAATCTCGGATTAGCCATACCTGGATATATTAAAGCAAGACGGAGCAGTTCTGAATTAAGTCTTTTTGAGACTTTTAGCCAACAACAAAAAACAGAGATAGGATTTATTTTTAATGCTGGACTTGATCTAGTTTATATGTCCAGTGGTCTCATATTTAAAAGTGAGGGAAAAACAAATCAAGACAAATCAATGATGTACAATGGGTTTGGTAATAGTCTAATAATTCAGGGCGGATTTTTATTTGTTTTTGATTTGATTGCATTTGGTATTCATCGTTCAAGGTCAAAAAAAGAACTTTGGTCATTAATAGATAAAATTAATCTAAGTGGTAACGGATTTGGGATAAAGGTTGAAATTAAATAGAGGGCAATCAAACCAAACTACCTAGAGTTTTTAATTTAGATTTTATCGATTTCTTTTGCTAATTTATAGTCAAGTTCTGTAACCTGGTTATCTGTATGAGTCCACAATTCAATTTCAACGGTGTTAAATAGATTTGTTATTTTAGGATGATGATTAAACTCTTCCGAAAGAGCTGCTATTCTATTGATGAAATAAAGCGCTTCTTGAAAATCTTTAAATTGAAAAGACTTAAATAAATGATTTTCTTTAATAGACCAGTTCATGTAAAATAAAATTATTCCCCTATATAAGGTTCTGTCGAATCTATTCGATAATAACTTAAAAGTACAATTATTTTTTAATTCTACGCGGCTAAAGATATGAGCTGTTTAACATTTTACTCTTCGTGAATAATGCTTCAGCTTGTTTCTTTATTGACTTTACTAGTATTGATGAAATTGAATCACTTATTTCAGTACATCCCAATCCAACAAAGGATGAGGTTACATTATCCATAGGAGCGGAGTTATTAGGAACAGGATTTGCTGTTAACCTATTAAAAGATACACTTTAGCAACAAATAAAATCAAATAAACACAAATTACACACAGATTTGTGTTTTGCACTAAACAACAATTTAATTCTTAAACCCCTACTTTAAAGGTTTTTACTTTGTTGTGGTTTTATTTGTTTT
>JAQWHI010000006.1 GCA_029249445.1 Crocinitomicaceae bacterium | reverse complement strand
GATGAAGAAACCCAAGAAATAGACAATGATAGTTTTAATGAGATATTATCAATCGTTCGTGGACTTGCCTCCAATGATGAAAGAATTGTTGAGTATTTCAAGGATAAAAACCAGAAATCAGGAAACAAGAAAATTGAATCTTCTGAGCAATTCAACTTTGAGGTGTTGTCAGATTATATTGATGAGGAGCAACTTAGTGAGCAACTTCAAATTAGGTTGTGGGATAAATTGGCAAAGTTTAATTGGATGCCATTTCAAGAGGCACGAAGTATTGTTAGGAGTTTGAATCTACATAATCTACCTCAATGGCAATTATATGTTGAATCTAATTCAGCACGAAAAAATATACCTAAAGCGCCCTGGTACACCTACAGGGGTAGTGGTTGGGTTAGTATGGGTGATTGGCTCGGTTCAGGAAGAGTTGCATCCCAATTAAAAGAATATCGAAGTTTTGAAGATGCTAGAGAATTTGCCCGTTCCCTCAGTCTTAAAAATGGAAGTGAATGGCTGTTATATTGTCGATCCGGAAAGAAACCTGATGACATTCCAACTTACCCCGTACAAACATATAAAGATAAGGGGTGGAAAGGTACTGGAGATTGGTTAGGAATTAAAACTCATTTAGATACAGAGTTTTTTGATTTTGATAAAGCGAAAGATATTATTGCTGAATTAGGAATAAAATCGATGAACGAATGGAGGGTATATTTCAAAAAACACAAACCTGAAGGTTTACCTTCTGCTCCAAATGTTACTTATAAAAATTCTGGATGGAAAGGTTTTGGTGATTATTTTGGAACAGGAGTTGTTGCACATTACAATAAGAAATACCTAGAATTCAATAAAGCACGAGAATTTGCTCGTTCCTTAAAACTGAAGACTCTTTCCGAATGGAGGGAATATTGCCAGTCGGGGAGAGTTCCAGATGATATTAGTGGGAGTCCACATAATACCTATAAGAATAAAGGATGGATTAATTATGGGGATTGGTTAGGTACTGGGCGAGTTAAAGATGGGGAGCAAGATTGGGCTTCCTTTGACGAAGCGAAAGTATTCGTAAAAAAACACAATATTAAATCCAAAGGTCAATGGAATGAGTTCAAGAAAAACAATAGTTTACCTTCACATATTCCTAAAAACCCAAATGGAGTATACACGCGATTAGGTGTTTGGAAAGGTTGGACAGACTTTTTTGGATTAGATACACCATATCGACCAGAGTCAAAAGGAAGTTTATATATGAGTTTTGCTGATGCAAAAAAATGGGTTAAAGAGAGGGGTATCCTGACATCGAGAGAATATGTTTATTGTAAGAGACCTAATAGTTTGCCTCGCTCTCCACATAATGTTCTTCAGTGGAGAGACCAATGGAAAGGATGGGCAGACTTTTTAGGAAAGGAGAAGTAATTCGATAGAAATTTATCCGAGTAGTTGTCGAATATGGGAAAGCTAAGCACTGCGTCCTGCGTGTTAAATATCGAAGATGACTTTCGTTAAACCCCATATTTATTAAAGTAAAAATGGTTTCGTTGGGCAATTGTTGGGCAAAAACATAAAAAGCCCCCATAGTTGGGGGCTTTTTGTTGTCCCACTAGGGCTCGAACCTAGACTCTTCGGTATCAAAAACCGACGTGTTGCCAGTTACACCATAGGACAGTTTAGGTGTTGTCTTGTACAGCACAAACGTGCTAGACGGGGGCAAATGTACTAACAAAATTCGATTCACCCAATAATTAATTTAAAAAAAATGGCGTCATACTTGAAATAAAATGATTCGATGATTTTACTAATTTTTCACTTCTCTTGGGTCAATTGCTGTTGATATATTTTTAAATTCGCAAATGATTCTTGTGGCGGTGTACAAATAAAAGCGCCTAAAGAAAATTTAAGCTAAAAAGAATGGATTACAGAAAATACAACAATTACCTAGGCTGGCTCGTTTTTATTATTGCTACTACAGTTTATTTCATGACTCTTGAAGATACCGTGAGTTTATGGGACTGCGGGGAGTACATCACGGCAGCATACAAACTCGAGGTTGGACACCCTCCAGGTGCACCATTGTTCATGGTATTGGGAAGACTTTCTTCTTTTTTTGCTGCTCCTGAAGATGTTGCTGTTTGGATCAATCGCTTGTCTGCACTGTCAAGTTCAGCGACCATTCTTTTTATGTTTTGGTCGATAACATTATTGGTGAAGAAAATTTCACTCAACAAAAGTGAAAACAGATCGCTCTCAACAGGAGATAAAGTTGCCATTCTTGGGAGTGGGTTAATTGGTTCTCTAGCTTACACATTCTCTGATTCTTTTTGGTTTTCTGCCGTAGAAGGGGAAGTGTATGCAATGTCTTCATTGTTCACTGCTATCATTTTCTGGGCCATCCTGAAGTGGGATGAGGAGATGATGGAAATTCGGTATGGACAACTAAATCCAACAGGGTATTCACCAGACCGCTGGTTGCTCTTTATTTTGTTTATGCTTGGATTGGCAATTGGAGTTCACCTTTTGGGAATCCTTGTCGTTCCAGCAATTGCATTTGTGATTTATTTCCGTTTCCGAGATACAGTAAATTTCAAAGGAATTTTTCTAGTTGGATTGTTATCACTCATCGTACTCGTATTTATCCAGGAGGGAGTTATTCCTGGTTCAATAGCGTTGGCTTCTGCTTTTGAAATCGGTTTTGTGACCGACCTAGGATTGCCATTTTATTCAGGAGCCATATTCTTTTTTGCATTATTAATCATCGGTTTTTTAGTGCTTTTACGCTATTCGAAAAGAAATAAAAATCGTACTCTTTACACGGCTGTTATGGGGTTGATTTTATTAATGATTGGATACGGTTCATTTGCCGTTATCGTCATTCGTTCGAATGCAAACACCCCCTTGGATGAGAATGATCCAGAAAATCTTGTTACGTTTCATTCTTATCTGAAACGAGATCAATACGGTTCAGCTCCGCTTTTAACTGGTCATTTTTGGAATTCGATGGAAAATGGCGGCCGAGTAGAAGTAACGCAAGAAGGTGACAAACGATGGTCTTATGTCGATAAATCCGAATGGGACGATCAGTCACCGATCCATTTGAGACGTTTCGTGGTTTCCAAAAATGGAACAGTAATTAAAGCATTCAAAGACGAACAAAATGCAATAGATTTTTCTGCCACTCTCTCTGGTTCAGAGGTTGAAGAAACGTATTTTGAGTCGAACAAAAACAACCGGATGAATTCTGTTCCAACCTATGCGCAGACTACATTTTTCCCAAGAATGTATTGGACGCAAGATCAGAGTAGAATTGATTCGTACAAGGAATGGTCAGGATATGACCCAAGAGATGATGCAGGAACCGAGCTCGGAAAACCTGAAAAAAATCCATATTATAATTCCAGTCAAGCGCCAAGTGCATCCAACCCAAGAAACGTTCAGCAACGATTGCCGACGGCAAGTGAGAATTATCGCTTCTTTTTCCGTTACCAAATAAATTGGATGTATTTCCGCTATTTCTTTTGGAATTTTTCTGGACGTCAAAATGATATTCAAGGCAGTCGAGGTGCAGCGATGCGCGGAAACTGGATTACTGGCTACAGCTTTATAGACAACGCACGATTGGGTGATCAGGACAACGCACCGTATTACACATCAGAGAATCCGGCAAACAACAAATTCTTCCTTTTGCCTCTCATTTTAGGTTTGATTGGACTCTTTTTCCATGCATATAGGAATCCTAAGGATGCTTTTGTTGTTTTCTTGGCATTCTTATTTACAGGAATTGCAATTGTTGTTTATCTCAATCAGAAACCACTTGAACCACGAGAACGTGATTATGCCTATGCTGGCTCGTTCTATTTCTTTACCATGTGGATCGGTATAGGTGTATATGCGCTATATGATGCGTTCAAATCTTTTGGTAAAAAGGAGTTTATTAAGATGGGTATCATCGGAATCATCGGATTGATGTTCTTTGCAGCAATGGATTCCGCTTCATCCCCAACTTCAATGCCTTTAGCACTCTCGTGGATTATGGTACTCTTGATTGGAGGTGCAGCAATTGCTGGAATGGTAGGTTTGAGAAAAGTAGTAAAAGGAGAAGTACAAGGAGCGTCGTTCGCAGTGCTACTTGGATTGTTCGTGCCAATCATTATGGGAATCCAAGGTTGGGATGACCACGACAGAAGTTTGAAAACGTCTGCACATGATTTGGCATACAATTACCTTACTTCTTGCGAAGACAATGGAATTATATTTACTAACGGTGACAATGACACCTTCCCATTGTGGTATATGCAAGAGGTTGAAGGGAAGTTTACAAGTGTAAGAGTTTGTAATCTCTCATTGATGCAAACAGATTGGTATACCGATCAAATGAAAATGAAAGCATACGATTCTGAAGCCCTTCCAATTAAGTTTAGAGAGGATCAGATTTTGATGAATTCTGGAGGTACAGATCAGGTGCTATTTACCGATGCGTTTAACCTCATGTACAATAACGCCGCGCCAGCTGTGGTTGAAAAAGTGATTCGAATGAGGGCTAAGCAAAATCCATCAATCGCTCAGGCAGCAGTTGGGAAATTGGCGTCTAATGTGCCGATATATCTGCAAGGAGCAACTTCAAGTGATGCAAAATACAACAAGCGCTTGAGCCAATTGATTCAATTGATTGGACGACCTATAGGTGAAGACTTGGGTAAAGCAGCATACGAGAAATTTAAAGCCTGTTATGAAATATTTCAGGCGCTACGCAGTGGAACCGTGAACATGGACCAATCGAATGCACAAGCATTTCAAACCTTACTGTTCGACTATGAGAAAGGCTGGGATGTAACCAATTTGACTGAGGCAATGGCCTTCGTTCGAGATGATGCAAACATGGTTGCCTTTAACAATGGACAACAAACACTGCGAGTTTTCCCAAGTTCTGGATTCGTATTGCCGGTAAACAAAGAGAATGTCTTGGCGTCGAAATTGATTTCAAAAGAGCAAGTGTCAGATTGTGTAGACGAAATTAAATTCCGATTCACTGAGGGAGGATTGACCAGAGAACAAGTGATGATTTTAGATGTTCTTGCGAACAATGACTGGAAACGTCCAATCTATTTCTCTTCACCTATGGGGTCCAAAGTTGGGAAGTCACTGTATCTCGGATACGGACGTCAAGGTAGAGATGGGTACGTGAAACAAAATGGTTTGGCTTTCGAATTGACACCATTAAAAACGAAGTCAACAATGTTGAATCGTGATAAAATGTACGCCAATCTAATGGAGAACTATGAGTTTGGACAAATGAACAATCCAGATGTTCTGACAGACTATTACACGAGAAGACACACGGTTCAATACAGAAGCCATTTCCTCAGATTGGCAAAAGACTACGCGGCATCCGCAATGCAGGCTCAAATGATGGCCGACATGCGCAATGATACGATCGTGCGCCCAGGAGAACTCTCGCAAAAGGAGATTGACCAGTACAACGAAAGGGCTATCAAGTTGGTGAAAAAATCATTAGAGGTGATGCCTGCTGAGATTGTTATCGACCTTGGAGAACCAAATCCAAATGGGAATTTAGATTATACGAGCGGAAATAAAAAGTACCAATCGTGGATAGATGGCATTCTTCACGAGTATGTCGATGTATTGTTGTTGGCAGGAGATAAAAAAGCAGCGAATGAACTCGGAATGATCGTTTGTGATCAGTTGGAGTCAGTATTTAACTATTACGACAATACAGATGTTGCAGTTTTAGTGCAAGATAGAGTCCACAATACCAAGGATTTCTATGCTGCTTTGGAAGCCTATATGATGTTATATCAATCTTCAATGGATGCAAAACTTGGAGATCCGAATGGAAAAATGTCCAAGCGTATCGTTAAAAAACTCAATGAAGTCTATCAGGTAATTATTCCGAAAATGGTCAATGAATTGAAACAGTTGGCAAGTGACCGAGGTGAAGGCGTAGGACGTAATTCTCCCGATAGTCCAACGACTCAAACTCGATTTGCAATTGAAGAACAAGCAATGGCCATTGGAATTAGTTACCAATACATTGAAGCGCCACAAACGTTGCCCGCAACACAGGGAGGTGCCCCTTCAGGAATGACCATTCCTGGGAACTTACCGGTTGGACAAGGTCGATAAGATGATTAGAACATTTCGAACCCCAAGATTCTTCAAGTGGATATTCCACAGAAGAACTTGGGGTTTTTCTGTAGATAAAGCAGTTTAATTTAACCTTCGATGACGGTCCGACACCTGAACTTACCCCTTGGATTTTAGAAACACTTGCTTCAGAAAATGTAAAGGCGACTTTTTTTTGTGTTGGTACCAACTGTGAGAACCATCCCGAGCTACTTCAAAAAATTGAAGCAGAAGGCCATTCCACAGGAAACCATACGATGCGTCATGAAAAAGGAACAACTATTGGAAAGAACTACTATCTTTCTTCTATTGAAGCCGCAGATAAAATCATAAAGTCCAACTTGTTTCGTCCACCATACGGTCGTCTCCCGATATCTTTCTCCAAGGAAATAACGAAAAAATACAACGTGATTATGTGGACATGGCTTTCCTACGATTACGACGAGCGCATACCTGTTTCAGTAATTATTGAGAAAGCAAAAAAAATCAAAAATGGTGATATTCTTGTAGTGCATGACAACATTAAAACACAAAGTCGTTTAAAAGAACTATTGCCACAACTCATAAGATTGGTAAAGGAAAAAGGATATAGTTTTGAAGCTATTGATCCGCTCAATGTATAATGGGAGGGATTATTTGTTTTTTCTTTTGAAAACGGGCACGGTTGAGCATGGCTCGCCGTACATGATGCTCTTCGCTGCGGGCTGAATAAATTTCACGAGTTCTACCATGGCATATTCTGGTTCAGCCACATCAGCACATCCTTTGATGATGACACGTCCGTCTTTGAATCGGTTGAGGTCTTCTTGTTGGATTTGATCATGGATCATTTTTTTCTCGAGGTCGAGAGCTGTTCCAACGACATAAGTCGTTTTTTGCAACTCCAATTGAGATGCAATCAACATGTAGGCCCAGGTTGGAACGATGGCATCAACTGAGCAATGAATGAATACGGCTTTGTTTAAATAGCTTTCCCAATCATGTGCTTTAATCCATGCTCTGAAGTCTTTTTCTTTTAAAACCAAACCTTGCCACAATTGTTCTGAAATATCAATGCCAATTGCAATGATTTTTGGTTTGTAATCTGCCAAATCAAGTGAAATTAATCCACTTTCGGCAACCTTATTTCTAATTTCACTCATGGTACAAAGTTATTGATTTCGATGATTCAATGCGCTTGATTACAGAGATGATTTAATATACGGTTACTCAAGATTCTTTTTGGTTGAGTTCGTGCGACCTTAAAGTGACAGACTGTCAGCAAAATAAGTAAGGCACAATAGTTGACACTATAGACGCGTGAAAACAAACAATTATCCGTTCGGATCATCGATAGAAGCGCTGGTATATCCTTTATTACTATTGGTAGTTATGTGGCTCGTTTATTGGGCGGATCACCTATTTCCGCTTGTGCCCTTTTATCAATATGGAGTGATGCCTGGAGATTTGGATTCAATAGCAGGTGTTGTATTGATGCCATTCATTCATTCGAAAGCTGGATTTGAGCACATATTTAATAATTCCGTTCCTGTCGTCATTCTTCTTGCCGCAATCGTATACTACTATCGATCAGTAGCGTTGCGTGTTTTCCTTGTATCTTGGTTCGGAACCGGATTTGGTTTGTGGTTATTTGCAGCCAATACAAACAGTTATCATATAGGAATGAGTGGCGTTATATATGCCATGGCAGGATTTCTTTTTACTTCAGGAGTGTTGAGGCGTTACAGGCCGCTTCAGGCCATCTCACTTTTTGTAGCGTTTCTCTATGGTTCAATGATTTGGGGGATATTTCCCACAGAGTCACATGTCTCCTGGGAAGGGCATTTGTCTGGTTTGGTTGTAGGTGTTTTGCTCGCTGTTTATTACCGAAAGCAAGGTCCACAAGCACCAAAATACCTATATGAACTTGAAAAAGAGATGGGCATTGAACCACCAGATTTAGAGGGGATGTGGAAGGAGAAAGTTGCACGAGCGAATGAGCAGGAACTGCATGATCAGAAGGTTCGTATGTCTGAAAAAGAGGAGCAACCACCTACACGAGTGGTGTATCACTATAATCCAAAAACTAAAGATGATCGAGATCAACAATAATTCCGGATTCTTGTGTTAGTTCATTCCAAGATTTAATATCAAATTCGATACAGATCAATTCTCCAGTACTGAGTGCTATTGCATCTCCTGTCGAATATGTTGCAAGATATGATATTCCAGGGTTGTGGCCAATAAGGAAGAGATCACCGTCCGGTGCATCGTGCCAGATTTTTTGAAGTAAGTCGTCGTTTGTTGCCAGATACATTTCGTCCAAAAAGTCGGGTTTTGGTTGCATGTTGTTCAAGACCAAAGTTGCAGTTTCTTTTGTTCGAACAGAGGAGCTGCACCAAACAGTTTCAATCCGAAGAGCCTCAAAGGCTTTACGCAAAACGTAGCATCGATCTCGCCCTTCATTTGTTAGTCTGCGATCAAAGTCGTTTCTATGTTGAGTGTGCGGCTCTGTTGCCGCATGTCTTAGAATAAGTAACTTCATAATTACAATCTTGTTCTTCCTAAATTTGCTAAATTTAGTGTCTCGTAAGAAATATATTGAATTTTATCCAACCAATCTTGATCAGTTGCCGTTATAGGCATAAGGAAGGCGATAATTTTATATTAAACGGGCTCGAGAATTTGTCTATAAAGACAAAAACCTTCGAATAGATTTGGCTGAATATATTGAATGAATGTTACTCCAGAAATAATTGAATCTTGTCGTCGAAACGACAGAAAGACGGTCAATCTCATGTATGAGTACTGCTTTGGTATGCTCATGCCTGTTTGTTTTCGTTACAACAAAAACGAGGAGGACGCAAGAGCGGCCTACAATCAAGGATTTCTTAAAATACTAAAAGGGCTCAATAAGGTTGAAGATACAATTAATTTCAACCCCTGGGCGAAACGAATAATGGTGAATTCATTGATTGATGAGTACCGAAAAAATAAAAAATATACGACTCAAATTGCGAAAAGTGACAGTGAGAGTGAATTGGACTACCACTCCCAAGGAGAGGTCAATGATGCGGAGAGCAATTTAGGTTATGAAAACATTATAAGACTTGTGAAAGAGCTTCCTGCCACTACAAGTAAAGTATTCAATCTGTATGTGATTGAGGGCTACTCGCACAAAGAAATTGGAGTACTACTTGAGATGTCTGAAGGGACATCAAAATGGCACCTTTCTACGGCGAGAAAAGAATTAAGAGGAAAATTAGAGCAATTGGAAAATCAAAACCAGCGTATGGTTATTTGATATGAAGTGGACGGATAAAAATATAGATAAATTATATCGTGAGCGCTCTGAGAATATATCTTTAGCGTACGATGAATCCCATTGGGACGAGTTTGAATCTATGTATTTAGGAGCAAATGGGGCTCCAAATACATCCAATTTATCGGATGCCCAAATTGACGAGATGTATTCGGCGAGTACTGAAGACTTGTCTTTTTATTACTCGAGTCAATACTGGAATGAATTTAACGAATCTTACAGCACGACTGATGGTTTCGAAGCAGAAGATGCTGGAGTACTCAATGATAATGGTGTAGATACGATATACAAAGAAGGGGCAAGAAGATTGTACTTTGCCTACAAGCCGTTCTATTGGGATGAGTTTTTATCGATTTGGCGTCGGAACAGACGTCCAGATTTATTGTGGTTTGTCACGGCTTATGCATTCATTGTGGCAATTGGACTGTTATTTTTCATAGACAAGTCAGTTGATATCGAAAATGAACCATTTATTGCGAAACAAACCAAAGCGAGATTTGTCCAAAGTCAGGCGGCTGACAATTCAAATGAGCAGATCGATGATGCTTTGAATTTGCAAACGCAAGATGGCCCTGCTACTCCGATGAAATTGTCTTCTGCTATTGAAACTGTTTCTGGATCAATAGATAGGGAAGAAGCAAACGGTTTAGAAATGGTGGCGGTCAAAGACAAATTTACTGTTCCGTTAAAATTGGAAAGAGCAGAAGATCAAGGATCAATTCGGGTCGAATCTGCATCAGATGAGAATGTCCTATTAGGATTTAGAGCGCTTGACGTTCCGTCTGTTGGTTTGGAGTACAAGAATCCACATGTACCTTTCGTACCGGATGAACTTATATCAGACGAGGACGTTGTTTTAGCGTTTAGAGCACTTGACGTTCCGTCTGCTGGTTTGGTGTATAAGAATCCATATGTGCCATTTGAACTCGCATATGTCAATTATTTTACTCAAGCGGACGTTGGACTTTCAGAATCAATTGTGGCTCCGTCAGATCACGTATCAACAAGTGCCAGTTTGGGATTAGGAATGGAGATGAACAAAGGAAACTTCTCTTTGATTGCTGCTGTAATGGGTCGAGTTGAAAATCATGATGACCTTACGTTAACACGATCTGCAAAAATCTACGGCTTTGGATCTGAAGTACATCAATTCTCGGTGGATTTAAAGCAATTGTATGTAGTTGAAGGTCGCCTGGGTGTGGGCTATAATATAAATAGACACCGCCTAGAACTTGGAATACGGCCGTCTTTTGTGTTTAGTTCTAAAGTAGTCATAGCGACTCAAAGTCATACGATGGGCCAAAATTCCAATATCCAAACCAGCACATCTCACACGAGAGAGCAGTATGGCTATATGAATGGTGTGAATAGATTAAGAGTAAAGCCTACGATAGGATACACATTTAAAGTAACACCAAGATTATCAATCGGCGGAACAATAGGTTCGGAAATGCGTTCTTCAATTGATGACGAGTACTTTGACAAATCAACAAATAGATTTCCGATTGACGGCGAAATTTATTTAAGAAAAACACTTCGGTTTAAAAAATAGAATGAAAAAATTTGGACATATATATGGATTCTCTGCTGTACTGCTTGTACTGATGATATCTTCCTGCGATAAAACAGTACCTACTTTACCAGAAGCGAGTGCTCCTATTTTTATGCTTGATGGTGAGTTTGATGGTGAGGCAATCAGCTTGATTGCGGGCGATGAAAATACCTATATGCATACAGGTTCAGAAATAGTGAATGGAGTTTCCTTGTTTAATGGAAAACTGAGTAATGGTGATTTTTCTGTTGAGATAGGATTCTTTGATGGTTTTTTGGATCAACCAGATCGTAACCCTTCGGAAAATCTTGCTAATGTTACACCACTTTTTGCCCAACAGCCCACCGAGCCCTTGGTTTATCTGGATAAAAATTTCTTAGGAAATCCAAACATTCAGTCAGTAGTATGGTTCATTAATGGTGTTTATGCCGGTGAAAATAATGTTCCAATTGAAGCGCCTGGAAAATACAATGTTTGTGCATTCATAACTTTTGCCAATAATGATGAAGCACAATTGTGTGATGAAGTTATTGTTGGTTACAGTAAGTCCGCCAATTTTAATATTGACTTCATGTCTCAATCAAATGTTGTGAATGCTTCGACAAATTGTGTCGGTTCTTCTGCTCATTGTGCTCAATGGTTCTTAGATGGGACACAAATTTTGGGAGAAGTCGGAGGATTGATTCAATATGATTCTCCGGGTCAATTGCATACGTTATCTTCAGAGGTTCATTTTGATAACGATGTCATTCGACGACGATCCGTTTTGATTGATGAAGGCGGAAATGGGAATTCAGTAGGTGATTTTTCAATTTTCGAATTGATTTCAAATTATGATGATCCATATCAAGATTTTAATGTATGCATCGAGATTCAGTCAGATGGAGTGACGTACAGCTCAATTTATGCAGACAATTCATTGTCTACATGTGATATTTCGAATGTTGAGCATTATGGCAAAAATGCTGCAGGGAAAAACGTCTATGAGGTGAGTGCAACGATCAATGCATTCGTAAAAAGCAGTATTTCAGAGAAAATTATTCCAGTCACTTTTTCAACTGTTTTTGGTCTAGAAATAGACTAAGTCAATCACTTTCTGTAGCTTTACTCAAAAGTAAAATTATGAGGGCTGTACTTCTTGTGTGTTTCTTGCCGTTTTTGTCTGTTGGACAAATAATACTTCAACAAGCGGACTTCGCGGATGGAGGAGATGTTGCGGTTATGAGTTTAGCCACTGATCTTGGTATTGATTACTCATCAACAGGGGCAAATTGGACATGGGATTTTTCAACTTTAATAGCCGAAAGTCAAGATCTCCGTGAATTCACAAGTATGTCAAATGCACCATTTATCGTTGATTTGGTTTACGGTCCTTTTGCACCCTCGTCTTATCAGGCGTCCTATTTTACCGAGAATGATGATATCCCTCTGGATCTTGCGGGAAGTTTCCTTCCAGTTAGTATTACAGATATTTATCAATACTCTAAAGTAAGTTCCAGTGCAATCAATTCACTTGGATTTGCACTGGCAGTGAACGGTGTTGATATTCCATATAAGTCAGACACCATTGAGACGCGTTACGAGCTGCCTCTATCATATCAAGATACCTACACCTCAAATGGATACACAAATATTGATGCGAATCCAATTCAAGATTTTATCTGGCGGCAATACAGGACTAGAAGCTCTGAAGTTGACGGGTGGGGGAGTATAACGACTCCATTTGGAACGTTTCAATCTTTGCGTATAAAACATACAATAACAGAAATAGACTCGATTTATTTGGACGCCTTTGGTGTTAGTACATGGATTCCTATTCCGGTTCCAGACAGCTATATATACGAATGGTGGACGAATGGTGAAAAAGATGCTGTTTTGCGTATTGAAACATCCAGCCTTGCAGGTATTGAAGTGGTGTCAAGTATTGAGTTTCGTGACATTGTGAATCCGGAGTTAGCAATTTCTGAGCAAGATGAGGTCGAAGTCCGTTTGTATCCGAACCCAGTAGTCGATGAGTTACATATTCAAGGATTTGATTTTGACGCTGTTTATTTGATTATAGATCAGGCAGGGAAGGTTGTGGGCGATGGAATTGTAGGTTCTTCTGGAAGTATTTCGACAAGCGGTTTTTGTCAAGGCACATATATGTTATTGGTACATTCCGAGGGCCAGCTCGCACGAGTGCCGTTCTTGAAAGAGTAATATTCACTATTTTTGTAAAAAGGCAAACCAGTCTATCGCTGTTCGTCAATTGACGAAGGGAGGAAAGTCTGGGCAGCACAGAGCAACGTACTTCTTAACGGGAAGGTACCCAGTTAGGGTAACAGAAAGTGCCACAGAAAGTAAACTACCCGAATGAAAGTTCCGCATGTCGAAACGGAAGTTTGGGAAAAGGTGAAAAGGTGAGGTAAGAGCTCACCGGTTTGTTGGTGACAACATGCGCAAGGTAAACCTTACGTGCTGAAAGACCATGTATACCTCGTTCAGTTATTAACTGAAAGAGTTGCTCGCTCTTATTTTGCGGGGAGGGTAGGTCGATTGACGTTAACGGTGACGTTAACGCTAGATAAATGATAGACGTCACGTCTGACGTGATTACAGAACCCGGCTTATGGTTTGCCTTTTTTTTATTCTCAATCAAAAGCTCTATTCAGTTTCATTCTAGAACTTCATGTTAATGAAAACGATTATTGCAAAACAGCTGATTTGCGCTGAACTATGCTGTAGGTTTCGTATTTTTGTCCGAAAATTACCCCATGGCAGAGAATAAGAAAGACATTCGACTGAAAAAAATTCTAATGGAATTGAATTCCGACGATGAGAAAAAGGTATCTAAAGTAATAAAATCCCTGGAAACTCACGGAGATGTATCTTTTATTAAGCCTTTAGCAGAGAAGCTATTACACGGTGCTTCTCAAAAGAATCAAGGTGAAATTATAGAATTGTTGTGCAGTATAAAAGACAGTTCGGTCACTGCCGATATTATGGATGTAATTGAAAACGAAAAGTTCAAACCAATTCGAAAGATTATGCTTTCGATCGTATGGAATACCAAGGTAGATTTCAGCGGTTACATTGATGATTTTGTTGCAATTGCTGTTCAGGGAGACTTCATGGAAACCTTAGATTGCCTTACGATTATTGAAAATCTAGAAGGACCTTTTATGGAAGAGGATATTCTTGAAGCGCAATTGCACTTGAAGAGTTATTTGGAGGACACTGCCCCAAAAGATGATCAAAAGTCGCATTTGCTGAGTGAAATCGCCATTGCGATTAAGGACATCAATGAAAATCTTCAGGAGTAATTTCCCAACCAAATCGTTCTTTTAAAAGTGAAAATATGAACGTTTTCACTTTCAGATTTTCAATTTTATCGAGTACGTCAGTGATGAAAGCGGATACCAATAATTGGCGTGCTGCCTTTAATGAAAGACCTCGCGCTCGAAGATAGAAAATTGCGTCCTCATCCAATTGACCAGTTGTGGAACCATGAGAACATTTTACGTCATCCGCATAAATTTCCAATTCTGGCTTTGAGTTGACGGCAGCATTATCGGACAGCAAAACATTTCTGTTTGATTGAAATGCATTGATTTGCTGTGCATCTTGACGAACGAATACCTTCCCGTTAAATACAGCAGTGGAATTGTCATCGATTACTCCTTTATACAATTCATTGGACTGGCAATTGGCTACTCTGTGATCAACGACTGAGTGGTTATCAACATGTTGCTTTCCCTTTAAAATGTAGGCACCATTTAAATTTGAAGTACAATTTTCTCCGTTGACATTGATGTTCAAATTGTTTCGAACCAGCCCACCATTAAGAGTAATTGTATTTAAAGTGAACGTTGAATCTTTACTTTGATTTATTTGTTCTGTGCTGATATGAAAAGAGGTTTCATTTTCAAATTGAATCTTGTCAATCGTAAGATGTGCACTTTCCCCAACTTCAATTTCTGTAGTAACATTCGCAAAAGCTTTGTCAGATGCCTCAGTGGCAAAATAGCCTTGAATGATTCCTGCTTTTGCAAAAGCTCCGGCATCGATTCGTGTTTTGAAGTTGGACATTACAGATTGTCCATCCAGAATATGGAGGATTTGAACAGGTTTTTCAAGGATGGTGTTTTTCGCTATGTTGAGAGCTACGCCATCGATGAGGTGTGCCGTATTAAGGGCATTAAAAATCTCATCTTCGATTGGAATTTCACTTTTTACCTCATTTGCATCTGAAAGTAGTGTGAAATTTATGCCTTCAGGAAGGTGATTGTTGGAGAGGCTTTTGGAAAAATAACCGTTAACAAAGACCAAAGTTGGTGCTTGTGGATCAATTGTATAGGAATCAATAGAAGAAATATTTCCTTTGGAAGTTGCAAAATTAATTTTCCCCAATTTCGCCACCCGTGTGTATTTCCATGCCTCATTGCGTGTTGTTGGCAATTCAAGAGAAGCTAAAATAGAATTCGCTTTGTCTTTAAGCGCATTGGGAAGTGCAACTGAAGTTTTATCTAGCTTAGAGATAAACGCTTTGCTTTTGTCTGCGACCTTGTTCATTTCGACGTCTACTTAGTTTTCTTCTTTAATCCAATCGTATCCTTTCTCCTCCAAATCAAGGGCCAATTCTTTTGGTCCTGTTTTCACAATTTTTCCATCGTGCAAAACATGGACAAAATCAGGTACGATGTAGTCCAGTAAACGCTGGTAGTGCGTTATGACGATTGTTGCATTCTTTTCACTTTTGAGCGTATTTACACCACCAGCTACCACACGAAGGGCATCGATATCCAAGCCCGAATCCGTCTCGTCAAGGATCGAAAGTTTCGGATCCAACATTGCCATTTGAAAAATCTCATTTCGTTTTTTTTCTCCACCAGAGAAGCCTTCGTTTACACTGCGAGATGCCAATTTTGGATCCAATTCAACCAACTTTGATTTTTCTCGAACCATTGCCATGAAATCTTTCGCTGAAATTGGATCTTGTCCTTTGTGTTCGCGTGTTTCATTGATTGCTGTGCGCAAGAAGTTAATGTTCGATACACCAGGTATTTCAATTGGATATTGAAACGCAAGGAACAATCCTTCGCGTGCTCTCTCCTCAGTATCCATTTCCAACAAATCAACTCCGTCAAAATCGACAGATCCTTCCGTGATTTCGTAGTCCTCTCTACCTGCTAACACAGAGGCAAGCGTACTTTTTCCTGCACCATTCGGACCCATGATCGCATGTATTTCTCCTGCATTTACTTCGAGATTTAGTCCTTTTAGGATTTTTTTCCCTTCAATAGTTGCGTGTAAGTTTTTTATCGTAATCATTTTATTTATTTAAGTGTAGTACGGTTTCCACCTTCGATGTATCAATTTTTTTTATCCTACTGATCCTTCTAAACTAATAGATAGTAATTTCTGTGCCTCAACAGCAAACTCCATTGGAAGTTGGTTCAACACTTCTTTACAATAGCCGTTGACAATCAGACTGATTGCTTTTTCTTCTCCAATACCACGTTGCTTGCAATAGAAGATTTGATCTTCTCCAATTTTTGAAGTTGTGGCTTCATGTTCAATTTTTGCCGAGCTATTTTTACATTCTATGTATGGGAAGGTATGAGCGCCACATTCATCAGTCATTAATAACGAATCACATTGGGAAAAATTCCGTGCATTTTTTGCACCCTTGTGAATTTGAACCAAACCACGGTACGAATTGTGTGATTTTCCTGCGGAGATACCTTTTGAAATGATTGTACTTTTCGTATTTTTTCCAAGGTGAATCATTTTTGTCCCTGTATCTGCTTGCTGATAATTGTTGGTCACTGCCACAGAGTAGAACTCTCCAATAGAATTATCGCCTTTTAATATGCATGATGGATATTTCCATGTGACTGCGGATCCAGTTTCTACTTGCGTCCAAGAAATTTTTGAATTCGTTCCGCAAATTCCTCGTTTTGTTACAAAATTGAAAATTCCACCGTTTCCGTCTTTATCGCCAGGATACCAATTTTGAACCGTTGAGTACTTTATTTCAGCATTGTCTTTGGCGATCAATTCCACGACTGCCGCATGCAGTTGATTTTCATCTCGTTGAGGTGCTGTGCACCCTTCCAAATAGGATACGTAGGCCCCCTCATCAGCGACAACAAGCGTTCGCTCGAATTGACCCGTTCCACCTTCATTAATTCTGAAGTAGGTTGAAAGTTCCATGGGACATTTGACACCTTTTGGGATGTAACAGAACGAACCATCTGTAAAAACAGCAGAATTTAGTGCAGCGTAGTAATTGTCCGTCACGGGTATGACCGTTCCCATGTTGGCACGAACTAATTCGGGATACTCTTGAACTGCTTCAGAGAATGAACAGAAAATAATACCCAATTCGGCGAGTTTATCTTTGAATGATGTCGCTACTGATACCGAGTCCATTACAAAATCAACTGCAACACCAGTCAAACGTTTCTGTTCTTCCAATGAAATGCCCAATTTTTTCATGGTTTCTTTCATTTCAGGGTCTACATCGTCCCAGCTTTCGTATTTTTTTGTTTGCTTCGGTGCAGCGTAGTAACAAATATCTTGAAAGTCTACTTTCTTGTAATGGACATGTGCCCACGAGGGCTCAGTCATTTCTTGCCATTTCCGAAAAGCATCAAGACGAAACTCTAAGAGCCATTCAGGTTCATTTTTTTTTGCCGAGATAAACCGAATAATTCCCTCGTTCAGTCCTTTCGGTGCCTTATCAGCTTGAATATCTGAAGTAAAACCAAACTCATATTCTTGGTTCTCAAGATCTTTTGCTAATTCGTTTTCAGTATAATTTGACATTCCGTTTCTTTAAATAGAGAAAGATTCCCCGCATCCACATGTGCGGTCTGCATTAGGATTTACAAAGACAAACCCTTTGCCGTTCAATCCTCCTGAAAAATCCAATGTGGTTCCAACGAGGTATAAAAAGCTTTTTTTGTCTACAACAACCTTTATTCCATTGTTTTCGAATGATTTATCATTTTCAGTTTCTTTGTTATCAAATTCCAGTTGATACATTAAACCTGAACACCCACCCCCTTCAACGCCAACACGGATAAAATAACCATCCTGCCCCTCATCTTCCATGAGTCGTATGGCTTGCTTCTTTGCTGAATCAGTTACTGTTATCATTTGCTTTATTTAGATTAATTATAAATAAATCCAATTCCTTGTGCAAAAATACCTAATTTGTGGTATTGTTGCAAGAATATATTGGTTATATCTTCAAACAATTTTGACACGCGTCATTCTATCATTTTATTCTTATCAAATGAAGCGGACCACTTCAATTCGTGTGATATTTTAATTGTCCTCGTTGATGGTGTAAATCGTGCAGTGTAAACAGCGGGAATTACAGGTTAAATTCTATGATTGAAACGTTCGGAATTGTTTTGGATTGCTAAATTTGTAAAAGAACGTTATCTGATTAAATGAAGATTTTTCAAGGATTCGAGAATATCGAGGCTATACCCAATCCGGTTTTAACAATTGGTACCTTTGATGGGGTGCACATTGGCCATCAGAAAATTATTAATCAGTTGAATAAGGCCGCCAAAGAAATCGGTGGAGAATCAGTACTTTTTACGTTTTATCCACATCCCAGAATGGTTTTGTATCCTGAGAATCATGGACTGAAATTGATTCAGACACAAATGGAAAAAATGGACAAACTCCGGAGGTTTGGATTAAAGAATGTAATTGTTCACCCTTTTACTAAGAATTTTTCTCGTTTGTCCGCATTGGAATTTGTGCGTGACTATTTGGTCAATCAGTTGCATGTTAAAAAATTGGTAATTGGTTACGACCATCAATTTGGGAAAAATAGAGAAGGGTCGATTTCATTTTTAAGGGAGGTTCAAGACACTTATGGATTTGAGGTAATCGAGATTCCTGCGCAGGAAATTGATGATGTAAATATTAGTTCTACAAAAATTAGAAATGCCATTCTCAAGGGGGAAACCAATCGTGTTGCTAAATTTTTGGGTGAGCCTTATGAACTATATGGTCGAGTTGTTAAAGGGCAAGCGTTGGGTAGAATTATTGGTTTCCCAACAGCAAACATTGACATCGAAAGTGACATAAAATTATTGCCGAAAGCGGGAGTATATGCAGTGAATGTCTTGCTTCCGGACGGATCTATCAGAGAGGGCATGATGAATATTGGAACAAAACCTACTATTGCGACGGCAATTTCCATTTCTATAGAAGTTCATTTGTTTGATTTTGATCAAGATATTTATGGTAAGTACATCACGGTTCAATTTTTATCAAGATTTCGTGATGAGGAAAAGTTCAATTCAGTATTCGATTTAAGAGAGCAACTCAGTAAAGATGAAGTTTCTATACGCACTTATTTTTCTGACGGTTTGTAGCTGGTCAAATGCGCAGGATGATTTTCCCATATACCATTGGGAGGAATTGCCTCATGTCTTCGGAACAGATACCATCTATGGACTAAGCTTGTCAAGGATGAAGCTTACCGAGGTTCCGGAGGATTTGGTCCGATTCAAAAACCTAGTTTCTCTTGATTTAGGGAAGAATAAGATCTCTGAATTACCAGATTTTATTGGAGATTTTCAATTTCTTTTGCATTTGAATCTTGAGAAAAATCGATTTGAAAAAATGCCGTTTGTACTATGCCAACTCAAAATATTGGAGGGTTTGATTATGAATCGAAATTTACTCACGACACTTCCAATGTGTATTGAATTCATGACTCATCTAACTTATCTTGATCTTTATGACAATCCGATCCGCTCGTTTCCTGATAGCTTTGAACGAATGTCCAACCTGAGTAAAGTTGATTTAAGTGGTATTCGTTTCGGTCCAACTTTTCAAGAAACATGGCGCGCTCGAATGCCCAACACCAATTTTGTTTTCGACAATGCCTGCGATTGCATGGAGTAATAGTGATTAAAAGCGATACGAAATGATTTATTGTTTTATGAATCTCTGGTTAGAAATACGTCCGTTTGGATATTCAACTTTCAAAAAGTAAGTTCCTGCCTCCAAAAATGCAATCGAAATTGTCCCATGTCCCTGTGCTGCCCTCAAGCGTTACATGATTTTTAGGAACTTGCGAGTAGAGGTCTGAATTCAGCAATAGAGCTAAAAAGAGAATTATGGCTTTAGTCATCATTAAGAGGTTTAGTTGTTACAAGTCCACCATATGTATGCGTTTTGAGGCAAAGGTAGATTAATTTTTTTCACTTTTCAACCACAAAAAAACAGTACTATTGGAATCCTACCTTTTAAGAGTATAGTTTTACAGGAGATTCGATTGTAGGTGATTCCTACCGCAGATTCTCAACTTTAATCCAGGTTCAATCAAACTTTATCGCTTTAATTGGACTGATCCGTGTGATTACTATGCTAGGAATAATCAAGGAAATTACACAAACGAGAAGCGTCCCGAGATTCAAGAGCAGCCAATGCCATAGGTTTAATTCGATTGGCACTTGCGTGAGATAGTAAACCTCAGGATTGAGCCGAACGATACCGAATGTCTCTTGAAGAAAACACAAAAGCAGCCCTATCGCATTGCCTATTATTATACCCCTTCCAATAAGGAAAGTGGCTTGAATCAAGAATATTTTTCGAATTTTCCAGTTGCTTGCACCCATCGACTTCATCATTCCGATGAAATTGGATCGAATTAAAATTAGGACAAGTAGAGCGGACCCCATATTAATGATACCAATCAATATCATCAATGATAAAATAATAACAACATTGATGTCGAGAAAATCAAGCCAGACAAAAATATCTCGTTGGTTTTCCTTAATGCTTGATGTAGAAAGGACTTCATTGTATGGAGTAGGCACGAATTCAACCATCTTTTTTACGTTGCGATGCACTTCATCCAATGCAGTCCAATCGTGTAGTCCAATCTCGAATCCACCTACATAATACGTCGAACTCCCTTTCCCAGGAATAAATTCAAATGTGATTTCTTTTCTTGGGCCTTTTATTGAAAATTTAGTTCCCGATTGGTTGAGATAGGTTCTCTTTATTTCTCCCGATTCATTGACTTCAAAATCGCATGAGCTTTGCGTGTCCCCGCGAACACTGATTTTTAGATATGCAGTGTCAGGAAGGGATGTTTCCGTTGAAGGTGCATTTATGTTGCTCCAAAAATCTGATGCAATAAGTCGAAGCGTTGTGTCTTTCGTAGGACAAAATCCGCGGGATGCATATTGTGCATAGCCCGCCCCCCAGTCATACCTATAGTTTCCATTTCCACCAGTGACGTTCGCACTGAGTACAATAACTCCTTGATCTACAAGTGTATCGCTGAGTTCGATTATTGTATGAATTCCCCAGTCACTCAGCTGTTGAACATACCGTAGGTCGCCCAAAACGATTTTCTTATCGAATTCTTCCAGACCAGTATCGTAAATTCCAGCAATTATAAAGTTGCGTTTGACAGGTTGATTGCGCACAAAAAATGCACTTACTGTATCGTGAATCGCAAAGTGAAGGTCGTCACTTAATTTTTTAGAGATTACGACTTTGTTTGATGTCGAGTCGCCAAAAACTGGTATTTCTCCAGCGATCAGGTGTTCTTTGAAAAACGCCCAATCATAGTTGTCTTCAACTCCTTTTACAACCGTTCCAAAAATGTTTTGTTGAATTTCTGATGTGTCCTTGCCACGTGCAGTTTTATAGGCAATTGTCTGTTTTTTCGATTGAAAAAGAACAGGCTTGTATCCAACTGGAAAGATGGATTTAATGCCTTTTTCTCTTCGGAGACGTGCGATGACCGGTTGGTCTTTTCGGATTGCTTCGCTCTCATAAATGCTTGCTTCATTCGCATTCATAATTGATATATGGGCCCCAAAACCGCTTACTTTTTGGCGCACTTCTTGCTGGAAACCAGTAACCACTGCAATGGTCAGGAGATTAACAATCATAGCCAGAGCGATGCTTATAATTGAAATACGTACGATAGGTTTCGAAACTTTCTTACCTTGTACAACACTCTTAAGGGTTTTCTTAGATATGAAATATTCGTACGACAAATGTTATTCTTATTTTTGGCTAAAATACGCAAAGGTTTTGTGCTTGAAAAGTATTTTTTTTCTTTTGATCTTTTCGTGTGAAAGTGCCGAACCTCAGAATATTCGAACAAATACGAGGAGCACTGAGGACTTTCGTCTCCGAAAGAATACAGCCGCGTCTCAAACACAGAAATACCTCTATCTGCTTCGAGATAAAAAAGTAGGTGTGGTTGGAAATCAAACTTCACTTGTTGGTGATGCCCATTTGGTTGATACGCTCATTGCCTCCGGGATAGGTGTTGTCAGGGTTTTTTCGCCCGAGCATGGTTTTCGTGGCGATGCTGATGCTGGAGAGCATGTCGGGAATCAGAACGATAAGAAAACGGGGCTACCGATAGTTTCTTTGTATGGTAAAAACAAAAAACCCTACGCTGAGCAGCTTGAAGATTTGGACGTACTTGTATTTGACATTCAGGACGTCGGTGTTCGCTTTTATACCTATATATCAACACTACATTATGTTATGGAGGCATGCGCTGAAAGTGAGCTTCCATTGATAATTCTGGACCGACCGAATCCAAATGGACATTATGTAGATGGGCCAGTTTTGGACGTTAATTTTAAGTCTTTTGTGGGAATGCATCCAGTTCCGATTGTTCATGGAATGACAATTGGGGAGTATGGTAAAATGATCAATGGCGAACGTTGGTTAAAAAATGGTATTCAGTGTGACTTGAATGTGATTGAATGTCAATCGTATGTGCATCAAGACAAATGGGAGTTGACTGTTCCTCCTTCTCCGAATTTGCGTTCTTCCTTTGCGATTAGTTTGTACCCGAGCTTGTGCCTTTTGGAAGCAACTGCAGTAACAGTAGGTCGCGGTACAGAGGGGCCTTTTGAGCGTTTTGGTCATCCTGATTTTCCAGACACACTCAATTTTAGTTTTGTTCCTGAGCCAAACTTTGGAGCTAAACACCCAAAGTTACAAGGGCAGCTATGTTATGGAATTGACCTTACTTTAGATAGCAACTATAAGGACATGAGGGCATTGGATCTGAGTTTTTTAATTGATGCATTTTCTTTCATGAAAGGGGATCTATTCCGCGGTAAAAGTAAGCGAATGTTTTTCTTGCTTTGTGGAAGCGATCAACTGCTGCAACAACTTAAAAAAGGAATGACAGCAGATCAGATACGTCAATCATGGCTGGAAGATCTTACTGCTTTTCTTCTCGTCCGAGAGAAGTATATTATTTACGATTAGATCCGCTAGCGCAGGAATACCTTTACTTAAAGTTATTGATTTCTTTTGCGTTGTTTAGCACTTTTGACTTGAGCCCCTCCATATAATTCTCCATTGTTTTTAATACATGAGAATTTGATGTCCCAATGATTTTAGCAGCTAAAATTCCTGCATTTTTTGCTCCATCCAATGCTACAGTAGCTACGGGAATTCCCCCTGGCATCTGAAGGATTGACAAGACACTGTCCCATCCATCAATTGAATTGCTAGATTTAACCGGAACCCCAATAACGGGTAAAGGAGTTAATGAGGCAGTCATTCCTGGCAAATGAGCAGCACCTCCAGCACCTGCAATAATTACTTTTAAGCCACGTGTATGGGCAGATCTAGCATAATCAAACATGAGCTCAGGCGTTCTATGAGCTGAAACAATATTGACTTCGTGTTCAATACCAAGTTCGTTTAGGATATCAATTGCATCCTGCATAACAGGCAAATCCGATGTGCTTCCCATGATGATTCCTACTTCTGCCATAACGTATATTTTTTGTAAAGATAGAGAATCAAATCCTGATTCGACAAATGGGGATTCTGAATTTGATTGAATTCATTCAATTTACAAGACTACTCGACCTTTTTATCTAAATGTTATCCAGTACTTTATAGGATTCAATGTTGTCAATCCCCCAGTTTTCGAGTTCCTCCTGCGACCACAATTCAGGGAAGAAGATTCTACGCTGGTAGCGTGGATGCATATACTTTTGCCAATCGCTCCCTCCTGTAGCTTCGGCATTCCCTTGACCGCTGTCCAAGTACTTTGCAGCTGCATTGTAGTGGTGCATCACCCAGTCAATATTGACCGTGTGGTCATAATGGCGCATTGCATTCACTAATTTTATATTTTTTTGATCCGATTCTGGGAGTTGTTTGAATTTTGTCCAAAGGTTAATCTCATTGTATTCCTTCATCCATTCAATCAATGGTATTTTGTACTTCGCTTCAAAGTTGACCATTAATTTATTTTTCTTTCCTGTCGAATGGTCAACACCCGCAGCCTGCCAATACATGTTGTCCCATGCATGTTCATAAGACGTGTTTCTATCGATTGTTTTTCGAAATCTAAAATCAATTAAATTGATTAATTCAGTAGAAGCAATTTCAATTTGTCGGTATTGTGCAGATTGGAAACCGCTCGCAGGTGTTAGTGTATCTCTGAATTTCATGTATTGCTCCAATTCCATTCCTTCTCCCATTACATCAAATGAATCGGAAAGCATATCGAAGTAACGGCTGATCCGCATCAAGTGCATTTCAAATTTATCAGGCGTAATTGTCTTGTTATGAGAAATTTGTTTCATCTCCCAGAGAATCATTTTGAACAAAAGTTCGTTGATTTGATGGTACATGATGAATACCATTTCATCCGGTAGTTGAGTCCGTTGTGTCTGAAGCCCCAGTAAGGCATCTACTTGGATAAAATCCCAATATTTCATCGGTTCGGAATGCAATAATCCAGATAAATGAACATCAGGATTCTGTCCCATTGCTTCATATTTTTCGTCAATGGCTTTAAGTAATTCTTCTCTTGTCATGTCTCAATTTACTATGGAATCAAAAGTAATTAATTCCTGTTTTGCGATTCGTGATTTCTACCATTTCTAACGAATAAGGCTGTTGGTGTTTAAAAAGAAGTAGTTTCAGAACTGATAGCTGGTGTGTTGTATTGAAGTTAAAACACGCGCCATGCTGAAACTTAAAGTGTTCCTCTTAGCTCCTGTTCCCTTTCAATCGATTCGAACAATGCTTTAAAATTACCTGCACCAAAGCCTTTGGCTCCCATTCGTTGTATTATTTCAAAAAATAATGTTGGTCTGTCTTCGACAGGTCGCGTAAATATTTGTAACAAATAACCCTCGTCATCTGCGTCTATCATAATACCCAAACTTTTAAGTGTTTCTAGGTCTTCTTTCAATTTATGGTCGTGTTCCGCGAGACGTTTTGGCGCAGCCATGTAATAGGTATCTGGTGGCGTAGTCAAAAATTCTACTCCACGTTCACGCATTCCCCTGACAGTGCTAATGATGTCATCTGTTGCAACAGCAATGTGTTGGCATCCAGGACCTTCATAAAAATCCAAATACTCTTCGATTTGTGACTTCTTTTTGCCTTCGGCTGGTTCATTTATTGGGAATTTAATGCGACCGTTTCCATTGCTCATTACTTTACTCATTAACGCTGAATATTCAGTATGAATCTGGCTGTCATCAAACGAGAGAAAGTTTTCGAAGCCCATTACATCTTCGTACCATTTGACCCAATCGTTCATTTCACCCCAGCCAACGTTACCAACCATGTGGTCAACATATTTTAGACCAAGACTTTGAGGGTTGTAGTCAGATTCCCAAGCTTTGAAGCCAGGCAAGAAAATTCCGTTGTAATTTTTACGCTCTACAAAAACATGAACGGTATCACCATACGTGTGAACCCCAGCCCGAACGACTTCTCCATCAGCGTCTTTTTCAGTTCTTGGTTCGAAGTATGATTTGGCACCTCTTTTTGTTGTTTCTTCCCATGCATTCTGAGCATCATCAACCCACAGTGCAATAACTTTTACTCCATCGCCATGCTTTACAAGGTGTTCGTTGATTTGACTTGAGGAGTTCAAAGGTGTTGTCAGGACCAACTTGATTTTATCTTGTGTGAGGACGTACGAGACAACATCTTTACTTCCTGTTTCTAAACCTTTATAGGCATATGACTGAAAGCCAAAAGCAGTTTTGTAAAAGTGCGCTGCTTGCTTCGCATTCCCTACATAAAATTCCACATAGTCTGTTCCAAGCAATGGAAGGAAGTCTTTTGCTCCTTTAAATATTTTTTCTAAACCGTAATCTACACTTTTTATGTCTTTAGCCATAACTTATTTATTTGTGAATCGAATTTACCGTTCGTAATTCAAAAATGGGTTCAAATTTAATCTATTATCCATGATTTGTAATAATCCTCTACCTGCAATTTAAGTGCTTCTTCTGTTATCATCATCGGTGCAAAAGGATCAATCATCACTGCCAATTCTTCTGTTTTCTTTTTGCCAACGCTGCGTTCAATAGAGCCTGGATGTGGGCCATGAGGAATTCCACCAGGATGAAGTGTAATTTGTCCTTTTTCAATATTGTTCCGACTCATAAAGTCACCATCAACATAATACAAGAGCTCCTCTGAATCGATGTTACTGTGATGGTATGGAGCGGGGATTGATTCTGGATGATAGTCATACATACGCGGAACAAATGAGCATACAACAAATCCTGCAGCTTCAAAGGTTTGGTGAACGGGAGGAGGCATATGAATCCGTCCAGTTATTGGTTCAAAATCGTGAATTGAGAATGCATAAGGATAATGAAACCCATCCCATCCTACAGCATCAAAAGGGTGGTTGGAATGCGTGTATTCCCAGAGCATTCCTTGCTTTTTTGAAAGCACTTTGAATTCTCCTTTTTCATCGTGTGTTTGTAATTCTTGTGGCAGTCTGATGTCACGTTCGCAAAAAGGAGAGCTTTCTAACATTTGTCCGAAATTATTCCGGTACCGCTTTGGAGTTGCTATTGGGCTTGAAGCCTCAATAAAAAGCAATCTGTTGTCGTTGGTATCGAAGTCAATTTGATACGTAACACCTCGCGGAATTATGAGGTAATCTCCATATTTGAAATCGATATTCCCGTACAAGGTTTTGAGTTTTCCTGAACCTACATGAACAAATAGCATTTCATCAGAATCACTATTTCTGTAGAAGTAATCTTTTGAAAATGATTTAGGTGCGGCCAATCCAATACTCAAATCGTTGTTGGTGAAAAGTACTTTTCTGCTCTCCAAATAATCTTCTTCTGGTTGTATTGAGAACCCTTTGAAACTCAGTGCTTTCATGTTCTTTTCAACTGCGATTTTTGGGGAGAGATCTTTTAATTCTCGAACCTCAGTGACTACTGTAGGTGGATACAGGTGATATATTAACGAGGACATTCCAGAGAAACCAGCAGTTCCGAATAGTTCTTCCTGGTAAAGGCTTCCATCAGGTTTTTTGAATGTTGTGTGTCGTTTCTTTGGGATGGACCCCAATGTATGATACCTTGGCATATTTGAGCATGTTTGATTTAACGTAATAACTTATTTAAGGCTTGCGAGTGATTCAATCAATCATTTTGTAATCGCAAGATACCTTAAATTTCAAGTTTAAAAAAGTTCCTGTTATTTGGGTAGCTTATCGGACAAAATTATCATCACATTTGAGTTCAAAAAATGACAATTGTCATCAAATCAAATTTATTCGTTTTTTTGTGGAAGAGAATAGGAATTGTGTCAAATAATTTTTCTATTTGTTCCTAGAAGAGGTTTTATGAGTAAGATATTAATTATTGGAGCAGGTGGCCAGATTGGAACAGAACTTGTACTGGAATTGCGAAAAATGAAAGGCAATGACACTGTTATTGCTGCTGATTTGAGCGATGAATGCCCAGTATTGATAAAAAATGGCCCTTACGTTCAAATGGATGTGCTTGATCGCGAATTTGTGCGGGACTACATTATTTCTCAACAGATCGATGAGGTCTACCTGCTTGCAGCTTTGTTGAGCGCAACTGCTGAAAAACACCCGGATTTTGCATGGAAGCTAAATATGGAGGGGCTATTTTCAGTGCTCGATTTGGCAAAAGAGAAGCACATAAAAAAAATCTTTTGGCCAAGCTCAATTGCTGTTTTTGGTGCAACAACACCAAAGGTCAATACTCCTCAGAAAACGGTGATGGAACCAAGCACGGTTTATGGTATTTCAAAACAGTCCGGTGAAGGTTGGTGTTCTTATTATTTTGACAATTATGGGGTTGATGTTCGAAGTATTCGATACCCGGGTTTGATATCGTATAAGAGTCTACCGGGGGGAGGAACAACTGACTATTCGGTAGACATTTTTTATCAAGCCAAATTGAAATCCCAGTATTCTTGTTTTTTGAAAGAAGACACTCTTTTACCTATGATGTTCATGGAAGATGCAATACGTGCAACCATTGAGTTGATGGAGGCACCGTCGGAAAAAGTAAAGGTCAGGACTTCATACAATCTTGCTGGTATCAGCTTTACGCCTGCACAAATTGCTCAAAAAATCAAATTGCATTTACCAGATTTTGAGATGTCTTATACTCCGGATTTTAGACAGAAAATTGCAGATACGTGGCCCGGCTCCATTGATGATTCTCAAGCGACCAAAGATTGGGGATGGAAAGAGCGGTATACATTGGAAAGTCTAGTTGAGGTAATGCTTGAAAATGTTGATGTTTCTCTCTTGGACAAAGACGTTTAGGACTATAGATGCTCCTCGTAGCAATAATCTGAACATATATTTTGACTTCAGCACTTGTATTTGTATCTTCGTTTGTATGAATCATACCTCTACAGCGACCTGTAAGTACCGTGAAATGACGAAAATACTAACTCTTTTAATTTTATTTTTTGGAATTATTGCCACTCCTCTTTGGGCTGGTGGGGAAGATCAAGATATCGAAATCAATAAGACAGATGAAAATGGCTTAAAACAGGGCTTATGGATTATTCGAGGAAAAGATATTCCATCGAGCGGGTATCCAGCAGAGGGTAAAATCGAAGAAGGAGTTTACAAAGATGATCGAAAAGAAGGGGTATGGATCAAATACTACAATGATGGCATTACTCCCAAACTCAAAGGAGAATACCTTAATAATCGTCCAAATGGCCCTTACGAAAAAAGATATCCAAATGGCGCCTTGAAAGAAAAAGGGACTTTCGATAGAAATCAATACTCAGGGAGTATTGAGCGCTACTACGATAATGGTCAGTTAATGTATAAGAGTTATTACAGTGGAAATGGTCAGGAAGACGGTTCAGTCAAGTTTTTTCACCCCAATGGACAGGAAAAATTCAGTTACGAGGCTTTAAATGGAATCCCAACGGGTAAGGCCACGCGTTATTGGCCGAATGGGGATGTAAAAGAGGAAATTTCACTAGGACCTGACGGGAAAGTGATTGGTTCAGTGAAAAAGCAAATGGTGAGCCCGGAAAGCAATGCCATAGGAGTTCAAGTCTCGAAAGAACGTGCTCCAGCAGTTGGTCAACCAAGAACGAAAGGGAGCCCTTTTATGCCAAATGGTTACAATAAAGTATACAATTTGAATGATGAAATTTGGCAAGATGGAGATTTCAGAAGCGGAGCACTTTGGAATGGGAAGCTTTATGTATATGATGAGGATGGGATCTTACTAAAAGTTAGGGTATTTAAAAATGGATACTACAATTCAGATGGGCAACTTTGATTGAAAAGTAACAAAAGAAGATTGGTCTTTTCTCGATGTTTTCGACAAAAGACGACTTTATGCTCTAAAGTTCTTGATTATATTTGCACTTAAAGAAACAACTACTAAAATGAATAAAACAAACGGTACCGTAACTACAGTGCCCTATGATTTTACTCAATCTCCACGAATTGATAAAGTTGGGGTTGAAGAGCGCGTCTCTCGATTCCAAAAGAGAAGTGTTAAAAACGAAATGAAGCTGCAAGGGCTGAAAATGGCACTTAACATGATTGATTTAACTACTTTGGAGGGGAAAGATACTCCCGGAAAAGTAAAACAAATGTGTTTTAAAGCTGCTCATTTGCATGATGTTCACCCAGGTTTGCCAAGTGTTGCTGCAGTTTGTGTCTATCCATCTATGGTGGAAACGGCAAAAAAAGCGGTTGAGGGAACTGGAATAAAAGTAGCTTCTGTTTCAACTGCATTTCCAAGTGGGCAAGCACCTTTGAAAGTTAAGTTGATGGATACCAAGTTTGCAGTTGAGTCTGGAGCAGATGAGATAGATATGGTTATTTCAAGAGGTAGATTTTTGTCGGGCGATTATAATTTTGTTTTCGATGAGATTTCAGCCATCAAGGAGGCCTGCGGAACGTCTCGATTGAAAGTTATTCTTGAAACCGGAGAATTGATAACATTGGATAACGTGCGAAGAGCGAGTGATATTGCAATGCATGCTGGAGCGGATTTTATTAAGACATCGACGGGAAAAATCCAACCGGCTGCAACGCTGCAAGTTACCTATACAATGTTAGAGGCTATTCGAGATTTTTATGAGCAAACTGGAATACAAGTAGGAATGAAGCCTGCAGGTGGAATTTCAAACTCAAAGCTCGCACTTCACAATTTGATTATGGTAAAAGAGGTGCTTGGTGGATTGTGGCTTACGAATGAGTGGTTCCGATTTGGAGCGAGCAGTCTGGCAAATGATGTACTTATGCAAATATTGAAAGCTGAAACAGGAGTGTATCAATCATCAGATTATTTTTCAATCGACTAAATATGACAGATAAAACATCAAACAACAAAAAAGAGGTTGAATGGAATTTCTCTCCATCACTCGAAAGTACGGGACATGTTAAGCTCAAAGAGCAGTATGACTTGTACATCGATGGGAAGTGGATAAAACCTGAATCTGGAATTTATTTTGAAACGATTAATCCGGCAAATAAAAAGAAGTTGGCAGATGTTGCATATGCCAATGAAAAAGACGTTGATAAAGCGGTCAAAGCAGCCCGGAATGCCTACGATACTGTTTGGTCCAAATTAAATGGGAATGAACGCGCTAAATACATTTATCGGATCGCTCGACTTATGCAGGAACGCGCTAAGGAATTTGCAGTTATTGAAACGTTGGATTCTGGGAAGGTGATACGTGAATCACGTGATATTGATATACCATTGGCGTACAATCATTTTTTTTATTACGCAGGATGGGCTGATAAATTGGAATATGCGTTTCCCAATCGAGAGGTGAATTCTCTAGGTGTCGCAGGTCAAATTATTCCTTGGAATTTTCCACTTCTAATGGCGGCTTGGAAGATTGCTCCGGCCTTGGCCGCTGGTAATACAGTTGTAATTAAACCAGCAGAAACAACACCTTTAACTGCATTGAAATTGGCAGAATTAATTCATGATTCAGGACTGCCTGCTGGAGTTGTAAATATTGTGACTGGATATGGAGATACTGGTGCTGCTATTGTTAATCATCAAGATATAGACAAGATAGCTTTTACGGGATCTACGCAAGTGGGAAAAATTATACAAGAATCAATTGCGGGAACAACTAAAAAAGCGACACTTGAGCTTGGCGGTAAATCTGCGAATATTATTCTAGAAGACGCACCATTGGATCAGGCAGTCGAGGGGATCATTAATGGAATCTTTTTCAACCAGGGGCACGTTTGCTGCGCTGGATCTCGCTTGTTTGTCCAAGAATCTGTTGCAGATAAAGTAATTCAAAAATTGAAACACAGGATGAAGTCACTTGTTGTCGGGAATCCTCTGGATAAAAATACAGATGTCGGTGCTATAAATTCGAAAGAACAACTTGATACTATTAATGACTATTTGAAAATTGGTCAAAGTGAAGGCTCAAAGATGTATCAGAGTGAATGTGAACTTCCTCAAGAAGGCTATTATTGTCGCCCAACACTGTTTACAGATGTTGCTCAATCAAGTCGGATCGTGCAGGAGGAAATTTTTGGACCTGTTTTGACGGTTCAAACTTTTCGAACGGTTGATGAGGTCATTCAAAAAGCAAACAACACACCTTATGGTTTAGCTGCTGGCGTTTGGACAGATAAGGGATCAAGAATATTTAATTTAACCTCCAAGCTAAGGGCCGGCGTGGTGTGGGCAAATACGTATAATAAGTTTGACCCAACCTCACCTTTTGGAGGGTACAAAGAGAGTGGGTTTGGCAGAGAGGGAGGACTTCATGGACTTGAAGGTTATGTTAAACTTAGATAAAAATGGAAAGATTGAAAATTCTCAAAACGTATAAAATTTATATTGGGGGTAAGTTTCCAAGAACTGAATCTGGGAGGTACTACACACCATTAAATTCAGAAGGAGAGGCTTTTGGAAATATTTGTCTTTCCTCCAGAAAAGATATTCGCAATGCAGTTGTTGCAGCCCGAAAGGCATTCGGAGGATGGTCAGAACGTGCAGCATTTAATCGTGGTCAAATTTTATACCGAATAGGTGAAATGCTGGAAGGGCGAAAATCTCAATTCATAGAAGAACTTGTAATACAGGGTGTTTCAACGGTTGATGCGAAAGCTGAAGTGGAGTTGGCAATTGATCGATTGGTTTATTATGCTGGTTGGTGTGATAAATACCATCAAGTTTTGGGTTCAGTGAATCCAGTGGCTTCCTCCCATTTTAATTTCTCAACGCATGAAGCAATGGGTGTTGTTGGAATTATTGCGGATGAAAATACATCACTGATTGGCTTAGTTTCGATTATAGCGCCGACAATAGCAAGTGGAAATACCTGCGTTGTTATTGCTTCCGAATCAAAACCTATAGGAGCCATAACATTTGCTGAAGTATTGAGCACTTCTGATGTGCCTGGGGGTGTTGTAAACATTGTTACAGGTTCAAAAGAAGAGTTGATTCAGCCTTTGGTCTCGCATATGGATGTCAATGGCTTAATTTATTCTGGAAAAGATCGAGAAATTATGAAAGAATTGAATTCCGCATCAACATCAAATCTGAAGCGAATTCGACATTATGAACATCATTGGATGGAGCCAAAAAGTCAAGGTTTGCACTTTATTTCGGATTGCACGGAAGTTAAAACGACATGGCACCCTATTGAAAATATAGGAGGTGCATCATCATCTTATTAATTAGCGGAATAAATGAAGAAATCCGAAGGCTATCATTGATGTCTTCGGATTTTTTGATTTAGTACAAGGTGAATACAACCGGCAGGCTGCATCGAGTGCGTACTTTTTTTCCTTGAACTTCACCAGGAATCCAATTTGGCATTTTACGGGTGACACGCTTTGCCTCTCTATCGAGTTCTTTGGTCACTTTTTTGATGATTTCAATGTTTGTAATTGCTCCATTAGGTTCAACGACAAACGAAAGTGTGACGCGTCCTTGATCTTCCATTATAATTGATGTTTCAGGATATTCTACATTGTTTGAAATCCATTTTTGAAGTGCAGCTGCTCCTCCGGGAAAACGAGCTTCAACATCGGGAAAATCAATAATTTCTGGTGGAGTAGGAGCTACGATTACTGGTCCAACTACAACAGGTGGTGGTAGAGGAGGAGTTACTACAGGTGCAGGTGGGGTAGGATCTGGTGGTGTGATTATTATTTTTACAGCCGGAGGTGGAGTAAATTTAATTTTTTCAGTTTGCGATACATCGGGCGTTTCAGTTTGCGATTGATAAACGATTTCAGATTTACCGGTACTTGTTATTGCAATAGGATTTTTTTCCGTCGTTGTTTTGTAGGTAAACGATGCAAGTGCAAGTCCACCGACAAACAAAAAGCCCATTAGTGCAAGTGAGAATCGAAGGTTCTCATTGGTTGCAGAGTTATTTTTTTTCCGTTCCATAATTTTTGTTTTGATTTGTTTCTAGAAATAGAAATGCAAATGATGTGCCAAAACAAAAAAGCCCGACGGTATTCCGTTGGGCTTATACTATTTTTTGCGTTTGATTTCTTACTCCAATGTAAAAACTATTGGCAATCTGCAACGTGTTCTAACTTTTCTTCCTCCTGCTTCTCCTGGTGTCCATCTCGGCATTTTTCGGGCGAGGCGTTTTGCTTCACGATCCAATTCTCGAGTAACTCCTTTTTCCACTTTAATGTTGGAGATTGAACCATCAGCCTCAACTACAAAAGAAAGGTATACTCGGCCTTGATCTTCCATCTCAATGGACGTTTCAGGGTATTGTACGTTCGATACAATCCACCTGTGTAATTCTGCTGCTCCCCCTGGGAATCCTGCTTCAACGTCAGGGAAATCGATAATTTCTGCTTCTGGAAGTGGTTCTTCCTCTACAGCAATTTCCATTGGTGGTGGCGGTGTAACTACAGCAACCGGTTCTTCTTCAGTATTTTCTTCTACAACCACCTCTTCTTGTGGGGGTGGCGTAGCTTCTACTTTAGGTGGCTCTTCTTGTTCTTCAGGTTCTTCAGGTTTGTCTACAGTTTGCACTTGAGAATTGTCGCTTGCACTTTCTTTTGAAAGATTTATATCAGAAATAACACCTACTTCGTATGTAAACGAAGCGAGTAATATTCCGGATACGAACAAAACTCCCATTAGCATGATCGGGAACCTTAAATTTTCATTATTTGCTGAATCGCTTTTCTTTGCCTCCATTGTATTCTCAATATTGTGGGTGTAAATATATTAATAATTGTTCACAAATCTCGTGCCATAAAATCAATAGCACTTACGATACAAGAGTTTAAAAGTTAAAATTCCTAGTGACGCACCAATGATATCAAAAAGTAGGTTCCATAGGCAGTATTTGAAGTGAACGCCATATAAAAAGGAACTGGCTTCAGTAAGAATTGAAATCAAAATTGCTGAACCATAAACCAAGTAAATTGCTCTTCTTCGTAATAAACTGTATTTGAGCTGTTTCTTGCAGGCTCCAATCCAAATATGGACAAGCCCAAGTAAAAGGATTCCGTGTAAAAATGAGACGGATGGCACGCTACCAAAAAATAAACTTCCAGTGCTGTATTGCGACGGCAATAGCATAAGCCCAGTGGGAACAAGCCACAGTATTCCTGGTATGAAGTAGCGGAAGCTCAAAAGAAAAAAAAGTTATCCGATTACGTTTGAGTAATCAGTCGCGTCAAGCAGTGCATCCAATTCGGAAGGATCAGTTATTTTGATTTTAATCATCCATCCATCTCCATAAGGATCTGAATTCACTACTTCTGGAGCTGCTTCGAGCGCTTCATTGAACTCAGTAATTTCGCCACTCACAGGCATGAACAAGTCCGAAACTGTTTTTACCGCTTCTATTGAACCGAAAACTTCTTCTGCTTTGATTGTCTCACCTTCGGTTTCAATTTCGACGTATACGATGTCACCCAATTCGCTTTGTGCAAATTCAGTAATACCTACCGTTGCAACATCTCCATCGATGCGCACCCATTCGTGATCTTTTGTGTACTTAAGTTCTTGTGGTATATTCATTTCAATAAAATTTGATAAGCAAATGTAAAATTTTTCTGATAGTTAATGCTACCCCATCGGGATTAAGTTCTGAACAAATAATCGCATCTTTTTAACTAAATTTAGCACCTATGATAAATCAGGATCAGATAAAGACGTTGCGCAACAGAATTGATGCTATTGGTGATTACCTAAAAATCAACGAGAAGCGCATGCAATTGAGCGAAGAGGAGCTTAAAACCCAGGATCCTGACTTCTGGAACGATCCAAAAGCAGCTGAAGCTAAAATGAAATCGATTCGGGGAATCAAGTTTTGGATTAATGCATACGAAGTCTTGCGTGATGCGCTTGGTGATTTAGAGGTTTTAATGGAGTTTATTAAAGAGGGAGAAGGAAGTGAGGATGAGATTGATCAAGTGTATTTGAAACTGTCCTCCGAAGTAGAGGAGTTGGAACTCAAAAATATGCTTTCAGGTGAAGAGGATAGTTTGAGTGCTGTTTTGCAAATAACCGCTGGTGCAGGCGGAACTGAAAGTTGCGATTGGGCTTTAATGCTAATGCGCATGTACACTATGTGGGCACAAAAAAATGGATATAAGATCAAAGAATTAAATTATCAGGAGGGCGACGTTGCTGGAATAAAAACAGTAACATTAGAACTCGGAGGAGATTTTGCTTTTGGTTACCTAAAGGGGGAAAATGGTGTGCACCGATTGGTTCGTATCTCACCTTTTGATTCAAATGCAAAACGGCATACTTCTTTCGCTTCTGTATATGTTTATCCACTCGTTGATGAGTCAATTGAGATCCACGTCAATCCGGCAGATGTTACGTGGGAGACTTTTCGTTCAGGTGGTGCTGGTGGGCAAAATGTAAATAAAGTCGAAACAGCTGTGCGATTAAGACATGCACCCAGTGGAATTATTGTTGAAAATTCTGAGAGTCGATCTCAGCTAGGGAACAAAGAGAAGGCAATGCAATTATTAAAGTCTCAACTTTATGAGCTTGAATACCGTTCTAGAATGGAAGCAAGAGAGGAAATTGAAGCAGGTAAAAAGAAGATTGAATGGGGATCACAAATCCGAAATTATGTGATGCATCCTTATAAACTCGTTAAAGATGTTCGTACAGGACATGAAACAGGGAATGTTGACGCTGTGATGAACGGAGATATTAATGACTTTTTAAAATCGTATTTGATGACCTATGGAAATTAAATTGAAACAATTTACAGCCAACAATAGGCAGACTTTATATTTAATTTGGAACAATGGCAAACTTTAAGATCTATCACAATCCACGCTGCTCAAAAAGTAGAATGGCCCTGAAGTACCTCGACGAAAAAAATAAATCTTATGAGGTGGTTGACTACCAAGATGGCTCTCTCACGGCAGCAGAGTTATCTGATGTATTGTCTAAATTATCTATGTCTCCAAAGGAGTTAATAAGAAAAGGGGAAGCTATTTATAAAGAGCTCTTTAAGAATGCACAACTAACGGATAAAGAATGGGTAGATGCAATGATAAACTATCCCAAACTGATCGAAAGACCGATTGTAATTTTAGGTCAAAAAGCGGTTGTTGCTCGGCCAACAGAGAAGATCTCTGAAATTTTATAGAACGAAAACACATATTAATGTTGATGTATACCTGTTTTAATATTAAAACAAGTATATTTGCCACCGCGCAAAATACTGCACTCTTAGGATGAATTTAAATTCAATTTATATTAAAGCCGATTCTGACTTCTCTAAGTTCTTAAATGAATGGGCGTTGAATAATGATGTTGAGATTCTCAATTACGATCAAAAATCCAGTGATTTCCCAGAAGGACTTTTACTCATTAATGCAAATCAAGACATTGATAGAGATCACTTAGATATTCATACGCTTTTTGATAAAAAACACATCCCAACACAGAAAATTGATGTGAATGGCACTCTTCAGGTTGCAGTTTCTAATATGGAAATTTGGCTAAACAATTTCAAGTGTAAAAACATTTTGATTTTAGGTTCTGATACACTATTGAAAAATGAGAATCTCAATCGGTTCTTTTCTCGAATATCCAAATAATTTTCTGCCACGCAATTGTTGTATTGAAGTTAGATCTTATTTGTCCCATGTGGTAGGATCTATTTTATTTTTTTTTAGGTTCGACCAATCGCTGTATCGAGCGATTTTCTCAATCAATTAACTATTCGACCATGTGGGAACAGAACTCGTACATCACAGCCAATACATACAATTTTCTTAATATATTTGCGTTCTACTTTGAAATGAAAATGAGAAAAAGTCTATATGTATTCGTTTTGTTCTTATGCTTTGGAACCTCTTCAGTCCATGCTCAGTTTCATACTGCAAAGTCGCGTTCAGAACTTGGATTTTTGATTGGTGGAGCTTCTTACATTGGTGATTTGAATCCTTTTGAGCCATGGAGAGAGATTAATTTAGCTGGAGGGCTTGTATACAGGTATAACGTGCACTCACGTCTGACTTTGAGAACTAACTTCACCTACGGGCGTCTGGCAGGAGATGATTCTAAATCCAAAGAAAATCTTACAAAAGAACGTAGCCTGAGTTTTGAAACGAACATTTGGGAGTTCGCTTTTGGCTTGGAGTTTAATTATTTTCCATTTCAGCTTGGCCACGATCGATTTAAAGGGACTGCTTATATTTTGACTGAGATGGGGCTTTTTCGTATGAATCCCAAAGCAATTACCGATGGTGGAACTGAAGTGGAATTGCAACCGCTTGGGACTGAGGGGCAAGGTTCTTCTTTAAGTAGTAAGGGCAACTACAGTCTAAATCAGTTGTGCCTGCCTATTGGAGTTGGAGCGAAGATTTCGTTAGGCGATAAGGCATCAATTAATTTTGAAATTGGATTGCGCAAAACGTTTACTGATTATATTGATGACGTGGGATCAAGTTCATATGTTGATCCGGTGGCGTTGGCATCAGAAAATGGTCCTTTGGCAGCAGAACTATCGAACAGATCGTTTTCAGGTTCGCGCTATGGACGTCGTGGCAATGCTACGACAAAGGATTGGTATATTTTTTCAGGTATGATGATTACATTTCGCTTAGGAAAACCATCAAAGTGTATGCCTTGGGAAGATTAAAATGAATTTAAATAACGGATAAAAAAAATCTTCAGCGAAAACTGAAGATTTTTTTTGATTAATGTTTGTGTCCGTCATGTCCACTGTGATCATGACCATCGTTCTCATCATGTTGCGCAGGAGGAGTAACTGACATAATATCTGTGGTGAATATTAAATCTGAGTAGGCAGGGATCGCTGCTCCTCTGCCTCTGGCTCCATATGCCAAATGATAGGGTAAAAAGAATATTCCTTTACCTCCTTCGCCTAGCATTGCAAGTCCTTCTTCCCACCCTGGGACCATTCGATCAATTTTGTATCGGAATTTCATTGGCTCACCGCGACCATCGCGAGTAGAGAAGAATTTGGAACCGTCTTTTCGGAAGTTACCCGTGCAGTGCGCGCTAACTTCAGCCCCCTCTGAAATAGGTTCTTTAGCCCCCGCTTCTTTGATAACATAAACCAAACCAGAAGATGTTTGTTTTGCTTCAGGAAACTTTTTTTGGACTTCTGAAAATAAAAAAGCATTGTATTCTTCAACTGACATTGAAGCAATTTTACTGATGCGTATTTTTTCTGCCCCAGCCTTTTTTATTTCTTCCATGGCTGTTTCAATGGTTTTATTTTGAGTCTCTAAAACCATTAATCGTTCTTTAACGTTTGCTATTTCACTTGCAATTTTTTGTTTCTTTTTGTCTTTTTTTTGTGTTGCTTGCTCCTGTTCTAATCTGGCGATGGCTACCTTCAGTGAACTGATCTGTTCTTTGTTCTTTTTGAGCAATTCAATTTTACCATTTGGAGTTCTGTTGTACGCTTCTACTTCAAAAATTTTGGATGCATCAAATGCTTTTGCTGCTTTTCCTTTTCGTATGATCGTTACATTGGTCATAACATCGTTTTGTTCAATTGCATTTACAACATCTTGTCCAATGATAACATTGCCAAAAACTGTATGCAAACCATCGAGGTGTGGCGTTGCTTTGTGGGTGATGAAAAATTGGCTACCATTTGTCTGTCCGGTGTTGGAAAATGGTTTTTTTGACCCTTGTGGATCAGAATTGGCCATAGATAAAATACCCGCACTTGAATGCAAAAGATCATTTCTAGTTTCATCAAATATTCTGTGATTGGGTCCACCTGAACCATTTCCTTTTGGGTCACCACCTTGAATCATAAAATCAGCGATTACTCTGTGGAATTTTACCCCATCATAAAAAGGTCTTGTATAATTGTTTGTGTCAACTTTGAAGTTACCCTCGGTCAACCCAACAAAGTTGGCAACTGTCATTGGTGTTTTTTCAAATTCCAGTTTACAAATAATAATGCCTTTCGTGGTATTGAATTTTGCGTACATGCCCGCCTCAAGTTTCGGTTTTTTTGGCTTTTTGGCTTTTTCTGACTCGGCGAATACTGACCCAACAATGATTACGGAAAGTAATGTTAAAAGTAATTTATTCATTTTTCTAGTTTGTATTTGTTTGTACGTTTGGTTGTGAACTCTAATTTACTGATTTATTCAGCAATACTCTTTTGCCGAGGGGAAAAATTAATTCCGTTTGTCAATACCCCAAAGCATTTTTGTTCGAATGGTATCAAGAAAATTATTGTCTTCAAATTTAATTACGTTAATCATGTAATTCGCTTTTGAAATGGTAAGCTCTTCCTCGTTTTTGATAGGTACGGAGTTGCCATCTATGCTCATTAGATAGGTTCTATTCCTTCCTTCTATGCTTAATTTTATTGACATATGATCTGGGACGACCATTGGGCGAACATTCAAATTGTGCGGTGCAATAGGGGTAAGGATGTGCACTTGACAGCCCGGTGTGATAATTGGTCCTCCGCAACTTAGGCTATATCCGGTAGAACCTGATGGTGTGGCTACTATCAGACCATCTGCCCAATACGAATTCAGGTACTTTCCTCCAAGAGACGCGTGCACCGTAATCATCGATGAGGTATCTTTTTTTTGCAGGGTTATTTCGTTAAAGGCGATATTGTCTTCACCAAAGTGGTTGGCTTCTGATTCAACACGAATTAATGATCGCTTTTGGTGATCAAATTTTTTGGCTTTTACCATCCCCATGGCCTCCTCTAAATGTTCTTTTGGAACGTTGGCGAGAAAACCTAGCCGTCCGGTGTTTATTCCGAGAACAGGTACATTTGAATCGCGAACAAATTTTACATTTTCAATAAAAGTTCCGTCTCCACCAATACTAAAACTTAAATCGATCCCGCTTTTGAAGTCTTCATGAGATGAAAATTCATCAGTACTTTCAGAAAGCCCAGCTTTTTTTACCAGAAGACTTTTTAAGTTCGATTCTACAATTGGATTCCAACCAAAATCTTGGAGGACGGATAAGAATTCATTGTAATATCCAATGTTTTCTTTTGTCACTTTACGACCAAAAACGGCAACATTCATATTTATAGATTCAAATAATTCATTAGTGCATCGTAACGGAATTGCATATCATCATTGTAGTTGCTTTTCTGAAAAGATGCTTTTATAATATAATCATATCGTTCGAAAGTTCGGATAATACGATCCAACTCAATTTTGTTAATCTTTAGCGTAATCTCAAGGTTTGTTGAGTCAGGTGAGGACATGATATAAGAACTTATTATATGCGCATCATTACTCTCAACAATTTGAGCAATTTGAGACATCGAGTAGTCCGTTCTTGCCATTTCAAGGACCAGGATACCTCCATTTTCTTTTATACTTCCTGTATTCGCCATCATGGTGAGTAAATGGTGTACAGAGGTGCATCCTAAATAAGAGTCATCTGAGCTTAGAATAGGAATTAAGCTTAATTTGAACTCTGCGACCTTTGAGAGTACCTGATAGATGTGGTCCGATTCATAGACGAATGGACGGGGAAGGTGCTGAAAGAGTTCGTCCAGGGTATGGTCCATTTCCATTTTGTCTAAAATATCCGTTTCAGAGACAACTCCTACAAAGTCAGCATTCTTCAAAACGGGAAGATGAGAAACTTTAAACTCATCCATCCAACTCAATGCCCGTTCTGCAGTATCAATGTGCGTTAACGGCGGAATATCTTCTGCTATGAGGTGTATTGCTTTCATTCTTCTGTGCTAATGTACTATTATTTCCTTAGTAAGTTTGTACTTTTATATCGACAAAATTGTGCCGAATGAAGACGAGATTGAGTGTAAATGTAAATAAGATTGCAACGATTCGAAATGCGAGAGGAGCAAACACACCAAATGTTGTTCAAGTTGCCCTTGATTGCGAGCGATTTGGTGCAGATGGTATTACAGTGCACCCGCGTCCTGATGAGCGTCACATCACTCGACAAGATGTGATTGATTTATCAGCAGTTGTGCAAACAGAGTTTAATATTGAAGGGTATCCGGATGAACGTTATTTACAGCTGATAGATGAAGTGCTTCCCACTCAGGCAACTCTTGTTCCTGACCCTCCAAATGTATTGACGTCGAATGCAGGATGGGATACCAAAAAACATTTGGATTTATTAACTGATTTAACAGAGCGGTTTCGAAGTCAAGGAGTGCGATCTTCAATTTTTGTCGATACAAATTTAGAAAATATTGAGTTTGCCGCAAAAAGCGGAGTTGATCGAATTGAATTGTATACTGGCCCATATGCTGATGCGTATTTGAGCAATCCTGAAAATGCGATCGCGTCTTATGTTGAAGCCGCAGATTTAGCCTCTAAATTGGGCCTTGGGATTAATGCAGGGCATGATTTAAGTTTGGAAAATCTTGAGTTTTTTGACGCAAATATTGCCGGATTGATGGAGGTTTCTATTGGTCATGCTCTGATTTCTGATGCTCTATATTTTGGGCTTGAAAATAGTATTCAGATGTACAAGAAGTTACTGTTTGAAAAGGGCAATTAAATAGATTTACTTACTCCGTGTTAGTTAATGATTATTCGTCCCATTTTTTCAGAAATAACTTTCTTTACTTTTTCAAGGGCAACTTGTTCTGAAAGTATTTCCATTAGTTCATCATCTGATAGTTCTTGTGCTTTTTGAGATAAAATCTCACGAAGTTCGTTGATGCGCTTTTCAACTTTTGAAACCTTAAACCCAAAAATCGATGACATTACCGCATGCTTGAGTTTGTCTTTTTCAGAACTTGTATGGATGTTGTACTTGGTGATCCAGTTGGCACTCAATTCATGATCGTTCATTTCAATTTCAGTTGCGAAACGGACAATTTCTTGGTCTTCTAATCGCTGGAAATAGGATATTTTAAGGAACGTATTGTTCTCTAGCGATTCAGCAATGATCTTATATATTCGCTGATAAAGTGGTATTTCAAAAACCAATTCATCGACATGCAATTCATGGCAGATTAGTTCAGCGATACTCGTTTCTACCTCTTCTTTTTCATCTTTTTCATTGATGTGGTCAATTTTGATTGCATTTGATCCATATTTCAGTAAAATTCGCATCAAGTCGAATTCGTTATGATCGTCTGTTTTTTCTTTCGCGGATGTTGCAATTGCACTGTCATCAATAGGATTCGGCTCAAAAGCATACGGATCATTTTGACTTGATGTTGGTTTTTGTTCCTGTAAATTGCTTTTTTTACGTAGTGATTCTTTTTGTAGTTTTTCGGCTGCTGCTTTTCGGTCTTTATTTACTTCTGCCCAAATGACATCCTCTTTTATGTCGAAGCGTTTCGCAACTTCTGGGATGAATACATTACGTGTAATTTGATCCGGAATTAGTGAGACACTATGTGTGATGTCTTTAATTAGTTGCGCTTTTTTAATTGGATCATTTCCTTCGCTATCTAACAAAATGTCTGCTTTAAAAGAGATGAAATCTTGTTGGTGTTCTGAGATGTAGGACTCAAGTTCTGTTGTACTTGATTTTTTTGCAAATGAATCGGGATCTTCACCCTCTGGGAATAGTACAACTTTAACGTTTAATCCTTCTTCAAGAATGAGATCAATACCTCTAAATGATGCTTTAATTCCAGCTGCATCACCATCGTAGAGGATAGTCATATTTTTTGTGTAGCGTTTAATCAAGCGTATTTGCTCCCGCGTTAAGGATGTGCCAGATGAGGAGACCACATTTTGTACACCGGCTTGATACATACTAATTACGTCTGTATACCCCTCACACAAATAACAATTATCATACTTAATTATATCTCCTTTTGCGAAGTGTAATCCATATAAAATTTCACTTTTGTTGTATATTAAGCTCTCAGGAGAGTTAAAATATTTCGCTATTTTTTTGTCTGTTATAAGTGTGCGTCCGCCAAAACCCAATACTCTTCCTGACACACTATGAATAGGGAAGATTACTCTTCCACGAAAGAAATCAAAATGCCGTTCATTTTTTGATTTGGTAAGCCCTACCTTTTCCAAATACTTTTTTTTGTATCCTTTATCAAGGGCGGTAGAAGTAAAGTCATCACTCTTATTTAAGCAATATCCTAGCTGGAATTTTTCAATTATTTCAGGTCTGAAGCCACGCTCAATAAAGTAAGAAAGCCCAATTTTTTTACCTTCTTCATTGTTGTGTAGGTTGCTAATAAAATGATTTTTTGCAAATTCGTTAATGACATGAAGGCTTTCACGCTCCGAAATTACTGCAAGTTCTTCTGGGGTTGCAGGTTTGTCTTCAGGAATCGTAATTCCATATTTATCTGCGAGCCATCGCAATGCCTCAGGATATGAGTAATGCTCTTTTTCCATTAGGAAAGAAACAACAGACCCCCCTTTGCCTGTCGAAAAGCATTTAAAAATCTGTTTTGCAGGAGAGACTACAAAAGAAGGTGTTTTCTCGTCTGTAAATGGGCTTAAACCCTTAAGATTTGACCCTGAGCGTTTCAAATTCACAAATTCGCCGACCACTTCTTCAATGCGAGAAGTTTGCATAATGTCATCAACGATATGTGGTGGAATGATTGCCATTTTTATTTGCCTGTCCAGTCTTTTTCTTCAATTAATTCTCCATTTTCACTGTAGGACCTCCATATACCTATCTTGTCACCATTTTTGAATTCTCCAGTATAACTTATTTGTCCATTCAAGTGTTTTACGACCATCAATCCATTCCGAATTCCATGGCTGTATTCGGTAATAGACATAACGTCTCCATTTTCAGAGAAGTACTTCCACTCGCCATGACGTCTTTTTTCAGCGTCTTGAGGTCCTTGGAATTTGATTTTTTTATTACCCGGATAATACTCTGTGTAAGTATTTCCTTGAATTTTTACGAGGATTTCTTCTTTTACTTTTTGTAATGGTTTGGGACTTTTTTCGTGGGTTTTGGACACCACAGGTTTAGTCGCCGGGGCAACTTTTTTTTTCACTTGATCCGCACAACTTGCAATGATCAGTGATAGGACTATGAATGTTAGACACTTCATCTTATTTTTTTCGTTTCGTAGTATAATCTACCAGTCCAATGATAGATGTTTTGGCATCTGAGTTCGGAATATTTTTAATGAGTTCTAATGCTTTATTTTTGAATTCTAACATCTTCATATGTGCATATTCAATACCTCCATTTTCTATAACTAATTGAACTGCACGACGCACCTTTTTGGGATTTTCGTTGTGGTTCTTAACAATGTTAATCAATTCTTTTCGAATTTCTGGAGTGCTGTTGTTCAATACAAAAATCAAAGGAAGTGTCATTTTTCGTTCTCGAATGTCAAGACCAGTCGGTTTGCCAATTTCTCCAGGCTCGCCGTAATCAAAAATATCATCTTTTAATTGAAAGGATATTCCAATATATTCTCCAAATTTACGCATTGTTTCTGCGCTGTCTTGTCTTTCTGCGCTAATCGCACCTGCCTCACAACATGTAGAAATTAGTGATGCTGTTTTTTGTCGAATTACATCAAAATAGATTTCTTCAGTGATGTCTAACTTACGTGCCTTTTCAATTTGCAGCAATTCACCTTCAGACATTTCCCTTACTGCACGGGCAACAACTTCAAGTAGCAGGGTATTGTTCTTTTCTATAGAAAGCAGTAATACTTTAGAAAGCATATAATCACCAACCAATACTGCAATTTTATTTTTCCAAAGCGCATTCACAGAGAAGAATCCTCTTCTTTCATTCGCATCATCAACAACATCATCGTGAACAAGTGTTGCTGTATGAAGAAGTTCCACAAGTGTAGCTGCGTCGTATGTTTTGTCATTGACCTTGCCAAGCATTTTTGCTGTAAGAAAAATAAACATCGGACGCATTTGTTTTCCTTTTCTCCTGATGATGTAGTGAGTAACTTTATCAAGAAGCGGCACCTTGGACTTCATACTTCGTCGGAATCGAACTTCGAATTCCGACATCTCCGCAGTTATGGGCTCCATTATTTCCTCTACTGTCATCATGGGTACAAATATAAGGCTTAGGATTTCGAAAATAGATAAATTATATGAGGAAAGAGCAAAACAATTTTCTTACGGTACAGACAAAAAAAAAGGGCTTCACATGTGAAGCCCTTTTTGATTCGTTTTTGTATTAATTTGATTTTATGAGTTGAACAAAGCCATGCCCTTCTATTGGGTCAATGTTACTCGCAAGACCATTAACGGTGTATTTGTAGAAATATGTTCCTTCTTCAACCATCATTCCGTTAGAAGCTGTTCCGTCCCATGCTGGGTTTGGTCCAGTTTCATCAAAAATCACATTACCCCATCGATTTAAGATTATAAGATGAATGTCACCTGCGTTTGTTGCGTCTAAGTAGAACAAGTCATTTTTGTTATCGTCATTCGGGGTGAAAACATTAGGCGCTGCTGCAGTTGGGAATGGATATGAGCATGAACCATCATCGAATGTAGCATTCGGATTGAAGTTCAGTGCTACTGGATCTGTACATCCGCAAGGTTCAACAACAACGTTTGCATATGCTGTATCAGCACATCCACTCTCGTCATAGGCAATTAGCGTTACCATGGACGATGACTCAAACGAGTGAGAAGTATTGACATCGGTTGTGGTTGGTGATCCATCACCGAAATTCCATAAATAAGTTACAGTATTTGAACTGTTATTTGTGAATGATACAGGCACAGGTCCACAACCGTTACTCGTAAGTGGAGATAAATCAGCAATTGGCGGATTTTCAACATCAATATAGATACTGTCAACAACTTCACAAACATCATCAACTACAGTAAAATAATACCATCCTGGAGGAATATCGGTAATTGCAGTACCATCGATACTAAATTGACCGGTATTTCCAGGTCCTGACCAGTTGTAAAATGGCTGACCACCTGTCGATGTTATTCCTGAGATGAACGCACTCGCGGCACCTGTTGGATCACAAGCTGTTGCATCATAGGCTAACATTGTATCAATGGCTAGCGTTTGATTCACGAGCATCATTATGGTGTCGTTATAGACATATCCACAGCCATCGGTTATTTCCACGGTGTACGTTATCAGGTCTTGCAGATTACCATTTGTTCCGAGAAGTGTTGGATTGGAAGTGGCTCCTGTAGACCACGTTACTCCATAAGGAGCAATGGCATTGTTGAAGCTTGTTACTTCCGCTGGTAAAGAATCTGTAGGACAAAATGCAAATAATGTGTCTGTCAAGTTCCAAGTTAAGGTTGGCTCCATAACATCGATATGGATTGTATCAGATGAGCACATGTAATTTCCAAGTGTATCATAGACCATCGCAACAAATGCAGTATCTTGAGTTGGTGTGGTCCAGAAATAATTCGTATTGCTTAGACCATTGTCCCAGTTAATTGTAGCCGTATTACATGGACCACCAAAAATTTCAATATTATCAAGTCCCCAGTTATCACAGCAGGTTCCAGACGAATTAAATTGAGTCCATCGGAACATGGTTCCCGTAGTCATAGCTGCTTGTGGAATAGGCACACTAAAACTGTTCCATGTTGTGTATGTGGTAGCCCCACTTGCTACACTTCCTGAGGTGTTTGGCATTATTGGAAGTTCAAATCCACCAGGGCTGTAATATACGATCGTTGTCCATGTTGCTCCCCCATTGGTAGAATATTGAAGAGATACACCTTCATTCGCCAAATCGGGACCTTCACAAGGAGCGGCACCACCTTGGACAGAATATACCATATCAAAGTTTACAAACCCTCCACATGAAACATCAAAGGCCGGTGAACCTACTGTTGGAACCCCTGAACCTGATGTAGAAGCCCAATAGTATGGTGTTCCATTAATTCCAGCGCCACATGGAGTACCCCATGTTTGTCCTCCCGTTGCAGACCAGCCTGGCGGTAATGCTCCCAAATCAAAGTCAAAGTTTTGTCCCGTTGCAACAATTGCAGCGTAACCAACGATTCCAACTGAATCACCAGGACATATTGTCGTGTCTTGAGGACTCACGTTTACAATACAAACTTGTGATTGTCCTGAAAATGGCAAAATCAATGCCATTAGTATAGGTATAAATAAATTTCTCATGACTAATTAATTTTAAATTCATCCAATCGAATTGACTCTAGAGAACCAGTGTCTTTTTGGTATGGATTGTTAATTAATAATGAAAGCTCAGCAATTTCAAAGGTCGTTTCGCCTTCAACAGAAGTTGATGCTGGAACAGCCAACATTTGTTTTGTTTCTCTTGTGTTTCCGCAACCAACACATCTGTTATCGTATTGAATTTGGAAGTTAAATTCAACCGTTTTTTCTACCGTATTGTTGTTTATGATGCGGATAAAAGCATATGTGAAAAGTTCTGGCGCACCTACATTGCACTTCTCTTTGCGAATGTAGATATTAATACCTTCTTGCGACTGCAAAAGCGTCCAGTCATTCGTTAGTTTATCTGCAACCACTTCACCTTGCGAGAGGCTTGAAAAAGAAGTGAGCATCACTACGACAAACGTGGACACCGTTTTGAAAATTTTTTGCTTCATAGTAATCGGTTAATAGTTCATTTTTACCTAAGACGTGGTGAATTGTCAATAGGATGCACGAATGTCGGTTTATTTTATCATTTCTACTAAAAAAATGATTGATTTTTTCTAAACCCTTGAATATTTAACAGTTAGGAACTTCTGTGAATTAATAAATAACGCAATGGATATCTGAAGGGTGCAGTTATGCTTTCAAAATTCGATCTTCTTTTTTTATTGCTTTATTTTTATTTGCCAGTTGGCCGCATGCAGCGTCGATATCTTTACCTCTACTTCTGCGCACATTTACGATGATATTTTTCTTTTCGAGATAATTTGCGAACGCATCCACTTTTGAAGAGGCAGCCTGTTGGAATTCACCGTCATCAATTGGATTGTATTCAATTATATTAATTTTACATGGCACGCACTTTGCAAATTCAGCGAGTTCTTGTGCATCTTCTAATGCATCATTAAAATCTTTAAAAATTATGTATTCGAATGTAACTCTTGTATCTGTTTTTTCATGAAAGTATTTGAGTGCCTCACGCAATGCATCAAGGTTGTTTGAGTCATTAATTTCCATGATGTGACTTCGCTTTTTATCATTTGCCGCATGCAGGGACAAGGCAAGATTGAATTTCACTTCATCATCTCCCAGTCGTTTTATCATTTTAGCGATACCAGCAGTTGAGACAGTAATTCGTTTCGGTGAAATTCCAAGTCCCTGTTCTGAGGTGATTAAATTCGTTGACTGAATCATATTGTTGTAATTGAGCAGCGGCTCTCCCATTCCCATGTAAACAATATTTGATAATGTGGATCCATATTTTAGTTGCGCTTGATCTCTTAAATAGGTTACTTGGTCGACCATTTCCCCGGCAGACAGATTGCGCATAAGTTTCAGCTTTCCTGTTGCACAGAATTTACAAGCCAAACTGCATCCAATTTGTGATGAGATACACGCAGTCATTCGTTTGGATGTTGGGATCAATACTCCTTCGATGATATTCCCTTGCTGCGTGTTGAAAGCACATTTTATCGTTTTGTCTGAACTAACTTGTTGATCTTTCAATTCAATATGATCGATGTAATAATGCCCTTCGAGTTGTTCTCGGAGTGCTTTTGGTAAGCTTGACATTTCCTCAAATGAAGCAGCATCTTTTTGCCAGAGCCATTCAAACAGTTGTTTTGCACGAAATGGTTTTTCCGAAAAACGGACCATCACACCTTTGAGTTCTTCAATTGTAAGTTTTCGTATGCTCTGCTTTTCTTCCATAGAAAGGTCACCTTTGATGCAAAGATAATTGATTTACTGCAGTTCAACTAGATAAATTCAATTTCAGAACTTCGTATATAGTAGGTTGCGCCATTCTTCGTTTGTACCTTTTGCAGTTTACCTTTTGAGAGTCCAATTCTTTTGACTTTTGTTCCTATGGGTAATTTTTTCTCTTTTATGCTTTCATCCGATTTCTTATGATGTGTTTCACTTTGATCGATGTTTGTTACAATGCCAATATCTCTTGAGGTTTCGTATTGATATGCTTCAGATGCAGTATATAGGGAAAAGAACAATAATGCGATTAATAGTCCAGAGATTAGGAGTGACAAACGTTTCTTGTTGTGGTTCTTGGCTGAACGAAAAACATGCAATGTTATCGTAAATAAAATGGATAGAATAATGCTAATATAGGACCAGGTGGTTGATGTTATGGCATAAAGAGCTCTTTGAAGTGGACTAATATCGGAAGTCCACTCTTCACCATTGTTTAGTTCTTCATACAAATACTTAATGTTGTCAATTGCTTCATAGTCCATTGGCATCTGTTTCAAGACACGTTCGAACGCTACTATTGCTTTTCCATAGTTTTTTTGAGCGCTGTGGGACAGCCCTAAGTTAAATTGAGCTGAAACGTTGTTGGGTGTGTTTTTTAATTCTTCTTCAAAATGATTTGTTGCGATAGCAAAATCTTTTTTATTGAAGGCATCAATTCCTTTTTGAAAAGCAGGGTTCTGATCTATGGTAAATGCACAAAATGACATCAAAATACAGAGGCATGAAATAAGACCTTTTCTTACCATTTTATGATATTCAGATTGTGAATCACAGCTTTCAAATTATTCAGAGTTTCAAGCCTTGAGGCCTTGTCTGGAGAGAATCCGTATTTTGCTTGATCGCATGAAGCAAAAATTGATCGTATTTTTTCTTGTCTTTCTTGGTCATCAATATATTCTAAAATTTCTTGTTTTTCTCGACTTTGCTCACCGTATCGGTTCATTTTTATTTCAAAGGCTTTGATCAGTGCATTTTCAATGTGTGGATAAAACTGTTGATCTGGGCCTGTCGTAGAATTTGATTTTGCTTTTTCAATATGTTTTTTTAACTGAGCAAGTTGCTCATTTCGTTGCTGCTTATTTTTTATATTTTCATCTATTTGACTTCTTTTTTTTGTTAAGAAAAGAAGAAAGAAACTGGCGAGAAAAGGCAACGTGAGTGAACTCCAAAAAATGGTTGTACCGAAGAGTGAGTTGTTTTTTACAATTGATATGATGTTTCTAATCTCTGACCGGTGAACTACGAGGTCCTTATTTTTAATCGTTTTATCGTTTTCTTGAGCTGCGATAAAATTGATATCCTCAACAACGTTTAATTTTTGTTCCTTGGTTCGACTTTGGATGTACTTTTCTTTGTTTGGATCGAAATATGAGATTGAAGTTTCAGGTAATTCTGTAATCCCAGCATTTTTTGCTTGGACATTGTATTCGTATTCAATTTCACCTTCGGCACCATTAATATCAATGGAGTACCTCTCATTAATTATCGGATCGCCATACACAGTAAATCCATCAGGCAGCTTGAGTTCTGGTGCTGATATATTGTGAAGGTTGCCAGATCCTGATATTTTCACTTTTAAATTAAATACTTCACCTTGTTTAATTGTTTTCGAATTCAAGTTGCTTTCAATGCTAAATTTACCAACACCACCAATAAAATCTGAAGGGGGATTCTCTGGAAGTGGCAATACTTCAATTTCAATATCACCAGACACTACAGGGAAACTTTCATATCCTTGATGGAGATTTAGAGAGAAGGGTTGAATGTGAAACGTTCCGATTCTGGAGGGAAATATAATGTTTTTGTCATAGTCGAAAGTGTAATATTCACGGCCTTTAAACCGTTCAATGTGGTGCTTAATTGTTGTCGCATTATTTCCTATTGAATGTTTTCTGTTTGAGCGAGGAACAGTATAACTTTTATATGCGCCGACGTGTGTTGGATCGTATTGAGCATATATTTTACATGACACAAGAAGAGGTGCCCCTTCGTAAATTGTCTTTTTGTTGGTTTGGATTATTCCAAATGCAGGATCTTGTAACTGGTTCGATGAGACCTCGCCAGGTTGCATTTGAACTTTCTCTCCAATTGTTATTGTAGCTTTATTTGAGCTGTGTGTTTTATTTCCATTGGTTATGAAAACAGGACCAAAATTGTACTGCCCTGCTTTTGTGATCATTCCGGTGAAAGTGTAATAGTATTCCGCCCGTATCGTTCCACTTGCATGGTCGATTGATTTTTTACTCCCACGTTGGACATTATAGTCTTGAATAAATAGGTCAGGGACATTATCAAAATTCAAGTTTCCGGGAACCGAAGAAGTGATTGTAATATTGAATGTTTCGCCGATTTCAGCATTTTTTGGTGTAAGTTCTATGTGGACTTTCTTTTGCGCATTTGCAAAGAGGACCACAAAGAGGGAGAGTATTACGACAATATATTTTTTCATATCACCAATCTTTCCCGGATTTTGGAGCAACACCTCGGCTTAAATTTTTATCTATCTTTTGCTTGGTCTCTGCGTCCTTCTTCATTAGTTCCTTGAGTATGCGGTCTGTTGTTTTGTTTGGCCACCTGTTCTCACTTTTTTGGTTTTCTTTATTTCTTTCGCCTCCCCGGTTTGTTTGATCTTTGTTGCTACCGTTTGAATTGTTAGGATCATTCTGGTTTTCCGATGATTTACTTTGATTTTGCTTCTGTTGCGCTTCTTTTTTTATTTGCCGGAGTGCTTCTGAGAGGTTGTACCTCGTTTTATCACTTTCAGGATGTAATCGAAGGGATGCTTTGTATGCCTCCGCAGCGCCTTGGTAATTTTTGTTTTTCATGCGTGAGTTTCCGATGTTGTGGAAACTTTTAGCTTTTTCTAATTTCGAGGATTTGGCCGCAGTATTTTCTTGAAAAAACTGCTCCGACTTTTCGAAATCTCCTAGCTTATAAGATGTTTGTCCGATTTCATCAGATAAATTAACATCGTCCGGTGCTAATTTTTGCGCGCGCTGATAATAAGTTAGCGCCTTTTTATACTCGCTCGCTTGGTATGATTTTCTCGCGCGCTTTACGGCATCCACCCATTCTTGAGAAAAAGAGCTTGAAGATACAGTCAGCAAAGTAAGGGTGACGACTAAATTTTTCATTTTTGCCCTATTAGTTTGTTAAGAACGTTTGTGTGTTTTTTTGACCAGAGCAAATACAACAACCAAACAATCAGTGCGATTAACAACGGCACCTGATATCGTTCTTGTTTACGATCGAACTCAAAACTATCAATTTTAGTTCGTTTTATCTGGTTAATTTGTGTTAATAAAGCTGAAAGATCAGGGAATTCATTTGAGCTCACGGATGCTTTTCCGCCTGCTTTTGTTGCAATTTCTTGAATGAATTTTTCATTTAATTTGGACAATATAGTTTTTCCAGTGGGTGTTTTTTTGTAACCGATTTCAGGTCGGTCTGGGTCTTTTGGAACTAGCCCTCCATTAAGTGTTCCAATGCCTAATACGCTAAAATTGATCTGCGATTCGCGTATATTCATCAATACTTCCGATGGATTGCTTTCATGGTGTTCTCCATCAGTAATCAATACAATTCCTTTGCCTGTCTTTTCTTTTGAAAACATTTTCATTGACATCTGAAGTGCGGCGTTGATATTGGTTCCTTGGTCGGAGATCATACTCGTTTCAATACTCCTAACGAACATTTTTGCCGCTGCATAATCATTTGTAATTGGTAGCTGAACAAATGCGTTATTTGCGAACAAACAAACCCCAATGCGTTCTCCATTCAATTTGTTGATTAGTTGATTGATTGCTCTTTTTGAAATATTCAGTCGAGAAATAGTTTTCGAAATATCTTTTGTATTCATCGAACTCGAAATATCAAGGCAAATTACAAGTTCAAGTTTGTCTATTGCACTTTGCTCTTTTTTTGTTCCAAATGTTGGCAGCGCCATCGCAAGGATTAAAAAACCAATCGCATTTCTAAAGAGAAAGTACCGCATAAAACTATTGAATGTTGATACTGGCTTCATGAAAGATTTCTGAATGTTTTGACTCAGCTTTGCGGTTCTTTTATTGTTGCGTATTAAATTGTAAATGTAAATTCCAAAAATTGGGACTATAGCAAATAGAAAAAAGAACGCTGACGGCTGTTCGAAAATTAATTGTTCGGAATTCGCAGAATCAAACAAACCGAGTAAGAATGGTGTAAAGTAACATGTACTCCAAAAAATAATTTCCCAGGCAATACTCCAAGCGATAAGAACTTTTATGTTATATATATATTTGTCTTTACTCATTTCGATTAAATAGTATATAGCGCAGACACCAGATGATACAAAGTAGGATGAATGCCCAATTCAAAAATCCTTGAGGGTGTATTGGTCGAATTGGGTTGAATGCTGAATTTTCAATTTTTCGCTTCTCTAGCTTTTCAATTTCCTTGTAGATTTCTTTTAACGTCTTTTCATCTTTTGCCCTAAAGTAACGGCCATTGGTTCTGGACGCTATTTCTCTGAGTATGTCTTCATCGATTTCAGTCTCGGTTAATGCATAATAAGATCCGAAAGGAGAATTAATTAATGTTGGAACCTCTCCATTACTTCCAACCCCAATTGTATAGACCCGAACACCCATTTCTCTGGCTAGTTCGGCAGCCGTTAGAGGATCGAGTTGAGCTCCACCATCGACTCCGTCAGTGAGTAGTATAATTACTTTAGATTCGATACTATCGTTATTCAAACGAGTTAAGGCTGTTCCCAAACCAACGCCGATTGCGGTTCCGCGTTTAATTCGCTCACCATTAACGGCATCAATTTGATTTTTTAATACTTCATAGTCGAGTGTAAGAGGGCAGGCAGTATATGCCTCACCAGCATAAGCAACAAGGCCAATCCGATCACCTTTTCTGTTAGAAATGAATTCTTTTGCAACACGTTTTGATGCCTCCAAACGATTTGGTTTAAAGTCTTGAGTGAGCATTGAACCAGAGATGTCCATGGCAATAACAATGTCTATTCCGTCTTTGTAGTTCATTGTATTGTCCTCATCCATCTCCAAATGAAATGGTTTTGCAATGGCCAAAATAAGAAGCGCTGTAATGAGTCCATAGCATATTATGATTGTTTTCCGTAATTGAACAATCCAATTGTCACTCAAAAATTGCTGTTGCTGGTCGCTTCCAGTATATTTAACTTCTCCTGTGGAATTCTGTTCAGCACGAAACAGTGCCCACAAAACGAATGGAATTAATAGTAAAAGCAACAGCCACGCTGGAGCGTGGAATTCATATTCCCAGAAAAAGATGTTCCAATTATTCAGCATGATTCTCCGATTCTATGGGTCTTGTTTCTTTGACAATAACTCTTGCCATTCTCGACACCAGAAGAATTGAATTTACTTCTGGCTTCGATTTCGCAAATTTCACCATGTCTGCTTCCGAAAGTACACTGATAATGGAAGATATTGTGCTTTTATTCAATGCGATCTCTTCCAAAAGCAATCGGGCTTCATGTGTAGTTTTTTCGAGTAAAGAGATTGAATACCTTTCCGTTAAATAGGACCTCAAGATGTATGATAATTGAACAAAATGTTCCTTCAAACGATCTTCCTCCCATAGTTTGCGCTTTTCCAGAGCGTCAATGGCATTCAATGTTCTTTCTTCCAACGAGAGCAAAATTGTTTTCTCTGAATCAAATCGATTTCGGTTTTTCAAGAATCGATAAATAATGAATCCAAATAGAAGCACAATAATTGCAAGCACCCACCACCAATTTTTGGCGATAAAATTGAGAGTAGAGGTTGAATTTTCTGGAATTTCAATGTAACTTTCTTGTATGTCGTACAAGTCGAGGCTATCTATTTTCGGAGTGTAGCTTGAATACACTCGTAAAGACTCAAATTGATAGGTCACGTCATCTATTGTGATCTCTGGTCCTGGGATACTATAAAAACCACTATCCCAAACAGTCACAGTGTATTGACCTATCCAGGTCTTGGTTTCCTCATACTTACTTAGCGTATCAGAAAAATCACTTAAAATCTCAAATTCTACAGTGTCTTTTGACTGAAGGTTTTCGTCAAGCCTTTGAGCAAGTATTGACTTTTTTCTAGAAATAAACTCGATTTCGGCATTTTGGACTGATTTTGCACTGTATGTAAGTTTAAGAGGGATACCAATCTGTATTTTTTTTGCAGAAAGTGTTGCCGACAATTCTTGTGAGAAGCATGTCGTTGTCGAAAAAAGAAGCACCACATAAACGAGCTTTTGAATCATCTGTTTTGAAACAATTTTATTAATGGTTTTATGAAATCTTCACTTGTGGATATTGATGTATAGTCAATACCGGACTTCTGAAAATCATAGAAAAGTTTTTCTTCTTGGTGGGTGAATTTTTCTTTTTGTGCAGATCTGAAATGAGCACTTTTTGAGTTTACCCAAGTGGTGATTCCAGTTTCTGAATTATAAAGCTGAACTAACCCCATATCAAGAATTTCTCTCTCGGCTTCATCAATGAGACGAATGGCGATCATGTCGTGCTTTTTTCTTGACATTTTCAGTTCTTCCAAAAAGTCCTCATCAATAAAATCGCTGATTAGAAACGCGATGCTTCTTTTTTTCTGTGTGTTTCTGAAAAACTTCAGTCCCTGTTTTATGTCTGTTCCTTTGCTCATTGGCTTTAATTTGATGAATTCTCGAAGGATATAGAGTGCGTGTTTCTTTCCTTTTTCTGGAGCGATATATTTTTCAACTTGATTAGAGATAAAAATAGCACCAACTTTATCGTTGTTACTTAATGCCGAGAATGATAAAACAGCGGCCAGTTCCAAAGCCAAATCTTTTTTTGTTTTTTTCGATGAACCAAAGTCACTCGAGCCAGAAACATCGATAATAAGCATTAGGTTAAGTTCACGCTCTTCATCAAAAACTTTAACATGCGGTGCATTGAATCGCGCTGTGACATTCCAATCAATAGTGCGTACGTCATCACCTAAATGATAGTCACGTACTTCGCTAAAGGCCATTCCTGTTCCTTTAAAAGCAGAGTGGTATTCACCAGAAAAGATGTGTTTGGTGAGCCCTTTTGCTTTTATTTCTAGGCGACGGATGCGTTTGAGAAGTTCTTTGGTATCCATTAAAAAGGATTAAGGTACTTCGACGTTGTTAATTATTTGATGCACAATATCTCCTGAGGAAATATTTTCTGCTTCTGCTTCGTATGTCAATCCGAGACGGTGTCTCATCACGTCAGGAGCAATGGCCCGTACATCCTCTGGAATTACGAATGCTCTTCCTTGCAGGAAAGCATATGCCTTCGCGGCAATAGCCAAATTGATACTTGCACGAGGGGAGCACCCTAGAGATATCATTGGACTTAATTCTGTCAAGCCGCAGTGATCAGGGCGGCGGGTGGCGAAAATAATATCTACGATGTATTGCTCGATTTTTTCATCGAGGTAAATTTGCTTTACGAGGTCACGACAGCGTTCAATATCTGAGGCCGAGATGACGTGTTTAGCCGATGCAAGTCCTTCTTGTCTTACATTACTTCGAATAATTTGGCGTTCTTCTTCTTTTGTTGGGTAACCGAGAAAAACTTTAAGCATAAATCGATCAACTTGGGCTTCTGGAAGCGGATAAGTTCCTTCTTGATCAATCGGATTTTGAGTGGCTAAAACCAAAAATGGTTTTGGTAAAGCATGTGTTTCTTCTCCGATGGTTATTTGTCTTTCTTGCATTGCCTCGAGCAAAGCGCTTTGCACTTTTGCTGGTGCCCGATTGATTTCATCTGCAAGCACAAAGTTTGAAAAAATAGGACCTTTTTTCACACTAAAAGACTCTTTCTTCTGACTGTAAATTAGTGTTCCTGTAACATCAGCCGGAAGTAAATCTGGTGTAAATTGAATACGGTTAAATTCTAAATTGATTGCATCGGAAAGAGTTTTAATAGCCAGGGTTTTTGCGAGTCCCGGAACTCCTTCCAGCAGGATATGACCATCTGCAAGTAGGGCAATCAGGAGTCGGTCCATCATATAATGCTGTCCAACAATTACTTTTCTAAACTCCTCTCGGAGCATTCCAATGATCGCTGTTTCTTGAGTAATCTTGTCACTTAATATTCGAAGTGCTTCTGCAGGGTTTGCAGTTGGCTTTAACTGTTCTGTATTGTCCATTCCAAGGCTTATATTATCACCTAAAGATAATTCTCTTCTGTCTCACACGGAGTTAATTATTGTTAACATTATTTTGTATATTGTAGATAAACAAAGGGATGGAAGAACGAAAATGTCGTGAATGTAATTCAATACTTACTGGAAGGAGAGATCAACGGTATTGTTGTGATTATTGTCGCAATACATTTAACAACCGTTTGAATGAAGACACAACAAAATACATGCGTCGTATAAATGGAATTTTGAGAAAAAATAGGCGTATTTTAAATGAATTAAATCCTAATGGAAAAAAAACTGTTGATGGCATTACTCTGGCCGAAGAGGGGTTTTAATTTTCATTATTATACAAATGTATACACCACAAAGTCAGGGGCATCTTATTTTTTCTGTTACGAGCAGGGATACCTTCGAATTGAAAATGACAAATACATGCTCGTACACAAACAAGATTATGTGAAATAGGCTTGGTTTTATTCTGAAATGGAGCCTAATTCCTAACGTATTTTGTCTGAGCCGACAATAATATATTCTAATATAGCTTTCAACCGTAAGATTTTCGTTAGATTCACACAAATCTAAAATTAACGCTATGAGTAATTCTAAGTCTACTGGTTCAGCCTTTATGGTGAATCTTGTTATGTTTATTGTATTAGTTGTAATCACTTTTGGTCCTCCAGCGATCATTATGAAAGATTACTTTGATGCTGTCATGGAAATGGACATTTCAAAAGCCGTTCGTGCTATTGAAAATGTTGGGTCACTTCCAATCGTATTGATCATTTTAAATGCTGCATTTGCCTTTGCATGTTTGAGAGTTGAAAGACTGAAAACGCGAATGACAAAATACTGGGCATATCTCTCTATAATAAATATCGTTTGGTGGATTTTTTTGATGGTATAATTTCTAACCAAACAGATTAAATCTTTAAGGCCTTCGGGCCTTTTTTTTTGCTAGAAGTGGCTCGTTACGTCGTCACTCGGACTTTATTTTTAATCTCATCCGCAAGTTGTTTTGCGCTTTCCATTGTGGATGAAGCAATCGTTATGTGTCCCATTTTACGGTTTGGTTTGGTCATTTCTTTGCCATAAAGATGGACATGGACTCCAGGTTGAGAAATAATTTCTGAAAGCCCTTCATATTTCGCTTGTCCCGAACTGTCTGAACTTCCAATAAGGTTTAGCATTACACCATAACGTGTCATTTCCGTGGACCCAAGCGGCATATTTAGAACTGCGCGCATGTGCTGCTCAAATTGCGAGGTAATGTTACATTCGATCGTGTGGTGACCGCTGTTGTGAGGTCGTGGAGCAACTTCATTCACTAAAATCTCCCCTTCTGAAGTTAAAAACAACTCAACAGCTAATATTCCGACGAGTTCAAGTTTGTTAATGACATCAATTGCAACTTTGTAGGCTTTTTGTTCTATTTCATCAGAAATAGAAGCGGGCGAGAACAAGTAAGCAACCAAATTCGCATCGTTAAATTCACATTCGACGGTGGGGTATACGGCTATTTCTCCGTTTTCATTTCGTGCAACAATCACGGAGAGTTCCTTTTCAAATGGAACGAGTTCTTCACATATTGAGGCCTGCGTAAATGACGTGGCCAAATCGCTTTCCGAGTTTATGATTTTAACACCTTTCCCATCATATCCTCCTGTCCGCAGTTTGTGAACGAAGGGTATTTTTTGAATTAAGTCACTTTTTGGTGTATTTTCATCGATACATTCGAATTTCGAGGTGAGGATGTTGTGTTTTTGGTAGAATTCTTTTTGAAGACCTTTGTCTTTGATGATCTCCAACACCCTTGGTTGGGGAAAAACTTTAACTCCTCTTTGTTCTAGTTCATACAGTGCATCGATGTTAACATTCTCTATTTCAACCGTAATCACATCTTTGTCTTTCCCGAAGTCAAGCACATCATCATAATTTGTGATGTCTCCAAGGGTCATGGATGTCGCAATTGAGGAGCTCGGAGCATTGGTATCATTTTCCATAATATGTACATGGATGTTGTAACTGATTGCTTCTTGAATAAACATTCGTCCTAACTGTCCACCTCCCAAAATTCCAAGACGATGAGACGATCCTATAAGGTCCTTTTCCATTGTACAAAGATAATGTCTATTCAGAAGAAAATCGTAGCTTTGCTATTCTAAATGACATTTTTGTGATTGAAGTATTAGACAAGTCATTCGAAATTTTCATCGATAAAGATGAAATAGCCCAAAAAGTAAGCTCTGTTGCTGATAGGATAAATAAAGACTACCATGGAAAAGAGGTCATTTTTATTGCGGTTTTAAATGGGGCATTTATGTTTGCTTCTGATTTGTTGAAAAATATTCACCTTTCTTGTGAAATTTCATTTGTAAAAATGAGCTCTTATCAAGGAACCCAGACTACTGGGGTTGTAGATGAATTACTTGGCTTGAATACTGATGTTGAGGGGAAAGATGTGATTATCATAGAAGATATTGTTGATACAGGACATACCATTGAGAAAATTATCTCATTACTGAATGTGAAAAAGCCGAATTCAGTTGAAATCTGTACACTTTTATACAAACCAGCTGCATTCAAAGGAACTTCAAAGCCTACTTATGTTGGATTTGATATTCCAAACGCGTTTGTTGTTGGATATGGATTGGACTACAATGAGAAAGGAAGGAATTTAGATGCATTGTATCAAATTAGAGAAAATAAAAATTAAAAGCATGTTGAATATTGTATTATTTGGACCTCCAGGTGCAGGAAAAGGAACACAATCAGAGCGATTAATTGATAAATATGGGTTGGTTCATTTATCAACTGGAGATATTTTTAGAGCAAATATTAAAGGTGAAACTGATCTTGGTATTCTTGCGAAGAGCTTTATGGATAACGGGCAGCTTGTTCCTGATGAGGTAACGATAAATATGTTGAAAGCTGAAGTCTTAAACCATCGTGATCCGAAAGGATTTATTTTTGACGGTTTCCCAAGAACAAATGCCCAAGCAGCTGCATTGGACGAATTGCTGTCAGAAATCAATACATCAATCACTTCAATGATATCTTTGGATGTCCAAGAAGATGAACTCAGAGAAAGGTTGGCAAACCGAGCGAAAACTAGTGGACGTCCTGACGATGCGAATCCTGCAGTGATACAAAATAGAATCGATGTATATAAAAATGAAACAGCTCCAGTCATTGACTATTATTCAGCACAAAACAAATGGATAAAAATTGATGGACTCGGAACGATTCAAGACATTACCAACCGTCTTTTTGATGCCATCGCATCCTTGTAATTTTAGCGGTTAAAGAGAACTTAACACAATTAAATTTGTAGTGCAATGGCTTCGGGAAATTTTGTCGATTATGTTAAGATTCACACCACTTCTGGTAACGGAGGAGGAGGTTCAAGTCATTTTCGCAGAGAAAAGTACATCCCGAAAGGCGGTCCTGATGGAGGAGATGGAGGTCGTGGAGGGCATGTAATCGTTCGTGGTAATAAGCAGCTTTGGACCCTGCTTCATTTGAAATTTTCCAAACACATCAAAGCCGGACATGGAGTGCATGGTTCTGGGAATTTGAAAACGGGAGCTCAAGGGAGGGACGAATACATTGAAGTGCCTTTAGGCACGATTGCTCGGGATGCTGAAACCAATGAAATTCTTTTTGAAATTACAGAAGATGGAGAGGAGAAGATCATTCAGAGAGGAGGTCGAGGTGGTCTTGGTAACAACAACTTTAAATCATCGACGAATCAAACGCCTAGATTCGCTCAATCTGGAGAAGATGGAATTGAAAGTTGGAAAATTTTAGAACTCAAATTACTAGCCGATGTGGGACTGGTTGGATTTCCAAATGCTGGAAAAAGCACCTTACTTTCAGTCGTTTCTGCCGCGAAGCCGGAAATTGCAGACTATCCATTCACAACGCTAAAACCAAACTTGGGGATTGTAAAATACCGTGATTTGCGTTCCTATGTGATGGCAGATATACCTGGGATCATTGAAAATGCGCACAAGGGAAAGGGATTGGGCTTGCGTTTTTTACGTCATATCGAAAGAAATTCATTGCTCTTGTTTATGGTACCAGCAGACAGTGATGATATTGCAAATGAATATAAGGTGCTTTTTAACGAGCTCAATCAATATAATCCAGAACTGATTCATAAGGATATTATCTTGGCAGTTACGAAGAGTGACATGTTAGATGAGGAATTAAAGGAAGAAATTATACCAACGCTACCACCAAATGTTCCTCATTTGTTCATCTCCTCTGTTGCCCAGATTGGGCTGGTTGAATTGAATGACCTTATTTGGAAAACGCTTAATGATGATTGATTATATAGAAGCAATTGATCATTCCATTGTCCTTGCTGTAAATAGCTGGCACAATCCTTTTTTGGATGAATTTATGTGGGCAGTTTCTGGAAAATTAATTTGGCTTCCGATGTACATTGTATTAATTATGATGTATTGGAATAAATTCAACACTAGAATGACGTTGTTTTTTGTGCTTGCGGCATTGGTAGTAGTAGGACTTTCCGATTTAATTTCATCACAACTGATAAAGGAATATGTAATGCGTTATAGGCCATCACACAATGCAGTTCTTTCTGAACAGCTTCATTTTTATCAATTGGGACCAGACGACTATTACAAAGGTGGAATGTTTGGCTTTGTCTCATCTCATGCTGCGAATTTTTTCGGACTTTGTACTTTTGTTTCTTTGGTACTAAAGAAACAATACCAGCGCATTTCATTTGTTTTGATTTCTATAGCTCTACTAGTTTCCTTCAGTCGGATTTATCTCGGTGTACACTATCTTACCGATATTCTTGGAGGAGCAGCTTTAGGCATTCTTGTTGCAGTGATTGTCTACCGTTTTTTTTATATTGCCATTATTAGAAAAGAAGTGATGCGAAAATGATTTATTTACTCGTTTTTCTTGGGGGTGGACTCGGTAGTCTTTTACGATTTTTAATCGGAAAAGCCTCGGTTCAACTATTTTTCACGAACTTTCCAATGGGGACGTTTCTTTCCAATATGATGGCCTGTATTTTGCTCGCATTTTTTGTAGTGATTCTCGATGAAAAATCGTCTGAATACGAATGGATCCACCCATTGTTTATTGTTGGTTTTTGTGGCGGATTTAGCACGTTTAGTACTTTTGGAAATGAGACTTTTCAATTGTTAAATTCGGGAAACCATCTAGTAGCAATCCTAAATATTTTAATTTCCGTGCTTCTTGGAGTCGGATTAATTTATTTTGTTCGTATACGTGGATAGTGGTGGGTGTAAGTCCTAATAATTTCAGTTCTTGCGGTCACGCCAATTCTTGAGGTAAAATATCCAATAATTTTGTATTTAAATGGTCTCGTTTTGCGATTAATGCTGACAGATCTACTTTGTTTACAGCATTTTTTGCTTTTAGTGATTTAAAGTTATTGAACCATATATAAGCCACAGTTCCTGTCAATCCAATAGAGGTGAAGTAAGCAATTGCAAGCCACCAACTTGGATAGATAAAATGATAAAACACAAAAATGAAGGGGAGGTTGAAAATACCAATTGAAAATTTCGCTAAAATCATTTTTACAGAGCTCCAAAATACACGACGCTTAAATGTTTTTTCAGTGAAATTTTTTACGAAATAGTAAGGAATAAAACAGTGAATTAGACCAACTATCATTAGTGGGAACAGTAGCAACAATGCGGCCCACTCTTTGGAACGGGTTCCATTGGTTTTTTTCCAATAAACGAGAGCATCATTTAGTTTCATTCGCTTGAGGAGTTTGATGTAATTTTCTAACTCCTCTTGAATTGTTTGAAGTTTTTCATCCGTATTAATATCTTGCTTGTTGAGCCAAGTTGCTAAATTCTGTGAATATTTCCAGCGTTCGTAGAGAGAGATTGCTGGATCAAATGAAATCGCATTCATTCCCTTGCGCGTAAGTATCATTATATTTTCATGCAATTCAGAATTTCCTGTCTTTTCGATGTGGGTAATTTGCTCTTGCATCAACTTCTGAATTAATGCTGTAAGTTCAGAAACAACTTTTATTGGATTTGTTTCGTATGCCTCTCGATAATCATTTAGACAAATTGGTTCGGAGTTGGCAATTAGCAAATCACTTCGCATTTGATTGGGATCAGAATAATTACAGCCAATTGCAGCAATATATACTTTCTTTTTCCAGTTTAGCTTTTCGAGTGCAGTAAATCCGATTTTTACGGCTCCTTTTTTTACAGGCTTCAATCTTCGAATAAAAACATCATCTGTAAAACCTTCCCCAAAGATGAGAAGGTTTCTTCCTCTGGAGAGTATTTTTGACGTTTTTTCAAAGACAAGATCATTTTTTGAGCGCGTATCTCCACCATCTAATTGCCTGTAGATTGGGAGCATTTGGCAGGCCCACAGGAATGGTTTTGTAAATTTTGTAAATACATCAGACCGTGTCATGAAGAACAAAATTGAACGCTGTTTTGCAGCAATGACGAGTGGATCCATAAAAGAAGCAGGGTGGTTACTTACGAATATGGTTCTGCCATAGAATGATTTGGGCCCATTTACTCTTCTGAAACGCGGATAAATAATCCATGTAGAATATCTTAAAGTAAAAAACATGATTAAATAGATGATGCGCATGAGATCGTTTATTGAGCAAAAGTAACAATCAAGAGTAATTCCTCGAAGATCTCTCAATTATTTTTTAGATCATTGGTGGGTTTTCTTTTTTGTTTATTTGGGATTGATGCTTAGAAATGATTTGTGTTATGGTGAAAGACTAGTTAACATGGATATTGGGCATAACTTTTATTTGGTTTTTGGAGAACAAGGGTATAATCTCCTAAATTAGTATCTAAGCAATTTATTGAAGATGAAAAAGTTTGGTATTATATGTGGGGGATTTTCCTCTGAATTCGACATATCAGTAAAGAGTGCCCGCAATATTTTGAAAAATTTTCCGGATGCTTATGATGCATATTTAATTTATCTTCAGCGCGATGGGTGGTTCATTGAAGTGAATGGAATTAAATTATCGCTCAACTCAATTGATTTTACATTTAATAATGGAGTGGATAAAATTGATGCAGTAATTGTTTACATTCATGGAGATCCAGGAGAGAACGGCAAAATTCAGGCGTATCTGGATATGATTGGACTTCCCTATGTGAACTCGGGTCCGCTGGCTTCTCAGTTATCGTTTGACAAATGGTATTGTAATGAGTTTTTGCGAGGTTTTGGATACAACGTGGCGAAGTCAATGTATTTTTCTGATGCCCGAGAAGTCGGCGATGTGGAACAAATGATTGAAGAGTTAGGGTTGCCAATTTTTGTAAAACCTTGTGATTCGGGATCGAGTTATGGAATCGCTAAAGTAAAAGAAGTTGGACAATTGAGCGCTGCGATTGAGGATGCATTCGCAGAAGGAGAATCAGTTATCTTGGAGTCCTTTCTTGATGGTGTAGAGGTGACTTGTGGTGCTTATCGAACTTCTGAAGGAATTCAAACATTGCCACTAACTGAGATTGTCTCAGAGAATGATTTTTTTGATTATGAGGCGAAATATCAAGGTCTTTCCGAGGAGATAACACCTGCACGTATTTCTGAAAATAGTACCATTCAAGTCCAAAAAATCACAAAAGAAATTTATCAATTACTAAATTTGAGATCAATCGCACGCATTGACTTTATATTAGTTGGTGGTATTCCATTTGTCATTGAGGTAAATACAACACCAGGTTTTTCTGATGAAAGTATTGTACCTAAAATGCTTTCTTCTGCATCGATTTCAACCAAAGGGTTTTGGACCGAGATAATTGGAGCTGAGCTGGATCAATAAGTGGCAATTGCATTTAGTAGTTGCTCAATTTTGGACTTTAGCTCACGTCTTGAGTAGGTTGAATTGTTTACGACAATTGCGAATGCCAAATTTTTATTGCTGGTCGTTTTTACATATCCGGCATAACTCTTGATGCGCGTCATTGTTCCACTTTTGGCTTTGATTCGATTTTGTCCGGCTTGATTTTTACAAAGGTTTTTTAGTGTTCCACTTACACCCGCAGTTGGAAGTGAATTGTAAAAGCAACTGAAGTCTTTTGCGTTTTGCATGTAGTACAAAAGTTGAGTGAAATGGGATGCTGAAATTGCATTTGATCGAGATAAACCACTTCCATCATTTATCACGAGTCCTTCTGTGTTGAGTTTCCCTTCCCAGTACTTTTTTAAAATTTTGAGACCTTGAACTGTACTTCCATTCCCAGTGCTTGTATATCCAATTAAGTTGATTAAGTGCTCTGCAAATAGATTGATACTTTTATGATTGGTTTCTTTAATGATCTCATTTACCTTGATTCCTTCCTGTGTATGCACAAGAGTTCTGTTTTGATACGACTTATTTGAACTTGAAATTTGTTCTGATCTGGCTGATTTGGCCGGTGCAAATACACTTATTCCCGATTCGATTAAAGCCTTGTTAAATTCGTAAGCGAATTGGTTTTCTGGATCAGGCAGGCTGCCTTTAACCACGAATGAATTTTGTCCCACAGGCAGCGTACCTGTTCCAAATCGATCTAGCGAAAATGGCGCACCATAAAGATAAGAATTATCTCCTTTACGGTTGGATGATTTTATGTAGTTATGAAAGTTGAGATTTGGAACTTCTGGTTCGATCGACTTTAGGATAGATGGTTCTCCAGGAACTGAGGCTGTGGTGAATGTATATCGCAATAGGTTGTCATATATGGTGAGACCAGATGGTCCAGCACCGTAGTAATTTCCCATGTCAACCCAATTCCAATCATCAGGAACTCCTTCAAAATGAAATTCTGATGCATCTGCAATGACGCCTCCATTCACTTTTTTTATACCCATATCTTTTAATTGGACAATCCATTCTTGCATGAAATCCAATTCCTCTCCTTCATTTGTGAAATATTTACTAGCTAGCGATGGATCTCCCCCTCCTCGAATCCAAATATTTCCATTCAATATTCCTGCAGAATCTATGTTTCCATCAATGTAAAGTCTTGTTTTTGGATGATAGTTGGGTCCCAATAGTTCTATTGCAGTAGCAGTAGAAAATAATTTTGCTGTGGATGCAGTCGGTAGAGTCAAATTGGGATTGTATTCGGAGAGTACATTATACCCTTTAAGATCAACTATTTGTATGCTGATAGAGGCGTGTTTCATCCCTGCATCATTGACAAAAGAGTGCACTGCATTCGTTATTCTATTTTGCGCGAATGATATATTTGTGACAAATACGAAACATATTACACAATAACTTAGTATCTTCATCGTATATCTTTTAGCTAAATCTCGAAAGAATATTCATTGAACGCGCCTTTAGTTCAAAAACTTTTAAACAAAAGTGCACGAAATACTCCTTTATTATTTAGCAGATACGACAAAAACACGCTGTGAAAAAAATAAAGATTTTGCGCATTATCAATCGATTTAACATCGCTGGTCCTTCGTATAATGTTACTTTTTTAACCCGATTTATGGGAGATGAGTATGAAACAAAACTTGTCGGAGGTTTGCCTGACGCTGGAGAGTCGGATTCTCTTCATATTCTTGAGAAGTATGGTGTTTCCCCTATTCTGATTGAAGAAAGGCAAGTCTCCAATGGTTGGCGGAAAAGATCATACCACACATCACTTGGTGTATTCAGGTCTTACCGATCGAAAAGTTTGGTACGTTTTTCTCCTAATTGGAGCTTTTTCAAGTATTTTTGCAGTTGCAATGGTGAATTTAATTCAACTTGATCTTGGGTTGCCAATTGTACTCTTCATTTCCTATTTCTTTTTCGTATTCGCTATATTGTACAGAAATACAATAAAACATACTGCACCTAAAAATAAATAAGACTTATTTCTTATTTTCGTGTAGTGAATAAACAGGCAACTTCGCGACTTTCTTCCTTTACTTTTTCAGTGACGCTTTGCGCGAAGCAATTCGCAATTTCACGATTATATTTTCACTCGTTCTTGATTGGTGTAAAAATGATCAGTAATTTGATTCTCTCCACTGCCGAGCGTCAAAAATTTATGCAAGTTGAGTAAAAAAGATTACATAGAAGTTTATGGGGCTCGAGAGCACAACTTGAAAAATGTTGACCTTAAAATCCCTAGAAATGAATTGGTTGTTTTTACTGGCTTAAGTGGCAGTGGCAAGTCCTCTTTAGCATTTGATACAATTTTTGCAGAGGGACAGCGTCGATACATTGAAACCTTTTCGGCTTATGCGCGTCAATTTTTAGGGAGTCTGGAACGTCCAGATGTAGATAAAATTGAAGGATTAAGTCCTGTAATTTCTATTGAACAAAAGACAGTTTCTAGATCGCCACGTTCCACAGTAGGGACCATCACCGAGATTTATGATTTCATGCGTTTGCTTTTTGCTCGGGTCAGCACAGCCTATTCTTATGTCACTGATGAAGAAATGGTAAAATATTCGGATGATCAAATTGTTGATCTTATCATTGAAAATTATCTCGAAAAAAAAATCATTGTACTCTCCCCAAAAATAAAAGGAAGGAAAGGCCATTACCGTGAGTTATTCGAACAAATTACAAAGCTCGGATTTACCAAAGTTCGTGTCGATGGAGAATTGAAAGATATTGAAAAAGGGATGAAACTTGATCGCTACAAGATACACGATGTAGACATTATTGTTGATCGATTGAAAGTAGGAGTAAAAGACCGTCAGCGGATTTACGATGATGTTGTTACTGCGATGAAGCATGGGAATAAATCACTCATCATAATGGATTATGAAACCAATGAAGTTCGACATTTTAGTAGGTCTTTAATCTGCCCTTCAAGCGGAATCAGTTATCCTGAACCTGAACCAAATTTATTTTCTTTTAATTCTCCATATGGAGCGTGTAAGTCCTGCAGTGGTCTAGGAGAAGTGGCAGAGGTGGACATTGAGAAAATTATTCCGGACACTTCAAAAACGATAAAAAAAGGTGGGATTGTTCCACTTGGTGAATACAAACGAAAATGGATATTCGAGAAGCTAGATGCTTACCTTGCTCAAGAGGGTTATGCATTGACCACAGTTATTTCTGAAATTCCTGACGATGTTATGCACGTCATTTTGTATGGGAATGAAGGTGTAGAGCGTTCGAAGAAGGGAAGATCCGTCGTTTTTGAAGGGATAATTAATTTTATAACAAGACATGCTTCGGAGAGTTCAGCGCCTATTCAGCGTTGGGCGCAGAGCTTCATGAACAAGAAAGTATGTTCTACCTGCAATGGGACGCGTTTAAAAAAAGAAGCACATTACTTTAGAATTGGTGGTCGGAATATTGGGGAATTGGCGCAAATGGATATTTCTGATCTTGCTTTTTGGTTTGAATCTATTGAAGATCATCTATCGAAACAGAATCGGGTGATTGGAGTTGAGATTTTAAAGGAGATTAATGCTCGACTCAGTTTTATTGTTGAAGTTGGTTTGACCTATTTAACTTTGCATCGATCTGCTAAAACTTTATCCGGAGGAGAAGCCCAACGTATTCGACTTGCTACTCAAATCGGCAGTGAACTAATGAATGTATTGTACGTATTAGATGAGCCTTCTATCGGCTTGCATCAGCGCGACAATTCAAGACTTATTCGATCATTACAACGTCTGCGTGATACCGGAAACTCAGTAATTGTTGTAGAGCATGATAAAGAAATGATCGAAGCAGCTGATTTTGTAGTTGACATAGGTCCAGGAGCTGGAATTCATGGAGGAAAGATTGTAAATGCTGCACCGATAAAGGAATTAAAAAATAAAGATTCATTGACAAATCAATATTTGACAGGGGTCAAAAAAATTGAGATACCCAGTAAGCGCAGAACAACGAATGGTAAAAACCTGCTCCTAAAAGGAGCTTCAGGGCGGAATTTACAACAGGTCAATTTAAAAATCCCTTTGGGAACATTTACATGTATTACTGGTGTTTCTGGTAGTGGAAAGTCTTCCTTGATCAATCAAACGCTTTATCCGATCCTTCTAAAGGAAATATACAACGGCGTGAAGAAACCGCTGCCTTACAAATCAATCTCTGGAATTGATTCTTTGGATAAAGTAATTGAAATTGACCAAAGCCCTATTGGTAGAACTCCTCGTTCAAACCCAGCAACATATACAAAGTTGTTTGATGAAATTCGTTCTTTGTTCGCAAGTCTACCAGAGGCCCAAATTCGCGGCTATAAGCCGGGTCGCTTTTCATTCAATGTTGTTGGCGGAAGGTGTGAAACATGTAGGGGAGGTGGGATGAAAGTGATAGAGATGAATTTTTTACCTGATGTATATGTTGAATGTGAAACGTGCAATGGTAAGCGATACAATCGGGAAACCTTAGAAGTTCGATTCAAGGGGAAATCGATCAGTGATGTTCTTGAAATGACGATTAATAACGCTACTGATTTTTTTGAAAGTATTCCGAAAATTAATAGGATATTATCCACATTAGTCTCTGTTGGTTTGGGATATGTTAAATTGGGACAGCCGTCTACAACGCTTTCAGGAGGGGAAGCACAGCGTATAAAGTTGTCATCAGAGCTCTCTAAGAAAAGTACTGGAAGCACAATGTTTATCCTTGATGAACCATCTACCGGTTTACATTTTGAAGACATAAAAATGCTCCTTCAGGTTCTGCAACGCTTGGTTGATGAAGGCAATACAGTTTTGGTAATAGAGCACAACCTGGATATTGTGAAAGTTGCGGATTATATCATTGATATTGGTCCAGAGGGTGGAAAAGGAGGGGGCAATATTGTTTGTCAAGGAAGTCCGGAGAAGATTGTGAAATCGTCAATGGAAATATCACATACTGCCAGATACTTAGCTGATGAATTGACTTAAGTTACCTGTCATTTGTAGTTTCTTATCTTGAGTTTTAAAAAGTCAGATGAATGATTGATGTTTAATATTTCTTGAACAGTATTGACGCAATATGTCCACCAAACCCGAAGGTATTACTCATTGCATAGGTCATTTCTTTTTCTTTCCCTTTTTTTAAGGGAAAGTCAAAATGATTTGCAAATTCAGGTTCGATATCAGTTGTATTTATAGTTGGGGGAACAATTCCTTCACGAAGCGCTAGAATAGATGCAATACCTTCAATGGCTCCAGCAGCACCGAGTAGATGTCCTGTCATTGATTTTGTTCCAGATACTGCGAGTGTTTTTCGTTGTCCAAATACACGTTCTGCAGCAATAAGTTCGGATTTATCTCCCAACGGTGTTGATGTTGCATGCATGTTAATGTAGTCTACTTGATCGGCTAAGATTCCTGCTTCTCTGAGTGCCTCTTTCATTCCAAGTACGGCCCCGTCTCCCGCCGGATGTGTTCCAGTTAAGTGGTATGCATCTGCTGCCATGCCCCCACCAACAACTTCTCCAAAAATTGTTGCCCCACGTTTGATTGCATGTTCATATTCTTCTAGAATTAATGCTCCTGCTCCCTCTCCCATCACAAACCCATCGCGGTTCACATCAAAAGGGCGGGAAGCTGTTTCTGGAGTTTCATTTTTTGTTGAAAGTGCTCTGGCTGAGGCGAATCCGCCCATTGCAGCTTCATTAATTGCAGCTTCAGATCCGCCCGTAATAATCATATCCGCCTTGTCCCATTTGATGTAATTAAATGCCTCAATCATTGCTGTATTTGATGTGGCACATGCGGAAACGGGACAAAAGTTTACGCCTCTTAATCCATACTTGATAGAAATAATGCCTGATGCGATATCGACAAGAATACGAGGTATAAAAAATGGTGTAAATCTTGGTGTTCCATCGCCTTCACAATATTCTTTCATTTGATTTTGAAAGGTTTGAATGCCTCCATTTCCCGATCCCCAAATCACACCAATTCGATCTTTATTGAGAGGGTCTAGATCAATTCCACCATTCTTTAGAGCTTGATCAACAGCATATAGAGCGTATTGTGAAAATGGATCATATTTTCGTAATTCTTTAACATCAAAGTGCTCTTTTGGATCAAATCCTTTCAGCTCACAGGCAAATTTGGCTTTGAATTTTTCTGTGTTAAACGACGTTATTTCTGCAGCACCGCTTTTTCCAGCCTTAAGGTTGGTCCAAAAATCTTCGATATTATTACCAATTGGGGTTAGCGCCCCAAGGCCAGTTACAACTACTCGTCTCATGTAATTTTTTGTTTTATAATTCGAGTTTAATTACATCGAATCATCAAGAATTATTTATAAAAATCCCAATTCCAATTGCGCTTCTTCACTCATCATGTCCTTGTCCCACGGGGGATCAAAAACAATATTTACTTTCGCCGAAGTTATCGAAGGATGGCTGGCTACTTTTTCTTCGACTTCTTTTGGCATAGATTCAGCAACTGGACAATTGGGCGAGGTCAAAGTCATTTCAATAACTACATTATGTTCCTTGTCGATTTTAACTTCATAAATCAACCCCAACTCGAAAATATCAACTGGAATTTCTGGATCGTAAATGGTTTTTAATATTTCGACTACTTTATTCTCAAGTTCCATCATAACTTTTCCTAAACGGCTTTTAAGGCCTTTAATTTCATTTTTTTAATCATACTTGCCAATCCATTTGATCGGGTTGGGGAAAGGTGTTCGTGTAGTCCGATTTCTGCTATGAATCGCAGGTCTGCTGTGGCAACCTCTTTTGGTGATTCATTGTTGAAAACACGGATAAGGAGTGCAATAATTCCTTTTGTTATTATTGCATCTGAATCCGCCGTGAAAAGCATTTTATTATTTTCTACTGCAACGTCCAACCAAACTCGAGATTGACAACCGTCGATGAGTCGGTCCTCCGTTTTTTTTTGATCATCTATAATCGGAAGTTCTTTTCCAAGCTCGATGATGTATTCATATTTGTCCATCCAATCGTCGTAAATGGCAAACTCATCAATTATTTCTTGTTCTTTTTGATCTAATGTCATGTTTTGGGTGGTGTTCTTCTTAAAGCAACATTGCAACGCTTCGTTTTAAGGCTGTTATAAAAATGTCGACTTCTTCTTTTGAATTGTAGAATGCAAAAGACGCTCTAATTGTTCCCGGGATTTTGAAAATATCCATTAAGGGTTGCGTGCAATGGTGTCCGGTTCGTATTGCAATACCTTGTTTGTCCAAAAGTGTACCGACATCAAACGGATGCGCTCCCTCTACAATGAAAGAGATCACGCTTATTTTATTTTTTGCTGTTCCAATGATTCGGACACCTTTCATGCTTTTTAGTTCATTTTCTGCATATTTTCCAAGGTCTTGTTCATGTTGCTGCAATTGTCGAATGTCCAACGATGAAAGATACTCAATTGCTTTTCCAAGACAAATTCCACCAGCAATATCTGGTGTCCCCGCCTCAAATTTATGAGGCAATTCATTGTAGGTTGTTTTCTCAAACGATACTTTCGCGATCATATCTCCTCCACCTTGGTAGGGCGGAAGTGCATTGAGGATGTTTCTTTTGCCATAGAGAATTCCAACACCGGTGGGGCCAAATACTTTGTGACCTGAAAATGCATAAAAATCACAATCCAATGCTTGCATATCGACCTTCATATGTTGAATGCTTTGTGCACCATCTAAAAATACAAGTGCTCCGACAGCATGTGCAGCTTTTGTGATTTCCTCGACCGGATTAATTGTTCCAAGTGTATTTGAAATATGAGTTATTGAAACGAGTTTGGTTTTCTCATTCAACAAGGAATGAAATTCATCCATCATAAGCTCGCCGTCAGCATTGATTGGAATAACACGTAAAACACACTCTTTTCTATCGCAGAGCATTTGCCAAGGAACGATGTTGGAATGATGTTCCATTGCTGATATGACAATCTCGTCTCCTTTTTTTAATGTTTCGCCTAAAGAAAATGCAATTAAATTAATGCTGTCTGTTGTTCCTTTTGTAAATAAAACTTCTTCGCTGTGTGCAGCATTAATGTATTTTTGGATTATTTTTCGCGCCTGTTCATAATGGCTCGTAGCCTCTTGACTCAAAAAGTGAACACCACGATGAATATTTGAGTTGTCAGTGGTGTAATACTTTTGTATTGCATCAATAACCAATTGAGGTTTTTGAGAAGTAGCTCCATTGTCGAAATAGATTAAGTCCTTTCCATAAACCTTTCGGTTTAAGATTGGAAAATCTTTTCTTATCCTTTGAACATCAAATTTTGACATCTGTTTTTACCATTAAATGGTTAGTGCAAAGATAAGAATATCATTTATCAAGAACAGTTCTAAACAATAAAAGATGTGAAAAAATGCAGATCTGTCTCGTCCATGTCTTTTTAGTTTTAAGACAGGGTACAGAATAAGCTGAAACGCCGCTGTTATTTTTTCGCAAAAAGCATCAAAAATTCCCGATTCCCATCCCCGCCGAGAATTGGTGATGTCGTATGTTTCTGGTAATCAAGGTTATTGCTTAAACCCCATTGTTTGACGTTTTCTAATACAACACTGTAGAGTTTGGTATCTCTAACGATTCCACCTTTTCCAATGTTTTTTTTTCCGACCTCAAATTGTGGTTTTACGAGGGCGATAACAAACCCTCCTGGTTGAATGAAAGAGTGAATAAATGGAAATATTTTTTCCAATGAGATGAACGACACGTCGATGACACAGCCGTCAATTTGTTCTGTTATTAACTGGTTGGTTAATTCCCGGACATGTGTTTTTTCGAGATTCACGGTTTTTGGGTTGTCTTTTAGTATTGCGTGAAGTTGGTCTTTTCCGACATCCACACAAAATACTTTTTTTGCACCCTGATCAATGAGAACCTGAGTAAATCCGCCAGTTGATGCTCCGATATCTATGAATGTTTTGCCCTTAATTAAAGGCCTCCATTGATCAATGGCCTCGATTAATTTGAGGGCTCCTCTTGAAACCCATGGAATTTCATCTTCGATCATTTCGATTGTACAGTCGACATGGAATTTTTTTCCTGTTTTTGTAATTAATTTACCATCAACTTTTACCCCTACTTCTTTGATGATTTTTTCTGCTCTTGTCCTTGAGCTTACCAATTTTCGTTGAATTAAAATTTTATCCAAGCGTTCTTCCATGATGTAAAGATCGTAATTTCGAGTGATCAAGGTAGTGAAACACTGTAAATTCCGATTTCAGTAGTATATTTGCACAAAACATTGAAGTTGAAAACAGTATACATTACACGTAGGGAAACCTTCAATGCCGCGCACAAGTTGTATCGAGAAGACTGGTCAGAAGAAAAAAACTGGGAGGTTTTCGGTAAATGCAGTAATGCGAATTGGCATGGGCATAATTTCTCGATTTGGGTCACAGTAAAAGGAGTGACGAATGAAGACACAGGATTCGTGATCAATCTAAAGGATCTCAGCAAGATTATTAAAGAGTTGGTGGTAGAACCGCTGGACCATAAAAATTTAAATTTGGATGTTCCCTTTTTGCATGGTTTATTGCCCTCCACTGAAATTATGGCAATAGAGATTTGGAAATTGATTGATCAACCAATTAAAGATGCAGGTGGTGAATTGGCCAAAATTAAGTTGGTAGAAACAGAAAATAATTTTGTTGAATACTACGGGGGGAAAGAACCATTTTAGCTTTTCTTTTCGGAAAGAATTGTTATTTCATACACCTCTAAACTAGAACCTCATAAATGATGGAAGATTACAAATACGATGACAAAAAAACAGAAGCCTTATCAGCACATTTTCATGAAGTAATTGATATGCTTGGTGAAGATATAGATCGCGAAGGATTGGCGAAAACACCTGAGCGTGTAGCAAAGGCAATGCAGTTTTTGACAAAGGGATATGATCAAAATCCGGATGAAATTGTCAAGCAAGCCATTTTTCACGAAGCATACTCTGAGATGGTAATTGTTAAGGATATTGAATTGTATTCACTTTGTGAGCACCATATGTTGCCTTTTTTTGGTAAGGCGCATGTCGCATACATTCCCAATGGAAAAATTGTTGGTTTAAGTAAAATACCACGTGTGGTTGATGCTTTTTCGAGAAGGCTCCAAGTGCAAGAGCGGTTGACCATTCAAATTCGTGATTGTATCCAACGAACACTCGACCCTAAAGGAGTTGCTGTTGTATTGGAAGCTTCCCACATGTGTATGCAAATGCGAGGAGTCCAAAAACAAAATTCGGCAACAACATCCAGTGCGTTCACAGGTCTTTTTCTGAAGAATGACGCTACTCGAAAAGAATTCATAAATTTAGTACAAGCAAAATTACATTAATACAATAAAGATGAGTAATATATTAGATGGTGATAACCAAAGATTTACGCAAGAAGTAACAAGAGAGTTTTTTAAGAAAGTGTATTCTTACATGTTTGCTGCCTTGGCAATATCTGGCATTATTGCATATGCAACAGGAACGCAGGAATTTTATTTTCAATATTTCGTGAATGTTGATCAGTTCGGTGGTCAGTCAATTTCTCCGCTATTTTATGTGGTTGCATTTGCTCCAATTGGTCTAGGGTTACTGATTCAGTTTGCTTACAGACGACTATCATACGGTTTGCTGTTGGCCCTTTTTCTGATCTATTCTGCTCTGATGGGCCTTAGTTTGAGTTCAGTAATGTTGGTTTATTCAGGTCAAGATATTGCAATTACTTTTTTTGTAGCCGCTGGTGCATTCGGAGGAATGGCAGTTCTGGGTTACACAACAAAAGTAGATTTAACGCAGTTTGGAAGCCTGATGTATATGGCGTTCATAGGGATTTTTATTGCTGGAATAGCGAATATTTTCATTGGAAGCTCAGCGTTGGATTTTGGAATTGCTGTAATAGGTGTGTTCGTATTTACAGGTTTAACGGCCTATTATATGCAGATGCTCAAAACGGCTTCGACTGATTATTCTTTATCTGGGATTGAACGCGAAAAGTTGTCTTTGGTGGGAGGATTGATGCTTTACATTTTATTTATCAATTTGTTTTTGTCTTTGCTTCGCATTCTAGGATCGAATGACTAGATTTTTTTCTCGATTTACAACGCGAAAAAGATCCACAGTATTCTGGTAGAATTAATCCGGGTTTTCTAAGATTTTTTTAACTTTGAAAATAAAAATAAACATCATGTCTGATAATTTTTTTGAACATTCAACAGCTGCAGTAGGAACGATAATTACAATTGTTTTGTTGGGAATCCTAGTAACTGTTCTGATCTGGGGTTAATACATCTGATCAAGCAAAAAAATATGATCCTGTCTAGGTTTTCCAAGGCAGGATTTTTTTTTAAAACGTTATTTGTTTATGCCTTTCAATTCATTTTTTTCGTGGATCATAAAGAAACGGATTCATCAGATTGACTTGTTTCGAATGTACCCTAAAGAGGTGCAAAATGAAGTTTTTGAGCGGCTCGTGTTGCAAGGTGCGCAGACGGTATATGGCAAGAAATATAGTTTTGATAAAATTTCATCTTATCAAGATTTTAGGGCTTCCGTTCCGTTAATTGAGTATGACGAGTTAAAGCCGTGGGTTGATCGTTTGATGAAAGGAGAACAAATGCTTCTGTGGCCAGCTGATACGAAGTGGTTCGCAAAATCTTCAGGAACTACATCTGAGAGAAGTAAATTAATTCCGGTGACTAAGCAATCTTTAGAGGAATGTCATTACAAGGGTGGGAAAGATCTTTTAGCGATTTATCACCACAACCACCCCAATCGAAAGCTTTTTACAGGAAAGCATTTGATTGTCGGAGGAAGTGCAGAAATTAATTTAAATCCAGAGACTGATGATTCCTACTTTGGAGATTTATCTGCAATTATTGTAAAAAACCTACCTTGGTGGGCCGAGATTCGACGCACACCAGCAAAAGAGATTGCCTTACTTAGTGAATGGGAGGATAAAGTAGAGCGAATGGCGCAGTCAACGATAAAGCAGGACGTGAAGATTATTGCTGGTGTTCCGAGTTGGACAATGGTGCTTGCATCGAGAATTTTAGAAATAACGGGAAAGTCAAATCTGAAGGAAGTTTGGCCCAATCTTGAAATGTTTATGCATGGCGGAGTTAATTTTGAACCCTATCGAGAGCAGTTTAACAGACTCATACCAGATCCCTCGATGAACTATGTAGAGACATATAATGCATCAGAAGGATTTTTTGGCATTCAAGACCTTGTCGGAGGAGATGAGATGCTACTTATGCTTGACTATGGTATTTTCTTTGAGTTTATTCCCTTGAGCGAATTTCGTGGCAAAGAATCAACCGAAGTGATTTCGATTGAACATGTTGAACTCAATATCAACTATGCAGTTGTTATTTCGACAAATGCAGGTCTTTGGCGCTATATTCTGGGAGATACAATTCGATTTACTTCAAACGCCCCTTATCGCTTTAAGATTACGGGACGAACAAAGAGTTTTATCAATGCATTTGGTGAGGAACTCGTTGTAGAGAACGCTGAGGTGGCAATAGCAGCGGCATGTGCCAAAACAAATGCTCAAATTCGAGAATATACAGTTGCGCCCATTTACATGAAAGAAAATGAGAATGGAGGGCACGAATGGCTCGTAGAGTTTGCACAATATCCCGATGAAATGGACCGTTTTATTGCTGTGCTCGATGAGAAACTTAGAGAAATAAATTCTGATTATGATGCCAAACGGTACCATGACATGATTCTCATAAAGCCTAAAGTAAAGGCAGTAGCAAAAGAATCTTTCAACAATTGGTTAAAAGAAAACGGTAAATTAGGAGGGCAAAACAAGATTCCAAGATTGTCGAATGATCGATCAATTTTGGAGCAGATAGCAAAAAATAGCGAATTTATATGAGTACAGGATGAATATTAAAGTACCAATATTATTTCTTTGCCTTCTGTTTTCAGGAGTTCTTTTTTCTCAAGACACGGCTCTTTTTGAATGGGTAGAGTTGCGAACCTACCCGCTGGATGAAGAAGAGGTTTGGACAATCGACAGGTTGGAAAATGTTTATGTGTCAGACAAAGGAGTCATTAATAAATATGATACCTCCGGAGTTTTAAAGTTCAGTCAAAGTATCAAGTCGCTCGGAAAAATGGAGGATTTGATTCCTATTAATGCAATGAAGTTGATTCATTTCTCCGAGGAGCAGCAAACATTATGTTATCTGGACAATACTTTGACTCCTTATGACGATTGCATAGAACTGTCCGATCAGGAGGTAATAAATGCTAAATTAATTTCATCTTCAGATCGACAGGAAATGGTTTGGGTGTTTGATGATATTAATTCGACTCTACTTTTGTTATCTACACGAGACAATGGGCAGAGTCAAAATCAAATGGTTGCTAATCTTAAGGGTATTGTCGGAATTGATTCTGTTTCCCAGATTCTTGAAAGAAGCAGTCGCTTGTATTTGTTGAAAGAGGGTAAGGGTGTTTATATTTTTGACTTGTATGGTTCCCTCATTGAATATCGTGAGTTTGATGGCGCTAAAGGTGTAGACGCTTTTTTTGAAGCTATTATCGTACTTACAGATTCTAAACTTTTTATTTGCTCTTTAACGAACGACACGAATAAGGTAGTCCCTCTTCCTCAGGACGGTATAAGCGAATTTAAATACTTCAACGGTCACTTCTTTTTCAGAACTTTGGGATTTGTTCATAAGTTCAGACTCGAGTTGACAAAATAGTGTTTGCTTCTTTCATCAAATATTGTAATTTAGTCAGTCATAAAATGACTCAACAATGCACATCGCTATAGCAGGAAATATCGGATCGGGAAAAACTACTTTAACAACAGAATTAGCTAAACATTTCGGTTGGGAAACGCACTTCGAAGACGTAGAACAGAATCCTTATTTAAACGATTTTTATGAGGACATGCAGCGTTGGTCGTTTAATCTGCAAATTTATTATTTGAACAGTCGGTTCACCCAAGTGCAAGAAATTCAAAAAACGGACAAGACAGTCATTCAAGATCGCACGATTTATGAAGATGCGTTTATTTTTGCCCCGAATTTGCATTCAATGGGTTTGATGACGACAAGAGATTTTGAGAATTATTTCTCACTCTTCAACTTGATGGATTCATTTGTATCGTCTCCTGATCTTTTGATTTATTTGCGGGCAAGTGTTCCTACTCTTGTAAATCAAATTCAACAACGTGGTCGTGATTATGAAGAAAGTATTCGTCTTGACTACCTGAAGCGATTGAATGAGCGATACGAAGCCTGGATTTCAACTTATGATAAAGGAAAATTATTGATCATTGATGTGGACAACAACAACTTCCCCGAAAATCAGGAAGATTTAGGAAAAATCATCAATGCGATTGATGCAGAAATTAATGGTTTATTCTAACACGGTTAGGTATGATAGTAGTTACCGGAGCAGCAGGATTTATTGGAAGCTGTCTTGTGAGTCGTTTGAATCAGGCAGGTCATTTGAATATTGTCGTCGTTGACGATTTCTCGAAAAAAGAAAAAGATAAAAACCTTGAAGGCAAGACGATTTTGGCTAAAGTAGGACGTGATGGCTTCATTAAATGGCTCAATGACTTTGGACAAGAAGTGGATTTCATTTATCATATCGGAGCAAGAACAGACACAACTGAGTTTGATGTTGAAGTTTTTAATAAGCTAAATTTGAATTTTTCGAAAGAAGTTTGGAATGCCTGCGTAAATTTCAGTATCCCACTAGTATATGCGAGTTCTGCAGCTACATATGGTTTGGGTGAGCATGGTTACAAGGACGACCACAATGTTATTCCAAAATTAACTCCTTTGAACCCATACGGAGATTCAAAAAATGACTTTGACCTTTGGGTGCTTCAACAAAAAGTGTTCCCTCCATTTTGGGCAGGGTTAAAGTTTTTCAATGTATATGGACCAAATGAGTTTCATAAAGGAAGAATGGCATCCGTAATTTTTCACGCATTTGGCCAAATTGGAAAGACAGGCGGTATGAAATTATTTAGATCACATAACGTCGACTATTCAGATGGAGAGCAATTACGTGATTTTGTCTACGTTAAAGATGTGGTTGAAGTTTGTACTTATTTGATGGAGTCTCGTCCAGATTCTGGAATTTATAATTTAGGTTCAGGTGTTGCGAGGACGTTCTTGGATCTAGCGAAGAATACCTTCAAATCAATGGAGGTTGAGCAAAATATTTCATTTATTGACACTCCTGAGGATATTCGTGATAAATATCAGTACTATACCGAAGCCAATATGCAAAAACTGATAGATTCAGGTTACGATAAAGGTTTTACAAGTCTTGAAGACGGTGTGGCAGATTATGTTAAAAATCATTTGATTGGACAGAAATATTACTAGATTGTTTCTTTGTCTTTTTTATCCGTCTTTCGTTTACTAATGTTTGGGAACAAATGAAAGATCGAACTTCTCTCAAAATCCTCAAAGGTATCGATGTCGTTGAGTTGCCGTAGCTGTTTGGACGAGATATTTTTGGCCTCCAGTTCACGAATTGTATCATTTAACAAGAATGCTGTACTCCATGCTTTATTTTCAAAGATACATGATACCAGTGTATTCATTCCGAGTAGATAGTACCCTCCATCTTCTGAAGGTCCAAACACCGTTTCTTGGGATTGCAATGCGAGAAAGCCTTGAGCTATGATGTCACTGTTTAAGTCTGGTAAATCTGAACCGATACCGATTACCGATTGGTATCCATTTTTGAATGAGTTTTTAAAAGCAATCTTCATTCGCTCTCCTAAACTTCCTCCTTCTTGAATAAACTTTTTGCAATTCGGCCAAATGGAGTTGTCTATTTCGTTTGAAAAATAAACATGAATATCACAGTTGTCTAACTGGAGGGTCTGAATTTCTGTAATTCGGAGTAGTTCCTTGTAAACAGAGAGTGCTTCGGAGTCCCCAATTCGATTCGCGAGTCGTGTTTTTACATTTCCTTTCACCGCATTCTTTACGAAAATGATAAGTAAGTTTTTCATTGCTAAAAAATAACAGTTCCCTTTTTGATATATTCAGACCATTGTTTGGAGTAGCCATGGATCATCGTAGTTTGTTCATGCTTACCATTAAAAAGGGGATACTCTTCATTTGACCAAGTAAAGATACCACCACGTAAATTACTTACATTAGTGAATCCTGCTTTTTTTAATTTTTGTGCGATCACATCACTTCGGTAGCCAATACTGCAATAAACGATAAGTTCCGAGTGTTTTGGCAGTGTGCTGACTTTATCAATTGTAAATTGAGCGTATCCAATATGTATTGCTCCGCGAACATGACTTGTCGTATATTCTTCGGTTTCGCGTGCATCCAAGAAGATAACTAGAGGATCATTTATTTTTTCCAATGCACGAGAAACGCTGATTAGTGGAGTCTGTGATTTAAATTTCTGAAGTAAAGAATCAATGTCTTTTTGTCCAAATGCACTTGAACAAAGCAAGAGAGAGATGGCAATAAATCGAATCATATCTTGAACATTTTTCGTATTCGTTAGGGGAGGCAAATGAGTGTATCGTATGACGGCGAGAAACCAGCCCAAATGCCTAATGCTCCATTGCTCAAATTGGTTGGGATGTTTGTGGGTGTTGCGAATGGATTACCAGCTGTTTGAACTTGAACATATTTCTTTTCAAAGAATTCAAAAACAGAAGGGTCTAATTTTGAAAATTTGATTAACACGGTGTCCCCCAATGGATACATTCCTGCAAAATTTGAGGGAGTTTCAGGGCCAAAAGCATTCGGGTTTTCGTACCAGAAGTCAAAGGTTAATCCGTCAAAAAATTCATCATTGAATACCGGATTAAACGTGGGTGTAAAGTTATCATCGGATGCTGCTCCATTTAAGCGTTTTATTTCCCAGAAATAGGCATCAAATTGATCTGCGGGGTCAGAGAGTGTTGCCCAAGAGTAGCCATGATTGGGCGTGTCCGGTTCCGACTGCCAAAAACTAATGTCCAATGGAGTAGGATTCATAATCCGTGTGGTTCCAGAATAGGTTGAACCACCGTATTCAACAGTCAAGTAATAATCTTTACCTACCTGTCCGAATATTGCGTTATTGAGGGAAGTGTATGCGCAAATGGTAAAATTTTCTAATTGATCGATTGAAATTCCAAGCATACTTGCTGCAAGCTCTTCAGTTCCTGGCGGTAGGTTGTCCGAGCAAATTTCATCCAATACAATACTGTTTGTACCGTCTGAAACGGTTACAGTTGCACCAGATATATTGCTTTGCAAATACGCATCCAGGTCTGTTGGTGCATATACTTCTCTTGATGAGGATAGCAAAACAATAGGTGGCTGACCTGTTTCAATTCTTCCGTCAATAACAAGGGCCTCTTCGTATCCAGGCACCTCAATGATGACCTCTTTTGTACAGCTTAAAGCGAGCAAAGCAAACAACAATATATAGAGTAGGTGTTTCATCATAATTCAAAATTCCAGGTTACACTTGGGATGATCGGAAACAATGTAACTTGTTTAATACTTATGTCAAAATTTCCGGAGAAAAAGTCTCCGTCATTATCCACATACAAGAAATATGGGTTTGCACGATTGTACACATTGTATATCGAAAATGCCCAATTGCTTCGCACTTTCTTCTTGACTTTAATCGTTTCGCCCGTTTCGAGATTTTTTTGTTCTTTGTATGCTTTTGAGTACCATGTAGCAGATAAATCTAATCGATGATAGGGAGCCATACGCGTCGAGTTTCGAGGGCCATAGTTGAAGAGTAAATCTTGATCTTGAACATACCAACTTGAGGGCAATGTAAGGGTGTTCCCTGTAGCATATATGAACGCGGAACTGAATACCCATCGTTCATTTAACTTGTAGCTCAGAATTACAGAGAGGTCATGTCTTCGATCGTATTTTGCAGGAAAAGGTACTCCGTTGTTCAGGTCTGGGAATTTCCGTTCTGTTTTACTCCAGGTATATCCAATCCAACCTGTGAATTTCCCTTTTTTCTTTTTAATAAAAAATTCTGTTCCATAACTCCATCCTGTTCCAAATACCAAAAGATTGTCTGTATTATCATTTACATTATCATTTGGTAGTGCCCCTTCTTTGTACTCAATCAAGTTTTTCAATCCCTTATAGTAAAACTCAATGGAGGTTTCAAACATATTTTGATTGAAATTTTTAAAATAGCCCAATGATGTTTGCCAGCCTTGTTGAGGTTTGGCTTTTGAGGTGGTTGGATACCATACATCCGTTGGGAGTGAGACTGCACTGAGTGATGTTAAGTGGACATATTGATAGTTGTATGCGTACCCCGCCTTTATGGAGCTATTCTTATTGAGTTTGATTCTACCCGAAATTCGGGGCTCGAGTCCATGGTAAAATTGAATAAGGTCGCCTTTTTCATATGTTCTTGTGGAGTCTTGTGTGCTGATTCCATCACCTTTGAAATATCTTGTAAATGGCCCCACGTGCTGGAAAGTGCTGTAGCGAATACCTGCATTAATCTTGATTTTCTCGTTTAGATCAAATTCATCCAATACGTATGCCGCAGATTCGTGGCTGATCAACTTTTGAGCAAGTCCGGTGTCGAATTCGACATCATTGGATTCAGCAGAGACACTTATAGGAGTAAAGGTATGAAATGTATAATCGAGCCCCCACTTGAGTGTGTGACGTGTGCTGGGATAGTAAGAGAAGTCGACTTTCCCGCCCCAATCACTAATACCAGAATTTAACTCGAAGCGAAATTGGTCTTGTGCTGAACCAAATTTAAAGAGGTAGTTGGTGTAAGTTCCAGTAACATTCATAAACAGTCTGCTGGAAAATAAATGATTCCATCGAAGTGCAGCGATGCCATTTCCCCATGGCATATCAACAGAAAATCCATCTTCTATATTCCCAAAATTAAATTCGTCTTTTCCATAGTATCCCGATAGATATAACCGGTCTTTATCCCCTAATTTATAATTCATTTTGAGGTTCATGTCATAAAAAAAGTAACTTGATCCAGCAAATGGAGAGGTATCAGAAATTGCCGCTTTCATGATTAAATCGATATAAGTTCTTCTTCCAGACAAAACAAATGAACCTTTGTTTTTTTTCAATGGACCTTCAACGGTAATTCGAGATGATATCGCTCCAATTCCTCCTTTCACAAGAAATTTCTTATTGTTACCTTCATTCATACTAACCTCCAAAACCGAAGACATTCGACCTCCGAAATTTGCGGGCATTCCACCTTTTATAAGATTCACATTCTTGACCGCATCTGCATTGAAAACTGAAAAGAATCCAAATAGGTGAGCGGCATTGTATACCACTGCTTCATCGAGAAGTACAAGATTTTGATCTGGTCCTCCTCCACGAACATAAAACCCCTGTCCTCCCTCTGCGGCAGATGATACGCCAGGGAGTAATTGAATTGTTTTAATGATGTCAACTTCTCCCATGAATGCAGGTAAAGTTTTTATCTCATCGATGTCCAATTCATGACTTCCTAGTTGAGTACTATTGGTGTTTTGATCTGCATTTGCCACAACTTTAATTTCATCAATATCTTGAATGGATTCGCCCAATTCCATATCGTATCGCACATCAGAATTCAATGTAATTTCTTTTTTCTTTGTCTGTACTCCTGACAGCCTAAATTCTACAACATACTTGCCACTGGGTACGGTAAGAGAATAAAAACCATAGTTATTTGTGAGTGCTCCCTTTTTTATTGAAGGAATGAATACTTTAGCTCCGAAGATGGATTCACCGCTTTTGGCGTCCGTTACATACCCGCTAAGTGTATACGTTTGGGAGATGCTTTGAGTGAAACTAGTATTAGCTACAAAGAGAAAGATGGTCAAGGAAAGGAATCTCATTTTCAAGTTGTTTGTGCAAATGTCATAATTTTATTCAAGTTTATCATTCTTCTTGCTGGAATTAACAGAAATTTCAATTCTCCTTGTTGGGTAAGGAATCATCCAATTTCACTATTTTCGTACTTTATTAAGAAAGAGGCAAAATGAAAATTTCATACAATTGGTTGAAACAATATGTTGATACGGATTTATCTCCGGTTCAAATTGGTAGGATTTTAACTGATACTGGACTTGAGGTAGAAGGAATTCACAAAATTGAATCCGTTAAAGGCGGTTTAAAAGGAGTGTTTGTGGGAGAAGTTTTGTCTTGTGAAAAGCATCCCGATGCTGATCGCTTGAATGTGACAACAGTATCTCTAGGACAGGAACCGTTGCAAATTGTTTGTGGAGCTCCAAATGTTGCAGTTGGGCAAAAAGTTATGGTTGCAACGGTTGGTTGCATGTTGCACCCGAGTCCAGGTGAGAATTTTAAGATAAAAAAATCGAAAATAAGAGGCGTTGAGTCTTTAGGTATGTTGTGCGCCGAAGACGAACTTGGAATGGGTGAGGGGCATGATGGAATTTTAGTTCTTGATGACAAGGCGAATGTTGGAACTCCTGCTGCTGATTTCTTTGAATTGGAAGATGACTTTGAAATTGAAATTGGTTTGACACCAAATCGATCTGATGCAATGGGACATATCGGTGTTGCGCGTGATTTAATGACGTATTTGAACGTTCATGAAAATGCGAACAAAATACTTCAGTTCCCACCTCTTGATAAATTCAAGGTAACATCAAACGCATTGCCTGTAGATGTTCAGGTGACGGACAGCACTTTGTGCCCGAGATATATGGGGGTATCAATGCAGGGAGTCAGAGTTGAACCATCTCCTGCTTGGTTGCAGAAACGCTTGAGAGCAATTGGTTTGTCTCCAATTAATACCGTTGTAGATGTGACCAATTTCACAATGCATGAATTGGGAATACCGTTACACGCTTTTGATGCCGATAAATTGGGCGGAAAAATTGTTGTTCAAACAGCCAGAGATGGCGATATATTTACAACATTGGATGGAGTTGAGCGGAAGTTGGCGGCAACAAACTTGATGATAACAAATGGGACAGCCAATCTATGTATTGCTGGTGTTCTCGGAGGTTCAAATTCGGGTGTCAGTGACTCCACTAAAGATATTTTTTTAGAGGCAGCATATTTTAATCCTGTGTCCATTCGAAAAACTGCGAAAATGCACGGGTTAAATACAGATGCATCTTTTCGATTTGAGCGTGGTGTGGACCCGAATTTAACTGAAATAGCATTAAAGCGTGCGGTTTTGCTTATACAAGAAATTGCTGGAGGCACAGTAGCAATGGATATTGTTGATACGAATTCAAATCCAGTCGAAAATAAAAGGGTAGAGTTCAATATTGATCGTTGTAATCGGTTGATAGGCACTACTGTGCCAAAAGAAATGATGTTAACTATTTTTCAAAATCTCGATATTCAGGTGCTGTCAGATAAGAAAGATGATTTACTTCTTGAAATTCCAGCATACCGAGTCGATGTGACAAGAGAAGCTGATGTTGTGGAGGAAGTGTTGCGTATTTATGGGTTCAATAATGTTCCGATGCCGTCGAAGTTAAATACATCGATTGCCCAATTCGCGAAGCCTGATGTTGAAAAAGTACAAACTGTTATTTCTGAAATACTCGTTGGTTTAGGATGTTTTGAAATATTGAATAATTCACTTACAAAATCTGAATATTCTGAAAAATTTGGTGGTGAGACGGTTCTTCCTCAGAGGAATGTAGAAATGTTAAATCCATTAAGTCAAGACCTTAACGTGATGCGACAGTCTATGATCTTTAACACCCTGGAAACGATTGGTCACAATCAGAACCGACAAAATCCGAATTTAAAGCTTTACGAGTTTGGAAAAACCTATCATAAATTTGATTCTGGCTATGAGGAAAGCCGAAAATTAATCATAGCGCTAAGCGGAAATAAGGAGAAGGAGAGCTGGAATTCAAGTAAAGATTCATTTTCATATTACACCCTCAAAGGGATGGCACACTCCGTGTTAACCCGTCTTGGTTTAAATAGGATGTTGACGGAAAAGCCATTAAAAAACTCCTTGCTTCAGGATGGTGTACAGTTGTTTGTTTTAAAAAATAAAGTAGGAGAAATTGGATGGGTTTCAGATGCGATGAAAAAACATTTTGGGATTAAAAATGATGTATTTGTTGCTGATTTGGATTGGGATGGTGTTATAAAGAGTCTTCAGTTTTCGAAAGTTAAATTTTCAGAACTTCCCAAAACATTTGCAGTACGCCGTGACTTCTCATTGCTTTTGGACACGAAGGTTCTCTTTTCAGATATTGAGGCAATTGCACGCAGTTGTGATAAAAATATCCTCAAAGAGGTTGGGCTCTTTGATGTTTACGAGGGAAAAAACCTTGAGGAAGGTAAAAAATCATATGCTGTTTCTTTCAAATTTCAGGATACAAATCAAACTTTGAAGGACAAGCAAGTTGATGCTGTAATGAATAAGATCAGAGCTTCTTTAGAAAGTAAACTTGGGGCGCAATTGCGATAACTTGACACTATGGGAAACAAATTTGTTGTCACAGGAATTGGCACTGACGTTGGAAAAACGGTTGTTAGTTCGATTCTGGCAGAGGCTTTGAAAGCAAATTATTGGAAGCCGGTACAAGCAGGGGATTTACAGCGCTCAGATACGATCAAGGTAAAAGAATATACAGAAAATGTCACTGTTCTTGAAGAAGGATTTCGACTTACAGAGCCAATTTCACCTCATGCTGCAGCCGAAATTGACGGTGTTTCAATAGAACTGGAAGCGTTAAAAATCCCTGAAGTTTCAGATGGTCTTGTCATTGAAGGAGCGGGGGGATTATTGGTACCCATCAATTTGGAGGGTTTAACTTATGCGGATGTTTTTGAGAATTGGGGTTTACCCGTAATTGTTGTGTCTCGACATTACTTAGGGAGTATTAACCATACTCTTTTAACACTTGAAGTTTTAAAGGAGCGGGGTATTAAAGTTGAGGGAATTGTATTTGTTGGATCTGAAAACAGCGCAACTGAGCGTTTAATACTTGGTAGGTCAGGGGTGAAATTGATAGCACGAATTCCAATTGTGTCAGAAGTTAATAAGGCATTTGTTCTTAACCAAGCAGCACTTTTATCCTTGTAAATAGATAAAACTATCCTTGATAGTTTTATATTATGGCAAGTTCTCTCAGTTAAATTCTTACGTTTCTAATATCTTTGTTTCATGCGTTCACTAATCGAAAAAGACAAAGCCCATATTTGGCATCCTTTCACCCAGCACCACACTGCTATTGATCCTATTGAGATTGTTAAAGCGGAAGGTGTCTATCTTTTTGATGCGCAGGGAAACAAATATATTGATGCGAACTCATCGTGGTGGGTGAATACCCACGGTCACGGTCACCCTCACATTGGAGAAGCAATAGTAAATCAGTTTAAGACGATTGATCATATTGTGTTTGCAGGTGTGACGCACTCAAAAGCCGTGGAATTGGCCGAGCGAACTGTGGCTCTTTTGCCTGAACATTTAACGAAAGTTTTTTTTTCTGACAACGGATCAACAGCTGTTGAAGTTGCGCTGAAAATGATTGTTCAGTATTGGTTCAACAAGGGAGAAAATAAAACCCGCTTTTTAGCAATGCATGGAGCCTATCACGGAGATACTTTTGGAGCGATGTCAGTTGGACAACGTGGTTACTTTAATGCCCCGTTTGAAGGCTTATTTTTTGATGTTGACTACATTGATTTTCCTTCAAAATCAAATACTGAACAGTTACTAGGTCGAGCAGAAGATTTATTTGCATCGAGAGAATTTGCGGGATTAATTGTTGAGCCATTGGTTCAGGGCGCAGCAGGTATGCGTATGTATTCTGTTGATTTTCTTGATCGACTTACATCACTTGCGAAAAAATATGATGTTCGTATTATTTTTGATGAGGTAATGACAGGATATGGTCGAACAGGAAAGATGTTTTCGTTGGACCATTGCTCTGTTAAACCTGATATTATTGCATTGTCAAAAGGGCTTACTGCTGGTGTTATGGCTTTGGGATTAACGGTGGCAAGTGAAGAAATTTACGCTGCTTTTTTAGCTGATGAGACGACAAAGGCATTATTGCATGGACATTCATTCACAGCAAATCCAATTGCCTGTGCTGTTGCTTGTGCCAATCTTGATTTGTTCGAACAACCGCTTACTTGGACGTCAATTGATTCAATTTGTGAATGGAATAATGCCTTTTCGGAAGAATTAGCAAATTTCGATTGTGTTGTAAACATCCGTCAGCAAGGGACAATCTTAGCTTTTGAAATTCAATCCGAGAAAGGAAACTCTTATTTTTCTCAGATAAAGGAAAAAGCGTACGAGCATTTCATGAGCGATGGAATTTTGATTCGTCCATTGGGGAATGTTATTTTTATTAATCCTCCATATTGCATTAAGCAAGAAGAATATCAGAAGATTCAAAACTCGATCCTACGTTTTTTAGCTAAGCCATAATCCGCTAGGATGTTTCTTGTATCGCTTCCGATATAATTGAAGCGGCTTGAATGATCTCGGATTCAGAGATGGTCAATGGGGGAGATAATCTAAAGCTATCCGGATGTGAAAGAAACCAAAAGCTAATTAGTCCTTTTTCAAGACATTTGTGTACGACTTTTTCAACTCTCTCAAAGGACTTCATATCGAATGCATACATCATTCCTATTCTTCTGATTTCTTTGATTTCCTCTTCTTTAGATAATAGATCAACCAAAAGCTGACCAAGACGTTCGATTTCATCAAAGTTGATCTCATTTTCCATTACCTCAAGACATGCATTTGCAGCTGCACAATTTACAGGATGTCCTCCAAATGTAGTAATATGTCCTAGCATTGGATTATAGGTGAATTCTTTCAGGTGTTGGTGAGAGGAAATAACAGCACCAATAGGCATGCCTCCTCCGAGTGCTTTACCCAGTGTAAGAATATCAGGAACAACATTGAAGTGTTCGAAGGCAAATAGTTTACCTGTGCGGCCAATGCCACATTGTATTTCATCAAAAATCAAAAGTGCACCAACCTCTGAACAACGCCTTCTTAATTCTCTTATAAACTCTTTCGATGGAATTCGAACCCCAGCATCACCTTGGACCGTTTCAATAATTACGCCGGCAGTTTTGGTAGTTATTTGCTTTAGATCAGGAATAGCATTAAACTCTAAAAACCGTACATCGGGAAGAAGTGGTCGAAAGGCTTCTTTTTTTGTTTCATTTCCTGAGACACTCAATGAGCCATGAGTGCTCCCGTGATAGGAGCCCCTGAATGAAATCAATTCATTACGTCCTGTTACACGCTTTACCAATTTGAGGGCAGCCTCATTGGCTTCTGTTCCTGAATTTAATGCATACACACAATTTAATTCCTTTGGCAGGAGTGAAGTGAGTCGTTTTGAGAAATCTAGCTGCGCTGTCTGGACAAATTCTCCGTAAACCATTACGTGGAGATGTTGGTCAATTTGCTTTTTTAGGGCAGCTACGACTTTTGGATGATTGTGTCCTATGTTATTGACAGCAACTCCAGCAATCATATCAATATAGGTCTTTCCTTTTTTATCTCTGATATATATTCCTTCAGCTCGATCTATCTCGATCAAAAACGGAAAAGGATTTGTCTGACCTTGAAATAATAAAAAATCTTTTTGATTGCTCATTTGCTCTATGTCCCGGTCAATATATTAGCGGTTATTTTCTTTGAATTACTTTTAGTGCCGACTCAACCACATTTCTGGTGTCAATTCCGTATTTGGTCATCAATTCATTTGGTGTTCCACTTTCACCAAATTCATCATTTACACCAACATACTCTTGAGGCGTTGGAACTGTTCTTGATAACAACTGTGCAATTGAATCCCCTAATCCACCATGAATCATATGTTCTTCTGCTGTTACAACGCATCCTGTTTTGGCAACTGATTCTAAAACAGCTTTCTCATCTAAAGGTTTGATAGTGTGCATATTAATTACCTCAGCTGATATTCCTTGCAGTGCCAATTCTTTTGCTGCTTCAATTGATTTCCATACCAGGTGACCACATGCAATAATGGTAACGTCATCTCCCTCAATAATTTTATCTGCTTTGCCTATTTGAAATTTGGCATCAGGTTTAATGAAAATTGGAACAGATGGTCTTCCAAAGCGCAGATAAACAGGTCCGTTGTGGTCGGCTATTGCCATGGTAGCTTGCTTTGTTTGATTGAAGTCTGCAGGCACAATTACCGTCATATTGGGAAGCATCTTCATCATCCCTATGTCTTCAAGAATTTGATGCGTTGCTCCATCTTCACCCAAGGTCAATCCAGCATGAGATGCACAGATTTTTACATTTTTTTGAGAATAAGCTATCGATTGACGAATTTGATCATAGACGCGACCTGTTGAGAAGTTTGCAAATGTTCCGGTAAATGGTATTTTCCCTCCGATCGTCATTCCAGCGGCAATTCCCATCATATTTGCTTCAGCAATTCCAATTTGAAAAAAGCGTTCAGGGAATTCACTTTCAAAAGCATTCATTTTTAGTGACCCCGTTAGATCGGCACACAATGCGACGACATCTTTATTTTTTCGTCCTATTTCAAGCAGACCTTCACCAAATCCTGATCGCGTATCTTTTTTTCCAAGTACTTCAATGTCTATGTTAATTGTTTCGCTCATAATTGTAAGAATGTCGTTTTGTTCGAGTTTATTCTGAAATCTTTTTCTAATGTATATTCTGACTTTTTCAAGTTTTTTTGCCTGTATACTAGGTGGTAAGCTCCGGGTTGTAGTTGTATGTAACCTGTTGATGCTCCGTCTTCTAGGTTGCACACCCATTCCCAAGCATCACTTTCATTTTCTACGAAAATTTGTCCAACAATTCTTGATCCTGCAGCATATTTGACTTTTCCTGGAGCTTTAATATTGATTTCCGCCTTCGTGCTTTGCTTTACATTTATAGCAACATAAATTCTCGGTAGAGTGAGTATTTCGACGTTGTACCAGCCCACGAGGTAGCGATCACGTTCACCAATTTTTTGGGTGTTTAACGTTTTCATTTCCTCAGCTTTCATTACTCGAGCATCTATTTGATATGGTTTGGTTGCATTTAGAAAACGAATTTGAATCTCACCTTGTCCTGCATCAACTTGGATGGTATTGTGTGTGTTTTTTGTAATGGAAATGTTTTTTTTCTCAACACGTGGCGTGGTGTTTACAACAAGATCATAATTCAATTTCGGGTCTAGAATTAATGTATCAGGGTTTCTATAACGATTTAGGGTATGAACAAATGTATATTTTAGATTGCTGGTCCCGGCCTCGTATAAGAACATAGTAACGTTAGTTTCTAGTGGCAATCCATCAACAGTATTTAAGTTGATTTGTGCTGTTGTATTCATGAGGGCCTTTGAAACAACGGTTTTTAAAACTTTTTCGAAGGCGTTTTTGGTTTCAGCATCAGTAAAATTACCTATGCAATTGAATTTTTCAAGATAGGACAAGTCAAGACCTAAGCCAATTACAAATGGAGTGACATTAACACCTTTGTCCTTTAGTTTTTTTGCTACCACGCATGGGTCATTATCACAAGCTTCCAAACCATCGGTAATTAAGATGATTACATTTCTTGTTTTGTTGTCTGGAAAATCAGCTGCGGCGGCTTCTAATGAACGTGCAATGGGCGTTGTTCCTTTTGCTTCAATTGAGAATAAGCGGTACTTTATTTTATCAAAATTGTCTCTTGCAAAGGGTACTTCTAGTTTCGTATCGTTACAGTCTTGGGAAGTTGCTGTGATGGGAGATTGATGACCGTACACTCTCAGTCCTACTTCAAGGTTGGGTGTGCCTTTGAGTTCTGTAACTGTTTTTGATAGGAGTTCTTTTGCAGCTTCAATTCTTGATTGCCCCCCCCAAGATGTATTCATACTGTTCGAAGCATCTAGGATAAACAGTATACGCGTTGTCTCGTTTTGCTGTCCAAATGACACCAGTTGAGTGAGTACAAATGCTATGAAAAATATCTTTTTCACTTAATAGTCTCCAAGCGTTTCATCTAATTGTTCCAATGCCATTTGTAGTTGTTCTTCATTCGGCGCTGATCCATGCCATTTATGTGTCCCCATCATATAGTCAACACCCTGCCCCATTTCTGTAGTCATAATGATGACAATTGGCTTGCCTTTTCCAACCATTTCTTTGGCTGTTGCCAAGGTTTTTTTTATTTCATTAATGTTGTGTCCATCCATCTCAAGTACTTCCCATCCAAAAGCTTGCCATTTTTGTGTTAGGTTGCCAAGAGAGATGACGTCTTCTAAATCTCCATCAATTTGTCTCCCATTGCAATCAATGGTTGCGATGAGGTTATCTATTCCTCGTGCTGCAGCATAAATAGCGGCTTCCCAGATTTGTCCTTCTTGTAATTCTCCATCTCCATGCAAGGTGTATACAATTCCCTTGTCTTGGTTTAGTTTTTTTGTTTCAGCAGCACCAATACCACACGACAACCCTTGACCTAGAGATCCAGAGGCCATTCTAATCCCAGGTAGATTATGATCTGTTGAGGGATGCCCTTGAAGTCGGGTAGATAGCTTTCTGAATGTTGCAAGTTCAGCAACAGGGAAATATCCATTTCTCGCCAAAACACTGTACCATACGGGAGAAATATGTCCGTTCGATAAAAAGAACAAATCGTCTCCCATGCCATCCATATCAAAACTCGAAGGGTTGTGCTTCATGGTATCAAAATAAAGTGTTGTTATGAAGTCAGCACAACCAAGCGAACCTCCGGGGTGACCAGAGCTGACTGCGGCAACCATTCTAACTATATCTCTTCGAACTTGAGATGCGATTTTAATCAATTCCTGTGTCTCCATGAAGCTAACTTTTCTTGTAGTAAATCTGTTCTCACAAATCTAAGTTTATTTCAGAATAATCGGTGGTTCGTAAAACTGAACTTATGCCCATTTTGTATGACTTATACACAATTTAAAATTGAATTTAGAATTATTTCGACGCTTTGTTGCGGCTTGCCTTTTATGTTTTGACCTTTTAATAGTATCTTTAGGGACATAAAATGGGTGGTTTGAGCCAAATTTGTAACATTTTATTTTTTGAAGCAAGCAACTATTTTAGTAGCTCAAGAGTCTCTTATTGTATAGTTTCAAATTAAATAACTAAACCATGAAGTTAATTAGCACTCTATGTTTTCTGTTGTTCTTTTGTGTGTCTTTCTCGCAAGAAGTGGACAACAGATTGTTGGATCGGTTCAGTCGGACTGAACTAATAGAATTACAGAACAGTGATCCAAATGAATATGCCTTGATTACTTATGCCTTGGACAATTCCATCTATTTTTCCAATGGAACAAATCCAAAATCTGTAGGATTGAAAGTTATTCAAAGACCTTCACCAAATGCTACATACATCGATTTAGGATTGACTATTCTAGATCAGAATCAGTATTTCAAGATCGAAGGAGAAGAAAGTATTTTGGTTGTAAAATCGAAGTGGGTATTAAATCATGAAATGGGAAAAGCATTAAACGATGAAAAATAAATTAAAAGGATTGGCGAGTTGTTTATTGATCTCACTTGCTTCAACATCATTTGCTCAGAATGTTTTGATGGGTGAGGTCGGTTTTCTGGAGTCGAATCCAGCGAACTGCTCAACGTTTGGAATTGGAGCTACGAACTTTTTTGATGATGCCTTCACGGCAGATTATTCGGCAAATTTTAATGATACAACAGTTTTTTGCCCAGATTTGACACTGGGAACGAAAATGACAATTACATTCGCAATTAATGCAGGATATGAATTTGATATAGATGCATCTGATACAATTTATGTTTTTGATGGGCCAAATGCAAATGCCCCCTTGCTTGGAGCGCACAATTCCGCAACCGATCCGAATGGTTTTGCCTATACAGCTTCTTGGAACAACCCGAGCGGATGCCTAACTGTGGTTTTTATTTCAGATGGAGCCGCAGAAGGAACAGGATGGAGCGCAAATGTTCAATGTGGTAATCAAGCGCAACCGTTCATTCCTCATATAGAGGCATATATTAACGGTCAAGGTGCGAATGCCTTAAATCCTTTAGATACTGGATTTGTTGATGTTTGTTTTGGTGATAGTATTTTGTTCATTGCCACTCCTGAATTTCCAAATTCTTTTGAATCAACAGGCTATGGTTATTCACAGGATGTAAGTTCGACCATTGATTTTGATTGGTACATAACTGATGGGGGGACCTATTCGAACAATGATTCAGTATGGTTTACACCTCCGACGCGCAACGGATTTCTTGTCGATTTAAAGATTGAAGATCAATTTCCTCAGATCGATCGGGTTTTGTGTAAAGTCCGAGTTTCTCAACTGCCTCTTTTTACAGGAACAGGTCCAGAGGAAGATACAGTGTGCTTAGGACAAAACACAAATTTAGTTGGAGGAGTAACGCCTACGGATACTGTAGGGATTGATATTCCCGGCGGTACTTTCCAATTGGGAGGGTCATTTGCAGGGTTGACATATCTACCGGATGGTTCTGGTGCTCAATATCAAGCTCCTATCGATATTGGTGGATTTCCTGTTGGTTCAACAATAAGTAACTCTCAAGATTTAAATCAGGTATGCATCACAATGGAGCACTCTTATATCGGCGATTTGGAGATTGCGTTGGAGTGTCCAAATGGGACGCAAGTAGCACTTTTGAATTCATATTCACCGGGCTTTATTCCAAATGGAGTAAGTGGCGGCGGCACTTTTATGGGCGACCCAATTGACGACAGCGGCGGTGGCGGTCCAGGTGAGGGTTGGGAGTATTGTTTCAGTTCAGTGTTTAATACTTTTGGTGATTGGCCCTCCGAAACAGGTAACACAATACCAGCTCCCGTATTTGGGAATAATGGTCCTTCATTGAATCCGAATGGAGTATACCTTCCAGAGGACGATTTTGCCACATTTGCTGGATGCCCGGTAAATGGACAATGGACAATTGTTGTCCAAGACAATATTGGAATTGATGATGGATATATTTTTGAATGGGGTTTATTTTTTGATCAATCCTTCTTTCCAAATACATCGGGATATCAAAATACTGTAGCAAGCGATGAATGGTCATCAGATCCTACAATTGTTTCTGGTCAATCGGATACCATACTGGTCGTGCAGCCAAATGTTCCAGGAGATTATGGTTATGTGTATAATATTGTTGATGACTTTGGTTGTGAATACGATACAACTGTATTCTTATATGTATTGCCTCAGCCAATGATCCAGTCCGATACGCTTGGATGTAATTTGGGTGTGTCACTGCAGGGAACACAGTCCTACGATGGCGGAGTATGGACGGTGGGAGATACAGCGGTTCATTTTTCTCCGGATGAATTTACCGAAAACCCATTGGTTTATACTACAGTTCCTGGCACTTATACCTTGACCTATACGGATAACGCATGTAACACACCCGTAACCTTGGAAGTGGAATTCCCACCATACATTTGGGCTGTTCTTTGGGATACAACCTTGTGTCAAGGTGTTACTTTTGAGCTAGGAGGAGATCATCATGTAACGGTGAACGGATACTCTTGGAACACTGGTTCGACAGATTCGTCCATTCTTGTTACAAGTCCTGGAACTTATGAAGTTACTGTAACGAATGTATGTCACTCGGCAACTGCAGAGGCAGTTGTTGATTATAAAACGTGCAATATTGAGGCTCCGAATGTGATTTCATTGTCTTCCAATAGTGGAAATGCAATTTGGTTTGTAGAGTCAGAAGGAATTGCTTCGTTTGAATGTGTAATCACGAATAGATGGGGAAATCTAGTATATCAATTCAATGATCCAAGTGGTGGTTGGAATGGTAGAAATAAATCCGGAAATATAGTAAGTGAAGGAACTTATTTCTATGTGATTAATGCTGTATTGGAAGGAGGAGAAGAAATAAATAAACAAGGTTTTATACAAGTATTCCACTAAAAAACAAGAATATAAAAGAGGGGGCAATTTTGATTGTCCCTTTTTTTATGTGAAGATGTTTCATATGAATTAATCCATTAATTTTACATCAATATGTCAAAAATGAAGAAAATCGGAATCAATGGTTTTGGGCGAATAGGCAGATACTTCACTCGTATGTCCTTAAATGATTCGAGTATTGATGTTGCGGTGGTAAACGATTTGTCCGATATACATACTTTGGCTCATTTGTTTAAATACGATAGTGTTCATCGCGGTTTAAAGCAAGCATTTAGAGTTGAAAAAAACAGATTAATTTTTGATAATGGCAAAGAGATACTGTTTGTTTCTGAAAAAAATCCGGAAAAAATTCCTTGGAAGGAACTTGGAGTGGAGTATGTAATTGAAGCAACGGGATTGTTCAGAACAAGGGATTTGGCTGCGAAACATCTAAAAGGCGGAGCAAAGAAAGTTATTTTATCAGCTCCTCCAATTTCGAATGATATAAAGACGGTTGTTTTGGGAGTCAATGATCACTTATTGACGCCTAATGATGAGATTATTTCTAATGCCTCATGCACAACAAATTCGGCTGCCCCAATGCTTCAGGTCATCAAGGAACTTTGCACCATAGAAAGTGCATTTATTACTACTGTGCATAGCTATACTTCTGATCAGCGTTTGCATGATGCTCCGCACAAAGATTTACGAAGAGCAAGGGCTGCAGCAGAGTCAATTGTTCCAACAACAACAGGCGCAGCGAAGGCAATTGCAAAAATATTCCCTGAATTGGAAGGACACATAGGAGGCTGCGGAATTCGAGTCCCCGTTCCAGATGGGTCATTGACAGATCTGACTTTGGTGGTGACGAATCCTCCAAATGAAGCGCAGATTAATGCAGCGATGAAAAAAGCCGCAAATGAAGATTTAAATGGGATTTTGGGTTATACAGAAGACCCAATTGTATCAGTTGACATCATTGGAAACTCGAACAGTTGCATTTTTGATGCCCAGCTTACAAGCGTAATTGGAAAGATGGTTAAAATTGTCGGGTGGTACGATAACGAGGCGGGATATTCTAATCGGTTAATTGACCTTATGCACCTTATATGAAATTACAACCATTTGAGAATCCACGCGGCAGGAACATCTTCCTTGATTGATATTATTGCCGATAAGGCCTCAGCATTCGTTTCGAAAGACTGAACGCAAACCATAGTCATTTTTCCTCTCTCAAAAGTAGTGCAGGGATATCCCATTTCTTTAATTTTTTCAGTCAGTCGCATTGCATTTTGTTTGGCACCAAATGCTCCTGCTATGATATGGAACGGTTTGAATGGTGTGTCAATCAAAGGTTCTTCTTCGATAGTGTCAGGTACCACATCATTTTTTTTGATTTCCTCCTCTAATTCAGAGACTTCATCTTCTACATTTCGTTCACCTACTTCATCCATTAATGCGTTGTCTTTTTTGGTGTCTCCACCATCAACTGATGCTTTTGTAGATGGACGAATAGTTGAAAGGAACGGGACATGTTCTTTGATATTTTCATAGTTAATAAACACATAGGTTCCTCCTGCTGTGAGTACTATAAAAATGAATAAAATGATATAAAATACCGGACGTACTTTCCTCTTCGACTCATTTTTCTTTTGCTGCTTTTTGAGGTCATTGAGTTTATCTACTGATTTCGATAGCTCCTCTTTTTCAGCAACATTCATTTCTTTGCGCGGCACACCCGTTCTATTATTCATGGAATGCACAGTACTTGAAATTTTTGGGACTCCTATTTCTGTCGGTTTATCTTCTGATGGTAATTTGATTTCTTCTTTCTTGACTTTTTCAACACCTGCTACATTCATACTAGAAGCCTTCCAATTGGTAAATTGAATTTCTCCATCATTTCCTTTGCTAAACGTTCCAAGCTCAAAAATCACATAGGTATCACCTTGATCCAATTTTGCCTTGATTTCACGAACATGTTTGGCGACAATGTTTTTGGCTTCAACACCATCAATCCCCTCTTTTTCTGCGATGTGATTTGCGAGCTTACCATCGTCGTGTTTGAGGAAGGGCATAAGCATAATCTCATTTTGTTCTTCACTTGTTATTGTTAGCGCTCCTAGATCTGGAATGATGATCGTATTTGTTTCTTTCAGGATTTGAATTAAGTATTGATCCATAGTAGATTGACTTTAATGAGGTTAAGGTATAAAGATTTAGAATAAATCAGAAAATTTGTGTGTTTCAGATAGGCGAACGCCACGATCTGTGTTGGTTACAGTTGCACATTCATTTATGATATCATGTTCTAAAAAAAGAACGAGGTCATTGTTGGCTGCAGTTTTTAGAAATTTTTCTTTTTCAGTCAATGTTAGCAATGGGCGTGTGTCATATCCCATGACATAAGGAAGAGGAATATGTCCAGTACTTGGGAGCAGATCTGCCATGAATGCAATTGTTTTTCCTTTAAAATGAATATGAGGGATCATCATACTCTCTGTGTGTCCATCAACAAACAATACGTCAAAATTATTAAATACGTTGGAGGTGTAGTCACCGTTTCTATTAATGAACTGCAATTGACCACTCTCTTCGATTGGTAGTATATTTTCCTTTAAGAATGAGGCTTTTTCTCTAGGGTTGGGTTCAGTTGCCCATTTCCAGTGATTTTCCGTGCTCCAATATGTCGCATTTTTAAAGACGGGTTCAAATCCAGTTCGGTCTTTGTTCCATTGAATTGCACCACCACAATGATCGAAATGCAGATGAGTAAGAAATACGTCTGTGATGTCGTCGATACCGAAACCCAATTGATTGAGATTTGGCTTCAAACTATTTTGATCCGACAGAAAATAATAAGAGAAGAATTTTTCAGATTGTTTATCACCTATTCCAGTATCTATTAGGATAAGTCGGTCGCCATCTTCAATAAGTAATGAGCGCATTGTCCAATCGCACATGTTGTTGCTGTCGGCAGGGTTTGTCCTTGACCAAAGGCTCTTTGGGACAACACCAAACATTGCTCCTCCGTCCAATTTAAAGTTTCCTGTATTTAATGGATAAATGGTCATAATTTTTTATTTGTTTGCTAAAGACAAGATCACGATAGCTAATATAGCGGAAATCAGTCCTATAATTTTGCGTGAAGTTGCATTTTCTTCAAAAGCAAGAAAGCCTATCAATGATGACAACAGGACAACGGATACATTTGTAACTGCTAAAACGGTGGAGTCTTGCCATCCAGTTGTTCGGTAGGAGTGGATAAGCAAATAAATGGAGAAGTAATTTGGAATTCCAAGCACAATGCCCGCGGCTATATTTTTGAGTTCAATTTTGGTACTGCCTTGAATGATTCGAACCGATAGAATAAGAGCCCCTAAGACACCTGCTAGCCCCAATGCAAAAGCAGAAAAAAGTGCTGTCGATATCGTTTTTAATTCAAAATTTTGAACATAATTTAATACAAAGTCCAATGTCCCGCTTCCAAAAAATAGAACAAGTAACATCCAAGATGCTGGAGCTTTTTTACCCTTGGTATAAGAAACTAAAAACACACTGACTAATGCAAGAAGAATTCCTGAAGCCTTGAGAGCTGTAAATTTCTCTGAATATCCAACAATCATCAATATTATTGAGATTGCGGTACTCATTTTGACAGCAACAGATGTAGATGCTACTCCATTAATTTGAGAACTTCTCCCCATTATTAAAAACAATCCAATAAAAAGTAAAGCGCAAATTACCGCATAAAAAAACCAAGATATCTCGTCAAACCCTTTCTCATTCCATTGATGTCCATATAGTATGATGCCAATAAAAAAGGCTGTGAAATAGTTAAATACAATTGCTTGAAATGTATCTATCTTGAACCTTTCGAACAGTTTGAATATGGCGAAGATGGCACTTGAACTAAGAATAGATAGCAGTAGCGGAATCATGTGTTTCGGTAATAGTGAATGAGGTCTCCAAAGTGTTTTTGAGTTGTATAATCCCCAGCGAGTTTCGGTGCCCTTGTTCCTGATTCAAACTCGATTTGTCCAGTAATCACGCATGCTTCATCCCAAAGATTACTTTTAATAAAAGTGTCGAGTGTTGCTGCTCCGCCCTCGATAAGAACTGATTGGATGTTTCGTTTAAAGAGTTCATGCAGAATTGTTTTCGGTTGCATGTCTTTAATTTTGATATAGTCGATAGGACCATTTTTTTCCGATTTTTCTGTATTCAGAATGATTGTTGTTCCTTCTTCATCAGAACATTTCAACTGTCCATTTAGAGATGCTTTTGTGTCTAATATGATTCGGATTGGATTTTTTCCATCGACCTCCCGCACAGTTAATTTTGGATTGTCATTTTGGATCGTGTTTTTACCAACGAGAATTGCTGTATGTTCAGCACGCCACTGGTGGGTCAACGATCGAACTTCAGGTGCAGAAATCCATGTGATTTTTTGGGTGCTTTTATTGTTATCCCCATCGTCCATAAATCCTTGAGCTGTTTGTGCCCACTTCAAAAAAACAAAAGGTCGGCTTTTCTCATGAAATGTAAAGAAGTGTTTGTTCAATTCACGACATTCGTTCTCTAGCACCCCAACGCTAACATCAATTCCTGCATTTTTTAATCTTGCTACCCCTTTGCCAGCAACTTGATCAAATGTATCGTAACAACCAATTACAACTCGTTTGAAGGAGTGTTCTACAATTAGATCGGCACATGGAGGAGTTTTTCCGAAATGTGCACAGGGTTCGAGACTCACATAGAGCGTTGATTTTGACAGAACTGCTTTATCTTCTATTGCATCAATAGCATTAACCTCTGCATGGGCTTCGCCATATTTCTGATGGTACCCTTCAGCAATGACCTTATTTTCTAATACTATTAGAGCACCGACAAGTGGGTTTGGAGCAACATTGCCTTTACCCATTAACGCCAATTGTATACAGCGCCTCATGAATTGTTCATCGGTTATCATAAAACGAATTTAGTTATAATAAGATGAGAATGTGACAATCATTCCTATTTTCGTAGGGTTTATTGAGGTTCACTTATGAAACTATTTTCAGGGATAGAAAAAATGTTTAAGTCGTTGCTGCCTTCGCCGTTTAGCATTGCTTTGTTGTTAACGGTGGTTACATTTGTTTTGGCATGGATCACAACAGCTTCTCATTCAAGTGGATGGTCAAGAGGTGTTGAATTACTCAATTTTTGGCAACAAGGACTTTGGGAGACGAAATTGTTAGCTTTTGCCATTCAGATGATGTTAATGTTGGTGCTTGGTCATGTTTTGGCACTGACAAAGCCGATTGATCGATTTATTGGCTATGCAACTCAGTATTGTAACACAACTGCAAATGCTGCCCTAATAGTCACATTTCTCACCATATGTACTTCACTTTTTAATTGGGGTTTGGGGCTGATTTTTGGAGCAATTTTAGCAAGAAAAGTAGGAGAACATGCAGTAAAAAGAGGGGTTACCTTAAATTATTCGCTTATCGGTGCTGCCGGATATAGTGGATTGATGGTTTGGCATGGTGGAATTTCGGGTACTGCTTCAATAATGGCTGCAGAGGACAATCACATTTCCAATATGATGGATGGTATTTCGGGATCAGATCAACTTTCTCAATTTCCATCGAATATTTCCATGTCAGATACAATATTTGGTGCGATGAATTCGGTTACCATAATTGTTTTACTCGTGGTACTCCCTTTGTTTATGTATTGGCTTGGAAAGCGTTCTCAAGAGACGACAAATTTGCCATCAATTCAAAAAGAACTTGTTTTGAATTCTGAGGTTGGAGTTCAGGGTGCAGAACGTTTGGATCGATCTTTTCATTTCGCGCTATTCTTTGGTCTTGTTTTATTGACCTATTCGGGATATGTTGCGGCCATTGGTTATCCTGAAAAAGGATTGGGGTTTATTACACCCAATTTTATCAATTTGATTCTTTTGGGTCTTTGTTTAAGTCTGCACGGATCGATAAAATCGTTTTTAAGTGGGGTTGATCGAGCAATTGGTGGAACTGCAGGGATTCTTATTCAGTTTCCACTTTATTTCGGAATTATGGGAATCATGAAACATTCAGGAATGGTTCAAGACATGGCAAATTACTTTTCAGAAATCTCAAGTGATTTGACTTTTCCTCTCTACACCTTTTTTAGTTCAGGTGTGGTAAATATTTTTGTTCCTAGCGGCGGAGGGCAGTGGACGATACAAGGCCCTATTATTATCAAAGCTGCTGCTGAGCTGGGAGTTGACCTTCCAAAAGCAATTATGGCGTTATCTTATGGCGATCAATTGACAAATATGCTTCAGCCTTTTTGGGCGTTACCTTTGCTTGGTATAACTGGCTTGAAGGCAAAATCTATTTTACCATACACGCTTGCACTTATGGTAGTAGGTAGTTTCATCTTTGCAGCCGTCTTGTTACTTTTTTAAATTATGAGGAACGAAAAATCCAAACGTTTTATAAAAACATTAGGTCCAGGAATATTATTTGCTAGTACAGCAATTGGTGTTTCTCATCTCGTCCAGAGTGCCCGAGCTGGGGCAAATTTTGGATTTGCATTACTTCCTTTTATTTTGGCTGCAAACATTTTTAAATATCCATTTTTTGAATTCGGAAGTAGGTATGCTAATGCGACAGGGGAGAGTTTGATTGATGGCTATAAGCGAATGGGGAATTGGATGCTGTGCCTATATTTTTTAATCACGGTAGGAAGTATGTTTTTTGTTTGCGCTACTGTCGGAGCTGTTACTTCTGGATTCCTTCAAAACCTATTTGGTTTGACAGAATATGGAACAGCGGCTACATTAGGATTGTTTACAATTTGTACCGGGATATTAATTTTTGGTAAATACAACATCTTGGATTCATTAGTAAAAATTATAGGAAGTGTTTTGCTTTTATCGACGCTGCTTGCATTTTTTTTGGCCTTAGTAAAGGGTCCTAGTGGAACTTCTGAGGGCTTTGAAGCTCCTAGTCTTACGTCAAGTGGAAGTATTATGTTTATTGTTGCTTTGATGGGGTGGATGCCAACAGCAGTGGACTTAAGTACTTGGAATAGCCTTTGGACGATTGAAAGAATTAAACAAACGGGATACCGGCCAACATTGAAAGAAACATTGAGAGATTTTAATCTTGGTTACATTATTTCAGCGCTTCTTGCCATTTGTTTTGTCACGCTGGGTGCTTATATGCTCTATGGTTCAGACACTGTTATTCCTGATGGCTCCGCAGCTTTTTCTCATTCAATTATCGGAATGTTTACCGAGTTCATTGGCGAATGGAGTTATATTGTAATCGCAGCGGCTACCTTTTCAATTATGTTTGGAACGTGTATTGCTGTTTTTGATGGGTATGGTAGAAGTTTACAACGTACGTCAGAGCTTTTTTTACAGCAGGATACAACCAAATCACACGGAAGTATTTATTCCATTTCAATACTTAGTGTTGCCATTGGTTCTTTTGCACTTGTTTTCTTTTTCGGAAAACACCTGAAGTCTTTAGTAGATTTAGCTATGACTATAAGCTTTCTTATTGCTCCCGTAATAGCAATAGTGAATTTCAGGTTGGTTACAGGAAGGTATATTGGTCCTGAATACAAACCTAAATTTTGGCTTAGGTTGTTGAGCTGGGCGGGAATTCTATTTCTAGTTGGCTTTGCAGCTTGTTTTCTGTGGGTCATGTTTACCCAATAAAATTGACTAAAAAAGTCCAATCCCTTTCGAGATTGGACTTGATTGCATGAATGCTTTTTTTAGTTCTTTGCGAGGCAGTCAGTAAAACAATCAATTTAGCTGTCTTTCCCGAATCACCATTTGTTCAGTTTACTGTTTAAATTTATCTATCAATGGAACCAGTTACACGCTGCATGAATTCATTCAGAGCTTCTTTCTCTAGTTTACCATCTTTTATGGCTGTGTTCACCTCCAAAGCACCATACATATTTGACAATAGCTCTCCTATGATATCTAACTCATCATCTTTTATAGCAGATGACTCAGTTAAATACTCTAAAGTCTCGATGGCTTCTAGAATATAGTCCTGGTCATTCTCTTGAATAAACGTATTCAAGTGTTTAATTAGCGGTAACCTCATCTACGAATTCTTTTAAGACATCTACTTTGTTGGTTTGAATCTGCTTTACCAATTGTCCATTTTTGAAAGCTGCAAAGGTGGGCAAGTTGTCTACATTGGCCATTTTTCTGCTTTCAGGAAATTTTTCTGCATCCACCATCACGAATTCGGCATTTTCATATTCTATAGCCATTTTTTTAAACTTAGGCTTTATAATTCTACAGTTTCCGCACCAACCTGCTGAATATTGAACGAGGACAATAAAATTTGACCTTACTGTCGATTCTAAGGTGTCTTCTGTTAACTCTTTAAACATGCGTTTTGATCTAATTTAGTGCTTCGACAGATACTCTGCAGTTCCCTTTCTATCAGCCGACATTGCCGTCTTTCCTTCTTCCCAGTTAGCTGGACATACTTCTCCTTTTTCCTGAACGTGCGTAAAGGCATCGATAAGTCTTAAAAACTCATTTACATTTCTTCCAACTGGCATGGCATTTACTCCCTCATGAAATACTACACCATCTTCATCGAGTAAATAAGTAGCTCTGTAGGTAACGCTATCTCCAACTACAAGTTCAGTGTCTAAATCCTCATTATAAAGAACATCTTGAATATCTAAAATCCCCAGTATAGAAGATAGGTTTCTATTCGTATCAGCTAAAATAGTATACGTCACGCCCTCTATTCCTCCTTGGTCTTTCGGTGTGTTTAACCAAGCAAAATGAACTTCTGGAGTATCGCATGATGCGCCTATTACTATAGTATTTCTTTTTTCGAACTCACCCAAAGCCGCCTGAAAAGCATGCAGCTCAGTAGGACAAACGAACGTAAAATCTTTTGGATACCAAAAAAGCAAAACTTTCTTTCCGTTATGCTTAGCTTCTTCAAAAACGTTTACTTTGATTGTATCTCCCATTTCGTTCATGGCAGATACTTCTAGACTTGGAAATTTTTTTCCTACTACACTCATGTTATTTTTGTTTTTTGTTATACATTTTATGAGATTCAAAAGTACTAAATATGTTAGTTTTCAAATCACAATTACTTTAATTCTTAAACAAATTTAGCATTTTAAAACTATAGCTATAATTGATTTTTACTATTTTAGTATAAATTATATCTATGATATCATTTCAACAAATCCAATATATAATCGCTGTTGCTGAAGAGCGTCAATTTCAGCGTGCGAGTGAACGGTGTTTTGTAACCCAGCCAACCCTCTCCATGCAAGTTAAGAAAGCTGAAGAGACGCTCAGTCATCTTATATTTGATCGTTCACGATCACCTCTGACTTTGACCAATTACGGAGAGCAGTTGCTTCCAATTCTTAGGGATATTCTCTCTGAATATGGCAAGATTGAGGTATTGACAAAAAAACGCAATGGGACATTTAAAGAGCAAATTAAAATTGCTGTGATACCGACTATAGCCGGTTATATGATTCCATCGTTATACCAGAAATGGAGGGGGGTGCTGAAAGATGTGGATTTGGTCATCGAGGAGATGAAAACAGAGGAGATAATTGTTGCACTCGAGGAGAAAACAATCGATCTTGGGATTTTGGCTGGTCCACTTCATCGCTCCAAATGGAGAACGTCTGTTCTATATCAAGAGGAGATCTGTGTATACGCTCCACATTTGGGTAAAAAGATTGTGACTCCCGCTGAATTGGAAGAGTATCACCCGTGGCTTTTAACAAAAGGGAATTGTCTTAGAACTCAAATGATTCATTTTTGTGAATTGAACAATCAAAAAACATCAAATTGGAATTATGAAGGAGGAAATATTGAACTTTTAGTGAAAATGGTGGACCTGCATAAAGGATATACACTCATTCCATCAAATTATTTGGATCTATTGGGTTTAAATGAATCTACTCGTATTCAATCCGAAAAATTGAAGGAGTTTCCAGCTCGTGAAATTATAGCTGTTTGTTCGAACCGGAGTCCAAAATGGAGTTCAATGGAAAAACTAATTCGTGAAATACAATTAAATTATAACACTGAGAATACGGGAAATTTGAAATTGCTCAAATGGGATTAAGTTCCAGATCAACAGTTTCATTATTCTGCTTTAAGAATATACTGCTGAATAGATTCGATTCGTTGCGCCTTTGTTCTGCTCAATAAATTGCATGGCTTTTGTATCGACAGCTTCCTTGCTTGTAGAAATGGTGTTTATGGCATGTGATAACTCATCCTCAGAACTCACAGAAAAGCCAAATCCACTTTCAATGAACTGCTGTGCTTCGGGGAACTTATTGTGTTCAGGTCCGTAAATAACTCCCATGCCAAATACTGCTGGTTCTAAAATATTATGAAGGTTTCCAGAGAAGCCTCCGCCGATGTAGGCATATGATCCGAAAGCGTATGCACTTGACAGTTGACCAATGGTGTCAAGAATTAAAATGTCGCTATTTATATGCTCCGTTGTTTCAGAATATCGGGAGAATGGCCTTTTTAACTGTTCTGTTATTCCGTGTACATGTTTTTCATCCACATTGTGTGGCGCTATAATCACTTTACACTGCATTTTATTAATAATCGGGAGTACAATTTTTTCATCTTTTGGCCAGCTACTACCAACAATAAAAACAACTTCATCGTTACAAAAAGAAGCGATTTTTTTGTTTTTAATGAGGCGGGTTTTATTGTCAATAACTTTATCGAAACGACTGTCCCCAGTGACTGTGGTGTTATTAATACCTATCGATTTGAGGAGTTCTTGAGAAGCCTCATTCTGAACAAAAAACCAATTAAATTGTCGCAGTGTCGATCGGAAGAATTGCCCATACCATTTAAAAAATCGATGCGATGGGCGAAATATACCACTCACATTATATAGTTCTGCTCCGTAATTTTTTGCAGCCAAAATATGATTTGACCAAAATTCATATTTGACAAAAAAGACTTGCTTTGGACGTATCGTTTCGATGAATTTTTTTGCATTTGAAACTGTATCAAGCGGAATATAGGTGACAAAATCAGCTTGGTGCTCTCGCTTTTGGTAATACTTCATTCCTGATGGCGAGAAAAAGGTAACCAACAAAAAAATTGAAGGGTTTTCTGATTTTATTTTGTTCATTAGAGGCAAACCTTGATCAAATTCTCCAAGGGATGCACAATGAAACCAAACAACTGATTGTCCATTTATATCAGGAAAGGTGGCATACATTTCACGGCGGCCATCTCTCCACTCTTTCGCCTTTGGATTAAAAATCGCAGCCAATCGCATGCCAATTCCAATAAACCCAATACCTATGTTGTAGAGTACGTGCATTAATTAAAGTAAAATTCTTTTGGCTTTCTTTTGTAGACAGGGATAAGCCAAGCCAGACGTACACCGTATTGAAGGTCTAACATCTGTTCACTTGACACAGGGACGTTGGGTTGGTCAAAAAAAACATCACGACTATTGTAAGTGAACCCTTCTTGGAAATAGAGCCCTCCATAGAAATTTACAAACCCCTTATTTGCCATGAATGCATATCCAATAAATTGAGTTAAATTGAGCCCTTGTGAGAGGCGGTCGTATCCTTTTCTGTAATCCAGCTCCAACTGGGGAACAACCTGTTCTTGTGTTTCTATTCGAATTTTGTGCGCTAAGAATCCTATTCCAAGGCTCAAATAAACTCCTGAATTTGGGTTCGGGTTGAGAATTGGAAGTATTTTTCCGACTGATCCATTTATTGACAACCCACGCGAATAGAGAAGAACCGTTGCAATGTCTCCATTTTGATCAGTAATCGTTCCTTTTTCATCTACCAAATGATCAAATAGTCCTGATACACGAATGTCGTTACCAAAGAGGTAACTTGCTTCTGCGCCGTAAATCCAATTTCGCTTCGTTTTATAACCGCCAAACATGCCTGCATGATTCATGAATCCGTGGCGGTTGATTAAATCGCCATCGGTGAAACTTGCGCCATAATTAATCGACACCCAAGGTGTTCCGATTGTGGAGTCGGTGACGTTTCGTTGCGCAGTGCTCTGAAATGAAACGAATAGCAGTAGAAATATCAGAACAAATTGTTTTCCCATGTATCGTAGAATATTTATACAAGTATAAGGTTTCCATTTTAACGATCGAAAATCTTGCTTATTGAATTCTACTGAAAAAAATCTCTCTAACAGTGTTTGGTTTGGTTGAAGCGATTATTTCTTGTTGCAATAAGAGTGGTTGTATTTTTAACTTATTGTGCGTAAAAATTAGTTCTTGAGGTCGTTCCAGTACCATTCGATGGCCTCGATGAGGCCTGTTTCAAGTGAATGTGTTGGGGAGTAACCTAGCAATTCGACTGCTTTGTTTATTGATGCCAGAGAGTGGGGGATGTCTCCATTTCTAGCGGGTCCATGTTTGACCTCGATCGCATAAATTTTTTCATCAAATTGTCCAAGCAAATCTTTGAGTTTCTCTGTCAGTTCATTGAGTGTTGACTGCGCACCTACAGCAGTATTAAACACCTCACCAATCGCATTTTGGTTATTGGTTAAGCCTGCAAGGTGGTTCATTTGAATTACATTGTCAATGTAAGTAAAATCCCGCGAGTAGGAACCGTCACCATTGATTGTTGGTGCTTCATGGTTGATTAACATTTCAACAAATTTTGGAATGACAGCCGCATAAGCTCCATTGGGAGATTGACGTCGACCAAAAACATTGAAATATCTCAGACCAATAATTTCCATCCCGTAGTTTAACCCGAAAACGTGAGCATATAATTCATTGACATATTTTGTAACGGCGTATGGAGAAAGTGGCTTTCCAATTACTTCTTCAATTTTTGGTAATTTTTTTGAGTCGCCGAACGTCGATGAACTCGCGGCATATACAAATCGTTTGACTTTGGCATCACGGGCGGCGACAAGTACATTTAAAAAACCGGAGATATTGGCTCCATTGGTTGAAATTGGATCATTCAAAGACCTTGGAACAGAGCCGAGGGCCGCTTGATGAAATACAATATCAATTTCTACCATGGCTTCATGACAGATGTCAAGAGAACAGATGTCTCCATCGATCAATTTAAAATTTTTGTTTGAAAGGAAGGGAAGTATGTTTTCTTTTTGTCCTGTTGAAAAGTTGTCCAAGCAGACGACTTTGTTGTCATTTGCGAGCAGGTCTTCGCACAAATTAGAGCCGATAAAGCCGGCACCGCCGGTGACTAAAACGCGTCGGTTTTTAATTCTTTCGTAATTCACTTAGATTTTAGTTGTTCTGTAATTAATACTGACTAAAAATTAGCAGTAGGCGATATTACGAATAAAATAGGATATCGCCTTGAGAAATGATCTAAAATGTTTTCAATAAATCAATTAAAGGGCTTTAATTCACTTTTGTTTTGGCAATTATACCAATCGATTGATACAATCTTGCAATGCATCTTTCCAAAACGATATGGAAACGTTGAAATCTGTTTGAATTGCTTCGTTACTTAGCACTGAATACTTCGGTCGATCTGCTTTTGTTGGGTATTGATCTGTTGAAACAGGGTGAATTTCACAATTGAGTTTCGCAAGAGACATTATTTCCTTAGCAAATTCACACCAAGAGATCGCTCCTGTGTTCGCGTAGTGGTAAATTCGTTGTTTCGAATTGAGTGATTCTACATCCAACAATTGAATGCAAAATCGCGCCAGATCTCTTGCATACGTCGGACTTCCAAATTGGTCATTGACAACATTTAACGCTGTTTTGGTTTTACCCAACCTGAGCATTGTTTTTACAAAATTGTTACCAAAGGAAGAGTAAAGCCAGGATGTCCTTATAGCGATAGCATCTGTATTAGAATTTAAAATTACCTCCTCACCTTTTCGTTTTGATTTTCCGTATACTCCGATAGGAGATACAGCATCTTCGGTTTTGTATGGTTTGCTTTTTTCTCCAGAGAAGACATAATCAGTCGATATATGGATGAGTTTTATTTTGAATTTCTCTGCAACTGTATTGAGATTTTGGACACCAATAAAATTGACATTCATTGCATTTTTTTCGTCGTCTTCAGCGTCGTCCACAGCGGTATATGCAGCACAATTAATAATTGTATTTATTTTGTGCTTTAAGACGATAGTTTCGATTACATTTTGGTCTCGAATGTCACATTCATGGGAGTTGCAGAATATGAATGTATGGCGCGATTCTAAGCTTACTTCTTGCAATTCAGATCCCAATTGTCCATTCTTTCCTGTAATTAGAACATTCATCACTTGAAGGGTGTTTCAAAATCAACAAATGTTTGCAGGCCAGTGTCCTTATCTGAGAGTAAAATATCGTTATGGTTTAATTGCCAATCGATTTGTAATTTTTCATCATTCCAAATAATGCCACCTTCATTTTCGGGTGAATACCAATTGTCTACTTTATATGCAAAAATTGCAGTTTCACTGATCACGGCGAATCCGTGAGCAAAACCACGTGGGATGAACAATTGTTTTTTATTTGTTTCGCTCAGTAGGATCGAAAACACTTTACCGTATGTGGGAGAATTTTTTCTGAGGTCAACAGCAACATCAAGAACCTCACCTTGAATTACACGAACGAGTTTTGCTTGAGCTATCGGTGGTTTCTGGAAGTGTAAGCCCCTTAAAACACCTTTTGAAGATTTTGACTCATTGTCTTGTACGAACTGCGTAGGTCCTACATTTTCATTGAACCATTTTTGATTGAACGGCTCAAAAAAGTAGCCACGTGCATCTCCAAAAACTTGTGGTTCCAAAACAACCAATTTATCGATATCTGTATGCGTTAATTTCATGATTTTTGAACGCGTTTTATCAAATATTGCCCATAACCTGACTTCGCCAGTGGTTTTGCCAATTCAAGAACCTTCTCGGCTGAAATAAAACCTTCTTCGTATGCAATCTCTTCAAGGCAAGCCACTTTTAAACCCTGTCTTTTTTCTATTGTTTGTATGAAGCTGCTTGCTTCCAACAGTGATTCATGAGTCCCTGTGTCAAGCCAGGCATAACCGCGCCCCATCAATTCAACCTTTAATTTCCCTTTTTTCAAGAAAGTTTCATTTACTGTCGTAATTTCCAATTCTCCTCTGTCAGATGGTTTGATATTTTTTGCGATTTCAACAACTTCATTTGTGTAGAAGTAGAGACCGACAACAGCAAAGTTGGATTTTGGATGTGTTGGTTTTTCCTCTATAGAAATGACATTTCCTTCATCGTCAAATTCTGCAACGCCATAGCGCTCAGGGTCATTAACATAATATCCGAAAACGGTTGATTTTCTCTCATTTTCGACATTTTCACGAGCGCTTATTAGCATTTGAGAAAGTCCTTGGCCATGGAAAATATTATCTCCAAGAACCAAACAGACATCATCATCCCCAATAAAATCTTCTCCAATAATGAACGCCTGAGCCAAACCATCTGGGCTTGGCTGCTCTTTATAAGTAAGCGATATACCAAAGTTGCTTCCATCTCCCAACAATTTTTTAAAATTTGGTAAATCTTCAGGTGTTGATATTATGAGAATCTCCTTGAGTCCTGCGAGCATTAACACAGACAAGGGATAGTATATCATTGGTTTGTCGTAAATAGGGAGTAGTTGTTTTGAAACTCCTTTTGTAATTGGATAAAGTCTAGTACCAGATCCACCGGCTAGTATAATTCCTTTCATTTGGTTTTAATCTTAGTGTAAAGTTAATGATTTTATGTTTTGTAAATTCAAGTGTAAAATCAGGTATGTTCTAAAAAACAAATTGTCTCTTTCTTTAGTTTAATTTTCAATTCGAGTTGATACAATTAATCTACAGTACAAACGTTTTATTCTTTCAATTAATTATCTTTAACGCCTATTAATTACAACACAAAAAACATCTATTGATGAAAAAAATACAAATGGTCGATTTAATATCGCAGTATCAGAAGATAAAACCTGAGATCAATTCGGCGATTACATCCATTTTAGAAAGTGCTCAATTTATTAATGGTCCTGAGGTTAAGGGTTTTCAAACTGATTTAGAGACGTATCTTGGAGCAAAACATGTGATACCGTGTGCAAATGGAACAGACGCTTTACAGGTTGCCCTTATGGGACTTGGGCTAAAGCCTGGAGATGAGGTTATTACGCCTTCATTTACATACATTGCAACTACTGAGGTCATTGCGCTTTTGGGCTTAAAACCAGTTTTCGTTGACGTTGATCGGGATACATTTTGTGTAGATGCAGAAGCGATTAAAAAAGCGATTACGCCAAAGACAAAAGCCATTGTTCCAGTTCATTTATATGGCCAGGCGGCCAATATGGAAGAGATAATGAAAATTGCAAATGCACACAATCTTGCAGTAATTGAGGACAATGCACAAGCAATTGGGAGTGACTATCATTTTTTAGACGGAACAAATTCCAAAACTGGAACTCTCGGTCATGTGGGTTGCACGTCTTTTTTTCCATCAAAAAACTTAGGATGTTATGGTGATGGTGGAGCAATTTTCACAAATGATGATGAACTTGCTGCACAAATTCGAATGATCGTTAATCACGGTCAAAGCAAACGTTACTATCACGACGTAGTTGGAGTCAACTCGCGATTGGATAGTATTCAAGCGGCTGTTTTGCGAATTAAGTTGAGGAAACTTGACGACTACATTGCCGCGAGAAGAAAAGTTGCAGATCATTACGATGCTTTTTTTAAAAAATTTCCTGGTGTAAAAACTCCAGTGCGATCAAATGAGTCGAAACATGTATTTCATCAGTACACTTTGACATTAGAGGGAGTCGATAGAAATGAATTGAATGCATTTTTAGCTGAACGTGACATTCCATCAATGATTTACTATCCTGTACCTGCGCACAGACAGAAAATGTTTTCTTCTTTTGGAAGCGAGCAAACAGATTTACCAGTTACAGATTGGCTCACGGAACGAGTTATATCGCTGCCTGTCCATACAGAAATGGAGCAAGAGCAATTGGATTATATTTGTGGGGCAATTGAAGAATTCTTAACAGTAAATGCCTAGCATGAAAAAGATAGCTGTTATCGGAACTGGGTATGTTGGACTTGTAACTGGAACGTGTTTCGCTGAGACAGGAAATGAAGTTGTTTGTGTTGATATTGACAAGGACAAGATCGAGCAAATGAGAAATGGAGTAGTTCCTATTTACGAACCACATCTTGATACAATATTTCAGAGAAATGTAAATGCAAAACGTATTTCTTTTACGACAGATTTGAAGAAGGCCGTTGATTTTGCAGAAATTATCTTTTTGGCTCTTCCAACTCCTCCCGGAGAAGATGGCTCTGCTGATTTGAGCTATGTTTTAAATGTTGCGGGTCAGCTTGGTGAGATAATGACGCAATTTAAAGTAATTGTTGACAAATCTACTGTGCCAGTGGGTACGGCCGAGAAGGTACAAGCGAAGATTAATGAGACGGCAACGGTTGACTTTGCTGTTGTTTCCAATCCAGAATTTTTGCGAGAAGGTTTCGCCGTGGATGACTTTTTGAAGCCCGATCGTGTAATTTTAGGAACCGAGAACGAACGAGCTATTGAAATAATGAAGGAACTGTACAAGCCTTTCGTGGAAAGCGGCAGGCCGATTATCGTCATGGACGAAAAAAGTGCAGAATTGACGAAGTATGCCGCAAACTCTTTTTTGGCGACCAAAATCACATTCATGAATGAAATTTCAAATTTTTGTGAATTGGTCGGGGCAGATGTGGACAAGGTTCGTCAGGGTGTTGGCGCGGATTCTAGAATTGGTCATAAGTTTTTGTATCCTGGTATTGGATTTGGAGGGAGTTGTTTTCCTAAAGATGTTCAAGCCTTGGTCAGAAGTGGCAATGAGCAAAACTATAAATTTGAAATAATTAAGAGTGTTTTAAACGTCAACAATGTCCAGAAAACGAAGTTGGTAGATAAACTTGATTCCTATTTTGGAAATCTGGAGGGATTAACCTTCGCAGTCTGGGGATTGGCCTTCAAACCTGACACAGATGATATTCGTGAGGCTTCGGCCTTAAATATGATTGATGCATTGCTTTCAAGAGGTGCCAACATTGTTGCATTTGATCCAGAGGCAATAGAGAATGTAAAAAAACGTTTTGGCAATAAGATTGAGTATGCTTCGGATCAATATGCATGTTTGGTCGGTGCAGATAGTTTGTTGATTGCAACGGAATGGCCGATTTTTCTTCATCCAGATTTTGAGAAGATGAAATCACTTCTAAAACAACCTCTCATCTTTGATGGAAGGAATATTTATGATATTGATCGAATGCAAGACCGAGGATTTTATTATAATTCAATGGGAAGAATTACCGTTACGGGGCACTAGATAATGAGCAAAAGAAAGAAAATATTAATTACCGGTGCTGCGGGCTTTTTGGGCTCTCATCTTTGCGACCTTTTTGTCAAAAAAAACTACCATGTTATTGCGATGGACAACTTGATAACTGGTCGTATTGAAAATTTTGAGCATCTTTTTCCAGAGGAAAATTTTGAGTTTTGCAATCACGATGTAACGAAGTACATACATGTTTCTGGAACACTTGATTACATTCTTCATTTTGCTTCTCCTGCGAGCCCCATCGATTATTTGAAGATTCCAATTCAAACATTAAAAGTTGGGTCGCTTGGCATTCACAATTGCCTCGGTTTGGCAAAGGCCAAGAATGCACGTATTTTGATTGCTTCGACTTCAGAAGTTTATGGAGACCCTGAAGTTCACCCTCAAACTGAAGATTATTGGGGGCATGTAAATCCAGTTGGACCCCGAGGTGTATATGATGAAGCGAAGCGATTTCAGGAGGCAATAACCATGGCTTATCATACATTTCATGGTGTTGATACGAGAATAGTTCGTATTTTTAACACATATGGACCTCGAATGCGCTTGAATGATGGACGCGTTTTACCGGCGTTTATCGGTCAGGCACTGAGAGGACAAGACTTGACAATTTTTGGAGATGGTTCTCAAACAAGATCTTTCTGTTACGTCGATGACTTGATGGATGGAATTTATAGTTTGTTGCACAGCAATCATACTGACCCAATTAACATTGGAAATCCCTCTGAGATTTCAATTGCCGATTTTGCAGATGAGATTATTCAGTTAACCGGGACAACTCAGAAAGTGATTTATCAAGATTTGCCAGTCAATGACCCTAAACAGCGTCGGCCAGATATTTCCAGAGCAAAAGCCATTTTGAACTGGGAGCCAAAGGTGAATCGCTCAGAAGGTTTAAAGAGAACATATGCCTATTTTAAATCATTATCTGATGATGAGTTGAATGAGACGGCGCACTATAATTTTGATAATTACATTATTCGATAATGGACTATTTTGCACACGAAACCGCAGTAATCGATGAAGGATGCATCATCGGATCAGGAACAAAAATTTGGCACTTTTCTCATGTGATGACAAACTGTTCTATTGGACAGAAATGCAATATTGGTCAAAATGTAGTTATTTCACCAGAGGTAAAACTAGGCGCTAATGTTAAGGTTCAAAACAACGTTTCAATATATACAGGTGTGGAATGTGAGGATGACGTTTTTCTCGGCCCTTCGATGGTTTTCACCAATGTTACGAATCCAAGAAGTGCGGTAAATCGAAAAAACAGCTACACTAGAACCCGAGTTAAAAAAGGGGCAAGTATTGGCGCCAATGCAACTATCGTATGCGGACATGATATCGGTGAGTATGCATTTGTAGGAGCGGGAGCAGTTGTAACAAAAACAGTACTCGATTACGCCTTAGTGGTTGGAAATCCAGCGCGACAAATGGGATGGATAAGTGAATATGGACATCGCCTTGAGTTTGATAAAAATGGAGACGCTTTCTGTCCAGAAAGTAATGAGAAGTATAGACTAGAAGACCATAAGGTGTTCAAAATAAAATAAAAGTGATGAATGATAATCACAAAATAAAATTTGCCGTAATCGGTGCAGGCCACATTGGAAAACGACATGCTGAAATGATTCGCAGAGAGCCAGAGTCAGAGTTAATTGCAATGGTTGATGTGAGATCAAAAGAGGAGTGTGGAGCAGAAGACTATGACATTCCCTTTTTTAACTCGATTGAGGATTTACTGGCTTCAGGAATCGAATTTGATGTTGCCAATATTTGTACGCCAAACGGTTTACACGCCTCACAGAGTCTCCTTTTATTGGATGCTTCAAAACACGTTGTTTGTGAAAAACCGATGGGGTTGAGTAAAGACAATTGTGAGAAAGTCATTTACAAATCACTCCAGAAGTCAAAGAATGTGTTTTGTGTCATGCAAAATAGATATTCGCCTCCTTCGGAATGGATTAAGTCTGTTGTTGATCAAAAGCTTCTCGGGGAGATTTTTATGGTACAGCTTAATTGCTATTGGAATCGCGATTCTCGCTATTATAAAAAAGGAGGTTGGAAAGGAACCAAAGATTTGGATGGAGGAACATTGTTTACACAGTTTTCGCACTTTATTGATATCATGTACTGGCTGTTTGGTGATATAGATAACATCAAAGGGAGGTTTGCCGATTTTACACATTCGGATTCTACTGATTTTGAGGATTCAGGCTTTGTGAATTTTGATTTTATTGATGGCGGAATGGGAGCGATTAATTATTCAACAGCAGTAGCAAATCAAAATCTTGAAAGTTCAATTACAATTATTGGATCAAAAGGAAGTGTGAAGATTGGTGGGCAGTATATGAATGAGGTTGAGGTATGCAACATCCAAGATTATGAAATGCCCAATTTAGCGGAAGCGAATCCTGCAAATGATTACGGTCCTTACAAGGGGTCTGCAGCGAATCACAATTATGTTATTAGAAATGTGATCGATACACTAAAAGGAAGAACAACAGCTACTACAAACGCCCTGGAGGGTTTAAAAGTAGTTGAGATGATAGAACGAATTTACAAAGTAAGAAATGAACAAATCAATTTATAAGGAACTCTTAAATGGTGATGTTTCGCTTGCCGTAATCGGCCTAGGCTACGTGGGCTTACCAATTGCATTAGAATTTGCAAAAAAGATCAAGGTTGTAGGTTTTGATATCAACCAGGAGAGAGTTGAATTGATGAAAAATAACATTGATCCAAGTAATGAGCTGAGAAAAGAGGATTTTGAAGGATGTGATATTCAGTTTACTTCCCGTCTCGACGAATTAAAGGAGGTAAGGTTTTTTGTCGTCGCAGTACCTACCCCAATTGACGACGCAAATCTCCCAAATTTAACTCCTCTTCTTGGGGCATCATCAACTGTTGGTAAAGTATTGAAGAAAGGTGACTATGTTGTTTTTGAGTCTACAGTTTACCCTGGATGTACTGAAGAGGATTGTGTTCCAGTTTTAGAAAAAGAGTCTGGATTAACGTTTCGAGATGACTTTATGATTGGCTATTCCCCAGAGCGAATTAATCCAGGGGATAAAAAGCATACACTACAAAATGTTGTAAAAGTAGTTGCTGGTTGTTGTGATACTTCGTTGGAAGAAATTGCAAAGACTTACGAACTAGTTGTAGATGCAGGAGTGCATAGAGCGCCATCAATCCAAGTTGCTGAAGCTGCAAAAATTATCGAGAATACACAGCGCGACCTGAATATTGCATTAGTGAATGAACTGTCCATTATCTTTGATAAGTTAGATATCAATACGTTTGATGTCTTAGAGGCAGCGGGTACTAAGTGGAATTTCCTGAATTTTTCGCCAGGTCTTGTCGGTGGTCACTGCATCGGTGTTGATCCGTACTATTTAATTCATAAAGCGAAACAAGCCGGATACCATTCAAGAGTAATTAACAGTGGGCGTTATGTGAACGATTCGATGGGGTTCTACATCGGTAAAACTACTGTTAAAAAAATATTGGCAAAGGGAAAAACAATTCAAGATGCCAAAGTGCTTGTGATGGGGGCAACATTTAAGGAAGACGTTACAGATATTCGAAACTCGAAGGTCATTGATATTATTCGGGAATTAAAATCTTTTCAGGTAAGTGTTGATGTCATTGACCCGCATGCGTCGTCCGACGAAATGGAGCACGAATATGGAGTGGCTTTGGCGACAGATACGACAAATGACTACGATGCTGTCATTGTTGCTGTGAACCATGAGGAATATAAAAAGCTGGTAGAACAAGACTTTAAGAAGTTCATGAAGGACGACAGTGGAGTTTTTGTTGATGTTAAAGGAATCTTCAAGGGAAAAATTCACACCATGGAATATTGGAGTCTTTAATATGGAATGGGAAAAAACAATATTGATCACCGGTGGAGCAGGATTTATTGGCTCTCATCTCGTTCGACTGTTCGTCAATAAATACCAAGACTATCGAATCATCAATTTGGATAAGTTGACTTATGCAGGAAACTTGAGCAATTTGATCGATCTAGAAGGTTCAGAGCGCTATTTTTTTTTAAAAGAAGATATTTGTGATGCGGAACGAATTCGTTCTATTTTTGGAGATTACGATGTAACGGATGTCATCCATCTTGCTGCTGAATCTCATGTCGACCGATCAATCGAGGGGCCAATGGAATTTGTAATGACGAATGTTGTTGGGACTGTGAATCTTTTGCAATGTGCAAAAGACAAGTGGGGAGGAGAAAAAGACCATGTTTTTCATCATGTTTCAACAGATGAGGTATATGGTTCTCTCGGGACTGAAGGTTTGTTCGAAGAAACCACTTCGTATGATCCGAGAAGTCCTTACAGCGCATCGAAAGCTTCTTCTGATTATTTCGTTCGAGCATTTTATCACACGTATGGTTTACCTATAAAAATCTCAAATTGTTCCAACAATTATGGAAGTCATCAGTTTCCAGAGAAATTAATACCGTTGATGATCAATAATATCGTCAATCAGAAACCACTTCCAATTTATGGAAAAGGTGAGAATATTCGGGATTGGCTCTGGGTTGAAGATCACGCAAGTGCAATTGATGAAATTTTCCACAAGGGATGCATCGGTGATTCTTATAATGTTGGAGGACTAAACGAGTGGACAAATATTGAATTGGTGAAATACCTATGTAAGATCATGGATATCAAGCTAGGTCGTGAGGTAGGATCTAGTGAGCGGCTAATTACTTATGTTCAAGATCGCGCTGGTCATGATTTGCGTTATGCGATCGATGCTTCTAAATTGGAGCGTGAATTGGGATGGAAACCATCCTTGAAGTTTGAAGAGGGATTGGAGAAAACAGTCGACTGGTACCTTCAAAATTCAGAATGGATTGATCAAGTAACTAGTGGTGAATACAAAGCGTATTACGACAAAATGTATGGGGCGAAATAAATGTTTGGGAAGATTTTTGGAAATAAAAAACCAGAACTTGCAGATTTTGACCTCTCTATCTTTGGCGTAGATATGCACAGCCATTTGATCCCAGGAATAGACGATGGATCGAAGTCGATGGATCAAACAATCGCAATGCTTGTCAAATTTCAATCGTTAGGCTACCAAAAGGTAATTACTACGCCACATGTCATGAGTGACTATTATAGGAATACACCTCAAATGATTTTAAGGGGGTTGGAAGATGTCAGATCAACGGCCAAAGAATTGAATCTTGAAATCCAAATTGATGCAGCAGCTGAATATTATTTTGATGAAACTTTATTGGAGCGGCTTGAAAAAAAAGAGGAATTGTTAACATTCGGTGACAAACAACTCTTGTTTGAATTTTCAATGCATGCTGAGCCAGATCAAATCAATCATCTCTTTTTTGAGCTTTTGTCGCAAGGGTATAAGCCTGTTTTAGCTCATTTTGAACGATATGTATTTATTTAATCAGATGGATAAAGCAGCAGATTGGAGGGAGAAGGGGATTGATATTCAGATTAACATTAACTCATTATTTGGGCATTATGGTCCGGAGATTAAAAAGCAAGCCGAATTGCTTGTTGATGAAAAACTTGTTGATTTTGTAGCTACTGATTGTCACCGAATGGAGCACCTAATGATTTTAGAGAAAAATCTCAAAGCTCCATATTTGCACAAGTTGTCCGGACTCAATTTAAAAAATGTGCTCCTTGTTTGAATGGTTTTAAATTATTTAACGTTCAGTTTGTTTTATTTATTTACCACGGTAAATTAATTTATATATTTGTATAAATATAAATTTTATGGAGGTCGTAATGATACTTACAACAGTTGTCTTGGGAATATTAGGATTGATGATGCAGTATTTCAATGTTAATCGATTTCTTGATTTTTTTCATCTTTTAATTGCCTCTTCAATTGGTCTCATTTTGCTCTCTTCGCTTGATGAAGGTTCTGGCTCTGTTGTGTTTGCCTTAATTGGAATATGTGCAGCAAACTTTGTGCTATCTCGTCTCTCAATGTTGCGAAAGCCAGCGGTTCGGTTTATTGTTCCCATGGTTTCCTTTGCGGTTTTTACCGTTATATTTCAGAACCAATCCATTGTTCTGCGAGATGGACAATATATGCTTGTCAATGTCTTTTTAGTTGGTGCGATGTTTATTACATGTCTTGCATTTGAGATCGCAGTCTTGAAATACAAGTTGTTTGAAAGATTGTTTTTAGGAGTGGGAATAGAGAATACTATTTCTTCAATTTTAATTCTTTTGCTTGGAGTTGGAATTCTTTTAGCAACAATTGCCTCATCTCTCCTTGGGTTGTATATCGTTGCTATTGCTTTTGTTTCCGCCTCGTATTACCGCGATGATAAGGCGAGTAATTTTTTCGTTTCAATTGCAATACTTTCCGTGCTTCCAGCTTTGCTTCATAGCGCACCTAATGAGGTAGTCAGCTTGACTGATGGAGATGTCCTCTCAGGACTCTTTATAGGTTTGTTTGGTGTATTTCTAATTCAAAAATTGTGGAATTCCAAAAAGCGAAATTACACAACAATTGGACTTGTATATCTGCTATTTTTAGGTCTTTCATTCTTTATTTTATGGCTAGGAACATTGTATTTTAAGCTGGGAGGAATAGATGCTGCCATTGCGATTTTTGTTGGTATGTCTCTGGCGAATGCAATAGTTGGCCGTGGTTTTGTTACGGCAAGTATTTTTATGATTTTGCTTGGTGGAGTTCTGGTAATTCCTGATTTTCTTGTAAATGAGGAACAACTCATGTTTGAGCGTCAAAATAAAATTATTGATACAGTCAATCTGGATGATTCAAATTCAGTTCGCTCCAATCGATTGTCATTGAATGATTTGAAAGGAAGGCATTCATTAATTAGTAAGTCGTCATCGGTTCAATTCTTTTTGGGCAATCAAGGGCAGACCAAAGGTGCGTTCAAAAAAATTAAGGGTTCGATATCAATTGATGAAAATATGGAGAAATCCAGTTTAGAAATTATACTTCCAATGAGTGAGTTTACCACCTTTGTTAGTATGAGAGACGCATCGCTTCGCGGAGACGACTACTTTAGAGTAGATCAATTTCCTAACATGAAATATGAGGCGGTAGGTTTTAACGAGGTGGATAGTAATTTATTCGAAGTTACCGGTAATTTTACTATGCTTGGAATTACAAAAGAGCTTATTGTAACGCTTCAGCGAATTAAAGCAGAAGGCAATCATGTTATAGTGGGATCAGGGAAGATTGATCGAACACTTTTCGGGATGACTCCAAATGCTTCAGAGGGCAATATCGTGACTTTTAATTATCGTGCCGAATTTTAGCAATTAAAAATAGAGGGGTTTTAATAGTACGTTTCCATTGCGAAACAGAAGCGCAGGAAATGGAACTTTTAAGTGGTTTAATTGTTGTAAAAAGGTTCTTATCCATGGTCGTTTTATTGAAATCTTACTGAAATCAATATCTAATGAGATTAATATTTCTCGTTGCTCAAAATAGTCTTGTCCTGTTTCTGGGTCCGTAAAATAGGATGCTGACCCAACTAGTTTTTCGTGGGCACTGTAACCTATGGAAACACATGCCCATTCTGGTATTCTCTTATTTTTAAAAAAGGATCCTGGACTAAAACTGAGCCAATAGGTTTGGCCATTGTAATCTTTCAATAAGCGTTCTGAGAAGGTGCGTCCCAAAACACTCGGTCTTATTTCAGCGAATGGAGTTGGAGAGTATGAGAATTTTGGAATGAATCGTTCCTCATTCCAGAAATGTATTTGTGCTGCGTAACTTGAAGCACCGAAAATGTTCGTGCTAAAATCCGTCCATGACCAACCCCAATCTTGGGTATGTGCATCAAAAAACTCCAATGTAGTTTGAAATCCAATACTTACGGTAATTCCTAGCCAGGTTGCATATTTTGTTTGCATACCAGACCATCTGTATAAATCTGTTGTTAAAGCGTTTAGTTTGTAAGATGTATAAAAATGACCAGCCTTGTCCATCTGCAACCAGCTCTTCGAGTCATCGAAGGTATTCCATGAACTTTTTTCAACTTGCTTATACCAAACTTGGTGCAATCCAATCATACTTCCAGTCCAAGCTGATGCCACTCCAACTGAAGTGTAAACACCTCTTTTTTTATTGAAGTTCTCACTAGGTTGGAAAAAAGAGTCTATTTCGATCGATGCCTCTTTATTGTGATCCTGGGCTCCAGAATATGAGGTAAAACAACAAAATACACAACAGAATATTAGCTTTAGCATGAAGTCAATTTATATAAAATCATTGACTTCATTCGCTTCAAAACATAATTTTAAAACGAATGTTTCGTTATTGCTTTATTGTACTAAATTTGTTTGAGTGAAGTGTCTTACTTTGGCTATTAAATAGGGGCTTTCACTTTTGCTACAAAAGCTCTAACTATTATAATTTACACAGATGAATAAGATAAAAGATTGGAATGATATTAAAACAAATGATAGCTGGGCAATTTTTAAAATAATAGCAGAATTTGTTGATGGGTATGAGCGGATGGCAAAGATTGGCCCGTGCGTCTCGGTTTTTGGTTCTGCACGCACAAAACCTGACAATCGGTATTATCAGATCGGGATAGAAGTGAGTCGTTTACTTGCGGAAGGCGGTTATGGTGTTATCACTGGTGGAGGACCAGGTATCATGGAAGCTGCAAATAAAGGCGCACAGGACGGAGGCGGGAAGTCTGTTGGTTTGAATATTGATCTACCTTTCGAACAAAACCACAATCCATACATTGATCAAGAACACAACCTTGAGTTTGATTACTTTTTTGTGAGAAAGGTAATGTTTGTAAAATACGCTCAGGGATTTGTTGTTTTGCCTGGCGGTTTTGGGACATTGGATGAGCTCTTTGAGGCATTGACATTGATTCAAACAAAAAAAATTAACAACCGCCCTGTGGTTTTTATCGGTAAAGCGTATTGGTCTGGATTAATTGATTGGATAAAAACTACGATGCTCGCAAGGGAGGGCAATATCTCAGAAAAGGATTTGGATTTATTTGGAATTGTAGATTCGGCGGAAGATGCCTACAGGTATATTGATGATTTTTATAAGTCGCATCAACTCTCTCCGAATTTCTAAAAGCGTATATTTGCCTGTAGACCATGAAATTATTGAAGAAAATAGGAAATTTCTTTTGGAGTCGTTCATTTTTGATCAATTTCGGAGCACTTCTTGTGGTCTATGTTGGAGTATTCATATCCTTAAAATCTTGTCTTAATTCAACGACAAATCATGGTGAAAAAATTGAAGTACCGAATTTAATTGGCAAAAATTCGAACAATGTGAAGCAACTTCTTGCCGGAACTGGTTTGAGCTTTGAAGTTTTGGATTCGATCTATGCCCCATCGAAGACCGTGGGTACAATTTTAGAACAAGATCCGAAATCAACACTAGTTTCTGATTTGTATGTCAAATCTGGACGTACGATAAAGTTGCGTGTTTCGAAACGAGTTATGCTCGTAGAAATGCCAGCTTTAATTGATAAGTCGCAGCGTTTTGCCGAGGGAATACTTCGGAATCGTAAATTTAGATATGACATTGAGTTCAAGCCTTCTCGCGAAGCAGATGGAGCCGTTATTGATCAGATATATAAAGGAAAAACAATCGAAAAGGGCAGCATGATTCCAATCGGCTCTAGAATTACCCTATTGGTTGGTCGCAACGAAATAGGCGTCCCTGTTGAATTGCCAAACTTTTATGGTTTAACGATTGCTCAGGCAAAAGAAAGGGTAGAAAGTATGTTGAATATGGAGTTTTTTGTTGGCTCATGCATTGGTTGCGAAACGTCTGCAGACTCTTCTATTGCTCGAGTTTATACCCAATCTCCAGAATATGAGCCTGGAAGTTTTGTTGCTTCAGGCGGATCCATTACCATTGTTGCAACAAAAGATTTTGTTGTGGAAGACCTTTTAGAACAACCTGAAGAATCATATGAAATACCTTAGCACAATTACTTTTGTTTTTTCTTTTTGCATTGGCTTTTGCCAATTGGGTGAAGAGGTAGGGCCTCTTACCGGTAATCCTGCACTTCAATCCAAAGCAAAATTGACTGATTTACAGAAAGCAAACCCAGGCACCTTTGATAGCACTTTCATTTATACGTCTGATACTCTCGACTTGCCTTTCTTTGACGATTTTAGTTCAAGCCACTTTCAAGAATACAGCTCAAGTTTTACTGATCCAGGTGTAACATTTGATAAAAAATATCAGCTGTTGGACCTCAATGATACGCCCTTATCCAATGATTCACTTTATGTAGAAATTGAAACATATCGGCGAGTCGTCGATTTAGAGTTGCTGACAGTCGTTGATTATCCATTTGCTGTTCAACAAGTTAAGTTGGGAGATTTGTCTTCATACCCCGTCGTTTATGCAACTACAAATGTATATCCACCGTTTTATATAACGGATACCCTTTTGGCAACGAATGGCACTGATTTGAGCCCTGATACAACCTGGTTAACTCCCACAGTAGTTCAAGATTCAGCCACTCAGTTTTTTTCGCCCATTAATGATTTGTCGTCATATTGGCTTGATGATGATGCGTTCCACAATTACACGATGGCGGTGAATCCTTGGTCGCTTGGTGTTGTTACATTTGATGGATTAGATCGGTTTGGTTATCCATATGCGTTAGGGACGACGTTGACCAATTATGCAGATTATTTGACTTCAAAACCAATAGATATGAGTTCTGTTTCCCCTTCAGATTCTGTCTATTTTAGTTTTATGTCCCAATCAAAAGGCTTTTGTGATCAGCCAGAATCGACAGACTCACTTGTTCTTGAATTTTATGCACATGATCAAGGTCAATGGAATTACATGTGGAGTATTTCAGGATCAGCTTTAGATACCTTTCGTTTGACACATATTCCCATTACAAATGTGGATTATTTTAAGGATGGTTTTCAATTTCGATTTAAAAACTATGGCGGACTTAGTGGTAGTTTGGATCATTTCCACATTGATTTTGTGCATTTGAGGTCAATTCCTGGAATTGGAGGATTCTCAGATACTTTCTTACGAGATGTCGCATTTTCATATCCGATAACAACCCTTTTGTCCGATTACACAGCGGTTCCATGGGATCATTATGTTAATGTTTCCAATCATTCGACTGTCATTTCAGATCAAGTGAAAGTGGTTATGGCAAATAGCTTTCCAGGACCAATTAATTCTTTGGATGGAACATTGGAGGTATACTACGGTGGAGTTTTTGAGGGTACTACGGTTCCGTTAATTAGTGATTTGCTTTGTGATGATATAAGTGATAACTACCAAGGTCTTGATATTCCTTATTCGAATCATGATCTTCAGGCCCTTTTTGCTTTTGACCCATCAAAAACGGGCGTCTGGCAAGAGTTTGAAATTCGGTCGCAAGCTACAGGTGGTACTCCAAATTATGCAGGGAATGATTCGACAATCACGCGGCAACGGTTCGAGAATTATTACAGTTATGATGACGGTAGCGCAGAATTGGCCTATGGTCCGACAGGAGTTCAGGCACGTCTAGCGATTCAATATGTGGCATACGAAGCAGATTCGTTATTGGGTGTAGACATTCATTTTGTGCCATCTGTAACCGATGTGTCAAACAATCTTTTTTTACTTACTGTTTGGGGAGATAATAACGGTGAACCTGGTGAGGTTTTGTATGAGGACAATCTTTTCGTGCCAAGAACACCAGAATATGAGTACGCACAAAATACGTTTAAATCCTACATGTTTCCGGATGATTCATTGGTCCCTGTTGATGAGATATTTTACGTCGGATGGCGGCAATTGGACCCGGAGAGGTTAAACGTTGGGCTGGATATGAACGTTCCAAATAACGATCATACATTTTATAGTACCGATGGTGGATCAAGTTGGAATACGTCTGTTTTTGAGGGATCAGTAATGATTCGTCCAGTATTCTCGACGGGTATGAATTCTATTTTAGGTGTTGAGTCGAATCCAAAGAAGGATGTTGAGGTATCCATCTATCCGAATCCTACCAAAGCATCAGTTCATATAGCAGTTGATGGAACTTTTACTGGAGTTGAGCTGTTAACTATGCAAGGTCAATTGTTAATTCGTTCTGAAGTGCCAAGTATTGATATGAGTGCTCTTCCCAAAGGAATGTATTTTTTGAGGGTTGATGGAGAACCTACACTGCATAAGGTGTTGCGAGATTAGTAGTCTTTTTCTACTATAAATTTAAATTAGGAGGCATAAGATGAGTGAACATCCTGAAATAGGAGAAAGCAATTCAGAAGAGCTACATGAACACCACAAAGTTGTGGCGGATCCTGGTCAAGTTGTAATTCGAATTGATAAGTTTTTAATTGATCGCATTCCAGGAACATCACGAAACCGCATTCAAAATGCTGCCAAGAATGGAAATATAATCGTTAATGATACAGTAGTCAAACAAAATTATAAGATCAAACCTGGTGATGTTGTCTCTGTTATGTTTCCTTATCCCGTTCAAGAACTGGATCTGATTCCAGAGGATATTCCGCTCGATTTTGTTTATGAAGATGACCACGTTATTGTTGTGAATAAACCAGCAGACATGGTTGTTCATCCAGGGTATGGAAATTACACAGGAACTCTTGTAAATGGTCTGGTTTTTCATTTTGCAAATCTTCCTGAAAAAATCAACAATTATTTTGGTAGACCTGGTCTTGTTCATCGCCTAGACAAACACACAACGGGACTCTTGGTCGTCGCCAAAACTGAGCCTGCACTGACAAATCTTTCAAAGCAATTTTTCGACAGAAAAACGGAACGCCGTTACTATGCATTGGTATGGGGTGATGTGAAGGAAGACGGAACTGTTGTTGGAAACATCGGAAGGTCACTTAAAAACAGAAAAATTTTTGTTGTTTATCCTGATGGCGATCATGGAAAACATGCTGTGACGCACTATAAAGTGCTTAAGAGGTATGGGTATGTGACCTTGATTGAGTGTAAATTAGAGACAGGAAGAACTCATCAGATTCGCGTGCACATGAAGCACATTGGTCATACCCTCTTTCATGATTTGGAGTATGGTGGAGATCGTATTTTGAAAGGAACAACGAATTCGAAATACAAGAGGTTTATTGAAAACTGTTTTGATTTATTGAAAGGACAGGCGCTTCATGCCAAGACATTGGGGTTTCAGCATCCTGTCGAGGATAAATTTGTGCAGCTGAATTCAGATTTGCCAGATGGGTTTAGTAAGGTGATTGAAAAGTGGGAAAAATATACCTACATTGATTAGGGACATACATTTCATTCTTGCGGAATTATGAAATATTAATGGTGGCGTATGATTAGTTACTTTTTTTGTTATTTTTACGACACTAATACTCCGAGCTAATAAATTTTGGCTCATGAATCGGGATTCGAAAAAAGACACTATCTATGAAGTTAAGAATTGCTTTTACCATCTTTTTACTTGGCCTTACAACAGTAGCTTTCGCTCAGGGTAAATATGTAACAAAAGCGCGTGCAGCCTATATAAGTCAGGAATACTGTGATGGTATTGAGATTTGTAAAACAGCTTACAGTAAAGTAACTCGAAAAGGAAGGTCAGCGAAAAAGTTAAAGGGCGAAATGGCCTACAAAACAGCTGATTGCTATCGTTTCACAGAACAATTTAGAGAGGCCAACGATTGGTACAACAGAGCTATCTTGTTGGATTATCAAGAAGAATTGCCTGAAGTACATCTTTTTAATGCAGAAATGCTTCGAATGATGACTGAATTTGATAAGGCTATTGAGCAGTACGAGCTCTACCTCGCTGTCGTTCCTGATAGTGACGTTGCTAAATTAGGTCTTGAATCATGTAACAGAAACAAGGAGTTTATTGCCGAAAAAACACGTCATGTTATAGAGAACCAAACTGCGATCAACACAGAAGAGTTCGACATGGCTCCGATGTTTGGTGATCGAAAAGGAGTCAAAATGTATTTTGGTTCAAGTCGCCCTGGAGTTACCGGAAGAAAGTCGGATCCCCGAACATGTCAGTCGTTTATGGATTTATGGGTTTCTGATCTTGACAAAAAAGGAAATTGGACTGCACCATATTTAGTTGTTGGTGACAGTATCAACACCGAACATAATGAGGGAACAGTAGCATTTGATAGACGCTATAAAAAAATGTTCTTTACCCGTTGTCCTTCATTTAAGAAAGAAAACTTGGGTTGCGATATCTGGGTTTCAGAGGCGAAAAATAAAAAAGAATGGAAGGCTCCAAGAAAAATAACAGGTTTAAAGTCAAATGATACTGTGTCTGTTGGTCACCCATGTACAATTGACGGAAAGTACCTCATATTTGCTTCAGACATGTCTGGTGGATTCGGGGGCAAGGATTTATGGTACACCACATACGATAAAAAGACAGATGAATGGTCGGGACCTAAAAATATGGGGCCAGAGATCAACACAAAAGGGAATGAACTCTTTCCATCGTTCGGACTTGACGGAGGTTTGATTTATGCTTCTGATGGAATGGCAGGACTTGGAGGACTGGATATCTTCAAAGCCAAACGCGTAGGAGAGGAAAATAAATGGATTGAGCCAACAAACCTTGGTGCTCCAATTAATGGTCCGAACAATGATTACGCTTTGATTGAAGTAACAGAGCGACTAGGTTATTATACCTCTGAGCGCAAAAGCGTTCATGGAGAATACAATCCAGATATTTTCTCGTACGTATTGCCTCCAAACTTATTCTCTTTAAAAGTGAATATTACAGAATTGGTTAACAAATCAAAAAAATTAGAGGATGTACGTGTCGCAATTTCTGGATCTGATGGATCAAAATGGGAAGGGTACTCGGACGAAAATGGTTCTGTTTATTGGGATAAGAGACCTACAACAGATGTAAATTATGGCAACCGCTACATCAATGAATCTGTGTCTTACACGATTAATATATTTGGTGATGAAACAAAATACCACCCTGTTCCAGACGGTCAGAGCATAACAACAAAAGGGTTGGATTACAACCAAGACTTTATTGTCGACATGGCGATGATTCCGAAAAAACCAATTCGTCTCCCAGAAGTTCGTTATGCATTTAACAGCTGGAAATTATTGGTAGACTCTACAATCAATTCGAAAGATTCTTTATTATTCGTACTTGAAATGTTAGAGGAATATCCAGGAATGGTCTTGGAGTTGAGTTCGCATACGGATTCAAGAGGTGGAGATGGACCCAACCAAAAACTTTCAGAAAACAGAGCACGTTCTTGCTACAAGTTCTTAGTAGAAGAAAAAGGAGTGGATTCAAGACGGATTATTCCTGTGGGCCGTGGAGAACGAGAGGCACGTAAAGTTTGGTTAAAGGATGGTACTTATTATGTGGATTATCCAGGAGATGATGTTGTTTCAGATTACACGGAAATTACGCTCAAAGAGTCATACATCAACAAATTTAGAAGTTCCGATAAAAAAACGTTTGAACTGTTGCACCAGTTGAATCGACGTACTGAAGGTGATGTAATGCAGATGGATTTTGATCCAAGCACTGCACCGCCGGCCAACAAAAAATACCTGCAGTTTTTAAGATATCCATAGTTGCAGCGAAAAAAAATGAGGCGCCTTGATAATTCAAGGCGCCTTTTTTGTTATCTTATATAGATAACCTATCTATTATGACTGAAGATTATCTACATTTTTTGTGGAATAATAAGCGAATATTAGCACCAGACTTAACGCTTGTTAATGGGAATTCACTTACTGTTTTAAGTTTCGGGAATTACAATAAATACCTAAAAGGACCAGACTTTAATTTTGCTGCAATTGAACTCGATGGAATAAAGTTTTACGGTCCGATTGAGATACATGTAAAAAGTTCTGATTGGTATGCCCATAAACACCACCTTGATTCAAATTATAACTCAGTGATTTTGCATGTCGTTTATGAACACGACAAGGAAGTCGTTCAAGATGGAAGACACCTTCCTGTTCTTGAACTGAAAAAACACATTGATTGGAAGCACTGGGAGAAGCACAAACGACTTCTACTTGGTTCTGAGAACATTCTTTGTGAAAAATCGTTAGCATTACTGCCTGACATCTACATTCATAATATGAAAATGAAATCACTTGTTCAGAAGTTGAACGATCGGGTAAAGTTGGTTGAGTCTTACCTGCAATTTGATTCAGAACCCTTCTATTTTTTCATCGCTGGCGCATTTGGCTCAAACCTGAACAATCGTGCTTTTCTTAATCTAGCGCAAAGTGTTCCAAGGAAGCAATTAATTTTATTGAATGCTTCTCAACGATTTAAATTGTTGATTTCTGAAAGCGGGATTTTGGCCAAAGATAAGAGAATCGAAACTTGGCACTTTAGGAGCACACGTCCCAGGAATTTTCCGACCGTTCGCTTGAAGCAATTTTCAGAACTACTCGGAGCGATGGCTTTTACAAAAATTAACGAATCAATAGAGGTAAAGGAAATGATTGGCCAATTGTATTCAGAGCTAAATAGAGTTTTGAATCAGGCTCAACTTAAGATCTCTGAATCGTTTCGCAACAATTTAATAATAAACGGTTTGGTTCCATTTCTTTGGTTTTTATCCAATAAATATCAAGACGATCGGTTTCAAGATGAAGCGGTAGCTATTTTGACGCAATTAAAGGCAGAGGACAACCATATAATTCGGAAATGGAGGTCGAAACAAATCTCAATTGATACTGCTTTTGATTCGCAAGGTCTTTTGGCCTTGTACAGATACAATTGCTGTCATAAAAAATGTCTATCTTGCGAGATTGGAAATCAAGTATTAAAGAATTGAAGAATGATTCAGAAAATAGTTTTCTTTTTTGAGATGAAATCCTTTGGCGTTTGTTCATGGTGGGCAAGCAAGTTGGGCATAAGCACTTCGAAAGTTCGCTTGGGATTCATTTACTCTTCATTCATCGCTTTGGGCTCTCCATTGTTAATTTACTTGATTATGGCATGGATTCTTGAGCACAAACATTATTTTAAGTTACAACGTAAAAAAAGAAACACCATCTGGGAGCTCTAAACAATGATTTTAAAGTCGAAACTTTTTGCTAAACTTTACTATTTCTCCGGATTAATTGCATTGATTGTTGGAGGAGGTACCTCAGGATATATGATCATTGAAGATTGGGGAGTGATTGATTCATTTTACATGACAATTATTACGATTTCAACCGTCGGATTTGGTGAGGTTTTCGAGTTGACACTGTACGGGAAGTTGTTTACATCATTTCTGATCATTTCTAGCTTTGGAACTTTTGCCTATGCAATAACATCAATAACTAGATATTTAATCGGTGGTGAATACAGGTACTATCTAAAAGAATACAAAATCATGAGAGAGACAAATAAAATGAAAGATCATGTAATCATTTGTGGATTTGGTCGCGTTGGAATGCAAGTAGCAAAAGATATCTCTTCCAGAGGTGATGAATTTGTAGTACTTGAACAAAATCAAGAAGTTATTGATGGCTTTCGAGACCATGAGAAAATCAGATTTCTTAAAGGCGATAGCACAAATGATGATATTCTTTTGAAAGCTGGAATTAAAAATGCACGTGCCATAATTACTTGTTTGCCGAAGGACGCAAACAACATATATGTTGTTTTGGCCGCACGTGAGAACAATAAGGACATTCTAATTGTAAGTCGAGCTTCTCAGAATTCTGCGGTTTCCAAGTTGAAAATGGCAGGAGCTAATAATGTTATTATGCCAGATTCCATTGGAGGTTCACACATGGCTTCTTTGATTGCAAATCCAGATGTAATGGAGTTTTTAGATTGTATTCGGGCACAAGGAAATGAAGGTGCAAACGTCGAATCGATTGCCTATGAAGAATTTCCGGAGAAGTACAGAGGTATAACACTAGATGCCCTGGAATTACAAGAACTTACAGGTGCAACAATCATTGGTTTTAAGACGGATACAGGATGTTATGAAATCAATCCGTCCAAAGACAAAAAATTAATTCCAGGCTCAAAAATTTTCGTTTTGGGTGATACCCATCAAATCAGTGAAGTCGTTGAAAGATTTGATTTAAATCATTGAAAAGGGCTAAAGAATAACAGCTGAAAGAGTCAAAGTTTTTATACTATATTTGTTTCCGTTCAGTACCCATCGTAATCTCTAATTTTAAGATATGAAATATTCAGTTTTATTTTTTCTGTCAATTCTACCTTTGTTGTCTTTTTCACAAGACAGCACTACGAATAAAAAGCAATCGATTGAAGTAAAGAATTACTTCCAATTGGTGGCAGATTCTATGATAGAGAATCAAGCTGTATTGCAATTTAATAGTGATACCACTGAAATTGGCGAGGAAAAAGGTCTTGACGAGAAAATCGATGCGCTTTTTCGCCCGATAGCAGATTTTGTGGGAACTATAATATTTTACCCAATTAAAATCGGTACATCATCACAACAATGTTCATTTAGTGTTACCGAAGCAGAGCTTGCCCAGGTTGGAGGAAGCATGATTGTCAAATTGGATGATTTCAAAATTGATCAATCCAAAGCAGTTGATGAAATTGAAATTCTTCAGGGTGATGCCACAGTAAAATCAGGAGAGGATGGAGCATATATACTTGTTCGTTCTTCTGGAGAAGTAGAGTTAGAAGTTTCAGGAACCAATTTTCAGATTCCACTTGTACTAATTGTGCTTATTGGAGGCGCTCTATTTTTCACATTATTTTTCAAATTTGCGAACTTTACCTTAATCAAAACTGCAGTAAAAATTGTAAAGGGAGATTACGATGAAATTGACCATCATACTTCAGTTATCGCTGAAGGCGATTCAACGCCAGGAGGAGATGTTTTTGAAACTATAGCGGTAGAGTCAGAAGGTGAGGTTTCTCATTTTCAGGCGCTTACTGCAGCGCTCTCTGCCACTGTTGGATTGGGTAATATCGCAGGTGTTGCTGTTGCAATATCTTTGGGTGGACCGGGTGCAACGTTTTGGATGATTCTAGCAGGTTTCCTTGGGATGGCAACAAAATTTACAGAGTGCACATTGGGTGTTAAGTACCGCGAGGTAACTGAAGATGGGACAGTACATGGCGGGCCAATGTACTACCTCTCAAAAGGATTGAAAGAGAAAGGTTTTGCAGGAATTGGAAAGGTGCTTGCTGTATTTTTTGCTGTGATGTGTATTGGAGGTTCTTTTGGAGGAGGAAATATGTTCCAAGCAAATCAAGCCGCTGCCCAATTGTCTGGGAAGTTAGGTTTAGATGGAGGAGCTGCTGGTGTTGTTATCGGAATAATCATGGCCATTATTGTAGGAATTGTAATCATTGGTGGGATAAAGAGAATTGGTTCAGTAACGGAGAAGGTGGTTCCATTTATGGCTGTAATATATGTAGGAGCTGCTCTAGTTATTCTTGGGATGCATTATTCACTGATCCCTGAAGCATTCGGGTTGATCTACAAGGGTGCATTTCAATCAGATGCTGCACTTGGAGGGATAATTGGTGTTTTGATTGTTGGGTTCCAACGGGCTGCATTTTCAAATGAGGCAGGAGTTGGTTCATCGGCAATTGCCCATTCTGCTGTCAAAACAAAATACTCAGCGAGCGAGGGAATTGTTGCATTGTTGGAGCCTTTCATTGATACTGTTGTGATTTGTACAATGACTGCACTCGTGCTAATTATTACAAACATTGATGGAGGTTTCATTGATTACGGGAGTGTCTCTGGTGTTGGGGGAATCGAGTTAACTGCTACAGCATTTAATACAACCATTCCTTATTTTGATTGGGTTCTTATGATTGCAGCGGTATTGTTTGCGATTTCGACAATGTTGTCTTGGTCTTATTATGGCCTCCAAGCATGGAAATATTTGTTTGGAAAAGGAAAAGCAGCGGATACAGCCTATAAATTGATCTTTCTCTTATTTGTTGTGATTGGCGCATCCATTAGCTTGGGTGCTGTGATTGATTTCTCGGATGCAATGATATTTGCGATGGTATTCCCGAATATAATTGGGCTGATTTTATTAGCGCCAAAAGTAAAGCAAGAATTGGTACGGTATAAAACGGCAATTAAAAAGGCATAATGCCCATTTCGAAAAGAAATAGAAGGGGTCTTTTTCTGTTATTGCTGCTTGGGATTCTTGTTGCTTATATGCCGCGCATATTAATTGGTTATGCTGGAGAAGAAGAACTTGAAATTTCTTTTGAGGAGATTGTAAGATTGGAAGAAGAAATTAAGGAGCATCAGGCCATTAAAAAAGTAAAGAAGAAAAAAATAAGGGAAGAGAAATTTTTAACACCAAAGCAAGCGTTTAATCCAAATGATTATAGTAAAAAGGATTGGATGAAGCTTGGTTTGTCAGAGAAACAAGCCGCAGTTGTTTGTAGGTTTTCACAAAGAGGGTTGAGTTCTAATGAAGATCTTGAAAATATTTTTGTGCTTCCAAAAGAACTATTTAACAAAATAAAAGATTCAACATTTTATCCAGAGCTTAAGCAGGAAAAACCGGTTTTTGAAAAAAAAGTGATTGAGTCTGTTGAGTTAAATTCAGTGACCAGAGAAGCACTTATTGATCTCCCGGGAATTGGGGCTTTTTATGCGGATAAAATCATTTCGTATCGAGAGAATTTGGGAGGATATGTTTCGATAGAACAGCTGAGAGAGATTTGGAAGTTTGAAGAATACGTTCACCTTGAACATTTGGAACAATTTCTTACGGTGGATAGCAGAATCATAGAACGATTGGATCTGAATAATTCGACATTTGAGCAGTTAAAGAATCACCCCTATATCTCCTATAGCGTAGCGAATTCAATTGTGAAAATGAGAAAAGCACACGGTGATTATTACGACTTAGAGGAACTGCTTGAGTCGAAGTTAATCGATCGAGAATTATTTGAAAAAATAAGAACCTATTTAAAAGTTGAGCAATGACGTTAGAACATAAATTGACTGCAGCAATTCGCGACATACAAGATTTTCCCAAAAAAGGAATAGTATTTAAGGATATTACACCAATTATGATGGACCCTGAGCTTTCAAAAGCAGTAGTTGATCATTTGTATATGCTATATAAGGGCGCTGATTTGGATGCTGTTGCGGGTATTGAAAGCAGAGGTTTTCTCTTTGGTTATCCGTTGGCGATGAGGCTCGGTATTCCTTTTGTTTTAATTCGAAAAAAAGGAAAGCTTCCACATGAGGTTATAAGTGTGGACTGTGATCTTGAATATGGAAGTGCAACTATTGAGATGCATATAGATGCACTTTCTGAAGGACAAAAGGTATTGATTCATGATGATTTATTGGCCACTGGTGGATCGGCATATGGTGCCGGAATGCTTATTGAAAAGGCAGGAGCTAAGGTAGCTGGATTCAATTTTTTAGTAGCGCTAGAATTCCTGAATGGATCTGATAAATTGAAAAAATACTCTAACAATATTACTAATTTAGTGACCTATTAATATTTATTGCGACTAAAATGAATTTTGAGAGAGACGAAAGTCAACTAATGATTGCACAAATGGTGCGTGATTTTGCTGAGAAAGAGATTCGACCTAATATGATTGAATGGGATGAGAATGAATTCTTTCCAATTGATGTCATGAAAAAGATGGGTGCTCTAGGTCTACTTGGAGTGTATATTCCTGAATCGTTTGGAGGAAGTGGAATGGGATATTTTGAATATGCTACTGCTTTGATGGAAATTGGTCGTGTTTGTGGCGGCATCGGTTTGAGTGTTGCTGCGCACAATTCGCTTTGCTCGGGACATATTTTTTACCATGGAAATGAGTTGCAAAAAAAGAAGTATCTACCCAAATTGGCTTCTGGAGAATATATCGGTGCTTGGGGGCTGACGGAACCAAACACGGGGTCTGATGCGATGCGTATGAAGACAACGGCAATAAAAGTTGGTAATGAATGGGTTATTAACGGTACCAAGAATTGGATTACGCATGGACTCTCTGGTGACCTCACAGTTGTTCTTGTTAGAACGGGAGAATTACTCGATAGTAAAGGAATATCTGCCTTCATAATAGAGAAAGGCACTCCGGGTTTTTCAGCTGTAAAAATTAAAGACAAATTTGGTGTTCGGTCAAGTGAAACGGCGGAGTTGATTTTTGATGATGTCCGCGTTCCAGAAGAGAATGTTATTGGTGAAGTAGGTATGGGATTTATTCAAGCGATGAAAGTATTGGATGGAGGTCGTATATCAATAGCAGCTTTGAGTTGCGGTATTGCTAGAGGGGCGTATGAGGCTTCTGTCAAATATGCGAAGGAACGAGAACAGTTTGGTAAACCGATTGCCCATTTTCAAGCGATAGGATTCAAACTGGCCGATATGGCTACTGAAATTGAAGCGGCCGAAATGCTAACTTTCCAGGCAGCTTATCTTAAAAATAATGGACTTCCTTTGACTAAAGAAGGCGCGTTTGCAAAATATTATGCGAGTGAAGTTGCAGTGAAATGTGGCAATGAAGCGATGCAGATAATGGGAGGTTATGGATATACAAAGGAGTATCCTGCCGAGAAATTTTTACGTGACGCACGTTTAATGACAATTGGAGAGGGTACTTCTGAGATTCAGAAACTTGTGATTTCACGCGAAATACTCACATCTTAGTCGAAGATGCCACTCAACTAAAATTATTCACAACAATAAGTTGAATTTTAATTTTTAGTTGTATATTTGCCATCCAATAAAAGAATAGAAATAAACAAGATATGCTAATTATACCAGTTAAAGAAGGCGAAAACATCGAGAGAGCCATCAAAAAGTACAAGAAGAAATTCGAGAAAACTAAAGTGATGAGACAATTGAGAGACCGTAAACAATTTACGAAGCCGTCTATTTCTAAAAGACAAGAAAAAATTCGTGCGTCTTACAAGCAAAGGATGGAATCTGCTGAGATGTAAGCGCAACATTTTGTGATAAAATACGTTAAGGAGCCTATATGGCTCCTTTTTTTATGCATGATTTTTTAAACTATTTATCTACTGAAAGACGTTTTTCAGAGCATACATGTCTTGCATACAAAAAAGACATTGAGCAATTCATTGAATTTTCTGGAGTTATTCAACAATCAGAGCTTCTTGAAGTTGAAGCCAAGTTGATCAGAGGTTGGATCGTTGATTTAATTGACAATGGTTATGTGAATCGATCTGTCAATAGGAAGCTTTCGTCATTGCGGACCTATTTTGGTTGGCTTGCAAAAACGGGAACAATTGATACAAATCCAATGCAGTCCATTAAGGGACCGAAGGCTGAGAAACGACTCCCATCCTTTGCACAGCAGCAGGAGTTCAAGGAGAGTAAAACTAAGGTTTTGTTTGGAGAAGATTTTGATGGTGTTCGCGACAAGTTGATGTTTGAGGTTTTGTATCAAACGGGCATTCGTTCGAGTGAATTGGTCAATTTACGTGATGTAAATGTTGATAAGCAGCAGATTAAGGTTTTGGGTAAGCGAAATAAAGAGCGTATCATTCCAATAGGAGAGCAGCTTGGAGAATTGATCAATCGATACCGTGATTTACGCAAAGTACTTTTGGCAAATAACGATTATTTTTTTGTTTTAAATAGTGGCAAGAAACTTTATCCGAAATTTGTCTACCGGAAAATTAATAAGTACCTTGGATTGGTAACAGATTTGGAGAAAAAGAGTCCTCATGTTATGCGCCACACCTTTGCGACTCACATGTTAAACAATGGTGCGGGCCTAGAAGCACTAAAAGAACTCCTTGGTCATGCAAGTTTGTCTGCTACACAGATATACACGCACAACTCTTTTTCTGAGATAACAACGATTTATTCACAGTCTCACCCGAGGGGACACAAAAAATAAACCTATGGATTTTAAAGTAAATGCTGTCCATTTTACAGCCGATCAAAAACTGGTTCAATTCGTTCAGGACAAAGTAAAAAAATTAGAATTGATTTACGATAAAATAATTTCGAGCGAAGTTTATCTGAAGCTTGACAAAAACGGCGCTGCAGAAAACAAAATTGCAGAGGTTAAGATTCTATTGCCTGGAAGTGAGTTGTTCGCTAAAAAGCAATGCAAAAGTTTTGAAGAAGCTACAGATCAAGCGGTTTCTGCATTGAAGAAACAGGTGGAGAAGAAAAAGGGTAAGCATTCCTGAATCAGGCAATTGAAGAATTGGTTATAAGGGTGGATTTTTCCACCCTTATTTTTTTTTACTTTTTTTACTTTTTTTTGTTGTAAAAAGAAATTTGTTTCATACATTTGCACTCCCTAAACGAAAGGTAGGGGGTTTTTAAAGTTCTTTTAAATATTGAAAAATACCAACATTGTGCCGATGTAGCTCAGCTGGCTAGAGCAGCTGATTTGTAATCAGCAGGTCGGGGGTTCGAGTCCCTCCATCGGCTCAAAAAAACATAATTTTGGGGAGATACTCAAGCGGTCAACGAGGGCAGACTGTAAATCTGCTGGCTACGCCTTCGTAGGTTCGAATCCTGCTCTCCCCACAAAAGTTTAAATGAATACAAGCGGGAGTAGCTCAGTTGGTAGAGCGTCAGCCTTCCAAGCTGAGGGTCGCGAGTTCGAATCTCGTCTCCCGCTCAATTTTAAAAGAACGATTTGCGCCGGTGTAGCTCAGTGGTAGAGCACTTCCTTGGTAAGGAAGAGGTCACGAGTTCAACTCTCGTCATTGGCTCGAGAAAGAGAATGAAAATTTTTTCATCCGTCAGTTGGCGAATGGAATTTTTGTATATATAGAAGTTTATTTTTTAACTAAGAAACAAAAAGAACAATGGCTAAGGAAACATTTGATCGTTCCAAACCACACGTAAACATCGGAACAATTGGTCACGTCGACCACGGAAAAACAACTTTGACAGCGGCAATCTCATCTGTATTGTCTTCTCAAGGTCTTGCTGAATCTCGCGATTTCTCTTCAATTGACAACGCTCCTGAAGAAAAAGAACGTGGTATTACTATTAACACATCGCACATTGAGTACGAAACGAATAACCGTCACTATGCGCACGTTGACTGTCCAGGTCACGCGGATTACGTAAAGAACATGGTTACTGGTGCTGCTCAGATGGATGGAGCAATTTTGGTAGTTGCTGCAACTGATGGGCCAATGCCTCAAACACGTGAGCACATCCTTCTAGGTCGCCAAGTTGGTGTTCCAAGAATGGTTGTTTTCATGAACAAAGTTGACATGGTTGACGATGAAGAGCTTTTAGAGCTTGTTGAAATGGAAATAAGAGAATTACTTGATTTCTATGAGTACGATGGAGATAACACTCCGATCATTGCTGGTTCTGCACTTGGTGCATTGAACGGTGAGGATAAGTGGGTTGCTACAGTAAACGAATTGATGGAAAAAGTTGATACGTGGATTGAGCTTCCTCCTCGTGAAGTGGACAAAGACTTCCTTATGCCAGTTGAAGATGTATTTACGATTACTGGTCGTGGTACAGTTGCAACAGGTCGTATCGAAACAGGAGTGATCAACTCAGGAGACGCAGTTGATATCCTAGGAATGGGCGACGAAAAATTAGAGTCAACTGTTACAGGTGTTGAAATGTTCCGTAAGATTCTTGATAGAGGTGAAGCTGGAGATAACGTAGGTTTGTTATTGAGAGGTATTGAAAAAGCTCAAATCAAGCGTGGAATGGTAATCTGTAAAAAAGATTCTACTTCTCCACACAAAGAATTCAAAGCAGAAATCTACGTGTTGAAGAAAGAAGAAGGTGGTCGTCACACTCCTTTCCACAACAAATACCGTCCTCAGTTCTACTTAAGAACAACTGACGTAACAGGAGAAATCTTCTTGGAAGCAGGTCGTGAGATGGTTATGCCAGGAGATAACGTAACGATTACAGTGAAATTGATCGTACCAGTAGCAATGAACAAGGGTCTTCGTTTTGCAATCCGTGAAGGAGGTAGAACTGTAGGTGCTGGTCAGGTTACTGAGATTATTGAGTAATCAACTGATATAAATAATTTAAAAAAGGGGAGTTCGCTCCCCTTTTTACACGAACAAAAATCTGGCAATTTAGGGTTTGCATGTGTATAATCCGAAATTGAAAGAAAGCGGTAGATCGAATAGAAATACTGTTAATACACGGGTGTAGCTCAGTTGGTAGAGTAGTGGATTCCAAATCCATTGGTCGTGGGTTCGAGCCCTACCGCCCGTGCAAAATAGATGAGATGTCAAAAGTTAAAGAGTATATAAATGAGACTGTAACCGAGATGGTTCATCGTGTTACATGGCCAACATGGAAGGAATTGCAGAGCAACACAATCATTGTTGTAATTGCATCTGTTCTGATTTCGCTTATCATTTTCGGAATGGATTTCTCTTTCGGTATTGCTGGTGATGATCAGTCGTTCTGGAGAGGAATTATTGGTTTTGTCTACAAACTAGATTTAAACTAAAAAGCATGGCGGCAGAAATAAAGAAGCGTTGGTATGTGGTGAGAGCCATTAGTGGAAAAGAGAAAAAGGTGAAGGAATACCTTGATATGGAGATTTCTCGTTTGAAGCTCGATGATTTTGTTGGACAAGTTTTGATTCCTACAGAAAAGGTGTTTCAAATGCGCAAAGGGAAGAAAGTAAGTAAAGAAAAAGCTTACTTGCCTGGTTATGTATTGGTCGAAGCTTCTTTGGTTGGTGAGGTACCCCATGTAATTAAGGGGATTCCAAACGTAATTGGATTTCTTGGAACCGAAAAAGGTGGAGATCCAGCGCCAATGAGATTGTCTGAGGTGAATCGTATTTTGGGTAAAGTCGATGAGCTATCAGAAACAGAAGAAGAAATGAAAATACCATTTGTTATTGGTGAATCTGTAAAGGTTATAGATGGACCATTTAACAATTTTAGCGGCGTCATTGATGAAATCAATGAAGACAAGAAGAAGCTGAAAGTAATGGTAAAGATATTTGGAAGAAAGAACTTGCTAGAGCTGAGCTATATGCAAGTTGAGAAAGAAATTTAAAGAGTATATTAACCGTAGGAGTGGTGAAAGCAATTAAAGCTTCCTGTAAGTAACCATGTTTGACTACACAATTTAAAAACAAATGGCTAAAGAAGTAGCAGGTTTGATCAAATTACAGATCAGAGGTGGTGCAGCCAATCCAGCTCCTCCAGTTGGTCCCGCACTTGGTGCAAAAGGGGTAAACATTATGGAGTTTTGCAAGCAGTTTAATGCTCGTACGCAAGACAAAGCTGGAAAGGTTTTACCGGCGGTTATCACTGTTTACAGTGACAAATCGTTTGATTTCGTAATTAAAACTCCGCCAGCAGCGGTCCAAATTCTCGAAAAAACAAAACTGAAGAAGGGTTCTTCCGAACCAAACCGTTCCAAAGTAGGAACAATTTCTTGGGATAAAGTTAGAGAGATTGCAGAAGACAAATTGCCAGACATGAACTGTTTTACAGTTGAGTCAGGCATGCGTATGGTAGCAGGGACAGCTCGCTCGATGGGAGTTAATGTTAAAGGTGGTGAAGCACCAACTAAATAAGTGTAATTGTTATGGGAAGAATTTCAAAAAAGAGAAAAGACGCTCTAGCGAAGATTGATTCTTCTAAAGCGTACTCCTTAACAGAAGCATGTAACTTAGTTAAGGAAGTTTCAACTACTAAATTTGATGCCTCTGTTGATATTTGTGTTCGTCTTGGGGTTGATCCAAGAAAAGCAAATCAAATGGTGAGAGGTACTGTTGCATTGCCTCATGGTACGGGTAAGGACGTTAAAGTTCTTGTACTGTGTACTCCTGACAAGGAGGAAGAAGCAAAGGCGGCTGGTGCTGACCACGTTGGTTTGGACGATTACATCGCAAAAATCAAAGGAGGTTGGACTGATATCGACGTTATCATTACCATGCCAGCGTGTATGGGTAAGGTAGGAGCCTTAGGTCGTGTTTTAGGACCAAGAGGGTTGATGCCGAATCCAAAAACGGGTACTGTAACAATGGATGTTGCTAAAGCAGTAAGCGAAGTAAAGGCAGGTAAAATTGATTTTAAAGTCGACAAATACGGAATCGTGCATGCGATGGTCGCTAAAGCAAGTTTTGATGGTGAAAAGATCAAAGACAACGCAGATGAGTTGTTGAATGAGCTTATCAAGTTAAAACCATCTTCAGCGAAAGGAACATACATGAAAAGTGTTTACATCAGTTCTACAATGAGTCCAAGTATTCAAATTGATACTAAATCACTAATTGCTTAAATTTTATTGAAATGACAAGAGAAGAAAAAGCAAAGTATGTAGACGATTTGGCAGCTCAGCTTGCTGAGAACAATGTTATCTATTTAACAGATACTGCGGAACTTACAGTAGAGACAGTGAACAGTCTGAGAAGAAAAGCATTCAACGCGAACATTTCTATGCGAGTTGTGAAAAACACCTTGTTAGAAAAAGCGATGGATAAGGTTGAAGATAAAGACTTCGGTGCGTTGAAAGACACACTTGCAGGAGCGACTTCAATTATGTTCTCGGAGGTTGGTAATGCGCCAGCAAAGCTTATCAAAGATTTTCGCAAGAAAGCAGATAAGCCAATTCTTAAGGGTGCTTGGATTGATGAAGGGGTTTACATTGGCGATGACCAAGTGAAATTACTTTCAGATATCAAGTCGAAGGAAGAGTTGATTGGTGAGATTATCACAATACTTCAAAGTCCTGCGAAGAACGTTGTGTCTGGACTTAAAGGTGCTGGCGGTAAATTGGCTGGTATCTTAAAAACGCTCGAAGAAAGAGCATAAACAATAATTAATTTTTTACGAATTTTTTAAAACAAAATAAAATGGCTGATTTGAAAGAAATGGCAGAAGCGTTAGTTAACTTGACAGTTAAAGACGTAAATGAACTAGCAACAATCCTTAAAGACGAGTACGGTATTGAGCCTGCTGCTGCTGCTGTAGCAGTTGCTGCTGGAGGTGCTGCTGGAGGTGGTGAAGCTGCAGAAGAGAAAACAGAATTCGATGTGATTCTTAAAGCTGCTGGTGGATCTAAACTAGCTGTAGTTAAACTTGTAAAAGAATTGACTGGAGCAGGATTGAAAGATGCAAAAGAAATGGTTGATAGTGCACCAGCAACTTTGAAAGAAGGTGTAGCTAAAGACGAAGCAGAAGGTTTGAAAAAATCACTAGAAGAGGCGGGAGCTGAAGTAGAGATTAAGTAATCTTCTTACAAATTTTAAGGAAAGGTGTCCGTCATTTGACGGATGCCTATTCCTGTTTTAAAGCAGAGGTGCTTTTAAATACCTAAAAAATGTGCGTTAAGCACAAATTTATTCACTAATAAAAACGTTTGGCCTTGGCATCATCAAACAGTATTTCGACAAGAGTGAATTTTGCGTCAAGCAAAAATCCATTTGCATATCCAGATTTTTTGGATATTCAATTAAAATCCTTCCAAGAATTCTTTCAACTGGAAACGACTCCAGAAAATAGAGAGAGTGAAGGGTTGTTCAAAGTTTTCGCTGAAAACTTCCCTATTACTGATACAAGAAACCAATTTGTATTGGAGTTTTTGGACTATTTTATCGATCCGCCACGATATTCTATTGCAGAATGTATCGATCGTGGATTGACATACAGTGTCCCACTAAAAGCAAAATTAAAATTGTACTGTACAGACCCTGAGCATGAAGATTTTGAAACAATCGTGCAGGATGTGTATTTGGGTACGATTCCATATATGACGCCGAAAGGATCATTCGTGGTAAACGGTGCAGAAAGAGTAATTGTATCGCAATTACACCGTTCACCTGGAGTTTTCTTTGGGCAAAGCCGTCACGCAAATGGTACCAAGCTTTATTCAGCCCGTGTTATTCCTTTTAAAGGATCATGGATTGAATTTGCGACAGATATCAACAGCGTGATGTATGCTTATATTGACCGAAAGAAAAAACTTCCTGTTACTACATTGTTCCGAGCAATTGGGTATGAGAGTGACAAGGATATTCTCGAGATTTTTGATCTTGCCGATGAACTCAAAGCAACGAAAACAAATCTGAAAAAAGCTCTTGGGCGTAAATTAGCGGCGAGAGTTTTAAAGTCTTGGGTTGAAGATTTTGTTGACGAAGATACCGGAGAGGTTGTTTCAATTGAGAGAAATGAAGTACTGTTAGATCGAGAGACAATTCTTGAAGAAGAACACATTGATTTGATTATTGATTCTGGATCAAAAACGATCATTCTTCATAAAGAGGACATCAACAGTGCAGATTTCACAATCATTTACAATACGCTTCAAAAAGACACTTCAAATTCTGAAAAAGAAGCAGTAGAACACATTTACCGTCAACTAAGAAATGCTGAGCCACCAGATTATGAGACGGCAAAGGGGGTATTTGAAAAATTATTCTTTTCCGATACACGTTATGATCTCGGTGAGGTAGGACGTTTCCGGTTGAACAAAAAATTGAAAGTAAACATGGAGGAAACCTCCCGTGTACTGACAAAAGCGGATATGATCTCGATTATCAAATATCTGATTGAGTTGATTAACTCAAAGGCAGATGTAGATGATATTGATCACTTATCTAACAGACGTGTAAGAACAGTTGGTGAGCAATTGTATTCTCAGTTTGGTGTTGGTCTTGCGCGTATGGCAAGAACAATTCGTGAGCGTATGAATGTTCGAGACAATGAAGTTTTTACTCCAATTGATTTGATCAACGCGAAGACACTTTCTTCTGTTATCAATTCATTCTTTGGAACGAATCAACTTTCTCAGTTTATGGATCAAACGAATCCACTTTCTGAGGTAACACATAAACGACGTTTGTCCGCACTTGGACCTGGTGGACTTTCGAGAGAAAGAGCAGGTTTTGAGGTGCGTGATGTTCACTATACACACTATGGTCGACTTTGTACGATTGAAACGCCTGAAGGACCGAACATTGGTTTGATTTCATCACTGTGCGTATTCGCAAAAGTGAACAAACTAGGATTTATCGAAACTCCGTACAGAAGTGTTTCAAACGGAAAGGTGGATACGAAGAACGAACCAATTTATTTATCTGCTGAAGAAGAAGATGAAAAGATCATTGCTCAGGCAAATGCAAAAGTGGATGACAGTGGTAAATTCGAAACAGAGTTAGTCAAAGCGCGTTTAGGGCATGACTTCCCAGTAGTCCCACCAAGTGAATTGAGTCTAATGGATGTTGGTGCAAATCAAATTGCTTCGATTGCGGCCTCTTCAATTCCATTCCTAGAGCACGATGATGCGAACCGTGCACTTATGGGATCGAACATGCAGCGTCAAGCTGTTCCTTTATTGAAACCAAATTCACCAATTGTTGGAACAGGTATTGAAGAGCTTGTTGCAAAGGATTCTCGTGTTTTGATTAATGCTGAGGGGAAAGGTGTTGTTGAATACGTAGATGCGAATGAAATTGTGATTCGCTACAATTGGACCAAAGAAGATAAACTTGTAAGTTTTGATGGTGAAGTTACAACGTATCCTTTGACGAAGTTTGCGAAAACAAATCAGGGAACATGTATCAACTTGAAGCCAATCGTAGAAAAAGGTGACAAAGTCGAAAAGGGACAAGTGCTCTGTGAAGGTTATGCAACGCAACAAGGAGAATTGGCTCTTGGTCAAAACTTGAAAGTAGCATTCATGCCTTGGAAAGGATACAACTTTGAGGATGCCATCGTTATTTCAGAACGAGTTGTTCGTGACGATGTATTCACTTCAATACATATTGATGAATACTCTTTGGATGTTCGTGATACAAAACGTGGAATGGAAGAACTTACTTCTGATATTCCAAACGTGAGCGAGGATGCAACGAAAGACCTGGATGAACACGGTTTAATCCGAATCGGTGCAGAAATTAAAGAAGGTGATATTCTAATTGGAAAGATTACTCCAAAAGGTGAAACTGATCCTTCTCCGGAAGAAAAACTTCTTCGTGCAATCTTTGGTGACAAAGCTGGAGATGTGAAGGATGCATCATTGAAGGCAGGACCTTCACTTAGAGGTGTGGTTGTCAACAAGAAATTGTTCTCTCGTGCGATCAAAGATCGAAAGGCGAAGGCACAGGACAAGCCAGTTCTAGAGAGTTTAGATGCTGAATACGATACTGAGTTTGCTGGATTGAAAGCAACATTAGTTGAGAAGTTATTGGAAATAGTTGGTGACAATAAATCAGCAGGTGTTGCAAATAACTTCAAAGAGGAAATCATCAAAAAGGGAACAAAGTTTTCTGCCCGTAATCTTGGTGCAATTGATTTCTCTATTGTAAATCCAACGAATTGGACGTCCGATAACAAAATCAACATTTTGATTGGACGCGTCATTCACAACTTCAATATCAAATCGAATGATTTACTTGGAACCTACAAGCGCAAGAAGTTTCATATTTCAGTTGGAGATGAACTTCCATCTGGAATTGTGAAAATGGCCAAAGTATATGTTGCCAAGAAGCGCAAATTGAAGGTCGGTGATAAAATGGCCGGACGTCATGGTAACAAAGGTATTGTTGCAAATATTGTTCGCCAAGAAGACATGCCATTCTTGGAAGATGGAACACCAGTAGATATCGTGTTGAACCCACTTGGGGTGCCGTCACGTATGAACTTAGGTCAAATTTATGAAACTGTTCTTGGTTGGGCTGGAGAGAAACTGGGGATGAAATTCGCTACACCGATTTTCGATGGGGCGCATCCTTCAGAAATTGACGGTTGGACCAAAAAGGCAGGAGTTCCTACATCTGGGAAAACATTTTTATATGATGGTGGAACAGGAGAACGTTTCCATCAAACTGCAACTGTAGGAATTATCTACATGCTGAAACTTTCACATATGGTGGATGATAAGATGCACGCGCGTTCTATCGGTCCTTACTCACTGATTACTCAACAACCACTTGGTGGTAAAGCTCAGTTTGGTGGTCAAAGATTTGGTGAGATGGAAGTATGGGCGCTTGAAGCGTTTGGTGCTGCAAACATCTTACAAGAAATCCTGACAGTGAAATCGGATGATGTAATTGGTCGTGCGAAAGCGTACGAAGCGATTGTTAAAGGGGACAATATTCCAGAACCTGGAATCCCAGAATCGTTTAATGTATTGTTACATGAATTGAGAGGATTGTGTCTCAATGTAACTATGGACTAATTCATCAGAGTTGAACATTAGAAAAAAGTATTATGGCTTATAGAAAAGAACAACCGAAAAAGCAAAGTAGCTTCAATAAGATTACGATTTCATTATCGTCTCCAGAGACAATTTTGGAGAGATCAAGTGGAGAAGTGCTTAAGCCGGAAACAATAAACTATAGAACATACAAACCGGAGAGAGATGGTTTGTTTTGTGAACGAATTTTTGGTCCTGTTAAGGATTATGAGTGTCACTGTGGTAAATACAAACGAATTCGATACAAAGGAATCGTTTGTGACCGTTGTGGAGTAGAGGTGACAGAAAAGAAAGTACGTCGTGAGCGTATGGGGCACATTTCATTGGTTGTTCCAGTTGCTCATATCTGGTACTTTAGATCTTTGCCAAATAAAATTGGTTATTTGTTAGGGCTTCCGACAAAGAAATTGGATCAAATTATTTACTATGAGCGTTATGTGGTTATCCAAGCGGGTATTGCGCAATCAGCGGATGGTGAAGAGTTGACACGTTTGGATTTCATGACGGAAGAGGAATACCTTGACATATTGGATACCCTTCCAAAAGAAAATCAATATTTAGAGGATACAGATCCAAATAAGTTTATTGCAAAGATGGGTGCTGAAGCACTATATGATTTGCTTAAAACAATGAATTTGGAGGAGACGTCTTACAATTTGCGTCACCAAGCAAACACGGAAACTTCAGTTCAAAGAAAGAACGAAGCATTGAAGCGTTTGCAGGTGGTAGAATCAATGCGTGACTCTCAAAACCGTATTGAAAATCGTCCAGAATGGATGATTGTAAAAGTTGTTCCAGTAATTCCGCCGGAATTGCGTCCATTGGTACCTTTGGATGGAGGACGTTTTGCAACGTCTGATTTGAATGATTTGTATCGAAGAGTAATTATCAGAAACAACCGTTTGAAGCGTTTGATTGAGATAAAAGCTCCTGAAGTGATCTTGAGAAATGAAAAGCGTATGCTTCAAGAGTCTGTTGACTCACTGTTTGATAACTCACGTAAGTCATCTGCAGTAAAAACAGAATCAAACAGACCGCTCAAGTCATTATCCGATTCTTTGAAAGGTAAACAAGGGCGTTTCCGTCAAAACTTACTTGGTAAGCGTGTTGATTACTCTGCACGTTCTGTAATTGTTGTCGGTCCAGATTTGAAATTGCACGAATGCGGTCTTCCAAAAGGAATGGCAGCAGAGCTTTACAAGCCATTTATTATCCGTAAAATGATTGAACGTGGTATTGTAAAAACAGTGAAATCTGCAAAGAAAATTGTAGATAGAAAGGAGCCAGTCGTTTGGGATATATTAGAAAATGTGTTGAAAGGACATCCAGTTCTCCTGAATAGAGCTCCTACGCTTCACAGACTTGGTATTCAGGCATTCCAGCCAAAATTGATTGAGGGTAAAGCGATTCGGCTTCATCCATTGGTAACAACAGCTTTTAACGCCGATTTTGATGGTGATCAGATGGCCGTTCACTTGCCACTTGGTAATGCAGCGATTTTAGAGGCACAGTTGTTGATGCTTGCATCGCACAACATTCTGAATCCAGCGAATGGTGCACCAATTGCCGTTCCTTCCCAGGATATGGTTTTGGGTCTGTATTACATTACAAAATACAAGAAAAGTACAAAGACTGACTTGGTCAAAGGAGAAGGAGGAACATTCTACTCTCCGGAGGAAGTTATCATAGCGCACAATGAAGGAGCACTTGATCTTCACGCATCAATAAAGGTACGAACTACTGATTTGAATGAAAACGGAGAACAAGAAGTCATGATGATTGAGACGACTTGTGGACGCGTATTGTTCAACGAAAAAGTACCAACGGAAGCTGGTTTTATTAATGATGTAATGACCAAGAAGGCCTTGCGTGACATCATTGGACATGTATTGAAAATTTGTGGAACAGCGCGTACTGTCCAATTCTTGGATGAGATCAAGGAATTGGGATACCACATGGCATTTGTCGGTGGACTATCATTCAACCTGGATGACATTATCATTCCGAAAGAAAAAGAGGTTCTTGTAAATAAGGCTGAAACAGATGTAAAAGACGTTATGGCGAATTACAACATGGGTCTGATTACAAACAATGAGCGATACAACCAAATTATTGACATTTGGACGCACACCAATTCGCGTTTAACGCATACATTGATGGGAAAATTGAAATCCGACAAACAAGGATTTAATTCAATCTATATGATGTACGATTCAGGAGCTCGTGGTTCGAAAGAGCAAATTCGCCAGCTTTCTGGAATGCGTGGTTTGATGGCGAAGCCTCAAAAATCTGGAGCATCTTCTCAAGATATCATTGAAAATCCGATTCTTTCGAACTTTAAAGAAGGTCTTTCAATTCTTGAGTACTTTATTTCAACTCACGGTGCACGAAAAGGTCTTGCTGATACAGCCCTGAAAACAGCCGATGCTGGTTACTTAACACGTCGTTTGGTCGATGTTGCTCAAGATGTAGTGATCAATTCTGAGGATTGTGGAACGTTGAGAGGTTTGGTTGCAACTGCATTGAAGAAAAATGACGAAATCGTAGAACCATTGTCTGATCGAATTATTGGTAGATCAGCCGTTCATGATATATTCAATCCTGAATATGATGAATTGATCTTAGAAGCTGGAGAATTAATTACTCAGCAAATTGCTGAACAAATTGATCAAGCGGGGATTGAAGAAGTTGAAATCCGATCTGTATTGACATGTGAGATGCGTCGAGGAGTATGTTCTAAGTGTTACGGTCGTAACCTGGCTACACATCGTCCAGCTCAACAAGGGGATTCTGTCGGTGTTATTGCTGCTCAGTCAATTGGTGAGCCTGGAACACAGTTGACGTTGCGTACTTTCCACGTCGGTGGGACCGCATCGAATATTGCTGATGAAAACGATTTGAAAGCGAAAACTGATGGTTTAATCGAAATCGATGAATTGAGAACGATTGACACCAAAGATAAAGATGGTAATGAGATAACTGTAGTTGTTGGTCGTTCGGCTGAATTGAAGATTACCGATTCAAAAGGAAACGTCACAATGAACGGAAACATCCCTTATGGTGCCGAGATGGTAACTAAGAATAAGGCGAAGTTGAAGAAAGGTGATGTGATTTGTAAATGGGATCCATACAACGCTGTTATTATCACAGAGGCGAAAGGTAAAGTCGTGTTCGAAAATATCATGGATGGTATTACCTTCCGTGAAGAGGTGGATGAGCAAACCGGATTTACTGAAAAAGTAATTACTGAGTCGCGAGACAAAAAGAAAATGCCAGCGATTCATATCATCGATGCGAAGACGAAAGAAGTACTCAGAGAGTACAACTTACCAGTTGATGCTCATATTAATGTGAAAGAAGGTGATGCAGTGATTGCTGGACAAATTCTTGTAAAAATTCCTCGTAAGGCTGGTAAGTCTGGGGATATCACAGGTGGTCTTCCACGTGTAACGGAATTGTTTGAAGCACGTAACCCATCAAATCCGTCAGTTGTTTCTGAGATTGATGGTGTGGCTGAATATGGAAAGATCAAGCGTGGTAATCGTGAGATCCAAATTACCTCGAAAACAGGGGAAGTACGTAAATACCTGGTTCCTTTGTCTAAGCACATACTTGTTCAAGCAAATGACTTTGTTCGAGCAGGTCAACCACTTTCTGTTGGAGCAACTACTCCAAACGATATCTTGAATATAGAAGGACCGACAAAGGTACAAGAGTACTTAGTGAACGAGATTCAAGAGGTTTACCGTCTTCAAGGTGTAAAAATTAATGATAAGCACTTCGAAGTAATTGTTCGTCAGATGATGCTTAAAGCGCAAATTGTTGATTCAGGAGATACACGTTTCTTGGAGGGGCAATCGGTGCATAAAGCGGATATTTCTGAAGAGAATGATGCGGTTTATGGTATGAAAGTCGTAATTGATCAGGGAGATTCAACTGAATTGAAAGCAGGACAGATTGTTACTGCGCGCAAGTTGAGAGATGAGAATTCACAATTGAAGCGCGCTGATAAAGCGTTGGTTCAGTCGAGAGATGCTGTACCGGCAACATCAACTCCTCTATTACAGGGTATTACTAGAGCTTCGCTTCAAACGCAATCGTTTATTTCTGCGGCATCGTTCCAAGAAACAACGAAAGTACTGAACGAAGCAGCAATATCAGGTAAAGAAGATCATCTAATGGGACTAAAAGAAAACGTAATTGTTGGTCACCTTATTCCTGCAGGAACAGGGGTGCGAAACTTCCAGAAAATGCTGGTTGGTTCTAAGGCTCATATGACTGCATTAGAAGAAGGAGAAGAGGATTAATCTTACCAAAATAGTAATTACAAGCCCCGAAACGATTAACGTGCCGGGGCTTTTTTTTGATTTGTTATACTGCGAATATGTATTGGGTGTTCGATTTTACGTATCGGGCAAGAGATAACAAAACAATTGCATTTGCCCAATAGCAATGATTACATGGGAAATGATTATTTTTAGGCTATGGAAGAAAAAAATGAAAATCAAGTGAACATTGAGCTAACTGATGATATGGCGAATGGTGTTTACTCGAACTTATCGATTATTACTCATTCTCCATCTGAATTTGTTGCTGATTTTGTACAGATGATGCCGGGAGTTCCGAAAGGAAAAGTTCGATCTCGTGTCATCATGACGCCTCAAAATGCAAAACGCTTATTGGAGGCCTTGAAAGAGAATGTTGCTAAATATGAGCAAACACATGGCGCAATCGATTCAGGAAATATGTCTATGCCCCCAATGAATTTTGGTACGCCAACAACACAGGCTTAAAATGAATACTCATCTACTTAATAATAAACAATCAATACTATGATTACTACTTATAAATTGGCAAGAACTACTATCCTAGGAGGTTTCACATTTTTAATTGTTTCTTTTGTCGTCCTATCCTCATGTGAGAAACGAGTAACACCAAATAAATTGGAACGGATTGTTCAAAAAGATACTTGGAGAATTGGCAGTTTCATTTTTCAAGGACAAGCCATTGAGGATGTTTACAATGGTAAAACGTTTGAATTCACTGAAAATGGAAAAGTGAAGGTATTGGAAGCTGATACTTTAACTCAGGGAAATTACAATATAGGGCTCAATAAAGAACCTACTACTATGTATTTCTCAGGATTTTATGACTCCTTGTATTACAGTCTTAACGATGATTGGATTGTAACGAGTGTTAGCAATTCTTCGATGGAGTTTGAATCTCAAAATGGTCCGAGTCTTCATACTTTAAGGTTTATTAAAGTAGATTAGCACTCCGGGTAGTCAATTCAGATGAAATTGACTTTTGCTTCCCAGGTTGTGGTATTTCCGCACGAATCTGCAATCTTTATTAGTAGAGATTTCTCTCCTTTGAAGTTCTTAGGTCGTGTATAGGTGATGCAATCGGTTTTGTAGTCATATTCGACAAGCATCCATTGGCCATCAATATAAAGGTCGTAATCTTCTATTCCGCTCTGATTGTCTTTTATATGCCACTTTAACTTAGTTGCACTTGTTGAATTCAAGTTTTTGGGAAGAGATAGTGGAACTAGTTTAGGCTTTGTTTCATCTCGTTTCAATGTGTAGGATCCAAAATAGCTACTTTCCGCAACAGCCCAACCATCCTCATAACGTATAGATAGTGATTTTTCTCTGCCCTTATTAGTGACGATAGAGACATAGTGTTTACCGTCTTGTTTCTCGGTCGTTTTAATTTTAATCCGGTAGGAACGATTAACTGGTGTAGCACCTTTGGCAATGACGGATTGAAGCTTACTGTATTCAATTGGACATGGCTCGTATACGGTCCCGTGTCCAAATTCTAATTGGCGGTCGTCTGATTCATAATAATAAGTGCTATCAGGAAATAAATAAGGCGACTTTGATAGGAAGTTCTTTTCGTTCCCTGCTGCGCCCTGGAGAACGTTAATCACAAAGGTGATTGAAGAGGTATTTCCTTTGGTGTCGTAGGCAATGTAAGTCACGTTTAATCTATCACCTGGTTTCGCTGGTATGACACCAATACTATTGTTGATATAAATAGGCAAGTCATTTTCTCGTGTTCGAAAACACTTGTGGTATTTTTTTCTCAATGTTTGATAGGCTTTGAAATCTTTATGAGAGTTCACATACCGTGTCGATTCAAAAGGAATTCGATCAGTGCGCTGTCCAAAAACGGTATCTCCATCAACAATTAAATAGCTTCCATAGAGTCCGCATTTGTTGTTTGCTCCATCCAGTTTATCGATAACATCAAATGCAAGTCCAATTCCACCGGAAGTCGTACAATAGTTCGCTGGTACATTGATTTGATTTCCAGTGATGCCATATCCAGTTGAACCTTTTGTGATTGGCTTACTTATTTCCTTCTTTGGATAGCGGTATCCATTTTTCGTTAATGCATATAATTTAATACCTCGTATGACCGGAGTTTTCTTATCTGCGATATCAAAACCAAATACAAGCGGATTCAGTGCATGTTCTGTTTTTGTATCACGAATCTCAAAGTGTAAATGTGGACCCGTTGATCCTCCAGTATTTCCAGAAAGGGCGATAACTTGACCTTTTTTTATTTTAATTGAGTTTTTTTCTGGAAAAATCTCAACTGCATAATTCGTTTCTCTTAGTTGCGCAGCTCTGACTATTGAATCGATTTCACCTTTAAAAACACTGCAGTGACCGTAAACAGAAGTGATGCCATTTGGATGATCGATATATATGGCTTTCCCATACCCATAAGGTGAAATTTTTACACGTGAGACATACCCCTCTTCAATAGAGTAAATTTTGTATCCGGTTCTGGAATTCGTTTTGAAATCCAAGCCCATATGAAAGTGATTTGGGCGTAATTCACCAAAATTTGATGCAAGTACCAATGGAATTCCAAGAGGAGGATGATATTCCATATCTGTCTTATTTTGAGCAAACAATACAGGGTTGAAGATCGTCAAACAAAAAAGGATACGAAAGGTGTAAATCATTTTATCAAAATTAATTTTTTGATAAAATAACCGCAACAATCGGACAAAAAATCTTGCCCTTGTCTTTTACAATGCTATTTTTGTAATTAAACCGTTTTGAATGTCAGATCGTATAAACGAATTAATTGAAACCATCCGAGAGAAAACTTCTCTCCTTCGGAATCAAATTGCGTCTGAAAAAGCTAGAAACGAGGAGCTTACGCTTGAAGTCCAACGTCTAAGTCAAGAAGTTTTATTGAAAGACGAAGCGCTTGTTGGATTGACACATAAAATGAGCGAATTGAATCAAAGTATCGAATCGGAAAAAGAACAAAGTATCTCTAGTTCTGATGTGACAGGTGTTACAGATGAGCAAATTGATGAATTGGTGAAGGAAATAGAATACTGCATCGTGCAGTTAAAGAAATAAAGTATGGCAAAGTTATCCTTAAAGGTTATTGTTGCTGGTAGAACATATCCACTCTCTGTTAGTGAAGACGAACAGGACAGGGTTTTAAAGGCTGCCGAAGACATTAACAAGGCAATCAAGTTGCTTAAGGACAACTACGCAGTGAAAGACATGCAAGACTTACTTGCGATGACCGCTCTGCAGTTGGCTTCGAAACCGGAATCTAAGGAAGTTGGTTCTGAATCGAGTGCTGCGGAATTGAAAGATATTGAGCAGAAGCTGCAAGATTTATCGGACGGTTTCGAGAGCTAGAAGCATACTTTACATACTGTTTTCCCACCCAAATCATTTTTATGAGTGCTTTTGAGGTGGGTTTTTTATTTAAAAAAGTAAACGTATGGAAATGATTATAGGATTGGCAGGTGGATTGGCAGGAGGTGTCGCACTGGCTGTCATTGTGCAAACCGTTCTTCTCAAGAAAAGAAAGAATCAGATACTTAAAGACGCTGAGAAAGAAGGGGAGAATTTGAAAAAGAATAAAATTTTTCAAGCGAAAGAAAAGTTTTTAAAGCTTAAGGAAGATCACGAGAGAAAAATTAAGGACCGGGAGCGAAAATTACAATCTTCAGAAGATCGCATTAAGAGCAAAGAGAAATCGTTGACTCAGAAGCTGGAAGAGGCGAATCGTAAGGATCGCAACATGGAGAAAAGCAAAGGAGTTCTTGAAGCTAAAATAAAAGCATTTGAAACCAAGCAATCAGAACTAGACAAAGTACATCAAAAGCATGTAACGGAGCTTTCTAAAGTGAGCGGAATGTCTGCGGAAGACGCCAAAGCGAGTTTGGTGGAATCATTGAAGGATGAAGCCCGAACATCGGCAATGGCGCACATCAATGAAATTGTCGAAGAATCAAAACTAAATGCCAATCGAGAGGCGAGAAAGATTGTGATTCAAACAATTCAGCGCGTTGCAACGGAGCAAGCCATTGAGAATTCAGTTTCAGTTTTTAACATTGAATCTGATGAGGTAAAGGGAAGAATTATTGGTCGTGAAGGGCGAAATATTCGTGCTCTTGAAGCCGCTACTGGTGTTGAGATTATTGTTGATGATACTCCAGAAGCGATTATTTTATCATGTTTTGATCCGGTACGAAGAGAGATCGCTCGTTTGGCACTGCACCAGTTGGTATCTGATGGAAGGATTCACCCAGCTCGTATTGAAGAAGTGGTGGCGAAGACCAAGAAGCAATTGGACGAAGAAATTGCTGAGACTGGACGCAGAACATGTATTGATTTAGGAATTCATGGATTGCACGCTGAACTTACGCGTATGATTGGTCGAATGAAATACAGGTCATCCTACGGACAAAACTTGTTGCAGCATTCAAGAGAGGTTGCCAATTTGTGTGCAATAATGGCGGCTGAACTTGGTTTAAATGTAAAATTGGCCAAGCGTGCAGGATTGCTTCACGATATAGGTAAAGTTCCGGATGAAGAACCAGAATTACCACATGCTGTTCTCGGCATGAAATTGGCCGAGAAATTTGGAGAAAAACCAGACGTATGTAATGCAATTGGTGCGCATCACGATGAAGTTGAAATGACGACATTAATTTCCCCTATTGTTCAGGTTTGTGATGCTGTCTCAGGAGCGCGTCCAGGAGCACGAAGAGAAATTGTTGAGTCATATATCAAAAGAATTAAAGATCTTGAAGGGCTTGCCTTGGCATATGATGGTGTGAATTCTGCTTATGCAATTCAAGCGGGGAGAGAGTTGCGCGTTCTTGTTGAGAGTGAAAAAGTATCCGACGCGAAAGCAGATGAGTTGTCTTTTGAAATCTCACAACGTATTCAAACCGAGATGACCTATCCTGGACAGGTTAAGGTGACCTTAATACGTGAAAAACGCGCTGTGAATTACGCAAAATAAAACAGACATCTTCGGATGCAATCATAAATGAGTGGATCTTTTTAAAGGAGACTTTTTAAAATCATTGGTTGTTCTTCTGAGTGGTACCGTCATCGCTCAGGTATTGAACATCGCTTTTATGCCAATCATCTCTAGGGTTTATACTCCGGATGAAGTTGGGGTTCTCAATTTTTATTTGCAAATCGTAACATTTATTACTGTTGTGGCTACGCTTCGAATGGAGCTTGCAATCCCTCTAGAAAAAGAGGATTCAGACCGCTATACCATCCTGCGTTTTGCTTCTCGATTTGCCGTCTTATTTAGCGCAATATCTTTATTTTTCGTGCCTTTTCTATCGTGGAAGGAAGATTTCAGTTTTGCATTGTTTTGGGTGGCACTTTTTATTCCGCTTGGGGCGTTGCTGCATGCCTTATTTAATATTGGGATGTATTGGTCACTAGCACAAGATGCATTTAAAACTATTTCTGCCGCTCGTTTGATTCGATCTTTTTCAACCAACAGTTTAAAAGTCATATTTGGGTTTTTAAATTTTGGTGGTGTTGGATTGATTGTCAGTGTTTTAATTGGAATGTTTGCTGCGGTTGCGGTCTACGCAAAGGATGTCTTTCGTGTTTTCAAGTTATTCCCTTACAAAAAAGGGTCGGTAAGAGAGAAGGAATTGATGCATAAACACCGCGATTTTCGCCTGTTTAATCTGCCGCATGTGCTCGTTGACCTTACACGTGATCTTGTTTTAGCCTCCATAATTGTTTCGTTTTGTAGTACACATGATTATGGCTCTTTCAGTCAAGCCTATATTGTTTTACGCCTACCTTTAATGTTCGTAGGTGAAGCAATTGGTCAAGCATTATTCGCAAAGCTTATTAAACTTATAGAAGCGAACCAAAAAATTGGGCCCTTTGTTTTGAAGCTTGTCGCTGGACTGTCACTGGTTTCATTTGTCCCCTTTTGGCTTGTTTCGGAGTATGGGGTAGAACTCTTCCAGTTTTTCTTGGGAGCTGATTGGTGCGATGCAGGACGATACGCAGAAGTGATTGCTTGGTGGTCGATGGTTCTTTTTGTTGTCTCTCCAATCTCTTTTTTGCCTATTGTTCTGAAGCAACAAGGCAGTTATTTTGCTCTGAACATTATTCGAACGCTTTGTCTTATTTTGGCAACGGTCGTTCCTATTTATTTGAACAATCAAATTCCTTTGGAAGATTTATTGGAAATTGTGGCGTTGACTCAAATTGGGATTAATCTTCTTTTGCTTGTATATTACGGTATAATAATCAGGAGAAATGATAAAAAGAGACTGGTTTGATGGCGATTAGTGAGAACTTCAAATATGCCTTTTATGCAATCTTGCTATATCTTCCAACGCTTGCTTATGTTCGCGTAGAGTTTTTTTTGATTGCAATTGGCGCTATTCTTTTTTTCGAACGAAAAGCACTGCTCAGTGAGGCAATTGCATTTAAGAAGAACCCTTTTGCACGAAACTATTTGACATCGTTTTGGCTCATAGCACTTCTATTTTTAATCTCACTTGGGAACAAAATCTTCAATGGTATCGATATTTTGTGTTTGCGTGATTATTACGCATCCTTTTACCTTTTTCCTCTACTTATTTTGATATCTAAATTTTATGGTAATCCAAAAGTGTTTAAGTTTCTGATTCTGATTACTTTATTGGAGGTGTTTGTTGGGGTTTTTGAATATTTCACGGGTTATCGCTCAGTTTTTTTCGGATCTGTCGACTACAATGAAATCGTAGATCGCTCCTTATTGTACAATAGCCGCTGTTTTGGTTTGAGTGCTAACTCTTCCATTTTCGGGTATAAAATTTTGCTTGCTTTTATTTTACTTGAGTACGTCCGGATTTCTAAGCTAGTGGCTTGGTTATTTCGTCTGCTTCTTTTGGCTGGTGTCTTGATCTCTTTCAGTCGATCTGTAATACTAGTTTTAATTGTTTTTTGGATTGGTCGTTTGGTGTACGGGGTCTATTTAGGAATTAAGGACCGGCGTGTTTTTTATTCTCCTAGCTTTCAGTTTGCTGCAGTATTGCTGTTTTTTACAATTGTATTTTATGGGCAGGTAGTTCATCAACTATTTCGGGGAGAACATGAAGCAGAATCGGTACATCAATCGATTTTGTCTCCGCAAGAACGTATTGATCCAACAAGCTGTTCTGAAACTCATGCAATTGATATTGTTCCTGGAGAAATGAATCCGTCACACCAGGGATGGGGAGAAAAGCTAATGGCACCGGCTGAGAACATTCAATCTTCAGGAAGAAAGCTTATTTGGATCAATTATTTGAATTTCATTGAAAACAATTTATTATTTGGGAATGGCAGTTCTCGCATGATGTTGCGATCATGGCAGGAGAAAACGGAGAAGTACAAACTCCTCCATGCGCACAATTCTTTTCTTATGCTAATTGCGGCGAATGGAATACTCATCTTTGGCTTATACCTGCTATTTTATTGGTTCAATTTTAGATCAAAAAATTATCTCGTCCTTCTGACGGTACTTTTATATTCATTGTTCAATTATGGAATTTTTTGGGGATTTTCCTACTTGGATGTGATGTTCATTGTTCTACTAACGCTCAAATTTAAAGATAGCTATGACTACGCAAGAGAAGATTGAGGACATTGAGGGTAAAATTGACGTGAATACAATCACCGTGGAGAAGTTTGGACGTGTTTTCCAGATTTATCCATGGCTTCGTAGTAAGATACTTTATAAGGAACAGACAGGGACTGAAACATTACAAAAGAAAACAATTGGGTTGTTGTTTCGACAAGTTCTTTCGGTCTTCTATGGTTGTTGGAATTTATTTTCGAAAAATGAAATTTGGGCATTTACCAATAGCACAGAACGCCGTCTTGTAAATGGAAAATATTACGACAAACTTTTCGATTATATTGGGAACGAATGCGGAAAAAAAATGCTCCTAATTGAATTGCGTCTTTTCACCTATTACCCCTATCGTAAAATAGCCTCTAAGAGGGCTGTGTCGAAGTCAATTTTCATTCTTCTAGAGGAGTTTTACTCTCGTTTTATTTTGCGCTTACCAAAAATCACAAATGAGGAGGTATTGGTGGAGCTGAACTTGCAATTCGAGAGCAGTATTTCTCAGAAAGAGATCATAAAAAAGTATTTGTCGCAGTATAGAATGATGCGTTTTTGGTTGAAGGTATTGCCAAATCCGAAAGTGGTATATGTCAGTGTAAGCTATACCAATTTCGGATACATTCGCGCATTTAAAGAAAAGGGAATTCAGGTTGTAGAATTTCAACACGGTCTAATTACCTCAAATCACAGTGCGTATTGGTACAAGCAATCATTTGATCCTGTTCAATTTCCAGATCAAATTGTAACCGTAGGTGAACAAGAATTAAATGTATTTGGAAACGGAAATGCGTTTCCTGTCAAAGATGTGATCCCCGTTGGGAGTTTTATTCTGGATCATTATTCTGATAAGGATGAAAAAAGTTATTTTTCACAGCCATTGCGTGTGCTATTTGCACTTCAAGATACTGCAATTGGAGATAAATTCGCCTCTTTCATCGCTGATTTGAGTGAGCAAATAAATTCAATTGAAATAATCGTCCAAACACGCAGAACATCGCCAGAATATTATCTCAAAAAATATCCTGCATTGCACTCTGTAGAATTTAGTAATGACAGTGTTTATGCAGCATTAATTGAATCTGATGTGCACGTTACGGTATATTCTACAACAGCAATTGAGGCGCTGTCATTGGGGCGTCAAAATATCCTTGTGAATATCGATGGTTTGTCGGTTACGCACTTATCATCGAAGTTAAAAGACAATCCCTTTACAAAAATAGTAGATACGGTTCCATCATTTATTGCGGCCATTGAAAAAATTCAATTTATAGATAAACGAGTTATACAAGAGAGCAATCGATTCAATATCAAACCAGGATACAAGCACAACATTCAAAATTTTTTGAATAGAACAGTCGAATGAAGCGCAACATTAACATAGTGAAGTCAATGGGGATTTATACAATCTCGAATGTACTAAATGCGGCCATTCCATTTTTATTGTTGCCCGTTTTAACTCGTTATCTTGATCCCTCGGATTATGGTGTACTTTCAAATTTTAATGCCATAGCAAATTTCATGGTACCACTGGTCGGCATAAACCTTATGGCTTCAGTCCAGGTGCAATACATAAAAGAGGAGGTAGACAATCAAAGCTACATGTCAACGGGGCTTCGATTGGCTTTGACACTAACTCTTCTGTTTTCAATCGCTCTTCTCTTTTTGGGTGGAACTTTGGAGGAGTTTATAAAAGTTCCAAAGTTCTTCCTTTATTTTATCGCTCTGTATGCACTCTTTAACGTGATCATTGAAGTTCTACTTGCTATATGGAGAATGGAAGATGCTGCAATTAACTATGGTATCTTTCGTATTGTTCGAACGCTCATTGAACTATCTCTTGTCCTATTTTTCGTCATCGGGTTGGAAATGAATTTCGAAGGTTCTATTTACGGTATGATGGCAGCATATGGACTAGGTTCTGTTGTTGCGTTGGTTCTCTTGATGCGCAAAAATTTACTTTTTGGTTCGTTCAGTATGGACTTCTTGAGACATGCTGTAAAGTTCGGAGTTCCTCTCATTCCGCATACATTGAGTGGCGTAATCATAATGTATTCTGACAAGTTAATTATTACCTATTACCATGGTCAGGCAGACAACGGAATTTATACTGTTGGTTTCATGATTGGTCAAGCAATCGGATTGCTCCAGAACTCATTCAATCAAGCATGGGTTCCTTGGGCCTTTCAAAAGCTCAAAGGAGGAAGTGAAAATGACAAAAGTAGAATGGTTAAAATCACGTATTATTATTTGATTGGAATATTGCTTCTTGTCTTTTTCTTGTGGCTAATGCTTCCTATTATTTACACTTACTTTATTGGAGACAGATTCAGTGAGGGAATGCAATTGGTCTTATGGATTGCTTTGGGATTTGCTTTTAATGGGATGTACAAAATGGTCAGTGTATACATCTATTATTTAGAGAAGACTTTTATTATCGCGATGACTTCATTTGGTGTGGCGATTGTAAATGTAATTTTGAATTTTATGTTCATTCCAAAATATGGGCTTCAGGGTGCTGCTGTCGCAACCATGATTGCGATGGGATTGCAATTTATTGTAACTTGGGGAGTCAGTTCACGATTAATTGATATGCCTTGGTTTTGGAAAAGAAAATGATGAACTTGAAACAAATAGCGAACAATTGGAGGCTGCCAGATTATGGTATCATACTGTTGATCTTGATTTTTGCAGTTTGGAACAAAGTAATGCCTGCGGTTATGGTGCTTTGCGCATTGACCTTAATCGCAGTTCGAAATGACACAAAAGAAATTAAAAAATTATTCAGTATTCGCTATCCGTTTGTTTGGTTTGTTCTCTTTTTTCTTGCTCATGTTTCAGGGATGTTGAATACGACAAACACTGAATTTGGAGTAGCTGATATTGGTATGAAAGCGTCTCTCATAGCCGTTCCTATTTTTCTCGTTAGTACAAAGCTTCGATTGAAAATAAAACATATCGTGAACACCTATTTAATTGCTCTGTTGATTGCTGTATTTGTTTGTTATTCCTATGCTGTTTTTCGATCGATTGATGCACCAGAAGATAACCACTTCGGGTACTTTACAGAATCGTATTTTTCATTTTTGATGCATCGAAGTTACTTTGCCACGTATCTTGCGTTAGGAGCATTGATTTCGATTGTTCGGTTTTTTGATGATGCCAAGTGGCGAAACTATTACTTCTTATTGAGCGTTGTTTTTCTTGTTAGTACGGCACTCACATTTTCAAAAGCGGGAATCCTAATTCTTCTTGTTTTGATTGTTCCGATTGGTTATTATCTTATTGCAAAGCACTACAAAAGAGGTTATGCAGTGCTTACTGTCCTATTTTTCATCTTTGCATTTGCTGTTGGTATTGGATCGAGTGATCGGCTTAGTTCACGGTTTGAATTAATGGTGAATGGATTTGTAAACCACCAGTCAACTTCGAATACATCTTTTGAAAGTAGTGCCTCGAGGATGATAATGTGGACTACATCTCTTCAGTTGTTCTCTGAACATCCTTTTGTTGGTGTGGGAACAGGAGATGTTCGAGATGCCTTAGATCAGCGCAACGAGGAGCTCGGAAATTTAGGAGTTGTTGAACACAGTCTTAACTCGCACAATCAATATTTGAATACGGGTGTGCAGTTAGGTCTCGTGGGATTGCTCCCGATGTTCTTTGCATTTTTAACTTCGTTTGCTATTGCCATTCGAAAGCGAAATTTGATACTTTTTATCACAACATCAACATTTGTATTGACGATGTTGTTCGAATCATTTTTAGAAACGCAGGCTGGATTGATCCCCGTGACTTTATTTTTACTTCTTCTATCATTAAAAGTCCTTGAAAAGGATAAAGAACATATTCAGACATGAAATTAACAGTAGTCGTACCGTGTAGGAATGAGGCTTTATATATTGCCGAATGCATCGATGCAATTTACAAATGTGAATTACCGACCAATATTGATATGTCCGTTTTTGTTGTTGATGGTATGTCTGATGATGGAACTCGAGAGGTTATTAATGAATTAAAATTGAAGTATTCAACGCTTTATTTGGTAGACAACAAAAAAGAGTTGACACCTTTTGCGTTTAATTGGGGTATTTATGAAGGAGGGAAGGTGGATTTCGTACAAATTGTCGGAGCTCGTCATATCCTAAGTCAAAATTATTTGATGTGTTGTATTCAACGCTTGACTGAAAATTCAGCAATTTGGTGTGTTGGCGGACGAATCATCAATGAATATGTTAATGGCACGGGAGAAACAATCGCTAAAGCAATGGGAACGAGTTTCGGCATGGGTATTGGCAATTTTAGAACACTTTCTAAATCAGGATATACGGATACCGTGACGAGTCCGATGTATCCTTATTGGGTTTTTGAAAAGATAGGTTTCTTTGATGAAGAGTTGATTCGAAATCAAGATGATGATTTCAATTATCGAGTTCATAAAGAGGGAGGTAAGGTATTTTATGATCATGATATTTCATTAAAGTATTATGTGCGAGGAAACTTTAAAGGTTTGCGCCGGCAGTTCTATCAATATGGTTATTGGAAGGTCTATGTAAATAAAAAGCATGGTGGAATAACGACCATGAGGCAATTGGTACCGCCTTTTTTTGTGTTGTATTTATTTACTGTTCCTTTGGCATTCTTATTTGGTTCAAACTTTGGGGTACTGTGGTTGGCTCCTACTGTGATTCACATTGTATTGAATATTATTTTCAGTACCAAGAATGCTAAAAATAGTACTGAATTTGTAAGTTTAATTTTCACGTATTTAATGCTCCATATTAGTTATGGATTGGGCTATTTAATTGGACTGATTCAATTTATGATATTAAATAGAAAACCTTCTCAAAATCAAAAACGGATGTCGAGATAATCACTAGCTTTGCTGTTGACTAAAGAGTTAAGACCATTTTATGAAACAAAAAATTATAACAATAATAGGAGCTCGGCCACAATTTGTAAAAGCTGCAGTAATCAGTCGATTGCTTCAGAAAAGAGATGATGTTGAGGAAATCCTTGTACATACTGGTCAACATTTTGATCACAATATGTCAGACATATTTTTTGAAGAAATGGAGATTCCACGCCCCAAGTATAATTTAAGTATAAATGGTCTTGGACATGGTGCGATGACTGGTCAGATGCTCGAAAAGATTGAGGAGGTTTTGATGAAAGAGAAACCAGACTGGGTGATTGTTTATGGTGATACAAATTCAACAATTGCGGGAGCATTAGCAGCAAAAAAGCTACAGATTCGAGTGGCGCATATCGAGGCAGGACTGCGAAGTTTCAACATGCAAATGCCTGAGGAGGTAAATCGAATTTTAACGGATCGAATTTCGGATGTTTTGTTTGCCCCTACGCAAGCAGCAGTGGATAACCTGATGAATGAGGGTTATGACTCAATTGATGCAAAAATTGAACGAAGTGGAGATGTGATGCTAGATGCTGCATTGTATTATGCACAGCATTCAGGTGAGAAAATGACGCTGCCAAAAAGAATTTTAGAAGGGAAGTTTATTCTTTGTACACTTCATCGTGCTGAAAATACAGATGATCCAGAGCGATTGCATTCAATTGTTGAGGCCTTGAATAAAATTCATGAGTCAACTCGAATCGTTATGCCACTGCACCCCCGAACAGCGAAGTTACTTGATAAATATGGATTCAAATTAAAGATCGATTTAATTGATCCTGTTGGTTATTTCGATATGATTGAATTATTGAAGAATTGTAGCCTTGTGATGACAGACAGCGGCGGACTTCAAAAAGAAGCCTATTTTTTTGAAAAGAATTGTGTTACCTTACGTGACGAAACCGAATGGGTGGAGCTCGTTGCAAACGGAGCGAACAAACTTGCCGGTGCTGACGGTGCTTTGATCCAAAAGTTTGCTTTGGAAATGCTCAATAAAACATCTGATTTTTCGACAAAACTCTACGGCGATGGTCGCTCGGGTGAGCAAATTGTTGATGTTGTGCTAAATTTTTAATTTAAGAAAGATGATACCATTTTCTCCTCCTCGTATTGACGATGCCACTATTGCAGAGGTTACCGAAGCGTTGAAGTCTGGTTGGATCACTACAGGACCTAGAACAAAAAAATTCGAAAAGGAGATTACGAAGTACATTGGATGCAAAGCCACTGTTGCCGTGAATTCATGGACAATGGGCATGCAAGTTTTATTGGATTGGTGGGGAATTAAAGAAGGTGATGAGATAATCATTCCGGCTTACACCTATTGTGCAAGTGCAAATGTAATTGTGCACGCTGGAGCCAAACCCGTTATGATAGATATTAGCAAAGAAGATTTTAATCTGAGTGTAGATCGGGTTCGTGAGGCAATCACTCCAAGGACGAAAGCCATTTTAGCGGTCGATATTTCAGGGTTTCCAGCGGACTATGATCATTTGATGGAACTCATTAACGAGCCCGAGATTAAATCTAAGTTCAGAGGGAACAATGAACTTCAGAATACCTTAGGGCGTATTTTACTTCTCAGTGATGCCGCTCATAGTTTTGGTGCTGTGATGAATGGGAAGCAAGCTGCACTTCAGTCCGATATTGCGACATATTCTTTTCATGCAGTCAAAAATTTAACGACAGCAGAGGGAGGAGCACTTTGCTTTAATCTTCCAGAGGGTTTCGATCATGCTGCAATCTATAAAGAAATGTGTAGTAAAATTCTTCACGGTCAAAGTAAGGATGCACTCGCCAAAACACAAAAAGGCAATTGGAAGTATGATGTCGAAGAGCCTGGCTTTAAGTGCAATATGACAGATTTGCAAGCAGCTATCGGATTGGTTGAATTGCAGCGTTATCAGGAGAATTTGGATCGAAGGAAAGCGATTTTTCAGTTGTATGACTTCGGATTTCAAAATGAAGACTGGGCGATACGACCGCTTTACAAGACGGATCGGAAGACTTCAAGTTACCACCTTTACTTGCTAAGAGTTGCAGGTATAACTGAAACACAACGTGATGCAATTGTTCAAGAGATTTTTGAGCAGGATGTTTCAGTAAATGTTCACTTTCAGCCACTACCTTTATTGACTGCATATAAGAAACGCGGATATCAAATGACCGATTATCCCGAAGCGTATAACAGTTATGCCAATGAGATTAGTCTTCCCGTCTATTTCAACTTATCTGATGATCAAGTACGAACTGTTATTGGTGCAGTAGTTAAAGCGGTAAATAAGGTGATATCACCTGCCTAAAGTTGAACAATGATTATGATGAAACGACTTTTTGACATATTCATTTCTGCGATAATTTTGTCCATATTCTTTCCATTTGGCGTGATACTATCATGCATTATTGTTTTAAGTTCAAGAGGGGGTGTGTTTTACCGTCAAGAGCGGGTAGGGAAGAAAGGCGAGGTGTTCCGATTATTTAAATTCCGCACAATGCGACCAGATTCAGATAAGGCGGGCAAATTAACTGTGGGCATGCGCGACCCAAGAATTACTAAGATTGGTTATTTTTTGAGGAAGTTTAAGCTTGATGAATTCCCTCAATTTTTAAACGTTTTAATTGGTCAAATGAGTATCGTAGGACCACGGCCTGAAGTACAAGAGTATGTTGACTTGTATTCTGCGGAGCAGCTTAAGATTTTGGATGTTAAGCCTGGAATTACCGATTATGCTTCCATAGAATATTTTAAAGAAAATGAAATTTTAGGAAAGGCAGACGATCCTCAAAAAGCATATATTGAAGATGTGATGCCTGCAAAACTTGAATTGAATAAAAAGTATTTGGCCGCGCCGACAATTGGACATGATATTAAGATCATGTGGCTAACCTTTAAAAAGCTGATTTCTTAAAGCTGGATTATTTTTTTTGAAAAGTCCCTTTCACAAAAAACGCAATAGAAAAGGAAAGTATTCCCAAAATCGCACCAGCAACTACATCTTCCAAGAAATGTTGGGACAGATACATCCGAGAATATCCAATCAACACTGCAGTTATTGCGAGTAGCAATTGGGCAAATTTGTTTTTTGAGAAAAATAGACAGGCCACAAATCCCATGAAAGCAAATCCTGCAGCCGTATGTCCTGAGGGAAATGAAAGCAACGAATGAACATCTATGCCCGGAACGAAATACAATTTTTCAGCTCCAATAAGTTCTTTGGGACGAAGAGCATCATCGAAAACTACACGTTTTAGAAGTTGGGAAAGTGCACCCGCCAGAACCAATGTTGAAATTCCGAGTGCGAACGTTGAGTACCGATAGGTTTTGAATGCAAACAATCCAATGATTACGACCGCAGCGAATGTGAACAGCCCGTCACCCAAATGGGTCCAAAAAGAGAAAAAGTAGTCAAGGAATAAATTGTGTTTTTCATTTATGCTCAAATGAATTTCTATTTTATCCTGAGTCATTAGAAGAAGTCCGCCAATTAGAACGAAAATCAGAGAGGTGATGATGAAGCTTTTGGCATTCGATATTTGCTTTAGTCCATTCTTCATTTTAATGCATGAGAAAAGCGATAGAGCAACCAATAAAAATAGTGATGAGTTTCAAAAAGTTGAATTTGTGATTCTCGCTTGTTTCAAAAATAATTGTTGTTGAGATATGAAGAAACATTCCCACAACGATAGCCAAAATAATATTAAAATCGAAAGCATTTAGATAAGTGAGATTCATAGAATTGAATCCAATCAACAGTCCAAGAGGAGTCGTAATTGCGAATATTCCGAGAATCCACCAAGATTTTAACCATCCAATGCCTGCCGTATACAAAAGAGTCATTAGAGCTATGGCAACTGGTATCCTGTGGAAGAGTATTCCAAAAAATAAGGTGTGATCATTGTCATGATGGTGTGCTGTTGCGATTTCAATTCCTGCCAATTGATTCCCTAGTGGAATTCCTTCTAAAAAGGAATGAATACACAATGCTAAAATCATTCCTACGGGGAGTTTCGCATTTTTATGCAAGTGCATGTGTCCATGTTCAATGCCTCCCGAGAAGAATTCAAGGATCAGTTGAATCAAAAATCCAATCAAAATAAATACGCCTATATTGAGCTCGGTATGCTCATACAACTCAGGAATGAAATGTATGAATGCGATTGACAGAAGAAATCCGCCACTGAAGGCCAACATTAACTTTATGAGTTGTTCGTTTTCTGAGCGCTGCAGTATTGATACCAATCCCCCACCCAAAAGAACAGAAGCAATAAGTCCAAATACAATTAAAAAAATCTCCATCAGTGTTTTTGAGCAATTAGAATTAAACGGTCCGAAGTTTTCGCATCGAAAGTATCCAATTCGAAGTTTCCAAAAGTACTAAGAATATTGAATCCATTGGACTTTAATATGTGTGTAAAGTTATCGAGGAAAAGAGCTTGTACACGTTCGGTGTATTCATACTCTTTTCCATCATCTTCGAATGTAATTGTTTTAAAAATATGATTTCCGTCGTAATTTCTTGATATGTCGAATTGTATACCGCTAATTTCTTTTGTCTCGGAAGCAACTAGAGTATCAATGATTCGCTGCGTATTCATGAAATCAAGGACAAGGATTCCATTTTGCTTTAATGAATTATGTACCGATTCGATTACTTTTTCATTGTCGTGAGTACTATCAAAGTATCCAAAGCTGGTAAAGAGATTAAATACAGCATCAAAACAATTTTCGCCATTTGAATCGCGCATGTCACGAACGAAGAAACGGAGCGATTCATTTTCATGGTTTTTGGCAGCTGCAATGCTTTTGGCAGAAAGGTCAACGCCGTTTACTTCAAATCCCAATTTGTTGAGGGTAATTGAATGGCGTCCTTTTCCGCACGCCAAATCGAGAACTTTTGATCCTTTTTGAAGGTTGAGGTGCTTTGTGAGGTTCTCAATAAATACTTGAGCCTCCGCGTCGTTTCGGTTTTTATAAAGCAGGTGATAATACTTCGTATCGAACCAAGATGCAAACCACTCATTGTTTTTCATAATGCGTAAAGGTACATTATCTTTTAATTTCTTCATTTGATTTACCTATCTTTGATAGTGAAGGTTTTCATTTAAATAAAAGATGCATAGCAGTTTGTAAAGATGAAAAAAGTTGGTATTACGGGAGGTATTGGATCTGGAAAAACACTTGTTTCCAAAGTGATTGAGTCGATGGGATACCCTGTATTCAATTCTGATTATGCGGCAAAAAAATGTCTAAATACAGATCCAGAAGTTCGTGCTGCATTGGTTTCGATTTGCGGTGAAGAAATTTATTCTGGAGCCACTCTCAATCGCGCATTGTTTGCGAAAAAAATTTTTTCAAATGATCAAGTCCTCAAGAGTGTCAATACAATCATTCATCCTCGCGTTCGCACAGCATTTAATCAGTTCTGTACATCTTCAACTTCAGATCTTATTTTTAATGAAGCGGCCATCCTGATTGAAACGGGTGCTTATAAAAACTTAGATTGCATTATTCTCGTTACAGCGCCCGAGCAGCTTCGTTTGAAGCGCGTCATGAAGAGAGATGGAGTGACTGAGGAAGAAGTGAAGTTGCGAATGGAGAAACAGTGGTATGATACCAGAAAACAAACTTTTAGCGACTTTAGAATCATTAACGACAATTCCCAACCGGTTCTCGCTCAGGTTGAGCAGTGTATAAGTCAGTTGATTTCCTCGTAGTCATCAAATTGATCATCGCTTTGGCTGTTGCGATTATTGATGTTCTTGTTGAGTTGATTGCGTCCGAGGATAAAACTGATGCCTTGCATGAACTTTGAAAGTAAATTGAGTAGAAAGAAAAATCCGATGACTTTAAAAATAAAACCGATAATAGCAGTATTTTCGATGTCTAAGATACTTGCGACAAACCATTTTGAAATATCGTTATAGGCATAGTTGGGGAATAAAATCAACATCCCAAAAACTCCCATTGCAATAGCAATGATAAGGATTTCAGCTTTGTTATTAAATGCATGAGAGATTCCTTGATTGGGCATCATCATCCCCATCACACGTTGCATCTGATTTTTGTTTTGTTGATTTTGTAATTTTCCAATAAAGTAGGTCAACAAAACAATGCCACCCAGGATCAGTTGAGTAGTGCTGTTCATTGAATCGTTAACATCTTTTTGATAGCAAAACACGAATGTCACCAGTGCCAAAAGTATGTATTTGATTCCCCGAATCACATATGATTCCATTTGCGAGCGTTGGCGTGTTCCGCTCACAATTTTAAATACGAGTTCAAAAATTCCCCACAAGAAACCATAGATTGCGAATATCACGCCCAGTCGAAAGATAAAGTCCAATAATTCCACGGGCGTAAATATAGTTAAATGCACCTCATTGATTATCTTTAGGGTCAATCAAAATTCGAACATGAAAAACATGACCAATCCAAGAATGCCCCGTTTTGCTAATGCAACCTTAAAAATTACGATGGTTGCACTTCTTACTCTTTTTACATTGTTTAAATCCTCTGCTGAGGAGGGAATGCTTATTCCATCACTAATTTCTGCTTTTGAGGACGACATGAGAGCTTTTGGAATGAAGCTTTCAGCTGAAGATATATATAGTGTAAACAACTCCAGTTTGAAAGATGCCATTCTTCACTTTGGTGGCGGTTGCACGGCCGAATTGGTTTCAAGTGAGGGATTGTTATTGACAAACCATCACTGTGGTTATTCACAAATTCAATCGCATTCATCTGTTGAAAATGATTATTTAAAAAATGGATTTTGGGCCAAAACAAAGGCCGATGAGTTAAAAAATCCTGGGCTCCTAGCATCTAGAGTTGTTCGTATTCAAGATGTAACAGCTACTGTTTTATTCGGAATTGAAGGATTGATTGGTGACGCTTTAAATGCGAAGATTCGTGAGAATATCAAGGTAATTCAGAGAGATGCAACTACAGGGAATGGGTTTTCAGCTAAGGTATCGGCGTTCAATTACGGGAATGCGTATTTCATGGTGGTTGAGGAAACTTTCAAAGATGTTCGATTGGTTGGAACACCGCCAAATTCGATAGGCAAGTTTGGTGGAGATACTGACAACTGGGTTTGGCCGAGACACACAGGAGACTTTTCTGTTTTCAGGGTATATGCTGGAGCGAACAATCAACCCAATGAGATCAGTGATAGCAATGTCCCTTACCAGCCGTTGCATTATTTACCTGTTTCAATGAAGTCAAAAAATACTGGAGATTTTACAATGGTGTATGGTTTCCCAGGCACAACGGAGCAACATCTTTCCTCAGAAAACTTGAAATTTATTATGGACCAAGAGCGTCCTGCACGCATTCGTATGAGGGACCTGTCGTTGAGTGTCATTAATGCGAGCATGGGTTCCTCTGATGCTTTGCGTATAATGTATGCGTCCAAGCAAGCGCGTATTGCGAATGCTTGGAAAAAGTGGATCGGTCAACTCGGAGGACTTAAGACTGTAGATGCAATCCAAATTAAATTGGATCGAGAAAAACGGTTCAATACAATGGCAGCTTCAAACCCGGAGTGGAAGGCAATCTATGGTTCGGTAGTTCAAGATATGAATGCTTTGGTTCAAAAATACAAAGGAGCGGAGTTCGGGTATTCTATGGCTATTGAATATTTGTATGTTGGACCAGAAATGTTCAAGCGCGCCCGCACTATGGATCAGTTTATTCAATCATGTTTGATGATGAATAACGAGGAAGAGTTTGTTGCCGAAATTGCAAATCAACGAACTTCAGCGGAAGGATTTTTTAAGAATTATGATGAGGCGACAGATAGGAAAATTTTCTTATTGCTCACTGAGGAGTACGTGAAGCAGATGGGAGAAAATGTTCCAGCAATAATGAAAGAGAAGTCAGCGCAAGAATTGACTGAAATGGTGTATTCAAGTTCCGTTTTAACAAACAAAGAACGGTTTATGAATTTTTTGGACGAACTCAAGTTCAGCTCATTTGAGAAGTACAAGGAGAAATTTTCGAAGAACGAGACAAAGCCAATAAAGAAAAGAAAAGACCTCGGACCATTTACGATTAACGACAACGGTCACGATTTGTGGAATTTGACGATATCACATTTTAGAGCAACTTCGTTGCCAGAGGTACGCATCTACAAATCAAAAATGCAAGAATTATTAAAGACGTATGTTGCAGGAAAGATGATTATGTTTGCAGAGGACAAACACTGGCCAGATGCAAATTCAACAATGCGAATTACATATGGAAAATTAGAAGGTTCCGCTCCGCATGATGGAATGACTTATACAGAGCACACAACGCTTGACGGTATTATTGCCAAGAACAACACTGGCAATCCTGACTTTGAATTGTTGCCTAGAATGAAAGAATTGGCAGCACAGCGTTCTTATGGTTCTTACGCACAAGATGGCGAACTTTGGGTTTGTTTTAGTGGTTCCAATCATACGACTGGAGGAAATTCAGGTTCTCCAGTTATTGATGCAGAAGGCAATTTGATGGGATTGAATTTTGATCGGTCTTGGGAAAGTACAATGAGTGATTTTATGTTTGATGCCTCTCGCTGTAGAAATATTGCAGTTGATATACGCTATGTTATGTGGGTTATAGATATTTATGCCGGCGCTGGTCATTTGGTAGATGAGATGACGAAAGTGGATTAAATTTTATAGTTTGGAGTGAGATGGCCTTTCAATAGATTGAGAGGGCATTTTCTTTAAATGTTGATTTGTAGTTGTTTAACTTTTTTCGTACATTAGAGTAACTGCTAATTAAATACTACTACTATGAAGAAAAAAACGCTACTATTATGGTGTGCGTTTGCAGGAACTGTCATGACTTCAGTTGCGCAAACGTACGATTTTAACAATGCAACAGCATCAGGCCGTTTTGGTCCTACGCAAGCACAAGTGAATTCAGCCTATGTCGGAACCAGCTTGGATGGCTTGGTTACTGTTACAGGTCAGGGGATACAACAATGGGTTGTGCCCTCAAGTGGAAATTACTCAATCAGTGCTGTTGGTGCCTGTGGAGGAGAACTTCAAGGAACTTTTTTTCCCGGTCTTCCTGGAACAGGTGCATCTATTTCCGGTGAATTTTATTTGACCTCAGGAACAATCATAAATGTTGTCGTTGGTCAGAAAGGCACATACGGAGACAATGGCTCTGGAGGAGGAGGAGGAACCTTCGTTTATTCTGGAAATCCAGGAGGTGCAGGATTGCTGGTTGCTGCTGGCGGAGGCGGTGGTCATGGTCACGGATCGGGTTCTGTTCCTTCGGGGGCACATGGTGGTGGCGGAAGTGCGACAACTGCTATCGTTAATGGTGCTTATGGCACTGGAAATGGTGGAAGTCCAGGTGTTGGTTTAGGTGGAAATCCGGGGTCTGGATGTTCTTTTGGAGGTCACGGTGCCGGAGGTGCTGGATGGTCATCGAATGGTGGTTTACCAACATGTGGTGCGGCAACTGGAGGTAACAGTACAACTTTTGTTGGCGGTGATGGTGGAATTGATTTATTACACGGCGGCTTTGGCGGCGGTGGGGGTTCTGATGGTAATGGTTCTCCTGGCGGCGGCGGCGGCGGTTATACCGGCGGTGGCGGTGGAAACGACTATAGCGGAAGCGTTTGGGGAGCAGGAGCAGGAGCTGGGTCCTTCAATAGTGGTTCAAATCAGACAAATATAGCCGGTGTTACTGGAGCAACTTCAGGATATATTCACGGCTCGGTGACGATTATAAGTTTATGTAATCCAAGTGTTGGGTCTTTGGCTGCTGATCTTGTTTCTTTGCAAGACATAACTGAAGATTGTGTTTCGACTCCTACAGCTCCAACCGCGTCAAATGATTGTGTAGGAGGGATTGTTGGAACACCAGATATTGCTTTCCCTATTACAGCAGTGGGAACAACTGTTGTTACATGGACCTATACAGACGGTACGAATACAATTACTCAAACACAAAATGTCATTATAAATGGTATCGATGGAACGCCTCCTGTTGTCAACAATGCGAGCCTTCCAGATTTATCAGGACAATGTGACTTGACTCCTCCAACTCCGTTGGCGACGGATGCATGTGCAGGAACAATACTTGGTGTTGCAGATGTAACCTTCCCATTAAACGCTCAAGGCCTAACAGTGGTTACGTGGACGTAT
>JAQWHI010000015.1 GCA_029249445.1 Crocinitomicaceae bacterium | reverse complement strand
GTCTACGCCAAAAAACCTTCGAATTGTGTTGTAATTAATTGATTCCCCGAGCTCAGTAAGCACAGCGTCAGACAATAACTGACAATCTCCTCGCCGTTGGATACTAATTCCAAGTTTTTGTTCAATTTCATTTTTTAAAACTGCAATCATGTATCACAAATGTATCAAATAATTACTTTTATATTTAATATCTTTATAAAAAAACTAATTATGAAAAAACATCAATTTTTAATTGCGGTAGCAATTACGGGTATTACTTTGAGCTCATGTGGGAGCTCAGAAGAAGAAACAACATTGGATGATGCTCTAGAGCAATTAGGTGATTCTTTTGATGACGCAGCTGACGATTTGGAAGACGCTTATGATGATATGAGTGATGATATGAGTGATGATATGGGTGATGTTGTCGACGATATGACTGCCGATGACAATAGTGAATGGTTGGATGAGTATGAAGAATTTATGTTAGAGTATATTGATTTAACTAAAAAATCAATGGCAAATCCAGCTGATATGACAATCGCAATGGAAGCAATGGAGCTTGCATCCGAACTAGCTGAATGGCAATCAAAAGCAGAAGACATGGAATTAAATGCTACTGATGCTGCACGTCTTACAGCAATTTCAGCAAAAATGATGTCAGCAATGCAATAAATGCTTTAAATCACGATTGCGCTACATATGATGTAGCGAACTTGAAAAAACCTCTACTTCTAAGTAGAGGTTTTTTTATCTTCACATTTAAAAGTCTTTTAAAGCTATTTTATTTCGATACATTACTATTCTCTTTTCTTTTTCAAGACGCTTTAATATTCTCGATACAACCACTCGAGATGTGTGTAAGTCGTTCGCAATTTCTTGGTGTGTAACGAAAATTTCTAACTCCTTATTAACCGTCACTTTATCTTTTAAGTATTTATGAATTCGCTCATCCATATTCATAAATGCCAAGCTATCTATTGAAATAATCATCTCATTCAATCGGTTACTATAACTGTCAAATACAAAAGCCTTCCATTCTTGGTAGTCGCTTATCCACTCACTCATCTTTGTGACAGGAATCATAACTATACGACTGTCCCGTTCAGCCTCTGCGCGTATAGCGCTCTTTGTTTTACCCATGCAGCAGGTCATTGACATAGCGCAAGTATCTCCTTTTTCTAAAAAGTAGAGCAATAAATCATCACCGTTTTCATCTTCGCGCAACACTTTTATTGCTCCATCAATTAGTAATGGCATGAACTCAATGTTATTGCCAATCTCGATTAAAACATCTCCTATTTTTACCGACCTTATGGTCCCGCATTTTAGGATTTCATTTAGAAGTTCAGGACTAAATAAATAACCATATGTCTCATTAAGCAACTCGTTATCCGTCATTTTTTACTTTTTATCCATCTTTAATTTCTAGTTATCATAAGACTCATTTTTAAAAATGAATCTCTATGGCGCAATTTGCTCCAAATCGTCATAAAATGAAGGATAAGATTTATTAACCGCCATAGGTTTTTGAATTGAAATGGGCTGGTCCGAAACCGATGCTAAAATTGCTGCCATCATTGCAATTCGATGGTCATCGTTGGAAGACACCTCGCCGCCGAATATATTCCCTCCCTTAATTTCCATTGTATTTGCCTCTAGAACAACCTGTATACCTAACTTCTTAAGTTCAGATTGAATCGACTCGGCGCGATTGCTTTCCTTATATACCAGACGTTCCGTACCAATCAATTTGGAACTTCCCTCACAGCAACAAGCCAATGCAGCCAATGGGGGAAATAAGTCGGGACAATCACTTGCATCAAATTCAAAGGCTCTCAGCTGGTTTTTAGAAACTTTTACTCCACCTTGTATTTTTTCAACTTTTGCTCCAGCTCTTCTCACCGCCTCAAGGATGCGCACATCTGCTTGAGCCGAATCAACAGATACTCCCATCAGATTGACAGCTCCAGAAATGGCTGCACCAACAGCATGAAATGAAGCACCACTCCAATCTCCTTCAACAGTGTAAGTTCCTGCTGATGGAGTTTGATTTCCTCTAATGTGAAATATTTCAAAACCATCGTGTTGAATTTCAATACCAAAATAGTCAAGTACATTAAGTGTCATTTGAATATACGGTCTACTGCTTAAATTTGAAACGTGAATCTCACTATCACCCGGTAAAAGCGGTAAAGCAATCAATAATCCAGTCAGTAACTGAGAACTTTCAGCTCCATCTATATGCAGCACGCCCGGAACAATCCCACCAGAAATATGAATCGGAAGACACCCGTCATTTGAAGTCACTTTAGCACCAAGTTGTTCAAGTGCATCAATAACCATTCCCATTGGACGTGTCAAGATAGAGCCTGATCCTCGAACTGTTACCTCATTAAACAAAACAGCGGCAATTGGACTAAACATTCGAGAACTCAATCCAGCCTCACCACAATATAAATCCACCGAATCAGCTGAAACTTGACCTATTGGCGAAACAGACAATTGATCCTCTCCCACTTCAACTGAAGCCCCAAATACTCGCACGATTTCAATCGCGACCTTCACATCATCACTCAATGGTGATCCAATAATTTTCGACGCTCCATCTGCTAAGGCAGTTATTGCGATTGCGCGTTGCAAATAACTTTTAGAACTCGGAACATTAATCGTTCCAGCATAAATAAAAGACTCAATTTTTTTCCCCATAGTAGGATTCAAACAAGATAATTATCATAGATTATTGTGTAAAATAATAAATTTCAATCAGTACACATTAAGAAAATAAATTCGAGTTCATACCTTGACTTATTTCCACCGCCAAAATACGTAAATGACCTGTAATTTCTGAACACAAATGTTCCTAAATCCACAGAAGATTATTAAATTCATAATGTAAGGTACTCGTTGCGACTCTGCAGCAATTCTAAAACTAAAAAACGAATTTTTAAGTCAATCAAAGAACCATGAAAGACATTACATCAAAAGAAGATATTCAATACATGGTTGATTGCTTTTATGATTCTATTCTCGCTGATGATCTATTGAACCCTTTCTTCACAAATTTAAATTTTCAACACCACCTGCCTAAAATGGTTGACTTCTGGGCATTCGTGCTGTTGGATGAAAGTGGATACACTACGGACGTCACAAAGAAACATTTAAAAATGAAAATCGGAAAAGAACATTTTAACCGCTGGATTGAATTATTTAAAACTACTGTAAACGACCTTTTTGTCGGTCCCAATGCAGAAAAAGCAATTCAACGTGCGCATTTAATTCGTTGGACGATCGAGTCAAAAATAGATCAATCCAAGACGACCTAAAATAGAATATCTTGACTCCTTATCTTCAAACATCTAAAATTGACTCAAATCATTGAAAATAACTACTACTTCTCGCTCAGAATTAAATGTAAAATTAGGACTTAAAGAAAATTGGCTTCAATTTACTTTACTTGTAATTGTGAATGCATTTGTTGGCGGTATGGTTGGATTGGAACGCTCAATTTTACCGAAACTCGCCGCAGAAGAGTTCGCCATAACTGGAGCAACTGCAGTCCTCTCATTTATTGTTGTTTTTGGATTTGTGAAAGCCACCTCCAACTATTATGCTGGACGTCTTGCCGGAACCCTAGGAAGAAAAAATACGCTAATCCTTGGATGGATTTTCGGGCTCCCCATTCCCTTTATTTTAATGTGGACGTCTTCATGGAATTGGGTTGTATTTGCTAATATTCTTCTTGGAATAAATCAAGGCCTTGCATGGTCGAGTACTGTTGTCATGAAAATAGATCTTGTAGGAGAAAAACAACGAGGGTTTGCCATGGGAATTAATGAATTTGCCGGCTACCTTTCAATTGCGGTTGTAGCCTATGTCACGGCATCTATTGCAGATACATATGGCGTGCGACCTTATCCTTTTTATATTGGAATTGGACTTGCAGTTTTGGGATTTTTAGTGACGGTTTTATTCGTTCGAGACACCTTAAATCACCTAGATACTGAAGCTTCGAACAGTTCTCTCAAACGACTTAAAAACCCATTTCTACAAGTAAGTCTTACAGACCGAAATTTAGGTGCAATAACTCAAGCAGGATTGATCAACAACCTCAATGATGGTATGGTCTGGGGTATTTTACCCATTCTTCTAATCTCCAGAGGCTATTCCATGACCGAAATTGGAATAATTGTTGGGACATATCCTGCTGTATGGGGAGTAGGTCAAATTGCAACAGGTAAAATTGCAGATCATTTCAACAAAAAAAAGATGCTTTCCATAGGAATGTTCCTTCAAGCCATTGCATTACTTTTATTTCTATGGGCAGATTCCTTCGTAATGTTCATTACATTGGCCATAATCTTAGGTTTGGGAACGGCAATCGTCTATCCTACTTTTCTTGCTACAATAGCAGAACTATTGCATCCCGGAGATCGTGCAAATGGAATAGGAATTTTCAGACTTTGGCGTGATTCAGGGTATGCGATCGGTGCGTTTCTCACAGGTTTACTTGCCGATTCATTCGGATACAATGCAGCAATAGCTACCATAGCAACACTTACATTCCTATCTGCTCTATTCTTAACGACAAGAATGCGGCTAAAATAAGGCTCCCGAAGATCTTATTTAGTGACTAAATTTTCATAGAGTAATGTGTAGCGAATTCACTGTGGCATCAATATAATTGGATGCGTTTTGATTAAATTCTTCTGAACTTTCGGTGGTCAAAAAACGTACTGACCCTCCCTTCGTACACTTCTCATCCATCCAAGGATGGCGATTCAAATAATCTGCTAAGCTATCCGCAACTATTTTCCCTTGGGCTACAATCTGAACGGATGTCGGGACAATTGATTCTATATAATCTTTTAGTACTGGATAATGTGTGCATCCCAGTATGATAGTATCAATTGCATCATTGCTATCCATTAATATTTCAACATCTTGACGAATAATTCCCTTCCCGGCTTCAGTTTGATGTTCATTACTTTCTATAAGTGTTACCCATGACGGGCAAGCATGTTGATAAACCTTGCATTGAGGTGAAAACTTGCTTATTTCAATCTCATAAGATTTGGAAGCAACAGTTCCAGGGGTAGCTAAAACTCCAATACTTTTAGTTGCCGAAAACTGTCCGATAATTTCTGTGCTCGGACGAATCACACCCAAAACTCTTTTCTCAGGCCCCGTCTTCGGAAGGTCATTTTGTTGTATTGTTCTCAATGCTTTCGCAGATGCAGTATTACAAGCAAGAATAACCATTTCACAACCTCGATCAAACAATTCGTTTACCGCTTGTAGGGTATAATCATAGACTACATCAAAGGATCTCGTTCCATAGGGCGCTCGTGCATTGTCTCCAAGATAAAGGTAATCGTAATTGGGCAGGCGTTTGCGAATATCTGATAAAATCGTCAACCCTCCGTATCCAGAATCAAAAATGCCTATTGGTCCCATGGTACGAAGTTACTTAAATTGTGGGTACCACTAAAAACCCGACACAAAAAAACCCGGTTTTGACCAAAATCAAGACCGGGTTTCTCTTGTTCAAAATATCTATTCCGGATCAGTCGAATTAGGAGATGCAGTCATCGCATCTTTTTCCAGTTTCAGTAATTCTGTAATCACAGCAGCTGTAATATCAATTCCTCCACCGAAATATAAGGTATTTGTTTCGTCCAAAACGTATGCCAATTTCATTTTTGCAGCAACCAAACGAATCGCTTCCTTCACTCTCTGAAACAATGGCTCTTGAAGTTCATTTGAAATCGTTACCAACTCATTTTGAGCAGATTGCTCTCTGGCCATAATTCTTTGTTCTTTCTCTCCCAACGATTTTTCTCTGTACGCCTTCATTTGTTGCGTCATATCTCCTTTCGATGTTTGGTAGCTCTCCAAAGACTTGTAGTAATCCTCTTGCATCTCTTTTAACTCTTTCTCAAGCATCAAGCGATAATCCTCGATGGACTGCGCAACAACCATTCTAGATGGCATTGTATCTAACAATTTTTGAGTATTAACGTGCGCAACTTTTGACTGTGCTAGAGCAGTGCTTCCAAGACCTGCGATTACGGCTATTACTAGTAAAACTTTTTTCATGTTTAGTAATTAATTTAATTTTAGTTGTTTTTTAATTAATTCGATGCTAAAGTAAAGAACAACTACCTTACTTTAACACCTAGTTCTTTTAGTACCAAAATACTTATGTCCAATTTTGGATCGGCATAGACAAGGTTGCTTTGATTGGCCTTATCAAAAACCATCACATATTTTTTTCTGGAAGCCACGGTTTGCATCGCCTCATAAATTCGATCTTGTATCGGTTTTATTAATTCTTGTCGTTTTTGAAAATAATCTCCTTCTACACCAAATCGCGTCTTTTGCATTTGCATTGCTTCTGTCTCAAGTGTATTAATTTCTTCAGCTCGTCTCTTTTTTTCTTCCGCAGGAAGCAATACTTCTTCGCGTGCAAAATTATCTTTTTTTAGTTTTAAAACATCATATCGCTTTTCAATCTCTCTGGTCCAACGTTCAGCAAGCTTGTCCAACTTTGCTTTTGCGTCAGAATATTCTGTCATTTCTTGGAGAATATAATCGGAATCAATGTAAGCATACCTCTGACTGTTGGCAAAACCTGTGCCAAAAATCAATGCTACGAACAATATAAGTATTTTCATAAGTGCTATTTTATCTTGCCGAACGGCAAACATAATACATTTATTGTGATTCGCTTCATTTATAACTCTCCGAGATTCATCCCAATTGTAAAATTCAGCTTTGTATAATAGCCCTTCGTATTTACGCCATTATCAGATCCTTGATTGAAACCAACAGACCAAGGATCAAGAGTATCAAAGCCCCAGCCATAATCAAGACCTAGCATTCCAAACATTGGAAGGAAAACGCGCAACCCAACACCAGCGGATCGTTTTACGTTGAGTGGATTAAAATCTCTAAATGTTGGAAAGGTATTTCCAGCTTCAGCAAACCCTAAAACAAAAAACGTAGCTTGTGGATTTAATGATATTGGATACCTTAATTCCAGTGTATACTTTGCAATAATCGGATCACCTCCATCGGAATTTAAACCTCCATTCCCGTCTTCGTAACCTCTAAGAGCTATAATTTCTTGTCCTCCAATCTGATTGACACCTGTCAAACCGCTCCCTCCAAGATGAAACCTCTCAAACGGCGTAAGTCCTTTGCTCGAGTTGTAAGCTCCCATGAAACCAAAACCAAAACGTGGCATCAAGACCAATTTTTTATCGGCAGTAAGAGGAACATACCACTCACCTGTCAATTTAAGTTTGTAATACTCTAAAGTTTTGAACCGCTCTTGATTGGTCAAGTTCGAATAATCATCAATTCCATCCCATGAAGAATAAGGCAACGTTGCTTTTGCACTAAATTTAATATTTGAACCTCCTTGCGGATAAATCGGTGAACTTACTGAACTTCGCTGTAAAACATATTTGAATGCAAAATCATTAGATGTTCCATCAGTAAACAAGCCAAAACGACGGTCATCTTTGACATAATACTGCTGATAACTCAACTCATAATACGCTTGAAACCAATCGTCAGGGAACTTCTTTCTTCTACCCAAGCCCAAATTCACTCCAGCCAAACGTAAACCAGCAAAACTCGCACTCGTAGGAGCGAAACCATTTCCTAAAAGTGTCCAATTGGCTCCAAATGAGAGTGAGTTTGGTTTTTTACCTCCCAGCCATGGCTCTGTAAAGGAGAAGCTATATCCTCGGTAAAACTTCCCATTGGTTTGTAGCCTCAACGACACTCTTTGACCATCACCTCCAGGTAGTGGAGCCCATGCTCCTTTCTTAAAGAAATTCTTGGTACTGAAATTATTAAACGTTAATCCTAAAGTTCCTATAATTCTTCCTCTTCCATCCAAACCAGTACCACCATAGCCTCCAGAGAGCTCGATTTGATCGGATGATTTTTCCTCTACCACATATTCGATATCGACGGTCCCGTCTTGTGGATTTGGAATTGGATTGATTTGAAATGCCTGTTCGTTGAAATACCCCAGTTGGGCAAGTTCTCTTTGTGTACGCATTATATCATTCCGATTGAAGAGATCACCGGGCTTGGTTCGAATTTCACGACGAATCACATAATCGTTCGTTTTGGTATTCCCTTTAATAATCACACGCTTAACTCGGGCTTCTTTCCCTTCAATGATGCGCATCTGGTAATTAATGTGATGCGCCTCAACATTGGTTTCTACAGGTATTACTTGAAAAAATAAATACCCGCGATCCATATACAATGATGAAATATCTCTTCCATCTTGACTCATAACCAAACGAGTATCAAGCAACTCTTTATTATATAAATCGCCTTTTTTGATTCCTAAAATAGTGTCCAGAAATGATGATCTGAATTTTGTGTTTCCAATCCACTCAATGTCTCCAAAATAATACTTTTCTCCTTCGTCAATTTTTATATCAATCGATAAATTTTTCTCATCGAGTAGATAAACTGTATCGTAAATTGCTTCAGCATCTCGCAATCCAACCTTGTTGAATTTACCCAGCATAGCCTCTTTGTCGCGGACATATGCGCTTTGTGAGTACTTAGAACGCTTGAAAAATCTCCAGAAAGCTTTTCTCTTTGTATCTTTCATGGCCATACGTAACTTCCATGTTTTGACCGAATTGTTTCCTTCAATATTTAATTCTCCAATTTTCACTTTCGGACCCTTTGCAACTTTGATCACAAAAATTTCCGAATTGGTCATCAAGCTGTCTTGTATTCGATTGATATCCACACCAATAGAGTAATGTCCTTTTTCACGAAAATACCCTTTGATCCTTGATTTAGTTGCAAAAACAAGATTCTCGGTAATTGTCTTTCCTGAGAACAAAGAAATTTCTTCTCGAATATTATCTGCTTCTCTCTTATTGACTCCAACAAACTTAAAACGAGAGAGTTTCGCTCGAGGAGCTACTCGAATGACAAGGTAAATAACTCCTGCAACTTCTTTATCTGCTCGGATTTCAACATCTGAAAAAATTCCCTCATTCCAAAGGTTTTTAATCGCTTTTGAAATATCTTCTCCCGGCAAAGTGATTTGTTGTCCCTGCCTCAAACCGGCAAGTAATTTAATCGCATTGTGATCATAATTATCGGCACCCTCTATTCGAATTGGACCTATTTCATACGCTTGAGGACGTTTAAAATCGATATCCATTCCACCCACAACGAGAACGTCATTTGAATTTGTCAACAAAAGCGAGGAATCAGGCTCAACTATGGAAGTTTTATTGCCATTGGTATCAACAGCAATCGTATCAGTTGGTTGTGTGTATGCAGAGAGTGTTCTCAAGCACAAAACGAATATTAGTAGCGTCTTAAAAGTTAATTTCATCTATTATTTTCTATTTGTGCAGAAACCCGACCAAATCTTCTTTCTCTAGATTGGTAGTCTAACACCGCTTTATACAAATCTTCTTTTTTAAAATCGGGCCAAAGCACATCAGTAAAATGAAATTCCGAATATGCAATTTGCCACAACAAGAAATTACTCACTCTGTGTTCACCACTTGTGCGAATAAGTAGTTCTGGATCAGGTATACCGCTAGTGGTTAAATTACTTGAAATTGTTTCTTTGCAAATATTTTCAACCGACAGCACTCCATTTGAAACATCCTTAACGATGTCTTTAACAACCTCAACAATTTCCCATTGAGCACTGTAATTCAGCGCAAGTACAAGATTTACACCTGTATTGTTCTTGGTTTTACTACTTGCCTCAGCCAACTTGTCTTGACATGACTTGGGAAGTCCTGCCATATTCCCTATGGTTGATATAATCACGTTGCTTTCATGTAATTCATCCACCTCATTTCCTATTGTGGTGACCAACAAATTCATTAGACCGTCTACTTCCTCTTGAGGCCTGTTCCAATTTTCAGTAGAAAAGGCGTACAAGGTAAGAAATTTCACTCCAAGATCTTGGGATGCCTTTAACGCCTCTCGAACAGATTCCACTCCAAAGTTGTGCCCAAACAAGCGGTTTTCTCCTTGTTGCTGCGCCCACCTGCCATTTCCATCCATAATGATGGCAATGTGCTCGGGTGTATTACTTAGTTCTATCTGATCAAGAATGCTCATGTCACTCAGGTATAATTAACGAAAATAATTAAACTATCGTATCCAACGATATTAATATGTTTTTGACTTAACGTACTTTAACAAAAAGAGGGATATGGTATAGCCCAAATCCCTCTATTAATGCTGCTTTGAAGCAAATTACTCTGCCAAGACAATCACCTTGTCATTCAACATTTCAACAACACCTCCGTGTATAGAAATACGAATAACTTTCTTATTCGAAGCATCGATAGCGATTTTAGTGTTCACTTTCTCTGTGCTTTCAAAAGCGCTCGCAAGATCTACTTTTACCTCACCCTTTGACAATGCTGAGATGATCGGTGCGTGTCCATTCAAAACCTGAAACGAGCCATCCAAACCAGGAAACTGAACTGCTTCAGCTTCTCCTGAAAAGACTTGTGCCTCTGGTGTAATAATTTCTAACTGCATCGTTTTGCTATTCGTTTACTATTAAGCGTTTTCAGCCAACATTTTTTCTCCTGCTTCAATTACGTCTTCAATCCCTCCTTTCAAGTTGAAAGCAGCTTCTGGATATTGATCGTAATCTCCATTAAGTATTGCATTGAAGGCCTTTATTGTATCTTGGATGTCGACCAATACACCTTTCAGTCCAGTAAATTGCTCAGCAACATGGAATGGTTGAGAGAGGAAACGCTGAACACGTCGCGCTCTGTGTACAACCAATTTGTCTTCCTCTGACAATTCGTCCATACCAAGGATAGCAATAATATCTTGTAATTCTTTATAACGTTGCAATGTAATTTTTACTCGCTGTGCACATTCGTAATGTTCTTCACCAACAATCTCTGGCGTAAGAATACGAGAGGTTGAATCTAACGGGTCAACCGCTGGATAAATTCCTAACTCAGCAATTTTACGCGACAATACCGTTGTAGCATCCAAGTGAGCGAACGTATTCGCCGGAGCGGGATCAGTGAGGTCATCCGCCGGCACGTATACCGCCTGAACGGATGTAATCGAACCATTTTTAGTTGAAGTAATACGTTCTTGCATCGCTCCCATTTCCGTCGCAAGCGTTGGCTGGTATCCTACCGCTGACGGCATTCGCCCAAGAAGTGCTGAAACCTCAGATCCTGCTTGCGTAAATCGGAAAATGTTATCAACGAAGAAAAGAATGTCTTTCCCTTGACCATCTCCTTCTCCATCTCTGTAGTATTCCGCCAATGTCAAACCGGAAAGTGCAACACGTGCACGCGCCCCTGGAGGCTCATTCATTTGTCCAAAAACGAAAGAAGCTTTTGACTCTTTCATTTCATTCAAATCAATTTTAGAGAGATCCCATCCGCCATTTTCCATCGAATGCATAAACTCTTCACCGTATTTGATAATACCTGACTCCAACATCTCACGAAGCAAATCGTTTCCTTCACGTGTACGCTCACCAACACCTGCAAATACTGACAAACCACCGTGGCCTTTTGCAATGTTGTTAATAAGTTCCTGGATCAAAACTGTTTTACCAACTCCAGCTCCTCCAAAAAGACCAATTTTTCCACCTTTCGCATAGGGCTCAATCAAATCAATCACTTTGATCCCTGTGAACAACACCTCTGTGGCTGTAGATAAATCTTCAAACTTTGGAGCGTCTCTGTGAATCGGCATTCCGTTTGTATTGTCCACTTCTTGAATTCCGTCAATCGCCTCACCAACAACGTTAAATACACGTCCTTTGATTTCGTCTCCTGTTGGCATTTTGATTGCCGAGCCAGTAGCTTCAACATCCATACCTCTTGTAAATCCGTCTGTAGAGTCCATCGAAATGGTTCTTACTGCATTTTCACCAACATGCGATTGTACTTCTAGAACAACGCGCGTCCCGTTTTCTCTCTTTACAACCAAAGCATCAAAGATGTTTGGTAGAGATACTCCTTTTTCGAAGCTTACGTCAACAACGGGCCCAATAACCTGTGAAATTTTACCTTTTATATCCGACATTTTCGTGTCTTTTTAATAGAATTAAAATCTTATCCGTTCTTCCGGAATTTGGGCGCAAATATATGGTTTTTCTTTGAAAGAATTGTCCAACGAGCATAAATATCTATCAACAGTCAAAGTATTTTATCAACAACACCAAATAATCACAAAAAAGTGACACCAAAACACCTGATCTATAAGGTCCTAATAAAAATCCAATGGAAGTCGCCTTGAGTAAACCTAAGCTAGCCCAACTGACTGTTTTTTTGGATCAAATATTTGACAGGGAAATATGAAAAAATGGCGCTTAGCACCGAGACGATAGTAAAAATAATAACTCCGTCCATTAATGAAACGGCAATCGGAAATGCTTCTCCATTCGAGTTCGGCATTGCAATCAAACCATACTGTTGTTGAACGAAACAAATCGCATAACCAAATAGTAGACCAAAGAAAACCCCTTTTCCAGCGATTAACAATCCTTCAAAGAAGAAAATACGGAAGATTAAGGTCTGTGAAGCTCCTATGCTTTTCATCGTTTTTATGTTTCCTAATTTTTCGAAGAATAACATGGTCAATGAAGCAACAAGATTAAATGCAGCTAGAATAAATATGAATACAAGAATTATCGCGACAATAAATCGCTCTGATTTACTCGTCATATATATAATTTCATTCTTTTCAAAATTCGTTTTGACTGTAAAATCATCCCCAACAATTTGCTTCAGTTCATTTTTCAACTGTTCATTATCAATTTCGGGTTTCGCGTTGATATACACAGCCGTTATCTGATCGTCGTATCCAAGAAGTTCTTTCCCAAGTGTTATAGGCACAATAAAACTCTCTGAATTCACTTCTCTGTTAAAATTAATACTCCCAGAAAGAGGTATCACTTGTGAATAAAAAGGGCTCTTGCCCGGTCGGATTCGAATGTCTCTTTTCGGAGCATAGCAAGTAATAAACTCATTCTCAAGGTTCGGAATGTAGGCGCCAAGTCGCTCCAAAAGTGAAGCTCCAATCAACGCAACTGATGTAGTCTCCTGATTTAATTTAGACACCCCAGCAACCATATGATCGGCCATATTGGTCATCTGTAAAAATGAGGTTTCAACACCTATCATTTTGGCGTTTGCCCACTTTTTCTCGTGCTTTAATATTACAACATCTTCGACAACCCTAGAATACGATGAAACTCCTTCAACTTCACTGATTTCATCAAAATCAAGGCGGTTTTCATGAAAAGATTTTCCTTTCTTGACCCGGACCGTAATATCTGTATCATACTCTGAATATAACTTTTCTATCATGCTCTCTATACCATTGAACGCTGATAGAAGAATGACGAGCGCTGCAGTTGTTGTTGCAATCCCGACCACAGAAATTCGCGTGATTAAATTGATCACATTTTTCTTCCGTTTCGTAGAAAGATATCGCCGCGCTATAAAGTAGGAGATACGAATAGTTCTTATTTTAAAAGTTCATCGATTTTATTAGCATAGTCCAACGAATCATCAATGAAAAATCTTAAATCTGGGATGTGCTTCATGTTTTGCAGTCTTCGCCCCACATCTCCCCGAATTCTTGAAGCATTTAACTCAATGTTGGCCAAAACCTCTTCTTTGTCCAGACTTGCAAATATGCTAACATAACAACGTGCAAGAGATAAATCAGGAGTAATCCGAACAACTGTTGCAGAAACCATCGCTCCGAGACATAGCTCACGCGCATTTTTTCGGAAAATCTGTGACAATTCATTTTGAATTACACTTTCTATACGACTTTGTCTTATTGAACCCATATCGCAAAGATATAATAACTAGAATGATAAGAAGTTTATAAATCAATCTATCTTTGTAAATTAATGAAAGACATCATAGAAATATACAGACACACGTTCAAGTACCGTAGTTTGGCATTACTAGTCATCTTATCGAATATCTTGTATGTTGTTTTCAACTTGATATCTCTGGCACTTTTTGTCCCATTTCTGCAAGTGATCTTCAATGAAGAACAGGCGATTGAAGTTTTTTCAGAACCAATCTATTCGGGTGGCTTTTTAGACTTCTTCAAATATGCCGGTGAATACTACCAGTATTTCATGCAAACAAGTTCGCAATCCGATCCGAAAGGGGCACTGTTCTTCGTTTGCGTCACCGTAGCAATTAGCTTCTTCCTTAAAAACTTTTCCCGCTACCTTGCCATTTGGTTTCAATCGCAACTAAGAATGGCTGTTGTCCGAGATGTCCGAGATCAGCTATTTGAAAAAGCACTAAAACTTCCGTTATCGCATTACACAGATGAAAACCGAGGTGATTTAATGGCAAGAATGCAGAACGATGTATTAGAAATTGAAAATGCTGTAATTTCAATGCTCGAATTGTTCTTTAGAGAACCTATTGCCATAACAATTACGCTCTCCTTGCTTTTCTATTGGAGCGCAGAGCTGACACTTTTCGCACTTCTTTTACTTCCAATAACCGCTTTAATTATCGCTGTAATCGGAAAAAGTCTGAAGCGCACGGCCCGACAAGAGAAAAGTCAAATGGGTGTACTTTTTTCCGCTATGGATGAAGGATTGGGCGGTATAAGAATCATCAAGGCGTTCAATGCAATTCCTCAAGTTCTCCAATCTTTTCAGAAAGAAAATCTAAAACACCAAAAACTGGTAACCAAGGCATTTCGAAAGCGAGACTTATCCTCTCCGCTCAATGAAATTATTGGATCATTGGTAATGATTTCAATTGTTTGGTACGGTGGACTTCTTGCATTGGACAGCGAAAACACTGGGTTTTCAGGAGAAACTTTCATTGGGTTCATTATTGTTTTTTCTCAGCTAATGCGCCCCATTTCAAGTGTTTCTCAATGCATTTCAAACTTGAACAAAGCGAGTGCGTCACAAGAGCGCATCAATGCGATTCTTAGTGCAGACGAGAAAATATATGAGACGGATCAACCAATTGCACTGAAAGAAGTTCAGACATCAATCGAATACAAAAATGTTTATTTTAAATACAAAGATGAAGACGTCCTGAAAGACATTTCATTTTCCATACCACAAGGAAAAACTGTTGCTCTTGTGGGAGAATCAGGCAGCGGGAAATCGACAATTGCAGATTTACTCCCGCGATTCTACGATGTCCAAAGAGGTCAAATTCTTTTTGATGGTGTTGATGTGAAAAATGCTTCTCTTTTTGACCTAAGGCACCACATCGGAATTGTCTCCCAAGAATCAATTTTATTCAACGCAACTGTCAGAGAAAATATTGCTTTTGGAATGCCAAATGCGTCAATTGAGGAAATAACGAAGGCGGCGAAAATTGCTAATGCCCATGATTTTATTTCAGCACTAGAAAAAAATTATGACACCACTATTGGTGAACGTGGAAACAAACTTTCTGGAGGGCAAAAACAACGGCTCAGTATTGCACGTGCCATTTTGAAAAACCCTTCTGTTCTGATACTAGACGAAGCCACCTCTGCACTTGATACTGAATCTGAAAAACTGGTTCAAGAAGCGCTTGAAAATTTAATGAAAAACAGAACAAGCTTAGTTATTGCACATCGCTTGAGCACAATAAAGCGAGCGGATGAAATCATTGTTTTGTCTAAAGGGCAAATTAAAGAGCGTGGCACGCATGACGAGCTAATGAGTGCTGGTGGGATTTACTACAAGCTGTCGTCTTTGCAAGGGATTAACGATTGAACTGAAGGTATTCTTCAGGGTTGACAGGAACCTGCTTGTACCACAATTCAAAGTGCAAATGAGGACCGTCTGAATTTTGTCCTGTCGATCCAACAATGGCTATTGGGTCTCCCAATTGAACCTTATCACCAATCTTCTTGAGGGCCTTTCTGTTGTGTTTGTATATCGACGTGTAATCATTGCCATGATCAATAATCAAAATGTATCCATCTTTTCTCGTATATCCCGAGTAAATAACAGTTCCAGATAAACATGACTTCACCGTATGGTCTTTTTCTGTAACCACATCGACACCTGGATGATTTTGACTGAAATGCTGACTTATGACACCAACAACAGGCCGCTGAAAATAGGGAATTGAAGCATCAATTTTTACCGTCCTCATATCATCTTTAACACGCTCCGCTAATTCGCGCTCCGCTTTTGAGAGTTCTACTACGTCTTGTTCTAGCGGAAATTCAAATTCCATCTCGATTGAATCCAAATCAGTATTTAACGGAAACTCACCTGAAATGATTCTGGTTTGAGCACGAATATAACGTTCTTGTGAGGCTAAAATATCCTTGAGGGTGTCTATTGATTCGCGATATTCAATAAGTTGTTCCCTCTCAATTGGTGTGTCATTACTGCCAGAATATTTATTGAATACCCCATCAAACAGGAACAGTATACTGATACCAAAAACAATAAAAACCAAAACGGTTAAGCTAAACACACGGATCCGAGAACTCACGAAACTCATCAGCTCCTCAAATGATGACGGATCAGTTACAGAAAACTTAACAGCCTTTTTTGATTTGCGATAGATTCGTTTTAAGAGATTCATCAGACAAAACTCAATAAAAACAACCTTCAATCCAAATAAATTGGTCAGACAATTCGTTAACAAATTCAAATTCTGTGAACTTTGGTCCAAAATTTGTTGCTTCGAAAGGAAACGAATTGCCTAATTTTGCGTATATTAAGTAGAAGGTGAAAAAATTGATGGTCATATTGCTTTTTAGTCTACCCCTAGCGACATTAGGGCAGCTAACTACGTCTATTCAAGCGCCAAATAACCTTGTGCAAAATGTACTGCTTGGCTCAGGTGTTACCGTATCAAATATTACATTTAGTGGCTTGCCAATAACAATTGGAGAATTTAATGGCACCAATACGAATCTAGGATTAGATGCGGGAATTGTAATGACAACTGGAACTATCAATAATAATGGATCTGGGCCCCACGGTCCGAATAGCGATGGAGGCTCTGGACAAGACAATAGTGCTCCAGGTTATGCATTGCTAACGTCATTGTTAGGCGCTGGAGTTGCTACTTTCGACGCAGCTGTTTTAGAATTTGATTTTGTTCCCTACTCAGACTCTGTTAAGTTTAACTATGTGTTTGGTTCTGAGGAATATCCAGAGTATGTAAATCAAGGTTTCAATGACGCATTCGCATTTTTCATCTCTGGACCTGGGATCGCAGGGCTTCAAAACATAGCGCAAATACCTGGTGGAGGTGGGCCGGTAACAATTGACAATGTCAATGCTGGCTCAAATAACACCTATTTTGTGAACAATGGAAATGGCTCAACTGCACCTCAAAATGGAAGTAGTACCTATATTCAATACGATGGATTTACAAAAGTTCTTACTGCAGAGTCAGTTGTGCAATGTGGTGAAACCTACCACTTAATAATTTGTATTGCGGACGCTGGTGACGGACAATTGGATTCTGGTATTTTTCTTGAAGCCAATAGCTTATCTTCAAAAACACCCATAGAAATAGAATACGAGATTTCACAAGAATTATTTGGTGCTCCAGACATTATTGGAGAGGGCTGTGTTACCACGACTGTGACGCTTACTAGGAATCCTTCACAATCTGCTTCTGCCATGTCTGTGCCTATGAACACGCTCGGATCAGCAATTGAAGGAACGGATTACTCGAATTTACCAAATTCAATTTCGTTTCCTGCAGGAGTTAGTCAAGTCGAATTTTCATTTGACGCCTTTCAGGATGGAATCGTAGAGGGGCAGGAAAATATAATTATTGAATTTCCAATTACTGACCCCTGTGGAAATGTGACACCCATTGTAATTGAACTCTTTATTCAAGATATTGCTCCAGTTGGACTTTCGATTGATGGAGGAAGTATTAATTGTCCCGGAGAATCAGTGACGCTTACAGCAAACCCGACAGGAGGTGCCCCGCCATACACTTACTTATGGAGCACAGGCGAAACAACCGCATCTATTGTGATTTCACCAATCGTAACAACAACATATACTGTGACAACAACAGATGCCTGTTTGAATGAATCGGTATCAGAGACCATAGAAATCATCGTTCCTGATTTACCGCCGATTACACTAAATGTATCACCAGATATTACAGAGATATGTCCCTACCTTCCTCGAATTCTTGAAGCCAATCCATCGGGTGGATCAGGAAATTACACCTATTACTGGTCGTCAAATTCTAATCCGAACCTTGGAGGTGGTCCCGCAATCACGGTGACCCCGTCAACTACCACAATGTATACAATAAACGTAACAGACAATTGTGGAAATTCTGTAACAGACTCAATACTATATACAATCACAAGTCCACCATTGATATTAGAAATGAGTCCTGCGCAAGAGGTTTGTCCTGGAGATTCAGCTTTCATATCTGTTCAGGCAAGCGGTGGATATGGTCAATATTTTTACTATTGGTCGCACAGCGGAGACACAACACTCGGTATTTGGGTGAACCCATATACAACAACAACTTACGAGGTCATTGTTTCAGATGAGTGTCAAACATTTACAGTTGAGGGAACTACTACGGTAACTGTTGTTGCTCCCTTTGCTAATTTCTCATCATCAAGCACCACCTACTTCAATGGTTTGCCGATAACCTTCATAAACGAATCAGTGAATGGTGTCGATTTTGAATGGGATTTTGGTGATGGCAATACTGATAACTTCTCAAATCCTTCAAACACCTATAATGAGCCTGGAACTTATTTGGTAACCCTCATTGCAATCGATGAAAAAGGATGTACTGATACCATAATAAAACCGATAAATATTGAAGACGAGTGGTTCTTATATGTCCCAAACTCGTTTACGCCTGATGATGATCGTTTTAACAATACTTTCGAGGCCAGTACAATCGGTGTTCAATCCTTGAAAATTGATATTTTCAATCGTTGGGGGGAAGTGGTGTACCAGTCAAATGATTCCAATTTTATCTGGAATGGAACCTACAACAACAGCACTGCTCCCGTCGGAACCTATACCTATTCAATCGAATTTATTACCGATTCTGGACGCAACAAAACACAGCTTGGTCACGTCAATTTGCTCCGGTAATTGAAGCGCGTACAAACAGCCATTTTGGTCCCAACCTCCAGCTCATTTCTGCAACTTTATTCTCCACAAACAAAACAAAATTAGGATTCGGTAAAAAATCAGACCTAACTTTAGAATTAAATTCAACAGGTGGTTTTGTGTTTTTCACTGTGAACTCCTGCGAAATGGGATTTCCAAATGTCTGCACAGAGAAAGGCTTTAATTTTCCTTCTATCGAAAGTGTTCCATGTAAGGAATAAATACAACTTCCATCTGCAAATTGAACAGAATCGAGCAGTATGGGTGAGGTAAGGTAAACAGAACTCAAATCGAAATCAAACCCTGCAGATTCAATATTTGATTTGTCGACTACATTCTTACATGAAAGAAATGCAACAAATGAAATGAGTAGAAAAAATAAGTACTTCAATTAAAGTGATTTGGTTCTGCCACCATCAACCGGAATATTGATTCCATTGATATATGATGCACGATCAGAGGCTAAAAAAGCAATTGCTTCAGCAACTTCATTGGGTTGCGCAATTCGCTGCATCGGGCTCTGTTGCGCCATTGTTCCAAGTACCTCGTCGACGGACTGGTTTGTTTTTCCTGCCTTAACCTCCGCAATACTATTCAATCGAAGGGTGTTGGTCGCACCAGGTAAAACATTATTCACACGAATATTAAACACACCCAACTCATTGGCCAAGGTTTTGCTCCAATTAGCAACTGCCCCCCGTATAGTGTTTGAAACACCTAAACCATTTAAGGGCTGCTTTACACTTGTTGAAATTACGTTAATAATGCTGCCGAATCCATTTTTTTTCATTTCAGGCAGGAGCGCTTGAACCAAAACATGATTACAAACTAGGTGTTGATTAAATGTGTTAATAAATTCAGAGACATCAGCATCAATTATAGGTCCTCCTTTCGGGCCTCCCGTGTTGTTTACCAATATTTGTGGGCTATTGCCTCCTTCTATAAATTTGGTGACAACATTTTTTACTACATCAGGTTTAGAAAAATCTGCCACAAGATAAGAATGCACCTGGTCCATGGGACTACTGAGCTGCTTTACAGCGCTCCGCAACTTGTCTTCGTTTCTCGCTATGAGGGTAATTTTAGCACCTCTCTCTGCCATTAATTTTGCAGATGCCAATCCAATTCCTTGAGTACTCCCGCAAACGACTGCATGCTTTCCTGTTAATTCCATGTCATAATTTTCGTCTAAAATAATTGAATCCATTAGTTCGTGCAACATCTTATTCAAATTTGAGACAAATAGCTGCTAATTGCCAAAAAAAGAAATCCCTGGACAATACAACTACGATTACATTACAGGCAACGTAGTTTGTCCTGATGATACTGCAAACGTAATTGTTGATGTTGATCCCGATTGTGATTACTTGAACCTACAGGAGTTGTACTTCGAAGGAATGGATGTATATCCAAACCCTACGACTGGAATGATTTACATTTCTAACAGCGGATCGGATGAAGTATTCAACATTGAGTTGACTGATCTTAACGGTAAAGTGATTCGTGCCTTGAGTGGTGCAATCAAC
>JAQWHI010000011.1 GCA_029249445.1 Crocinitomicaceae bacterium | reverse complement strand
TTGTAATCGAATAGGAGGGACCTCGACCTATATTCGAGATTTTTTCATGTCTTTTAGGACTTGGTTTTAAATGAACACGAAATGAAAACATTAACTAGGACCAACTATGAACTAATAAATGATAGTGTTGACTCCTCTTTTGTCGATTTTTCATGCCGTTAGTTGAAGGAGAGTATATGAAGAAATACGATATTATATTTGCCGGTTGGGGCGCGAGTACTTGTGTTTTGCTCATAGAGATGGCTAACCAAAACTTGTTGGAGAATAAAAGTATAGTAATTATCGATCCAGGGAGCAAGGTAGAAAACGATAAAACATTTTGTTTTTGGGCTCAACCTTCTGATTGTTTGTATTTGGATTATGCTTCGATAATAAGTCATGAGTGGTCTTCGATTAAAATAAACAATGATGCTCCTCAGGCAATAGCTCCTTTAATTTATTGCCACATCAATAGCAGCGACTTGTATAAATTATGCAGGGAGGTAATGGACAAGTATTCGATAGAGCATCTTCAAGAATCTATTGAAAGCACCTCTTTTGATAAGAGTATGGAGGTAGCGACAAGTGAATCAATTTTTAGCTGCGAATGGTTGTTTGACGCAAGGCCTCCTGCACAAAAAAGATTCAATAAGCGGTTTTCCATGTACCAATCTTTTTTAGGGTTTAAGGTTGCACTTAAGAATCAGAAATTTGACAGTGAGGTTTATCATATGATGGATTTTAGAGTTGATCAGAAAGAGTCAACCCAATTTGTATACCTTTTGCCATATGATAATCAGCACGCATTGGTTGAGTTGACTCGCTTCGGGAAAAAGCTTATTGAGAAAGAAGAGGCCAAGAAAATATTGGATGAGTATATTTTTGAAAACTATGGCGAATATGAGGTTTTAGATGTCGAAAAAGGAGTCATACCAATGGCGACAATTTCCTCAAAAAAAAATGTAAAAAAGCGTTATGTGGAAATCGGAACAAGGGGAGGAAATGTAAAGCCGAGTACAGGGTACGCATTTAAAAATATGTGCCTGCATGCAAAGGCAATTTGTAAAGAATCAGAGATTCAAAATACGCGGGTTAAGCCAAAATCAAGATTCGTCTTTTATGACCAATTGTTGCTGATTATACTGACTCTCTGGCCACACAAAGGGAAAATGATTTTTGAACGGTTGTTTCGTTCCCAAAGCGCTCGTTTTGTTTTAGGGTTTCTCGATGAAAAAACCAATTTACGTGAGGAGTTGAAAATGTTTTCTCAGCTTCCCATTATACCTTTTTTAGGCGCAACTGTTATTTGGTCATTTTGGAAGTTGTCGGACAAATGGATTTTGTTTTTGATTATAGGCTATTCGTTGTTTTTCCCTTCAAGCTTCTCTGATACTGAGGTTTTTTTGACTTATTATGAATTTTGGATTCTTGTTGTTGGGTTGTTTTTTGTCGGGATTCCTCATGGTGCTTTGGATCATTTAGCTATTGGAATGAAGGGGGAAAAAACAATTTCAGTTGCATTTATTCTTTTGTATCTCGCAATTATGTTCGGAGTCTTTGCGGTCTGGTATGTTTCACCTTTAGTATGGCTCGCGTTCTTTTTGATTTATTCGTCGTGGCACTTTGGTCAGACTGATATGGAGAACTGGGGCATAAAAAATGCTCCTGTTGGGTTTTTATGGGGTGCATTTTTATTGTCGTTTATGTTGTTAAGTCACCTGGAAGAGTTTAATTATGTGCTGTCAATTTTGGAGATTCCGCCGATCTCGTTGAGTTCAGAAATTAACGCATACGTGCCTTTTTCCCTTCTTTTGCCTGCAATTTTTGCTGTTAAATGCCGCCAATGGAACTGGTTACTTATGTTAGTCTATTTATTGGTAGCGCAGCAAATCACGTTGATTTTGGCGTTTGGATTGTATTTTGTTTTCCACCACAGTGTTCTTGGTTGGAAGAATTTGAAAGAAGCATTAGTCGTGAGCCATTCCAGAATGTTTCTAATGGCCTTGCCGTTTAATTTAGGAGCCTTTCTGTTCTTTGCTTTGTTTTTTATGAAAATGACAAATTCGATTGAGTTCAATATTGTATTTTTTCTTGTTTTTCTCTCTTGTATTAGCCTACCACACATCGTCTGTATGAGTCGTTTTTATACTTCTTCCAAAGTAAAATAATCCAAAATAAAAGATTTTCTGACCGACATGTTCAACTGATATTGTCGCATCCTAATAGGTAAATAACTCAAATCGAGGTGAGTTTTGTCACTTGAGGCGATAAGAAAGAGTACCCATAATTTCTTTACGATAAACAGGTCAAAACATAAAACACTATATTAGAGATGTTTATAAGCCCAATTTGAATGAACCTATTGAATCAATTTGGCTGCTGCTCACCGTTTAAGGAATAGATTATGAATTTATTGAATAAAACAAACCAATTTTTCCTGTCTTCAAATTCAAAAAAGAAGATTGAGAGAATAATACTTTACGTTGCATTGGTCGGATTTTTCTTTCATTTGAGTTTGATTTATTTGTCAAAATTTGGGATTATTGATTTTCTCCCAGAATCGGATTTACTTACCAACCCAATATCTGCGATTTATACTCCATTTTCATTTATACTGATTTACGAGGTCTACTTGTTAATTTATTATTTGCCAAAATCCTTTACGACCTACATTACGAAGCAATATGAAATAATTACGCTAATAATAATAAGAAAACTATTCAAAGATTTGTCTTCGCTAGAACTCTCATCGGACTGGTTTGTAATCAAAGGAGACTTGCAGTTTACTTACGATCTTTTGGCATCAATTATACTGTTTTATTTGATTTATCAATTTCAGAAACAAGGCCGATTTGCATCAAGACAAAATACGAGTAGTGGGGTGAAAATTCAACGTTTCATTCTTAGAAAGAAAATAATCGCTGTCGCACTTGTTCCACTCTTCTTTCTGATGGCTTTGTTCACCCTTGTCAATTGGACATCAGGGATCTCTTTTGGGTCTAATAATTTTCCAGGATTTGAAACGATTAATAATTTATTTTTTGATGAATTTTTTACTGTTCTAATTTTAGTTGATGTCATTCTTCTTCTAATTTCTTTCTTTTATACAGACCGGTTTCATAAAATAATAAGGAATTCTGGATTTGTTGTATCAACTATTTTGATTCGTCTTTCTTTTGGTGTTAGTGGATTGATAAGTACAGTTCTAATTGTAATAGCTGTACTTTTTGGGCTTGCAATTATTTTAATTCATAATGCGTACGAAAAGTCCCTTTTATCGAATGACTAGAAACTCAAATCTTTCTTTTGATGTCTGCGATACTTTTAGAAATTTTCAATGGTTGTACTCTTTTGGCGCTTAAAGTTCTTTTGGGAAAGGGTCATTAAAGGGACCGTTTGTATCAAACAAATGTTGTTCATTTGTTTGCAATAAGCATCTTTCAAGATCGGCGATCATCTTTTCTTTTTCGATGTCCTGCCCTATAAATACAAGTTCATTCATTCGATCTCCCCATGTTTTGCTCCATTTATTTTCGATGTACTCTTTGTTTTCTATAAATGCTTGATATGATGTCCTTTCATTGAAAGTCATACTGGCCCACCAAACACCTGCTCTTTCCATACGAGAAGAGCCTCCAGCTTGACTAAAATTTATAGCGTCATTGGGGCGTGAAGCCAACCAAAACAGACCTTTAGCACGGATGATACTGCTTGGATATTCTTCACTGATGAATTTCCAAAAACGCGCTGGATGAAAGGGTTTTTGAGTTCTAAATACAAATGAAGAGATGCCATATTCTTCAGTCTCAGGGGTATGCTCTCCTCCTTCCAACTCCTTTTGCCATCCAGCTGAATTTTGAGCTTCTTCGAAATCAAAAAGACCCGTATTTAAAATTTCTTTTGGATGGACTTTACTGAAATTAGATGCAATAATTTTCGCATCTGGATTTAATTTCTGTAATGATGCTTTTAAAATCCCAATGGTTGTTGAATCGACTAAATCTGTTTTGTTCAATATAATTACATTGGCAAACTCTACTTGATCGGTCAGCAAGTTAACAATCGTTCGGTCATCACCTTCGATATCTGTTAATTTCCGATCCGTGAGCAGTTCATTTGTTCCAAAATCGTTGAAAAAGTTGAATGAGTCTACAACTGTTACCATTGTATCAATGTAACTGAATTTTGACAAATCAATCTCACCATCTTCACTAATAAAACTGAATGTTTGCGCTACTGGGACGGGTTCGCTAATGCCTGTGCTTTCGATTAGAAGATAATCAAATCGACCTTCATTTACTAATTTTTCAACCTCTACCATTAAATCCTCTCTAAGGGTGCAACAGATACAACCATTGCTCATTTCGACTAATTTTTCTTCTGTCCGAGAAAGTGTATCCTGTTCATTTACAAGTCTGGCATCTACATTTACCTCACTCATATCGTTTACAATCACGGCCACTTTTAAGCCTTCTTTATTATGCAGAATGTGGTTAAGCAGGGTAGTTTTTCCAGCTCCTAAAAAACCGCTTAGAACAGTTACTGGCAACTTCTTTGTCATTTGATTAGGATTTAAGATTTAACTTGTACAATATGTATCCGATTTGCACTGACAGTATTTCAAATTATAAACATGGAACAGAACCAGCATAATGGCTGGAACGTAAATTGCATATACAGAAACAGATAGAAATTGGAGTTTTTCATTTATAAGGAGAATAAGCAGTGATGACCAAGAAATCCAAAGCGCATATTTCAACCAAGATGAAGATGTATTTTTACTTGAATGGTGTATAGCGAAGAATGAAATCAAAAGAAACAGATAATCTAAGGAAGTCCACCAACTTGGAGTCGCTTCGCAGCAAGTTGCAGAGCAGGACTTGGCAATGAATAGGAATGGTGTTGCAAGGCAATGAATCATGCATAGAGCGCTTGCGATTATTCCAACTTGATCTGTCTTAGTTATAGCTAGATTCATTATAAAAGTTGCTTAATTCAATATTGTTATAAAAGTAATCATTACTTTTATAAATGCAACTAAGTTGCATTTATACTGTTGTAAAAATGAAAAAAACACGAAATACCAAAGCAAAAACAAAAATTCAAGAATTGATTGACTCTTCATCGGTAGCTCTTTCTCCCAGTGAAATTCACAATTCGCTTGAAGGAATTTGTGATAAAGTAACAATTTATCGAATTCTGCAAAGGCTTACAGAAGCTGATTTGATTCACAAAATTGTTGATATGGATGGTAGTATAAAATATGCAAGCTGTCACTCCTGTCAATCAGTGCATGAGCACGACCATGTTCATTTTAGTTGTGAAAAGTGTAAATCGGTTACTTGTCTTAATGATGTTAAGCCCAAATATGAACTGGCCAAAAGTTATATGGTAATTAAGATGAATTTTATGATAACTGGTATTTGCCCTCTATGTTCTTAGCTGTCTTTTAAAACCGGATTACGATTACTGATGCTTTTTACAAAACCAGTTCATTATTTTTTTAAGTTTATTTCATAATTGCCTAGTGCAGAACTGTTATAAGCAATTGAAAATGATCCTCGTTGTTATCGTATCACTAACTTTCTGATCACCTCCCTTACTCGTATATAGTAGATTCCTTTCGGCTGATCACTCATATTGATTTCGGATGTGGCACTCGTAAAAACTAAGCGACCAAAAAGGTCAAGCACCTCAATATCACCAACAGCTCCCAAAACATTGAATATTCCAATTGTAGGATTAGGGTATATCTTCAGACCGGTATCAAACGTATTTTCTGACATTGACACCACACCACAGCTATCGGAAAAATAACTATCAAACTCGGTTTCAACTGGCGGATAATTTATCTCCCAGAAAACAGTCCGGTCAGGACATATTATAGCATACGTAGGGTAACCAACACCTGAATAGGTTGCAAAATAAAGACTATCCACATATTTCCCGTTACCATCTACACCACTAGCTAATGGGTTAGTAATTCCATACTGTTGTGCGTACGCAATAATTGACACATCATTCACAATTTCATTACCTCCATTGATTCCCCAGTACTCGATATTTCCAGAACCAGCTCCATGGTTTTGATAGCTCTGCTCAATAATTGGCGCATAGAACCAACAGCCCTGGCAGCTTGGGTAGAAAAAATCCAGTAATATATATTTCCCAGAATCCAATGTATTGTAAAGGTTACGAGTAACCCCATCAGTAGTCGTTATCGTGAAGTCCGGTGCAGTTTGAGCAAACGATCCTTGAACAACAAAAAATAAACAAAGCTTAGATAGCAGTTTCATGGGTTCTATCGCATTAATTATTTTTCGACGATTTTTCATCAAATTCCTTGAATGTTTAAAAAGTTAACTCGCATTATTTCAACGATTTGTAGTTTTTCATTTTATTTGAATTAGGCTTAAAATAGTGATTTTTTAATTAATGCGACAGAATCCAAGTATGAAGTTAAGCTACCTTTTGATGAAAATCATTACCTTCAACTAACTAAAAAATACTTTATGAAAAAAACAGCACTGCTCGCACTATTTATTGCGGTCTCATCTTTTTCGTTTGGACAACATCCAAGTTGTGACGGTTCGCGCTATCTAAACCCAACTTACAGTGTGACTCAAACAAACGGAATCCTTTTTGGAAACAACGACACCTATTCTGGTAATAACCAAGACTTGTTCTTTGATTTTTTTGAACCAACAGGAGACGTAGCTACCTCACGACCTTTAATCATTCTTGCCTTCGGGGGAAGTTTTGTTGGTGGTCAGCGCTCTGATATGCATGCTTATTGTGACTACTACGCGCAACTAGGATATGCATGTGCTGCTATTGACTATCGTTTATTTGACGGTGCTTTTTTTCCAATTCCGGACTCATTAAAAATGACGGACGCACTAGTGAAAGCACTAGGAGATATGAAAGCAGCGATTCGATTTTTTAAAGAAGATGCTGCCACAACGAATACTTACAAAATCGATCCAAACTTCATCGTTGTAGGTGGGATTTCTGCAGGTGGAATTGTTGCACTTCACGCTGGAATGCTTGACGAAACCGATCCAATCGAGGCGTACATTGATCCGATCATTGCCAATAACGGTGGCTTCCGAGGAAACAGTTCAACCAATACTCAATACGATGAAAACGTAATGGCCGTTTTAAATTACTCTGGTGCTTTGCGACGTGCAAATTACATTGATGCTTCTGACGTTCCTGTTTTCTCAGTTCATGATGACAATGATGGAACAGTTCCGTATGCATCAGGATCAGCAGCACTTTTCACAATTCCAATTATTAGTATGGAAGGTTCTTATATTATCCATCAAAACGCACAGGCGGTAGGACTAAATTCAGAATTAATTACCTTCGACAATAGTAACGGTCACGTTAGCTACTTCAGTAATCAAACGGCTGCGGATAGTATTCTTCAGCGTTCGATTGATTTTTTGTATCCACTAATTTGTGGTGTAGGGGCTAGTGTAGAAACGCTTACTCCAAATTTAGATTTCAAAATGTATCCAAACCCAGCCCAATCTTCAGTTACAATCAAATTGAATAATGCGAATGGTTTCGAAGTTTCGATGTCTGACATTTCAGGAAAAGAAGTAATCTCAATAATTGCAAAAACTGCAAGCACGGTTATCTCCCTAGAAGGATTTACACCTGGTGTTTACTTTGTAGAAGTGCAAAATGAGGTAAGTGGCATTCGTCAAAGAAAGCAATTGGTGGTCTACTAGTATTTAATTTTTTGCTGACGATTTTTCATCAAATTCCTTGAATGGTTAAAAAGTTAACTCGCATTATTTCAATGATTTATGGTTTTTTGTTTTGTACGAATTAGGCTTCAAATAGTGATTTTTTAGTTAATGCGACAGAACCATAGAAATTTCATTTAATTATAGCTTATGATTATCTCAAGGCTGCTTGCATCAGTCTGTATTTTTATTTCACCACCTTTCAATTTACCTAGGAAAAAGAAAGTATTATCCTCAGTATTACTTCTGACCTTCTTTATTTTTGACAGCCATGAGTTTTTTAAAGCTTTGGCTAGTAAAATTGCTTTTCCTGATCCACTTTTGTCTAGGGTAACATTAATTGCTATTTTCTGAACTCTGGCTAGTTTATTAAGACCAAACTTATCATTGCTTGCGGCTTCCCAATCAGAATGACTTTTTGTTATACCGAGAACATCATTGAATTCGAATGAGTATGAAATAGATTTGACACTTATTGGCGCATCTAATGGATATTTACTTTTAATAGTGGTTGCGCTTTCATCCTCGTAATATTCATCCTCGTAATATTCATCACCTGAAAATGCTTGCTCTTCCATAACTTCTGAAATACTCTCCCATTGAGTCGCATAATCATTTGAATAATCGTATTCATGTGTTGTGAAATTATAACTAAACGAATTCTGGTCAGTTAACCTATATTTACCTCCATCTTCTCTGAAGCCTGCGTAACTATCTTTTGGACTATCAGAAAAGAATAATAATGGATTTAAATCAAAGGTCTTTGCTAATTGATCAGGGGTTTTTATCTGTAATAAGTTATCGGGAATTAACTTTTGAACTGATTTTACATTGAAATAATCGGAGTTAAAAGTGCTATTCCATGGTGATTCATCGATATATTTTCGATCAAACGCATGAACATTATAATATTGATCTAAACTCACATCTTCTCCTTTAGAGTCAATGAAAAAGAAGTCCCCTTTATCCTGAACAAGTGTGCGTCCAGACATGAATGGATATGGTTCTTGACCATCGAAGCTTGGATCAATAATATCATTTCCTTTCATGTCCATGACCCCCCATTCATCATCCTCATTATACCATATCTTTCCGTTTGAAACGTAGAGAGGATTATCATAATTGGCGTTGAAGATTTCTTTACCTGAAACATCAATTAAACCCCATTCCTGACCCTCTCTAAAACTAGCATAACCATTATAGAAATCTGATATGTAATCTCTCTCGTCATCCATTTTGATTACTCTTTTACCGTCGAGATTGATAAAGCCGTATTCTCCATGGTCGAGCACTTTGACAAGCCCTTCAGAAAAACTAATTACACTTTCATATTTCTGTTTTAGGTCTAGTTTAATATTACCTGACTTATCTATAATCATGAAATAGTTTCCGTCATCTTTTTCATTTGCTACAATGGCAAAGCCATCTCGAAAGCCATAGACTATTTGGTCAAATTGAGGATTGATAACTTCTTTCCCATTTTTGTCAATAAACCCCCATTTATTGTACTTATCACAAATCGCTGCTAAGCCATCATTAAAAGAGGAAGCCTTTTCCGCGTTTACAGTAAATATCGTTTCGAATTCTTCATTGATGAATTTCACCTTCTGACTTCTATTTCTGACCGGAGCGAGTCCATCTTTAAACATTCCGGCCATATCCCATTTTTCTTTTGATACTTCGTATTTATTGTTTTTGATTTTTATAAATCGATAGATGGATTCTCCCTCTTTTTCCCCGTCCTCTTTAATTAGAGCGATATTTCTCACAGCGTATGAAGGAGCATACTTGAATTGAGGATTTAGAATAACCTCTCCGTCAATATTCATAAATCCCCATTTTTTTCCTTCTTTAATCTGAAAAGGGATTAATATGTCTCCGTTTGAAAAAGATTTTGAACTTAACTTTTTATCATGACCGCAGCTAAATAAAAAACAAGCAGTGAATATAAATAGAACTAATTTTTTCATAGTGATTTGTTTTAAAAATTTTATATAAATATAGAAAAGCCCAGCCTTCAGTTTGATACTTTTATGATACAAGTGTAACAACATAATTAGTCTTCTAATAACTAACTCATATCATTTTCATTAAGATATCTTTTTAACTTGGCGAAAGTGTAAATCAAAATGTCTTCAATCAAGTTTGGTAATTTCAGTAAAGAGAAAGACATATTCTTGGTCTTCATTAACGAATTCTGAATTACAAAGTACATCACGATTCAGATATCTAGGAGCCTTAAAAAACTTTCCATTAAACTGAATTTTATCGCCCTTTGTAAGACTCATTACAAGATTGTATAATTCGGTGTTCTTTTTGATACTCTTAGAATATATGTCGTCGTTTTCATTCTTCGAACTTAAATAAAATGTCACTCCCGCTAAGTTACATGCAACCTTCAGCCCACCTCCAAAAGGTAAAGACATTATCTCACTTATAGACCCGCGCCAATTGTTCACAACCAACCCGGTTTTACTATAATTTTCGAAAAAGATCTTTAAACTATCATTCTTGGCATCACTTATTGAGTTTAATTGAAGATCATTTTTGCTCTTCTTAAATCTGGAGAAAAAATCTTTTTCAATTTTGGCAAATGCGAGCTGTGTGCTATCTGCATCCTCCATGTAGGAGGGCGTTTTTTCTTGCTCTTCACCCGTTGGCGCTTCTCCGCTAGCAACTGCCATAAAGAAAAATAAAAGGAGAATAAATACTGAATAGATTTTGTTATTTTGCGATCGATTTGACATAATTGAGATATTTGGTGTTTCCGAAATATCCAAAATTAACCATCAAGATAACCCGTAAATTGCGTAAAATGCGTAATGTTATGAGTGTTAGGTTATCAATGTATGATAGCAAAAAAGAAATATATCGAAATCATTCTTTCGTTGGCTCCAATTATTTTAGGTTTATGTATATACATCTCCCCATGTGCTAATTACGGAATAATCAGAAACTATGGCCCTGACTTTTTATGGTCATTTAGTCTGCTTTTTTTTCAGTATACATTTAATTCGTTTAATGGAAGTATATTATCTATTACGTTAAGTTCTGTATTAGTTAGTTTGTTTTATGAATTTGGTCAAAAGTTAAACTGGTTAGATGGTACTTTTGACCTTTTTGATCTTGCTGCTTATTTATTAGGGTTTATCGTGGCATTATCAACTATACGATTTTTGAGAACACATAGGTAGTATAGTCCTGATAACTGATTTTCATCTAACTGAACGATAAAGTGATCTTCAAGCTGAACACCACAGATTTGGAACTATATCAATCGTACTATTTTGTCGGTTTTCATGATAAAAAAGGAAATAAAAACTAAGTGATTGATCTATATTTCGGAACAATATCAAATCTTATAATGTCTAATTTTTGCCTTCTGACTGCTTTGGGTTGATTGGAGATTTAGATAATATGAACTGAGTAGGGATGAATAAAAACTAATGTATAACATACATAACATGAATAATAAATGTATTATAAAGTTAAATGATACTACTTAATTTAATATGTTTAAATGTGAAAAAGAATTTACTCGTAAATGTTTCTCTGTGCATCTACATGATTGTGCCAATTTTTGGTATAACACAAGACGAAAAATCGTTGAAAGTATACACAGGCTCAAATGCCTTTAAAAATCAAACCTTAAATGTTGATTCAATCACTGGAGGAGAAATAACAAACCTAATGCTCTATTCTCTTCCAAATAGAGAAAGATGGGACAGCCCAGAAATAAAAATAATCTGGAATGATTCAATAATACTTGCATTTGAAACTTGCCGTTTCAATGTTTGGAAATGGAATAATTTAGAATGGGAAAACTTGTACGGAAACACAAACAAAGGTTTTTGTATTTCAGATTATTTTTTTTTTAAAGACGAGCTCTATGGTTTCACTAGTCAAGGCTTTTGGTCGAGCCAATCTGGTCTATACAGATTCACGAATAAATCATATAATTGGGACATCATTAACACAAAAAAATATCCTAAAAACTTTTGCTCTACTAATAGCTTTCGAATCAATGAAGATACGATGATTTCACTGTCAGGGATTCAAATAGAACACGGTTTAAAGACAATTGTACCAACTTCTTCAAGCTACGGATTAGACATGAAAACCTTAACCTGGTTCGAAATCACAGAAAATATAATGTTGAAATCTTTAGTAGAAATTATTAGCGAGGCAAAAGGAAGATTGTTTGATTTTAAAAATGATGTGATTTATTCCCAAAACGAATTTATTATTCAAATCAATAAAAAAACAAAGGAAGTTTTTTTTGAGAATACAACAGATGCAACCTACGCTAGGTCGTTGGATTTAATCATGAATGATACTGAAAGTGCCACTATTTTGGCGGGTGGGGAAATTCAGATTATCAAGCCAAGACCCTATGAGGAACTCACCAAAATAGGAGATCTAATTATTAGAAGCAATGATGGGGAAAAAGAAAAATTAATTCAGAAAGAGACAACTTCATTTCTCAATAGCTCGATCATTGTCGGATCTGTGATGTTGATTATTAGCATTATAATGGTCGCTGTTTCACTCAAAAATAAAAAAGAACAAAATTCATCACTCACTAAAACTTTATCGCAGTTTTCTAATCAGACTTTATCCAGTGATGAGTTTGACGCTGCTGTGGGTATAAACTTAAATCTCAGTCATGATTCGAGACGGGTTCGGCGTTCAAGAATAATTAAAGAAATAAATGAAAATCATAAAAAAAATAAGGGGAAAATCTTAGTATCAAGAATTCGTGACGAAATGGATAATCGATTTGTTTTATATAAAATTAATAAGATTTAAAATGGTTCTGTCGCACGATTAAATTTAACGCATTGATAGATTCGATTTATGAAAAAAAAAACAATTAGTTCTTATTTAAGAACATTCAGATATGTTATTTCATTGCTTGCCATTATAAATCTTTTGTCCTGCAATGAAGCTATAGAAACCATGCCTAAGAAAATAGACGAGACAAGAGATAATGAACACATATACAAGCCAAAACGGATTGATCAACTCGGTCAAGAGGTCATCTTACTTTACTCAAAATCAAACTCCTGTTACCTTCCTCTTTTGAAAGATTCATCTCTTTATTACCCGGGATCTGATGTAGGTTTTCAGTGGCTAGAACTTTTTAATGATTCTTTATCGGAAGGAAGTGAATACAAAAACAGGTATTTGGTTGGAGACTTCATGGCTTTAAATGAAGAGCAAGAATCTAGAGGGATTGAAGAAAAAAACCCAAAAATGAATGAGCTTATCGACTTTAAGAAATATGATGAAAAATTGTTCAAATTATTCGATGCTGCTGAATTTTCTATCAATGATGAAGAGTTACTTTACGCATATATTCGAAACAAATACTCCACTGATACATCAGCGCTATTAAATTTTTATGAAAAAGTTTGGAGATTTAAAACGCCCCCTTACAAGAGAAAATTTTCGCGAATGAAAGATAAAGTCTACGCCAACGGGCAAAGAGTTTGCCTTTGTGAAGCGCGTGAAGACACCTTGCTTTTAATTGCACAATATGCAACTTCCTCAAAAAGATTAACACCTTCTATCCTTGAGGATAGTGCCGGAAATGTTATCTCAACCTCTTATGTTCAGTATTTACCGATAGGAGATAGAAGAACATACTATGCTTCACAATATAGAATCACTTCTAAGAATTGGGAAAGTGATAGAAAGTATGAAGAAGCTGATCTGATACATGACAAAAAAGTGGGGGGAGGGAACAAGCGAGTTACTTATTACAAAGGGAGAGCCCAATTACCAAACTTTCTTTTAATGGAGCCAACAAAAAATTATCCAAAGGCTATGCGTTCGAACGGAATTCATGAAGTGGCTTTAAGAGGGTTATCAAGAGGTATGTTAGGTACAGCAAATAGTGTTGGATGCATTAGATTGTCTGACTTTGGGTCTAAATTTACCCGTTGGTGGGTCCCACAAGCTGCAAGATTTTTCGTAATTTACTCCAACGAAAGGTATCACAGAGAGATTTCTTTGGAGAGTATAGAAGGACAATTGCCGTTTAAAAGTCAAGAAGAAGGGAATTTATTTAGAGAATGGTTACACGCAAATAAACCTTTAAAGGCTAAGCAGCTTGATATTGATATGGATGGTAGCCATGATAATGGGTTCATTTTAGATGCTTACAATCTTTATGGAGAGGAATATAAAAATCAAATAAATGATAAATAAACATATAGTTTTAATCAGCTTTTTATCATGCTTATTAATTACGAAATTTACTTTTGGGCAAAATCAAAATAAAGGAAATTGTGACACTATATGGATTCATGAAGGTGTTGAGTACACCTATAATCCCCTCAAGAAGATCTCGGCTAATCCCAGTCCTCTTGGGATAAAAGAGGGCTCTGATTTTAGAACTCTTGTCGATTCTCTAGAAACACATTCTAAATTGATATTTGATAGGCAAGAGCTTTCCGAACAGATATTAAAAAATGATTCTTTATTCAAAGAGCATTGGTTTACAGAATCTGTTTTCCCAAATTTGTCTCCAATCGAAGGAGATGATAGTGTCTATATTACATTGCTTGAGGGACAAGAAAGATATTATTATAATTATTGGGGGACATTTAATTCGAAATATGGTCCGAGATGGGGAAGGATGCACCGAGGAATAGATCTTGGATTGAATACTGGCGATACACTCAGGTCTACTTTTAATGGTATTGTGAGATACGCTCAATTCAATAAAGGCGGGTATGGGAATTGCATTGTTATAAGACATTTTAATGGTATCGAAACGCTCTATGCGCACTTGTCTAAAATTCTTGTCGTACCTGGACAACTTGTATTTTCGTCTGAAATAATTGGCCTTGGAGGAACGACAGGAAGAAGTGATGGTCCGCACTTACACTTCGAGACTAGGTATAAGGGGCGATCGTTTGATCCTTTAAAAATATTTGATAAAGATTCTCCTAGGATTCACTCTGATCGCATAGTTTTAAGGAAAAGAGATATTACAGACCCTGTTATTCCCAAGCCTAAAAGAAAGTATCATACGGTAAGATCTGGGGAAACATTATCTCATATTTCAAGAAAATATAAGACTAGCATTTCAAAATTAAAAAAACTTAATGGAATTAGGAATGTGAATAGAATAAATATTGGACAACGAATCAGGGTAAAATAATTCGTTTACGAATAGCTTATTAAAAACGAATTTCTTAGTCAATTATGAAACTACTATTTATATTACTAACTGGATGGTCTTTTGGGCAAATTAATATTGAACATCGTTATAACAATTATTCTCCTAAGAATGTTAATGATGGCTCATCTCATTTTGATACGATCAGTCAAGATCTGATCGAACGCTTTTCAAAAATAAACTCTTGCTATCTCCCGCTGCTAAAAGATCCTGCTTTGTATCCTAAAGGGTCAAAAGTGGGCTTTGAATGGAGTGAACTTTTCAACAATTCTTTAATCAAAGAAAGCCAATACAAGAATAGGTATTTGGTCGGTGATTTTATGGCTTTGAACGAGAAATTAGAATCCCGAGGGATAAAAGAGATAAATCCTAATTTACATGATTTAATCGACTTCAATGGATACGACGAAGAATTATTTGAACTGTTTGATACTGCAGAACAATCTGCAAATGATGTCGATAAGCTCTATTCTTTTATTCGAGATAAATATACTGATGACAGTACTGAGCTCATTAATTTTTATAAAAAAGTGTGGGTTTTTAAGACACCCCCTTTCGTTCGGAAATTCTCCCGAATGCGAGGGAATGTTTATGCAGCCGGGCAACGCGTTTGTCTGTGTGAGGCGCATGTTGACACCTTAATTTTAATTGCACAATATGCTACTTCTTCAAAAAGATTGGAGCCTGTAGTAAAAAGAGATAGTATTGGTGAGGTAGTTTCTATATCTCATATTGAGTACCTCCCAATTGGACGAAGAAGGCGTTATTATGCATCTCAATATAGAATTACTTCCAAAAATTGGGAAGGAGACAGAAAGTACGAAGGAGCAGATATAGAACACGATAAAAAGCTAGGAGGAGGAAATAAGAGAGTAACATATTACAAGGGGAGAGCGCAATTACCGAATTTTCTTTTGATGGAACCGACTGACGATTACCCCAGTGCGATGCGTCAAAATGGTATACATGAGGTCGCATTAAGAGAGTTGTCTAGGGGTATGTTAGGCACTGCAAACAGTATTGGATGCATTAGGTTGTCGGATTTTGGCTCAAAATTTACGCGTTGGTGGGTGCCTCAAGATGCTCGTTTTTTTGTTTTATACAAGGATAACAGGTACCATAAAAAAATTTCTTTAGAAGATATTAAGGCCAACTTACCATTCAAAAGTGAACGAGAGGGGAATTTATTTAGAAAATGGTTGTACGAAAACAAACCATTGAAGTCCAAACAAATGGATATAGATATTGAGGGAAGCTATGATAATGGGTTTATTCTTGATGCATATAATTTGTACGGGCAAGAATATGAAGAGAGTAAGAGAGAATACTAACATTTAGTAAATGGATTATTAATAGAGAGAACCCATGTTCTTCCTCAATATGACAAATTTAATAATAGATACACTTTTTCAGGGTACAGAAATTAAATATGATAAAGGTGTTCCTTGTTTAATTTAAAGCTAGTGATATATTATTTCAGATAGTATTTCATACCTTACCAAAATGAAAAGTTTTAATCCGGTTATCATAAGCAAAACATTCATTAATTCAAGCTCAATAAAATCTAGGATTTTATTCCTTTTTATTCTTGTAAACTTTAATCCTGTTGAAGCTCAATTTTGGAATTTCAGAAGTAATCTAATTAAAATAGACAGCCTAGAGTCTATTATCAATCAAGATCGAGAATTATATAAGAAAAAGTTGAATGAATCGAACAATTTATCAGCTCATCAATCAAGTATAATAGATTCATTATTACTAGAGACAGAATCCATGGCCTTTATTTTAGATTCTCTGGTATTAGTGATAGAAAACATGACAAAATTAGACGTTTCGCTTATTAGCAAGCAAAATTCGGATTCCTCAATTGTTTTCTGCCCAGATAAAGTAATGACTGAACAAGTTAAATGCTTGCAGACATGCAGTTGCTTAACCGAAGAATACCCAAGTAAAATTTCAGCTGGTGGATTACGAGTTATAAAAGAAGGCTATAATATGGCTGTCGTCAGTCGTACTATTTTAAGAGGGTCTTGCTGGGACTTCATTAATAAAGTCTACAGTAATGCCGGGTACCCAAATGCTCGAAGAAAGACTATTTATAAGAAGAAAAAAGGAAGTACATTTGCATCACCTGAGTTACTTCAGCCTGGTGATTGGGTTTATCATATAAACTATTCTTACCATAACGTTGAACATAGCGCAATTTTTGTATGTTGGAAAGACTATGAAAATAGAATAGCCATAACCTTAAGCTATGCTGGGCAGAACAAATATACCCCCGGGAAATATGGGACTTATGACCTAAGCGGAATCTACAATATTATTAGGTGTAGAGAGTAATTCAAGTTTTATATCAATTTTGGATTTATCTCTTTAACCAAAAATAGACAACTATTGCTGGAACTTTAGTTATAAGGTACCAAACAATTTCAACTAGACCATAGCTGATAAAATAATAAAGGATCCAAAATGAAAAGAAATAAATAATATGGAGGTGAGAAGATAGCCCAAATATCTTATCGTTAAATATTCTAAATCTGTTTTTTTCGAATAATAGATTCGCTGAAAACTGCTATCAATGAAAAATATTCTCCAATAGCAAGGCTCGATTAGGAAATAGTCAGAGAAAATCCGACAACCATTGAAATCCATCAACCTAAAAACCTAAGTAAAGGGTGATATAATTTAGAAAGAAACGAGTATTCATCTCCCCAGACCGATTCACGCAATTCGCAACTTCACTAGAAGCAAATGCACCAAATAATGAGAATACTAAGCCAAAAAGCTAAATTAATAATATCTCAAAAGAATCAGAAATGGCACCATTCATCACTTGGTATCCTAAAGCTGTATGATCCCTGTTCTTATGATATTTGTAATAATCATATTTGTTGCTACTGCTTTTGAGTACTATGCTATTATTACTTTTTGATATATAACATTTGATTTTGTTTCCGGGAACTCCAGTGATAACCTAGAGAAAATGGCATTTCACCTTTGTATTGAGCATCATCTGAATAAGCATCCTCTAAATCTTGCTGAAATCTCGTTTCACTGAAGTCTTTAATGGGCATAACATACACACCAAATAAATTAACATCCCATTCAAGAGTATTGAAATATTTATATGGAATTCCAGTATCGTCCTCCAGAATCGCATTACTTTTTTGTTGCAGCAAGTCTCTTATTTCACTGAATGTGCTGTAATGCATTAAGTATGAAGCGGATTTAACAAAACTATTAGAAGCCCGAATTAAAGTCAAATACTTTTTAAATTCAGGGTTTTTTGCAAATCCCTTGTTTGAGATATCACAGTTAAAATATGTCATTGTTTTTATTTTTTCAGCGCCACATTTTCTAAAAACAAATTTAACCCCTTCAATTAAGTCTTCAGCAACTGTTGAATTATTTATATTTTTCTTTACCGTTGAAAAGGAATCAACATAAATTCTGGATACATCTATTATTTCATGATCTGTTCTTGCAATAAACCAATAAAACAAAGGCAATAGTCCGTTTAATTCTGCTCCCCTTTTGGTATCGTTTTGCATGGTTTTTGTAATGAAGTAGCTTCTTTTATAAATATCTGACAAACTTAAATCAACAGCATTAAGATAGTTTTTATACTCTCCGTTCTTCAAAGAAGATATGTCCGGGATGTCCCCTATTTTTTCCTGTGCCAAGAGGATATAATCATTTGCTTCAGGGAACAAATAGTTCGCATGCAGAAAATCTGCACCAGAAAATGGATAAAATAATAAGCTAGTATCGTTAACCTTGTCTGATGAAATGTTCATCATCCATTCGCGCATTGGTTCCAACCTATTTTTCTTCATTTTTGAAAAAGCTCTATTTACGCGACTACTGTAATCTTTCCAATACAGAGAGTCAATATTGCTTTCGGCATTAAAGTAAGAACAATCCATACCAGAAATAAATTGGCCTAAAGCATTTTGAAATGTATCTATTGATACAACATTGGCGATATCTATAGAAGTATTTAGCTGAGGGACATTGTCTTCAGGCTTATTTTGATTTGAATCCGAAAATTCGCAAGAACAAATTATAATTATTAAGAAGTAAAAGATACTGTAGTTAAATCGCTTCATCGGTTTGGGTAAAATCAAGTCCTTTACTGATATTTTTTTTACTAAAAAATTATGTTCTGGAACTTTGATATTTATCATGTTACATTTGTTAGACTGTAAATATATGAAGTTTCACCTCTCGGCTTGATACTTTTGTGTTACAAGTGAAACAATACAGATGTTTCATGAATTTTTTTTAGTCTTAGCATTAATTGTTATTCTGTTGCTTTTGGTTCTGTCTCATCAACTGAAAAAATCACTATTTGAAGTCTAATTCGCACAAAACGAAAAGCTATAAATCGTTGAAATCATGTGAGTTGAATTTCAAACATTAAAGGAATTTGATGAAAAATGGGCGAAAAATAATAAATGTGACAAAACTCAGAACCAGGTTTTTTACAGTTCCAAAATAAGCTGTCCCAAGCGCGCAAAGAATGGTCTCGCAAGCTCGTCATACTCGTACTTTCCGTCATTTATAATGTCGTTCGAATTGACATATAAATTGATCGTTGTGACATAATGCCGGTTTGTCGTTGGATTATGAATATACGCAGTTTCGGTAACAAATCCGTATGAGAGTCCTAGCTTGCTATAGGATATAACTGAATCGTATTTCTGGTTTTTATCGCCATGAACAAGATACTTGTAAAAATTGTCTTGGTATTTCTTTTTATCAGTATATTTCGCCTGTTTCAAATCCTTTGGAACTGACATCATTGATTCAATAAGTAATTTACGGTCTTCCTCTCGAATATCCCAGCAATCTTCTCGATCAAAGAATTGAGGAAAGAAAAAACGCATGCTGGTGCTGTGAATGTCACGTAAAGAATATTCCAAATTATAATTGAAATCAAAAGGACCATTAACGATTTCCCGTCGGTATTCTTTCCTAGAGCCTAAAAGCTTTATTGTATTGTAGCGATATTTTGATGCAAATTCTTCCAATTCTAAGTGACTTTCCCTTTGCATGTAGCACTTTCCCATTGAGGATTCATTCAGCACAAAACCATGCGTTTTCATATTTAAAGGCATCTCACATCCACTAAAATCTCGATAGATATTGGTCTTAGCAAATCCTTTTTGGAAGAATTCATTGTTGATGCGCTTCGGAGTCAAGAAATGATAAAGCGAATTGTAGTAGTCGTTATTACTCACTATGATGAGTTCACGGATCATTTTCTGAAAGCTCAAGCTTGATTTCCTCGATTCTTCGACAAACTTCATATTCCCACATTCGAAATCGCGATCAAAACGGAGTGTCGCTTGTGTAGAGAAATTTAACTCTTTCAGCTTTTCCAATGACATCAGGGCTATTGGCAATTTAACTACACTAGCAGGATAAAAATACCACCGGGGTACGGAGTAATCGTGCGTCTCGCCAATTATGAAAACTGAGTCGTTTTCGATTATATCGGTAACCATGAACTGAAGTCGGTATCTTTCCCGATTACTCAAAACATGATCTACGAGAGAGTCTAAACCAAACAACCTCTCGTAAAGCTCGGGTTCCATAGGCTCATCTTTAAACGTTTCTTGACTGAAAACAACATTACTAGTCGTAATCACGAAGAGGAGAAAAACAACTCTTATTCTTTTTAGATTATGTTGCATAGTAAATTATCACTGCTGGCACCATAGTTAACAAAGACCAAGTCAAGACCATTGGATCATCGATCAAAAAGAACGAGATCATCCAGAGGGTCACTAAAATATAGATAATTGGCGTAATTGGATAACCCCAAGCTTTTATGGAGTTACTCGAATACTCTCCCGATTTTTTCTCTCGTTTTCGAAGAATAAATACTCCAAATACCGTTAGAAGAGAGAAGGTTGATAAAGTGATCCCCATATATTGAATAATTTCTTGGAATGAGCTGAAAATTACCAATAAGAGCGATATAATGAAGATGAAATAAAGTGCATTTTTTGGAGTTTCATTTTTCGATTGTTTTCCAAGTAGTCTAAAAAGAGAGTAATCCTTCCCAATCTGCTCCGCAACACGCGGAGCTGCTATGAACATGGCATTCACACCTGAAATTAATGCCAAGGAGAAAACTAGACTGAATACCAATCCTATTCTTGTTCCCAAAATTTTGTTGGCAACAATGTTTCCAAGGTCTACCTGCAGTTCCAACTCATTAAAGGTTGCCACATACATAAAAACGAAATTCATTAGGATATAAATCACTGTAACCACAAGCGTTCCGACGATCAGTGAAAAGGGCAAGTTCTTTTTAGGGTTTTCCAAATTTCCAACAATGTACGTGCTAGCATTCCAACCACTGTAGGCAAACATCACGTAGACAAGCGATCCTGCAAATGCTAGACTAAAGATCGTATCAGGGCTCTCCTTTGCTGGAGCGAAGCTTATACCTGAAGTCTCATAATCTCCAAGGAAAATGAATGGAATAACTAGGAATGTTACTATCAAGATCAGCTTAACATATGTCATTACGTTTTGGAAGACTCCCCCCCATTTAGGTCCTCGCAGTTGAATCAACAATACAATGAGGAGAACAGAAATTCCCACTAATTTTGATGGAGTAATTTCAAGAATTCCAAGTTTGATCAATGGGTCATTTGGAATATTTAGTACGGGTAAGAAATATTCACCCGTAGCTAATGCCAGAGATGCTATTGCAGCAGAAAACCCTACAAACATAGATATCCAACCGCTTAAAAAACCAAGCAGTGGGTGATAGATATCTGATAAGAAAGCATATTCCCCTCCAGAACGATTAACGCGAGTTGCAACCTCTCCATAGACGATTGCACCGCACAAGGATACAATTCCTCCCAATAGCCAAATCATTAAAATTGAGAAAGGATCGGGAATTCCGCCAGCTTCGGCACTCAGTACTTGAAATCCAAGTGAGGTAAATATTCCAGTACCGATCATATTGGCAATCACCATATTAGTTGCTACTGATCGCGTATATTTTTGAGCCATATTCAGAAGGATTAATCTCTAGTGATCTAAATTACTTTATTTTTTGGGTTATTGATGAATACTGAATTTTATTGAGCAATTTTGTCTAAAATTATGATACTCATGAAAAAACTAGCATTCCTTTTCCTCTTGGCTGCGATGACGTCTTGTACACCGGGTACCACAGAAACTACAGACTCCCCAGAAACAAATTCAGATGATACCACATTGGTTCCTGAAATTGAGAAATCTACTTATCCTCAAGATCGAAAATTCGATGATTTCGCGAATCACATTGCAGGAATAGAGGGTGAGGAAGGGTCAGGTTTGAAAGGGTTAGAGTCCTCAATAACATGGCAGAACTATAAAAGAGCAATGGACGGTCTTTGGAAAACAACCAACGACAAGTTGCCAGTGATGAAGGATTGGTCGAATGCCGAAGTGAATCAAGGATCGGGAACGCTGTTCTATCCATTTTCTGGTCCGGACTTCTTGCACGCAGATGCGTTCTTTCCGGAACACGAGAACATTGTAATGATTGCGCTGGAACCAATCGGAACTTTCCCAAATATGGTTGAGAAATCTGAGGCTGGTAAAGATGGAATTTATTTGAATGGTGTGCGCAAATCATTGAACATGATCCTTGGAATAAGTTTCTTCCGAACAATTGCTATGGTAGCAGATTTCAAGGGTGAGGTGGATGGAAATTTACCTGTCTTGATGCAATTCATGAAACGTACCAATCATGAAATTATGTACCAAGAGGTAGTAGCAATGAAACCTGATGGAACACTGACGACTGACATGTCGAACAACGTTGATTCCACATATATTGGAAATCGTTATTACTTCAAGCGCAATGAATCGGATGTGGTTCGAACTCTGACTTATTTTGCGGTGAATCTTCAGAATACGCCTTACGTGAGTAGAGGAGGACTTGTTGCGAAAGGTTTAAAAACGCGAACAGATCTAGTAGCATTTCTCGAAGGTATTGATATAAAATCTACGTATTTGAAGTCGGCTTCATACTTGATGCACCGATCTACATTCAGCATCATTAGAAATATCATTTTGGATAACTCTGAATTCGTTTTGCAAGATGACTCTGGAATTCCAATTCAATATTTCGGTCAAAGGAAATGGGACTTAACCTTTTACGGAGATTACAAATTCCCAATTTCGTTGTTTGCTGAACGTCATCAAGAAGACTTGAAGGATGTTTACTTAAAGGGAGGAGAGAATGTTAAGTCTTTGCCTTTTGGAATTGGCTACCAGTTCCGAAAAGGGACTTCCAATTTGATGAAAGCAGAGAAGAAATAAAATTGAACACTTTTTGCTTGGGCACAAAAACTGTTCAAAAATGCCCTTGCGTTGGCTTCGAACAATTCTTATTAAAATTGCTTTTTGAAAAATTCTAAAACGGCGTCTACTTCTGAATTCCAGAAGTCGTAATCGTGGCCCGCAGTTGGATTAACGTTTAAGACAGATGCCTCGTTTCTGCTCTCTTGTAATGCGATAAACAATTGATTAGAGTTTTCAATGGGAACGATTTCGTCTTTGTCACCGTGAGCGAGGTAGACAGGTACCGTTAGTTTGGAGATCGAAGTTACTGCATTATCTTGGTTCGTCCAGCGATCGGTAAAGTCGAGGTAAGGACCGTAATATCCATTATAAAGATTGTCTTTAGTGTATCGCGTTTGATCGAAATCTCCAGATAGTGCTCCACATGCCGAGAAGATTTCAGGAAGATCCATCGCCAACAAAACGGCTCCTCGAGCACCTGTTGAAAGCCCGATTACGAAGTTGTCTTGATCATCAATCAATAGCTGAAAGTCATTCTGAATGTCTGGAATCATTGTTTCTTTTATCCAGGATCGAGTGGGGAATTTTAACCAGTCTTTAGGTGTCTCAGGGAAGATGGAATCACAATAAATGCTTTTCCCCATTTCAGGAAGGATTACTACATATCCATCAGCCAAGGCTTTTTCACACAGTTGGGTACTGTCGCACCATTGGGTATTTTTGAAGTTCCACCCAGGAAGTGCGATGATTGTTCCATTGAAATTTGTTTCTGTAGGAAATTTAATGACTACTTCGATCAAATGTTCATTGAAGTCGTAATAAACTGTGGTATCTCGGGTTAATGTTGGTGTTGTCACGGCTGTTGTGATCAACGTAAGGTCTCCTAATTTTGTGCTCCAAGAGTATTCAGTTACATCTTCCAATATTTCGTCTCCTATACTCTCGCTGGATTCTGCGCAAGCCACTAGGCTAAGTAGCCCGAAAAATAGAAATATCGCAGAAAGGATGATTCGAATCATATAATTAAATCTATTTCAAAGATAATCAACGAAAAATAAGATAAAAAAATGCGCCTCATTGCTGAGAGGTATTTTTCAATAAAGGCGAAATTACTTAGTAATCTGCACTGTAGTTATTGTTTATTCTGAAAATTTTACGATACAAATGTAATAATACAGATGTTTCATGAAATCTTTGAGTTGAATTAGAAATATTTAATATATTTCAGCACAATTTCTTTTGTATGAGAATAACAACCTGTTTATTAGCCTTCACACTTTTCCCGTTTTTGTCTATTTGTCAAAACTCAGAAGAGAATTTTTTTGAAATCGCAGAGAAATTAGAGGGACTTTTAAAATATAGAGATAAAAATACGGCTCAACTGAGAGAATTACTTTTTGAATTAGAGAAATATTCAGAAGGAAATGAGAGCTCTTATGAACTTTTAAAGAATAGATGTGACAGATATATACTGCCAATTGAAATTAAGCTAGTGAGATCGGATGTATTTAACCAAAATTTCAAAGATGCTGTTCAAAAAACCAAAGTTTTAAAGGCTTTTTATCCATTTAAAGAGGACATTAATAATTTAGAAACCTATGTGGATAGAAAGATTTATAGATATGAGAAAAAGAGTTTTTTAAACCTAAAATCGACTATTCTTTCTGTTGAGCCTTCATTTGGAATGTTTTCTCAAGAAGTTTCCGCCAAGGAGATAAATTCACTTTCTAATTTGTATCCCATATATGGCCTTGCCCTTTATGCGAAAATTGGAATTAAATCTAAGGATTCATATTCTTCTAAACCTAAGTTCAGTTACTCTCAGGTTGGATTAAAATTGGAGTATCGAGATACAACCTACAGATTAATGCCAAATGATTCCATAGTTCGTGCTTCACCTTTTCTAAATACACAGCTTAGTTTTTTGATTAGAAAATGTATCGGTTTTGATTTTGGGATACTTTCTTATTCCTCAAGTACTTTGCCTACTCATTATTCATTCAGCGCATCTTTTTTTATCCCTATGAAATACCTTAGCTTAGGGTTTAATTCCAGATTAATTACTGATTTTGAGGCGCCTGTTCCAATGATCCAATTTGGCACTACCTTAAAGTTCAATTTTGGACTATATCGACCATATTTAATGAGAGATAAAGAGGAAGTGAAGACAAGAGTGATAAAATTTAAAGATAGAATTTGAAACTACTCATCACATTTCTACTATTTTCTGGGATAAGTTATGGACAAATCAATAAAAAATTCAATAATCTTAAGGATTGTGAAGGTCTTGAGTTGAGTCATTTACCTGGTGTATATGAAGAAGATATCACTATCAGGTTGAAAGTTCCAGAAGGTGGAAAAGTAGAATTGATTACAAGTAATAAATTTCGGAGTGTAAGCAATGAAGTAAAAATAGATGTTCCATCTGTCTTGAAGATTTCTTATCGCGATAATGAGGGCAGAATCAAGAATTTTGTAGGTAACTACATTGTGAATCAAAAGCATAATCTTCCCATTGTAGCATTGACTGTAGACCCAAATGATTTTTTTCCTCCGAATGGAATTTATGTTGGATATATGGTTACCGATACAGCCGGTGGAAATCCGAGAACAGTGGGAAGAGCCTGGGATAAACAGCCCATCGCTGCACATGCTCAGTTTTTCTTTAATAATGACTTAAAAGAAGAACTTGAAATCGATCTAAAGACATATGGTGGAATGACTTTAGGGTGGAATGAAAAGTCCTTACAAATGTCTGCGAGGAAGGAATTACATGGCAAAGGAAAAATAAATGTAAAAGCATTTCGCCAATTACCATATAGAAGTTACCAGCATCTAGTGTTAAGAACATCTGGAAATGATCAGAACAAAACACGCCTGAAAGATATGTCTATTTCCATGGTTGCCGACGATATCAATGTGAACACTAAAGCATCGCGTTCCGTTGTACTATATGTGAATGGAGTATATTGGGGTATTCATAATATTCGTGAAAAAGTAAATGGTGATTATTACCGTTATCGCTTTGGCTGGAAGAAGGGCTCATTCTGGGAAATACAAGGGTCCGGATTTAGAGATAAAACCTATAAATCATTGATTGATTATGTAAGAACTCATCATGAGGACACTGATTTTTATGAGCGTGTTTCAGATAGTATCGATGTAGAGAACTTCTTTAATTATAGTATCATTGAGACTTTCATCAGTAATATGGATTATCGCGGCAATATTCGTTTTTTTAAGCCCTCTGGAGGAAAGTGGAAATGGGTTTTGTACGATGTTGACATTGCTTGCAGACATGATTTCTTGAATAGAAATTTTATAAGGGATAGAACATTTCCAATCTCAGAGCACTGGTATAATCCACCATATGCAATAGATCTTTTAAAGCATATACTGATGAATGATAAATTTAAAGAACGATTTATAAAGCAATACAACTACCTAATGGCTACAAAACTAAATCCTTCAAATTTCGCAGCTAAGATAGATAGAAATATTGCAGAGATGGAATCTGAGTTTGAAAGGCATTGGGCGCGGCGAGATAGATTGTACAACGAGACCAAGTCTTCGTGGAGTGGTCAAGTCCGCAAATTGAAATCGTTTCTTGATAAGCGCCCTCCATCGGCTATAAAGCATTTGCGAGATGTATTTAAGCTAACAGAACCCGAAAGTTTGAGTATTTCTCAAAATATTAAATATTTCAATAGCCTTACGATGAATGGATCTGAGGTACATGTGAATGAAATAGACGGGAAATTTTTCACTGAGTATAAGCATGACCTTGAAGTGATTCAATCTAATCACTTGTATAAATTTAAAGAATGGTCGGACGGTTCAAAGGATCAAAAACGCTCGCTTGATCTTTCATCAGGAGGGATTTCATTGAAAGCTAAGTTTGAACACATTAATAAATCTTCAAATCAAAGTATAAAGATTCGACGTTATTATATCAATAACGATAGTAAAGAAGGACTTCTTTTTGTAACGGTATTTAACCCAACCGGAAAGGAATTATCTTTAAAAGGGGTGAGGTTATACGAGGATAAGACAGGAGAAATTATCGATTTGAGTGATGTATCTCTTGCTAAGGGTGAAGAAGTCGTGTTAACAAATAGTTGTGAGTTATTCGAGCAGCATGTTCAAAATAAAGATGTAAAAGTCCTTAATTTTATGGAGGGCATGACTTTTGTAAATGATGTTATGTTTGCTTTGATAGACAAAGAAGGTTGGATAGATAGCCTGCAATACACGATAAGTGATTCTTTACAGATCGAGCATCCGGGATTTTTGATTGAAAAGGATTCATCCGGCGTACAAATTTATAATGTGAAATTGAAGAATATGAAAGGGATAACATTTGGTGTTTTAATACCTGAATCAATGAGAGAAGAGAAAAAAGACAAGTCAATGACCTGGTTTATACTTGCTACAGTTTTTACTTTTTCAGTAGTACTTTTTTTCTTTCACAAACGAAACATTCAGAATTTAAGTATACTCATCTTTATGTTAGGTTTAACTACTAGTTCTATTGCTCAGACTAAAGTGGATACAGTTGAAACTGCTGCAGAAGTATTTAAAGATTTATCTAATGAAGAGGCTGTTACAAAAAGAGTGACTGAGGATAAATATGGGTTGAGTTCAATTGAGAAACGCGTTATCGATAACAAAGGCCGAGGAGATGATCGATTTTACGGTACAAGAAATTTCAGAGTGGTTCTATATGACCTTGTTTACAGGGGAGGAGGGAATAATATTTTCCTGAAAGATACGATCCCGAAATACTATTTATGGAACCCAATGCCTTCTTGGGGATTAAAACAACTTTCGGAAGTTGGGTTTGATAAGGCCGTTTATTTATACTCTCATAATTTTGAATATTGGTACCCACAAGAACGTTTAGACTCACTAGCTAATGAGGGTTTTGAATATATTTGTCGTCCAAAATTGGATAATTACTTAGACGATTATCTCAAGGATGTGATGGATCGTGCAAATGATACAACTACTGGAGCTATGTACATTCACTGTTGGAATGGCTGGCATCAGTCTGGTTTGTTATCAGCTTACACATTGATGCAGTTTTGTGATTATTCAAATTATGAAGCATTAAAGTACTGGGAAACTTGTACCGATGGGAATTACAAAGGTTTCTCGAAAGTTAAATCAAGGATTAAAGGCTATAAGCCTTCTGAAAAATACTATTTTACAGAAGAGCAACAGAAGAAATATTGTCCGTGTGAAAAAGATGTTTCCGGTCCTATGGCAATTCAATCAGATGAAGATAAAATAAATCTATCTTCAGATGAGATGATGGAGAAAGGAAGGACAAAATCATCTTCATCTAACAGTTTTACATACCATGAGATTAGATCGGGGGAAAGTTTAGGAACAATCGCTGAGAAGTATGGAATGGGAATCTCTGAGTTGCAGAGGTTAAATGGAATGCGAGGAACAATAATATACGCCGGTAGAAAACTGAAAGTGAAGGATAGAAAGGGTTTAAAATCAACCTCAATAAAGAAGTCTTCTAATTATTCATCTAGGGTCATCTATCGAGTGAGATCCGGCGACAGTTTATACGGAATTGCCCAGAAATATAGAACAACAATAATAGCGATTAAAAAATATAACGGATTGGATAGTGATACTATTTATCCTGGACAAAAACTCAAGATTCCATAAATTGAAACTTGATTTGAATAAAGATTCTGCAAATTTTTGGTTTCTTGTTTCACTAAACAATTATTCCATTCAATTATCAGAGCTTTAATTGTTGTTGTATCGCTCGTAACTTCTTGAAGTGAATTTGAGGAATTCGTCTCAAGGTTATTTTGGTTATCGCATGAAACTATAGTTCCCATTAAAGTTATAAAAATTAGTGTAGTGATTTTATTCATAATAGTATTTTAGATGTCTCGGTCAAAGTTGCAGCTAACAAGAGGTCTGTCGCATCTACCAAAATGACAATACAGAAAACAATGAAAGCTAGAAAAAATCAAGTTCAAAAATTTAACCTAAATTAGAAAGAAATCTATCTTATTTTTTAAGCTTAAAAGTTCAAATATCATTGACGACGTAAAACAGCATAAAACCAAATATGAATAATCTTAATTATAACAATCAACAAAAGCAAAACCTATTTTTGCTCTTCATCTTTAGTTGCTTTAATACACTGGTCTTTGCACAAATTTCCGAATACAAGCATTTCAAAAAAGGAAAATACGAAAAAGTCGAAAAAGGCGTAAATAAAGTGTTATCGAAAGATGGAAACGACGCTCGTGCCAATTTTGTTCAAGGCTTACTCCGCAATCAAAAAAAATACGCGGCTTTCAATCCAGAAAATGCTTTTCATAATTTTGAAAAAGCCTCGAAGTATTATAATCAAATTGATGAAAAAACTAAATTAAAACTAGAAAAAGAAGGTGTAGTGCTTGATACTATTTTTTTTCATCGAAATATCTCATTTGATCTCGGTTTGGAGTATGCATGCACTGTTAATACGATAATTGCTTATCAGCATTTTATTGACTTTTATAAGGGTTCAACCTCACAACGTCTGATAGCCGTTCAAAAACGTGATATTCTTGCGTTTCAGATTGCGATGAAATCAAATACGGAAGCAGCCTATATTCAGTTTTTAACTCAGTATCCAAATGCTGCACAATTAGATTCAGCGATACGCTATCGAGATGTTTGCGCACTCAAAACCGCCAAGCAAAAGAATTCGTCTGAAGCGATCGTGCAGTTCATACAAAAATACCCCAATTCACATCTAAAATTTGAAGCGGACAGGGAAAAGAATCGCTTGCTTTTTGTTGAACAAACAGATGGAACCGTGGACGGATACATTCGCTTCTGTGAGAATAATTCTAAGAGCCACTATTTTGACATGGCAGTTGACAGCATCGAATTACTGTCCTTTCAAAGTCGGCACATAGGTGGAATGAAATTTCTGTGCGCTAACCCGCGCTATTTAGACAACTTTGTTACCTTTCAAGATAAACTATTCGATGCACTTTTATTCGATGGACATCCGGTCACTTTCAACAATATTTATAAAGATTTTGGTAATTATTTAGATCCGTATCACCGCACAAAGCTCCAGGATTGGAGCTATGAAGTAGGTGAAGTAGAAAGTCTTTTTTTTAATATCGGCGTTACGGATAATAATTACTTTGCATACGAAACATTCGTTAATAATTTAGCTCCATTAGATCTTGCTTGGGTCGCGCTGCAACGAATGATTGAAAGTGATATTAAAAATAAGGACTGGACTTCTGCGAAAGTGACATTGACAGAGTTTGAAGCAAAGTTTCAAACGAAAAATGGGAATAAAGTCACGGACCTTCTAAATGAATTAGAGAAAGCCGAAACATCAGTAACTATTTCTAGTCTCAAAAGAGTCAATACTGCGTATGATGAATATGCGCCTGTGCCAAGTTTAGATGGTAAGAGACTCTTCTTTTGTGGAAAAGAACGTAAAGACAATATTGGAGGGGAAGATATCTTTGAATCTAGCGGGAAAAATGGTGTTTTTGGAACCGCCGATATGGTCTCGTCATTGTCGTCACCTTATGGAAATGAAGCGCCACTGTCGATTAGTGCAGATGGAAACACGATGTTTCTTTGGACTGGAGATAGCAACGGTGATATCCAAACTTCATCAATTGGACTGAATGGTTTATGGACAGCTCCCGTTTCATTGCCGTATCCTATCAACACGAAGTATTATGAAGGAGATGCTATGCTATCGGCAGATGGAAGAACCATTATTTTCGTGAGTACGCGGCCTGGTGGTGAGAATTTCTACGTAGAAAATAACATGTCGTATTTTGGAGACGATAATTATCAAACAGACATTTATATCTCGAATAAGTTAGACAACGGAAAATGGTCTAATCCGGTCAATCTAGGATCAAAAATTAATACGCCTTACTCCGAGAGAAGCCCATACTTGCATCCAGATGGCAAAACACTCTACTTTTCTTCTGAGGGTCACGCTGGATTTGGACGACTGGACGTGTTTAAATCAACTCTGCTTTCGGAAGATTGGAGAGATTGGTCTGTCCCAGAAAACCTTGGAAAAGAAATCAATTCCTCTGAAAACGATTGGGGTTTCAAGTTTTCTACCGATGGTAAAAACGTGTTCTATGCCGCCAAGGAAAAAAGTGCCGAAAAGTCGAGTTTGATTTTGTTGCTGGATGTCTCGGGTAGCATGGGTGAAGGAAATAAAATGGAAGCAATGCGCGAAGCGGCTCACGAAGTTTGTGTATCAGCCTTAGCAAACAATACAGAAGTCTCAATTTTGGCTTTTAATGGATCCTGTTACGAACCGTTTAGCTTCTATTGTCAATTTTCGGATGATGCAAAACAGCTAACTGACTTTATCTCGGATGTTTACGCCGATGGTGGTACACCCATGTATGAGGCCTTTGAAATGGCATCGGTTTATATGAAAGATGCCGCACAAAAAAGTAGCGCTAGTAAGAGTATTATTCTCATGTCAGATGGCGATGCGAACAGCTGTGAAACGTTAAAAGCCGTAATCGGCAGGCTTCGATCGAAAGGCAGTATTTATAAAACCTATACGATTGCATTGGAAGTCGATGAAGGGAGCCAAGCTTACGACGATTTAATGTACATCTCAACCCGAACGAAAGGTGCATTTTTCCATGCTGAAACCGCCGAAGATTTGGGGACAGTATTCGCGCAAGCTTCCACCAAAATATTTGATTTTACCATGAAAAGTTCGAGCTCTGATATCTTTACATTCACCCTGCCAGAAGATTTACGTCCTGAATTAGTTACTACAATCTCGGGAGTCATCAAAAATTCAAAGAGTCAACCAATCTCTGCAAAGGTGTCGTGGGAGGATTTGTCGACCGGTGAAAATATGGGAACGGCAACCACAAACCCTTCCGACGGATCCTATTTTATTGTGCTTCCAACGGGTCGTAATTATGGCTATTTCGTTGACAATGACCAGTACTTTCCCTCTTCCAATAACGTCGATCTACGAAATGCTTCAAGTATGGAAGAAATTAAAGTAGATGTCGACATGGTTTCTTTTGAGGAACTTCTTTCAGGGAATAAATCGGTTAAAATCAACAACATATTTTTTGAAACTGCAAAATTTGACTTAAAATCCGAGAGTTTTGTAGAATTGAATCGAATACTACCAATCTTGAATGAATACATCGATTACCAGGTGGTTATCGAAGGGCATACAGATAACGTAGGGAATAAAAACTACAACATTGAGCTTTCTGAAAAAAGGGCGCTGGCTGTCGCAAATTATTTAAATTCCAAAGGGTATAAGCGAGATGATATTGAATTCATTGGTTACGGCTTTGAACAGCCCGTCAATGACAATTCGACGGCTAGCAAAAAAGCGTTAAATAGAAGAGTGGAGATTAAATTAATAAAGAAGTAAGCCGCAATGGTTCTGTCGCATCTGTCTATTTTTTTGCTTTTTTTTTTAAGAAAAATGGAATCAGATAAAAAACTAAAGTGCTGATTTTCAATTGAATTTATTTTATGACATTTGAATTTTATCAATTTAAATCGGTTAAATTTGGTAGATGCGACAGAACCTGGTATCCTTGTAACTATGAAAAAAATATTTGCACTTAACTTTATTGCTTGCCTTCTTTGTTTTAATCTACACGCACAATGGACACAGCTAGGCTCAGAAATAATAGGAGATGGGCCTTTTGGAGATCAACTTGGTTTTAGAC
>JAQWHI010000010.1 GCA_029249445.1 Crocinitomicaceae bacterium | reverse complement strand
TTAGTGAATTGTTTTGACAGCCCGATAGAAAGAATAATGTTAGTGTAATTACAATTAGTTTTTTCATATTGCTTTAGTTTTTATGTTTGCTAACGGTTGGCAAATAGGCGCACGGCTTCAATAAATATGTAGTTCTATTATTGTTTAATAATCTTTACTGGCGATTACTTATCAGTTCTAAACTACCCTAATAATGTTAATATTCCTACTGCAATTGCTACAGGAACCCAAATAGGCGCAGTTATTATTCTAAAGACTTTTCTGCCAGTTCCTTTTAAAACAGTTTTAAGAGAGGAAACTTTATATCTTTAGTAGAAATACTTATAATTAATTTAGAGTTCAATGGAAGCATTACATTGCATGATGTCAGCATAAAACCGTAAGAAATACTATGAGTGAAATTTTCATGAGCTAAAGTTTGATGCTCATGATAACAATCCACTTTTGGGAATCAAAATATGAACTTGAATAGAAGTTGATAACAACTCTAGAAAACAAAAAAAGCGTTCACATTGAGTGAACGCTTTTAAACAAAAAATCTGGCGCTTATTTTTTCTTATTCCATTCTTCAATCGACTTCTCATTCGATTTGATATATGACTCATAATTTGCTTCTTTTGCAGCTGCAAGAGATAACTTCGCTGTTTCAATAGCATTCTTATAATCCCCCATTTCTGCTTGAATCAAAGCTTTTCTTCTTAAATACCAAAAAGGTTGATCTTCTCTCAAATCCAATGCTTTGTTAATGTATTCTAGAGCAGTTGGAAGCTCCATTTTTTGGGCAAGGTAGTACTGAGCAGCCTTATAGTAATCACCAGTAGAAGGTCCTGCCATTACGGACTTAATACTTGCTGCAACTCTCTCAATTGTTGGAACAGTAAATGAAACTGTAGCTTTCGTTTTATCCCAAGCAAAAGACAAATCAGCTGCATCAGAATCCACATTATCAATGCTGATTGTGAATGACTCTACTACATCTTTTGTTAGATGCGAAGTAGCCATAGTTTTAACCGCTACCTTGGAAGCATCCCACTTTTCTGGAGTCCCCCAATTTTCTGTATCTGTATAGAAGTACATCTCCCAATCATTACCCTTCATAGGCTTTGCGAAAATTGCGTATTTACCGGCTTGTAATGTGTCTTTTCCAAAGATCATTAAATCACTTGTTGTAAGAATTGTGTTTTTGTTAGCTCCTGTTCTCCACATTTTATTAAAAGGTACTAAGTCCCCAAAAATCACTCGATCTCTTTTATATGGTCTTGAGTACTCAATATCAATCGTATTTAACCCAACTGATTGAGAAATCTTTGCTGATGGACTTGGTTGTGGCGTTTCAATTTGCGCCGAAACAGAAATTAATGTAATGCAGCTAACTGCTAAAAGAAAAGTTTTAATCATTTTATTTTTTTTTGATGAAGTTACACATTCAGTTTAAAAAACTAAATTCTAAGTATAATCAAGATTCTGTTTAGTCCTTTATTAAGCGATTCTTCATCAATATTTTTATTTTTAACGAAAAGAAATAGATAGCATGCGATTACTCCTCTTTTTAACATTTTTAATCTTCATTCAATTTAGTTCACATTCAAATGATGGTAGCTCTTCTATTTATGTGAATCTGCAAAAATTGCACTCGCTTAAGAAAGTGCTGTATGTTGCAGCCCATCCTGACGATGAAAACACAAGAGCTATAGCGTATTTTTCTTTAGGCGAAAAAGCAGAAACTGCCTATTTTAGTTTAACGCGTGGAGATGGCGGCCAAAATTTAATAGGGAATGACTTGAGTGAAAACTTAGGGTTATTGAGAACTCAGGAGTTATTGAAAGCAAGATCTTACGATGGAGGAAAACAGTATTTCTCACGAGCCTTAGATTTTGGTTATTCAAAGTCAGCAGAAGAATCCTTCGAACTATGGGGGAAAGATGAATTAATGCATGACCTAGTTCAGATGATTCGCCAATTTCAGCCAGATGTAATCATTACTAGATTTCCACCCGATGAACGAGCTGGGCACGGACATCATACGGCTTCTGCCATACTAGCAATAGAGGCTTTTAAGAAAGCTGCGGATCCTCAATTCTTACCTCATCAGGTTTCCAAACTTGGTACTTGGCAAACAACTTCTATCTATTGGAATACCTCCTATTGGTGGGATGAAAACATTATAGACATGTCGGAAGGAGATCCAAATTACATCATTATGGATATTGGAGGGTACAATGAAGCACTTGGTATGTCATACAATGAAATTGGAACGATTGCCAGAAGTCAGCATAAGTGTCAAGGTTTTGGAGCTATCATAGAGCGAGGCAGTAGAACTGAGTATTTTAAATATTTAGCAGGGGAGAAAATTGAAAAATCATTTTTTGAAAAAAAAGAACAAACTTGGACAACCTTGCTGAATGACAAATTTGAAAAAGAATTCAACGAGGTTATTCATAACTTCGATTTTAAAAAGACAGCTAATAACGTACCGGCTCTTCTTAATATTCTAAAAGGGTTACAAACTCTTCCTAACTCTTTTCTTAAAGATGAAAAAATTGATCGATGCAAAAACATTATTGTTGATTGCCTTGGCCTAAAGGCTGAGCTTTGTGGAGATGATTTTGCTTTTGTTTCAAACCAACCTTTTAGCATTAACGCTTCAATACTGAATAGATCCAATGAAGAAATTACTTTAGAGTCAATTCAACTTAGCACTGCTGAAATATATACGTACAACGAATTGATCGGAATTAATAGCCCAATCATAAAGGAACTTCAATCCTCTGGAAAGATTGAAGTTTATAATCCATATTGGTTAGAAAAGCCATTTACAAATTTATTTGATGTTCAAGACTCTTCCAATTATTGCCTAGCGGAAGGAAGTCCTTCATTTGAAGCTACATTTAGTTTAAAAATTGGCCAACACAAGTTTGACTATAAAGTTCCTGCCATTTATAAATGGAGAGATCCCGCTTATGGCGAAAGAAGACGACCTTTGATAATTACACCAAATATCACTGCAAGTTTCGAAGAACAGCTTATTATTTTGAAGCCTGAAGAATCAAAAAAGATTAGAGTAAGAGTTCATGCGTATAACGATAGCCTAACAACTAAAATTGAGGCAAAAGCTCCAACTGGATGGATTGTAAAACCGTCTATGTTTAATGTATTTATTGAAAAGAAACAAAGCGAGAAATGGATTGAGTTCCATTTGACATCAACTGACGAAGCTAAGTCTGGATCGTTAAAACTAGTTGCTGATGGGGAGGTTTTATTTTCTCAAAATGAAATTAGCTACGATCACATTCCTACCCAAACAGTATTTAAGCCAACCGTGCTTAAGTGTATTTCCTTAGACGCTAATATTGTCGCCGGAAAAGTGGCCTATATTAAAGGCGTTGATGATGCCATTCCTGCTGCAATTTCTCAACTTGGGTTTGATGTGGAAACTTTTGAAGTGAATGAACTTTCTGAGGTAGAATTGTCTGATTACAATTCTGTTGTTTTAGGTATTAGAATATATAATGTACATCCTGAATTAATTAATTTCCATGAAAAATTATTTAGCTATGTTCATGAAGGGGGAAACCTCATTATGCAGTATAATACCGCGTCAAGATCAATACGTGATTATTCTTTCGGCCCTATTCCATTCAAATTATCAAGGAAACGAGTGACAGAAGAAGATGCTACCGTTACTTTCCTTAATCAAGATCATCCCATAATGAATGTGCCCAATAAAATTACGACAGCTGATTTTGAAGGTTGGGTACAAGAGCGAGGACTGTATTTTGCAGGTGAATGGGACGAAAATTACACACCTCTCTTTTCCTGGGCAGATAAAGGTGAAGAGCCTGCAATTGGAAGCTTAATCGCTACAAAATATGGAAAAGGTCAATTTGTATATACTGGCATTTCCTTTTTCCGTGAACTACCCAAAGGAGTTATAGGTGCCTACCGTTTATTTGCCAATCTTTTAAGCTATAAGCCATGAGAAGCGAAAACGAAAAAGACAAAGTAAATTGGAAAGCTTGGTATTGGGGTCTCCTTATCTTTTTATTCGCTCAAATTGCTCTTTTCATGTGGATAACGAATACATATAAAGTATGAGCTGGATAGATTGGACCGTTTTGATGTCTACCTTGTTTATCATTGTAGCATATGGTAGCTGGAAAACACGGAAGCAAACAAGTATAGATGGTTACCTAAAAGGAAACTCTGAAAACTGGGTAACTATTGGATTGTCCATCATGGCTACACAAGCTAGTGCAATAACTTTCTTATCTACACCTGGACAAGCATATGAAAGTGGGATGGGCTTTATTCAATTCTATTTTGGACTGCCGATCGCCATGATTCTCATCTCAGTCTTTTTTCTCCCAATCTATTACAAGCTTAATGTTTTTACAGCGTATCAATATCTTGAAGAGCGATTCGATGTTCGTGTTCGCTCTTTTACCTCCTTTCTCTTTCTGGTATCCAGAGGATTGGCGGCAGGTATAACTATTTATGCACCTTCCATTATCTTATCCACTTTATTAGGTTGGAACTTGCAATTAACCTGTTTGGTTATTGGTGGGCTTGTAATCGTTTATACCGTTTCTGGCGGTAGCAAAGCTGTTTCATTGACCCAAAAGTGGCAAATGGGTGTAATTATGGCTGGAATGTTTTTAGCCTTTTATTTCGTACTTCAGAGCTTCCCGAGTAGTATAAGTTTTTCGGAAGGTGTTGATATCGCTGGTTCACTAGGTAAAATGGAAATAATTAATTTATCACCTGATATTACCAACCGCTACACATTATTATCCGGTCTAACTGGAGGTGTTTTTCTGTTCCTTTCTTACTTCGGAACTGATCAATCACAGGTGCAACGTTACTTAGGAGGGAAGACTTTAAAAGAGTCAAGGCTTGGTTTAATGTTCAATGGTCTTGTTAAAATCCCAATGCAGTTTTTCATTCTGTTTATTGGTGTGATGGTATTTGTCTCTTTCCAATTCAACCAACCTCCTATAGTTTTTAATCCGCAGAAAGTTGAAATGACTTCTCTAGAAGAGCAAAACTTAAAAAAGATTGAATCCTCCTATGATGCAGTATTTGACGAGAAAAAGATGTTGCTTTTGAATCGATCGAATGACTTTGATCGTATTCAAGAATTACAGTTCGCTCAAGATTCTATTCGTGCGAATTATAAGAGTGAATTACATAGCATTGATCCTGACTTTGAGGCAAAAGACAGCGATTATATTTTCCTGACATTCATATTGAACTTTTTACCGCATGGATTAATCGGGCTACTCTTGGCTGTTATATTCTCTGCTGCAATGTCCTCAACTGCCGGTGAATTAAATGCTTTAGCCGCAACTACAACGATTGATTACTATAAAAAATTCTGGGCGAAAGAAGATAATGATGAAAGAGATTTAAAAATTAGTAAGCTATTAACGATTGGTTGGGGGATTTTAGCCATTGTAATTGCCCTAACAGCTGGATTATTTGAGAACCTAATCCAACTAGTTAATATTCTTGGCTCCTTATTTTACGGAACAATTCTAGGAGTATTCCTACTTGCTTTTTTCTTTAAAAGCGTTAACGCTAAAGCTGCTCTTATTGCAGGAATAATTGGACAACTAACTGTCTTAGGAATTCATTTCCTTAAACTATATGGCTTCTTCGACTTAAGCTACCTAATGTATAACCTTATAGGTAGTGGTGTGGTAATACTTGTCGGAATAATTGCTTCTATTGATTTGAAAAACGAGCGTTAAAGAAAAAAGGTTCTGTCGCATTAAACTAAAACCTCATGATTTTTGTCATTTTTGATAAAAATTGAAAAACCTATATCTTTGTTTATTAGTGATTTAACTTTTTGAAGAAAGTGAAATTCTATTGAACAACATTTGAAAAATAATTAATG
>JAQWHI010000020.1 GCA_029249445.1 Crocinitomicaceae bacterium | reverse complement strand
TCGTTGTGACATAGTTTCCTGTTAAACTCGGCCATTCATTACGATAATTCATCGAAAATCGAGGGCAAACATTTGATCCGGCAAAAGCTGGATTCAAATAAATCGGGTTTGCATAAAACTGCGTAAACTGCGGATCCTGGGAAAAGCTAGAAAATCCAACAACAAGAAATAGCACTACTAAAATATTCTTCATAACATCATTGGTTTATCGTTTTTTCAAATAACTTGGTTTACCCAAAAATCTCAGGGTCAATTGGTGTGAAAGTTCCCTTTTGTTGTTCATGGCACTACTCGAATAATCTGCATTGTATTGCAAAAGGAAATAATTAAATTTTACGCCGAGTGAAGCCACTGGGTCTAAGCCACTTGAGAGCGCTCCCCCGAAAGTGAGCCATCTCCAACGTGCATTAAGACCAAGCCACATCTCTGATAATTGCTCATGTTTTTGATACATTAAGTAGGTGGATAATCCATACTCTGAATGGCCACTTTTGTAGGTTTGCTTCGATTCATAATCTGTTCCTATCGAAGTTACAAAATGAGTCTCTGCTCGTCTTGGATTCAGTAAATCACTTGTGTAAATATTATCTTTATGGTTCAAGACGTTGTCCAATTGAGCACTCACAAAAAACCATTTTGTATTAACATTCAAACCAAGTCCAATGTCCTTGTACCAGAGATTACTTCCTATCGGTTGCGCTCCTTGTTCGTAATATTGATGAACAATGCCGCGATCAATCTCGACATTGGAAACATCTTCCATTTTAGAATCACTCAACAGTTTATTGCCCATTTTAAATCGCAATGCAGGTTCAATCGAAAAAAATCGATTGACTGATAATTTTGGCGAATAGGTTAACGCAGCATTTGAAATCTGAATCCCACCATCATTGTAGTAAGCATGCTTCATCTGTACTCCTATTCCCCCTCTTACACCATAAGAATATCCATCAATAGCAAGTTGATTCTGGATCAATTCATTTTCCTGACCATACCATTGAATTCGAGAGAACATTTCAACTCTTGGTGCCGACATTGTTCCAGTAGCTCCAAAATTGATGTCTCTCGATATCATTCCAGGAACGTGGTATTGAGGGTCTCGAGAATTTTTCAAGGCAATTGGATTGTCAATCATTTTCTGAAGTACTCTCCCGAACTTAAATAACCGATTTCGGAAAGACATATCGTAATCAACATGCTGCGTTTTGGAGCCTTTCGGGAGAACGCCGTTCATATTATCAGGTTTTTCAGCTGCACCGACCATTAAAATTGGATTCAATTCTTTAAATAAAATAGTGCTAGATTGATCTAACGAAGTCAAGTCCGGATGAGGCTGAGACAACTCGAATTGTTCATTTTTCTCAAATTCTTTCGAGACCAACTCGGTTAAGGAGGCACCATCGGATAACTGAGAGATGTTCGATTTAATGGAAACAACCTTTTCTTCTGACACAAACTCCTCACTCGATTCATTTTCGATTGAAGTTGGGGCTGTACGTCTTTTCAAATTTGCAATTTCTTGTTTTAACATTTTATTTTCTAGTTGCAAATCAGACACTCGTGTTTCCATTGTATCGTCCGCTAAATTTTCATTTGAGAGATAATAAAACGATGAATAACCGACAAAAATAAAGAGTAACAAAACCAAAGAACCAACCAACCCATAAAGTCCAATTGGCTTTCTTTTAAACAGCTTTTCTTTTTCTTTGTAAATGTGATTCTCGGGATTGACCTTTGCCAACTCCCACATGTCTCGATCAATATCTAATTCTGGATTTTGTAGCAGAAACAAATCCAATTTGGCAATTTGATCAGGAGAAAGATTTCCCTCGGCCAGCTCAAAAAGCCACATTTCAATATTTGAATATGAAGGTGTACTCATACCAATTCAATCAATCCTTTTAACTGCATTTTAATTTTCTTTCGCGCTCTATACAAATACACTTTCACTTGTGCATCTGACAAATCGAGTATCTCCCCTATTTCCTTGTAAGAATAGCCTTCGAGGTCTCGCATAAGAATAATACTTTTCTGAACAGGCGGAAGAATACTAACCGCTCTATCAACAACTTGATTTGACTCAAATGAATCCGGATTTACATATCCTTTATCATAGAATTTCATTTCACTAGTCAAATGAACTCTTCCTTTTCTATTTGAAAAATTTATCATTGCATTGTGTGCAGTGGTAAACATCCATGACTTAGCTTTATTTAGCTCAACAGTTTTTCTATTGACCCAAAGCTTCTCAGAAACATCCTGCACAATATCTTTTGCATCCTGGTAATTACGCAGAAATTTCAGCGCATATCCAAACAAATTATCGGAATGCTTACTGATCGCAATATTGTACTCTTTTCTTTTCAAATAAATCTATTCAGAACATACAGTTAAAACAATTTCAGACTTGATATTGTTACATCAATAACCACTTTTCGACGCGTTTTGGTACGCTTTATTTTATGCAATTATCAAACCATACAATTAGATGAATAAAACAACCATTTGATCGAATATTTTTTTATTCTTTTTTGAGTACATTCGTATGTGTACAATGCTGATGTGAATTATTCAATAAATCGAATACTCAACAACACTAAAAATACTACTTAGAACTCGAATTTTACAATCCTTCAGCAACTTGAAATATGCGAGGAATTGCTAGATTGTATAGGGAGAAGTTCATCTAAAAACAATTGACAATGATTGAAACAAAAAGACTCTTTGATATCCCGAATTATCAACTTAAAAATCATCCAAATAACAGGATGTTCTCCTCAAAAATTAATGGCCAATGGAATGCAATTTCAACACAGCAATTTGTGGATGAAGCGATGGAGATTTCCAAAGGTCTTATTGCTCTTGGAGTAATGCCAGGAGATCGAGTTGGGATTGTCTCTGAAACACGATATGAGTGGAATGTAATGGACATCGGAATCCAGCAAACAGGAGCTATTGTTGTTCCTTTTTATCCAAATATCTCAGAAAGTGATTATAAATATATCTTCAACGATTCTTCGATCAAACTCTGTGTAGTGGCCAATGATGAATTGTTCAAGAAAATATCAAACATATCAGGAGAAACCCCATCGCTTGAGCATTTGTTTACAATGGATGCTGTAGAGGGTGCCAAGAATTGGTCAGAAATTAAAAAGACTGGAGCTACAATAGAGCGCTTGGAAGTTCAAAAACGAATGGACGCTGTAAAGCACGAAGAACTCGCCACGATTATTTACACCTCCGGTACAACAGGAAACCCGAAAGGAGTAATGCTTTCGCACAAGAACTTATTGACCAATGTTGAGGCGTGCATAGAGCCTATTCCTGCTGAAGCAGGGTCTAAAGTATTGTCCTTTTTACCTGTCTGTCATGTTTATGAACGAATGTTGCACTATTTGTACATGTATCTCGGATGCTCTATTCATTTCGCTGAATCTATGGAGACGATTGGTGATAACATACGAGAAATTAAACCAGATGTATTTACCGCTGTACCGAGACTAATAGAAAAGGTATTTGATAAAATCATCGCAAAAGGAGATGCTCTTTCTGGTGTCAAGCGAAATCTGTTCTTTTGGGCTGTCAAGTTGGCTGAGCAATATGATCCAGTGAATCGCTCGGCATGGTACAATTTCAAGTTAAAAATTGCACGTAAATTAATCTTTAGTAAATGGCAAGAAGCACTTGGTGGAAATATCAGAGCCATTGCCTCTGGAAGTGCAGCACTTCAGCCGCGACTAGCACGTATATTCCTTGCCGCAGACATACCAATTCTTGAAGGATATGGACTTTCTGAAACATCTCCAGTCTGCTCTGTGAATTCATTTCAAAGAGGAATAAGAATTGGAAGCGTTGGACCCGTGATTGACGGTGTAGAGGTTAAGATTGCTGAGGACGGAGAAATTCTTGTTAAGGGACCAAACGTAATGCTTGGTTATTATAATCTTCCTGAACAAACAGCTGAAGTAATCAAAGATGGATGGTTTCACACTGGCGATATTGGAGAATTTATTGAAGGGAAGTTCCTAAAAATAACGGATCGGAAAAAAGAAATATTCAAAACCAGTGGAGGTAAATACATTGTTCCTCAGGCCATGGAAAATAAATTCAAAGAATCACGTTTTATAGAACAAATAATAGTCATTGGGGAAGGAGAGAAATTTCCTGCTGCATTAGTCGTTCCTTGTTTTGATTTTGTAAAAGACTGGGCGGATCGAAAAGGGATTGATCTCGGTGACAAATCAGAGCAATCAATTAGTACAAACGAAATGGTCGTTGCCCGAATTCAAAAAGAAATTGACAAATACAATGCCGAATTTGGAAGCTGGGAAAAGGTGAAACAAATTCAAATGTTGAATAGAGAACTCTCCATTGAAAATGGAGAACTGACTCCAACGCTCAAGTTGAAGCGCAAAAAGATTATGGAAATTCATGCAGATAAAGTGAATGCCATATACCCTTCATAGTAAAGCAATTAGAAATATGGACACAATGATAGATACCTGAAAGCGAATACTTTTAGTCATCTACTGATTTGTACAAGGTTATCTTCACCTTGGCATGATGAAATTTTGGATAATGGGGACCTGGGGTAAATTTTAGCGTCATCAGGTAATCCCGAATTTGCATTTTTGCAGTTGTTCTTTTTAAATTCGTCTCAACGATCTTGGCACTCGTGACCTTACCATTTCGATTTATGGCAAGCTCAAAGGTAGCCCAACCATCAATGGTTCCCTCTTGAATAAATATAGAGTTGGCTAAAATTAAACGACCTTCATCAACAGCTGTTCCACTTAGCAATTGAGCGTTTGATTGAAATGCAAGAAACAAGAAAAATACAGCTATTTTATTCATACCCTTTTTTTACGAATACCGTAAAATTAAGGACAATTTCCGATTTCCAACGATCAGGTTAAGCAATTCTCCCCCAATTGGGTCTGCTCTTCAGCATATCAGAAAGTTTCGAGCGAATCCCTTTGTGCTCAACGGCCTCTATGTTTGGATCTTTCAGCAAAATTGACTTGGCAACTTCGCGTGCCAATTGAACAAGCTGTCCATCTTTGGAAAGATTTGCTATTTTAAGATCAAGGATACCGCTTTGTTGTGTCCCTACCAAATCTCCGGGACCACGCAACTGAAGATCCACTTCAGCAATTTCAAAACCATCATTTGTACGCACCATTGTCTTCATGCGCTTAATACTGTCTTTTGAAATTTCGTCACCTGTCATGAGAATGCAATAGGACTGTTCAGCTCCTCGACCTACTCTACCTCGGAGTTGATGCAACTGAGACAATCCAAAACGTTCCGCACTCTCAATGACCATTACTGAAGCATTGGGTACGTTTACACCAACTTCAATAACTGTTGTCGCAACCATTATTTGAGTTTCGCCTCGGGCAAAGCGATTCATTTCAAATTCTTTATCGCCAGGCTTCATCTGTCCGTGCACTATACTCACATTGTATTCTGGCATCGGAAATGCGCGCTGAATAGCCTCAAAGCCATCCATAAGGTTGTTAAAATCAAGTGCATTAGATTCATTAATTAACGGATAAACGATATACACCTGTCTGCCCTTTGATATCTCTTCTTTCATGAAGCCAAATACTCTTAAACGATGTGCATCATAGCGATGAACTGTTGTGATCGGTTTTCTACCCGGTGGCAATTCATCGATTACTGAAACATCAAGATCGCCATAAAAAGTCATCGCAAGAGTTCTTGGGATTGGAGTCGCTGTCATAATCAAGACATGAGGTGGAAGTTCATTTTTTTTCCACATTCGTGCACGTTGAGCAACGCCAAATCGGTGTTGTTCATCAATCACGACAATGCCAAGATTTTTGAACTGAACAACGTCTTCTAGCAAAGCATGCGTACCGATTAAAATATCAATTTCTCCTGATTGTAGTGCTTCATGGAGCACCACTCTATCTTTTTTCTTCGTAGATCCCGTTAAAAGTGCAACACGAACATTTAACTTCTCCATCAATTTAGAAATCGATTCAAAATGCTGAATTGCTAAAATTTCAGTCGGTGCCATTAATGCAGCTTGAAATCCATTCCCTATTCCGAGTAACATTGTCAGAAGAGCTACAAGTGTTTTTCCGCTTCCAACATCTCCTTGCAACAAACGATTCATATGATGGCCCGTATTCAAGTCGTGACGAATCTCTTTTAAAACACGTTTCTGTGCTCCCGTCAATTCAAAAGGAATATGATTTTTATAAAACGTATTAAAAGCATCTCCTACCAGTTCAAGTTTCACACCTTTGGATTTTTGAAGCGTTATCTTTTTCCGAACGAGTAACTCCAGCTGAAGAAAAAACAACTCTTCAAATTTCAATCGAATTCTCGCTTGCTCTGCTTTTTGTGAGTTGGTTGGCTTATGAATTTCAATAATTGCATCCTCACGGGAGATCAAACGATTTTCCTTACAAACCGAAACCGGGAGTAACTCCTCAATTTGACCACTAATTTGGCTTAACAAAACCGCCGTTAATTTTTCTATCCCTCTCGTATCTAAACCATTCGCTGTAAGCTTTTCAGTGCTTGAATAAACAGGTTGAAATCCTTTTTCAATTGCGCTTGGTTTTGACATCTCAGGATGCGGAATCTGCCATTTCCCTCCAAATTGTTTTGGTCGCCCGTAGATAACAATGTCCTCATTTACTTTGATCGCATTTTTGATCCACTTCCCTCCTTTGAACCAAATCAGATTAATCATTCCGGAATCGTCTTGAAATTGGGCTGTCAAACGCTTACTTTTACCGACTCCAGTCTCCATCATCCCAACAATTCGTCCTTTCAATTGAGCTGGACCATTGAGTTCGATTAAATCAGCAACCTTATGAAAATGGGAACGATCAATGTAGCGAAAAGGATAGTAATGAACTAAATCACCAAATGAGAAGATTTTCAACTCTTTGTTCAACAACTCTGCTCGTTTCGGACCAACTCCTTTTAGATACTCAATAGGTGTTATCAGCAGATTGTTCATGGAACAAAATTAATCAATCCCGATTGAATCGGGAAGTTGAGTTCAAAAAAAATCCCTTTCACAGAAGTAAAAGGGATTTACTAAAATCTATAAATTACTTCAATGATTTTCTTAGCCAATTCTTAAAATCTGATGGAACCTTATGATCCCGGTAAGTTGCAGGTACATCTGAAATATCCTTTCCATCAGGGTTTTGCATTATATAATATGGCTGTGCAGTTGCCTTGTACTCAATGATTTGTTTCGCCATCCACTTATCACCGACCGTTCGAAGGTCTTTTTTTCGTCCATTTGAATAAGTAACCGTTTTCCATTCAGACTTTGGTAACGGGGTTCTCTCATCAACATGTAAAGAAACAATCACCACTTGATCTCTGAGTATTTCAATAATTCCCGGTTCTCCCCAAACACTTTGTTCCATTTTTCGACAATTGACGCAGTTGTGCCCCGTAAAATCAACAAATAGAGGTTTGTCTGTCTTTTTAGCATATGCTAATGCCTTATCATAGTCGTGAAATACCCAAATATTTTGTGGTCCTAGATGTGTACCTTCAGGACCGTGATCCGCAGTTGCACCTCCTCCAGCACGCCCAACTCCCATTGGAGACTCAGAATACTGCAACGGAGGCGGAAAAGCACTAATCATTTTAAGCGGAGCTCCCCACAATCCTGGAATCATATATAATACAAACACCAATGAAAATGTTCCAAGAAGCGTTCGTCCAACTGATAAGCGTTCAACCTTTGAATCATGCGGTAGAGTTAAAAATCCGAGCAAATAGAAACCGAGTACGAGGAAAATACCTATCCATATTGCTAGAAATAATTCTCGCTCCAGCATATGGGCTTGTAAGGATAAATCCGCATTCGATAAAAATTTAAACGCCAAGGCCAATTCCAAGAATCCCAGAACAACTTTTACTGTGTTCAACCACCCTCCTGACTGCGGCATTGAATTCATCCATCCCGGGAACGCTGCAAATAATGCGAAAGGCAAAGCAAGTGCTAATGAAAAACCAAACATTCCAATAATTGGTGTTAATCCTCCTACCTCGGCCGCTTGAACGAGAAGAGTTCCAACGATTGGTCCTGTGCAAGAAAACGAAACCAACGCCAAAGCAAGAGCCATAAAAAATATTCCAATCATTCCCCCCTTGTCTGCCTTACTATCCGCTTTATTGAGCCATGAATTCGGAAGGCGAATTTCAAAGGCCCCCATAAATGAAACTGCAAAGACAACCAATAACAAGAAAAAGATCACATTAAATGTCGGGTTTGTTGACATCTCATTTAGCACTTCTGCGCCAAATATCGCGGTAATTACAGACCCTAAAAGAATATAAATCACGATAATTGAGACTCCAAAAATTAGTGCATTTCGAACTCCTTGAGCCTTTGTTTTGCTCTGTTTTGTAAAGAAACTAACAGTCATCGGAATCATAGGAAATACGCAAGGTGTCATCAAAGCGAGCAAACCACTACCGAACGAAAGCCAAAAAATAACCCAACTTGACTTGTTCGAAATATCATCTGTTTCATTTTCAACCTCTACTTGCGCAACCTCAGCATCTTTATCATTTTCTGTGTTTTGTTTCTTAGTTGAAACTCCTGTTTCAAAGGTTTTCGCAGTATCTTCATTGGAAGTAGGTTCTTCTGCAGAAATCGGAAGCGCAATATCAATCGGTTCAGTAGCAGCATTTTCAGCAATAACCCCTCTCACATTCACAGAAAAATCAGCCTGCATATCTTTGAGACAATACGACTCATTGCACGTCTGGAAGTCAAAAACACCTCTGAGGATGAAGTCCTTTTCACCTGTAACTTTTATTTTTTGTTTGAACTTAAATTTTCCTTCATGATAGGATAAGGTTTCATCCGATTCTTCATCATACACAACGTGTGGTTCAGGCTCAATTACAGCTCCTACAATTTTGTAATCCGAAGAAGGCACAAAAGTTATGTTTGTTGGATAACCAAAACTCATCTCTGGTAGAACGATGGAATTGATATGCCATCCTTCTTCAATATCAATGGATCCAACGATTGTTGCATCGTCACCAATTTGTTCAATCGTAAAATTCCAATGAACGTAATCCTCTGGGAATTCTAATTGAGCATTTGTATTGATAGAAATAAATAAACCCGAAAGAACCAGGGTCAGTTTTAAAAAAATCGACAAAATCCCATTCATAATTATTGTTTGTTTAGCTGTATAATAAATTCTAAATCAGTCGGTGGCAGGCACATCATGCCATTACACACCATGTAAGTCACACTACCGTACACAAATTCGGCATCCACATTTTCAATTTTTTGCTCGAACACAACTTCTTTTTCAAAGAAATTTAGCTCGCTGTTAAAGTTTGAATCGTACTTAGTTAACGACTCTGGTTCTATTGTATTGCCAATAATCTGATACGACTCATTTGCAATAAACTGAAAAGCTGTTGGTACTGGACCAATATCTTCATTTTTCGATTGACTATACAAATACCATCCTTCATCTAAAGTTGCCTTCATTGTAAGATTATCAAACTCGTTATCAAAGGAAAATTCCCAGTTTACCGGTTCCTGACTGCTCGAATTGAGAGCAACAAAAATTGCACAAACAAAAAGAATACCTCTCATAGCGTGTCAAAGCTACAAATTAGGAATTGATTTTTCGCTAAACTAAATGAATTAACATTGAAGTCTTAAATCTAAATTTTCAACACAAATCCTCATAAAACAATGACTAACAGTGGTTCTTCATTGATACGTAAATGACTCAACATTGGTATCCAAACGAAATATAGGTTACTTCTGAAAAAAAATAGCCAACAAGACTGAACCAAATCATCTGATATCAAAGTTGTATGGCATAAAGATGTCTTACGCTTTTTTCCGGAAAACTAATAGGTAAACGGAATCCGTGCACGAGCAGTTACGCTTTGATCTGCAAACAAACCTTTCCCAAACATAAATTTTGCCGTGATGGCAATCATGGCTGCATTGTCCGTACAGTATTCAAAACGTGGGATATAAACATTCCATCCAAATTTATTGCCATCCTCAACCAATCTATTCCTAAGCCCACTGTTTGCAGAAACTCCTCCAGCTATTGCAATTTCCTGAATACCATAATCATCAGAAACACGCTTCAACTGGGTCATCAGTATCTCAACAATAGTATGCTGAATTGATGCAGACAAGTCACTTTTGTTTTCTTCAATGAAATTTGGGTCGTGAAGCTGCTCTTTGTTCAGGAAATTCATAATTCCAGTTTTCAAACCACTGAAACTAAAATTGTAACCGTCAACCCGGGGTTTTGTAAATCCAAAGGCAAATGGATTGCCAGATTTTGAATGCTTATCAATAAGTGGGCCTCCAGGGTATTCAAAACCAAGCATTTTAGCAGCCTTATCAAAAGCCTCTCCTGCGGCGTCGTCTTTTGTAGCACCAATTATTTCCATCTCCAGATAATCACGTACCAAAACAATTTGTGTATGACCTCCTGAAACAGTCAAACAAATAAAAGGAAATTTAGGTTTTGACTTGCCGTCATCATCAATAAAGTGAGCCAACACATGACCAAACATGTGATTTACGTCAATTATTGGTATGTCTAGTGCCAACGAAAGTGATTTCGCAAAAGAGGTCCCAACAATCAAGGACCCCAGTAAACCAGGACCTTTAGTAAAAGCAATTGCATCAATATCTCCCAGTGCTACATCCGCTTTCTGAACGGCAGCCTCAATTACTGGGACAATATTTTGTAAATGAGCACGACTTGCAAGTTCTGGAACTACCCCACCATATACCCTATGAACTTCCTGTCCAGCAATTAAATTGGCAAGAATGGTTTCATTTTTGAGGATTGCAACTGATGTGTCATCACAAGATGACTCAATCGCGAGTATTATAGGCTCTTTTTGAGACACAATGTTTAAGTTTGTACGATACGAATGGCAAAATTACTGAAAATATTAGCATACACAATTGGTTCCCTAATCGAATGGATACTGATTTTAGTTGTGCTTCTTGCGTTTGCATTGCGAGTGCCTTCAGTTCAAACCTATTTTGCCGCGCAGGCAACAACATACCTATCAAGTGAACTCGGAGCCGAAGTTAAAATCAATAAAGTGCATTTTATTTTCTTTGATAAAGTGGCACTTGACGGTATTCTATTGAGGGATCAACAAGGAGACACACTCATTTATTCCGATCGTATTTTACTTACTATTGACGAATACAACTTTGGGAAGAAAGAATATACTATTGGAGCATCGGAAATAAAAAATGCCTTTGTTCATATCCAACGGAGTAAAGACAATGTCTTTAACCACTCCTTTCTGACTGAATACTTTGCACGAGATAAAAAGAAGAAAAACACAATTGCATTTAAGTTCTATGAGACTTTTTTTAGCGATTGCCGCTTTAAATTTGATGATCACAGGAAACCGCATCGAGCATCTGGAATAGACTATTTCCATTTGAATGCAGCAAAAATCAACGGTTCTATTCAAGGAATTAAGATTGAAAAAAACGTTATTACAGGACATGTAAATCATCTCAATCTTAAAGAGCAATGTGGATTTGAACTTAAGGAATTTCAATCCAATGTTCAAGTTTCTCCATCCGGAGTATTACTTTCAGATTTAGAATTATGGTCAAACGAATCCTATGTGCGCTCATCTAAACTAAATATGTTATCCGACCGCTACACTTGTTTCAAATCATTTGTGGATAGTGTGACTTTCGATGCTAAAATTGATGAAAGCAGTCTCTCCCTGAAAGAAATAGCATTCTTCGCTTTGCCGCTTGAGGGAATGAATGATCGTGTTCGTTTGAGCACTGAAATCCATCAAAAAGTTTCCGATTTAAAACTCAAAAATCTCGATCTGCAATTCAAAAAGAAATCAAGAATACAAGGAACGTTTGAATTGAATGATTATCGAAATTTTATGAAAGGTCACTTTGATGAAAAATTAAATTATGCCTTTCTTGATTTTAACGAATTAAAAACGCTTCGGTTACCGAATCGATCCGAAATAAGATACATTGAGTTGACTCCTGAGCTCCAAGCCTTAAACCATCTTGAAATCAAACATGCAAGTGCGAAAGGTACATTTAATCAATTCGAAATTGCAAGTAATACACTTTCGACGAGTTTGGGCGAGGTCACAATTAAAAATGGACTGTTATTCACCAAAAATGAAGAACAAAATAGTTATTTGTTCCGGCCAAATAGAATGAATGAAAATGACGTTCACATACATGATTTCAAATTGGGAACGCTAATAAATGTTGAAGAATTTGGAATACTAAATGGTCGATTTCTTTTGGAAGGAGAAATAAATTCGAATTACGACCTAATCCTCTCAACTCTAAATGGTGAAATCAGTCGCTTTGATTACCTCGACTATAAATATTCTGATATTCGAATTGATCAAGGATCTTTTGCGAATGAAGTTTTCAATGGATATTTAAGTGTTATGGATGATAACCTTCAACTAACTTGTAAGGGATTCATTGATTTGAAGGAGAACAAACACTTAAAATTTACGCTAGATGTACGTGAAGTAGAACTTGAGAATATAAACATGACATCCAGCAATTTTAAACTTTTATCCAAGGCTGAATTTGATCTTTATGGTGACAATCCAAACAATTTCGACGGCAATGTACAATTGAATGGTCTTCAAATAGAAACAAATGGCGAGCTGTTGTCTGTCGACCATTTGAAATTGCAAATTGACAGGACACCGTATGCTGATTTATTTTCAATAAAAAGTAGTTTGGGCAGTGCCAACATCCAGGGGAAAATAAATTTCAAGCACCTCAAAGATGACTTAAATTACCAACTTAGTCGCGTATTTCCTGCATTATTTGATGAAGTACAAGATAAATACAACCACCACGGTCAAGATCATTTTAAATACAATTTGTCACTTCTCGATGCGAACGCACTCGTCAAAATAATCTACCCAAAACTATCAGTTGCTCCCAAATTGGAATTGTATGGACATTATTTTGGTGAGAAGTCAAACTTTAACATGGTTCTTAAGTCTGAACATATAGATTATGAAAAGTTCAGGTTCGAAAATATAATACTCAATCAATTTATGGATTCGACAAGCACAATGGCCACCTACCATACAAACGAATTTAGCATAGGAGATTCAATACAAATCAAAGACCTCAACTTTAAATCAACAGGGGGTGACAATTACCTAAATCACGACTTATCTTGGGAACAAGGCACGCATCCAACTTCTCATGTCACTTGGGAAACAACCATAAATGGACCCAATGTATTTGAAATTGTACTGAACCCTTCTTCTTTTTTCATTGATGATAAAAAATGGAACATTGCTCGGAAATCAGAATTCAACTTTGAAGAGAATAAATTAGCAATTGATACTTTTGAGCTGAAAAGAAACGATCAATATATTTCGATATTTGGTGAAATATCAGACAATGAGATTGATAAATTGAATTTTAAAATCAGCGACTTAAGATTGGGAGAAATATCAAACTTCATTTCTACCGATTACCCAATGAACGGCAGAATCAATGCAGTTGGATTTATTGCAAACCCTTTTAATGATCTTAACTTCAAAGCAAATGGTCAATTAACGCAATTCCATGTAAAAGAACAAAAAGTCGGAAATATTGCCATACAAGCTGAATGGGACAAGACAAAACAAGCGATTAGCACAAATGGAGATTTGACCTATATCGAAGAAAAGACATTTGACTTTACTGGGGATTATTACATCTTCGAAAAAGATAATAACCTGAATTTTGACTTGAACTTTGACAATACCGATATACAATTTACAAATGCATTTATGGACCCAAAGGTTCTTTCTGAAATCCGAGGGATGTTGTTTGGGAAAATTGATTTGGGCGGAACATTTACGCATCCAATTCTGGATGGAACAATCGACCTTAAAGGTGGCAGTATGTTTATGGATATTTTGGGAGTGCATCTTGGAGTCGATGGTCCCATAAACGTTGATAAAGATGGATTCTACATCGACGATGTACCCGTCTTCGATGAAGATGGAAACTCTGGGAAAGTCATAGGTACTGTTCACCACAATAACTTTCAGGACTTTAACTTTAATTTGCAACTTGACCTTGAATCACTATCAAATTCAAACTCATCTTTCGGCTCAAATGCTGCAAACAAATTTTTAGTAATGAACCTACCCTACAGTCCAGATGTCTCCTATTATGGCAAAGGATACGCAACGGGATCAGCGACTATTTTGGGATACACAAACAACCTTTCAATTAACGTCGATTTCAAAACAGAAGAAGAGACAACAATCAATATTCCAATGTATGGAATAGGAGAAATCGAAGACGAGGGATTCATTACATTTACAAACAATATTGCAGATTCAAGTCTGATTTCAACACCACCAAAATTTGATTTTACAGGGGTTGATTTGGACTTAAACTTCGAAGTTACGCCAGCCGCAGATATTAATATCATATTCAATGAAGATTTAGGAGATATCATACATGCAAAAGGATTTGGTAATATCGGAATCTCCTTGGACAATCTCGGCGACGTGAAAATGGAGGGTGTATACACCGTAGATCGTGGAGCTTATGACTTCGCAATGAATCCAATCAGTAAAAAGGCAATCGCGATCAAACAAAAGTTCATAATTGAAGAAGGAGGAAGTATTCGTTGGATGGGTAATCCATACGATCCGGACTTGAATCTAAGAACCTACTACACAGTCAATACAAATATTGCAGAAATAAGTAATGATCAGTTTGGTTCTGGATCTGGAGCACATCAAACCATTCGCTCTTTTCTTGAACTAACAGGCTCCATGACTTCACCAACCATTGGGTTTGATATCCAAGCGACTGAATCAAACGAGTCGGCAAAAGCTTTATTAAATCGAATAAAAAGTGATCCAGACGAGTTGAATCGACAATTCTTTTCTCTGATGTTGTTTCGTAGGTTTCAGCCTATTGACGCAGATCAGGAATCAGGAACTGGTGCTTTGGGTTTGATTACAAATCAAATCAACTATATGTTGTCGTCAGTTTTGTCCGAATACAATTTAAATCTGGACTACGATGCAGATCAAATTACCGGTGATAATACACTGGAATTCGGAATGTCTAAAAGCTTTTTAGATGATCGTTTAATTGTGTCAGGGAGTTTTGGCATTGAAACCTATGGTGACAATGCAAACATCACCGATGCAAATGGAAATGAAATTGTAGGTCAATTGGTCGGAGATATGAAAATTGAATACTTATTGAACGAATCGGGCTCCTTCCGTGTGAATATCTTCAATGAATCAACAGATAAAACTGTAATTCAAGAAGTCGATCTAGCTCCATTTACGCAAGGAGCAGGATTGCATTACAAAGAAGACTTTAATTCCTTCAAAGATTTCAAACTCATCCAATACCTCTTGGATATTTTCAGACAAAAAGGAAACAAAAGGTATCCAAATAAAGGCAATCATCAGCAACGACTCGTACCAAATACGAACAGTCCAAATTAAAATAATGGGATCAAAGCCTTCCATGAAAACAACTCATCTTAACCCTACCTCTTGGAAATATTTAATACCTTCGTGATGCGAAACAAATCACAATACTACTACGTAAAAAAATCGAATGAAAAAGGTTTTAATTGCAAACAGAGGAGAAATAGCCAGGCGCGTTATTCGGACACTACGAAAAATGAATATTGAAAGTGTCGCGATTTACTCAGATGCAGACAAAAACGCCCCTCATGTATCCGAAGCAGATCATGCCATATTCGTTGGTGAGAGCCCGTCTTCTGAAAGTTATTTAAAGCAGGATGTTATTCTCGACCATTGTCTAAAACTCGGTGTTGACGGAATACATCCAGGATACGGATTTCTCTCTGAAAATGCCGACTTTTCTCGAAAAGTAACAGCAGCAGGAATTAAATTTATTGGCCCTTCACCTGAGGCAATGGAGGTAATGGGAGATAAACTAAGTGCCAAGCAGGCAGTGAAAGGATTTAACGTACCTCTTGTACCTGGTATCGACAAAGCGATATCAGACCCTAAAGAAGCGCGTGAAATAGCTAATAAAATTGGATACCCCGTTCTGATCAAAGCATCTGCAGGAGGTGGAGGAAAAGGAATGCGACTGGTCGAAAATTCTGAGGAGCTCGAGGAACAAATGCGTCTTGCCCAGAATGAAGCGCGATCATCATTTGGAAACGATGCTTGTTTTGTAGAAAAATTTGTAACAAAACCACGCCATATTGAAATTCAAGTTTTCTCAGACGGCCAAGGGAATCATGTTTACCTATTTGAAAGAGAATGCTCTATTCAAAGAAGACACCAAAAAGTGATTGAAGAGGCTCCATCAGCACTATTGACCCCTGAACTGAGAAAAGAGATGGGCGAAGCAGCAATAAATGTATGTAAGGCGTGTAATTATGAGGGGGCTGGAACTGTAGAGTTCTTGGTTGATGGTAATATGGACTTTTTCTTCCTAGAGATGAACACACGATTACAGGTTGAACATCCTGTAACTGAGGAAATCACAGGTTTGGATTTAGTAGAATGGCAAATCCGTGTTGCCCGCGGTGAAAAACTACCGAAAAATCAGAATGAATTGACTATGACCGGACACGCAATAGAAGTTCGTGTATATGCAGAAGATACTCTAGCGGGATTCACACCTGATATTGGTCGACTTGAACGTTATCGCATACCAAAAGGAGATGCGGTGCGTGTAGATGATGCATTTACAGAGGGAATGGACATTCCAATATATTACGATCCAATGATTGCAAAACTCGTTGTCTGGGGAGACAACCGTGAGAAAGCCATAGAAAAAACGATTGAAGCCATTGATGCTTATCAAATTTCGGGACTTAAAACGACCCTGGATTTCGGTAAATATGTTCTCAAACACGAGGCATTCAGAAGTGGTGATTTTGACACAAACTTCGTGAAAACTCATTTTCAAAATCCAACAATAATGTATACTTCAATGAAAGATGAAGAAAATGCATTAGTAAACAGTATTGACAAAATCTGGAATGATATCAAAGAGCAAACAAATAAAGAGTTTGCATCTCAAAAAATTACCAGTAGCTGGAAAAATAGTCGCTCCTAATCGCACAAATTCGCTCAACATTTTCGATCAAAGCCCATTTTACTACTACGTTGAAAACTTTTAAGAATTTCGTATATCCACTCGCCGTAATCTATCGGAATTCTATTAATTTTACGGCTCAAAATTACACAGGATGAACTTACATGAATTCCAAGGGAAATCAATATTGAAAAGCTTTGGTGTTGCCATTCAAGAAGGAAAGGTAGTCAACAAAGTAGAAGAAGCAGTTGCAACAGCAAAAGAACTCAATGCTGAAACAGGAACTGAGTGGTTTGTAGTAAAAGCTCAAATCCATGCAGGTGGCCGTGGGAAAGGCACAGTTGAAGAAACGGGCTCACACGGTGTAGTTTTGGCAAAAGGTATAGACAAAGTTGAAGAAACAGTTCAAGGCATACTCGGAGGACATTTGACAACTGCACAAACCAATGGAGTTGGTAAGAAAGTGAATCAGGTACTCATTGCAGAAGATGTATATTACCCTGGAGCAAGTGAGCCAGATGAATTCTACATGTCTGTTCTTCTTGATAGAGATAATGGACGCAATATAATCATGTACTCCACAGAAGGAGGAATGGACATTGAGACAGTCGCAGAAGAAACCCCTCACCTAATATTTAAAGAAGAAATTGACCCACGTGTTGGACTTCAAGGATTTCAAATGCGAAAAATTGCGTTTAACCTTGGACTATCAGGACAGGCATTCAAGCAAATGACAAAATTCGTTGCTGCACTCTATGCTGCATATGAAGGTTGCGATGCAGCGATGTTTGAGATCAATCCAGTATTGAAGACCTCTGATGACAAAATCATAGCAGTAGACGCAAAAGTGACCTTGGATGGCAGCGGATTGTACCGCCATCCAGATTATGCTGCAATGCGAGACAAAACTGAAGAAGACCCTACTGAAGTCGAAGCAGATGAAGCGGGTCTAAACTTCGTGAAGCTCGACGGGAATGTTGGATGTATGGTAAACGGAGCCGGATTGGCCATGGCCACCATGGATATCATTAAACTGTCTGGAGGTAATCCAGCAAATTTCTTAGATGTCGGTGGAACAGCAGACGCAGAACGTGTTGAAAAAGCATTCAATATCATACTTCAAGACGATAATGTAAAAGCCATATTAATCAATATTTTTGGTGGGATTGTAAGATGTGATCGAGTTGCCCAAGGAGTAGTTGATGCCTACAAAAACTTTGGTAACTTTCCTGTTCCTTTGATTGTGAGATTACAAGGTACTAATGCGGAAGAAGCGAAAAAACTAATCGATGAATCTGGGCTTGATGTACACTCCGTTGTATTACTTCAAGAAGCTGCCGATAAAGTAAAAGAAGTATTGGCATAGTCAAATTCAAACGTATTGAAAGCGCCTTTGAAAATTCAAAGGCGCTTTTTTTATGTTAATGGAAAAGACAATAGAAAATTGAGTAGTAACGACAATTGGTAATATCGATTCCTCATTTTTTTTATAATGAGTACCTTTGCAATTATGGATTTTTTAAACCGAAAAATGATAATATACAAGACGCCCGAGGAGATTGAAATTATGCGTGAAGCGGCTCAAATTGTAAGTCGAACACTTGGAAAAATCGCAGAAAAAATTGAGATTGGAGTGACTCCAATTGAATTAGATGCATTAGCTGAGGCCTACATTCGTTCACAAAATGCAATTCCAGGTTTTTTGGGCTTATATGATTTTCCAAATACACTTTGTATCTCGGTAAATGAACAAGTGGTGCATGGAATTCCGAACATCCGACCGCTGGAAGATGGAGATATTATCTCGGTTGATTGTGGAGCCATTTATAAAGGATATTATGGAGATCACGCCTATACATTTGAAGTGGGAACAGTTGCTCCTGAAATAAAAGATTTACTGAAAGTTACACGCGAGTGTCTCGATATTGGTATTGCTGAAGCAAAAGTTGGAAACCGTATTGGTGACATTGGTTTTGCCATCCAGCAGCATGCTGAAAAACATGGCTATGGTGTTGTGCGTGATCTCGTTGGACATGGCCTGGGAACTACGATGCATGAGGAACCGCAGGTTCCAAACTACGGCAGACGTGGACGCGGAAAGAAAATTCAAAATGGATTGACGATCGCAATTGAGCCAATGATCAATCTTGGAACAGAGCGTGTTGTTCAACTCGATGACAATTGGACGATCGTGACTGAAGATGGACTTGCCAGTGCACACTTCGAACATGATATAGCCGTTATTAATGGAAAGCCTGAAGTTTTATCAACATTCAAGTATGTTGACGATGCATTAAACAATAAAAAATGACAAAAGAATCTCGTTTACTATTACTATCGGTTCTCACTTTAATCATCTACGCCGTGATTGGATTGATTCAACATGGCAGTGTTGTTTTTCCGTTCCCTATTAATGATTTCCTATTTTTTATTGTCGTAACCCAATTCACTGTTTGGCACTATCATAAGGGAACGCTTACCTTTACGATGTTTCTCGCAGGACTCTTTGGACTTCTCTCAAACAAAACATTTTGGGAAATATTTATGTCAATCGAGCGGCTTCAAGACTTTCTAAACTATCCATGGGTACTTTGGTTTGGTTTGTTCAATACCATTTGCATCATTATAGGAACTGTTTACTTGATTCGGGGACAGAAGAGTCACTACACATCTATTATTACAACTACTGGTATTATACTATTCGGAGCAGGATTTCATACACAAATACAATTGCTGTCGCTACTGGGTTTCAGCCTCATCGGATTGGCACTGCTTCTCCGGCCCGTTTACAAACCGCTTCACTTGCTTTGGTTTTTGCTACTCATCCTTGAGCTGTCTGAGTTCCTTACGTACTTTCTAGCATAGAGAATCTCTCCAATTGCGCTCAACTCCTGATTTGATGATAGTCTATATCAATCAACTTTGTACACAAGCTTCATTGTTATGGAAGCTGTTTTTTCACGGGATGCGGTATTCAATGTTCCTCCCCACGAATAGTTTTCTTTTGAGTTTTGGCCTGTAATTTGGAAGATTCCCATCTTTGCTGACTCCAAGCTTCCCATTGTTCCGCCGGAAAACTCAGCAATTTTTTCTGCGCGCAATCGAGCATCTTCAGTTGCTTTTGAAATCATCTTGACTTTTAGATCTGCCAGCTTCGTGTAATAATAGCGTGGAGCTTCAGAATAGAACTGCACCCCTTGATTGAGCAGTTCCGTAATCTCTCGTGAAACTTTCTCAATTTTATCGACCTCTTTGGACTCAATCTGAACAGATTGTGTCAATTCATACCCGGTAAACTCTTCACCGATGTAATCTCCATCTTCTGAATAGACCCTTTTGAACCTTTCATTTGTACTCACCGCGCTGTAAATCAAATCATCGGTGTTAATTCCCTTCATAGCAAGATATTCGTTTATCGTTGATTTGTTTTTTTCCAACGTCAAATATGCTTGTCTAATATCTATATTTTGGGCGCCATAACTGCCTTCCCAAACAATCAAGTCTGAAGAAAAGTCTGTTTTCCCCAAACCCGTGACTTGAATTTCTCCTTCTACCTTTGTTCTATCTACATAGGCTTTACCTAAAAAAAATGAAGATAGAACGATGGCGATACCAAAAATGATAGAACTGATATTTTTTTTCATCTTATTCCGTTGTTTGTCAAGTTTATTTTAATCAATTACTTTAGCCCGATAAAGAGTCACCTAAAAATATAGATTTAATTTTAGGGCGCAATCAAATTGATTAATAGCTATTATTTTTACTATTTATTATCAATGTATTCCTCAAGTTCTTCTCCTGATTTACTAAATGAAAAGACATTATAAACTTTATAATAATTGTCTAAGTCATAAACATGTTCGTATGCAAACTTCGCCAATTCTAATTGATCTTCATCAAAGGAAATTTCCTCTAATATCAAAACTAAATTATCAATTGTGAGACAATTTGTTTTTAGGATTCGCTTCGCAACTCTTACTTGATCTTCAGCAAATGATGCATTGTTAACACTCTCCATCATTGATTTAAATCTTTCGGAGCTAACTGGCTGAGAACAACCTATTTTTCCACTGTAACCGTCGGCATATACTGTATTTGTCGGGGTTGAATTGGTTCCGTTTGTGTTCGCTGGTGTAGGATTTATATTGTTATTGTTCGTCGTTGATGAGGTCATAGTCGTTGATGAAGAGGAAGACACTTGACCAGTGTTTGAATTATCATCCATTCCAATCGACACATTTAATCCTTCCTGATTTAGATTCATATTTATTGAAACATTTCCATTCATAGAAATATCATTATCTAATTTGTTCACTCCCTGGTAAATAAGCGAACCTTGAAAAAACTTTGGTACCATAAATGATAAAACTCCTTTTTCATTATTTTCTCTTATGTTTAAATATACCTTAACATCAGGGGTAGTTGGCATAGTATAATCAATCAAGATTTCATAATTAACGCCTTGTATCATTCCTGACACATTATGTGTGTTATCATCCAAGCTTGAGACTTGCTGACCATTTATTTTCAAACCAAAAGGCTCCTGATTCTCTGAATATATCTGGATATTAGATGTTTGTGCCGATGCGAAAAAAACCAAGAAAAAAAATGATAAAAATGTAGCGGAATTCATACTTTAATAGAGTTTGAAATTATTAATTAGTTAGCGTACTAAATATACGATTTTTATACAAATACCAATAAAAAAAGCCCCTTAAGCAAAATACCTAAGGGGCTTTTAATTTTTAACTTGTTATTCTTTTATCAATCGAATTGTTACTTTCTTCTCATTTGTCTCAATATTCAATAGATAAACACCGATCGGTGCTTCTAATGTTAAATCAAGCAATTGGCCGCCTTCGAATGTGTTTGATTGAACTACTTTTCCAGTAATGTCAGTCAATATTGTATGAATCATAGGGTAGTCTGATCCCAAATCAATTGAAAGTTTACCATCTGTTGGATTTGGATATACTACCAACCCTGTTCCAAAATCATTTTCCAAGAGACCAACAGAAGTAATCGCTACACACTCTGTGGTATCAACACATCCATTCTCTGTCAATTGAACAGCATAGTTTCCATTTTCAGTTGCTGTATACGACTGATTTGTTTCGTTTGAAATAAGCACATTGTTACTATCACAATCAATCCACTGGTAGGTTGCATTGGTATTGTTCGCTGTTAAAGTTACACCAGTAGCGTCAACAGTTGTTGTTACATCAGAAACTGAATTAATCGTCAAGTCAAGCGTAACCAAAGAATCACAATTGTTCGCTGCTTCTCCAACATACGTATAGACTATTGTGTCAACACTCGATGTGTAGGTGTTTCCATCAATCCAAGTGAATGAATTACATGCCACTTGAGTGTCTGTACTCGACACAGGAGTGTTGATCGTCAAGTTCAACGTCGCTGTGCTATCACATCCCACACTATTCTGACCTGTCCATGTATAGGATCCTGATGTTGTGTAAGTTGTTCCGTTCCAAGTATGTGATCCACATGCAGTTGCACTAGATGTAGATGTTGTCGGCGTATTGATCGTCAAGTTCAACGTTGCAACGCTATCGCACCCCGAATTGTTCTGACCTGTCCATGTATGGGCTCCTGATGTTGTATAAGTTGTTACATTCCAAGTATACGATCCACATGCAGTTGCACTAGATGTAGATGTTGTCGGAGTATTGATCATCAAGTTCAACGTTGCGACGCTATCGCACCCAGAATTGTTCTGACCTGTCCATGTATAAGTTCCCGAATTTGTGTATGTTGTTCCATTCCAAGTATACGATACACATGCAGTTGCACTAGATGCAGATGTTGTCGGCGTATTGATCGTCAAGTTCAACGTTGCAACGCTATCGCACCCCGAATTGTTCTGACCTGTCCATGTATAAGTTCCCGAATTTGTATACGTTGTTCCATTCCAAATATATGCGCCACATGAGAAGCATTAGCAGTTAATGAAGTTGTCGGTGTGACAATTGTCAAATCAAGTGTAACGAGTGAATCACATCCATTCATTCCCGCTCCTGAGAGTGTATGTGTGGGTGAATTGGTACTCGATGTGTATGTATTCCCATCAATCCAGGTAAAAGAACCACACGCTGATTGAGTATCGGTTCCGGAAATCGTACAAACTGGTTCACCCCAAACACTAAAACACCTCCAGTAAGAGGAATACGAAGAGGGAGTACCGTCCACTGAATTGAAGGGACCTGTATCACTATGATAAACATCACCAGCAACCTTGTAATAATACAATCTAAATTTTACCAATCCCCCCGGCACATTGGGCTGACCTCCAATATCAACAGACGTAAGTCGGTAATGTGTCCAATCGGGGGTGAAATTACCCAATGCTGAAGCGTAATTATCAACATCCCAACGCAGTTCGATGCCAACATCTCCGGAAGCCGGAGCGAGACCGTGAATAACAAATCGATCAAAATCAACTGAGGAATTCAAATTTAAAGCAAACTCCAAATAAGGATCTGTTGAAGGGTTTACAACCAAATTTGAATTTGGATTGTACCATATATTTCGAGAATCTACAAATTGATAGGGCGTCAACCCGGAAGGGGTTTGAATAGCGGAGGAAACGACCGTGGAAAGACTATCTCCATATTGAGGATAAGAGTAATTGTAGGTTGACTGACTGTTCCAGTAAACAAGTTCTTCACTTTGAGCATGGGCAATTAAAACTGAAAGAGACAACAAAAAAGTTAGGCACGTTTTGTTCATAGTTGTATAAGGTTCATGAAAAATCAAATCTAGTGCGATTTTTTCAAATTAAACTACGTATAAATACGTAATTCACTGAATAAAAAACAATTAGGATACCAATATTAATGGAAAATTCGTCATTAATTTAATTGAAAGACCATCGAACTGTTTACTACTGAAGTTTTGAATCTTTTTTCAACCTAACGTGACGTTCACCATTGATTGATTCGAATTATTGGAACCTCAAGATATTGAAGTATACTTATTAGCAGTAGAATCATTCGTAGTGGGTGTTATAGGATTCGAACCTATGACCTCTACCCTGTCAAGGTAGCGCTCTAAACCAACTGAGCTAAACACCCGATAACATATACTTGATGTATAAACGAATGGTTTCTGTTGCGAAGTTATTCTAAAAATTGAAGAATAAAAATGATTTTTCTACAATCAATTCTATTTTCTAAAACAACCGTTATCGAACAATCAACCTTTTCTTAATTACACCCACTACTGAAACTAAATTTGGAGTAATATTGATGATAACACAATTGGCTCCAATTATGTCTGGATACATGACTATAAAAGAATTTGTACCCTATGTAAATTTAAATAATTTGCAATTTCAAAAACAAGAATCACTTGTCTAGTTTTTAATTTGCTCTATCTTTGAACAAATTACTATCTATGAAAAAAAGAATTGTATTTCTGCTTCTTCTTTTATCTTTTTCCAAAACTAATGCTCAAGAAATTGAAGGGACTGAATTGGGCTTGGACCTGACATTTGTAGCCTCCAACTTCGGCGGAACAGTCGGGCTTGGGTCAAAATTTGGAATTAAAATGGGGGAATATTTAATTGCAGGGCCATCAGTTCGTTATCAACGCTCGTGGAACAATAACATTGCAGCTCAGACAAAATCTGGATTTAATATTTTCGGTGGAGGAATATTTGCGCATGCTCGATTCTTTAACGCCATGTTTGTTGGAGCAGAATTTGAATATCTGCGCTCTCCATACACATCTTTCGGTTTTTTAACTGCATCAACTCAGTGGTCATCAACACTATTTTTAGGTGGTGGACTCTCCTTGGAACTCAATGAATCAATACGATTAAATGCTGGGATTATGTACGACATAATTAATCATATTAATAGTCCACTGCGGTCACAGTATTTCATGAAAAATGCTCAAGGTTTTTTGCTTCCTGTCATTTATCGAATTGCATTTTTCTTTCCATTGTCCTAAATAAAAAAGCCACCACTCGAGCGTTCGAATGATGGCTTATATGGTATTAATCGCTTTGTTATTATTGACGTGGAGGTGCAATACTTCCAGCAGGTCCGACGTCAAAAACTTCGATCTCAAAGACCAATGTCTCTTCTCCGTAGCCCATCTTCCCAGGAATATACAATTTGTACTTCCCTCCTTTTTGCATGGATTGAAATCCGATGGTCCAACCTTGAACAACACCTTGCAAGTTTGTCTTGAAATTTTCTCCGAAGTCAGATGAACGTTGCTGTACTTCTCCTTTCAAATTGGAGAGGATATAACTTGCTTCGACATCACTTGTTGCGGTTGGAAATTCTCCAGATCCTTTTTTCAGTGTCTCTAAATATACTCCTTGATCCAACTCTTGAATGCCATTAATTGCTTTAATTTTCATCCAATCAGCAGCTTCTGACAATTCAATTTCTGTTAATTTCGTTTGCTGCTCAGCCATCATCTTTTCTTGGACGCGTCTCCCAAAAGTCTCTATCACCGTTCGCTTGTCAGCTTCAGACAGCGCTGAATCTACCTTGTTTAACCCATCACGAAACCCACGAAACAACATTTCTGTCTCAATGGATTCAACTTCAGATACTTGTGCGAGGCTTTGGTAGAGCATTGATGCTGTTAACAAACCATAACTTCTCGACCCCTCTAGAAGATAAATCGTATCAAAGTCCATCCCTTGGGGACCAAAAAGTTTACTTATGTTTTGCATGTCTTCTCCATTTGGGTCTGACGAAATACCATCCTTGAAACCATTGCTGTAGCCTTCATAAAGCATTCCCTGATCCAAACGGGTTCCATTCGGATTGGATTCAAAAATTTTTTTTGCGTCCATCGCTCCAAGTGCGTAGGATAATTTGTCCTTTTCTGTGTTCAGAGTAACGGGATTGCTATCAGCTTCTCTCTCTTCTTGTGATTCAGCATTAGAGCTACAGCTCAAAACACCAACAACAAACGGTAAAATAAATAAAACCTTTTTCATTATGCTATTTCTAATAATTCAACATCAAAAATTAAGGCCATATACGGCTCAATTGGACCTCCTGGATGTGGAGTAGCTCCATATGCCAAATCTTGTGGGATATAAAGTCTGTATTTCGCTCCTTTCGGCATCAATTGAAGTGCCTCAGTCCACCCCTTAATTACCTGGTTTACACCAAAACTGGCTGGCTGACCACGTTCGATAGAACTATCAAAAACGGTACCATCAGTTAACGTCCCATGGTAATGAACTGTTACATTGCTCTGCGGTCCTGGTTTGTCTCCACTACCTGCATCAATAACCTCATACTGTAATCCTGATGCAGTTGTTGTCACACCTTCTTTCTTTGTATTTTCTGCAAGGAATGCATCAGCTACTTCTTTATTTTTTCCGAATTTCTTTTCACCCTCAGCATTTAAAAAATTCTGAATGATTGTATTCGCCTCTTCCGGTGTGTATTTCATTTCCTTACCATCGAAAGCATCTTGAATTGCTTCAGCCAAAACTGCAGTTGAAATTCCTTGCAGGTTTTGTTGTAACAAACTACCTCCCAAACTCATTCCTACACAATAGCTTACCGCTTTTAAATCTTCTGACATTTATTCTAATTTTTGGGACAAAGATAGGGTTTAGATCGAAACGGAGTGAAACTAAATTCAATGTTGCAGTTAAGGCATTCGAATTTAACATTAATTGAGAACGAAAATGAACCAATCTATTAGTGCATCGATCACGCATGAAAAAAGATTATTTCGGTTTCACTATCTTATAATTCTGATACGTTGTATCAATTCCTATTTTCTTGAGAATGGACTTTAATATGTCTTTTGTTGATTTTTTACTGTGCGAAATATCGTAATCAAATTTCCAATTTGTGCGCTCAATTCGCTCTTTCATAACTTCAGGATGCGTTCCGTCAAAGCGTCTGAGTTCGCTTACTTCTCTCGAGTAGTCAAATTCATCTGCCTTCAATACATTTTTATTAATCCATTGATCGTCGTGCCATAGCTTATTAAAATTTTCTTGCTTACGTTGCATTGCAGCCGGCTCCTTTACCCAACCATAATGATACATTGAAGCATCAATCAATACACCATTCAATTTTTCATTATCCCCTTTTCGGAACCCTTGAGCATCCTGATATGAATATATTTTGGGATTATTTTTTACTACTCGAATTTCGTGACTGTACCACTTCGCAGAAGCACCCACGTAATCATACGAGCCATAAAAATGATTGTAATTCAGCACCAGTCCGTCAACATCCACATCCTCTTTGTGTTTCTCCATCGCTTCCCGAATAACGGGTAGATACTTTTCATGGACGACCTCATCGCCTTGGATGTAAAAGGCCCAATCCGAATCTTTGGCTATTGCTTTAAACGCTTTGTCGGTTTCAACTGCAAGAACTCTTCCCCCTTCACGCAGGCTTTCATCCCATACGGTCTCAACAATTCGTATTTTCTCCGGAGCGATGCTCTGAATTAACTCCAGAGTTTTATCGTCTGATTTCCCAACAGCAACAACAAATTCATCGCAAATTGGTAGAATTGATTTGATCGCCTCAACCACTGGATAGTCATAAATCAGCGCATTTTTAACAAAAGAAAAACCGGTTACTTTCAATAGGATAAAGTTCTAAACGTCACATTTTCGTGACTTTTTTATTTCAGCAAAAATATACAAATAACTGTGAAGCTGTAAAAATATCACGCTTCAAAATTACCCGCCATTATTTCGCATACATGGCATACATCGCATCAATATCAAACATCTTAGTTCCACGGTATTCTTTACCCATATACTTCATTAACGATCCTTTTTCAAGCAAATCAAGGTGCACTGCATTCATTTGTTTCATGTTCTCAACGATTATCGTTGCAGGTCCATATTCGGGCTTTTTTCGGTAGGCAGCAAAGCCATATTTTGCACGAAAAATTGAGGCATTGGAAATCGTGACAGTGGATAAATCCTTTGAGGCAAAGGCAATGTGCGCACCATCTACAGTGCAGTTGTCCACATACAGCGTAGAGCCTTCTCCTCCGGAAATCCCTTTGTCGCCTGCTTGGATTATTTTACAGCCTGAAATAGCGATCTCACTTCCTGAAAAGTCAATACAATCATTCCCTGTATTTTTGAACGTTGAATACTTCACCGTCCCATTGCAAAAGTCAGCATCAAATCCATCAGAGTAGGTGTTTGACACCGTGGAGTACTCAATATTAAAATGACAACGTATCAGGTTCAATGCATCCTCACAACTGTTGTTTGAAAAAGTACAATTTTCAATCAATACCTCACCTCCATAAAACGTAACTGCTCCGGTCAAAGTCCAATTGTTTTTGTTCATTGATCCCAAATGATCGAAAGTGGTATGTGATAGTTTTGAATGCTCACTTGAAAGCACAACGACACCATTCGATGTTTTGTCTGAGGAATAAATTCGAACAGGAGCTGTTTCCGTTCCATTTGTGGTAATGGGCGAATGCGATACAATTGCAGCATTGTTTTTTAAATTAACTTCTGCTCCTGCCTCGATAATTAGGCGTGTCCCAGCCGGAACAACTAAATCTTCGGATAGTGAATGTTTTCCACGCAAAACAACCCTACCACCCTCACGAACAGCTCCACGAAGTAATTCCTTGGATACCGTATGAATTGTTTTAGGTACTCCCCATTTATTGATCTTTGCCTTGAATGTTTGACCTGGACAGTTTTTGGCACGGTAGTGCAACCTTCTCGGCTTTTCAGGAAATGTGACATAAATACAATCGGTAGTCGTTCCAAATGCGCGGATTTTCTGAACAAACGGGACAATTGTAATCTTATCTAATTTGGTCGAATAACCAAACAGTTCCACCTCAGATGAATGATAATTTCTCAATGAAATTGTGACACTTCCACCCAAATGTCTCTTCTCTAAGTTCGCTTTTACTGCGATATCCGTATAAATTTCATTTTCACCGAGCACTTCAAATGGTTCTTCCTCCGTGTTTTCCTTCACATCCTTCACTCTTACACGTTCGTATTCTTCGAGTTGACTTCGAATTTGCATCGCATTTTTTCGGAAAAATGAACGGTCCAAATGCATGGATGGGAACTCATAACTCAACAATTTCTCCGCTGATTTGATTTGTTTTTCCAAGGCTTCAAAGACTGTTTCAATATATGCCTCACTCGAGTACTTTTCAACATATTCATAATACTTTTGTTCCACTTCTTTATTCAAAAGTGTTGCTTCAAGCTCGTCAAGTTTAACAGAATTTCTAATTCCAAGTCCAAACATTTCTGCCTGATATGTTAATAGGTTTTGTTCCATGAAACAGTCGAAGGCAATTGGTTCAAGCTTCGTTGTTACGGGATTGTAATAATGACGTTGGTTGTGCCAAATAATTCCATGTTTTCCGTTTACGATATCACTCAACGCTATAAACTTGGATAGGGCATCTATGTCAAAATATTCGCCCACGTCTGGATCGTGATTTCGGTAGCGTGCCATATGGCTTTGTGCCACACGAAATTGGCTGGTTAAAGTTGGCGACTTGTACGTTCGATTTTTTTTGAAAGGCAGAATTTCAGCCGATTGATAAACTGGAACCCGTTGCGATTGATTGCTCTGTTTTTCTTTTAAATGAATTTGCCATACACCATTCTCATCAAATTTTACAATAGGGCCTTCTCTTCGCTTTCGGTGCTCCAACAATTGTTTATCAAAATGCTCTTCAAGCGCATACACGCCTTTCTTTTCTCCGTTGATGATGACCGGAACAAAAATATAACGCGTAGTTAAAATGTCTTCATATTCAAATATCTTGTGTGCAAACCATTCATGCATAAACGATCGAGTGATCGGATTTTGAATGGAAAACGTGCGCATTCCCTTGTATGCATGCCCTTTTCTTACCTTAATTCGAAACGACCATTTGTTGGTCTTAAGGTGGTCCGTCCAATCTCCTTTTAATCGAAGTTCGATAGGTACATCTTCTCCATCAATTGTTAGGCTTGCATTTATGTACTCTTTAAGATTTGAAGTAATTACCTGTTGATCAAGGGCAATTTCTCGAAAACGATTTAAGGTGTCGTAGGCTCCGTCTGAAATATTAATCTCTAATGAGGGATGCGAATCATCTGGCATTTGATTGTTGCGGCTTACCTTCAAACTAAAATCATCAAAATATGCCTCTTCTTCGTTTGCACAGAGTGCATAAACAAGTACTTTATCGTAATCGTGCATGGCCACAAAAAAGGCATTAATCAGCCCCCAACCCTCTTGTTCATCATTAAAAAATTGAAAAAATTCATACTGATCATTGTTGGCATCGTCCGCAGAGATGACTAAACCACCGTGATTGCCGCTGGTGTGCTTCCAAACAGATGCCTCGATGACATCTCCCTTTTTGACGTTGGTTACTTCGTAAGTAAATCCAAAGGGTTGGTCTTTGTTCAATTTTGAGGAGTACTTTCCTGATCGTGCCTTGTCTGTGCTTTGAGTATGTGCTCCTTTGAATTCGATACCATTGGTCAAAAAACTAGTGCCACTTACCATTTCTGCATCACAAAATACATCAAGTGCTCGATCCTCTGAAATTGAGGTTTCACTGGAGCACCCCAAGACCAATACAAAGAGAATTAAAGACAATACAAGCTTCATACGGCGACAAAAATAAGACAATTCGAATCAATAACAGAATTCGTCAAATGATATTGTCCTCTTCTTGAAATTCAAACGGAATATTTTCTACATTTATATTGTGAAAATAAACAACATAGCTTCTGCACTTCTTGTAATTTTGATTGCCGTAGTTGCACTGATTCTTGCCAAGCCCGTAATCATACCATTTTTAATTGCTCTATTGATTTGGTTCCTTGTCAAAAAAATGCGAAACGTCATTGACAACGCAGGTTTTATGAAACGCTTTATTCCCACTTGGATTAAAACTATCATTGCATCATTTTTCATCATAAGCCTACTTGTCTTGATTTCTAAAATGGTCCTACTGAATATTGAAAACATATCAGAGTCAATGACCCGATACTCTTCGAATATTGAGCGTGTTGCAGACCAAATCAATCAATTGCTCGGCATCAATATCGGTGAGGAAGCAATAAAAATGTTGAATGATTTTGAATTCGAGAGTTATTTGAACTCGCTATTCAACTCAATTTCTGAAGTAATCGGTAGCACAGTGATGATTACATTTTACACCATCTTCTTATTTTTCGAAGAAGCACTTTTTGAGCGAAAAATCAACCTTATTTTTACAAATCCCGAACAAAAAACAGCCTTTTCTAAAACGATAAATAAAATCGAAGAATCTCTTTCGAGTTATCTCACGCTAAAGTCATTAATCAGTTTGCTTACAACGACATTGAGTTATTTTGTTCTTCTAGCAATCGGTGTTGATTCTGCTCCTTTCTGGGCATTCCTTATCTTTATGTTCAACTTCATTCCATCTGTTGGACCAATTATGGGTACTGTGTTGCCCGCATTATTTTCTTTGATTCAATTCGGAGAAATTACTCCTTTTCTCATAACTCTAATTTCCTTAGGATTGATAGCCACCTTGGTTGGAAGCTTGGTTGAGCCTAGTGTAATGGGAAATACGCTAAATATCAGCCCTTTGGTTACAATACTCTCCCTTGCTGTTTGGGGCGCAATTTGGGGAATTACCGGAATGCTTTTGAGTGTGCCAATAACCGTAACAATGATCATTCTTTTCTCTCAATTTTCGAGCACAAAAGGAATTGCTATTCTAATGAGCGAAAAAGGTAGAATCTGAACTACTGGGCTTACAAATCAAATTGCTCGTTTGCTTTTTCAGCAATATACCCACCAATTGCTAAAGACGCTGTTGCCGCAGGGGAAGGTGCATTCAATACGTGAATTGACTTTCCGTGGTATTCAATTCGAAAATCATCTCTTGTATCGCCATCCTGACGCAATAAAAGAGCCCTTACACCAGCTCTTCCGGGCTTGATATCCTCCATGGTTAAAGACGGAATCATGCGCTGTAGCGTCTTTAAAAATAACTTTTTTGAAAATGCCCGTCGGTATTCATTGATTCCAAATCGCATGTTTTTAAAGAACAATTTCCACGTTCCATTGTAAGTCAATGCATCCCATGTATCGCGAAAAGAAAAATCAGTTTTGCCATATCCTTCTCGTTTAAAAGTGAACACAGCATTGGGTCCACATTCAATCTCTCCATTCGTCATCCTTGTGAAGTGAACTCCTAAAAATGGAAAGTCTGGGTTTGGCACTGGATAAATCAAATGCTTTACCTTGTGCTTTCCCTGTTCGGTCAGCTCATAATAATCTCCACGGAAGCCCACTACTTTTTCTTTGAGTTGGACCCCATCTTTTTTGGCCAATCGATCGGCTTGAAGGCCCGCACAGAAGACCAAATAGCGGGCATTAAACGATTCTTGATGTGTAGTTACAACAGCAATTTCAGCTGAACTGTCTACATCCGTTACTTCGTGATTCAAACACAATCGGCTTTCAGACTGAATCTCCAAAGCCAACTCCACCATCTTTTCAGTAGCCCCTCTAAAATCTATGATACCAGTACAAGGAACGAGAATTCCACCGATGCCCTCAACATGAGGTTCGACTTCTTTTAATTCTTCACCCGTCAATTTTTTAATTCCCTCAATCTTATTTTCTAGACCTGTTTCAAAAATTTTATCCATGAAAGGCAATTCAGCTTCTTCTGTGGCTACAACAATTTTACCGCATACATTGTGGTCAATTCCATGCTCCTTTGCAAATGCAACAAGCTCATGCCTCCCTTGAATGCAATTCTTCGCTTTTAATGAACCCGGTGTATAATACAGGCCTGAGTGAATAACACCTGAGTTGTGACCAGTTTGATGGTCTGCCAGCTGCGCCTCTTTCTCAATAAGAACAATCTTAAGGTTTGGATTTTCTTTCTGAACCTTATAAAAAGTTGCTGCTCCAACGATTCCTCCACCTATAATTGCTATATCGTATGTCATGCTACTAGAATTTACCTTATTTTGTCGCAAAATTAATCAATCATAACATTGAAAGGCCACAATCATACTAAAATCTCCTCTCCTCCTCGATTTGAAAATCTAAATGGGCTGCGATTCATTGGAGCTTTTTCTGTTTTTGTATTTCATTGTTTTACCCTCGGGCAGGAAGTTTGGGGAGATTTCTTTTCAAGATCTTGGTTCCAATCCCTCAAAAAGATATTCAATCAGGGACATTATGGCGTGAACCTCTTTTTTGTTCTAAGTGGGTTTTTAATAACCTACCTTTTGTTGGCAGAAGCAAAGCGAAGTAATAAAATCAATGTTTATGGATTTTTCATGAGACGCCTTTTGCGCATCTGGCCGGTTTATTTCATCGTTCTTATTTTTGGGTTTCTTATTTTTCCCCATCTTCCTTTTGGACTTTCAACAATTAATTCTCCGCTCTATTACGGTGCTTTCTTATCAAACTTTGAAGAAATCTGGCACGGATGGAAAGATAATGTAAACCTGCTTACAATCACATGGTCGGTCAGTATCGAGGAACAATTCTACATGGCCTGGGTTCTACTAATGCTACTCATTCCCCCGGTAAGGAAAGGAAAAGGTTTTTTGGTGTATTTCACAATCTTGATTGCAGCAAATTTCGTATTTCGCTATTACAACGCAAACGATGAACGTGTCATCTATTTTCATACGCTCTCTGTAATAAGCGATATAGCAATCGGCGGATATTTGAGTTGCCTCTGTTATTACTTTTCCATTCAAAAGTTATTTTCAAAAATTTCGAAGTGGACAAACGTACTGATTTATGCAATTGGACTCGGTGGAATTTTTCTAATTAGCAACGTATTTCGTGGCGATTTCGTAATTGCTGAGCGACTCCTTATAGGTCTATTCTTCGCCTACATTATTGCAGATCAAGCATTTGGTATAAACTCATTTTTCAAAGCCGACAAACTTCCTGGGTTTTATAATCTAGGCGAGATCAGTTATGGAATCTACATGTACCATTGTATTGTGATCTACTACACGCAAGTAATGGTTGTGGAATTGAGATGGAATGGCTCTTTTAGCGGATTCATTTTCTTCGTTCTTTTTAGCGGATTGGCCTCATTTGGGATTGCGTGGTTGAGTTTCCACTACATTGAAAAGCCATTGTTAACATTAAAAAAGTACTTCAGATAACTAAAAAGTTTGACAAAAAAAATGGGAGCAGATGCTCCCATTTTTTTAAGAATATGTTCATCAGTTCTTAATCAGTTCCTTCGTATATGAACCGTTTGGCGTTACAATTTTCACGAGATAATGTCCGGATTCAACATGCCTTAAATCGACCATCGAAGAAGCATTAGAAATTGTTGCTTTCATCTGTTCTTGGTGCACTTGTCGCCCCATAAGATCAAAAATCGTAAGTACGGCATTGTTGTCTACATTTCCTACAATTTCAACTCCAAATTCTCCATTATTTGGGTTTGGATAAATGGTAATTTCCTCCTGGATTTCAGGAAGCTCTTCATTATCTGCATAGAAACCAACAGTAAAATTAAATTGATGGTAGTTTCCAAAATCTTTTTCAAAATTTTCAATGATTGGTCCACCCACAAGTTTGACAACAAACGAACCGGCTGTTTCGCCTTCAGTTTGACTTGAATACCAGAATGAGATGCCATCACTATCACTGTCCTCTAAAATAATAGAGTAACATCCTGGCTCTAAATTGAATGTATCTTTATAATCTGTGCTATTTAGCAGTGATGTACGTTCAAAAATTGTATTTCCCTCGCTGTCCATCAAGCGCCATTGATTTTCATTTGCCTTGTTGTTTGTTTTGAACCAAACCAAGAAACCTTGGTAGGCCAAACCTGGGTAATAAACCTGTTTTGGACCTTCAAAAGGAATTGTGATTTCATTATTTTGCTCATATTCATCATCCCACGTTTGATTAATGAAGTTAATGTGTGCAGTAAACGTATTCGAACTTCCTGGATCTGACCAGAAGGTATAATCAGGAATCGGAATTTCCACCACCTCTTTCTCTAAAAACGCTAGATTTCCTGTCCAATCGTATTCTACCTTATTGTTCCAATCGATCCATACACTGATTCGTGCACTCGTGAGTGTTTGTTCTCCTGTGTTTTGAATGATCACCCGTGGATTTTGGCAGCTTGGATTCCATTTCTCATAATATTCCCATGTGTTTGGATTCAAGATATCAATGATTGCTCCATCAATTTGGTGGTTTGGTGCACCGTAGGAAATCAAATCCATCGCAATCACATAGTTCCCACTCCCTTGATCGGGATCATTAACAGGGATATCAGTGATGTCGTAATCCAAAGTGACGGAATCACCCGGAGTAACAAATGGAGTCAACTCATGATCGTATTCTTTCACGAGATCTCCGGGACACCATCCTTCGCGGGCATACGGCCAAGTTCCACCTTGACTTACATTTGGATTGTCACCACAAGCTGTTTCTTCCCAAATTTCCCAATTGAATCGTGATACACCATCAACAAGTATTTCGTGATCTCTTCCCGATCCTGCACCCCATTCACAACAATTGTTACTTCCATGATGACCGTGCCCTGTAAAACGTGTTTTAATTTTGAACATAGACGAAGTATCGGAAAGCATGACTTTTTTCGCAGCTAGTGCATTGTCGCTATCCAGGGCATTATAGGAATAACTTCTGTGATCCGACCAAATTGGCTCTCTGTGGTGCACATCTCTTGGCGGAATCCCCTCGATAAATGCAAATCGGATGTCAATTAATTCTTGCGTATTGTGACACGAAAAATCTACATTGTCCTTAAGGTATTCTTGATAATCTGTTACATCATATACCCACTCAAAACCATTTGCTCCTAAATCAAATTGAATTCCGTATGGTGTAATAAATCGACCAATCTCCACATTGTGTATGATTTCATATGGCGGGTTAAAGTAGGTGATTGTATCATTAGTTAAGTTTGCTGAACCGCTAAATGGAACAGATGAAACGAGCGTATTGGATGCATCATAAACATCTTCTGCGCCTTCCGGCATAGCAAGAAAAGCATCTACAATTGCAAAGTGTTTGTGCACTGGTTGGTATTCAAAAACAACTTCCGGTTCTTTCAGTTTCAGCAACGGCACCTCAACGTCTGTAACTGTTCCTGCAGAGGCACCTTGACCAAGAGCAATACGCACTCGGTCAGCAGGTAGTGATAAAACAGGACGTTCATTGAAATCAATCATTCCAATTTCAGACGGCATGAGTAGATTGTCATTTCCAGTTTTATCTAAAGCATAATTGAACTTGTCAAATGAATAATACACCAACAACTCATTCCAATTTGGATGTGTTGCGTTGACTTCTTTCTCATACCAAGCGGCAATATCAGCTTCAGAGACTGCAGTAGTATAAAATTGGAACTCATCAATTTTTCCTGTCCAGTGATTTCCTAAGTTTTTGTTGGAACCAATCACAAACCTGTGCATCGCTCCTACCGGCAAATTAAATCCTGTTCCACTATGCCAAAGTTGACCATCACGCATGATTTTCATTTCACCTGTCGATGTACTTTTAATGAATGCCCAATGGTGCCATTCGTTGTCGATACCAGCACCCGACATGTCCTTGTCAATACGGTCGTAAGAACTGCCCTTTCCCGCATCCCAGTACAAACGGTTGTTACTCCATGGCATGTGTATGTTCAGAATTCGATTGTTAAGTGTATCATACGCTTCTAATATGGAAGTAGAAACACCTGTATTCCCGAGTCCCTTGGCCCAAAATGCAATCGTTACATCATCTCCTAGGTCAAGGTCAGAAAGTTCCATCATTGCATGACTTGACCCATTCAATTCCAACGCACCATTTCTATCTTGATAACCGACAGCCATGGATGCAACTGAATTGTCCTGCTCAAAATTGATAAAATCTGTATTCTGCACTACCGAGCGATCGTAAAAAAATTCAATAATGATGTTGTCTGTTCCATTCCATCCAAAAGGAGTATGAAATACAAACTCATTTTCACCATCAGAAATTAATCCGCCTGCTCCGGCTGCGCGCGAGAGATTGTATACTTCAGTAAATCCAGTTGCGTGGAAAGCAGTCAAGTCAGTATCAGATGTTTGCTTTATCGAAATCCTAGGATGTAGCAACTCTCCTGCTCCATTGACACCTCCGTTTGGAACAAACAAACTCAATGAACGAAGGTCTCCGGCTGTTATACCACCAGCGTTCAACTCAGTCGCAGAAAGCAGCATCTGGTAACGGTTCGACTGAGAAATCAAATCAAACGGAACAGCTGCTCCCACTCCATTTCCAGCAAGAATGGGGTAAAGTGTTGTGGAAGCTCCAGTGCGCTTTTGCTCACTACTTACAAACTGATCCATACGATTCGCAGCATAAGGTTCGTAGCTGTAATTTTGCGGTGACATCCAATTGCTCACGTAACGCATGCCGTCTACCTGAACAGAATCATAGTCTCCCGTATGATCGAAAATTCTGGAGTAGGCCAAATAATCCCATTCGCCACAATTGTATTGGTCCCATGGTGTCTGTGGATCACATTTCAGTTTATAATACATCAAAACACGTTCAAAACGCATGTCATTCAATTCTTGCGGAAAATCAAAAGTAGCCCGGCGTGTCGAGATACTATCAAATGTAAATGTTTGGACCCATGTCGTGTCCTGAGCAAAAGTTACTGGGCTACTGAGCAGAGCAAAAAATAGAAGGAATTTAACTTTCATATCATAAATTTGAGAATCAAATATACCTCAGATAAAAATAGATGCAAAATTAAAATGGACTCAATTTTTACTTACTCTTGGCTTTCTAAAAACAATTATTGTGCCTCCTTTGATGTGAGTAAAATAGAAATTATAGATCTGTTTTAGAGTTGAGCACTTTAACAACAGACGAGTATGCAGATACCATTTCGCACACCTATGCTGGTTTTGGAAACTACCAAGTATGCTCATTGCGCATGGGTGCAATGGCAAGGCAGATACGGTTTCTTTCCATGTGCAGTCAGCATTGCACGCTGACCCAACAGTAATCACAGATGGACAAGGCTATTTTCTTCTGTTTCCTAACCCGCTGCCATCAGGGAGTCCGATCAATGTATACATCAATGGATTGAACCCTGAACATGGAGAGGTCGTATTGAAGTTTCATGACATTAGAGGTCGAGAAGTACATCAAGTGCAACTCTCAGCAACAGAAGGAAGCTACCAACTCAACCCAAAACTGTCGCAAGGAATGTACAATGTATCCCTCTTTCAGGGAGAAACTTTGCTCCAAACAAGAAAGTTAAATGTGCTGTAACGATTGCAGCAAGTTTAGCGTCTGCCAAAAGAAATGGGCAATACATTGTGCGTTGGCTCGTAATACGGGCTATTTTGATAAATAAAATAGAGTTGACTCCAAGAAGACGCATTAAATGTTGAATCCGTCTCTTTTTTCATCAAAAATTCTTTTTTGAGTTGCGCGTCATTTGCAAGAAGCTCCTTTGCTTTGTCTTCAAAAACATACGGTGAAAAATATTCTTTTTGTTGCACATACGAATCCAAAAAGTTCCAAGCAAAATAGCTATCAGGCGCATTAGGCACCATGACTGACATGATGAAGCGCTTGTTTTTTTGATTCAACGGAATGACGATATCATTGACTTTTGGCTCCCAACCTTCCGCTACTAATTCAATGCGCACCTCACGGTGCAGATAATGCCCCTCATAAGGTGTTTTCTCGTTACTGTATGAAACTATTTTGAAGTGCTTCGAAGGATTCTTTATTGCTCGATCCAAACGCAACATCTGAATGTTGTTGGCCATTAAACGATCGATAATTTCCTGACACTGTCCTCCGAAAATGAAAAAATCTGGAACCTGAATGGAATCTTTGGGCGTGTAAACATTGAAAAATGGTACTTCCTTTTCAAACGGGCGGTCACGATGGTATTTCAACCGTTGCAATCCAGTTACTTCACTCACCGGTCGGGTATGTTCGTATCCCTTAAACTGAATGGTAGTTGAATCCTTTGCAAGTTCATAATTGAAGCGGTAATAATCTAAGTTTCGCTCCCATTCGAAAGCCGCTTCCCTCGCCTTCTCTATCGATTCAGAATTGTCCTGCATCCAGTGAATCGTTGCATCTAAAAAAATACGTGTTGATTCCACACGTTCAGGAAAGGGTTTCAGCATGTGTGTTTCTGTCGTAAAACTAATGGCATTCATCAAAGAGGCATACCCCATTGCATAACGCGGAAGATCATTAAAAACTTCGATTCCACGCTCAGGAACTTCGTCTCTCAAATTGACATAAGGAATCAAATCAAAACCTGCTTTTGCCGAAGTGTTTTTTAAACTTGGGATCATTTCATCGTGCATTAGATTGCCCAAAGATGGGGGCATACGCTCACGAACAGATGCAATGTAAGACATCGTGTATTGATAATCTGCTCCATTTGAAACATGCGTATCAACAAAAACATCAGGTTCTAAAGCGTGAAATAATTTTGAGAATGTAAACATGTTTTTTGAATCCATTTTTATAAAATCACGGTTCAAATCCAAATTCTGTGCGTTGCCACGAAAACCATACTCTTCAGGACCGTCTTGATTGGCACGACTGGTTCCCGATCGATTCATCATGCCTCCAACATTACAGGCAGGAACAATGGCAATGACAGGTGTTTCGATTTTACCTCCCTCAATCCAATCTCGAATCCAAATTAGACATGCATTTACACCATCTGGCTCGCCCGGATGAATTGCATTGTTGATCAGTAATGTGGTTGAATTTCGTGCTTTATCAAACGTTTTTAAAGAATCCTGCTCACCATTGACAATACACAAGTAAATGGGCAATCCGTAATCAGAATCACCCATTTCATACAATTCAATTTCCGGATGATCTTTTGCCAATTTTTCATACGAACGAATGAGTTCAGGATAACTCAAAGTACTTTTGCCATCAAGTTGTGCAGACAATGCCAAAGGAAGACAGAACAAAATAAATACAAACAATTGCTTCATAAGATTCGAATATGGATGACTAAAATACGTAAATTTGGCCCATGCGTATTGATATTCTAACGATTCTGCCAGATTTGCTTCAAGGTCCATTTTCAGACTCAATCATGAAGCGCGCTCAAACAAAAGGACACCTTGAGTTAGAGATTCACAACATTCGTGATTACTCAACGGACAAACACAACAAGATTGATGACTATCAATACGGAGGTGGCGCTGGTATGGTGATGTCAATTGAACCTATTGCGGCCATCATTGAAAAATTAAAAGCCGAACGAGATTACGATGAAATCATCTACATGACTCCAGACGGTGAACTACTCGAACAAGCAATTTGCAACGACCTCAGCTTGTGCAAAAACATGATAATACTCTGTGGGCATTACAAAGGAGTAGATGAGCGCGTTCGAGAGCATTATATTACCAAAGAAGTTTCAATTGGATCGTATGTACTTTCCGGTGGAGAATTGGGAGCAGCCGTCCTCGTGGATAGTGTTGTTCGACTAATCCCAGGTGTTTTGAATGACGAAACCTCAGCACTCACTGACAGTTTCCAAGACAGATTACTATCCCCTCCAGTATACACACGCCCTAGTGAATACAGGGGATGGAAAGTTCCAGAAGTATTGCTCTCAGGAGACTTCCCGAAAATTGAAGCCTGGAGAGAAAAGAAAGCCTTCGAGCGAACACAAGTTAGACGACCTGATTTATTGGACTGATGGATTTTAAAGAAACAATCACAGCGCTCCGAGAAGGAAAAACACTACTCTACCCATCAGACACTATTTGGGGAATTGGATGTGATGCTACAAATGATGAATCGTGTCAACGAATCACAGCACTAAAGGGTCGGAGCGATGACAAGAGCTTTATTGTTTTGGTTGACTCATTTGCCATGCTGGAATACTACATTCCCGAATTTCCAGAAGTCTGCTATGATTTGGTCGATTTAGCAACTAGGCCGCTCACAATCATTTATCCAAATGCGCAGCGACTGGCCCCTTCCGTTCTCGCGAATGACGGATCGGTTGGGATTCGTGTCACCAAAGATCCGAACTGTCTGAAATTAATTCGTGGAATGCGCAAACCGTTAGTAAGTACATCAGCAAATCTCAGTGGAAGCGCCTCTCCAAACTGTTTTGATGAAGTTCAAACTGAAATCAAACAAGGTGTTGATCTTATTCTCGAAGAACGACTAACAGAAAAAATGACCACACCCTCACAAATCATTAAAATTGGAGTCAGTGGTGATGTGAAAGTAATTCGCTAATTGGGTTCGGTAGACTTACCACTTCAATTTATCTATTGAAATATGTTTCTCCCCGAGACCAATAATTTCCATGAATGAACTATCTTTGCAACCGCAATGTCTCACAATTACAGTCAATATCTAAAACATCCAGTATTCAAAGTAGCATCTGAAATTGTTACCGAGAAAAACGTGGAGGCATATGTCATTGGTGGTTTTGTGCGTGATCTTCTTTTAGATCGGCCATCCAAAGATATCGATATTGTTGTGGTTGGAAGTGGTTTGGATTTGGCCAAAGCATGTGCCGAGAAGCTGCGAGTCAAAAAAGTTTCAACATTTGAGCGCTTTGGAACGGCTCATTTCAGGTACAAAGACCTTGAAGTTGAATTTGTTGGTGCGAGAAAAGAATCTTATCGTAGTGACTCAAGAAAACCTTCCGTTGAAGATGGTTCACTTCGCGATGATCAAAACCGCCGCGATTTTAGCATCAATGCACTTGCACTGAACCTCCATAAAGATCATTTTGGAGAATTAATTGACCCCTTCAATGGACGTGTAGACCTCGATAAAAAAATCATTCGCACACCACTTGAACCGGCAAAAACATACAGTGATGACCCACTGCGTATGATGCGTGCAATTCGTTTTGCAACTCAGCTCGACTTCAAGATTGAGAATAAAAGTCTGGAAGCAATCGCTGAGAATGCACATCGATTGGAGATTATTTCCCGGGAACGCATTGTGACAGAATTGAATAAAATTATTCTAAGTGATACCCCATCGAGAGGCTTTAAATTGCTCTATTCTACAAAACTGCTTCACCAATTCTTTCCTGAGATGATTGCTCTTCAAGGTATAGAAACACGTGATGGCAAATCGCACAAGGATAATTTTTACCACACCTTAGAAGTACTCGATAATATTTCTGAAAATACCCCAAACCTCTGGCTTCGATGGTCTGCACTACTTCATGACATTGCAAAACCAGCTACAAAACGCTTTGATACAAAAGTGGGGTGGACATTTCACGGGCATGAAGATCTGGGTGCACGAATGGTACCCAAAATTTTTAAGCGCCTCAAATTGCCATTGGATGCAAAGATGAAATATGTGCAAAAATTAGTCCGACTCCACCTTAGACCCATATCTCTGGTGAAAGGATTTGTCACAGATTCTGCCGTTAGAAGGTTGTTGTTCGAAGCCGGCGATGATATTGATGACTTGATGGTATTGTGCAATGCAGACATCACATCAAAAAATGAATTCAAAGTAAAAAAGTACAAGAAAAATTTTGCCACCGTCAAAGAAAAACTAATCGCTGTTGAGGAAAAAGATCGAATACGAAATTTCCAACCTCCTGTTTCAGGTGAATTGATAATGAAAACCTTCGGACTCGAACCTGGCGAAGAAATCGGGACAATAAAGAGCAAAATAAAAGATGCAATTCTTGAAGGTGTGATTGCCAACAATAAAGAAGAGGCCTACCAATTTATGTTGGAAATTGCAAAAGAGCTTGGACTTGAATCAATCGAGAAATAAATCATTAATTTCGTAGTAATTTATTGTATATGGCAGGTTTAAAGTTTAGAGTGCTTCTCGATTCAAAAGATAAAAATGAAACCTTTCGCGACATAGTTATTCGTGACAATGATAATTTTGAGTCATTTTATCTAGCTATCCTTGGCGCTTATCACTTTGGCAACGACCAAATGGCTTCATTCTACATGTCAAATGATCAATGGGATAAAGGACATGAAATTAGCCTGTTTGACATGGCATTGGATGAAGACTCTGCGCAAATCCTTCCGAGTGTGATGCGTACTTCAATGATCAGTAGTTATGTAAAAGAAGCTGATCAGAAAATCATTTTAGTACACGATTTCATTCGAATGTGGATATTTCTAATCGAGTTAATCGGAATTGAAGAGCAAGGTCCTGAAAAACCAAAAGTGGTTTTATCTGTTGGAAATGCTCCAGCCGAAGACTCCAAAAAAGGTGACGACGACTCGATCCAGTTTGAAACCGAATCAGATTTACCCGATGATGAAGATGAATTTGGCTTCGGTGAGTTTGAAAGTGGATACGATGGTTTTGACTACTAATCCTATGGCCTTATTAAACGACCCAATGGGCCAAGCAATCATCGATTATGCCCAAAATACAGCCACCGAAGATATCACTGTTTTATCAGATATTTGCGATGACGATCATATTCCCGTATCCTATCTATTCCGTGAATACGACGAAATGCCTGAAATGGAAAAACAGGCACTGAATGAATGCAAAGGTCGCGTTTTAGATATTGGAGCAGCAGCAGGAATGCATGCCCAATTTTTAATTGAAAAAGGACACTTTGTCGATACTATTGATCGAAGTGAGAATGCCATCCGTCACCTCAAGGCAAAAGGAGTACCTGCTGAACATGTTGACTTCTTTGATTACAAAGGAACTGACTACGATACACTTCTTTTACTGATGAATGGAATCGGAATTGCGAAAAACCTCGACAACTTAAAGCATACCCTAAGCAAAGCAAAAAGTATGTTGCGGAAAAATGGAAAAATCCTCTGCGACTCGTCAGATATAAAGTACTTGTATCAGGACGATAAAGGCGGAATGTGGGTAGACTTAAACACCTCCTACTATGGGAATTTTAAATTCAAAATGAAATACAAAGAACATGAATCCGAGTGGTTTGAATGGCTTTATGTAGACTTTGAAAAGCTGAGGGAAATTGCGGAGGATGTAGGATTTAAAGTGCGTAAAATTACTGAAATTGATAACCAATATTTAGCTGAATTAACACAGATATGAAAAATATACAACTGATCGTTTTACTGTTTGCAATTCAAGGCGCCCAACTTGTAGCGCAGGAGACAAAAATCAATGTTTACGAATACCCAATGGAAGAAAGTGCATTGCTTTGGGAAGTGAAAGGTCCGAAGAATGAATCTCATTCGTATTTGTTTGGAACAATGCACATGATACAGGAAGAATTTTATATCTATCCAGACTGGATGGATACCCTCGTTACCCGAGCAGATGTTTTAGTTATGGAGCTTGCAGGATTGCCAAATCCGCTGAAAGCATTGAAATACATTATGCTGCCTGAAGGATCGGTATGGGATTATTTTAACGAGATACAAGAAGATTCGTTGATTGTTTGGGCAAAACAAACTGCAGGTATGAAGGAAAAAGCATTCAGGTCCACCTTTTCCAAAATGAAGCCTTTCGCAATCGTTCAATTGTCAGCACTAAAAATGATGGGCGATAATATTAAGTCATACGAACAAGAATTTCAGACCCTCGCAGAATCGAATAAAATAGAGTTGTATGGATTAGAAACTATTGCCGATCAAATGAAATTATTTGATGATATGACAATGGAAGAGCAAGCCGAGATGGTCATGGAAACGATTCGCGAAAATGAGGAGGACGCTGCCAAAATGCTCAATCAACTACAGCGTACATTTCACAGCCAAGAGATCGACTCATTGCACATGCTCGTGCAAGATGAAGGAGGTATGATCGCAGCAAAAGAAAATGTATTTTTAAACGACCGAAACTACAAATGGATTCCTAAAATAAAAGAAATTATTGATCAAAAAACAGCATTTATCGCCGTTGGTGCAGGTCATTTGGGAGGACCTGAAGGCGTTATTCGCCTGCTTCAAAAAGAAGGTTATACCTTAACACCCGTAAAGCTATGAAAACTGCAATACATCTTTTCATTTTATGTTTTATCTGCTCCGCTTGCGGTGCCACCTATACTGAGGAGGAAGTCAATGAATTTGATAAAAAGATTAAAACTTATTTAAATAAAAAAGGAATCGAATGTGAAAAATCCCAATCTGGACTCTATTACAAATTAGAAGCAGAAGGACTTGGAAAGCAAATTCAATATACCGATAAAATCACATTCACATACAAAGGAATGTTCTTAAGCGGAGAAGTTTTCGATGAGCAAAAAGACCCTGTTATTTTTGATGTTAAAGTCCTCATTGGCGCATGGAAAGAAGCAGCCTTAATGTCAAAAAAAGGCACAAAACTCTTTCTTGTCGCACCGCCCCAGTTGGGTTACGGAACACGTGAGCTTGATGCAATTCCTGAAAGTTCAATCCTCATATTTGAAATGGATATAATAGATGTCAGATAAGGTAGGTCAGAAAGTAATCACTATTAAAATTTTCTTGTTTTGACAAGTCGGTTCAGAAGGCAAAACTTAAATGAATATTCATTGACAAAACAATTTCAAAATCCTATTTTTGGGGCACGATAAATTAAAAGATAAAAAACCGCAAGCATGAGCGTATTAGTTAATAAAGATTCTAAAGTTATTGTTCAAGGATTTACCGGAGGTGAAGGTACTTTCCATGCAAGTCAAATGATTGAGTATGGAACAAATGTTGTCGGGGGTGTTACGCCGGGTAAAGGAGGACAAACACACTTGGACCGTCCTGTATTCAACACTGTAGCTGAAGCAGTAAATAAGGCGGGAGCTGATGTTTCAATTTTATTCGTACCTCCAGCTTTTGCAGCTGATGCTATTATGGAAGCAGCCAACGGTGGAATTAAAGTGATTATATGCATCACAGAAGGAATTCCTGTAAAAGATATGGTGCGGGCAAAAGAATACATTCAACAATACGATTGTACACTTGTTGGACCAAATTGTCCTGGTGTAATTACAGCGGATGAAGCCAAAGTTGGAATCATGCCCGGCTTTATTTTCAAAAAAGGAAAAATTGGAATTGTATCCAAATCTGGTACATTGACCTATGAAGCAGCCGACCAAGTGGTGAAAGCCGGTTTGGGAATAACAACAGCAATCGGTATCGGTGGAGATCCAATTATTGGTACAACAACCAAAGAGGCTGTAAAATTACTTATGGAAGACCCCGAAACAGATGGCATCATTATGATTGGTGAAATTGGTGGTAACCTTGAGGCAGACGCTGCGCGTTGGATTAAGGAAAACTCTAAGAAACCAGTCGTTGGATTTATCGCAGGTGAAACTGCGCCAAAGGGACGTACAATGGGACATGCTGGAGCAATTGTTGGTGGGCATGATGATACCGCAGAAGCAAAAAAGCGCATCATGAGAGACTGCGGAATCCACGTTGTTGATTCTCCTGCTCACATTGGAATGAAAATGGCTGAGATATTGGGTGTGACTGCCTAATCCCATCAGAAACATAAGATCAAATCAAAAGGCTTATCGAATGAAAAGCCTTTTTTTTTTAGTTCAGCCAACCTCAAGACAAATTCTTACGTTAGGGTATTAGTAGTAGTAATAATTAGTTATCCGACATTTGGATTTATTTCTTCCCTGACCTCGCTCTCCAAGGTCAGGGATTTTTTTTATACCTGTTACTTTCGTCATGGATATCCGTAGAAAAATACTAGAAATTCAAACCTCAAGAGACAAAAAAGAATTCATTGGATACTTCTCCGAGAATAAATGCCAAATAAATACTTTATTGAATCTCATAACCCGTCTTGAGAACTACCCATTAAAAGAATATGCTTCATGGGTGCTGGTTCATTTAATAAAATCAAAACAATTTGACTTAGAGCACCACTACAATGATTTGGTAGATACCCTATTCAAAACAGACAACCAAACAGTACTTCGAAATGTGACATGCTGCATCAGCCTCTTAGAAAAAACAAAATATAGGGAGTCTGAACTAATTGATCAATGCATTTGTTTCATTTCAAATAGTGAGAATAAAGTAGCGCTTCAAGTCTATTCCATATATACGCTAATTCCGTTCGGGCAAAAATACCCTATACTAATGAAAGAAATTAAAGAAATTATTGAAATTCATGCACCTGGAAAAACGGCAGCCTATCGATTGGCTCAAAAGCGATTTATAAATTCAATTGTCCAAAAACATGCGAAAAAAAAATAGGGCCCATAAATGAGCCCTATTCATTCGTGCATTAAAATCTATTGTTGTTTCAAAATAGAAACTCCAGAACCGAAAACATTACCTTCACCATAAGGCGAACCTTTTCCGTCCCATTTTTCCCATTTTTTCAATTCAATGTATCGTGGATTTTTAGAGATCTGCTGCGCCTCTAAATTGATGGCCTCGGCCTTGTAGCGCGCCGATACAATCAAAGCGGAATCTCCACGTGATTTTTCAATTCGTGCATTGGCAAGGTACTCCTCTTCTTTCTGCTTTTCTTTTGCTGTAAGGTTCTTTTGCTTCTGCGTTTCTTTATTTACAATTTCACGAGCGATGTTCGCTGGAAGATCGACATCTTTTATCTCAACATATTCCAGATTCACATAATTCTTCGCAAATTCTGCTTTAAGAATTTCACTCATTTCGCCCTCCAAAGCATCCCGTTTTGTGCTGTATACCTCTTCGTAGTTATAATTCCCTATTACCTTCTTGATGGCACCTTGTGACTTATCATCAATAATGGTAATATAGTTTTTACCCACATCCAAATGAAGCAGTGCACTTTTGCCTTTTTGAACAGAATAGTTAACAGCAACTTCAACAGTAATATTTGTACCATTCTTGTCCATCACAGTAGAGGTATACGTTTTTGACTGCTGTAACATGTTGTAAGTAATAATTTCATTCCATGGCGCAACGAAGTAGGTACCCTCATTATAGGTTTGCGTCTGATCAACTCCTCCTCCATATGGTCGGTATACAAAACCTTCCTCACCAGGCTCAACATCCTGCCAAGACATCAAAAATACCACAATACCCACAAGCACAACAACACCGATTAGCACATACCGCACAATTTTTTGTGGGTCAACATTAAAATCTGGCATTTGTGTTCTAAAATCATTCATAATTTACTCTTTACTTTTTTTTATTAGATAATCAACAACCAAATAGGAAACCGCCACGATTAAACCGAGCGCCATTACTTTGAATACAGGCGACCCCTTTAATAGATAACGAAAAGAAAAGAAGATGACACCACCAATAATAATAACCCCAAAAGCAAGCCGATACATTAATTGCGTTTTCTTATTCATCCTTTACTATTTTGTTTAAATATACCAATTTTGAGATTCTCTTGTGATAAAGATTTCAAATAATAACGTTAAGTAATTATAAAAACTACTCCTCGCATTCATTCCTTACTAAAACTAACATTAAAACACTCAATTACTCATATTACAGTCAAAAGCTATCAGCAGGAATCAAATCCCTTTTGTACCTTTGTCTCAGTGCATTACGCAATCGTAGATATCGAAACAACTGGAGGTAGCCCAAAAGCCTCAAAAATTACTGAGATTGCCATATACAAGCACGATGGAACTGATATCATTGACAATTATCAAGCATTAATCAATCCTGAAGTACCGATCCCTGCTTTCATTGTTCAACTCACAGGAATCAATGACAAAATGGTTGAAAATGCACCAAAATTTTACGAGGTAGCGAAAGAAATTATTGAATTTACAAAAGATTGCGTATTCGTTGCTCATAATGTAGGATTCGATTATGGAATTCTCAGGCTGGAATTTAAATCCTTAGGGTACGACTACCGCAGACCACACCTATGTACTGTTCGATCGTCTAGAGTAGTAATTCCCGGGCATGAATCATATAGTTTAGGGAAATTAACTCGTGCGCTTGGTATCGAGCTAGTTGGACGCCACAGGGCTGGAGGTGATGCCTTTGCAACAGCAAAATTGTTCTCTTTGTTAATGGAAGCAGATGCAGCAGAGATGCAGACCTTAATACAAGAGGAACTAAATCCAAAACGACTCCATCCAAATCTTGATCTCGAACATCTTGAAGAAATACCAAATCGAACGGGTGTCTATAAATTTTTTAACGAATTCAACCAACTAATATACATCGGAAAAAGCATACATATTCGAAAACGAATTGACCAACATCTTAGAAATAGAAAAACGAAGAAGGCGATAAAAATGCAACAAGAAATTTCTCGAATCGAATATGAACTGACAGGTTCGGAATTAATTTCACTCCTACTCGAGTCACAGCTCATAAAGCAACACCAGCCAATATACAACCGTACCTTACGAAAAAACTCATTTCCATATGGGCTTTTTAAATACACTGATAAGAATGGATATTTGCGCTTATTCATTGCAAAAACATCTTCTACCAACGATTTACCAATCACTACATTCACGACAAAAAAAGAAGGCGTTAAATACCTAGATAAAATAGTTGAAGACTATGATCTCTGTACCAAACTGTGTGATTTATACAAATCGAACGCATCCTGCTTTCAATACCAAGTAAAAAATTGCTTAGGCGCATGTATTCAGGAGGAAAGTAGTAATTCATACAATACCCGTTGCAACAATTTCATTGATAAAATAAGTTTGAGCAACGCTTCATTTTATATTCTGGACAAAGGCCGTAAACGAGGAGAAAAAAGCATGGTATTTGTACAAAATGGGGTTATTCGAGCAATGGGATATGCTCCCTACCACTTCAAGAAGATGAAACCAGAAAAATGGATAGACTATCTGGATATCATCCAAGATGATCGCGATGCTCGAAACATTCTCAATCTCTTCATGCGCAAGAACGACAAGCACACAATCATTAACTATAGCTAAAAATTGGTTGATCCATACTTGCTTTAGTTAGGAAAAAAAAGCCCCAATTCTAAAGAAGAATTGGGGCTTTTAGTAGTGTCGAGATTTACTTAAGCTTCAGCAACGCTAACCTTCTCAATCTCTTTTTCTTTTAGACCGTCCTTACTCTTTCTGGAGAAATCAATCAATATTGGCGTGGCAATACATACAGAAGAATACGTTCCTACAATTACACCAATCATCAAGGCAAAGATAAATCCTTTAATTGCTGCACCACCAAAAATGAAGATAATCAGCAACACAATAAAGGTTGTCATCGATGTATTGATCGTCCGCGAAAGCGTTGAATTCAGTGACTTATTGATTTGCTCATTCTCATTTGCCTTCTTATGAAGCCTCAAATTCTCACGGATTCTGTCGAATACAATTACTGTATCATTAATAGAATATCCAATCACGGTAAGAATTGCGGCAATAAATGCCTGATCTATATCCATATTGAATGGCAAAATACCATGAAATGCAGAAAAGATACCAAGAACAATAAGTACATCATGCATCATTGCTATAATTGCTCCAGTTGAATATTGCCATCTTCCAAATCTCAATAAAATATATCCGAAGATAATTACCAATGAAAGAACAATCGCAAGCAATGACGACTCTCCAAGTTCGCTTGCAATCTTATCAGAAACCGTTCGTGTTTCTTGAACCTTAAAAGTTCCAACCTCAGCTTCTGCCAGTCTCAAACCTTCTTCCACTTTCTCTTGAACTACACTTGACGAGTCTGAATCTTGCATAAAGTTCGTTGTGATTTCCAAGAAGTAGTTATTTCCTTTGGTTTTGATAGATGTAGAAGCCACTTTACCGTCTTCTTCAATCAATACTTTATTCAAATTTGATTCAATCAAATCCTTCTTTGATCCGGCTTCATTTTCAAATTTAACTCCAAATGTTCTTCCCCCTGAGAATTCAACGCTAGGGCTCAAACTCTTCGTTGCTAGCATTGCAATACTTCCGAGAACCAACACAGAAGAAACCAAGTAGAATCGCTTGCGTTTCCCGACAAAATTGATGTTGAATCCTTTCAAAGCATTTTTGGTCATTTTTGACTCAAAGTTGATGGACTTTCCTTTGTTCATCCACCATGTTATGCACAAACGTGTAATAACCAATGCTGCAAATACCGATGTAAAGATACCTATGATTAATGTTGTAGCAAACGACTCAATTGCACCGGTTCCAAACGATTTCAAAACAACCGCAGTCAATAGCGTGGTAACGTTCGCATCGATAATCGAAGAAAGGGCCTTTTTGAATCCAGTCTCAATTGCAGATTTAACATCTTTACCAGACGCTTGTTCTTCACGTATACGTTCAAAAATAAGTACGTTGGCATCGACTGCCATACCGATAGTAAGCACGATACCTGCGATACCCGCCAATGTCAATACAGCTCCAAATGAAGCGAGTGAACCAAAAATGAAAAGAATGTTTGCAAACAATGCAATATCGGCGACGATTCCTGCTTTTCCATAATAGAAAATCATGTAAACAAATACAAGTAACAGAGCAATACCAAATGACATTAAACCTGCTGCAGAGTTTTCAGCACCAATCGTTGGACCAACTCTGGTTTGCTCTTTAATCACACAAGGTGCGGGCAATGCTCCACCATTCAACAATCCTGCTAGGTCTTTCGCTTCATCAATTGTAAACGTTCCTGAAATCTGAGTACGACCACCTTTAATGGGCTCGTTAACCAATGGTGCACTGTAGACTAAACTATCCATCGTGATGGCAACAATATTACCGACATTCGCAGTGGTCATCTGTCCCCACTTTGCATCTCCTTCTTCAGACATTTTTATGTCAACTGTTCTCTCTCCTGTTTCGGGATCAATTCCAGCATCCGCTCGTTTTACGTCTTTCCCTCCTACTTTAGCTTTTCCGTCGGCAGGAATTTTAATTGCATAGAGTACGTACCCCGTCTCTTTGTTCTCGCCAGCTTGAACCGACTCGGCCCCCCACATAAAACTGAGTGTTTGCGGCCATTTCGATTTAATATCTGGACGTTTCAATAATTGGTCTACCGCACCTTTATTTTCAATACGAACAAACAATTGCTCACCATAAGGCTGCGCCAATGATGCCAATCCTTTCTCACTGTCTTCTCCCTCTCCCAGGCTGGATAAATCGTCCAAATCAAGTTCATCAAGCGACTCATCGACAGAAGCTGTATCGGATTCATTTGATACGATTTCAGAAGAATCGGCAATAACTTCATCTTCCAAAACATCTTCAATTGAAGACTCCGTGTATGGTGTTAAAGAAAGTTGATGTGCCTGAGCCCAAGCCCCTTGAATTTCTTGTAATCTCCAAGTTTCATAAAACTGCAAGTTTGCCGTTGACTTCAACTTTGCTGCAACAGTTGCCTCATCCTGCACACCTGGTAATTCAATATAAATTCGATTGTTGTCTGGATCAATTTGGATGTTTGGTTGAGCAACACCAAATTGATTGATCCGGCGGTTCATGATTTCTTCAACACCCGCCATCGACTTTTCCTCTCTATCTTTCAAGAAGTCAATAACTTCTAGATCCGTGGATTTCATACCCAATTCTTCGATATCAGAGAATGAGAAGAGACTCACCAACGAACTACCTTTATTCAAACTATTGTGTTTTGCTGCGAAGATTTCAATGAAATCACCACCTAGCTGCTCATAGTCAGCTTTTGCCGCCTCAAAGGCACGCTTGAACTCTTGATCGCGCTCGTTTTTTGCCAATGTTCGAACCATATCTGGAATAGAAACCTCCATGGTTACACTCATCCCTCCTACAAGATCAAGTCCAAAGGCCAATGAACGACTTTTCGTTTCTTTAAATGTCGAACCAAAAATTGGGAAAACTGGTTTATCAGCTTGTTCTTTCAACTTTAAGTTGATTAAATCTGCCACAGCAATCTCTTCCGACTCTGGGTCGTTAAAATCTACTTCGACCAAACTGTTTGGTAAAATTACCTTGTTGTCCGTCATCTTCGCCTCCTCGATCATCTCTGCCACACGAGCTCTAGCTTCTTTTTCAGACTTCTTCTCAACATTGTTGGCCACCCAGGTAAAAGACAACTGGTACACACAGATTATTGTAAGTAAAATTGTCAGAAACCAAAAAAATCCTTTATTACGCATTTTCGTAAAATAGTTTATTTGTTAATTAAGCCTGCAAATATAGACTTTACCTTTATTAAAGTCAACTGAAATGCGCTCTATTTAGCCAAGAATTTAGGCATCTTGTTTACACAGTGACAAACCAAGGAAAATCAACAACCTTAAATTGGTTCCGACTACAACTCTTTCGAAAAAGCAATTATTTTTTCAGCGAAACTTTCCCACGAATTCTCGTTTTTTTGATCTGCAATAGTCTGGGACATCGATGCATAAAGACCTTGATCAAAATAACTTCGAATGGCATCTGCAATTAATTCACTTTTCGGCGATTCGACAATCAATCCAGTCTTTAAATGCTCTGTATTTTCTTTCAACCCTCCAACATCGGTTGCAATTACTGGTAATTCAAAATGGTATGAAATAGCAGTAATACCACTCTGTGTAGCACTCTTATATGGTAAAACACAAACATCTGCCGCTGAAAAATATGTTTTTACATCTGTATCTGGAATGTACTCATTGAACAAATGAATTCGATCAGATGTGTTCGTTTTCTTGATAATATCAGCGTACGAATCAAAAGAACCGTAGACCTCACCAGCAACGATTAAATGATAGGCTTTGGGCAATTTACTCAATGCTTCAATCAGCAAATCCAAGCCTTTGTATTCACGAATAAACCCGAAAAAGAGCAAATAGTTATTTTCCGTTGGTAAATTAAGCTCTTTGAGTGCATCATTTCGGTCTTTGTTTTCTCCGAATTGGTTGTATACTGGATGCTGGAGCTCAAGGTATTTTGCATCTGGCTTAAGCGTCAACAAATCATCGCGAACCGTATTATTCATAACTACAAATCCGTCGTTATTTTTCAGGAACATTCGATTTGCTGGAGTGTCAAAAAAACGTTTCTCATGCGGAATCATATTGTGAACAATACAAATTCGTTTCATGTCCTTTTTCAAGCGTTTTTGAACTCCTGCCATAGCAGGACCGAAAAACGTCATCCAATACTGCGAAATATAGACTTCTGGATCAAAGGCATTTATCTTTTTGGCCGTTGTTTTAAAAGTAATCGGATTGATGGAATCCAATACACGAACCGCATCAATCGGATCTGCGGCATCATCATCAGAAACATACTGAGAAGTTCCAGGAAATAAAACAGCTGGATATTGTCTCTTGAATGTAAACGCCCTGACGTCATTTTTCTTTTCGATCGCACGAAAAAGCATTGCACTAAATTGAGCAATACCTCCACGAAATGGGAAAAAAGTAGAGAACAAAACAATTTTCATATCACGAATCTAAATAATTCATGGCAGTTAACCATTGATCTTATCATTTTGAAAGAAAAAAGAACACAACCTCCTATTCGTAGCCGTGTGAATTGTAGGTGTGAAAATATTCGATTCCCTTTACTATTGTTGAATTTCCAATCTGAAAATGATTGTCAACAAAGTGAGAATAAACCAGGCCAATATTTTTTGCGTACATCTCATAATTGTGAACCGTATCAATCAGAGAATAATATTCATCGATCTCTACAACAAGGGTTGAATCAAATGACGCAGTATTAATTGTTGCCTCCTCATGAATATCTCGATAATAACAACTGCGCTTCCCCATCATATTGTATGCATTTGCATTCCAAAGCTTGTTCAATTCTGGAGCAAATACAAGCTTAACAATACGCTGATTTTCTTCAATAAGTTCGGCACGATTTCCAACGAAGAGCCCCGTCCATAGGTCAGCAAGTACCCAATCATAGGAAGGGTTCAGTCTAGTAAACCGCTTAAACTCTCTCGCATTGCGTCCTTCATTGTCCACAAAAACCGGTCCCCAAACAGTTTTCAATTGGTATTCAATTGTATCATGAACACCAACTGTGTCGTCATGATTCATTTCAATAACATCGTATATAACATACAGTCCTTCGTCAAAACCGAAGTATTCGAAATAAAACTGAGCCCGCGGCTCTTGCTTGCAAGAAGTGAATCCGATAAAAAAAACTACTATTGCAGCTGTAATTTGAAGATAGGTTCGCATTGTTATTCGGGTTTGGTCGGCAACGAAGGTAACGATTATTTCGCCTCCATCGTATATGGATTGATCCCTTTCTCTTCCAATTGTTTCAAAAGATTTTCAAGTCGCTTCCCCTGTATGCGTTTGCCAAAATGATACATCTGCTCTCCAATCCTCTTGCCAGAGGTATCATAGGCAATAGTATAACCATGCTTTACTCCATCATTATAGCGCACAGTAGAACTTCGGTTCCCATTGGCATGAAATGCTTCCCAAGCACCTACCCGTTGGTTATTTTCAAATTGACCGCGACGCTTCAATCGTTTCGATAGAAAAAACTCCTGATACGCTCCATTTAGAGCTCCATCCGAATAATTCATCGTCGTAGAAACCACTATTGATCTGTCGCTTCGAAGGTCGGGAATGAAATAAATAGACTTTATTCCATCCAATTCTCCATTTTTAAATGTCTCTGTTGAACTCAATCTTCCGGATGGTGTGAAATTGGTCCATACACTATCTTTTTTTATGTTACGATAAATTCCGTAACTCATTGTCTTCCCATTCTCTTCGTGATAGTAAAATGCAACAGATCTTCCCGTTTCAACCACATTGTGATTAATTACAGCCTTGACTTTCTGTGACCTATAAAAATAGACGAATTTTCCAACCGGGATGTCGTCCTTGAATTGACCGCGATACATATAAACTCGTGTTCCTTCATACAGTTTCTCCCATTTACCTTGCTTTCTTCCCTGATCATCCACTTCATTTACCTGTGCAGTGGTAACTAAACCAAAAAAAGCTACAAATAAAAACAAGCTACATTTCATATCTACAATAATTTTAACAAATCAGACAATTGATCGAGAGTCAAATCAGCTTCTACACTTATCGGTTCAGTGGTTTTAATTCGAACCGTTTTCATCCCAAGATTTTTGCCAAACAGAATGTCCGAATCTGTATCTCCAACCATCACTGAATGCTCGAATTGAATTTCTGGAAACTCGAATTTCGCCATTTCAGCCATCGCAGGTTTTGGTTTTCTTAAATCCTCCTCTGCACCTTTTAAATTCGGTGCAAAATAACATTTATCAATTTTACCTCCTACCAAATGAATTTGATCACACATGTAACTGTGTATTTCGAAAAGGTTACGTTCCGTCATCAAACCTTTTCCGATGCCTTGCTGATTGGTAACGACAATAATTCGATTGAAGTATTTAGAAAATCCTGCTATTGCAGTCTCTGCATTGGGTAAAAACTCAAAATCGTTCGGAGTGGTAATGTAACCCCCAAAAATCCGCTTGTTAATCACTCCATCCCGATCTAAAAACAGGGTCCATGTTCGATCTATTTGCCAATCAATCATTGACATTTAACTTCTTTTCAACAAGATACAGATTACGCGTTGACGAATTTCTACCAATCAATTCTGCCACAAATCCAGCCAAGAAAAATTGAACTCCAATAATCATTGATGCAAGAGCAACAAAAAATTCAGTACGATCTGCGATCAAACGCGCAGTGTTATCAATGAACAACTTATCAATACCGAGGTAGGCGAAAATAATGAAACCAATAAAAAACATCAGCATTCCAAGAACACCGAAAAAATGCATTGGTTTTTTTCCGAACTTACCCATGAACGCCACTGTCATTAGATCCAATGGACCATTCAGAAAACGGTTCAATCCAAATTTCGTGACACCAAATTTTCTGGCTTGATGCTGAACAACCTTTTCTCCTATCTTTGTAAATCCAGCATATTTAGCAAGTGGCGGAATGTAACGATGCATATCACCATATACCTCAATACTTTTTACCACCTCATTTTTATAGGCTTTCAAACCACAATTAAAATCGTGCAATTTAATTCCAGTAATGACCCGTGCTGCCCAATTGTAAAGTTTTGTTGGAAGGGTTTTCGTAATTGGATCAAATCGTTTTTTCTTCCAACCCGATATGACATCGAAATCTTCCTCGATAATCAAGCGGTGTAATTCGGGGATTTCATCAGGCGAATCTTGTAAATCCGCATCCATAGTTATTACGACACGACCCTCAGCAGCTTCAAACCCATTCTGTAGAGCGGCAGATTTGCCATAATTCCTCTGCAATTTGATGCCTTTGACGTTCTCATCTTTCAAATTTAAGCCCTCTATCACCGACCAGGACGCGTCTTTACTTCCATCATCTACAAACAAAATCTCATAGCTGAAATTATGATCTCTCATCACTCGCTGAATCCACGCATGCAATTCAGGTAATGATTCTTCCTCGTTCAATAACGGGATCACTAAAGAAATATCGTATTTTAACTCCAAGTCAACTCTGTTTTACAATTTGTACAAATATAAACAATCCGCTGTCGCTTAATGCGATATAATTATCTTTTGCATTTGTTTGCCCAAACGGAGGAAATAAACTCCATTTTGAATTGAAGCGACATCAATGGCAGTATCATTTGGAGACACCAATCCCTGCTTAACGCTTCTCCCCCCAATTGAAATCAGTTCAAAATAGCATGTAGCAGTTAAACCACCAATATTAATTGTGGTTTCAGAAGGGTTTGGATATACACTTACTTTTGTAGGGGCTTCATCAGCAGTAGCAACAAATTCTGATTCCACTATAAAAAAGTGATCCACTCCAGCCTCAGTAATGTTGACATCGGGCATAAAATCAGAAATCCTAAAATTAATTTGCATTGTAGATGTCAAGTCAATATAATCCAAAATTCGAATTGTTTTCTCTATCCATTGGGAGTTAGCGGACTGATCATAGGTCTGAACGTCTATTCGGACACTCGTAAGTCCATTACTCAAAAAGACCTCCAATGAATCTCCAGGTGGAAGAACTCCATAATCACAATAATACCAGCGTTCATAGCTCACATAGGGATCATTGTATGCTGAGAGATCAATAATTGGAGAGCGTAATTCGGCATCACCGTCATCGACATCATCTGCATTAAAATCGTCCGTATCCGCATTTCCTGTAACATAACAAAGGTCATTACAATCACTGTCGGAATCCACCCCTGGATTGGTCATTGCAGGAGTTCCATTTGGAACACCACGTTCGAACAGCCCACTTGTCGCCGAACCCGAGGAGGTCCAGCCATAATCAAACGTGAAATCATCGTAGATTCCGGGGATTAGCCAAATTGTTAATGATCCAGTCGTTGAGTCAATATTAAGGGACTCACAATGTGTTAAATACCCCCACTTCCCAACTGATACGCGATACAGTTCCTCGTAGTATAGCACAAAATTTTCCTCACCCAAAGCATTGGTCACCCCGAAATTATTTAACAATGATCCATCCAGCCAAATATCCGCTCCATCAATCGGATTGTTTGTGTTGGCTTCAAGAACCGTTACTTCCAAATTAAATGGTGGAATCGGAACCAATTGAACATCCTGAATACTCACAGATCCATTCGCTATTGTTACTTGAATTGTTTGAGAGTAATAGCCTATTTTTGAATAGGTTACATCATATACTCCACCGGCAGCAATTCCAGTAGCATATGCTCCTGATATGTTTGATTGATCGAGCTGGTTGTGCCCTACAATCTGAACATCAACCAAAACAATAGGCGAAGAGGTAACCGAATTCGTTATTACGCCTTCCAAGTAAGCCGCCTGCTGATAATCAGGGTCCAAAACAAACAATCCATACTCTCTATCAGTTGCCAGAATCAAGCCCGAAGGCAAGTAAGGGTATGCACCCCAGCAGCCTTCATAGCCTTCAGTTTGTGTGGGATATGTGTCATAATTGGCAACTTCAATCATATTGTTCGGATGCGTGACGTCGTGAACTGTTACACCATCTGAATAGTAACTGGTAATGATGTAATTTCCAAGAACATGTGTATTGTGAGGAACTACATTTGCACCTGGTGAACTTTGAATACGATCCAATTCGGTAATGTTCATCGGATCAGAAATATCATATGCCCCGATGTACCCATTTGAAACCTCATCTGTTGTGAAGGCATATTGCCCTCCCGAAGTCCAAATATTGTGTGAAAAATTCGAAGGCGTTTCTCTTGTTCCCAGTAAAACTGGGGTCGAAGGCACCTGAATATCGACGATACTAAAAAATCCATCAGAGATATGGCCCAAATACATTGTGTCATTTTCCACATAACCATCATGGACATACCAATCATCGAAAACACCAACTTCAACGGGATTCATCGGATCAATCGATACGTCCAAAATAATTACCCCTCCATTTCCACGATTTGCACCGAAAATATAAACATATCCTGTTGAGTCCGCATAAAGGTTGTGTGCTGAAGACCATGCGCTACCTACAGGTCCATTATAATAGGTTACAGGTAATGTGGTAGAGCTCGGTAGTGGAGATAAATCAATAATAAGCAATCCATTTTGAGCTTCTGTTGTGACATATGCGTAATCTCCAACTGTCTTTAAATCTCGCCAGGTTGAAGACATTCCAGGTTCATAAAATACTTCTATTGGATTCGTTGGATCAGAAAGATCTACAACACTAGTACCTTCGGTTCCACCAACCAAAGCATATTCATTCCCAAACTCGTCAACATAACCCCAGATATCATTAAGTTGTTGATTGTGTATTTCCGGTAGGTTGAGGTTTGAAATCGAATCCATATTCAGTTGTGAAATCACAACTGCAGATGAGAGAAGAGCGAAAAGGAGAAGTCTAATTTTTAACATGAATTTAAAAGCTTTGATCTTGAAATTAAGAAAAAATGATCTACAAAATAAAGAGTGAGGCGAAAATGAAAATAAGGACAATCACAAGGTATTGCCAAACATCTATAAAATAGGGATATATTTTATTGATACGCTGTCTTAAATTCATACGCTAAAAGTAACTATTTCTCTATAATCAGCGGACTCAGAACATCTTAATTTCATTCGAGCTTCAGACCTTATTTCTGCTCCTTAAGTTTCCAATTTTGCTATGATTTTACTACTTTTGTGAACTCCTAATTCATAGATTATGTCAAACGAATCCTCATCAACACCACTTAAAGGCATTAACTTTAAAACTTTTAAAGCCCGAGTGATTGAAGATTTTCGGCTTGTATCGATCTCGAGAGAGACTTCCCTACTCGGCCGACGTGAAGTTTTGACGGGTAAAGCGAAATTTGGCATATTTGGTGATGGAAAAGAACTCGCCCAAATTGCATTAGCCAAACAATTTAGAAATGGTGACTTTCGATCGGGTTACTATCGCGATCAAACGCTAATGATGGCAATAGGTCAATTGAATACACAACAATACTTCGCAGGACTCTATGCACACACGGATGTTGAGCAAGAACCACAATCAGCAGGGCGACAAATGGGTGGACATTTTGCAACACGCAATCTTGATAGTGACGGAAATTGGAAGAATTTGATGGAGCAAAAAAACAGCTCAGCCGACATCTCGCCTACTGCAGGACAGATGCCCCGTTTGCTTGGACTTGCCTTAGCATCCAAAATTTACCGTGAGCATCCAGAATTAAAAAAATTAGATGCATTTAAAAAATTTACGAATAACGGCAATGAAGTTGCATTTGGCACAATAGGAGATGCCTCAACTTCTGAAGGTCCTTTTTGGGAAACAATCAACGCAGCAGGAGTTCTTCAAGTCCCTATGGTCATGTCTGTTTGGGATGATGGATATGGAATTTCTGTGTCGCGAGAACACCAAACGACAAAAGATAGTATCTCAGAAGCTTTGGCCGGAATGCAACGAACAAGTGAGAAACCGGGATATGAAATTTTCGTAACGAAAGGATGGGATTATGCCCACCTCTGCGAAACATATGAAAAAGCAGTAAAGCTTGCTCGAGAAAAACACATACCTGTTCTGGTTCATGTTAAAGAGGTAAATCAACCTCAAGGGCATTCTACAAGTGGATCGCACGAGAGATATAAAGATGAAGAGCGCTTGAAGTGGGAAATTGAATTTGACTGTCTAAATAAATTCAAAGAGTGGATTTTAAACTTCAATGCAGATGGACGTTCCATCGCAACAGCGGAAGAACTTGAGCAAATCCAAAAAGAAGCAAAAAAATCTGTGCGTGACGACAAAAATAAAGCTTGGAAAGCATTTACAGAAAGTCTAAAATCAGATCTGAGTCAAGCATTGTCGCTTATCAAAGAGACGACAGAAAATAGCAATAATTCAGTCTTTATCAACAAAATTGCTGAAGACTTGGAAAAAACAATGGATCCGATTCGAAAAGATATTTTTGAAGCTTCTCGAAAAACACTTCGCCTTCTAAGAGGAGAAAACACGCCTGCAAAAAATAAATTATCCGCGTGGGTAAAAAAACAAATCAACACCAACTTCGAACGATATAGTAGTGCTCTACACAGTGAGTCGGAACAATCGGCAATGCGCATTGAACCTATTGCACCAACATACGATGGTTCAGGTCAAATGGAGGACGGAAGAATTATCCTCCGTGACAATTATGAAAAACTGCTTGAAAACAATCCTGAACTACTGGTTTTTGGAGAAGATGCAGGAAAGATTGGAGGAGTAAATCAAACCTTAGAAGGAATGCAGGACCGTTTCGGTGAACTACGCGTATCAGATACAGGGATTCGAGAATGCACGATTATTGGTCAAGGGATTGGAATGGCAATGCGCGGACTTCGACCAATAGCAGAAATTCAGTATCTCGATTACCTACTCTATGCTGTGCAGGTAATGTCGGATGATCTATCTACATTGCAATACAGAACAAAAGGTGGTCAAAAAGCACCTCTAATTATTAGTACTAGAGGACACCGACTTGAAGGTATTTGGCATTCTGGGTCTCCAATGGGGATGATCATTAATGCTCTTCGAGGTATGCACATATGCGTTCCAAGGAACATGACCAAAGCAGCCGGATTTTATAACACATTGTCCGCAGCTGATGAACCTGCATTGGTCATTGAACCCTTGAATGGATACAGAACGAAAGAATTAATGCCAAATAACATCGGGGAATTTAAAGAGCCCCTTGGCGTTCCTGAGGTAGTCAAAGAAGGAACAGATTTGACGATCGTTTCTTACGGTTCTACGTTTAACCTTTGCGAAATTGCTGAAAAACAATTGGCAGAAATAGGAATATCAGCAGAATTGATTGATGTGCAAACGTTACTTCCCTTTGATGTAAATCATCTTATCTTGGACTCCCTAAAGAAAACAAACCGGTTGCTAATCGTTGATGAGGATGTTAGCAGTGGAGCAACTGCATTCATGCTTGACCGTATTCTTGTTGAGCAACAAGGATACTACCAGCTCGACTCTGTACCAGTAACATTAAGCGCAAAAGACCATCGCCCTGCTTATGGATCAGATGGCGATTATTTTTCAAAACCAAGTATTGATGATATTGTTGAAAAAGCCTACAGTATAATGCATGAAGTCAACCCTATTGACTATCCATCAATCTACTAATTGATGTAAAGAAGTTATTGAACATCAGACTCTGACTTCCTTGCTAGACGAGAGAGAAATCAAAATTTTAACGACATTTGTTCCACTAGAAAATGAATGCTATGGATTGGGATAATTATCAGCAAAAGTTCACTGAAATTTTGAACGGAACAATCAATGACACGCCGTATGACCAAAAAGTCTATCTGGAATATGTCAAACTGAATCAATCGCGCACCAAGCGTTGGATGAAAAGATCGATGATTTTAGAGGAAACGAATTCAGCGATAAAAAATATCACAACTCCTCTCAATTGGATTCTAATAACAGAACCCTGGTGCGGCGATGCAGCGCACAGCACGCCAATAATTTATCAGATAGCCGAACTGTCAGATATGATAAATCTAGAAATTCAATTGAGGGATTCAAACTCTGAAATTGATCGTTATCTGTCCGATGGTAATAAATCCATCCCCAAATTGATCGTGCGTAATGAAAACAACTTGGACCTTTTCACGTGGGGAGCACGACCAGAGGCATGTCAGAAAATGGTTATAGAACTGAAAGAAAAATCGATGTCATCTCAGGACAAAACAATGCGTATTCAGCAATGGTATAATAACGATCGTGGAAGAAGTATTCAGAATGAAATCATCAGTTTATTGAAAGGATGCGTGTAATCCGAATTCAATTTTGAATCACAATAAGTTGTGGTGATATTCGCGGGTGAGCTCCTTGTAAGCTTCAGTATAATTATTGGCTATATCACGGATCACGAAACTAAATTCTTCCAACAATATTTTGGTCTTACTGTATGCAAGAATGACCCGTTTAATTTCTCCTCCTTCTTTTCCATAAATAGAATTGCGTTCAATCAAATGAAGACCAAAATTTGAGCATGTTTTTGTCCAGTTTTTATGATCCTCTGCGGGAATTATTATCCAAAATTCACCTTCAGACGTTAGAACCTGACTGACATTCTTCACAAATTCAACCATCGGAAGGCTAGATTCATGACGCGCCATTGCTTTCCGAGGATCTCGGTTCAAACGAGTCGATTGATAATATGGCGGGTTGGACACAACAAGGTCATAGCATCCGGGAGCCTCAAAATCAAGAAAATTCATGTTCAATACACTTAGGCGATCAGACCATTTTGAGTTTTCAAAATTTAAAGTGCATTCCTCTGCAGATTTCTGATCTAACTCTATAGCATCAAAAGAAATAGCATCGTTTTTTTGAGCAACCATCAACGAGAGAACACCTGTTCCTGCCCCAACATCCAAACCCGTCCTTCGGTTGGTTGCATTTGCAAACGCACCAAGTAACATTGCATCAGTTCCAACCTTCATTGCATTTTCAGCTTGAATGAGTTCGAATTCTTTAAATTTAAAAATAGACATTAGCTAAGGTAAAGTTCAATAAGCCCATCGGGAGACTGAACATGGAGTTCTTTCTTCTTACGATCTACTTTTTGAATCGTATCTTTTAATAAAGGAATGAGTACCTCTTTATCATCAGACATAATTTGAAGTAATGGATTTACCTTTAGGTCAATCACTTGTTTCAATATTCCGACCTCACCATACTGCTCATCAAAAATAGTAAAGCCAACAACCTCGTGATCATAAAAATGAAGTCCTGAGAGTTTAGGTAAAATTTGCGCTGGGAGATAAATATCTTTCCGCAACAGCTTTCGTGCAGATTCTTCATCAGCAATTCCTTCGAACTTTGCAGCCGCAAAGCCTTTATTTTTTAATTTGAAAGAGGTTAAAAAAAATGGAGTGAGTTGATCGTTAAGATCAATGAATAATGCATCTAGAGTACGATAATCTTCTGGATTAGTAACATCTAAAAACAACGAAACTTCACCTTTGAATCCGTGAAGTTTCGCTATATATCCTAAATGAAAGCAATCTGCTTTGTTCATTTCACACTAAATGTGAGAGGCTCTTACTCCTCTGTTTTATCTTCTGTTTCAGGAACTTCTGCTGCTGGCGCATCCGCTGGAGCTTCTACCTCAGTTGCTGCTGCTTCTGCTGCTGGTGTATCCGCTGGAGCTTCTGCCTCAGGTGCTGCTTCTTCTGCTGCTGGTGCATCCGCTGGAGCTTCTGCCTCAGGTGCTGCTGCTTCTGCTGCTGGTGCATCCGCTGGAGC
>JAQWHI010000017.1 GCA_029249445.1 Crocinitomicaceae bacterium | reverse complement strand
ATACGTCCACGTAACCACTGTTAGGCCTTGAGCGTTTAATGGGAAGGTTACATCTGCAACACCAAGTATTGTTCCTGCACATGCATCCGTCGCCAACGGAGTTGGAGGAGTCAAGTCACATTGTCCTGATAAATCTGGAAGACTCGCATTGTTGACAACAGGAGGCGTTCCATCGATACCATTTATAATGACATTTTGTGTTTGAGTAATTGTGTTAACACCATCGGTATATGTCCATGTAACAACAGTTGTTCCCACTGCTGTAATAGGGAAAGCAATATCTGGTGTTCCAACAATCCCTCCAACGCAATCGTTTGTCGCTGTTGGAGCTGTTGGAATTGAAACACAATCTTCAGATATATCTTGTAATGAAGCGATATCTGGCGCTAAAGTTCCGATACTAGGACTGCATTGATTTGTAATTATGACAGTACCATTTCCAGTTTGTACGCCGGCTAAATTAACACTATTGGTTCCTCCATTAAACGAACCGCCACCGCCACCAGCGGCGCAACATAGACTACCATTATTATTAGCACCGCCACCGCCACTGTAGCCGCCACCGCCGCCACCGCGAACATTGTTCCAACTGCTCGTTCCACCGCCACAACCAAAACCTCCAGTTCCCTCATCAATACCTCCAGCACCTCCAAGGATAAAAGATTGTCCACCTGCGATTCCACCACCGTTAGATAGAAGACCTCCTCCACCATCAGCACTTGATGCATCGAAACCACCATTCCCATTTGTACCGCCAGCGGCACTAATTACCCCAAGTGTTCCAGCCGAACCAGATGTGGTAATTTGTCCATCGCAAGAGGTAGAGAAAGACGATGCATGATTTCCACCGCCTCCGCCAGCAACAATGAGGGGTGTATCGTCAGTATATGTAACAAATGATCCACCGCCACCACCATATTGATTGTTGTAGGTAGCTGCAGGGAAATTAAGGTAGTCCCCTGCTCTTTGTCCGACTAAAATCTTTAATGTCGTACCTGCTGTTAAATTAAATTCTCCTGAAATATGAGCTCCACGACCACCAAATGCACCATATCCCTGGCCACCGAAAGCCTCAATGAGATATATACCATTCGCTGGAACAACCCAATATTGAATTCCACCTGTAACTGTTACAGATCCATCAAGAGTGGTTCCCACGTATTCCGAATTGACCATCGCTTGTGTTGGGCCGATATTACCCGTCGCTGTAGCACTTGTAAATGTGTATGTCTGTGAAATACAAACTCCACCTAATAGCCAAAAAGCCATAAAGAGACAAGCGCGAAAATTGTAATTTCGCTTCATATAGTAGTAGTTAATTAAGTTTATATTGAACAATATAATTCACAGAAAGCTGAAAAACAACAAGCATGTGAAAAAATAAAGTTAACGATCATTTTTTTAACTGTATTTTATGAATTCACTTCAATTTATCACATTTATACCTGCTGTATAACAGTAAAATCCACCCTTTTTTCGTAATTTAAGAGCCTGAATAATTGAATGAGACACTCCTTTTTTAGATGTTAGAAAGACTACAAAATACTCTCATCGAGGATGATGGTATATGAAATTACACTATGAATAAAGAAGATCTACGTAATCACTACCTTGCAAAGAGGATGATACTTTCACCTAAAGACTTAGAATCTATTTCTGAAAAAATAACATTTCAACTTTTTAGCAATTTTCAATTCGAAAAGAAAAAAGTGAGTCTATTTTTGCCGATAGAAAGAGCCAAAGAAATTAATACGTATCGAATTTGGGAGAAAGCGATGTCATTTGGAGCTGAAGTTGCTATTCCAAAAATAAATAAGTCGAGTAATGAAATCAAACAGGTTCTTTTTGAATCTGTTGATCAACTTGAAATTTCAAAGTGGGGAATCCCAGAACCTAAAAAAGGAAGAATTATTGCCGCTGAGCATTTTGACATTATCTTGATTCCACTGCTAGCTGTAGATTCAAAAGGAAATCGAGTAGGCTACGGTAAGGGGTTTTATGATCGATTCCTGAGTAAGTGTTCTCCACGCTGCAAATTCATAGGTCTGAGTCACTTTGACCAACTCGAGGGATCAATAAATAACGTCAGTGAATTCGACATTAAATTAGATGCTTGTGTCACTCCTAATAGGATCTATCGCTTCAATTAATTCTAAAAATCAATAAGTATCCATTACCTTCATCTTTCAATTTCATCATTGCCTATTTTATCACGCAAGAAATAAGTTTTGATCATTATTTCGTAAATTGTTAGGGACAAATGAACAACAAATACTCGAATTCGACTCTATGAAACGTCAAACTGAACTATTGCTTTGTATTGCACTCGCATCAATATCTTATTATGCATGTAGTACAGACAAAAAGACACATAGTAGTGCTACTAAATCAGTGGTAAGCGAAAACATAAATAAAGACAATTTTATAAATGCTGAATCATTAACGAAAAAGGAAATTGATATACCTGTAGAAAAAGAAGTAGAAGAAATCATAGATACCGATATGAATAAAATATCAGAGGAATCAAAAATGAATCGAAATGAAGATACATCCGCCTCTCATATGAATCCCGAACCTGAAGAGACGGCAATGACCGAACTGAATTTGGCCCCAAGTGTGCATGACTATGAAAATTTAACTAAATTCCTCCAGAGTTATGTGAGTGCAACTGGCCGTGTAGATTATAAACAAATAATCGCCAACTCAGCACAGTTGAATTTGATTGTTGAGGAATTCAAGAGATTTCATCCCAATGTTGAATGGACGAGAAATCAACGGCTATGTTATTGGATTAATGCTTACAATATTTTCACCATCAAACTGATTGTAGATAATTATCCAACTACTTCGATTACATCTATCACTTCGAAGCCTTGGGATATCAAATTTGTAACTCTTGGAACGCAAATCTACTCGTTAAATCAGGTGGAAAATGAAATCATTCGCAAAAGGTTCAATGAACCTAGAATTCACTTTGTACTAAATTGTGCGAGTGAATCATGTCCAATCCTTTTAAATACAGCATTTACACCTAAGAACATTGAATCAAAATTGACCCATCAAACCAAATTATTCTTGAATGATAAATCAAAGAATAGGCTAAACAATAGAGATAAAATTTACATATCAAAAATATTCGATTGGTACAAAGAAGATTTTATCCAGGCGAGTGGATCCGTAATTAAGTTCATTAATCAATATAGTGATCTGAAGCTAGAGGCACCTCAGATTCTTTACACTCAATATTCTTGGGAACTGAACAATTGACCGCTTGGTATCCTTCACCACTTTATTTGAGGTGAACTACTTTTTTATTTAATCTAACTCAATATTATTCATTTATAATTTGTGATGTACATAACAAGAAAAACCCCAACCTATTACTAGATTGGGGTTTTATAAAAGTGGCGTCGACTTACTCTCCCACCCTCAAAAGGGCAGTACCATCAGCGCAAGCAGGCTTAACTTCTCT
>JAQWHI010000013.1 GCA_029249445.1 Crocinitomicaceae bacterium | reverse complement strand
GGTTACGACAAGTTAAAAGGCAAAGTTCAAACCAAAAGAGTAAATTCTATTTTCTCTTCAATCCCTTTATTATCAAGGGATTTAGCAAAAATAAAAAGCGGACAACCAGTTGATTTCAACCAATTCTCCGCTAGAGTGACCTTGCCAGGATTCAAACCTGGAACCTCTTGAGCCGTAATCAAGTGCGCTATTCAGTTGCGCCACAAGGCCATTTTTTCACCTACTTTAATTTAGGCGTGTGCAAATATAAGTCGTTTTTTTAGTTGAACAAGTGTCTCAGTTAAAATAATTTGTCAATCATTGAATCTCCGCAGTAATCCCTCGATCCAATAATGCTATACACATTGGTTCTAGTGTATCATAAGATCCTTTTTTAACCTGGCACTTCCCTTTGTAATGAACCAACCACGTACACTGCTCTGCTTGAATTGGTTTGTGTTTGCACACTTTAATCAGCGAATCAATCACATGGTCAAATGTATTGAAATCATCGTTAAAAACGATGAGATCTTTGCTCTCCACTACAGTCTCAACAGTTCCCCTTTCCTCTAAAACTTCCGTTTCAGTCATATCAATTCTTCTATTATTTATTATTGTCATTTTTCACTTCCCTCGATAAATCAACCGTGGTTCTATGCCCAACAAACGAATGCGATCCATCAACTCTCCCGTTTGCTCAGAATCCATTACAAAGATAAGAATTTCTGCACCATGTATGTTCTTCCGTACTTCCCTTCTACTCTCAAATCGCAGTAAAAAATCCATAAAGTCCCCTGGAATAATCGAATCACTGAACGTAACACTTAAAACGCTTCCAATTGAAGCAATTCCATCCTTAGCTTTCAAATAAACAGTATCAAGATCATCCTTAAAGTTCCAAATATTTGGCAAACGATCAGAACCCCTATAAATCACAGACTTCACCTTTTTGTCTTTTTTATCAAAATAAAAACTACCCCGTGCATTGTATCTATTTAAAACATCTCGTGGGAAGCGATCAAAAGTGGACTTGGTAACCAATTGAACACCTCGTTTAAAAGAACTGTAAGGTATCTGATGCTCGTCTTTGAATAGTGATGTCTCTTCATTCAAATTAGCGACTTGAACATTTCCATCCTCAGCTTCTTCATCTGACATCTCTCGTGCAGATTTTAAAATTGAATCTCCAAGTTCAAACAGTAAACTTTGCGCCTTGGACAACGAAATTCTCTCCCCATTATAGTACGCAGTAATAAATGCATCCTGAACACCAGATTCACGCGCCATTTTCAGTCTTAACTTTGCCTCTTCACGAGAATCAAAGTAACCTGTTGAATAGCGAATATGCCCATTCGGCAATCTGTAAGTAACCATCTCTGGCAAACTAAATACATCTTCAGGCTTCACTGAAGTATTAAAAACACCGACTTGTACTGTAAAAAATAAGCCTTTGATTGGTTCAACAGGATCGGCATCAACAGCATCTGGCCCAATCATATAATCGAGCTCTGAAAGTTCAGGAACTTCTCTAGAGACCGGAACGCCTAATCGAATTGCAGTCTTCTCAGCAACTTCTATTACTATCTCATTCAAACCTTTTGGAATGCATTCACCTGAGGCCTGAAGCCTTCTTGCTTCACCAAAAGAGATTCTCTTACCATCGCAATAAGCAACAACAAAAGCATCATTGTATCCCAAAGAGCGAATGTTGGCTTTCGCATCAACAACAGCATCACTACTATTGAAAAATCCTGCCATATAACGTATTATTGATGTCCCCTCTATTTTTTCTCCTGAAACGGGATTGAATTCTTTAAACACAGTTGAAGGCAAAGGTTTAGAAAAAGCACCTATTTGAACACGATACACTAAACCAGATGGATGGTCCATACCTATGGGTACTTCACGTGCTCCATGATTGACACGCTCGGACTTCAAATCAATAGCCAATCCAGTCAATGGAATACTCATAACACTTGCGGCTGTAAAGGCAATAGCTTTAATTGGAAGGATACCTCGAGCAGCTATGTTTTGCATTTTCATTGCCTCTTCTCTATTTTTAGGTAATGTGCTATCAGATAATTGTTTCTTCTGCTGCGCATCTAGTTGTTTATCGGCCAATTCGGACTCAAAACGCTTAATTTTCCGAGTGATTGAATCCAAATTCTTTTCATCACTTCCGAAAGAAATTATGCGCTGAGCGAGGGTTCTATTATCTTCCAAAGCTTGTTCCAATATACGAATTTCATTCTCAACTTTCAAGGCAGCACTCGCAAGCGGATAAAAAATTTCGTATTCAACTGAACTTGCAATTGCTCTCTCCTCCTTGAAAGTAAGTTCCGTATTGCGCGACTCATCGCCAACAACCGCATCAATATTCGAAATTCCTGATAGTTTAAAATCAATCATCTCCAGCTGTTTAACTAAAAGGTCTCTTTCAATTTCAAGATCTTTTTTCTTTGAATTGAGTTGAGGAATATCGCGCCTCTTAGCCACTAAAATCTGACTTTCATAGCGTGAAATATCCTGTTCAAGCGCACCAATCCGGACCGAATAATTGCGTTTCCTGCGATTTAAATCATTTCGAGACTCAAGCGATACGTTCTCCTGCTGTTCTATAGATATTATCTTGGCGGTATGGACTATTTCAGCCATTTTATCATTCAATTGATCACTGCGTTTTTGAGCCTCTTTAAGCAAGTACCGCTTTTCAGCTTCCGATCCTGATTTCTTTGCTAAATTGACGTGCTCTGAAAGATTCGCCTCTTCGTTACTTTGGAGATTCTTTACCTTTGATAGCATCTGGAAATCAATCGAAGAACTCTCTGTAAGCTCTTCAATTAAAGCTGTTCTTTCTTCACTATTCAATGAAAGCTTCTTAATTAAATCAGAAGACGAATTATCCTGAGATTCTTGATGCACAAAAGATCCCTGCTTGACTTCATCTTTTCGATCATTTACTTGACTAGGGTTTACAGCTATTTGATACTCAAATTCGCTATTCTCTGCAACAGAATCTAAAGTGTTTTCTTCAGTATTTACAATCAGAGCAGACTCTAACTGACCAATATAAACACGAATACTTTTTCGTTTTTTTACAACAAGCTCTTTCTCTTCTTCAAGCCACTTTAATTTGCGATCTGAAGCTTCAATTGATTCAGATTCTTTATCACCTCTGAAATTTATAATTTTTGTTTCCAATACGCTCTGATATGCATTTAAAATGACTTCTTGCTCGGCAAGTTCTTTTCGAGTCAGGAATGTAGACGTAATAGCAACAAGAACCTCACCCTCTACTGCCTCACGTTCCGAAGTTATAAAGTCCTCCTTGCTTTGTTTACTATGAACTGTAACTGGAATTGCATTGAATGCTTTCTTTCTGCGCTGTTCGCTCTCAGCCAGCAATAATTCGTATGCATTCTTCACCAAATCAATTGATACATCGGCAGATTTCAAACCTTTATTGTCTAATTTGTTTATCTCATTCTGAATTTTTTGCTGTAACACTTCCTCGCGTAGAGCAGCAGCTTTGAATGATGAAATAGACTTCATATCATTTGCATACCTTCGATCTAAGGAAGCAATCAAAAGTTTTCGATCCTCATCTGTCAACATTTCATTTCCTTCTGCTAAAATCTCATCAAGCACCAGCTCATGTTCCAAAATAAGCGCTTCAAGAGCATTAATTTGCAATTCTGCCACTTGTCTCTCATTCAACTTATTGTTCTTACTTTCAATCTGCTGCTTTTTTACACGCAGAAGATCCAATACTTCTGACTCAGTATTTGCTCTTTCTGTCCTCTTTTCAAAATCAGATGCGCTCGAACTCGCAATGCGCTCAAGGGAACGAGAATAGTTTGGAGCAATTTCAGAGATAAAAGCTCGTTTCAACGCACCAATTGTAACCTCCGAATCCTCAATATTGGGAGACTCCTCTTGAAGTTTGATGTATTCGGCACTCAATTCTAAAGAATCGGAACGAACACTATATTCGGTCTCTTCTGAAGATTCAGTTTTGTCAGGAAAAGTTTGAACAAATTCCGTTTCAGCAACTAAGTTCAAATCGCTTCCAGATTCTTCTTTCCCCTCCGATATCTCAGCATTTGATGTCTTCAACAACTCGAGTTCCGCTTTATAATCAACAGGTGATTGATTTGCTATATCCTCAATCGCAGCAACTGCCGATTCAAGATCAAATGGATTCAAAACTGGATTTCCATCTGTATCTTTCGCTTTTTGCAGCAACTCCATTCGGCGCTCTAACTTATATTTATCGAGCTCCAAAGTATTTTTTTTTGCACCAACTGAAGCAATTAATTGCTCTATTGCTTTCAACTCTTGTTTGGTTTCTAGAATGGTTCTTTGTAGCTCATCTTTATCCTTTTTCTTGACAGCTAAAAAGCGTAACTCTAAATTGTTCAATTTTGTCTCAATCGCTGTACTCGAAGTCTGAAGGGAAGTCAATTTTTCATTCTGACGCAAAATAGCACCACGAATGTCAATACTTTCATTCAAATAACTATCAGTCAAAGATTGAATCGAGTTGTGATTCACTTGCTCCAAAACTTCCTTGTTCTCCTTAAGTAGTTTAAGACCAGAAATAACATCAGCGCGATTTAATTCCTTTTTCACCCCATCAACGACCTGCAAAAGTTCGTTTCCACTCTTTTTCTCACGTCTGATCTGCAACTCTTGTTTCAACTCCTCAAGTTCTCCGATTTGGTTAATAAGATATTTTTTTTCATTTTGAAGCTGCTCTGACCTCATCAAGAGCTCATATTTTATCAAATCAGACTCAGCACCTTTCGATGAAGCCGCAACTGCTTTTTCCTCCACATCAAGCGATACAACTTGCTGTGAAAGCGACAAAACATCATTCCCGATTCGGTCTATAAGGCGCTCTATCATGGTATCATTTTCGGTACTTTTGTTTACCAAACCGTAGAGAAATTCAACAATTTCTGCTGACGACATTTTTTGAAAACCAAGTTCAGCTCGAATTTCATTTTCATTATTTTTAACTTCAATTGCTTCAAGATCAAAATCATCTATATTCACATCAAGTTGTGCTTTTTCACGAATTATTCCTGCGATGATGGAATTCGACTCTGGTACATCTTCATCCAATAAATTAAGGACATGAACTACCTCCTCACCGTTTTGGTCAAACGTGTGTACGATTTTTTGCTTTATTGGCCGAAACTCATCAAGAAAAGGGACTTCAATTGTTTGGCGGTACACCCTATTCTCTCCTTCAATTGTAATTTCACAATTGTATTTTCCAGTTCCCGGAAAAATAAACGAATAATCTCCTTGAGCATCTGATCGAACTGTTCCAATACGCAAATTATCAGAGGGAGAAAAAAGCTTCATTGTCATCCCATTAATGTTTGGATCAACTTCCGATTCAAAACCACCAATAACGATAACATTTTTCATTGGCACACGCGCAACCTTAACACGATAAACATGAACCTTGCCATCTTGACTCTGACGTGCAGATGTGAAATAGGCATTTTCAAACAATGAATCAACAATATAAAAGAGATCATCATCTGGTGAACTAATCGCAAAATCTACATTCTTAGCTCTCCCGTATTCTTCCCTAACAGGATCATATTGAGAAACAAAAACATCATAGCCTCCCATCGAATTATGGCCCTTTGAACTAAAATACAAGTGTTCCCCGCTTGGATGCATATAAGGAAAGTCTTCATCTTCTGAAGTATTCACCATATCTGATAACAATTCAGGTTTCCCCCAAATACCGCCTGGCAGGCGACGTCTTGTAAAAATATCTTTCCCTGTACTCAAGTCATTTCCGTAACTCGCATAATAAATCACATCTGCATTTGGAGGAAAATGTACAATTGGCACGTGCCCTTTTTTCTTGTCTAGTTTGGATTGAAACTGCGCACTGACAAGAATGTCTCCCCCAACTAATTTGGCATCAGAATACATCTTGTAGAACTTTAAACCACTGACCTCTTGTTTTTCAGTTACAACAATATCAGTAAAAGAAGTCAACAACCGCTCACCATTGTTACACATTTGAATGCCGCGCTCTGCGTCATAGATCGGATCGGCTTTCTTTCGCTTCGAAATGTACTTTTGATATTTTTGAACAGCTGAATCGAATTGATAATCGAGGTGAAAGGCTTTTCCTAAAAAGAAATAAGCTCTTGGATCAATGTTCGCATTTGTAACTGCGTACTGAAGGTATTTTAGCGCATCTCCTTTTCGATTCGAATTGTAAAGCAAGCAGGCACCATACTTGAAATTTAACTCAAAATTCCTGGGTTCTAAAGGAAGTACACGAGAATACAAAGTTGTAGCCTCAACATATTGTTCTTTGTCGAACAATTTGTTGGCTTTTTTCTTCAATTCCTCAGCAGTATCCTGTGCATAGAGAAAGACAGGAATAATTAGGAATAAAAAAACACTTGCACTATGTCTTAATCTGTTCAAATTAAACACTTAATCTTGACAACGTATCGCCTTATTTTACAATACGTTTATTTCTTAAAAAGGTTCATTTTGTTTTCTTCCTTGCGAAGTAGGCGACCAATATTCTTTTTGTGAACGTATACTACAACAGCAGACAACAATACACTAAATGACAGAAGCCAAACTGAATCTACTTTAAAATAAAACGCCAGTAAAATCGGGAAACAACAAGCAGCAATCATAGCACCAAGAGAAACGTACTTTGAAATCACAAACACAATTAAAAAAACTGCAACACAAATTCCAGCAGCAATTGGATGAACACCAACAATTACTCCCAATGAAGTCGCCACACCTTTACCTCCTCTGAAATTGGCAAAAATTGGAAGAACGTGCCCCGAGACAGCGCACAAAGCAGCCACCAATTGGACTTCAATTAGATGGTTGCTTCCCCATTCTCCAATTCCAAATATGAATGGCAAAAAGACTGCAATGAATCCTTTCAGAATATCAATAAAAAGAACTACGACCCCCGGTTTTTTGCCCAATACACGAAATGTATTTGTGGCCCCAGCATTATTACTTCCGTGTTCTCGGACATCTATTCCATACTTCGCCTTTCCCAACCAAATTGCTGTTGGAATTGAACCCAAAAGGTATGCAGATATTGCAAATAAAATAAAATCCATCATTTCTCTTCAAACATATCAATCAACTTCATTTTAAAAATACTTTGTGATGTAGTTTCGTATTTGAAGTTTTTACTTTTTCTTTTATCTTCATTCAATGCATCTATTTCAGCGCTGAATTCTTGATCACTCGTTGCAATACGAAGCAATCCATCTTTTTTAATCATGGTGTAATTGAACAAATAATCATTTCCTACAGGTAAATCCATCAATAAGGTAAACTGATCTTTTCCACCACCAGAGTAGATCTGCTGAAAATATGCTCTGAATGGCACATATTTCATTACTGGCTTACCATAAATACTGACGAGGATAGCAGAGTTTACATTGTTGAGTAGGCCATGATTTTGATTTTCAGCAAATGAGCTCAAACGAATGCCAGAAAAAGTAAGAGTACTATAAAGTCCATTTGGTACTTTTTTAATACCTCCGTCAATAAAAAACTTTGATTTGAAATCGTTCGCCTCTTTTTCTCCGTCCCACTCTAAAATTGCTTGCTCAAGAGTAATGGTATTAAAATTAGTCGGTGACTTCAAATCCAATGCATTGATTCTATTCGCAAGGTTCTGCATTATCCCCTTGTCCAGTTCCATCTTAAACTTAGCGGTCAAGTTCATTGAGGTCTCCTCAGTTAATTGATCATAACTTACAGTGCCGACGGCATCTACCTCTACTTCACCAAAATCCATTCCTAAGTCAATTTTTCCCTCACCAAGAAGCGAACAACTCTCAATGTTCAGTGCGATATAGTTGCCCTGTTCCTGTTGATTGATGAGCTTTTCTTTTGATCCAATTTGAAACTCGTTTTTTTGCTGATTGTATTGAAGTAATCCACTTGATGTCATCACTATTGGATCTTTTGAAGAGACAAGTGAAGATAAAAATGTTGGATATAAATTGAGGCTATCCGTTGCCCTAGAATCTCTCCAGACTATACCTGCAGAAATAGTCTTACCATCTAGATCAACCATGCTCTCTTGAACAGGAATTTGAATGTTCGTTGGGTCAATTTGAGCTTTAAATGACATCCAACTTCTTTCAAACTTAGAACAAGAATGATTTATCCGCGTCGCACCATCAAAGAAAAGTAACGGATTTGATGCACGAATGTTAACCTTGCCATAGTAATCAAATTGAGGACTCAACTTAAAACCATCACTATCGCTAATTTCTCCTGAGGCTCGCGTTTGATACGAACTGTCTGGACCAATATCAGTCATCCGAATAAATTGCAGGTTGCTGTCCAAATCATAATATGGATAATTTCCCACCGCTTTGTAATCGCGCCTGGCAATGATTTCAACCTCTGTATCCACGAAGCGATGGTACTTCGTAATATAGCTTGCTACAATTCGGGCGTTCTTGAGCACGTCAATCTTTGCCTTTTTTCGAATATTGAGCTTCATGCTATCTGGATAAATTCTTGCATCGGCAATATCTAAAAACTGAACATCTGAGCAATAAATTGCTTTTTCTTTAATATCAAATGTAGCCTTAGGAACTCTGAACTCTAATGCATCTTGCTTCGGGTTAGTAGAGTAGAAATTAGGCCCAACCAAATCGATACCTGCATCAATTGAAAGGTTTTTATCCTGTTGAAGCTCCATCGCAATTTCAAAGTCATCCATGAACCATGTAAACTTGTCCATCTTACATTTGAACTGATTCAACGGGAAGATCACCTCTGACTCCCCTACATTTGAGTGAAATACTCCTTTTCTATCCTTGAAGGAAATATCGGATGAAACATTTCGTGTATTAAAAGCCAATGAATTGTCCCCTTCACCGGTACCTTTTAAGCTAAAATCCGAATTCTTCGCATAAATCTCCCAACGCGTGTAATCAAAATGATCTGATACCAAAGATGCGTTTTCAAATAACATCAATCCTCGTCCTGACATTCCCTCAGGTTGAATCGCTATTGTTCCACGTAATTTAGCATCACCACCAAAAAAGTTCAATTTTCTCTCCGGAAGCGATGACACTTTTAAGAGATTTTCACGCGGGACATAGCTCATATAAGCTTCCTCTGATCTGACATCTGGGTAGGAGATGCTCTCTTCACTTGGTCGGTTCTCGAAGTTCACAATTCCAATTGTAGAATCTGGTAAAAAACTCAACAGCCCAATCGATTCTGAGGTAGAATTGATAAAGTCAATAGTTCCAGCTCCTTGTAAGCCATTATTGGATAAAATGATTTTATTCTCATACCTTGCATCCGTTTCGTAAAATGGATACCCCCCAGCAGGCGCCTTAACAGAAAAGCCAAAGGAATAATCACGCATAATTTTAATGTCCTCACGAATCACAGGAAAAATTCCTGCTGATGTGAGCGCCCCTTTCAAACGCAAACTTCGTTCAGAAAAGGCATTCAGCGTATCCAATTCAAAGGGATTTAAACTAAAATAAAACCGACTACTGTCATAAACTCCTCTATAAATACTCCGATCATTATAGTATATTTTTGAAGTAGATGAGGAAATTAATTTTGGGTACGCAAAAAATGTTTGATCTATACCTGATTTATTTGAGGGAGCATCAATGAGAATTTCACCTGATATGCCATAAATACTGCTCGACATTTTGATGTTTCGTTTTCCATCTTCAGACGAAAATGGACGAACCTCAAAGACAGTTTCTTTCGTTTTGAGTAGTTTAATTTTAAAAGCGGAATAATCAAAATTAGCGGCAACTGATTCAACTTGCAATTTCCCTGCATACACCCAACCTGAAAAAGTAAAATTTCTGTTCTTCTGCAACTCCAATTTACTTCCGCTTGGAATAATTACAACATTTTTATTATCGGAAATACGAATAGCATCTATTGCTTCCATATTCAGACCTAATGAAGTCAAATTGATTCGTCCATACTCATTCATACGAGCTCTAAGACGATTTGTCGATGTAAATAGCGAATCCAGATAACTCAGATAATCATCAGCTTGAATTTGTTTTCGCGTTTTACCTTCAAGTAGTTTTGATGATTTTGGACGAAAATCAGATACAAATACTATGTTATCATAGTCAGAGGTCCCCGCTTTTGCGTTTACAAAAGTAGTTAACTTGTCATTTATGGTTACCTGCTTTCGGTCCGAGTCATAAGTTATGAACCCAAGATTCGAAAGCTCTATCAACTGGCGTGTTGCCTGCTCAACTGACAAACCAAGAGCAGAAGCTGCTCTCCCAACTGTCAACGTGCGCTCATCATAGGTATATGCATAATCTCCCAGTTGTTTCAATGGATGATCAGAAGAAAGACCTTGCAATCGATTGTAAAGCTGTTCATCAAAAAAATTTTTCGACTCTATCCTTGCAATACGCTGTTCTTGACTCTTTCCGAATTGATGAGCGAAAATTAAATCATCTCCTCCCAATTCCCAGACTAATTTTGGTACATAAATATCAACCTGATGGTATGAATCTTGAAATGCCGCTTGACCTATTCCGTTCTCGGAGCGCGTCAAAGCAATCGCATCAGTTTTGAAATCATAGGTAAGATTTACTCCTGGATGATAAATTGAGTCTCCAGAGCGCAGATATAATGTCGATTCTGCACGGTCAATACGGATATTTTCCTCTCCAATGCGCACTTTTTCCGATTTGGCCAACAAGAATGGAACACCATTGGTCATCACTCTTATTTGCGCAGGAGCATCACTTGTTCCAATTCCATTAAAGATTGCACCTTTCAATTCGAAACCTCCTATGTAATCAACGTCTGGGACTACGTCCTCAATCACATACGTGTTTTGATACGAGCTAAAATATGGAAACAACCGATCGCTCTCACGATTTACTTTAAATGCTCTCTCCGATAGTTTTCCGAGCACCGGTGCATCAAAATACACTGAGGTTAAAAAAACAGAATCTGCCCGTAAAGCGGATTTTTTCATTGAAACATCATAACTTCTTAACTCCGCAAATGTCTCTGCCGAAGAGAGTCCAGAGCGTTCCCAGGTGATTGATCCTCCTGCCCCATTCCATTTCTTCAGAACCGGATTGTACGTTCCACTGGTTTCTATTATTTCGATACTATCGATGACTTTATACGAGCGGCCACTTCCACTATGAACCCGACAAACTAAGTTTCCATCTAAAAAGTTAATTACTGCATTTTTCTTGAATTCAAATGAATAATCCCCTCCTTCATAATACCATGAAAAACCAGTAGAAGAGGCAATTTTATGCTCAGTAAAAAAACTACATGAGAAGTCAATAAAATTTACAAACTTCTTCTTCGTTTTGTTCACAGCAAGAGCGTCCACACTTTCATGCCATGCGTCAAAACTCTCTTCCGATTGCCTATTCATGTAAAAAGAACATGCCGAATAAACGTAGTTAAATATATCAGGATACGCTTTAAACCGCTTCTCTACCAGAAGATTGCAGGTTTCTACCATTCTATTGAATGATGACCTTGAGACTTTGCTCGAACCATTTAACAACTCAGGAAGAATAGACTTGACAAACTTCCTGGAATCACCTTTAACAAACGTGCTCATTTCTTTCTGAAATGTCTTCACGAATTTTTCTCTGGTACCCGGATACGTTTGTCCAGTTGCTACAAATGAACACAACACAATGAAACACGCAAGAAATAATCGGATCCACATAACTATTTTTTTATTTTTTTTAGCAGCTGTATTGCTGCCCACTCATCTTTTTCGAATCGTTTTATTAGCATCAATCCATTTTCCTCAGCACAAGAAACCATCTCATCTACATCAGTTATAAAAAAACCACTCAAAAGCAACACTCCTCCAGGCTCCAAATGAGCTGCATAAGAACTTAAATGACCTTTCAAAATATTTTTATTTATGTTCGCAATGATCAAACCAAAGAATTCATCTTTTACAAGTTCAATGTCACCACATTTCACTTCGATTGTTTTGCAATTGTTTGCATTTGAATTCAGTAGTGCATTTTCAGCAGACCAATCCTCAATATCGATTGCTAAAACCCGCTCAGCCCCAAGATTTTCAGCGACAATCGCCAATACTCCTGTACCCGTACCCATATCCAATACATGCATTGGCATTGTATCCAGTTCAAATAGTGCCTTGGTCATCATCCATGTCGTTTGATGATGCCCTGTCCCAAAAGACATTTGAGGTTGTATCCTAACTTTCATTCCCTTTGCCTGATCATCAGAGTGAAATGGCGCAAGGATTGTGGCATATTCCTCAACATGTACAGGATGAAATTCAGCCTCCCATACAGCATTCCAATTTTGATGAGGAATAATCGTTTGTGTCGTCGAATAATTGACTGAATCATCAAGAACAATTGATGTCTGAGAGAGTAATTCATCCACATCTAAATCAGCACTTCCATAGGCTAGTATTCCCTGTTTGGTGTCAACAAAGCTATCAAAGCCCAGTTCTGACAACTCAGCTATTAGAATATCGCTCCAAGGCTTCTTAGGGGACAAATCTATTTTAAGTTCCAGTGTATCCATTAATAGGATTTAATTATCTCACAAAATACTTCTGATTTCAATGAAGCTCCTCCAATGAGACCGCCATCCACGTTTGGACATGAAAACAATTCTCTAGCATTTTCATGATTGCAACTACCTCCATACAAGAGAGAAACACTTTGTGCGGTTTCTTCATCATATTTCTCGTGAAGCCAGGTTCGAATGGCACGGTGCATACTCTCCGCTTGTTCTGCAGATGCAGTCTTACCAGTTCCAATTGCCCAAACCGGTTCATAAGCAATAATTCGATCCAGCATTTCATCTTTCGATAGATGAAACAAACTCTCTTCCAATTGCATTTTAACAAAATCAAGTTCCTCGCCTGCCTCTCGAATCATTAACGGTTCACCACAACAGAATATAAATTGAAATTCTTGTGAAACAGCAGCATCGACCTTGAGCTTAAGAATGTCATTTGTTTCGGCAAAATAGGCGCGACGCTCACTGTGACCAATCAAGCCAATATTCGCTCCAACACTTTTTATTTGATTAATTGCCAATTCACCTGTATAAGCTCCCTTTGCCTCAGCATGGAAGTTTTGGACTCCCAACTCAATGTGATCGTCTATCCGGTGCGATAGGGTATCGATGTAGACCGATGGAGGAAACAAAACAACACGGACATCACTTTCGATGTGATTAATTTTCAACACTTCAACCAATCGAATTGCTTCATCCAATTTGAGGTTCATTTTCCAATTTCCTGCTACTATTTTTTGAGCCATTACTTTAAATGATTTGATCTAAACAACTCCACTGAAGGGGTCGATCTATAGGGATATTTCCCTTTGACAATGCCCTTCTCGAAAACTACAATCGATGGATTTGATCTTGAAATAATCTTCAATTCAATCTCATCCATCAAAAATGTAGGTATATTAAATTTATTCTGCGTTCTAAACTCATTGATTGAGGAACGGCTTGCGTTACAAATAAGTATGAAAGGTACATTCTCTTTCTTCGATGCAGCAAAGAGTGCTTTTACTTTATCAATATTGTCCCAACAAGCATCATCAAGGCGCTTTGAAATAACTGCAACAATTCGTTCCTCACGAAGCAATGCATCCTTTATATCCACATCGCTAATTGCATCAGGAAAACTAAGAAGCGTATCTAGAACCGTATAGGCTGATTCAGGATAATCCAAAGAATAATATTCCTGAATTGGCACCTCATAGATTTGATCGTCATAATGATCTCTGACTCGAATGACTCGAATGGAAGAAGTATCAGTAAACTTCTTAATCATCTGCAACCCACGCTCAGCGTCACTTAAATCTGACAGATTAATCATTGGGTGAAAATCCATAATGGATGCATTCTTAGGCTCTACAAGCACCTTTTCACGCATTTCCTTATACTTCCAATTCAGGGTGTCTTCCCAAATTTTTGAATTGAAATAGGCTTCAGAAGTTGCATTAAACTCTTTTTCTTTTCCAGTTATTAGGTTTTTGTAGACCAAAACATTTTCATATTCTCCAACAACTCCATCGTTCATTTTAACATTTAAATCGGAGCCGATGGAATATGGTCTGTAATCTTTAATCGGATTATACATTAACACATATGTTGTCATAAAAAGTGTCAGAAAAACAACCAAAAGAGAACTGCCATAGTAGTTACCTAAGTATCGCTTCCCATTACGAAGCACCCAAAGCGCACCGAAGATTGAAATAGCTCCAAAGAAAATTGGAAAATACCATCCAAAGACCCAAGAAAAGAATAAAATAACGATCAGAGAAGCAGGAATTAACACCCTATTTCCCTTTCGTGTATTTGGAGTAATAATCCACTGCGCTAAGAAAATCCAAAATACCAAGTAAAGTAGAACTATATCTTTCCATAAAGATTCCTTTGGCGTTAGAGAACGGCCGACCGACCCTTTCATCGCATCTCCGAAACAACCACAGTCATCAACGCATTGAGGTGATTTCAACTCACCGATAACAACTTCATCCTTCGATTTAGAAACAACCCAAATCAATTGTTCGTATTCTGTGTTCGCTTTTTCCGCATTTTTTGCTTCGTTATAGGACCGTCTTGCTTCACTTAACTTCGTCTCTGCAACTTGAGCATCGGCAGCAACAGACATGATATAAGTGTCATGATCCACAAACTTTATATCACCATCACAGGTTGAGGTATGCCATGTAAGAAGTGTAAAAAATAGCATCATTGCCATCATGAGGTAGGAAACGATCTTGATTTTACCTCCAATAATTACAAGAACACCAAGAACAATTTCAACAACGCAAATCAATACACTTAAAAAAAGTGCCCAATCGATAAATACCTCCATTGAAAAACCTGGAGCTCCAAGAAGTTCTTTTACCCTATATGCTAATGCTCCATCTTCAAAGTACTCTTCGAGCTTGTATGAAAATCCGATTGGGTCGTTGGCCTTGACCAGTCCCGAAACAATAAAAAGTCCACCAACGAAAACCCTAGAAGTACTCGCCATTAACAACCGACCTTTGAAAATAATGAGTCCACCAATACTCAGCATCATTAAAATCCAGCCCATTGATTTGAATAGCGTGGCATTGTCTTCAAAGTTATCGTGATAGCCTATTACTAGAAATGTTAGTCCCAATAAATTAAGAACTATAAAACCAATATTAAAGATCAATGATCTTCCTTCAAGAGTAATTTTCTCCTTCATAATTTTACGTTTTGACCAACATTCAAATGAATAAGCGCAAATACTGCATAATTCAACATGTCAAAATAATTCGCATCGATTCCCTCGCTAACTAACGTTGCACCATCATTGTCTTCAATTTGTTTGACTCTAAATATCTTTTGTAAAATCAAATCCGTGAGAGAACTCACTCTCATATCGCGCCAAGCCTCTCCATAATCATGGTTCTTCTTTTTCATCAAATCCGTTGCCTCTGCCGCATACTTATCGTACAAAAAAACAGCCTCTTTTGCTGGCAATTCAAGCGCTTCAAGATCCTTCTCACGTAACTGAACAATAGCCATAACACAGTAATTAACAATTGCTATGAACTCATCTTCAATATTCTCTCCCACCCTATTCTCTCCGGTTTCTTGTAACGTCCGGATCCGCTGGGCTTTTATAAACAATTGATCAGTTAACGAACTTGGTCTTAAAATTCTCCAAGCAGTTCCGTAATCCTTTGTTTTCTTTGAAAAAATATCTCTACAAACATTGATTACATTTGTGAACTCAGTATCAGTTTTACTCATTGATTTAACTATGCAAATTTCAAACGTTGAAGATACAATTTTTCCCAGTAACAAAAGTATTGTTGCCGGTGATAAGTTCATTGACTTATCCACACCAATCGTTATGGGAATCGTGAACGTGACGCCCGATTCTTTCTATAGAGGCAGCAGAGCCACATCAATAAACATTATTTTGGAACGCGTTAAAAATATGTTAATGGAGGGCGCTACAATTTTAGACATTGGAGGATATTCCTCCAGACCGGGCGCAACGGACATATCAATTCAAGAGGAAACAGATCGAGTCGAGCCTGTTATTCGAGCAATCATCCGTGAGTTTCCAGATGCCACAGTATCAATTGATACATTTCGCTCCCATGTCGCTAAAGTTGCAATTGAAAATGGAGCGACAATCATCAATGACATCAGTGGTTTCTCCATCGATAGTCAAATTTGCGATGTTGCTGCACATTACAAAACACCCTACATATTGATGCATATGATTGGAACACCGCAAAACATGCAGAAAAATGTACAATACAAAAACTTGTATATGGACATGTGCAAGTACTTCTCAAAAAAAATAAATATACTTGAGTCAAAGGGTATTCATGATATCATTATCGATCCAGGGTTTGGATTTAGCAAAACAATTGATCAAAATTATGAGCTGCTCGATTTCTTAGATCGCTTTCATTTTCTTGATAGACCGATTCTTGCTGGGCTATCAAGAAAATCAATGATCTATAAAAAACTAGGCATTCTTCCGGAGCAAGCGCTCGAAGGCACAATTGAAGTAAATAAAGTCGCCCTGAAAAAAGGAGCACAAATTCTTCGAGTACATGATGTTAAAGAAGCAGTCGAATTAATTTAAATCCTTCATTCAAACGAAACAGAGTAACTTTTAAATAAAGGCAGACCAATTTTTTTTAGTCTGAATCACCCTCCAAACAAATCAAAACCTGACTTCTCGATAATGGACTGAGCACCTTGAACTCCACCTGTATGCAGAAATACAATTCGTTTGCCGTCCATAGCGCCGGAATCAATCTCTTTTTGCAAAGCATACATTGCCTTTCCAGTGTAGATGGGGTCAAGTTTAATCCGATATCGATTGTGAAACGACCGGATGAATTCAAGCAGCTCCCAAGTGTACTTCCCATAGCCTCCAAAGTGATATTCATCAGAAACAAGTACCGAACTTAAAGCAAAGTCAATTGCATCCTCCGCCATCGCAGAACGACTCATTAACGATTGCATTTCACCGATTGAGTCGTAGCCCTTTAACACAGGTACTACCATTAAACGCTGACTGTCGTCAAGACCCAGAGCCAAGCCGCAACTGGTTGTTGAAGTTCCTTGAGCAGAAACAATCACATCAAATGGTTGCTCAATCTGAGAAACCAACTCTTGACAACCAATCATCCCAAGATAATTGGCTCCACCCTCGGGCACAACATAATAATTTGAATTTTGAATAAGTAAATTCTCCTGATAATAGCGGTCATTCCTAAGTTGATACAATTCACGGGAAACAAACTGCAATTCCATCCCATAGCTAGTACACCGTTTCAATATTGCATTACTTTCAGAGGTGAGCTCATCACCACGAACAATCCCAATACTCTTGAGACCTACCTCAGCAGATGCCGCAGCTGTAGCTAACAAATGGTTGGAATAAGCCCCCCCGAAAGTTAAAATCCCAGCATTGTGGTTTTTAAAACACTGAATGACATTGAATCTCAATTTGCGCCATTTGTTGCCAGAAATATCAGGGTGCAACAAATCATCACGTTTCACAAACAACTCAATTCCTCTCGCATCCAAACTTGCTGATTGTATGGGTTGTACTATCGATTTTTTAAAATCTATCACTTTGTTTCTTTTCTCTTACAAATATGAGTTAAATTTGTCGCATGAGCGATGACATGTCTGGTTTTTCAAAGCGAACGAACCTTGATAAAGAAGATTTTTATACAAGTCCTGAGGGATTCATCATCTTTACTGAGAAATACCACTTAAAACGAGGGTATTGCTGCAAAAGTGGCTGTAAACATTGCCCGTATGACTTCAACCAAAAAACAGGTAAAATAGAGCGCTAATACACCCCTTTCTCGGGATATTTCCCCTGAAATTGACCCATTACAGACTTGATATATTTGATATCCTTCTTTACATCGTCCGTTGGCTCGAACAAGCTATGAAATCCACCAATCTTGTTTTTGTAATCCATGTAACAAATATAAATTGGAACATCTGCCTTTTTCGCAATGTAATAAAACCCTTTTTTCCAATTTGGATTGTAACTTCTTGTACCTTCGGGAGTAAATACCAAGAAAAGTGAATCATTCTCATCAAACATTTTAACTGCTTGATCGGTGAGGTTGTTGTTTTTACTACGATCTACCGGAATTCCACCCATCTTCTTAAGTATCCACCCAATTGGGAAAAAGAAAGCTTCTTTCTTAATCAGAAACCGTCCGCGAACGCCGTAAGAGATAAATGCCATTCTTCCGATAACAAAATCCCAATTTGAGGTATGTGGACCAACCACAACAACACATTTCTTAACATTTTCTGGGGTTCGAGAATCAATTTTCCAGCCAAAAAGCTTTAGAATATAGAGTGGGATTTTTCGCATAAGACAAATGTAAGGGTTTGTTACAAAATAATGTATAAAGAATTGACACCGAAATTTTATTCTTTTTTGAGACAAAAGATCTTTGAATAACAGCGTTATTGAACTATCCTTTAATGAAGAAAAAGGGAAAAAGAACAAATCAAAATATATAGGTTATTTTGAAATAAACCTTAACATTAAACAAAAGAGTATTTTTACGTATGCAAAAAATTATTGCTACAGGTCGATTGCTTGCCACATTGTTTGTCCTATCAATGCTGTGGATCGGCTATGGTTTGGTTTCACTCTTCCTTCAACCAATCGATAACAAGCACATCGATTGCATCCCCGAGGACGCACATTTTGTTCTTCGTATTGAAACACATAAGATACTTAAGGAAAGTTTATCCTCATTGATTGTATACGAAGATGACAAAACAATAGAACTTCTGAGTAAACTCTACCGAAAGGATGGAAAAACGAAAGTAACATCGACTGGTATTTCGTTTCAATCTGACTTCATTCTCTTTAAACATGACATTAACAACTTTGAATATACCGGAATTCTTTTCAACTTAAACGACTCTAATGTCTTCATGGAAAATATGCCATCAATCGCAAATAATGAGATGTCAGTTGTTACAAATGGAACTGTAGGATTGCTTTATTATGAAACGAAAGGTAACAAAACAAGTAGCAAAGCCCAGCTCAACAGGAGGGCAAATGAAATTTTAAATCAAAAAACGAATTTCGACATTGACCAATTAGGAAAACCAAAAAAAACCACAATCACTCAATTGTGGTCAAACCGTGGATTGTTCGAAAAAACAAATAGCCAGAAAAAAACAATACTCGCTCTTGACTTAAGCGATAAAACGATCAGTGTTCGTGGGGAAATCCCAATCATATTACAAGAAAAACAGTATGATTCAATGGTTTTGAAGCCTAAAGGACTTCATTTAAGGTCATCGTCTGTCAACAAGACCTTAAACGACACACTATCTTCTTTCTTCAAAAGTCTTCACCTAAGGATACCAAAAATAAGAGAAGGATCAGTGAATTATTACGGCCTAGAAATAATTGATGAACCCAGCTATTTTATTGCCCCAAGGTTTGATGCACTGATCACTTTTGATGACACACTCGATTTTAATTCAACAATTCGTACATTTTGCCAATCCAATAACATAAAACAACCAAGGGATCACACAATCTCTTTTAAAGGACTTCAACTGCATTACCGACAATTGAATTCAAATACGCTGGTCATCGGTGTGAATCAGAATCCAGAGCTGATCGATCAAGTACCAAGATTATCTGCTTTAATATCAGGACCAACAGAAGACATTTTATCGGTATCAGGACCTGCACTTTTAAAACGAGCACTTTTAATGATTCCGACTTTTAGGGCAAGCAGTAAATTCGTCAATGAAGCAGATTTTGTTGATCTAAGGATCAAAACTCCACAAAATGGAACTTCAAAAATCTATGGAAGCATTGAATTCAAACAGGAAGAACATGCACTAAATTCAATTCTCCGACTCCTTATTCAAGCAATCTGATTCAATAACTGAAGAAAATAGTCGGGAGCAAATTGCAATCTTGAGCCGTACCAAGAAAACATCTCTCCGTCTACTAAAACCACTTTTGAGGATGGAAAACGCAATTGAAAATCAGCAATATGACTTGCTTTAAACGGGAAAGGTTCAGAACTTAGAAAAATAAAATCTGGATTGTTCTCAAGGCGACCAATCTCTGGATAGCGATCGAGGTTTGTTGCATTCTGAAAACCACATTCGTTCAGCATTGCATCCACAAAGGTGCTGCGTCCTGAAACCATATACGGGTCCTTCCAAATGTAATACAAAACAGTCTTCCGTTCTGTTTGTTCTCGGTATTTCGAAAGCAATGAAAATCCTCGATCTATCTTATCCATTATTTGATTTCCACAAACCGCTCTACCCGTTATAATCGAAAGCTCTTTGATCATATTTAAAGCATCCTTTAAGCTGTAAATATCACTCATCCAAACAGGAGCAATTTCTCGAAGTCGCTCAATATCTTCAATTGTATTTTCCTCTTTATTTCCTATGATTAAATCCGGAGCTAAGGACTTGACCTGATCAATATTAATTGATTTGGTGCCACCGATCCTATCTTTCGAGGAGAACCATTTATTGGGATGAATACAAAATTTCGTGATTCCAACAACTTCATCTTCAAGTCCAAGATCATAAAGTAACTCTGTCTGCGATGGAACCAAAGAAACAATCCGGCGCGGAACACGATCCAAACGGATTTCACTTTGCAATTGATCTATAAATAGCTCCATTTATGCGATGGCAGCAATTAGATCATGACGAGTAATAATGTGCTGCTTTCCATTTTTCAGCTCAACAAGCACAGATGAAACATCTTTAGAAATTAATTTTGACAATGCATCAATCGTTGTGTCCTCTGCTACTAACGGAAAGGGTTGCTGCATAATTGATGCAATTGGTGTGTCTCTTAATTCAGGTGAGTCGCAAAGCAATTGATACACGTTGGCATCATCCAATGATCCGACAAGTTTGCCGTCTTTCATAACGGGTATCTGAGAAATATGATACTTCCGCATTTTATCAATTGCATGAGAAACCAACTCTTCAGCATAGCAAGAAACGAGTGGAGAATCTCCATGTCTCGCAACCAAATCTCCAGCGGTCATTATTTCTTCATCTAAAAATCCTCTTTCCCGCATCCAATCATCATTGAACATTTTTCCAACATACCGACTTCCATGATCGTGGAATAAAACGACAACAACGTCATCATCATTCAGTTCATCCTTTAGTTGTAACAACCCTTTAATTGCGGATCCGGCGGAGTTACCAACAAAAATACCTTCTTCCTTTGCAAGTTTACGCTGCCATACAGCTGCATCTCTATCGGTTACTTTCTCAAACTTATCAATGATATCAAAATCAACATTTTTCGGCAAAATATCCTCGCCAATTCCTTCAGTGATGTATGGATAAATTTCATTTTCGTCAAAAATACCCGTCTCATGGTATTTTTTAAAAACTGATCCATACGTATCAATTCCCCAAATTTTTATATTTGGATTTTTCTCTTTTAGAAACTTTCCAACACCAGAAATTGTTCCCCCAGTTCCAACACCCACGACGAAATGAGTGATCTTACCTTTTGTTTGCTCCCACACCTCAGGTCCAGTGGTTAAATAATGTGCTTTCGCATTTGAAGGATTGTCGTATTGATTTACATACCATGAATTTGGTGTTTCATCTGCCAAACTTTTTGAAACCGAATAATATGATCTCGGATCGTCTGGAGCAACATTTGTAGGGCAAACATGCACCTCAGCTCCAACCGCGCGAAGAATATCCATTTTCTCCTTACTCTGCTTGTCACTAAGAACACAAATAAGTTTGTATCCTTTTATTATTGCCACAAGAGCCAAGCCCATCCCAGTATTGCCTGAAGTTCCTTCTATAATTGTCCCTCCTGGCTTGAGCCGCCCGTCCGCCTCGGCGTCTTCAATCATCTGAAGTGCCATTCGGTCTTTTACGGAATTCCCGGGATTCGTTGTCTCCACTTTCGCCAAAACTGTTGCTTTGATATCACCAATTGTACGGTTTAATTTAACCAATGGTGTATCGCCGATTGTCTCTAGAATATTATCGTAATATTTCATGTCTGTTATAGTCTGTTAGCGGTCGTAAAGTTAGATACTTTATTCGATTTAAAGCGGTCCTGTTCTGTTGTTTTTAAAAGAGATTGTAATTTTTCCAAGTTCTACACATTTTACGAAAATTAAATGCCATTATTCAACTAAGATGATACCGGGATACAGCCCGAAAAAATAGGCATCGAAATCAGATCTTACCTTGCACCTTAAGGACAATAATTACAATATATCCAATATATGTTGACAAGAAAATGGCACCCTTCAATCGACCAATTCGACTCCCGATGGCCACCAGAAGAACCAGAAGAAGAGCAACTCCAATCATCCAAAGAATATCAAATTCTAGGAGCTCCTGAGAAACGGGAATAGGCGTTACAGTTGAAGTAACGCCAAGCACAACAAGAATGTTAAAAATATTGGACCCAATTAAATTGCCAATGGAAATATCTGTTTGCTTCCTGTAGGCTGCGACGCACGATGCTACAAGCTCAGGTGCAGAAGTTCCAAAAGCAACAACAGTAACACCAATGATCGCCTCTTTGTGTTCGTTATTGGGCAGAAGGATGTCAGCAACACCAACCGCTCCATCGATAAACCAATCCGCTCCAAAGTAGAGCCCTACAAATCCCAAATGCAGAAAAAACAATGCTCTCCAGTAATTTGACACATTCCTTTCCTCCGTCCAATCTATATCATTTCCAGACGCTATCGACTGCTTTCTTCCCTTCCGAATTAGAAAAATTGTAAAAGTAATGATGGTCAAAAGAAGCACTACTCCCTCAATCAACGTTAACAATCCATCTTTCGCAAAAAAGAAAAAGAGAAACGTCGCAAATAACATCATTGGGAGGTCCAAACGCTTGGTTTGCCGATCTGCAACAATTGGAAAAATTAAAACCGTAATACCGAGGACAAGGGCAATATTTGCAATATTTGAGCCAACAACATTTCCAACGGCAATATCTGGTGTTCCATCCAGAGAACTGGTCAGACTTACAATTAATTCAGGTGCAGAAGTTCCAAATGCAACAACGGTCATTCCGATAATTAGCGGTGAAATTTTCATTGCAGAAGAAAATCCGACAGCCCCTTTGACAAGGAATTCCCCCCCAAAAACAAGCACTATAAGTCCAATAATTAGAAATAAAATATCCATCGAGCAATTTTGATAAAACTGGAACCAGTCAAAGATAGAATATCAATTTGGATTGCCTCTCTTTTCATTCGGATTATCTATTCTTAACTCTTAAATTTGCTGGAAATCAATTGAAATGGAATTCCAACTTGTTTCCGAATTTGACCCAACTGGGGATCAACCTCAAGCAATAAAAGAATTGGTTGCTGGAATTAACGATAACATTCCCAACCAAACCTTGCTTGGAGTTACTGGGAGTGGGAAAACGTTTACCATTGCGAATGTTATTCAAGAAATTGACCGACCAACACTAATCCTTTCGCACAACAAAACACTAGCAGCACAGCTTTATGGAGAATTCAAGCAGTTCTTTCCACATAATTCAGTTGAGTATTTCGTATCTTATTACGATTACTACCAGCCAGAAGCATTTATGCCTGTAACAGGCACTTATATTGAAAAAGATCTAGCAATCAATGACGAAATCGAAAAACTACGGTTATCTGCAACATCGGCTCTGCTCTCAGGTCGTAAAGATGTAATTGTAATCGCTTCCGTATCCTGCATATATGGAATTGGAAATCCACAAGAATTCGCAAATAGTATCATTCACATCAAAAAAGGAACAATCATTTCGAGAAATAAGTTTCTTTACAAACTAGTTGAAAACCTTTATTCGAGAGCAAATCAAGAATTTGAGCGTGGAACTTTTCGCGTTAAAGGTGATACGATTGATGTCTACCTTGCCTACGCCGACTACGCCATACGCTTCGAGTTTTGGGGAGATGAAATCGAATCTATAAGTTCGATTGACCCCGTAAGTAACGATTTTATTGAATCCCATGAAGCCATAAGCGTCTATCCTGCAAATATCTTCGTTACAAGTCCAGAAACAACGAAAACAGCCATCGAGGAAATTGGAGAGGACATGGTTCTCGCCGTAGAACGTTTTCGAAAAGAAGGTAAGATGGAAGAAAGCAAGCGGTTGGAGGAGCGTGTCAGTTATGATTTAGAAATGATTCGTGAACTCGGATATTGTTCAGGTATTGAGAACTACTCGCGTTATTTTGACCGACGAAAGCCGGGGCAACGACCGTTCTGTTTGATCGATTATTTCCCTGATGACTTCTTGATGGTTATCGATGAAAGTCATGTGACCATTCCTCAAATTCGGGCGATGTATGGTGGAGATCGTGCTAGAAAAACCAACCTCGTAGACTATGGATTTCGCCTACCATCTGCAGTGGACAATAGGCCACTGCGATTTGAAGAATTTGAAGGCTTGCTGGATCAAACAATTTATGTTTCTGCTACTCCCGCAGATTACGAGATGGAAAAATCAGAAGGAGTTGTCGTTGAGCAAGTCATTCGTCCAACAGGTCTTTTAGATCCAATAATTGAAGTGAGGCCAAGTGCAAATCAAATTGATGACCTGATCGAAGAAATTCAAATTCGTATCAACAAAGATGAACGAACACTGGTCACCACTTTGACAAAAAGAATGGCTGAAGAACTCCAGAAGTACCTTGATAAACTAGGAATTCTCTGCCGTTATATTCACTCCGACATTGATACTATCGAACGAGTGGAAATTCTCCGCCAACTCCGACTGGGCGATTTTCATGTCCTTATTGGAGTCAACTTACTTCGCGAGGGGCTCGATTTGCCCGAAGTTTCATTGGTAACTATACTGGATGCTGACAAAGAGGGTTTCTTAAGAAATGAACGATCGCTTGTACAAACCGTGGGACGCGCCGCTCGAAATGTAAATGGTACAGTTATCATGTATGCCGATCGAATGACAGACTCAATGCAACGGACGATTGATGAGACAGCTCGCCGACGAAAAAGACAGGAAAAGTACAACAACGAGAACGACATGATTCCTACCCCACTGAATAAATCGAAAGTGAAAATTTTAGAATCAACAAAAGTAGCTGATGGTGATGGATCAAGAGAGCATAATCTTGAAATAACAACAGTTACAATAGATGATCCAGTGGTACAAAATATGACAAAAGAGCAACTCGAAAAATCGATAAAACATACAAAAAAGCAAATGGAAGCTGCGGCCAAAGAATTGGACTTCATGGAGGCTGCTCGATTACGTGATGAATTATTTGCGCTTCAAAAACAAATTAAATCCATTGAACAATGAACCTTAAAACTGTCCTTGGCCAACTGCGGATCCTAGCAATAATTGAGGGTATTTCGTATCTTTTATTTGCTTTTACAATGCCTCTAAAATATAAATGTGAAATAGGCACACCAAACAAAATTATTGGGATGATTCACGGATTTTTATTTATTGCCTATTGTATTTGGGTTGTTCGAATTGCATTCCAAAAAAAATGGACAACTAGAATAACATTCCTTTGCTTGGTGGCATCTCTTGTACCATTTGCCACATTTGTTGTAGATTCAAAACTGCTCAAGAAAGAAAATTAATTATCAATTTTATACTAACATGGGGATATAACCCCATGAAAAAGGATTACTATGCAAATTGTGAATTTCTTATTGCAATCGGCATTCGTATCGAAGACGATTTTCTTAAATTCGCAGTTATGGACCACCGAAAACACATAGAAGTTTGTTTTACTCCTGGGGAGTACGAGTATTTCAAAGGAGAATATGATATTGTTGTTGTTATTGACGTACTTCGGGCAACATCTGCCATCTGTGCCGCTTTTGACAATGGTGTCAAATCCATAATTCCAGTCGCATCGATAGACGAAGCCAGAGAATATCAAAACAAAGGGTATCTTGTTGGCGCAGAGCGTAAGGGACAAATTGTTGAAGGATTTGATTTTGGAAACTCCCCTTACTCATACATGAAAAAAGAATTAAAAGACCAAGAAGTTGTACTCTCTACAACAAATGGCACCAGAGCTTTGGCAATGGCAAGTGATGCTCCGACTGTCGTAGTTGGATCGCTTCTAAATCTTGATGCATTGTGTAAATGGCTGGAAGAACAAAATAAAAATACGCTCTGCCTATGCTCAGGATGGCAGGACAAATTCAACCTTGAAGACACTATATGTGCTGGAGCAATCTCAGACTATCTGCTAAAAACAGGGAAGTTCACGGCTGATGAGGATGCATCAATTGCAGCAAAATATTTGTACATGTCTGCATGGGAAAATCCATTAGGCTACTTAAAATCAAGTTCCCACAGACGTCGTTTAAAAAATCTAAATTTAAATGACGACATTAAATACTGCTTAACACCAAATCAAACCGATGTTATTCCTGTATTGAAAGATGGTAAAATTATTAAAGCATAAATTTATATTCCTGCTCCTCTTGCCTTTAATGCTAAATGGTAGGGAGAAACAAAATAAATCGAACACCACAAATTGGGGCTTTTATGCGCACAAGCGTATCAATCGTCTGGCCATATTCACACTGCCACCAGAGATGTTTGGATTTTACAAAGAACATATGGAATACCTCACCGAACATGCTGTTGATCCTGACAAACGAAGGTATGCAATGGAAGGAGAAGCACAACGCCACTACATTGATATCGATCACTACGTGACTGGCCGTGAAGATCCATTTGAAAAAATGCCAAGAAAATGGGAGGAAGCCGTTGCGAAATTCACTGAGGACACTTTACAAGCCTACGGAATCATTCCTTGGCACCTAAAAAGTATGAAATTCAAACTCCAAAGTGCTTTCGAAAAGAAGAATGTAGATTTAATTTTAAAATATTCTGCGGATATTGGACACTATATTGGCGATGCACATGTCCCGTTACATACAACTGAGAACTACAACGGTCAACTTACTAATCAAAAAGGAATTCATGGCCTATGGGAAAGTCGACTTGTAGAAATCAACAGCAACAATTATGACTACTTTGTAGGCAAAGCACAATACATTAATTCGATTGAAAAATTCATTTGGGAAACAATTAAAGCATCACATCAAGCTGTTGATTCTGTATTGCGAATTGAACAACAAGTTACTGATGATATGAAGATTGATACTAAATATAGCTTCGAAGAAAGAGGAAATAAGACAGTTCGAGTCTATTCTTATGAATTTTCTGAAGCATATCATTCACGCATGAATGGAATGGTAGAAAGAAGGCTAAGAGCTTCTATTCAAGCTATCGCCTCATTTTGGTATACAGCTTGGATCGATGCAGGACAACCAGATTTATCAATACTGCAGAATACACCCCCATCAATGGCTATGATGGAAGAACTCAAAGCATTAGACCTTCACTACGAAAAAGGAAAACACAAAGGACGAATTTGCGAATAAGTCCAACCTGTTTTGTATTTAAATAAAAATTATGAAGAAACTATTGATTTACGATCAAATTAAAATACGCCACATTCTATGATGACTAATCAACGTATTTTGATTGTTGCAAACGTTTGGCCCGAACCAACATCATCTGCGGCTGGAACAAGGATGATGCAGCTCATTCAATTCTTCAAAAGCAAAAACGCCGAAATACTATTCAGTTGTAGTGCGCACCCCTCCGACTTCATTGAAGACCTCAATGCAATGGGCATTCAATCAAAAAAGATTACAATAAACTCAAACACTTTCGATGCGTTTCTTAGCGAATACCAGCCCACAGCCGTCATTTTTGATCGATTCAATGCCGAAGAACAATTCGGATGGCGAGTTATGCAACACTGCCCCAAAGCCCTAAGAATACTAAATACTGAGGACCTACATTTTCTTCGAAATGCGCGACAACAATCAATAAAAAAAGGTATTGATCTCGATCTTCAAGACAGAAGCAGTTTGAATTCAGAACGAGCTGTTCGTGAAATCTCTTCAATCTATCGATCGGACATTTCACTGTTTGTCTCAGAAACTGAAATAGAATTGCTGAAATCGGTTTTTAATGTGCCTGCCCACCTTCTCTATTATTTGCCGTTGTTCTCACCTGTGCCGCTTGACAATACCCCAACTTTTGAGCAACGAAAAGATTTTGTATTCATTGGTAATTTCAGACATGCTCCCAACTGGGATAGTATTTTATTTATCAAAGAGAAAATTTGGAAACACATTCGAAAACAACTTCCTGATGCCAAAATCAACGTTTATGGCGCATACCCCAATCCAAAAGTAAAAAACCTACACAATGAAAAAGAAGGTTTTCTTGTACACGGACGTGCGAAAGATGCCGTGCAAGTTCATTTAAATGCAAGAGTCAGTCTTGCACCTCTGCGGTTTGGTGCAGGTATTAAAGGAAAACTGCTAGAAGCGATGCGTACAGGAACACCAAACGTAACAACATCAATCGGTGCGGAGGATATGCAAATCGATCACAACTGGGGAGGAAGAATTGCAGATAATGCAGAAGAAATTGCAAGCTGTGCTGTACAACTATACTCCTCTCCAAGTCTCTGGTTAGGTGCACAAAAACAGAGTTATACAATTGTGAATGAACGCTTCAATGCTGCTTTGCATTTGCCTGCTTTTTCTGATCGAATCAACTCATTGATGGAATCACTAAGTGTACACCGGAAACAAAGTTATACTGCAGAACTAATGCAGCAACAAACAGTAATGAGTTCTCATTACATGTCTCTCTGGATTATGGAAAAAGATAAAAATACCTCTAATAAATAATGTCAAAACAACGATAAAAGGCAAAGAAATCAGATACATTACTTACATTAGATGTAAACAAATAAATCAATGATTCAAGTTTCTGAATTACACAAAGAGTTCACCTTATCTCGGCAACAGCGTAAAGAACTGAACACCAAGAATTCAAAAGCCATAGCTGTGGACGGTATCAGCTTCAAATGCGAACCAGGACGGGTATTTTCACTTTTAGGACCAAATGGAGCTGGAAAAACGACAACACTTCGTATGCTTTCAACCATATTTAAACCGACATCGGGCGCTATTGAAATATGTGGTATTGATGCAATTGCGCATCCTCAAGAAGCACGGAAAAAAATAGGATTCTTGACAGGGTCAACAGGCCTCTATGCCCGCTTAACCCCAAACGAAGTAATTAAGTATTTCGCTGATTTATATGGAGTTTCAAAACAAGATTTTGAAGAGCGAAAAGACAAATTGTACACCTTGCTAGATATGCATGAATTTCAAGGAAAGCGAATTGGAAAGCTCTCCACAGGAATGAAACAAAAAGTCTCTATCTGCAGAACAATGATTCACAATCCAGAGGTTGTCGTGTTCGATGAACCCACCAGTGGATTGGATGTAATAACAGCAGAAAACATCATACAGTTGATTCGAAATTGCAAAAAAGAGGGCAAAACAGTGATTTTCTCCAGTCATATAATGAGTGAAGTTGACTTGTTGTGTGATGACCTCGCAATTATTCACAAAGGGGAAATGCTGTTTAATGGGACAATGAAAAGCTATACAGATCAAATGCAAGCAGAGAACATAACTGCCGAGTTTATACGTATTGTATCTGAATCAAACAATTCAAAACGCACCGAACAATGATCTTTACCATATTCAAAAAAGAACTAAAAGATACCTTACGGGAGAGACGCACACTTATCATGACACTCCTTATTCCACTACTTATTTTTCCTATTATTCTCAATATATTTGTTGGAGTTTCTGATTCCTTTTCAGAAAAACAGGCCGAAAAATCAATTGCAATAGGATTCATTGGTACAGATGACAATTATGTAAAAATACAATTGGAAAAGCTCCCTGAAAACATGGGAGATAAAGAGATTATTCGTTACAAAGATACAGCATCGCTGTTAAATGATTTGAAATTAGACTCCATCCAAATTGGCGTATACACTGGAAAAGAATTTAATGAAACAATGCGTCAAAAAACACCAGCTAATGTAACCGTTTTCTTTAATGCCACAGATGTGGGAACGCAAGACCGTGCGAAAGTATACATGACAGCAATAGAGGAAATTGCGATACGAGAGCGGTATTTAGAGATGAACTTGAAAGAAACGGAATTAACGCCAATTAAAACACACTACTCTAACATTGCCTCAAGCAAAGAGATGATTGGAAAGTTCGCAGGCGGCATTCTACCTTACATCTTTATTGCCTTTGGATTTATTGGATGTATGTATCCAGCAATAGATTTATTTACAGGAGAAAAAGAGCGTGGGACAATTGAAACTTTACTTACGACTCCCGCACTGAGATGGCAAATTTTAACTGGAAAAATGATCGTTGTAGTATTATCTGGACTTCTTGCAGCATCTTTCGCTCTAATCGGATTGTTTGTGTCAATTGAAGTACTCAACATCGTTGAAGACAAAGAATTATTGTCCATTATCCATAGTATCTTGAATCTGAAATTCATTCTTTTGCTCTATGGACTTTTACTTCCACTGATAATTTTCTTTGCAGGTGTAATGGTACCTGTAGCTGTCTACGCCAAAAGCTTCAAAGAAGCACAAAGCATCATCGCACCACTCAATATTATTATGGTACTACCGGCCATGGTTGGTTTTTTCCCCGGAATCGAATCGAACACAATCACAGCATCAATTCCTGTTGTCAACGTTGTTTTAGCCACAAAGGATTTAATTGCTGGAACATTAGATATCGGACTACTAGTGCTTAGCTTTGCCGTGATGTTATTCCTTGCCATATTAGCTATTGTTGTCTCCTACAAACGTTTTGATCAAGAAACAAATATTGTAATGTGATAAAAATAAGTGCCATGAAATCATTTTTAATCGCCTCGTTTATTGCTCTATCGTCCCTATTAAACGCACAGACAGCGAGAACCGTATTCAATGGTGACTATTCCAAATGGCAGTTTGATAACTATTCATTTCGAACGGTATTCAATGATGATTGGGACAATTGGCAATGCAATGGGACTTCAATCAAAACTGTATTCACAAATGACTGGAACTCATGGAAAATTGGAAAAGTGACCATGAAAACGGCCTTTTTCAATGACTTTGATCATTGGAAGATTCAGGGATACAACAAAGCGATTAATGTGCAAACAGTATTCAATAATGACACAGAAAGATGGAATATATCAGGAGATTTTGAGGGAACAATCCGAACTATCTTTTCAAACAATTACAATCAATGGTCCATTGATGCCGAATTATCTGGTCTCGAGGAGGACCTTCAAAAGGCCGTAATCTTTACTGCTATTTTCACAAGTTTCATGCAAAAAAAATGATATAAGTCATTTTATTCTTCTCAGCAATTCTATACTTTCGCTGGAATAGACTAAACCTTATAATTTAAATTATCATGAAAAAGTATTCAGTTGTGATAAGCCTTTTGCTTACCCATTTTGCATTCTCACAAAACGGAACGATAACCAATGGTGGATTTGAGAATTGGTCCAACCAAGATCTCTATGAATATCCAGTAAATTGGAATACTTCAGACCATATACAATTCATTTCAAGTCCAACAGTCACCAAATCAACAGATGCCCAGGATGGGACGTTCTCATGCCAAATTGGCGTGGTAGAAATAGATGACGATACACTCTTTGGTGGTGTCTTTCATGGCGATATGAAAAACTTTTATAATGCAGGAATTCCATATTCCGATACATTCAATGAAGTTCGCTTTCAATACAAATCAGACATTCCAGCAGGCGTTACATTGGTTCTGTTTATCATTCGATTTGAAAATGGATCTTCAAGTGCAGAAATAAAAGAGGCCGTTGTGGGGACAAACTCAAACTGGACAGCAGGATCAGTAACTGTAAGTAATGCGACACAAGACTCACTATTCATTGGGTTTTTAATGAATAATCCTTTTGGAAATAATTTACCAAATCCAACAGCATGGGCAAGAATTGATGCATTAGAGATGTATAATAATGGCACAGCTGTCACAAATATTCCAAATCCTAGTTTTGAAAATTGGAGTACACAAACTACTGAAAACCCAAATGAATGGTATTCATTCAATCAATTCATATCTAGCCATGGCAAAGAGAATGCAATCAAAACCACAGATGCGAATACGGGATCGTATGCAATAGAATTGTCAACGATTATTGATCTTGTTTTTGAAGACACGATACCTGCTGTTATTTCAATCGCACCAATAGACTTTTTCGGTGCAAATACATTACCCTACAGTCCTATAACGCGTCACCATCAATATTCAGTGGAGCCTACAAGTATGCAGCAAGTAACGGAGATCAAGGATTCATTGAAATTGAATTCTTCCAATCGGGTAACTCGATTGGATCACATACAGAACTATTCAATGATGCAACGACATGGCAAACATTTAGTTCACCATTGACGATTTCTGGTCAGCCGGATTCATTACTACTTATTGCCTTTTCAGGCAATAACCCAGGCTCAGTAATAAAACTAGACGATCTCGTATTCTCAGGAGGAAATGTTAGCTTAAGTGAGTTTGAAACAATGAATGTATCTATGTTCCCAAATCCAGAAAAATCCTCAGTGATGATAAAGGCAGAAGGAATGTACAGTATTAAAATTGTAGATTTAATGGGGCATGTGGTAAAATTCAAGAATCATGCAAACGAGGCAATTGAACTTGATATAAGTGACTTAAATTCGGGTACCTACTTTGTGAAAATTAACAGCCATGAATCATCAACTGAAACACTGAAGCTAATTGTTGAGTAACTAGCACAAATAATTGATAAAGAGATTCACCAATGTGGGTCTCTTTTTTTGTGTTTTCCTCCCCTATTTTCATAAGTAACGCTTATATTTGCAGACCCAACAATTACCTGGGTGGCGGAATTGGTAGACGCGCACGCTTGAGGGGCGTGTGTCTTATGACGTGTGGGTTCGACTCCCATCCCAGGTACATTCAAAAGTAAAAAGCCGAAACTGCTCTACAGTTTCGGCTTTTGATTTTAGGACGTGACCAAAAAATCTTATGCAATTTTCCAAAGCTAAAAATAGGAACCAAAGGAATTTTCAAGATTCCTAACTCTTCTCCCAGAGAATAATTCTTTTATCATCTCCGACACTCGCAAACAACGAATCGTTCAAATGAGCTACATCATTCACCGAATGGTAATGACCGCCCTCTTTTGAATCAAGTCGTTTTATAAAGTCCAAATCTATAGTCCATAACTTTAGAGTTTTATCGCGACTTGCCGAGACAAAATATGATCCAACATGGATCAAACGATAAATGGCAAAATTGTGTGCAGGAATCTCTAGTAGAAGTGTATTTGTCTTCCAATTCCATTTCCGAAGCATGGCATCTTTACCACCAGAGATTAGGTGTTCCGATGAAGTTGGATCAAAAAGAACAGCTGTCGCCCCATCTTTGTGTCCTGAAATAGTAGAAATCTCATTAAAAAACTCCGTGTCAAAAATGCGAATTGTCCCATCCTGGCAGGTAAGTGCGAAATTCGAACCATCGATCGAGCACTGAATATCTCTTATTTTCCCACTATCGAGTGGGAGATACACCAATAAATCTAGCGTTTCAATATCCCAAACCGACAAATTCCCCAAAGCATCGCCAACATACAATTGATTTTTGTTGGGATTTGATGAAATCGAAAAAAGTGCCTCTTTGTGTTGCGAAAAATGCTTTAACTCTATGCGCTTTTTTAAATCGAATACATGTAAAGCTCCGTTAGCTAATCCTACAAAAAGTAGATGTTTGAACAATTCCATTGTATAAACAGGGGATTCAAACTTGATAGCAAACTTATCCTGAGTTCCTCTTTTGAGATTCCAACGGGTTATAAACTTGTCTGCACTTCCAGTGTATAGAAACTCTCCATCAAACACACACGTGTAAATAGCACCTGAATGTCCTTGTAGTTCTTTTTGTTTCTGGAACATGTTAGCAAATTACTCTTCCTCTAGTTCAGCCTCTTCATCGTTGACTTGCTTTAATCGATCAGCGACATCAGTTGGCAACGACTCGAAGAAGGTATCACCGCGCAAACCAAGGCGCAGACATTCTAAAGGGATCATTTCATTCGGTGCAATATTACCAAGATTTACATTCGCGCCAAACAACTTTACAAACCAAACCTGTTGATTTTTTTGTGGTGCCTCCCAAAGAATATCTTCAGGATTTACTTTCGCAATTATTCTATTAATCAACAGGGTGTGCGCTGTTCCATTCGGACGGAAAACACCAACATTTCCAGATTCCCGACCTTCAGCAATTACCTTCCAGGAACCCGCCTCCAGTTCGGTAGACATCATTTTAATCCACTTACTCGGAGAAATCAAAATACCAGAATCTTTGGATCCTACTTCTGACAAAACTGTTCTCTCTTTTGACATTTTTCGAATCAACTCACATTTTTCATTGTGATCAATGATTATCGATCCATCCGATATCTCAGCCAAATCTAAATCGTACTTATCAAGAGTTCTTAAATAATCCTCGAACATACCACGGGCATGAAATACTTCAAAAAGTGTTCCGCCAAAATAAGGACGAATTCCTGCTTGCTTGTATAGATTAATTTTTTCTTGCAAATTTTGAGACACATACGAAGTTCCGAATCCAAACTTTACAACATCCGTCAAGTGACCAGATGCCTCAATAAAATTTTCAACTTCACGCAGGCTCAGCCCTTTATCCATCATCATCGTAACGCCTGACTCTCTCGGTTTTTCCGTACGTTTCGGAATGTATGTCAATTCAAAATTCATAGTATGTATATGTATTAATCGGCCAAAAGTACAAATTCTGAAACGTTTTTCAATGCAGGATTTATCTCAAATAAAACCATAGCATTTCCGCGATCAATTGCTAAACAATCCTTGAATAATACAATCGCTTCTTTTGACTGTCCAAGAATCCACAATAAGTTAATTTCCAGTATTTTATGTATGGGGTTCACGAGGTATGCTTCTCGATTCTCTCTCAAATAATCCAATGCATATTGAGGCGAGGTTTCGGATAAAAAGTTCACATAGTTCAAAAGACTTTCAGTATCGTGTGGTTCCAAGGCCAGTGATTTCAGATAATTCTCATCAGCATGCTCTACCTCACCAATCTTTTCGTAAGCTCCAGCAAGCACATGATAGATGCTCGCATTTTCTGGATCCAATTCCAATGCTTTACAAATTAAAACAATTGCTTCCTTCGTTTTTCCATCCAAATCTTCAACGATTCCGAGTCCCAACCAAGCATCAGGCAACATTGGTGCCAATTCAAGTGAGCGTTGGTAATACTTTCGTGCTAAGTCAAGTTCATTAAGCTGTTCGTGGCACTCTCCAATATAACTGATAGCTATTGGATCTTCACCGTCAATTTCCATACACCTCTCAAAACACTCAATTGCCTTCGTATAGCGGTTCAGCGACAAGTTATTATGTCCTAGATTAAAGTATGCCGGACCAAATTCACTATTAATTAGAACGCAATAATCATATGCCCAAACTGCTTTTTCATAATTTTCTTTTTTCGAATACGCGTTTCCAAGGTTGTACCATGCAGTGAAGGAATAAGGATTGTCATCAATAAACTTGGAGTAACAATCAATCGACTTTTGGGTTGCTCCGAGATAATCATAACAGAAAGCCAATTCATAGATAGCGCCTTCATTGTTTGGGTTTGCAGCAATCGCCTCTTTAAGAATATTAATGGCCAATTGATAATCTCCATTATTCTGGTACTCCATCGACAAGTCCAAATAGATTTCATCACGGTCTTCTGGAGCAGCCTCAGAAAGAGCAATCTTGAAATACTTGATGGCATTTTTCGCATCCTTCAGTTGGCTGAATACCGATGCTTTAGTAAGCATCAATTCCATAGATTGGAGTCCCTCACGTTCAATTTCAGTCAACAAGTGAATGGATTCTTTGAGCTTCCCTGTGGCCGACAATGCCTGAGCTTTTCGCAGTTTGAATAACGGCTTGTAGGAAAATTGTGTCAACGCTTCATCAACACAAAACAGTGCCTTTGTATAATGTCCACCGATTAGTAAATGATCGATCATTGCTTCCCAACGGTCACTGTCCAAAAATCCAATCACTTCTCCTTTAAGAAATGCTTCAAACTTCTCGAGATCTTCTTTTAAAGGACCTTCAAAAAACTCATTTTGCTCTTCGTCATCATCAAACATGCATCATCCAATTGGCTCAATCTAAACTATGAAAAAAATAAGCGGAGGTCAAAAAAATAAACAACACTTTATGAACAAAGAATTAACAATGAAAAGATACAACAAATAAAAGTGTGATTGTTTTTATCTTTTGAGCAAGCAATTCGTATTTTACTTTTGGCTACAAACAAAAAGGGGAACAACAATTGCTCCCCTTTTTTCATCTAATTCGTCAATTGACTAATTTTTTCCCGCTCTCTTGCGGTCTGTTTCTTTCAGTAAAATCTTACGAATCCGCAAGTTTTCCGGCGTTACCTCAACGTACTCATCCGATTGAATATACTCAAGACATTCTTCAAGACTGAACACTTTCGGTGGTGCTAATTTCACCTTGTCATCCGCTCCAGATGAACGCATGTTTGACATTTTCTTTGTCTTCGTAACGTTTACCGTCAAATCATTCGCACGACTGTTTTCTCCAATTACTTGACCTTCATAGATGCTCTCACCCGGTGCAATAAAAAATGTTCCACGCTCCTGTAAATTGTTCAATGAGAAAGGAATCGAAGTTCCAAGCTCCATGGAGATCAACGACCCATTCAAACGTCCAGGAATTTCACCTTTGTACGGTTGGTACTCTAGAAATCGATGCGTCATAATCGCCTCTCCAGCAGTTGCAGTAAGAAGGTAATTTCTCAAACCAATGATACCGCGGGAAGGGATTTCGAATTGGATAATCATTCGATCTCCTTTCGGTTCCATATTTTTCATTTCACCTTTTCGCTTCGATACAGCTTCAACGGCTGTCCCGCTATTTACTTCAGGCAAATCGATTGTTAACTCCTCAACAGGTTCACATTTGACCCCCTCAATTTCTTTTATAATTACTTGTGGCTGTCCCACTTGTAATTCGTAACCTTCTCGGCGCATTGTCTCAATCAAGACAGACAAGTGCATCACACCTCGCCCAAAAACCATCCATTTGTCCGCTTTGTCCGTTTTTTGAACACGCATCGCAAGGTTTTTCTCAAGCTCTTTGTCCAAACGCTCAGAGATGTGACGCGATGTCACCATTTTTCCCTCTTTACCGAAGAATGGTGAATCATTGATGGAAAACAGCATACTCATGGTTGGCTCATCAATAGCAATACTATCCAAAGGTTCGGGTTGCTCAAGATCGCAAATACTGTCTCCAATCTCAAACCCCTCAATTCCTGTAATTGCGCAAATATCACCTCCTTGCACCGAATCTACTTTTACTCGATTTGTACCTTCAAAAGTAAAAACGTCTTTTATTCTATGCTTTTGCTGTTCGCCATCTGCTTTCGAAAGCACAATTGGCATATTTGGCTTTAATTCTCCTCTTGTCAATCGACCTATTGCAATTCGTCCTACAAATGAAGAGAAATCAAGCGATGTGATTAACATTTGAGTATTTCCTTCTGGAATTGACACTGGAGGATAGTACTCCAGTATTTTGTCCAACAAAGGCGTAATTGATGTTGTTGGATTTTTCCAATCCTCGGACATCCATCCATTCTTTGCGGAACCATAGATCGTTGGAAAATCCAATTGATCTTCATCTGCATCCAATTCAAACATCAAATCGAATACTTTTTCATGTACCTCATCAGGGGTGCAGTTCTCCTTGTCTACCTTATTCACAACAACCAATGGCTTCAACCCCATTGACAATGCTTTTCCAAGTACAAAGCGTGTTTGTGGCATTGGTCCTTCAAATGCATCAACCAACAAACAAACACCATCCGCCATATTCAATACACGTTCAACCTCACCTCCGAAATCGGCGTGACCAGGAGTATCAATAATATTGATCTTCGTTCCTTTGTAGGAGACGGAAACATTTTTGGAAACGATGGTGATTCCTCTTTCTCTTTCCAAATCATTGTTGTCCATAATCAACTCACCCTTCGGACGGTCTCTTTCATTTACAACTGATCCTGCTTCAATCATTTTATCTACCAACGTCGTTTTTCCGTGGTCGACATGTGCAATAATTGCGATGTTTCTAATTTCCATCTATTTAACTAATTATATTGTCAATTGGTACTTTCTATCTGCGTCTACTTCTTTCTCGACTTCGGTTCCCTCCTCCGGAGAATCCTCTATCTCTTTTGCCTCGATGACCGCCTCCACCGCCAGATCGCCTCTTTCCACCACCACGATTTCCATCTCGGCTTCCTCCATCGCTTTTCTTCTTCGTAACTTCAACAGAAACCGTATTCCCTTCGTAATCCGCTCCATTTACTTTCTGAATGATATCATCTGCAAGGTTGTTGTCCGCCTCAAAAAATGAAAATGACGCGAGTATATCGATACGACCGACCTTATCAGATTTTAGCCCTGTACTATCACAAACTACACGAAGTAAACCTCCCGGATTCAAACCATCTCGTTTACCGAGATTCACAAAAAATCGTGTCTTATTTTCATCATTACGACGTCCTCCACGTTCTCTTCTATCGCCTCGCTCACCACGATCTCGATCCCTATCGCGACCTCTGCCCTCTTTCGCATTAATATCCCCTGCTCTGTTGTAATACTCAATAAAACGGTTGAATTCGGCCGATACAAATTTCTTGATGACCTCTTCCTTGGAAAAAGAATCAAATTCTTGCATTACCGCCGGGAGGAACTCTGCCATATCTTCCTCTTTTACTGGAGTAGTAATGACTTTATCTACCAATTTCATCAGTTGAATCTCACAAATTTCCTTCGCATTTGGAATATTACCTTTTGTAAAAGAGGTTCTGATCTTCTTCTCAATTTGCTTGATTTTATAGCTTTCTCTTGGCGTTACTAAAACCAATGATTCTCCATGCTTTCCCGCTCGTGCTGTTCGCCCAGAACGGTGAGTGTAGTTCTCAATTTCATCGGGAAGGTTGTAGTTGATGACGTGTGTGATATCATCTACATCTATTCCTCTCGCTGCAACATCTGTTGCTACCAAAATCTGTATTGCTTTTGTTCTGAAGCGACGCATAACATTGTCACGTTGTGCTTGAGATAAATCGCCATGCAACGGCTCAGCACTGTATCCTTCTTTACCGAGCTTCTCAGCAACTGCCGCTGTTTCTCGGCGTGTCCGACAGAAAATCAAACCATAAATATTTGGATTAAAATCTATCAAGCGCTTGACAGCAGAATACCTATCTCTATCAGAAACTGTGAAATATATGTGTTCAATATTTTCGTTTGTTTGATTCTTATGCCCAATGGATACCTCCAAAGGCTGCTCCATATAATTCTTTGCAATTGAAGCCACTTCTTTTGGCATCGTTGCAGAGAACAACCAAACATTTCTCTCCAAAGGAGTATGGTCAAGAATGTGATCAATATCCTCCTTGAACCCCATATTAAGCATTTCGTCTGCTTCATCAAGAACAACCCAATCAATTTGATTCAAATCAATTGCTCTTCTATTCGTTAAATCAACCAAACGGCCTGGAGTAGCTACAATGATTTGTGCTCCTTTCTTTATATCTTGAATTTGTCGCTTAATGTCTGTTCCACCATATACTGCGACAGTATTTACATTAACGTTTTTCGAATAGTTCTGAATGTCCTTAGAAATCTGTAAACACAACTCACGAGTTGGACAGATTACCAATCCTTGAGGTTTCTTGCGTCCCTCTTCGACTTTACTTACTAGCGGAAGACCGAACGCTGCCGTCTTACCTGTTCCCGTTTGAGCTAAACCAACGAAATCACTTTCCTCCTTTAAAAGGTGTGGAATTGCTTCCTGTTGGATCGGAGTGGGTGTTTCAAACCCCAGTGTTTTCAACGACTTCAACACCCCACTCTTGAGCCCTAATTCCTCAAATGTCATCTAAATATTTTAAAATAAGGTGCAAAGGTACGGAGAATTTAAAGAACAGTATGTTAAAGCACAATAAAGCTTCTGAAGTCCTTGAAATTCTGACTAACTTTCGTTTTTTGTAAGTTTGTGTCCGAAAGACAAATAAGAATCAAACCAATCACATGACAGCAAGTGCCCTATCGATAATCATTCCTGCCTATAATGAAGAGAAAACCATTCATCTGATTTTAGATAAAGTGAAAGAGGTACAACTCATAATGGGGATTCAGAAACAAGTGATTGTTGTAAATGATTGCTCAAGCGATGACACCAAAGGAGCAGTCGAGACCTACATGTCAAAAAATACAGATTTAGATATCGCATATTACGAGCATGAAGTCAACAGAGGTAAAGGTGCAGCACTCCATACAGGAATTGAAAAAGCGACGGGTGATCTCTTGGTGATACAAGATGCGGATTTGGAATACGATCCGGAAGAATACAACGACCTACTAAAACCACTCCTAATGGGGCAAGCTGATGTCGTTTATGGGTCGAGATTCATCGGAGGAAATCCACATCGAATTCTCTTCTATTGGCACTCAATCGGAAATAAATTTCTGACCCGCTGGTCAAATCGATTTACAAATCTGAACCTCACCGATATGGAAACATGCTACAAAATGTTCAAAACAGAGATTATTCAGGGCCTCAACCTACGTGAAAAGAGATTCGGATTTGAACCCGAGGTAACGGCAAAAATTTCACGAATCAAAAATATAAGAATCTACGAGGTTGGGATTTCCTATTACGGAAGAACCTATGAAGAAGGGAAAAAAATTGGATGGAAAGACGGGGTTCGTGCACTCTGGTGCATTGCCAAATACGGACTCTTTAAGGCAAAATAAATACTGCTCAATCGTTTGTAATATCCGTCTTTGGTCTGTCAAGTCCATATTGCTCCTCATTCTCACTGTCCTGGACCGATTGTGATGGGTCGATTTCAACTTTGGGAATGCTTTCCTCATTCAAATCAACCTGCTTGCGTTTATTCGGCGGAGTATACTTCATTGTATTACCAATATCCTCAGCGTATTGATCCAAGGGTCTGCGCACCTCCTCGGCTGTTTCTTCTATAATCCCCTTAAGATTCATTTCTCCTTTCATCCCATCAGCAGATTTTTTAATCTCAGATTGAATATCAGAGGATGCCTCCTTAACCTGTCGAATTGCACGTCCTAATGTTTTTGCCAATCCTGGAATACTTTTCGAACCAAAAAAAATAAGTACGAATACTAAGATTAATACTATTTCGCTTGCCGCAATATCATTGAGAATTAAAAGCATAATACAAATCTACATTTTTCGATTGTTCGATCGTTCGTAAAGTTCATTTTTCCACAAACTATTTCAATAAAAAAATTAAAACCCCGCTTTCTTGGCTGGATAAGCGTTAAATGTTGCTGTGGCTACAGCAACTAACTGATTTTTTTGATTGACAATTTTTCCTTCGGCAAATAAAATCCGTTTCCCGCTTTTAAGAATGTTTGCACTTCCAGTTAAAACATCATCTAAAAAAGCAGGTGAAACAAACGAAATTTTCATTTCTAAAGTAGAAACAACTTTGCCATCAAGAAAAACTTTCGATAGTGCTGCAACTCCCATTGTCCCATCCATTAAAGCACTGATTGAACCTCCATGGGCCGCTACGGGAGTAGCCAAATGTTTTTTTGAAATGGTCATCGAATACGCAACCTCTCCCGGACCAATAATTTCAAAATCCATATCGAGAAGAACTCCAAAATGATTTGACTTAATATACCCCTGAACAATTGGGTTGTTTAGATAATCTTCCATCACTTTTCACTCTTTAAATGTACATCCATTTGAGGGAATGGAATGGACAATCCTGCTGCGCCAAATTCATTGTAAACACGCTCGTTCATTGCAAAAAACACATTCCAATAATCCTCTGTTTCGACCCATGCACGGACCGTTATGTTCACAGAGGAATCCCCCAAAGCTCCCAAACCAATGAAGTTGCCCTCATCTTTAAGGATTCGACTGTCCTCGTCCATAAATCGAGAAAGCAACAATTTCGCTTGTTTCAAATCATCTCCATAAGCGATTCCAAACTCCCAATCAACTCTGCGTTTCTTCGCTTTGGTGAAATTGGTAATCGTACCATTTGCAACGGCACCATTCGCAAGAATGATCACTTTGTTATCAAGTGTAGTTAAAATAGTATTAAAGATCAAAACTTCTTTCACACTCCCCTCCTCGCCTTGCATGTGCACATAATCTCCAACTTTAAATGGTTTAAAAAGTAAAATCATAACACCTCCAGCAAAATTGGACAATGTTCCTGAAAAGGCCATTCCAATCGCCAAACCAGCAGCACCGAGTAGTGCAACAAATGATGTCATCTCTACCCCGAGCTGAGAAATAGCAGTGACAACAACCAATGCTTTTAGGCCTATACTCGTCAAACTTCGCATAAATCCGATTAGACTTTGATCTGCTTTGCGGCTTATCAAAATACGTTCAACAGCTCTACCCATAGCCTTGGACATCCAAAATCCAATAACAAGAATTGCTATCGCAAGGGCAATACGAAAGCCCAAATCGATCAATATACCAACAATTTTATCTTGCTTGATACCCAGCCAATCTTCCACCTGATTCATAATTTATTTTTTGCATTCTAATTTACCAATAATCTGAATTCAATTATTCCGCCGATCTTCTTTTCGCTTCTGCCTAGCCAATTTCTTTGCTTCCTTCAATACCCTCTTGCGATGTGATTTAAGAAATTTTTGTCTACTTACAATCGATTCTTCACTACCAGGAGCAGCATCATCCTCAGCACCTCCAGCATTAAATTGGGGGAAAACGTACACCTGTCTACCACTTTCATCGTATTTGTACTCTTCAATCAAAACATCTGCTTCATACAATACCCTGCGCTTTAGTTTCTCATCTGAGTAGTATTCTTTAAACCAACCTTCCTTAACACCGTCCTCGTAATTTTCTGTTTTTTGCAGGTGTCCTTGGTAGTAAAAGGTTGTAAACTTTCCATTTCGAATCCCATTGCTCCAAACTTCAGTTTTAAGCAGTGTACCGTCTTCATAATAATACGTGCATTGCTGGTCTTTCTTGCCCATATTGTAATTAAGTTCCTCAACAACTATGCCGTCCAGATTGTAGATTTTAAAAGCACCATTTAATATACCTTCATTGTAATTTACTTCACGTTTTATGGAACCTCCTTTTCCTTCCCAATCACGTTTATAATAAGTGACCTTTGCTCCGTGCAGAACACCATTCTTGTAATTTTCAAACTTTAATGTATCCTGATAATAAATCCCCTCCTCCGATCTGATAGGCTTCGCAAAATATATTTGCCTCCCGTCTTTTTCTGTCATTACATAGTTTTCCTCCCATGCCAAATAGCTCGTACTGTCGTAAAAATACATCCATTTTCCATTCTCTTTTCCCATACTGAACGAACGGATAACTTGTGGGCAGCCACTTTCATAAAACGTTGTATCAAAACCGTCTTCTCTCCCATTAACGAAACCAATCCTCCGGTGTTTTGGACCATTGATATGACACGACTGACAAGTTCCTGTAAATGGTTTATTACTCCCTGAAATATTTGAAAAATCGGAAGCTTCTAGAAAAACAAGATCCATTTCCTCATCATAGGACAGGTCCCTATTGCAGTCCACAATTCCCAATTCTTTTCCACATTCCCAAGTAGCATATTGCATCTGCCTATTGGTGATGCGTTGTCGAATCAAGGTGTCTCTCCCAGATTGGGTTCGCTTTTTCACCATTTGCCAACGAAAATAACAGGAATCTTTTTGAATCAAATAGTCAATTTGAGCAATAGACTCACCAACTGCGAAAGTGAATAGAAGTGCAATTAAATATCTCATGACCAAAGGTTTAATTTTACTTACTCCGCTGAAGCCGAAGCAATCCTTCTCGCATAACGCTTGGAATTGGAATCGTTTCATTCCTTAAACTGTTGAATGCAACGATAACTGATTTTCCAGAACAAAACACAACGTCATCAACACTTATTTTATAATACAATTCAAAACTCTTTGTACCAACAGATAAGGTTGAAATTTTTACTTCAGCCTCATGTTGAATTAATAACGGTTTTAAAAACTCAAGACTCGAATTCGCCAAAATCATTCCCTCATTTCTCCAATCCCAATCCTTTCCGAGTAATTCATTGAAATAATGCACGCGTGCAATTTCAAAATAGGTTAGATAATTTGAATTATTTACATGTCCTAAAGCATCGAGATCAGCATATCGAATTTGAATTTTTACCGGCTCTATTTGAAGTTCATTCATTACTAAATGTATTATTTGCTGTCATCCAATTGCTCAAAAGCTGAGTTGTTGCTGATAAATTCAGGTACAATGACCTTCATTTTCCGAACAATTTCAATATTGTCTTGATTTTCAAATAAATCAATCAACTCATTAATATTTGCAACCTGGGAATTTACTTCATCTCGCATTTTTGCTCTTAAAATCTGTGGATGATGCGTTACCAATGTATTTTCGTCCTTTGCTAAAAGTTCCTCGTACAATTTCTCCCCAGGTCTTAGACCTGTGATTTTGATTTCGATATCTTTTCCAACTTCCATTCCACTCAACTGAATCATCTTTTCAGCCAGATCAATGATCCGAACCGATTCGCCCATGTCAAAAACAAAAATCTCACCCCCATCTCCCATTGTGCCGGCTTCAAGTACCAACTGGCAGGCCTCAGGAATTGTCATAAAAAATCGAGTAATCCGTTCATCCGTTACTGTTAATGGACCGCCTTGATCCAATTGCCGCTGGAAAAGGGGAATTACAGAACCATTCGAACCAAGCACGTTACCAAAACGTGTCGTTATAAATTTGGTTTTACTTGAAGTAAAGGATTGTGCATATATTTCCGCAATGCGCTTCGAAGCACCCATTACATTTGTCGGATTCACTGCTTTATCCGTTGAAATCATTACGAACTTAAGAACACCATTTTCACTTGCTAAATCAACAAGGTTCTTTGTTCCAAGAACATTTGTCAAAACAGCTTCCGATGGATTCACTTCCATTAATGGCACGTGCTTATACGCGGCAGCATGAAAGACAAATTTGGGTTTGAAATGCGAAAAAACATTAAACATTCTCTCACGACTCCGAATATCACCGATGACAACTTCAAAATTTAATCCTGGAAATTCAATTGAAAGTTCATTCTGTAGGTCATACAACGGCGATTCAGCCTGATCGAGTAAAATTAATTGGGAGGGGCCATATTTTGCAATTTGTCGGACCATACCACTTCCAATTGATCCAGCGGCTCCCGTAACCAAAATTATTTGTTCATTTAATTCAGAGGAAATCTTGTTCTCATCCAGTACAATGGGCTTTCTGCCCAACAAATCATTGATATTAATCTTTGAAATTTGTTTGGCCGAGAATTCGCCATTGATCCAACTTTTCGAACTTGGCACCTTTTGGACAGTTACATTATTGGCTAAACACAACTCAACAACATCTTTTCGCTGACCTTTATCAGGGTTTTGGATTGCGACAATTAATTGAGTTACCCTGTTGTTTTGAATCACTTTCTCCAAATCAGATGTATGATAAATGGTGACACCTTCCAAACGATTGCCAGAAAGTCGTTTGTTGTCATCAATAAAACCAATTATTCTGTAAGCAGTATCTGTTGCCTTTTCAATCGTTCGCTTGGTAATTAGACCTGAAATACCCGCTCCATAAATCAAAACAACTTCATCAGAAGTTCTCGATTTGATCGACTCCAAATAAATAAGTTTGATTGCGAATCGTGAACCAACTATAAATGCCGTAGAAAAGAAAAACTCAACAATCAAAACGGATGTTGGAAAGAAGTAAAAACCATCCAAATAGTTTAGTCGAAAGATACCCAACACAGCAAAAATGAAAGAACACACAACAGTTGCTTTCAATATCCGGGCAAAATCCTCTGTTGAAGTATGCCGAATAAGCCCCTTGTGTATACGAAAAATGTAGAATACGATCAGCTTAATGCCGATGTAAAATGCTAATGATTTAGAAAGAATATTCCATTCTTCTTCAATTAAATCTTGATTTGCTTCAAGATCAAACCGAATCAAATACGAGACAAATAACGCCAGTATTGAAAGCGTTATATCTGCAATTATTATGATCCATCGTGGCGTATTCGATTTAGGAAGAAGCATAAACAAATCTAATCATTTCAACTGATTGACTTTGAGAAAAATCAATTATTTGAAATTAACTTTTTCTCCTTGTAAAGCGGTCCTTTATGTTTTTGATCCATTTGAACCAACTTGGACTATTGTTCAGGATACACATTGTGTAATGTTGATCTTTCCCACCAAGGTTGTAATTGAAGTTTTTAACACCATCAAGATTAGACCCTCCAAAATCAAATACCAAATTGTTCGTTTTCGCAAACTCTATAGCTGCATTCAAGGCAAGATACATAGCCCCATTCGAGCGAGACTCAGCATCCACAGCACCCTTGACGTAAAGCAACTTATTATTGAATTCAAAGCATACAATTCCACCCAAAACAGATTGATTCTCAACGGAAAAAACGCGAATACCTCCTGCATTGGATGCACCCAAAAACAATTGCTCCAAAGCATTTAAACTCGTATCTGTAATGCCCTTAAATTTATTCTTTAATTCTTTCTCTATAACGAATAAAACCTCCCGATAATTAGCAGACTCTACAATTTTTAAGTGATTCTGATGTGCTTTTTTCAATGAGCGTTTGGCTTGACTTCCCAATTTTCGATTGTTGAAATCATCAATTACTTGATGCACTCTTGCTTCCGCTGTCCCAAATAAGTGATCGCTACAAGCAAACTCCATGATCTTGAATCGATCTTCTACACAGCTCAACTCCTTATTCGTAATAGCACCTATGACGTCTATATGCCTCCCGAAAATGGGACTATACAACTGTTCAATACCAACACGTTTTGTGTAAGGTAATGCAACCCCTCTTGTGTAAGATTCATCAACAAGAGCACACCAGTTTTCAGCAACCGCGTCCAAGTACCAAGAATATGAAAAGCATGACGCATCATCGGTATTTGCTACCAAAGCATCCCATTTTATCCTGTCAATATGTTCTTGCTCAATGAGTTTCAAAGCTCCCTGAAAAATGTGGTAAATGAATGATCGTTGCGATGCTTCTCTATGAATTCCTCCAGTCGATTGATGGAGTATAATGTATTTCCTTTCGGATGACCAATTACAACCATTTCTTCATGCTTCATGTTAATGGACTTTTCAATAGCTGCATCTAGTTTTGAGGAATAATAACCATCCGAGGAAACATGCCCGGTAGTAAAGGTTCTTAGGAGATGTTTTTTTCTACTGCCTTGACTTATAAAACGTCCATCTCCAATCATTTTATGACGTTTAGGAAACAAGCGCCCCAAGATGTACAAACGCCAAAAAAACAATGGACTATAACGCAAAGACGCTATCGGATACTCTGTAAATGATCCCTTGGCATCTTCAATACACACCGCATCTTCAAAATTATAATTTGATTTTTGAGGAGCGCTGCGAAAGTCCAAAGCATAATTTTCTGTCATCAAAAAATTACCTGCGATCACAGAGCTATCCACCAACAATCCAGTTTCTAAAAAAACAGACTTTAAATGACCAAATGGTTGTACACACCATCCCCCTGCTCTGAATACACGAATCGGTCTTTCAATGAGTGCTTCAAGATAATTTTTGTACGTTCGAACAATGGTATCACTCTTCTCTTTGGAGAAATCCGAGAGTTTATAATTGCCTGAAGCATTTACTTCCCAACTTCCGTTTTTAAAAACGGAATATTCCCAATGAGGATGAATGTGCAGCTGAACATCATGCCCTTCGGAAACCATCTCATGAATCTGCGCTTTTACCTGATTTACCTCGGCAGTCAATTCAGGATACTTATCTGCCTGAATGAGATACCCTACATCTATAAAAAAAGTAAAATAGACATCTTTGCTCCGAGCAATGTCCAATAATTCTTTTGTAGGCTCCAGCATACATTTGGATACCGTACCGGTATTTTCGCCGAAAAACAGCTCGTAATCATATGTCATGAAGATTTTCACACAACGAAGATAGCTGAATTCTTAGTTTTATCTATTACATTCGAATCTGATTCGTAAAATGTTATGGCTTTAGAAATAGAATATAAATTTCTCGTTAATAAAATGGAATGGGAGAAACTCGAAAAACCTGAGCCCTCTTTAATCATCCAATCTTATCTGATCAATTCAGAACAAATGACAGTTCGTATCCGAATCAAAGCCGATAAAGGTTATTTGACGATAAAAGGAAAAACCGTTGGAGTAACAAGAGAGGAATTTGAATATGAAATTCCAATTGAGAATGCTGAAAATATCATTAGTAGATTCTCAAAAAAAACAATCAAAAAGTACCGCTATGCGATTCCTGTTGATGGACACGTATGGGAGGTTGACGTATTTGAAAATAAACTAAAGGGACTGATTCTTGCAGAGATTGAACTTCAATCTGAAGACGAAACATTCACAAGACCCAAATGGATCACAGAAGACGTATCCCTTGACCCCAATTATTACAACGCCATCTTAATTGAGAAGTGCTAATTAGAATATTGAATCAATCGGAAACCAATCGATTGGACTGAGCATCGAAGACGGAGGTACCCATTTCAATGGCAAACCATTCATGAAAAATACCAAGCTTAATTTCAGGATATTCCGACTCGTCCTCTGTCACAGCACGTAACTCGTTAATAAATACATCCTTAAAGTTGGCTTTCAACACCTGTTCGTCATCGTAAAAATCTTCTTCAACGAGATAGATCGTTGCCTCTGAATCGACCAAATCCGCGTAATCCTCATCATTCTTATTGGCCCAATCAATGAATAACTTTGTTGGCTTTACAATTAAATATCCTCTATTTACAAACTTCATTGTCGTTCTAATTTAAATTCTTGTTTTTCCCCATTAGCGAATTGATACCATTTTGTTGTTCCTCCGGCAGGCTGTTCAATCAAATAATTCCAATTTTCATTGTGTCCAATCGAGGTATGATAAGAGACCCATTGAAGCGCATCAATACTGTCCGAACCATCGATAAAAATCAAATTGGTATCTCCCACTAAAATATACAAATAATCCTTCTGAATACTCGAAGATACCCCAACTCCCTCTTGCCCCAAAACATCTAGCCAATTGAAAAACATATTCATAACACTGATAGAATCATCAAATGACCAATTGTAATATTTTAACCTGTTGTTTGAACTTACCATATCATATTTCTCAACGTTCACAGGACTGAATCGATCTGGAAATAAATTTACGTCAATTACAGTAAGTGTATCAATGTAAATTCCATTTCGATTAAATCGGGCTATAATCGGCGAAATAGAATCAGTTGTTGGAACCTCAGCAGCAACGTTTTCATGCATATATGCGGACTTAGGCATTATTTCATCCAACCCCAAAGCAGAGGTCTCCTGCTCGCCACAAGAGGTAACAAGAACGAATAAAAGTAGCAGAGATACAATCGCCTTCAAATTATAGGACTTTTAAAATTTCACTGGTTTTATCAATGGATTCGGAGGAAATATCCAGATGTGTTACAAATCGGATCATTCCTGGACCAAAAGCAACGGTCCGAATACCCCTCTCCGCCATTGCCTCAATCATCGAATCTCTTTTGCTAATATCAGCCAATACTGCAACAACGATATTTGTCTGAACCGGAATTACCTCTTTTACCCAGGAGCATTCAATCAATTTACGTTCCAAGACCTTTGCGTGTAAATGATCTGTTTTCAAACGATCGATATTGTTCTTCAAGGCATAGAGTCCACCTGCCGCAATAATTCCTGCTTGACGCATTCCACCTCCAAACACCTTTCTTACACGCCTAGATTGTTTTACAAATGATTTACTTCCGATAAGAAGCGAACCAACTGGCGCTCCCAACCCCTTTGATAGACACAAAGAAATAGAGTCAAATTGTGACGCATACACTTTAAAATCAACTCCATTTTCAACCATTGCATTCATTAATCGAGCACCATCAAGATGGATAGGCAAGCCGCTTGATCGACAGAATGCGCTTATTTTTTTTATCTCATCGAAATCATAAATAGCACCACCTCCGCGATTTGAAGTGTCCTCAAGACTAACCAACTGGGTAACTGGAAAATGAACATCATCCGGATTCACCCACTGCATTACATCCTCTACTTTTAAGCGGCCTCTATTTCCATGGACTAAACGCACGGAAGCACCTGAATTCTTGGCAATCCCTCCACCCTCGTATTTGTATACATGGCTGTCAACATTTGTTATTACCTCTCCACCTGGCTGAACATGGACATTAATTGCAATTTGATTTGTTTGAGTTCCGGAAGCGCAATACAACGCTGACTCCATACCAAATAAATCAGCAGCATACCGCTCCAATTCCTTAACGGTAGGATCTTCCGAAAATACATCGTCTCCGACTTCAGCTGAAAACATTGCTTCTTTCATTTCATCAGATGGTTTGGTCACCGTATCGCTCCTAAAATCAATCATTTTACCCGAATTTAAATGTGAAAATACAATTTTTATATGAGGGTCTCATCCTTCTCTAAATTTGATCTTTCCCAAAACATTAAATAGGGTCTTGAGATCTTTTTCATAAATTAGAACCTTACAAGCAACACAAATTATAAAATAGGAAAATGAAACGATTATACAGTATACTGGGTTTTCTGCTTGCTGCAGGATTTCTAATCACCTCCTACTCATTCATCACAAAGAGTGTCGAAGCTTCAAAAGCATTTAAAAACGAAAAAAATAAAGTAGCTGAAATTCTAAACTTTAATGACCGGTTGCTCTCCTTTCAAGACTGGGTATTTACACAGGACGCTTGGAATAAGAAAAAGCGCAAATTTGAAAAAGTGCTGAAAGAAGCGGATCAAAACTACAATAGAGCCCAAAAATATGGAGAATATTTACTATACACGTGTCTCATTTTCTTTGTCCTTATCGTCGCTATTTATGCCAAAAAACGTATCTACTATGGACTCACGTTTGGACTCACGTTTGTTGGAATGGTGCTTCTCGGACAAGGAATTGCAAACCCAATTTTAGAAATGTCCGCATTCAAGGAGGAATTGACAATAAAAGTATATGTGCATCCAGACGATATCCCCTATTTCGAATCTGCAGTAGACTATCTCTCGGAAGTAAATAAAATGCTCGGTGGTCTTGAAAACGGCATCAATGTAGTCCGTATGATTCCAATCATTGGAGACCCTGCAGCTGAAGAGATTCAAGCTGTTCTGAAGAACACTCAAGACTACCTCAGTGAGGGTGAAAATTATCTTAAGGCAAACAAGAACAATCCCATAGGGTTTGATAAAGTATTTCCTGGCAAAACCTATTTTTACTATCAAAATAAAGGAATCCTTGATGTGATTTCACTCCTGATAAAAAATAACTTGCCTGTAGCAATTGCAATAGGTGCGTTTAGTATACTCATCCCCTTCGTAAAATTATTGTTTACCCTCTTCCTGTTGATCTTTTCAGTTAAGGGAGCAAAACGACTTAGAAAAGTACTTTCATTTATTGCGAAATGGAGTATGGCAGATGTTTTTGTAGTAGCCGCATTTCTTGCTTATTTGAGTTTTTCAAATATGAGTCCAGGTGTTCAAATGGATGCAAAAGTATTGTTTGGACTCTACTACTTCATGGGATACGTTCTTATCTCTATTTTACTTGGACCACTTCTAAATCAAAGCATTCAGGAGCGACAGAAAAGCACTGAGAATGTAAAAATTGAATCTTAGTAAACCTTAAACAAAGCTCAAGATACTCACTTAACCCGGACCACAAATAGACCGTCGCGAATGGGAAGCAGAACTTCCTCTACTCTGCTGTCTTCATGAATCGTTTTGTTCAATTCTATAAGTACTTTCGTATCTTCATCATTGTCCTGTACTTTATCCAGAACTTTCCCTGACCATAGCACGTTATCTATAATGATGTATCCGCCTTTTCGAATTTTATTCATTACCATCGAGTAGTAATTCAGATAATTTCCCTTATCTGCATCAATAAAGACCAAATCAAAAGACCGTTTCAATTGTGGGACAATCTTCATCGCATCGCCAACCATGCATTTGATCTGATCCTTGTATTCAGATCGACTGACAAAGTCATGAACTAAATCTTCCAATTCCTCATTCTTATCAATTGTAATAATATGTCCGCCTTCGGCTAAACCCTCGGCAAAACAAAGCGAAGAATATCCTGTATATGTTCCGATTTCTAAAATATCCTTTGGCTGAATCATCTTTGACAACATGCTCAAAACGCGTCCCTGAAAATGTCCACTCAACATTCGAGGTTGCAGAACATTCAAATGTGTTTCGCGGTTCAATTCATAGAGCAACTTCGGTTCTTCTGAAGTGTGCGCGCAAATGTAATCGTCCAGTTTTTTAGAGATAAATTCCATAGTACTAAGTTCTTATGTGGTGTATGCCACTTACTTATTTCTTTGTAGCCGTAAATCAAAGGTCATGAATTTAAATGTATTGAACAATCTTAAAGTGTAAAACCACTACCTTTGTCTAATGAAAACAGTGAATGAAAAAGGATATTGTGCAATTGGAGTATTCCGTGGAAAAACACATCACAACATAGGAACCTTATGGAGATCCGCATACATCCTGGGAGCAGCATATATTTTCACTGTTGATGGAAAATACAAAAAACAGTCTTCCGATGTATTGAGAACATGGTCTAGAATTCCACTTTTTTCTTACAAAGATTTTGACGAACTACTAAAAAATATACCCTACGATTGCCGACTTATCGGTGTTGAAATGGACGATAGAGCCGAATTCCTGCATGAATTTCAACATCCAAAAAGAGCCATCTATCTGCTTGGAGCAGAGGACACTGGACTGCCGGAATTTGTAAAAGAAAAATGCCATATGCTTGTTAAGCTTCCTGGAAACAATTCATTAAATGTTGGTGTGACAGGAAGCATTGTTCTGCACGATCGATGTGCAAAAGTACCCACTTTCCTGCCAGCACACCATAAGGAATAAACTTAAAGACACTCTTAATCAACTACTTAGAATATCAGTAAAAAGTTTTGCCTGAAAAAAAATAGCTTTCCCATTTGATTCAAAAAGAATCCCTTAGCTTTGCACCCTTAAATCGATAACAATCAGGGAAATATGAAAAAGATATTCAATTTGTTTGATCTCAAACAAAAAGTGAATTACAAAAACGAGGTTTTGTCTGGACTCACAGTTGCCCTTGCGCTTGTGCCTGAAGCAATTGCATTCGCATTAATCGCTGGTCTATCGCCACTAACGGGATTGTATGCGGCGTTCTCGATTGGTTTAATCACTTCTATTTTTGGTGGTCGACCAGGTATGATTTCCGGAGCAACTGGAGCAATTGCTGTAATCTACGTCGGTATGATTGCCATCATTAAAAAAACAAATCCTGATATTTCCGTTGAGGAAATAACACAATATATTTTTGCGACAGTGATACTAGCCGGCTTGATTCAAATTGGAGTTGGCCTGCTTCGACTTGGAAAATTCATTCGTCTCGTTCCCCATCCCGTGATGTTTGGATTCGTAAATGGATTGGCAATCGTAATCTTCTTGGCTCAAATGAGCTCTTTTAAAGAAAATAGAAAAGATCACTACGGTAATAATGCCGTTGAAGCGATTTCGACCAATCAAGCATTTCATGTAAATGGAAGCGTTGTAACAAGCGACAAAACCAATACAATTGTCTACAACCTCATCGAGGGCAAACTGTTTAATATCGAGACAGATCAGTACGAATTGCAAATTGTGGGTGACCAGGTTTTTGATGTTGAAAAAGAACAAGTGGTATACAATTACCAAAACAACACCTTTTACAATATCGAGAAAAAAACAGAAGTGCTCGATTGGCTGCAGAGAGATCAACTGGTTTTAATGATTGGTCTCGTGCTGCTCACAATGTTGATTATTTGGGGGCTGCCAAAACTCACCACGTATATTCCGTCCTCGCTTGCTGCAATTGTTGTTGTAGCGCTCATTACAATATTTGGAGAGATTGACACAAAGACTGTTGGAGATATTGCATCAATCAAAGGTGGATTTCCAACTCCATCATTACCTCACATTCCTTACACATGGGATACGTTTGTCTTGATATTCCCATATGCCCTTATTGTTGCCGGAGTGGGATTAATTGAAAGCCTACTAACATTAAATTTAATCGACGAAATCACCCAAACACGGGGAAATAGCAACAAAGAGTGTGTTGCTCAAGGGACGGCAAACATAGCTTCAGGATTTTTCCTCGGTATGGGAGGATGCGCAATGATTGGTCAAAGCTTAATAAACATTTCCTCCGGTGCACGTGCACGACTATCGGGAATTGTTGCTTCTCTTGGCTTACTGTCTTTCATACTGTGGGGAGCACCTATAATTGAGCAACTCCCAATGGCAGCGCTTACAGGTGTAATGGTAATGGTTTCCATTGGCACATTCGAATGGGCAAGCCTTAAAGTGTTTGGTAAAATGCCCATTACTGATGTAATTGTAATGATTGTCGTTACTCTAATTACTGTTTTCCTCCACAATTTAGCACTGGCAGTCCTCATTGGAGTTGTTATTTCTGCACTTGCATTCGCTTGGGAAAGCGCCATTCGAATTCGAGCACGAAAATACATCGACAGTAATGGATCGAAACATTATGAAATTTATGGGCCATTATTCTTTGGCTCCGTATCTGTTTTTTCAGATAAATTTGACATTGAAAATGATCCCGAAGACATCATTATCGACTTCTCAGAAAGTAAAATTGTTGATATGTCAGCGATTGAAGCGCTCAATTCCTTAACCGAGCGCTATATGAAGGCGGGAAAGAAAATTCATCTGCGACATCTAAGCCCCGACTGCCAAAAGCTATTGAAAAATGCTGATAAAATTGTAGAGGTTAATGTAATGGAAGATCCGACGTACCATGTGGCAGCCGATAGCGTATAATCCGGTTTTAATCTGTTTAACATTTTATAGCATTTCATAAAACAAAATGAGGTTTTATGAATTATCTTTGTGACCACAACCATTTCTGTTGTAGGAACCTAACAGACCAGTTTAAGAGGTGCGTTATGGCAGATTGTTGTCGGTAAGAACAAAAAACAAACGAATTAGATGAAATACCTTATCTCCTGCTTAATTGTATTTACGGCGCTAACAACTTCTGCTCAAAAGTTCACAATCAGTGGAACTCTAAAAGACGCCACCAATGGCGAAGACCTCTACGGCGGAATGATCAAAGTAAAAGAACTAACAAACGTTGGAGCCATTTCCAATGCCTATGGTTTTTTCTCACTGACACTCGAAAAAGGTACTTACACACTAATTTTCCGCTCTACAGGGTTTGAATCAAAAGAAACAGTTGTCGAACTAAATAAGGACATTGAACTGAAAGTCGAACTTGACATTCCAAAGGACGTTCAAAACATCGAAGAGGTTGAAGTCAAAGCGCAAAAAGAAAATGAAAACATCACTGGTTCTGGAATGGATGTGACGCGTCTTGATCCAAAAGATATAGAAACCATCCCTGTGTTATTTGGAGAAAAAGACATCATGAAAACACTTCAATTGACACCAGGAGTGAAAGGTGCAGGCGAAGGTAACGCAGGTTTTTTTGTACGTGGCGGTGGTGCGGACCAAAATCTAATATTACTTGACGAAGCAAACGTCTACAACGCATCTCACCTACTTGGCTTCTTCTCTGTTTTCAACTCAGATGCGATCAAAGACGTTTCTCTATACAAATCGGGAATTCCAGCCGAATACGGCGGACGTGCATCATCTGTCATGGATGTCAAAATGCGTGATGGAAACAAAAAGAAATTTGGTATGTCAGGAGGAATTGGACTTATTTCATCACGATTGACTGTCGAAGCACCAATTGTAAAAGACAAGGGGTCCTTTATCGTGTCTGGTAGAAGAAGTTATGCTGATTTATTTCTAAAATTATCTAAAGACACCTCTATCAACCAAACTCAGCTATTTTTCTATGATTTGAATGCCAAGGCAAACTACCGATTGGGTGATAAAGACCGAATCTTCTTGTCAGGTTATTTTGGACGCGACGTACTCGGAATTAATGACGCCTTTGGATTTAATTGGGGGAATGCAACCGGTACAATACGTTGGAATCACCTGTTTAGTAATAAGCTATTTTCCAACACCTCAATCGCCTACTCTGATTTTGATTATGGATTTAATGTAGGCTCGGGAGAGGATGGTTTTGGAATATCATCTTCGATCAACGATATCAATTTCAAACAAGATTTTGATTATTTCTTGAATAGCAATAACAAAATGAAATTTGGTGTCAATGCAATTTACCACACCTTTAAACCAGGAGAACTATCGGGAGGAAATTCATCGTTTAACCCTATAGTACTTGACACGCGCTATGGACTAGAAGCAGCTGCGTACATTCAGAACGACATGAAAATTGGTTCAAGATGGAGTTTAATGTACGGTTTGCGTTATTCTGCTTTCAACTTAATGGGAGATGGTACAGCATATGAATTTGATGGAAATGGTGTACTTACCAACTCCACAGAATACAGCAGAGGAGAATCAATAGCCCTTCACCACGGGTTGGAACCAAGGTTCTCAATTAGTTATATTCTCTCCGAGAACAATTCCATTAAATTGGGGTACAACCGAAATCTGCAATACTTGCACCGAGTGACCAATTCAACTACCAGTAGCCCAACAGATATTTGGGTTCCAAGCTCAAACAATGTACTGCCACAGCTTGCAGATCAAATAGCAATTGGGTATTACCAAAACTTCAATAAAAATATGTTCTCTTTCACAGGTGAAGTGTATTACAAAGCCTTGCAAAATCAGATCGACTACAGAACTGGAGCAAGCAACTTCCTCAATGAACTCATTGAAGGAGAATTTGTTTACGGAAAAGGAAGATCGTATGGATTGGAGCTACAATTGCAAAAGAAAAAAGGGAAATTTACAGGATGGTTGAGCTACACACTATCCCGTGCACTGCGAACATTTGATGCTATTGATAATGGTAGAGAGTTCTCAGCAAGACAAGACAGAATTCATGATATTTCTCTTGTTACAATGTACAACTTAACTGAGCGAGTTGCTTTGTCGGCAGCTTGGATCTATTACACTGGAGATGCCGTCACATTCCCGTCTGGAAAATATGAATTGAACGGCACAGTGATTCCATATTATACCGAGAGAAATGGTTATCGAATGCCTGACTACCACCGTTTGGATTTAGGTGCGACATTCTACTTCAAGGAAAGAGAAAAATTTGAGCACAACTTAAATGTATCAATATACAACGCATACAATCGAGAAAATGCGTACACAATCACATTCCAAGAAGCTGAAAACGATCCGACTCAAACAGAGGCCGTTCAAACAACTTTATTCAAGATAATTCCTTCGATCACTTACAACTTTAATTTCAAATAAGATGAAAAAATTAGCACTTCTCTTTTCATGCACTTTACTCGTTTTCTCCTGTCAGAAGGTGATTGATGTGGATCTTAACGAATCAAACCCACAAACAGTAATTGAAGGAAACTACACTGCAGAGGATAGTACAGTTGTAGTTCGAATTACAAATACTTCAAGCTATTTCAATTCAGATGCCTCTCAAACAGTAAATAATGCTGACGTCACCATTACTGATGTAAATGGATTGACTACAAATGTTCCTTTATTGGAAGCAGGTATTTATATACTCGAAAACTATGCCCCAGAATTTGATACAGAATATACACTTTCTGTTCAAGCAAATGGAGAAACTTTTTCAGCAACGTGCGAAATGCGAACACCAGTTTTAATTGATGATATTACTTATGAGTTTTTTCCATCAATTTTTGGAGCAGATGCAGGTTACGCACCTTTTCTAAACTACCAAGATCCCGCTGATCAGACAGATTTCCATCTAATTACACTCGGTGTAAATAGTAAGGAATGGTCAGAGCTAACAGATATTCTACAACAAGATGATGCACTTGTCAATGGCAACTACGTGGAACGCCCTTTGTTCGGAAGAAGCCTATTCGAATTTGGGGACACAGTTCACATGCACTTCAGAACTGTGGATGAAAAAATATACTCATACTACGGGCAAGCGATTTCCAACGCTACGGGAGGCGGTTCTTCAGCACCGGGCAATCCCGACAGCAATTGGGACAATGGAGCACTTGGTTTTTTCAGTGCATATAGCAGTAGCAGAAAAAGTGTTGTGATTGAGTGATTTAGTGGTCGTTAAAACAGGCGTACTAACCAAACCAAACATCAGTAATGATCTCGGCGCCTGCTTTTTCATTCACACGCTGGATGATAACGTCTTTGCCATATGACAGTTCTTCACGCATGACGGAAGAATCCATCTTCAAAAAAAGTTTCTTGTTTTTAATGTAGATTTCAGACGTTCGATTCGCTACAGCAGTTCCCATCATTTCGGGCCATGCTTCCAAAACATCCATTTCTTTCATTTTACCGTCATACCCATAAGCCTTCAGCCATCGGTCCAACACTTCCTTTAAAGGAGCTTCGTTAGATGTGCGCTTTAAATCACTCATTCATTGTCAGTTTTTCTACTTTTTCATTTACTTGTCCATTCTGAACTGTAAATACTTTGCAGGGGAGATTGCTTGCAGAAAATATTTTCTCAACACGATCAATATCTGTATCCGTTACCAATACTTGTCCAAAAAATTGATCGCTCACCAATTTCATCAGGCGCTCCACCCTATTGTGATCTAATTTATCAAAAATATCATCGAGTAGCAAAACAGGTAGTGTTTTTAAATGAGTCTTCAACCACTCATATTGTGCCAACCTCAATGCAATGATAAATGATTTTTGTTGCCCTTGAGAACCAAATTTCTTTACCGGATGTCCTTTGATTTGAAAAATGAGATCGTCCCTATGCGTTCCAGCATTTGAATAACGCGTGATCGCATCTTTGCGCTCAAACTGCTTCAGTAAATCTACAAAAGAAGCATCATTTAATTGGGATTTATACACCAGATGAACCTCTTCATTCACATGACCGATTGCATCATAATGCCTTTGAAAAACAGGAATAAATTCATTTAAAAATGCTTTGCGCTTGTCGTATATGCGATGTCCCAATTCAATCATCTGATGGTTCCATACCTCAATTGATTCAGCATCAAACAGACGGTGCTCGGCCATGTTCTTCAACAGTGCATTGCGCTGCGCTAGTACTTTTGAATATTTCTGAATTGACTCTAAATACGTCCTGTCGAATTGGGAAATAATCCCATCCATCCACTTTCGGCGCAATTCACTTCCCTCTGAAATTAGATCACGGTCGTAAGGAGAAATCATCACTGCAGGAAATTGACCAATATGGTCCGCAAGCTTTTCGTACTCTTTTTTGTTTCTGCGAAACACTTTTTTTGCTCCAAGTTTTACAGCACAATGAATTCCCGTATAAACTTCATCTTTGAACCAATTTCCTTGAATCGAAAAAAAGGGCTGATCAAAACGTATGTTTTGACGGTCAATCACATTCATGTAGGATTTACAAATGCTCAAGTAATGCACCGCATCAAGTACATTTGTCTTACCTGCACCATTGTCGCCAACAAAACAATTTACTCCTTCAGAGAGCATTATTTCAGCCTCCTCATAATTTTTAAAATTGATCAGATGTAAGTTTTGTAGATGCATCAATGTAAAATTAGTTGAATTTGCTCAATATCTTCCATCATCACTTACTTCTTTATCGAAAAAAAAAACTATTTTTGCTCGTCATAATTTAGTGCAATGTTAGAAAATATTACAGGAGAAGAATTAAAGAATCAATTTAAAACGAACAAGAAGTTACGTTTAATCACGCTTATTGTAGGAAGTGCAGCATTACTCGCACTAGGTTATTTCATTTATCTCCAATTTGTTTGGACACCAAAAAATGAAGAATCTAAAGGTAAATACTGGCCTGGTCTAAATTTAGCTGTTGCCGATTCGACGGATGCAGCGCTTGAATCTTTAAAGCCAATCAAGGACAAGTACAATGGATACATCGGTGGTGAAATTGCTCAGTTCGTTTATGCACGTCAATTGATGTCCAAAAGTGAATTCAAAAAAGCACTTCAAGAGTTGGAGGATATTAGTGTTGAAGATACGTATGTCAAAGTAATGGCCATCGGTTTGCAAGGAGACTGCTATTCTGATATGGAACAGTACGATTCGGCATTTGAAAAATACATGGAAGCAGCAGAAATGCAAGAAAATGACCTTACAGCCCCAATCTACCTAAAGAAAGCTGGTTTGTGCGCTGAAGCGTTGAACAACTTTGATATTGCTTCGACAAATTACAAAACAATCATGGACAATTACGCTGACTTTGCACGTGAAAATCAAATTGAGCGTTATTATGCAAGAGCAAACAATAAAACGACAAAATAAAACGTAAACTATGGCTACAGAAGGTCGTAATTTATCAGAATATAACAAGGAAGTAATTCCTAGCGGTGCCGATTTTAAGATCGGCATTGTTGTTTCTGAATGGAACGATTCAATCACCCTAAATTTGCTAGAAGGTGCAAAAAATGCACTTTTAGAAAATGGAGTCAAAGAACAGAATATAATTGTTCGGTTTGTTCCCGGTGCATATGAGCTTCCACTGGGGAGTCAATTCATGTGCAAAAATGAAACAATCGATGGTGTGATAGCTATCGGCGCTGTCATTCAAGGAGAAACCAAACACTTTGACTTCGTCTGTGAAGCAGCAACACTTGGGATTAAAGATGTCAATTTGAAATTCAACACCCCAATATCATTCTGTCTTCTTACCGACAACACCATGCAACAGTCAATTGATCGATCGGGAGGCAAACACGGCAATAAAGGAATTGAATGTGCGATTACATGCTTAAAGATGATTGCTCTGAAAAAATCGTTCTAATATGACACTAATCAAATCTATTTCAGGAATTCGAGGCACCATTGGAGGCGAAGTGAATCAGGGACTAACCCCGGTTGACGCAGTGAAGTTTGCATCAGCTTATGGAACGTGGTTGCTCCGAAGAAATTCAAATACAGTGGTTAAAGTAGTGATTGGGAGAGATGCTCGAATCTCCGGTCAAATGATTTCAGACTTGGTTATATCAACACTTGTTGGGCTTGGAATTGATGTTGTAAATCTTGGACTATCGACAACCCCTACAGTCGAAGTAGCAGTTCCAATGGAATCTGCACATGGAGGAATAATTCTGACGGCTAGCCACAACCCCAAACAGTGGAATGCACTGAAATTATTGAATGAAAAAGGAGAATTCATCTCAGGAGAAGAAGGAAAAATAGTTCTAAAAATCGCAGAAAATGAAGACTTCAACTTTGCTGAAGTCGATGATTTGGGAAGCGTAACAAATGACGATTCCTACTTAAAAAAACACATTGATGCAATTTTGAATTTAAAAATTGTCAACCTTGAGGCCATCAAAGCTGCTGATTTTTCAATTGTCGTAGATGCTGTAAATTCTACAGGAGGAATATTCGTTCCCGCAATGTTAGACGCCTTGGGCGTAAAAAAAATTACGAAACTCTATTGTGATCCAACTGGACATTTCCCACACAATCCAGAACCACTTCCAGAACATCTAACCGACCTTTCTCAAGAAATAAAAGAAAAAGGCGCAGATGTAGGCTTTACAGTTGATCCAGACGTTGATCGATTGGCGATGGTTTGTGAAGACGGAAGCATGTTTGGAGAGGAGTATACGCTTGTCGCTGTTGCTGACTACGTTTTAAGTAAAACGCCTGGAAGTAGCGTTTCAAACCTCTCTTCTACCCGCGCACTGCGCGATGTGACCGAAGCAAGAGGGCAAACCTACCACGCCTCTGCAGTTGGAGAAGTGAATGTTGTAACAAAAATGAAAGCTGAAAACGCTGTAATTGGCGGTGAAGGAAATGGAGGAATCATCTATCCTGAACTGCACTATGGACGGGATTCTTTGGTAGGAATCGCATTGTTTTTATCGTTACTTGCCGAGAAAAAAATGAAAGCCTCGGAATTGCGCGATAGCTATCCAGCATATACAATTTCAAAAAACAAAATCCAATTGACTCCAGAAATAAATGTCGACCAGATACTCCTTGAAATGGCGAAAAAATATGCCAATCATGAAGTTGATACAACCGATGGAGTGAAGATTTATATTGAGAAGGAGTGGGTGCATTTGCGAAAAAGCAATACTGAGCCTATAATTCGAATCTACTCTGAAAGTAAATCACTTGCTGCGGCAAATGAACTTGCGGATCGTATTATAGACGAAATAAACGCGCTATTTTAACCGGGAACCAACCTATTAGACAAGCCCAATCGCACATTCTTGAGGCATTAATTTTATCTATCATTCAAATTGAATGCGGCGAATAACCTACCCTATTGAATGATTTATTGTCTTTAACGCTTCAAATTGTATACAATTCAATCAAAAATTATGCATTGAACTTCCTGAGCGAGGACATTTTATTACCTTTATTACGCATGAAAAAATTTGACATTCCAGCACACTACCGCTCGCCAATAATTAGCAAGGTAAAGGCAAAAAGAAAATTGGAGGATCCGATGAAAAAAGATTTTTCTCCAACAATTTTGGATTTTGGGTCGGTAGAATTTATAATTAGTCGCCATTTTGGTTTTTGCTATGGAGTAGAAAATGCAATAGAAAAATCCTACAAGGCAATTAATGAGAATCCCGACAAAACGATTTACTTACTAAGTCAAATGATTCACAATCCCGAAGTGAATCGCGATTTACAAGAACAAGGCGTACAATTCATCCAAGACACCCAAGGCAATCAACTAATTGAATGGGACCGGATTAATAGTGAAGACATTGTTATCATTCCTGCTTTTGGAGCAACCGTTGAAACCAAGCAATTGCTTGAAGAAAAAAACATTACTTTCGATCAATACAATACAACATGTCCATTTGTAGAGAAAGTTTGGAATCGATCTGCAAAGCTGGGTAAAGATGACCACACAGTCATCATTCATGGTAAAAAAAATCATGAGGAAACAAAAGCAACATTCTCTCACAGCAAGGAAACTTCTCCATCCATAGTCATAAAAGATTTAAAAGAAGCTCAAATTATTGCCGATTTCATACACGGCACGATCGATGCAAGTGCTTTTTTTGAAGTATTTCAAGAAAATTGCTCTGTTGGTTTTGATCCTGAGATTCATTTCAACAAAGTGGGTGTCGTTAATCAAACCACAATGCTTGCTTCTGAGACGCAAGAAATTGCTGATTTCATGAAGCAAACAATGACGAAGAAATATGGACAAAACAACATTAAGCTTCATTTTGCAGATACCCGAGATACACTCTGTTATGCAACAAACGACAATCAATCTGCGACACTTGAGTTGTTAAATGTAGAAGCCGATTTAGCGGTGGTGATCGGAGGTTACAACAGCAGCAACACAACGCATTTGGTCGAACTTTTGGAAGATAAATTCAAAACCTTCTTCATCAAGACGAAAGATGAAATCATGAGCGCTGATGAAGTACACGCATTTGACATCCATAAGAAGCAAGTCAAACGGCACATGGGTTTCTTGCCAAAAAAAGATAAAATTAAACTAATCATCACGTCAGGCGCATCATGTCCCGATGCAACGGTTGACGCTGTAATCCAAAGAATTTTAGACCTCACCAATGCCCCAATTTCAATTTACAATATTGACCTATAATGGAACGGTTCATTAACATATTGATTATTGATAGTGACCCAAAAGTAAGAATGGAACTGAAAGAAATTCTTTCAGGAGGAGGAAACAATATTTTATTGGCAAAATCAATTCCTGAAGCCCTTCCAATCATCAAACAAAAAGAAATTGGAATCTATCTGATCAATATCGAAGAATCACAGGATGGATTCATTAACATTCATTCAATACACAAGAACAGTATTTTTAAAAACAATTACACCATCATTATATCAAAAGATGATCTTCCGGGAACACAGCTTGTACGTGGGATGAAGCAGGGCGCAGTCGATTATCTGACCTATCCATTCAGTCCAAACTTGGTTCGGTCTAAAATTGACGTATTTAAATCACTTTTTTACAAGGATCAGCGGATCAGTCAACTTCTCAGCAACATCTTTCCAGACAATATTTTGAATGAACTTGGAAACAACAACAAATTCTCACCCAAAAGAGTTGAAAATGGCGTCGTTCTATTCACCGACTTTGTTGATTTTTCATCAAAAGCAAAGCGCGTCAAACCACTTCAACTTCTCAAGAAATTAGAAAAATATTTCATTCGTTTTGATGAAGTGATTGAAAAGTACAACCTAGAAAAAATTAAAACCATTGGAGATGCCTACATGGCGCTGTCGGGAGTAACGGAAAACAAACCAAAATCTGCAGTGAGAGCATGTCTCGCCGCAATTGAAATTAGAGATTTCATGCGTAAAGAGCGAGACATCGCAATTGCAATGAAAAATGACTTTTGGGAAATTCGAATTGGATTGCATATGGGGCCGCTGGTTGCAGGGATAATTGGAACGTCAAAGTACAGCTTTGATGTTTGGGGAGACACGGTGAACATTGCGTCAAGAGCTGAGAGAGCATCCAAGAGAGGCCATATTACAATCACCTCTTCCATTCAAGAGCGTGTAACAAAATACTTTGAACTAACTTCCAGAGGCGAAATCGAAATACACAAACGAGGGGGAAGTATGGAAATGTTTTACCTTGAAAAAATAAAAGATGCATACCATTTGGACAATGAAGGAAGCCAAGCCAATAGTTTATTGCGAAGTATTTGTCACTTGCCCTCCATGGACTTCAATCGAATGCGGACACATATCCTAAATCGCATGAAGTCGCTTCAACCAGAAAATATTTCTTATCATGGTTTACCGCACACGCTAAATGTAGAAAAAGCCGCCGTTCGCTATGCCAAATTAGAGGGAGTGAAAAATGAAGATTTATTGATTTTGAGGACAGCTACACTGTTCCACGATAGCGGATTTATAATGCAATACGATAAAAATGAAATCTTCGGTGCCAAACTCGCAAAAGCAATACTTCCAAATTTCGGATACTCCGATGTTCAAATTGCCGAAATCGAAAAAATAATTTTAGCAACACAACATGATGTTGCACCCGAAACATTACTAGAAAAAATAATGTGTGATGCAGATCATGATTATCTGGGACGCAAAGACTACACCCGTATTGCTGAAAAATTACGTGTCGAACTCGCTGATTTCGGAACTAAATTCAATGAAATCGAGTGGATTGATTTTCAAATTAATTTTCTTGAAAACATACACACTTACCACACAGAGACAGCCAGAAACATTCGGGAAGAAGGTAAAAAATCGCGCGTAAGAGAACTCAAATCGGAGCGAATAAAATTAATTGACGAGCAAGAAAAACTATGAAAGTTTACACAAAAAAAGGAGATTCAGGAACTACGCAATTGATTGGCGGCACAAGAGTTCCTAAAAGTTCAATGAGAATTGAGGCGTATGGAACCATTGACGAATTGAACTCGTACATTGGTCTGATTCGTGATCAAGAAATCACAAAAGAACAAAGAGGACAATTATTAGAAATTCAAGATCGATTGTTTACAATAGGATCGTTATTGGCAACGGACAAAGAAGGAACTAAAATGAAACTACCGTCTTTAATTCCGTCGGATATTGAAGCACTTGAAAATTGGATCGATAAAATGGATGAAACTTTGGAACCAATGAAGAGTTTTGTATTGCCCGGAGGACATACCACGGTATCCTATTGCCATATCGCAAGATGTGTCTGCCGGAGAGGAGAACGAATCATTGTTGATTTAAGTAACAATGAGACCGTTGACCCAATCATTATGAAGTATGCAAACAGATTAAGTGATTATTTGTTCGTTTTAAGTAGAAAACTCACCTCAGATTTAGATGCTCCAGAAGCACCATGGAAACCACGACTGTAATGGACCAAAAAGACGCAAATAAAGATTCTTTTCAACCAATCATTTGGAATCTTAAGAATTAAAATTACATTTGCGCAAAAGAACAATAAACGACGAAGAATATGTACTGGACTTTAGAATTAGCTTCGTATTTAGAAGATGCGCCATGGCCAGCAGTAAAAGACGAGTTAATCGACTTTGCGATTCGAACAGGCGCACCTCTTGAAGTGGTCGAAAATCTTCAGGCTCTGGAGGACGAAGGGGAAACGTACGAAAGTATCGAAGAGATTTGGCCAGATTATCCGTCAAGAGAAGATTTTCTGTTCAACGAAGATGAATATTAAGTAAAAACCGACACCTACAGCTGTCGGTTTTTTTATTTTGACACCTCAACTATAATTTAAGGAATCATGAATTTTCTCGGTCACTTATATTTTTCGAATAATGATCTTGAGTTGATGCATGCCAACCTTTTGGGCGATTCAATCAAGGGAAGCAATCTTTCTAAATTCCCGGAAATAATTCAACGCGGCGTACGACTCCACAGAGCAACAGACAACTACATTGATACGCATCCCGCTGTAAAAGAACTACTAAGCAAATTGCACGAACCATTACCGAAAGTTTCGGGTATTGCCGTGGATTTGTATTTCGATCACCTTTTAGCAAAAAACTGGAGTAGTTTTCATGGCGTTCATCTCTCTCAATTTGTTGAAGCGTTTTATACTGCTACTCCGAAACACCACTCCTTTGAAAACAAGCAGTACAAATTTATGATTGCCAAAATGAAAGAAATGAATTGGTTGTACAATTACCGGACGCATGAAGGGTTGACTTATGCTTGCTCTGGACTTTCAAAACGAATTTCATTTGATAATCTCTTGCACAAAGCTCCAGATGTTTACCTAGAAAATGAAGCGCTCATAACCGATACTTTTCATCGCTTTATGGCGGAAGCCATCCCCTATTTTGAAGATTATTTTTTAAGAAATTAGATTTCTTTTGTTGAAAACTCTAGCTAACGTGCTCTTTTCATTGCATTTAAAAGCATATTTTGTCTTTAATATCAGGATAAAATGAGTAAATCGAGTACCCTGTTTTTGTCTGCTGCACTGCTCTTTTTGGTAGCGTCTTCCATTACAAGTTGTATAATGGATACAAAAAAAACAGCAGTACAAGAATCATTCGAACCCTCGAATCTAGTTATTGATTTACCGGATATCACCAAGAAAGGAACGCTTACAGTGCTGACGGAAAACAGTTCCACTTCCTACTTCATTTACAAAGGAAAAAAAATGGGATTCGAATACGAAACCCTTAAATTATTTGCCGAAGATATTGGTGTCAATCTGGAAATAAAAATCGTCAACAACCTCGATAGTCTCATAGAAAAACTAGAACAGGGCGAAGGTGATTTAATCGCTTGCAATTACACAATCACCAACGAACGTAGTAAGATTTTGGATTTTTCCGAGCCCATACTTGAAACACACCAAGTACTGATTCAACGCAAACCCGATGGATGGGAAAACATGACCAAAGAGGAGCTCAGCACAAAAATGATCACGAAGGCAACCCAATTGGGTCAAAAAGAAGTTCATGTTTGGAAAAATTCCAGTTACTATCAGCGACTCCAACACCTGCAAGAGGAAATCGGTGATTCCATTCGCATTCAGGGCCTTGAGGGGAATGTCAGCGTGGAAGAACTCATTGAGATGGTCTCCTCTGGGGAGATTGATTACACAGTAACTGAAAACAACATAGCTTATGTAAACACGCAGTTTTTTGATAATATTGACACCGAACTGAGCCTGTCTGTAAAACAACGGATTGCATTTGGCCTCAGAAAATCCAGTACACTGCTCAGCAAGAGACTCGATGATTGGCTCAGGGAATTCAAGCAAAACCCAGCGTATGATTTTATTTATCAAAAGTACTTTGGAATGCCACACATTTCAAAACAAAGGAATAAAAACCACCCAAAAGACAACGGGAAGTACATCTCCAAGTACGATGCCCAATTCAAAAAAGCAAGCAAAATGTCTGGCTGGGACTGGAGGCTTATCGCATCCGTTGCCTATCAAGAATCAAAATTTAACCCCAACGCCTTGTCATTTGGTGGAGCGTACGGCATGATGCAATTTATGCCGAATACAGGACCCCATTATGGTGTTTTTCCTGATACTCCACCTGCTATGCAAATCATGGGTGGAGCAAAAAAATTAATGGCGGATGAGAAATTCTGGAAAGCCGTACCCGATCGCTTTCAAAGAAAAAAATTTGCGCTGGCCTCATACAACGCGGGACGAGGACACATTCAAGATGCTGTTCGACTTGCAGAAAAATACGGTGTGAATCACAGAAAATGGGATGGTTGTGTAGAAAAAATGTTGCTGAACCTCTCAAAACGTAAATTCCACCAAGACGAAGTGGTAAGAAATGGAATGCTACGAGGAACTACGACCTATAAGTATGTGCATGAAGTCACTGAACGCTACATGAAGTGGGTAACTATTTACAACGAATAATTAGCTTCATTAATCGTGTTCGTGAGGTGGTTTGTGTCTTAAATTTAGTTCAAGTCTTGTTGTAAAGTTGTTTGAATACAATAAGTGTATTTAGAATACCTAAATTGTAAAATTTCGCTATTCTTGGATTTTTACCGGCTTTTACCTTCATCTAAAAATTCCTGATTAACTTTACTTCATCAAAACACTAATCGTCATATCAGGACCAACAGCCAGCGGGAAAACCGGACTCAGTATTGCCTTGGCAAAGCATTTTAATACATGCATACTTTCAGCAGATTCCCGTCAATTCTATAGAGAGTTGTCAATAGGAACAGCAAAACCAACGGCAAAGGAACAAGGAGAAGTGAAACATCATTTTATCGATTCACATACGGTAACTGACGAGGTCAATTCCGCTCGTTTTGAAAAAGAAGCATTACAGGTACTCAATGAAGCTTTTGAAACGAAGGAAACCGTCATTCTCGTTGGAGGATCAGGCATGTTCATCGATGCACTCTGCATTGGACTCGATGACATCCCTTCATCAAAAGAACTAAAAAATCAAATTCAAGTAGAATATGAAAAAAATGGACTCAATCCATTGCTTGAAGAATTGCAAACAAATGACCCCGAGTACTTCGACCAAGTAGACAAAAAAAATGCAATGAGAGTTTTACGAGCCATCGAAGTTACAAGATTGACCGGTGAGAAATTTTCAAAGCTACGGAAGCAAGCACCAGAAAAACGTCCGTTTCATGTCAAACGATTCGCAATTCACCACGAAAGAGATGAGCTGTACAGTCGCATAAATACACGGGTCGACATGATGATGGAAGCCGGTCTTTTGGAAGAAGTGAAATCCGTGAAAAAATTCAGTGGTATTCCCTCATTGAATACCGTTGGCTTCAAAGAACTCTTTTCCTATATCGATGGCCACTGTTCACTTGATGAAGCCGTAGATAAAATCAAACAAAACACACGAAGGTACGCCAAAAGGCAATTGACCTGGTTGCGTAGGCATACAGAAACGCATTGGATTGACCATAACGATGAAAATAAAATGAAGAAAGAAGTAGTGGACGCACTCAAACTCTAGCGCATCCTTGAAAGATTGGAATGATTATTGAACATTTAAAGCCAAATACGTCCAGATGAAAATTATACTTGATCAAATAATGCCCAAACCTTTAGCATCCATTCCTCACGGACCAGAAAGTATTTGGGGAAAGAAAATCGAGATTGAATCATCAACTCACATTCTCCTCAATGCTTCAAGCGGAAAGGGGAAATCAACATTTACATCAATCGTATTTGGACTTAGAAATGACTATTCAGGTGATTTGTACATCGATGGTCGAAAGAGCAGCACATTCACACCTACAGATTGGTCCAACTTGAGACAGCGTAGAATTTCAGCCGTATTTCAGGACCTTCAACTTTTTCCAAAACTCACGGTGAAAGAGAATCTCATTTTAAAAAATGATATCACTAACACCTATCAAGAGGAAGAACTTCTAGAGCTACTTGAGCACCTTGAAATTGGTGCAAAATGGGAACAAAATTGTGGCCTACTCTCAATGGGGCAACAACAACGAGTTGCCATCATCAGAGCGCTGGCACAACCCTACGAATGGCTTCTTCTCGATGAACCTTTTTCACATTTGGACACCGAAAATGCTCAACGCTGCCTGGAATTGATTCACAAGAGAACCACCGAACAAAATGCAGGCTTCATTCTAACGACACTTGGAAATAGCCATGGATATGAATTCACACATGAACTAAAGCTGTAATTATGCTCAACAAAGTGCTTTTCAAAAACCAGGAACGAAAGCAGCTCGTCATAGCAATGATTGGAGCTTTCTTGGGAATCACATTTTTAGTAATGTCGATTCACTACTTAATCAAAATAAATGAATTTGGTAAAGGATCCGACATCCTTGGACCGAACACAATTATCGTACAAAAAAAAGTAACCCCATCCACCACAATAGGCCTCACCAAATCAGACTTCAGTCCCCGTGAAATAGAAAAAATTAAATCGGAGAAATTTGTTCTGGATGTGAAACCCGTTGTTTCGAACAATTTTAATTTGTGGTTTGAAACAGATGATGAACACATCCCAACATTCAAAACAAACCTATTCATTCAAACAATCGACCCCTCTTTTCTCAAGGCAAATCTCGAACAGTGGAAATGGAAAGAAGGAGATCCCTCAGTTCCGATCATTCTCCCGCGTGATTTCATCGTAATGATGAATACATTTGCCAGCTCTGCAGGATTCCCTCAGGTGTCAGATGAATTGGCAATGAATTCGAATTTCAAATTTATGCTCTCAAATAAAGACGGCAAAAAAGAATGGATGAAAGTAAAAATCATCGGTTTCACGAGCTCAGTATCTGCAGTTCTTGTTCCAGAAACATTTATGCAATATGGAAATCAGAATTTTGCAAATGGTGAGGAACAAAAAATTTCCCAAATCATGATTTCTGGAAAGGAAAATGAATTTGGACGAATCGAAGAGTTACTTACAAAAAAAGGTTTGGAATCGAAAGATGCTCAGATGATCGTCGGACGACTTAAAAGTATGGTAGGTACCTTATTTTTTGTTGTGTTGTGCATTTCAGTCGTTGCAGTTTTTGTTTCGGGACTGGTTTTGATCCAATACATGCAATTGCTAATTTCAAAAAATGCCTACGAGATAAGAACTCTCATGCGCATTGGATACCACCCAAAAACAATAGTTCGAAAGTTTTTTGTCTACTTTCTAAAAGTATTTGGAATTGTAAGTGCTGTTGGTCTAATTTGTTTTCTTGGATGCAAATATTTTCTCGATGAAATGTTCGAGTCTGGCGGTGTGTACATCGACAAAGGAATCACCTTGTGGAGTGTCTCAGCAGTGCTGTTCGCATATGCCCTGTTCTCCCTTTCAAGTTATTTCACGGCAAAAAAAGAAACCTTTAATGCGTATTGATTCGTTAAATATTTGTTAATCGATGAACCACTGAGCATCTTTGAGAAAGAATTACCCGTCAAAGAATTGTCAATCAAAGTAGATGCTCTATTTTTGAAAACTGAAAATATCCGAAAACCAATTAAGAAACCAAAATTCTATGAAAGCAATTGTTCTTTTTACCTTGATGCTTATTAGCTCTACAATTTATGCACAAGATATTTCATTCAAAATAACAGGACAGAAGGACACCACTGTTCATCTCGTAAAATACTTTGGTAAAAAACTATTCTATGCAGATACAGCGCAAATTGAAAATGGATTCGTGCGTTTCGATGGAAAGAAACAAAAGGCGGGAATTTTAGCACTCTACCTTCCTGGAGAAAACCTACTTGAATTTGTCTACAATGAAGAACCTGAGGTGCACATCGAGGCTGCGCTTCCAAATTTGATGGGAACAGCCAAAGCAGTTGCATTCAAGCGAAAGAAAAAAAATGAACTAAAACCCGTCTCGAGAGAAAATACCGTTTTCCTCAATTATGTTCAATTCATCAATTCAAAACGTCAGGCAGCAGATGCAAAACGCAGAGAACTTGAGGGACATGAAAAAGGATCGCAAATGTACGATCAAATCAGTGAACAAATTAAAGACATCAATACATCCGTTCAAGAATACCAAAAAAATATCGCGGAAAATCTTAAAGAGCTTCTCGTTTCCAGCATTGTTCGAATGTCCATGGATATCAAAATACCAGATGCTCCATTGGATGCAGAAGGCAATGTAATAGATTCAAACTTTCGATTCAACTATTACAGAACGCATTATTTCGATAACATTGATCTGAATGATGACCGACTGGTAAGAACACCCGTGTTTCACAATAAATTCATGAACTATTTTAGTAAAAACATGATGCTACAGCATTGGGATACTGTCATATACCATGCTTTTGATTTCTGCGACCGTTTGAATCAAGACTCAGACATTTTCCAGTATTGTGTTTCATGGATCACCAGCAACTATGAGCAGAGTAAAATTATGGGAATGAACAAAGTCTTTGTTCACATGGGGAAACGATACTATTGCTCAACAAATGCCGAAGGAGAATCGCCCGCTCATTGGATGCCGAAAGACAAATTGAACGACTTGTGCGAAAAAGTAGATACACACTTTGATCTCGTTATGGGAGCCACTCCACCGAATCTAATACTCAGAGATACAACGGATAAAAACTGGATAGATTTTTACAGCTTAGACAACGAATACACCATCCTTTACTTCTGGGATCCAGAGTGTGGACATTGTAAAAAGATCACTCCCAAACTTCAAACACTCTACGAAAGGAAATGGAAAGAACGCAACATTGATATATTCGCCGTTGGTAAAGCAGTAGGTGAAGATTTTGAAAAATGGAAAACATTCATAAAGAAAAACAACCTCGAATTTATAAATGTCGGAGTCACCGCCAACTTATACGATAGTGCTATGGTAAATGCCGGTTTGTTTGTACCGCGATACACAACACTGAAATCGCTGAACTATCAAAAGACTTACGATATTTACGCCACACCAAAAGTTTGGGTGCTCGACAAAGACAAAAAAATAGTTGCATACAGCCTGACAGTATCTCAATTGGAGAACCTGATGGATCGACTGCAAAATGTAACCAACAAAGAGATACTCTTCCCTATTGAAAAGGAGGACAAAGAAGAAGATCAAATGCATTAAACGATTGCAAACAATTCAAAACCGTCCCAGATCATTGAGACGGTTTTTTTTTGCTCTAAATTCTAGAAGATTTCAAATTAACATCTGTTAACACCCATGACATTCCCGCTGATATCAGGGAAAAGCAATTTTTTTTCATTTTGTTTAACCTTTTTCTTGTATTGTTAAACGATTTATATATATATTTGTTGAACGAAATTTAAAAATCATTAAACAAAAAAAAATGAAAAATTCTTTACACCTCTCCAAATTGAGAAACACCGCTTTGGTCGGATTATTCTTCGCCTCTTTCATGAGCAACGCACAGACAAATGTGTATGATGACATCATCGCAGCAAGCGCAGACCACACTTCACTTGCTGCAGCAATTTCAACAGCAGGTCTAGAATCGGCTTTGCAGGACGCGTCAGCATCATTGACTGTATTTGCGCCAGATAATGATGCATTCGATGATTTAGCGCTTGAACTAGGAACAGACATTCCAGGTTTACTTGCCCTTCCAAATCTTGGAGACATTTTATTGTATCACGTTCTCGGGGTATCTGCGGATGCTGCCAGTATAACAAATGGAGATGTAGTGACACCATTGGCTCCGTCAAACACAATTAAATTGACGAAGACGAGTGCAGGTTCAGTTTATGCAAATCAAGCGATGGTCGAAGCAGCAGATTTAACTGCTGACAACGGTTTTGTTCATTCAATCGATGCAGTAATATTGTCAAAAGAAACAGTTGCTGACGTTGCTATAGACAACGGCTTCTCAACTCTTGTTGCAGCAGTTACAACCGCAGAGTTGCTTCCTGCGTTAACAGATCCATTCGCTGAATATACAGTTTTCGCTCCGGACAATGCGGCATTTGATGCTTTGGCGGTAGCGCTAAATACAGACCTCAATGGACTTCTTGCTCTTCCAAACTTACAAGATATTTTACTTTATCACGTAGTTGGTGCAACAGTGCTGTCAACAGACCTAGTAAGTGGTCCAGTTACCACCTTAACCGGTTCAGATGTTCAAGTAGACCTTACGAATGGAGTTATGATTAATACAGCAACGGTAACACTTGCTGATGTAACTGCAGACAATGGAGTAGTCCATGTTATCGACGAAGTGTTGATAGATAATACAGCAAATCTTCAAGCAGAAGAGTTGGACGTTGTAGATATATACCCAAATCCAGCAACAGAGTACATCGTAGTAAGCACTCCAAAAACAGAAGCACTTACGATATCAATCTTCAGTGCGAATGGAAAAATGGTACATAGTCAAAATGTAATGTCAAATGATACGCTAATCAATATTGAAGAGCTAAATTCTGGACAGTACATCATCAAAGTTGAGTGTAAAAATTCAACAATTACAAAAAACTTGCTCATTGCTTCAAGCAAGTAACATAGTGGTTAATTTAGGACCCGCAACTCACGTTGCGGGTCTTTGTATTGAATAAAAATAAGCGTTATGGCTCTGAAATCAATCCTCTTCTTGGGAATCAACTTCGCCGCATTATTGGTGGGTAGTTTGTTCACCAAAGATGGAGTGTCTTCAGAATGGTATCAGTCACTTGAAAAAGCTCCGTGGGATCCTCCTGGATGGATGTTTGGGGTAGCTTGGACACTCATAATGGTTTTATTTTCAGTGTACATGGCAAAACTCTTCCAGACGTCTAAGAACAAAAAACAAATTATTTTGCTGTTCATTGCTCAATGGGTTCTTAATGTCATTTGGAATCCAATTTTCTTTTACTATCAAAGCCCATTGTTGTCCTTAATTGTTATAATCGCACTTACCCTCTTAATTGGAAGTTTTATTTGTTCATATTTGGGGAGCACAAAATATTATACCCTTCTAGTTCTTCCGTATTTCTTATGGCTAATCGTAGCTACATCGCTTAATAATTTCATTCTATACGCCAATTAATCATGTCTGAACATCAATACAATATAAAAGACTTAGAGCATTTTACTCAAATCAAAGCGCATACAATTCGTATTTGGGAACAACGCTACGGCCTTCTAAATCCGAAACGAACAGAAACGAATATTCGATATTATAATGAAACAGATTTTAAAAAGATTCTGAACATTAAACTTCTCTACAACAAAGGGTATCGCATTTCGAAAATTGCCTCATTCTCAGAAATAGAAATAATTGAGCAAGCCAAATCGATCATCATTGATATCGACAATGACAAAGAAAAAGAAATAAACGACTTAATCCATCTCATTTTTGATTTTGATAGAGATGGAACGCTTGATTTACTGAACAATGAACTTGATAAAATCGGTTTAAATGATTTATACATGAATGTGATTCTGCCCTTGCTTGGAAAACTTGGGCAACTCTGGCAAGTTAACTCAATCAAAATCGTTCACGAACATTTCTTTTCTTATGTATTCCGCGAGTTTATAATCTGTCAAATCAACGAATTAAAGAATCCACCAAAAGATGCAAAAAAGGCGGTTCTGTTTCTTCATGATTACGAGGAACACGAATTTAGCATTTTAATGTACAATTATGTTTTAAAAAAATTCGGTTACAAATGCTCTTACTTTGGCCAAAACGTGCCAATTACTGAAATGGAACAGGTAAACAACAAAATTCAACCAGAATTTATAATTACTACTTTTACTGCAAAAATCGATTTAAAAACATTCCAGAAGATCTCTTCTGTCCTCGTTCGAATGGCCATTATGTCAAAAGTAATTATAAGCGGAAGTCAGCTAGACTCATTTGACCCACTCTCTGAGGAAAACGTACACTACATAAAAACAATTGACGAGTTAGAATCGCTCATAGTTCAAAAGTAATCGTAAAAAGAGAAGAATTGTATCCCCGGCTAGCAGGTGGGTTTATTTTGCACAAGTAACATGGATGATTATCTTTGGTCGAAATCAACAAATGATATGAAACTTTTATCCTTCCTTTTTTCCTTCGCCATTTTCAGTCTATCTGCTCAAAATTACTGGCAACAAGAGGTCAATTACAAAATTGATGTAGAATTGAACGACACATCGAATACTCTGATCGGTGCGGAAGAGTTTGAGTACGTAAACAATTCACCTGATACCCTTTCATTTTTATACATTCATCTTTGGCCAAATGCATACAAAAATGGAGAGACGGACCTGGCAAAACAACAATACCAAAACGGAAAACAGGTATTGAAGTATGGAGCCGATTCTATAAGAGGAAGTATAAGCGGTCTTGACTTCAAAATTGATGGGGCAAAAGCTCCTTGGGAATTTCAACAAAACAATATCGATATTGCCATTTTATCACTAAAAGAACCTGTAAAACCAGGCGAAAGTATAAACGTTTCTACACCTTTTGTTGTTGAATTGCCATCAGGAAAAGTATCCCGTCTCGGCCACATCGGTCAATCTTATCAAATTACACAATGGTATCCAAAACCTGCGGTTTACGACGCAGAAGGATGGCATGCTATGCCTTACTTAAATCAAGGAGAATTTTATTCAGAATACGGTTCATTCGATGTGAAAATTACACTTCCCGAAAACTATATTGTTGGTGCAACTGGTGATCTGATTACCGAATCAGAAATTACCTTTTTAAATGAGCGTGCAAGCTGGACAGAGAACAACATAAAACAAGGAACGAACTACAAATTACCTCAGCCCTCTGGAAAAAGTGATTTCCCGATTTCTTCAAACAAAAAGAAAACAATTCAATACGTTCAAGACAATGTGCATGACTTCGCATGGTTTGCTGACAAGCGATTCAATGTATTAAAAAGTGAAGTAAAACTACCTCATTCTGGAAGAACGGTTACTTCCTGGGCAATGTATACCAATGCTGAAGCCGATCTATGGATCAATGCAAACGAATATCTAAATGATGCCATTTATTATTATTCACTATGGAATGGAGATTACCCATATAACAATGTAACAGCCGTTGATGGAACAATCAGTGCTGGTGGAGGAATGGAATATCCTAATGTTACAGTGATTGGTCGCTCAGGAGATTCTCGTCAGCTCGAAATCGTCATTGTCCATGAAGTTGGACACAATTGGTTTTACGGACAGTTGGGAAGTAATGAGCGTGCGCACGGATGGATGGATGAAGGAATGAATACACTGAATGAAGTTCGTTATATAGAAACAAAATATCCTGGAAATACTGCCTTGTCTGATGCGATTAAGAATAAAGTTTTTCATGCCGATCATCTCGACTATCACGACATAGGAGATTTTTCCTACCGAATCATCGCCGGACTTGGAGAGGATCAACCAATAGAAACGCACTCTGCCAGATTTTCACCAATCAATTATGGAATCATAATGTATCAGAAAACCGGTCTTGTGTTCTACTATCTAAAAGATTACTTGGGCGATGAAATGTTCGATCAATGTATGCGAAACTATTACTCTGAATGGGAATTTAAGCACCCACAACCTAAGGATATGCAGCGTTCAATGCAAAGAACATCAGGCAAAGATCTTTCTTGGCTTTTCAATGATTTGATACAAACAACAAACCATATAGACTTTAAATTGAAACGTGTCAAAGAAAAAGGCGATGCCCTCTCGATTAAAGTTAAAAATACTGGACAAGTTAATGGTCCGATAGAAATTAATGGATTGGTAGGTGAAAAAGTAGTTGAAACGGTGTGGGTCGAACCCGGTCAAAAAACAGCAACAATAGTCTTAAACAATAAGTCCATTGATGAAGTATTGATCGATCACAACAAAGACATTCCCGAAATGAACCGACAAAACAACAGTTGGATAAAAAATAAGGCGTTTCACCGGTTGGAACCGTTGAAACTTGAGTTTTTAGGTGGAGATAATGAACCGAAATCTTCTAATATGTTTTGGATGCCTCTTATTGGAGCCAATGCATATGATAAATTGATGGTAGGAGCTGCTCTTCATAATTATAGTGTACCATTCAATCGGTTCAGTTACGTCGTCGCACCTATGTTTTCCTTCGGAAGAAAAATGGTTTCCGGAATTGCAGAGATTAGTCATACCACGCAACCGGAACGAGTACTTAAATTGTCGCGCTTCGGAATCTCCGTAAAATCATTCAAACACGACAACACCTTTCAAAGAAATGAATCATTTTATATTACAGCAGCTCCATACTGGACAGCAAAAATTGGAAATCGAAAAGGAAATGGGAAAAATGCACAAACCATTCATATTCAAACAATGTTTCGAAAGGACAAATATGGCACGGACAAAATCGATCGCACTGGCGCCTATATTGAATATGAATTCGAATATAATCGTGCGGATCATAAATTGAACCTTATACTGAGGAATGACCTAATACTTAATGTATCGAATGATGATCAAATGGCACGTATTACCTTCGCATCAAAGTACAAATTCAGGTACTTAAAAAACAAAATGAAACGGTGGATCGAAGTACGTGGTTTTATTGGTCAGCAATATCTGCGAGATTACGATTTTAGCACAAATGGTTACCAATATTCAATGGCGCTGAATGGCACGGACGGTGCTCAAGATTTATTTGTGGACGAGTACTTTTTTGGAAGATCAGACGCAACAGGAATATGGTCGCAACAACGACTTGAAAATATGGGAGGATTTAAAAGTACAGTTCAAAGCTATGGAACAAGTGCCTTTTCCATGGCAACGGTAAATCTCTATATTGATCTTCCACTGAAACCTGGCATCATTGGTGCATTCTTGGATGTTGGAACGTTTCACAACGGTATGAACTGGAACACAGCTTACAATGCAGGACTGGGTATTCGATTTGGAGAAGTTTTTGGCCTCTACTTCCCTATTCCAGGTTTAATGAGCAAAGAAATTGAAGACACATTCAAAAATAGTAGTGGCAACATTCAATACGGTCAAATGATCCGATTTACGCTAAAGTTCAATCTGTTGAATAAGCCTTTAAACATTGCAGGATTGGTGGGTTAAAAAGTCAGAAAGAAACTCTTTTCACATGAGAACTGACAGGTATTAGTTACCGAAAACTACTCGTACTCCGACAATTCTAGCCATCGAAACTCCTTCTCCTCGAGTTCGGTGACCACCTCAGATAAACGCTCTCCTGCAGTCATCAATTGATCGTTGGATGCGTCAGTTTGTGAGAGAAGCTGGGTTAATTTTATTTTCTCTGATTCAAGAAGTGCTATTTCAGATTCGAGTCCTTCAAATTCTTTGCGCTCCTTGTAAGAAAGCTTTTTCCTATCTTTTTCACCCTTGATTTCAACTTGACGTTCAGTTATCGCTTTTTTATTCGATTCATTTTTCTTCGTCGCACGCGCTTCTTGAATCAATTTCTTTCGGTAAGCACTGTAGTTTCCTGAAATGTCACTGATTTCACCATTGCCTTTAAATACAAACATATGATCCACCATTTTATCCATAAAATAGCGGTCATGAGAAACAACAATCAAACATCCTTGAAAACTGCGCAAATAGTCCTCCAATACACTCATTATGAAGATGTCTAAATCATTGGTTGGCTCATCAAGAATAAGAAAATTTGGATTTTCCATGAGCACCGTCATTAATTTTAATCGACGCTTCTCTCCGCCACTTAATTTATCGACGAAATTGTAATGCATCTCACGCGGAAATAGAAACTTCTCAAGAAATTGCGCAGCCGACATTTGGCGACCTTTCTCAAGTGGAATGTACTCGGCAATATCACGAATAACATCGATGACTTTTTGGTCGGATTCTGTGTGTAGATTTTCCTGATTGTAATAACCAAAAACAACGGTTTCACCAGTTACAATTTTTCCTTTATCAACACCTTCAATTCCCAATATCATGTTCAAAAATGTCGACTTCCCCGAACCATTGTTTCCGACAATTCCAATACGTTCCTGGCGTTTGAAAACATAGGACATCTCATTGAGAATTTTTATATCACCAAAGGACTTTCCAATTTTATGAAGTTCAAGTATTTTAGTCCCCAGACGCTCCATTTTTACTGGAATATCGAGTTCATCTTTATCAATCCGTTGCTTGGCTACCTTCTTGGTGTCATAAAAAGCATCAATCCTAGCTTTTTGTTTGGTTCCTCTCGCCTTTGGCTGACGGCGCATCCAATCCAATTCCTTTCGAAATTGATTCTTTGCTTTCTCGATTGTAGCCTCTAATTGTTCTTGTCGTTCAGCTTTCTTCTCCAGATAGTATGAAAAATTCCCTTTGTACTTGTAAATTGACTTGCCCTCCAATTCAATAATCGTATCACAAACCACCTCAAGAAAATAACGATCGTGCGTCACCATTAAAATTGTTGATTTGGACTTAGACAAATACTCTTCAAGCCATTCTATCATATCAAGATCAAGGTGATTCGTCGGCTCATCAAGAATTAGAAAATCAGGCTCTGCAATGAGTACTTTCGCCAGAGCAACACGCTTTTTCTGTCCACCTGAGAGGGTGGAAATGCGCTTATTTGTATCATTTAATTTAAGTACCGATAAAATTTGATTGACCCGCACCTCGATGTCCCATGCATTCAATTCCGTTATTGCTTCAAACGAAGATTTGATAAACTCTTCATCCTCAAGTCGCATTGCATAGTTGTATTCTTTTACTGCCTGAAGTTCCGGTAAATCATGGGAAAAAACTTCCTCGAGAATGGTATGTTTTGCACTCAATTCTTCATTTTGCTCCATGAATGCAATTCTGAGATCTTTACGGAACACAATGCGACCTTCATCCACAGGTTCCTGATCCAACAAGCACTTTAAAAGTGTTGTTTTACCACTTCCATTCTTTGCGACAATTGCTGCTTTTTGTCCTTGTTCAATACCAAAAGTGATGTCCTCAAACAATACACGTTCTCCAAACGATTTAGTAATACCTTCAATGGATAAATAATTCATCGATTAACGCAAACGGTCTAAAGAATCCAACAATTTTTTGTCTCGTTTTATTCCAATATTCGCAAGAAATGAAAATGGAAATCCAGCGATAAATAAAAAATAGCCCACTCCCATTTCTCTTGATGAACTGGAAACATCCAACAAACGATCACCAAAAACAGAAAGGAGGAAGATAGAGAGCAAGCTCAAAAAATATATGAAAAACACCAATCTACCCAACTTGAATTGTCGGTTTATATTTTTGTACGACATCAAGCACAAAAAACTCAACAATACCAAGGCAATGGTCCCAACAAAAATTGGAAAAGTCTCTGTTTGAATAAATTTTCCATCTAATGAATACTCGGTAATGCCGAAGGAACTGAACGTAAACTTGGAAGTTTCGCTTATAAAACTAAAAAGTGATGTGCCTGTGGACACAATAGAGACCAACAGTATTAGAATCGCGAGATATAATGTTTGAATGCGCTGAATCATATCATTTGTTTGAAGAACGAAGATACTTCTTTTTTGAGCAAACTCATCCGAATTCGTTCCGATTATTGATTGAAGCTCCTTTCCTTAAAATAAAGCGACGAATAGTGCTACTTATGATATCGAATTAACGCGCTTTGTTCCGTAAAAAGAAATCCAAAATTGTTATTGCTGCCATAGATTCAACAATTGGAACTGCCCTCGGAACTACGCACGGATCATGCCTTCCCTTTCCTTCCATAGTAACCTGCTGATTGCTTGTACTAATGGACTGCTGCTCCTGGATAATTGTAGCAACAGGTTTGAAAGCAATTCTCATATTGATGGGCATTCCATTGGAAATTCCACCTTGTATTCCACCCGAATGATTTGTCTGCGTGCTTCCGTCAGTATTAAAAATATCGTTGTGTTCTGATCCCTTCATCTCTACACACGAAAAGCCACTACCATATTCAAAACCTTTAACAGCATTAATAGATAGCATCGCTTTTCCAAGATCTGCATGCAAACGGTCAAAAACCGGCTCACCAAGACCAGCAGGGACTTGATTGATCTGGCAAACAATGCTTCCACCAATTGTATCTCCCTTTTTACGCACTTCTTGTATCAATTCAATCATCTGCTCAGCATCCTTTTTATTTGGACAGCGAACAACATTACTGTTAATTTCATTGTGGTCTATCGGTCCTGTTAATTTGATGCTTCCTACTTGATCTACATAAGCCACAATAGAAATCCCCTCCCGTTCAAGAATTTTCTTGGCAATAGCCCCAGCAACGACCCTGCAGGCGGTTTCTCTTGCCGAAGACCTTCCTCCTCCACGATAATCGCGATTCCCGTACTTTTTACTGTAGGTATAATCTGCATGAGAAGGACGAAAAACATCTTTGATATGATCGTAATCTTTTGACTTTTGATCCGTATTAGGAATCAGAAATCCTATTGCCGTACCTGTTGTTTTCCCCTCAAAAATGCCTGAAAGAATCTGAACACGATCCGACTCTTTTCGCTGTGTAACAATTTCAGACTGTCCAGGTTTACGTCTATCTAACTCTAATTGGATTGCTTCAATATCAATAGGAACATTGGACGGAACGCCATCGATAATGCCACCAATGGCAACCCCATGCGATTCTCCGAATGTACTTACTCTAAATATTGTTCCAAATGTTGAACCCATATCTCTTTATATCCGTTCTCAATTACAAATTGTTTCTTTCGTCACCTGAAGAATCTTACGAACTTCTTCTAAAGTTGGAGCTTCAGCGTAGGTTCTCAATACTGGCTCTGTTCCCGAAGGTCGAATCATTACCCATCTGTTTTCATCGAAAAAGTATTTGAACCCATCAATTGTACCCACTTCTTTCACTGTATATTCGCCAAACTGCTTGTAAACATCATTCTTACAATTACTGACAATGCGCTGTTTTAATTCTTCGGTAATATGTAAATCACTTCTTTCAAACTTAAATGGTCCAACAATATCATATACCTCACGGATTAAATCATCAAGTGATTTTCCTGATTTTGCCATGAACTCCCAAATAATCAATCCCATCCAAATTCCATCACGCTCTGGAATGTGACCTTTTGTGGCAATTCCTCCAGATTCTTCTCCTCCTACAAGCACATCTTCTTCAACCATTATACTTGCAATGTATTTAAATCCTATTTTGACAACTTCAGAGTCAAGTCCATAATGGTCAGACATCACTTTAACACGAGGTGTTGTGCTGAATGCAGTCGCCACTTTTCCACTCATTCCTTTGTAATGTTTCAAATAATGAATTAGAAGTAAAATAATATGATGTGAATCAATAAACTCACCTTTGCCGTTGTATAAACCTATTCGATCTGCATCACCATCAGTGGCCAGAGCGCAATCAATAGAACCATTCTCCTTAATGAACGCTTCAAGTTCTTGTAAGTTTTTGGCTATCGGTTCTGGAGCCTGTCCCATGAAAGACGGATTACTTTCGCAATGAATAAACTCAATGTTAGGTAGCAACCTTTTGAGTGCATTTTGACCCGCCCCATACATTGCGTCATATGCCAATTTCAATCCTGACTTCTCGATTGCATCAAGATCAAAATTTGACTTTGCATGGTCAACATACATCGTCTCCAAATCAACAATTGTAACCAAATCATTTTTCAATGAAACGGTTTTCGGATCGAACCCACTGTGATCTGGGATGATATCTTCTATTTCTTGCACTTTTTCTGGAGACAAAGGGCCACCATGGTGCGATTTTAATTTAAATCCGTTGTAAGAGGGAGGATTGTGACTGGCCGTAATTACGACCCCTATGGAACAACCCATTTTGACTGCAGCTAATGAGACCATCGGTGTCGAAACAAAGCCATACGCCATTTTAACTGTAATTCCTGCATCGACAAAAACTTTGGCTGCCGTTTCCATGAACAACTCTCCTGCATATCTGCAATCGTGACCGATTACGACACTCGGATTATCGAAGTTCTTTTTAAGCCAATCTGCAGTTGCAATGCTCACCCTTGCAACATTTTCGACAGTATAATCATCAGCAATTATTGCTCTCCAACCGTCCGTTCCAAATTTTATTTTTTTTGACATTTTACTGTTTGAATTCATTAATAGTTTTCTCAATGATAGAAACACATTCCATCAATTGCTGCTCATTCATAACAAGCGGAGGCGCAAAACGAATGATATTGCCATGCGTAGGTTTCGCAAGCAGTCCATTTTCTTTGAGTGCAACACAGAGATTCCATGCTGTTTCACTCTCCTCTGTATCATTAACGATAATCGCATTTAGCAATCCACGTCCCCTAACTTTAAGAACAAGGTCTGTCGAATCAATGATTCGATTCATCTCTTTACGGAATATCACACCCAAACGGCGCGCATTTTCAGCCAGTTTCTCATCACGAACGACTTCCAAGGCTGCAACAGCTACTTTTGCTGCAACAGGATTACCTCCAAATGTGGACCCATGTTGACCTGGCTTTATGACATTCATAATCGAATCATCAGCCAAAACAGCCGAAACAGGGTAGGCTCCTCCAGAAATTGCTTTCCCAAGTATCAATATATCCGGTTTAACGTAGGTATTTGAATCTTTTTCACAGGTATTTCCACAATTACAATCACCGCAAACTGCCAACAAGGAACCAGTTCGTGCAATTCCTGTTTGAACTTCATCAGCGATGAACAATGTTCCATTGGCTGCACACAATTCTTTGGCTTTTTCGATGTATCCTGAATCCGGAACAAAGACACCTGCTTCACCTTGTATAGGTTCGACTAAAAACCCTGCAACGTTATCATTTTCATTTAACGCTCGTTCTAAAGCATCAGAATCGTTGTATGGGATGCGAATAAATCCAGGCGTGAATGGACCGAAATTCTTGCTCGCAACTGCATCATTCGAGAACGAAACAATGGTAGTAGTTCTCCCATGAAAATTATTATCACAAACAATTATTTGAGCAGCATCCTCTGATATTCCTTTCACCTCATATGCCCATTTACGGCAGAGTTTAATAGCCGTCTCAACAGCTTCTGCACCTGTATTCATCGGGAGAACTTTATCAAAACCAAAATATTCCGTCACAAATTTCTCATAAGGCCCTAATGCATCATTGTAAAAAGCTCTCGAAGTCAAAGTCAACGTTTTGGCTTGATCAACCATAGCACCAACAATTTTTGGATGACAATGACCTTGATTCACAGCAGAATACGCTGAAAGGAAATCATAATATTTTTTACCCTCTACATCCCAAACATGAACTCCTTCTCCACGCTCAAGCACGACCTCCAAAGGATGGTAATTGTGGGCTCCATATTTATCTTCTAAATCGATTAATTGACCTGATGTCATTTTCTCCATCATAAGACTCTTATTTTGTTGTTTTGAAAATTCGCTCATTGCGGAGAACGATTCATCCTTTCCTCATTATCTGGAGAGAAATCATCCAATTCAGTGCAAAGATAATTCAAAGACGTGATATTGTCAACAACCTTCGGATACAGACTAAAGACAAAAAAATGAAAAAAACTAAAACAATTTGGGTTGATCGGGATCCTCATCTTCTTTCTTCTGTAAATCCCATTCTACCGTTTTTGCCACCTCATCTTCTTTCGCTTCAATCGGTTGATTTTCAGGATTTTGATCTACACCCACCTCCTTTTTGGGGGTTGTTTCTGGCCACATCTCATCAGCTGACTCTTCAATTGGATGGTCCAAAACAATCTCTTTTACCTTCAACTTGGTCACTTGATTTCCTTGCGACTTCATCCCTTTTACATCAATGAAATCATCAAAATTTATTATCGTATCCGGCAAATTCTTCGTTGCTTTTAGCAGCTTGTTATAGACAACCCTGAACTTTGGCTTAAAACCAGTTGAAACTGCATCCATATGTGATCCCTCCGCCTCAGAGATAAAGGACACTTTCTTATCTGCTGTGATTTCACACAAGAATTTTTTCCCATAATGCAATTCTTTTGCACCATCAAAGTAAATTGTCGAAATAGGTCGGTTCGGATGCCATTTTTCAATGTGGATCATGTCGTCATCAAAATGCGTTGATAAATCAAAATTACTCAGACGGTATTCACCCGTTTTGTATAGGGTTAAAATCTTGTCTTCTCCCTTGAAATCCCCAAGAAACTTACCACGCTCGTCGTCGTTCAATCGACCGACAACGGTATCGTACCAAATTTTTCGCGCAGCAAGTGTTGATCCTCCAACTTCTTTCAAAACAATTTTTGACACAATTTCTTTCGTAACTCGATTTCCTGCGGCACCGCGTCCTTTGATCAAGAGGTCTCCCATATCCACATCGAATTTCAATCGCTTTAAATGAGGGCGTGCTCTTAGTACAACTGTCACCACTTCTCGTTCACCGTTGGGATGCACATTGAAATAGAGCATTTTAGACCCCTTTGTACCTCTTGTTAAGTCGTATTCGGTATCTCTCGTAATTGACTTGACAGTAAATCGTTTCATCATTGTAGCGCCGCCCTTACCGTCTTGATACATCATATGGTAAATCGTACGGACGTCTCCCCTCTTCCAAACGCTCACATAGATAATTCCTTTCCCAACGAATTTTTTATCCGAGACTTTGGTCACCATCATTTTACCTGAAGCAAAGAAAATAATGACATCATCGATATCAGAACAGTCGGTGATGTATTCTGCTTTGCGCAACCCATACCCTACAAATCCCTCTTCATAATCAACGTACAATTTCTTGTTCGCAATAATCACTTTTGTGGCGTTTATTGAGTCAAAAGTTTTAATTTCAGTTTTTCGCTCTTTCCCTTTTCCAAAACGTTTCTTTAAATCTTTAAAATAATCGATTGCATGATCGATTAAGTTTGCCAGCTTGTCCTTTACAACTTCAATTTCGGATTCGATTTTAGCAATGTTGTCGTCCGCCTTATTCGCATCGAAACGAGTAATACGGATCATTGGAATTTGCGTAAGCTTGTGTAAGTCCTCGTCCTCAATTTCTCGAATAAGTTGTTTAAGGAAAGGTTTAAAAGCTCTGTAGAGGTACTCATAAAGACTCTCCTTATTGCTGTATTCTTTGAAGTCGATATACATTTCCTCATTGATAAAAATCTTTTCCAAAGTAGACATGTGCCACTGACGCTCCAATTCTGCAAGACGAATCTCCAATTCTTTACGCAGCAAATCAACTGTATTGTCGGTATTGATTTTTAAAATCTCAGAAGCTCCAATAAAACGTGGCTTGTCGCCATCAATCACCGAAGAATTGGGAGAAATAGAGACCTCACAATCGGTAAATGCATAAAGAGCATCTAAGGTTTTATCTGGAGATACTCCGCTCGCTAAATGGATAATTACCTCCGCCATAGCAGCCGTGTTGTCTTCAATCTTCTTTATTTTAATTTTTCCCTTGTCGTTGGCCTTTAGAATGGAATCGATCAACGAAGTCGTAGTTCCATATGGAAGTTCTGTGACAACCAAGGTCTTGTTGTTCTCCTTACGAATTTTTGCACGCAAGCGGATTTTCCCTCCCCTTAAGCCATCGTTATAATTCGAAACATCAATCATTCCGCCATTCGCAAAGTCAGGAAAAATCTTAACTCCTTTGCCACGCAGATGATTGATTGATTGTTCTATCAACTCCACAAAATTATGAGGCATTATTTTACATGCCATACCAACGGCAATTCCCTCTGCACCTTGTGCCAGCAATAACGGAAATTTTACAGGGAGCTGCTCTGGTTCATCGTTTCTTCCATCGTAACTTTTCAACCAACTTGTTGTCTTGGCATTGAAAACAACGTGAGACGCAAATTTAGATATTCGTGCCTCAATATAACGGGGAGCAGCAGCTCGATCACCTGTGAGTGTATTTCCCCAGTTTCCTTGACAATCAATGAGTAAATCTTTTTGCCCCAAATGAACCAAAGCATCTCCAATTGAAGCATCTCCATGGGGATGGTATTTCATCGTGTTACCAATAATGTTGGCAACCTTATTGTAACGACCATCATCCATTTCCTTCATTGAATGAAGAATCCGCCGCTGAACGGGTTTGAAACCATCAAAAAGCGAAGGAACAGCACGTTCTAAAATAACATAAGAAGCATAATCAAGAAACCAGCTTTCATAAAGCCCACCAACTGGGATTATCTTTTCATCAACAACTTTATCTCCAAAAGCAGATTCATCTATTGATTCATCATCTGACAAATTCTCTTGATCATCAAATGATTCACCATTCGACGTTTTCGCCTCTTCCCCATCTAACTTTTCGTTTTCGTCAGCCATATTTAAGATGCTTTTTCTAATTCTTCGTTATCGTCTTCTACCGCTTCCTCAACGCGCAAATTATCAATAATAAATTCTTGACGCTGCTGTGTGTTTTTCCCCATGAAATAGGAAAGAATAGAATCAATTGATGCCTCTTTAGATAACATCACAGGTTCCAATCGAATATCTTCTCCGATAAAGTGCTTGAACTCATCGGGTGATATTTCTCCAAGCCCTTTAAACCGGGTAATTTCAGGATTTTTCCCCAAATCAGAGATCGCAGTTCGGCGTTCCTCATCCGAGTAACAATAAATCGTCTTTTTTTTGTTGCGAACTCGGAATAACGGAGTTTGAAGAACATAAACATGATTCCTTTTCACTAAGTCAGGAAAAAATTGAAGAAAAAAGGTCAACAAGAGCATTCGAATGTGCATTCCATCAACATCAGCATCCGTTGCAATTACAATTTTGTTGTAACGCAAATCATCCATATCATCCTCGATATTCAGTGCGGCCTGAATCAGGTTGAACTCTTCATTCTCATAAACGACCTTTTTTGTCAAGCCATAACTGTTTAAAGGTTTTCCTTTCAACGAAAATACCGCTTGGGTATTTACATCTCTTGACTTTGTAATTGAACCACTCGCTGAGTCTCCCTCGGTAATAAAAAGGGTAGTTTCCTCTCGACGGTCATTTTTAGCATCCGTAAGATGAACACGGCAATCTCTCAACTTCTTATTATGAAGATTCGCTTTTTTAGCCCTATCTCTAGCTATTTTCCGGATCCCAGAGAGCTCCTTACGCTCTTTCTCACTTTGCTTTATTTTCTTTTCAAGCGTCTCTACAACATCGGGGTTTCTGTGAAGAAAATTATCAAGTTTTTCCTTCAAGAAGTCATTGACAAAGGCACGCATCGACTTTCCACCCGGCTCAATCTCTAGAGATCCCAATTTTGTTTTTGTTTGTGACTCAAAAACAGGCTCCATGACCTTCACGGCAACGGCAGCAACAATCGACTGACGTATATCTGAAGCTTCATAGTTCTTTCCGTAAAAATCTTTGATGACTTTTGCAACAGATTCACGAAACGCGCTTTGATGAGTCCCTCCCTGTGTCGTATGCTGACCATTAACAAATGAATAGTAGTCTTCACCATAAGTTTTCCCATGTGTGAAAGCCACCTCGATATCATCACCTTCGAGATGGATAATTGGATACAACGGGTCACCATCCATATTGTTGTCCAGAAGATCTTTAAGTCCATTCTTTGAAATAAATGACTGCCCGTTGAACTTAATAGTCAAACCTCTATTCAAATAACAATAATTCCAAACCATCTTCTCAACATATGCAGTCTTAAAAGCATACTTTTTGAATACTGAATTGTCTGGAACAAATTCTACGTAGGTTCCATTGCTCTCCTCTGTTTTTTGAACAGGCAGCTCTTGAACCACATTGCCTTGATTAAATGAAACCTCAACTTTCTCTCCATCCCGAACAGAATACACCATGAAATGGCTCGACAAGGCATTGACGGCTTTCGTACCTACACCATTCAACCCCACCGACTTCTTGAACGCTTTTGAATCGTACTTCCCTCCTGTGTTCATCTTCGAGACAACATCCTTCACTTTTCCAAGAGGAATTCCACGACCAAAGTCACGAACTGTTACCTTTCCATCTTTAATCTTGACGTCAATGCGCTTCCCATTGCCCATGACGAATTCATCAATACAATTGTCTATGACCTCTTTGACGAGAATATAAATCCCATCGTCCGCAGCCGAACCATCACCCAACTTACCGATATACATTCCCGGCCTAAGACGAATGTGCTCCTTCCAATCTAACGATCGAATATTGTCCTCAGTGTATTGATTTTCTGCCATTTAACTCTATTTTTAGGAGAGTTACCAAAGATAGCGAAGAAACACAGTGTTTTAGAAGGATGCAAGAGGAACTTATCCACTATTTATAGTTGATATTAACAGTTTTATATCTCCGTGAATAAAAGTATACAAGCAAACCGCAAAAAGAAGATTTGTATTGATCTAAAAAAGGAAATTGATCAAACACTTGAAACATATCAAGACACACAAATTAATCAATGACATAGCGCTCGCCATCTTTAACTACTTGACAATTTGAAAATACTGTTTTCGCCTCTTTTAAATGCAAATCTCCAGTTTCATACCTGGCACTCAAATGCCCCATAAGAAGCTTTCCTGCTCCAGATTTCTTCGCAATATTAGCAGCATCCAAAGCGGTAGAATGATATGTAGCAATTGCTCTGTCCTTCAATACCTCAACAAACGTTGCCTCATGATACAACACATCCACGCCTTCAACATTTTCAATAGTTAACTCTTGATACCCCGAATCAGAGCAATAGGCATATTGCTTCGGCTTAGACTTTGTCTCCGTATATTCCTCTGCAAGAATCAATCTCCCGTCATGCATTATGTCCTCCCCTTTCTTTAGCCGATGATAGTATTCAATAAGAATACCATCTTTTTTTGCTTTTTCATACATTAACTTTGGTTCTTTCGACTTTTCTTCGATCACAAAACCACTTGTCGGAATACTATGAGACAAAGGAAAGCACCTAACACTGCATTTCTCATCTTCAAAAAGCACCGTCGATGTATTTGGTTTTATTTCTTCTACATGAATCTGAAACGACAACTTACTCCCTCCTCGGTCCAACTGACCAATTATTATTGATTTGAGTCCAACAGGTCCATAAATACTAATTTTCCGCTCTCGCCCCATTAAGTGCATTGTACTCAACAATCCAACCAAACCGAAATAATGATCTCCGTGAAGATGAGAAATAAAAATCTGATCTATTTTTTGGAATTTAACCCCGAATTTTCGCAACTGCATTTGCGTACCCTCACCGCAATCGATCAAGAAATATCTATTGCTACATTCGATAAGTTGACCAGATGGATTTCTTCTGGATGTCGGAACAGCCGATCCACTACCCAGTATAGTAACGGAAAAACTCACTAAGAAATTAACTCAAGTGCTGCATCCCTGTCTTTCGCCAAAGCGAGGACCTTGTCCAATTGGGCGATTTCAATTAGTTTTTGGACGTTCACTTGTAAACCACAAAGAACAAACTGTCCATTGGTATCCTTACACAAACGATTTGCGACTAAAATGGCACTTAAACCAGAAGAATCACAATATTTCGCCTTGGACATATCAATCACAATGTTATTGACACTACCCTTATTCAATAAAACCAATTCAGCTTTTAAACCAGCAGCATTGGAAGCATTCAGACGCTCTATGTTGACACTCACTATTGCCGTTCCATTCTCTTGTTCTACTGTGAAATCCATTAATTGATTTGTTTATTTCAAATGTAATGATTTTTTATTCTCGCTTGATTCCTGCTGCTAACAAATAGACAACAGCCATTCGAACAGCAACTCCATTCTCTACTTGATCTAAAATAATCGCTTGATCGGAATCAGCGACTTCACTCGTGATCTCTACTCCCCGGTTAATTGGTCCCGGATGCATTACAACGAGCTCTTTTGAAAGCTCATCTAAAATGTCCTTTGTTAATCCATACTGCATCGAATACTCCCTCAAAGAAGGAAAGTACTTCATGTCTTGACGCTCCAATTGAATTCGAAGCATGTTCGCTACATCACACCATTCTAAAGCTTTTCTCAAATCATGCTCAACCTTTACACCAAGTGCATCAATGTATTTTGGAATTAGGGTCGTCGGACCGCACACCATGACTTCAGCTCCTAATTTCTGAAGGCAATAGATATTTGAAAGTGCTACTCTGGAATGAAGAATATCCCCAACAATAACGACTTTTTTACCATCTACAGAACCCAGACGCTCACGAATTGAATAGGAATCAAGAAGCGCTTGTGTTGGATGTTCATGTGTTCCATCTCCGGCATTAATAACTTTTGCATCTACACGTTCAGACAAAAACTTTGCAGCACCAGGATTTGGGTGTCGCATGACAACCATGTCTACTTTCATCGATAAAATATTATTGACTGTATCAATAAGCGTTTCACCTTTTTTGACAGAGCTACTGGCCGCTGAAAAGTTTACGACATCCGCTGACAATCTTTTCTCTGCCAATTCAAAAGACAATCGCGTTCGTGTTGAATTTTCAAAAAACAAATTCGCGATGGTAATGTCTCGCAATGAAGGCACTTTTTTAATTGGACGATTAATAACTTCTTTAAACGCATCAGCAGTTTTGAAGATAATCTCAATATCCTTTTTGGTTAAATCTTTTATCCCTGTTAAATGTTCAACACTCAAGCTATCCATTGGCATCTGGTGTAAATAGTACGACTTTATCTTCTCCTTCTAATTCTTCCCATTCAACAGACACGCGCTCAGAAACCAATGTATCAACGGTCTTACCAACGTAATTTGCTTGAATGGGTAAATTTCTTTTGAATCGACGATCAATCATGGTCAGTAACTCAACATTGGCAGGCCGTCCATAGGCCAAAAGTGCGTCCAGTCCGGAACGAATCGTTCTCCCAGTGTAAAGTACATCGTCAATAAGGACAACATTTTTGTTTTCAATTACGAAGTCAATATTAGTTGCACTCGGAATCAACGGCGCTTCTCTTCTCCTGAAGTCATCTCTGTAAAATGTAATGTCCAAATTCCCACATACAACTTCACTTTCTAATATACTTTCTAACTTCGACTTGAGACGCGTCAATACATTGACACCACGAGGCTGCAATCCTATCAATACCGTATCACTGAAGTCATTGTGTGTTTCGATGAGCTGATAACAAAGACGATTAAGGGTTAGTCCAAAATGCTGAGAATTAAGAATCACTTGCCTTTCCATCGCTACAAAGATAAAATGATTTTTTTAGAAGCCCTCTGAAACATTTCGAAAAATTTATAGAAAGCCCTTTTTCATCAGTACCGTTCAAATCTGAGGCACGATGTGACAAGAAACAGCTTCAATTCCCTCCCTTCTTTTTTACTTTGTATCCTTGGGATATAAGAAGATCGAATACTTTCTCTTTGTGCTTGCCTTGAATTAATATGTTTCCATCTTTAACCGATCCGCCAACGCCACACTTACCCTTTAGAAACTTAGCCAAGTCCTTTAGGTCATCCGGATTCCCAGCAAAACCCTCAACAAGAGTTACCTCCTTACCTCCCCGCTGCTTGCGGTCAATAGAAACATAAAGGTTTTGATCATTTGGCTGTAACGTTTCTTGAGCCTCTTCTTCATCAACAAAATTAAAGTCTGGGTTTGTTGAATACACAATATATTTTTTCTTCTTTGCCATATTATAATCGCTTGAAATAATTGTTCAATTGAGGAATTCTTAATGCTATGTATTTTTTTAAAATTTCAATTTCATCAACATAATTATTTACATCTTGGTACCATTTACTATCAATTGGCCAACGCCCAAAGTTAGCATGTATATTAGGGCGAAGCAAACGATCATTTTCGGCGATCATTTGATTGATGTGATCGACCGTAAAAACGTTTAGTTCACAAAGTTCATCCCAGCGAGATTTCAATCGTTCTCGATACCGTATATGCTCTACATTCATTAAACGACGAATAAGGCAGATTTTTTCGGGATTCACAAGCCGATCAAGCATATTGAATTCACCATCACCATCCCTCCCAAAAGAATGATCATAATCCCAAATAGCAAAATTGAAAGTAGACTGATTGCCTTTTTTGAATAAATAGAAGTTCTTAAATAGACCGTCATCATTGTTCGTAAGAAGAAGAATTAAATGCCAATCAATAATATTATCAATGCAAAAATGACTCGTGATTTCTTGCGCAAAAACACGATCACTCGAATGATGAAGTAATTCAACAAGACGATCAAGGTAACCAGAATGATCTATTGCATCTGGTTTCGGAAATTTTTGTTGATAATAATTATTTGAATCCTGAACCCATTCAAGACGTGCACTATAAAAAATTGGAGGATCCTTGAAAAGCATTGCCTCATCTTCATCTTTTGCGAGACCAATCATTGATCCATTAATCTCTTCCATTACAACATAAAGCCCTTGAAATTCGCCATTCAAATACACCTGGGCATATGCACTTCTCGCTGCAACATTGGAAGTATCCATTTCTCGAAACAAATCATAACTCAATTTGTGTCTCTGAAATGTTTTGTCAATATAACTTGCATTCAAAATCCAATCATCGTCAACTGCAACACCACACAAATTGATACTCTTATCAATTTCTAGGCTATACGAATGCTTTTCATACTTACTTGAGGCTCCTCCTCGACACTTCAAACGAGCAGAATAAAGAACTGAGTTCCCATTTTCAATGTACTCCAATGTACACGATTGCTTTGACACCCAAGAAATATCCTCTGAGGTTTCAATTTTCAATATATAACCCTTGGAGGGATTCACATCTGAAATATCCTCTGTTTTAAACTCCACATCTTCTGCGCATGAAAAAAGTAAAGAAACAAGCAATAAGCAATAAACGAACACACCTTGCATACAAGTCGGATTGATCAGTTCAAATTGAACTTTAAAGGTACAACAATTCGATTTTTTTTTTCGCCTTATAATTTGTACTTAATGCAAACAAGCACCAAAATCCAACCCAAACAACATGAAATAAAATTAAAAGAATAGAAATGGTATGTCCATTATATTTTTGGACACTTCTTACAATGTATTGACTTTTTCTTGTATTTCTTACAGCATTTCTTCTTTTTGCAGTTAAAATTGCAGTCCAAATCAATGGCAATAAAAGAGTCAAACGAACTGTCTATTTCTGTGCTTCGCTTCATTATTTAGAATAATTCTAAACAAAGGTAGTTAAATTTTTATCAATGAAAATGAATCTATTAAAAAATCTCTTTTGCTAAGCGAAAAGTATTTGCGTGTGCCTCTACAATATCCTTAATCTTCTCGCTATAGCCCCCTCCCATTGTGCATACAATTGGAAGATTTAGTTCTTTTGCTCTACCCAAAACAATGCGATCCCGTTCTTTGCATCCGTTTCGAGATAGTGACAAACGTCCTAGTTTATCAGTAGCCAAAACATCTACTCCACATTGAAAAAAAATGAACTCTGGAGTGAACTCAGAAACTATTTGGTCCAGAGAATTTTCTAAAACTTGCAAATACTGTTTGTCATCTGTTCCATCCTCCAATGAAATATCTAAATCTGAAAGTTCTTTTTTTAAAGGGTAATTTCCTTTTCCGTGCATACTAAAAGTATATACCCTATCATTGTTTGCGAAAATTTCAGCAGTCCCATTGCCTTGATGAACATCTAAATCTACAATTAAAACAGAATCTATATGTGTTTCGTCCAATAGCCACTGGGCTGCAATAGCCTGATCATTCAACAAACAAAACCCCTCTGCTCGATTTGTATATGCATGGTGTGTGCCTCCAGCAATATTGAGAGCTATGCCACCATTTAATACACTACTTGCACACTCTTTTGTACCTCCCATAATACGTCTTTCCCTCTCGATTAACTCCAATGTATGCTGAAAGCCTGAGACACGCTGTTCTCGGGGTGTTAATTTTAAATCAAATAATTTCTCAATGTATTCCTTGGTATGAATCTTATACACATCCTTTGTTTCAATGAGAGAAGGCTGAAAAAAGTCACCTTTATCAGCAATTCCCTCATACAAAAGTTGCATGTGAAGTAGTTCATATTTATCCATTGGAAACTTGTGGTTTTCCGGCAATGGATGAACATAAGTATCATGAAAAGCGATTGACATTGACATTTATTGCAAGCGAGAAAGTGTGATTTTAAGTGAGAAAAGAACTATTTCTTCGTTGAGATCATTGAATTGATACCCTAACTTATTTGATTTGATCCTAGTATTAATGAACGCCAAACTAGCACCACCATTTTGACTAAAAAATTCATTTGACAAAGCAGCAGTATACATCTCCTCAAGAGTTTCGTCTGAATAATTATTGATTTCATTCAAATAGGTGCGTGCTTTCTTTGCATCAGAGGCATCCATTATATTTGCCAAAATTATTTTATGGTCTTCATCAGCACTTCCAATAAGTAAATATCCCAATTGATTGCCATGGTTGTCTCTCCCTCCATGAATTCGAATATTCTGCAAGCCCTCAAGAAGAATTGAGAACATACAATCAACGACAACTTTATGATCTCCAATGGAAGTTAAGTGCTCCTCAATGCTCTTAGATAGCGAACCAACCAACTCTTGTGAAAATGTACCATAATGTGATGCCAAGATGGTTCGAGACGTATCACTCACCAAAGCATCGTGTTGATCTTGGAATAAATCTCGAATAGTTGTTGCTACAGTAACACCCTTTACTTTTTTCATCACTTATAAATTTCAGGAGTTGTTTCAGCTCGGTTCTCAGCAAGATTCATTTAAGTGTACCTCTCTATTGTCAATAGATCGAGTGAACTTCTTCTTTAGATAACCGAAATCTACCAACACTATAAACACCAACGAATTTAACTAAAAAAAAATGGATTTTATTGGTATTCCTTTTGAACATCTTTGAATATTCGACTCACCGCAGGACAGACCTCCATATTGGCTCGTGTTAATTCTAAAATTTGAGTCATCCTTTTTCGATTCGTATGCGGATATTCTCTACACGCTTGTGGTCGGATATCATATATAAAGCAAGTATTGTCTTCTTGTAGAAAAGCACAAGGTGCCGTTTTTAAAACCCAATCACCATCACTATCTACCATTAAGTATTGATTTTCAAATTCTCGAGCAGAAACTTTAAATTTTTTCGAAATCCGCTGAATATCTACATTTCTGAAAATTGGACTCGTCGTTTTACAACAATTTGCGCATTTGAGACAATCAATGGTTTCAAATGTTGAATCATGCGCCTCATGAAAAATAGAATCTAAATTTTTTGGACGTTTTTTCTTAAGTCGCTTCACCAGTTTATCGAACGACTCCAGCTCTCCATCACGGTAATTGAGATCATCTCTATAATCCATTATACTTTATTAATGCAACATTTTTTTATTTCGAATTCCTTTTTTGACTTAACTAAGTTGAATTAAACCATACCTAATAGTCGGAGCAGAAAATAAATGATAAGAACAAGCACAACCACGCCAAGAAGCCAACTCAATAAACCACCAAGCAGTGTATTTAACAGGGTCAACAGCAATGCCAATAAAATAACCAATACAAGAATAACTACAAGGTCGAAAACATAAAATTCATCATTATTCAAAACAGTTGTATTTTCCTTTTTTTGTCTGCTAAAAGTGGTTCCATCGATTGGCAATGGAATGTCAACACCAATTTCTTCCACGGCCAAAGTTCTATCAATTACAGATGACCTATCAATCTCATCATCAATTTCATTCTCAGAACCTACAGCGTCGTATTCAGCATTTCGATGCATCCCATTGGATTTTACAACAGGCAAAACGACCTCTTTAACTCTACCACTGCTACTCACTGCAACACGATTGTGAACCGCTACAGTAGTTTTTTCCTCATCCGAAATGATTCTTTCCTTATTTCTGAAGACTCCTGTTGAATTAAGGTGAAATCCTCTGGTATACTTCCGTTTTGAAATAAAACGATTACTTGCAACATCCTTAGAGGTGGAGCAGGCTCCAAAAAGCATCATGGCAAGTACACTTAGAATAAGAAACGATGTGTTTTTCATAAATAAAATAGTAAAAAAATGCTGTTTTAATTCCCTTTTAAGTCCATTGCACGTAGTGTATTTATCATCAAAGATGCAATTGTCATTGGCCCAACTCCTCCTGGGACAGGCGAAATAAAAGAACATTTCGGGGCAACCTCGTCGAATTTGACATCTCCAAGAAGTTTAAATCCTGACCGTCTTGATGCATCTTCCACCCGATGGATACCAACATCAACGACAACAGCCCCATCTTTGACCATATCCTTTGTTACAAACTCAGGTTTTCCTAATGCAACAATCAAAATATCAGCCGATTTCGATATTTCATCTAAATGTTTGGTTCGTGAGTGCGTTATCGTAACCGTACAATTTCCAATTTTTGCATTTCGCCACATCAAAATACTCATTGGAGATCCCACTATGTTACTTCGACCGATTACAACACAATGCTTTCCAGAAGTTTCTATCGCATACCTGTCGAGCAGCTCAACAATTCCAGCAGGTGTAGCAGGAAGAAAGCACGGCAAATTGAGCATCATCCTTCCTATATTTTCTGGGTGAAAACCATCGACATCCTTCGAGGGTCGAATGGCCAAAGTAATTTTATGCTCATCAATATGTTTTGGTAGTGGCAACTGAACTATAAATCCATCGATCTCGTCGTCTAAATTCAGATCATTCACTTTGGCGAGCAACTCTTCCTCCGAAATATCTGTTGCCAATTCAATAAGCGTAGATTTGAACCCTACTTTCTCGCAAGTCTTTACTTTTGAGTTTACATAGGTTCGACTTGCTCCATCACTACCAACAATTACCGCTGCTAAGTGAGGTATCTTTTGCCCTCTCGACTTACGTGTTTCAACTGCAAGCTTGAGTTCTTCACGAATTTTTTCCGCTGTCGCCTTACCATCTAATAACTGCATACAATGCCAAATTTATTTTTTCAAAGATAAAATAACCCTACTCTTTTGAGAAAAGAAGTCTCCTTTTTCTTTTTACAACATCATTCGAGGTCCTGAATCGCTTTTTTGCTTGTATACGCTTCGAGGCTGATTGAGTCATAAAAATGAATCCCGGAGACATTTTGTTGACATTAAAAAATGATGTTTTACATTTTTTCTTGGAGCGCTTCAAAACCTTCGCACTCTTCCAATTCAGCTCTTGTATACTTCTTTTTTGCTGCTTTTTTTATGTCTCTTAATTTGTCTTTGAGCATGCAAGCATGCTCCTTTTCTTCATCTGAAAGATCAGAGTAACTCTCGTAAGTCTCTTCCATTTCAATCATCTCCTGTATCACGAAAGTAGTCGAAACCTAGTCTAATATTGGGTTTCGTCTTTTTTCTATAAAACATAAAACAAGCAGTGCGACAGAACCGAAATTAGTTGCAGTCCACTTTCTTTCCATTTTCAAAGCACTCCTCACTGATTAAAATACCAATTTCAAATGTCCCGTGTTTTATGAGTTTACCATCGGCATTATAGCGTTTTACTGATCCATGCGGTTCTCCGTTAAGAAAATTGTTCTCTGCTTTTAGTGTTCCATCTTCATACCAAGTTTTTTGAAAGCCGTGCGGTACATGATCTTTGTACTCTGATTCACCTCTCATTTGTCCGTTAGGGTAAAATTGACGTTGAATGCCATTTTCCTTGCCATCAATATAATTAGTAGTGTACATTATTTCACCATTCTCATGCCATGCACATGCATAACCATGCATTACTCCATTTTTGTAACATTGGTGATACCAAGGAGCACCATCAGAGTATGATTTCATTAACAAACCATCGATTGGTTGATCCGTTATATTATTTCTTATAATCTCCGGTTTTGGTTTGTCTTCTATGTTTGTTTCTTCTGGCTGGATACCATTATTAATTAGATCACAATTGATTATTTCACCCAAAGGATTATAACAAATGCCATCTGAATACTCACCATTTATAAAAATGTAATTAGACAATAATGATCCATCCGGATAAAATACTTTGGCAGTATCTTTTGGCATTCCATTTTGCATATGAACCATCTGAAACAAATTTCCATTTTGGTAATATTTTTTATGAAATGTTAATTCTCCATTATTAAAAATGGATTCTGCCTCTATAGTGCCATCTTCATACCATATCTTGCTAATACCATTAAATTTCCCTTCTTCAACAGTATACTCTTGCATTAACTGTCCATTCCCCCATTTCTCGTGAACAATTCCATTAACTAGCTTACCATCAGACTTGTAGGTGATTAAATTTGTTTCTTCATCAAAATTAATATCACTTTTATCCAATCTTTCTAGTTCTGTTTTCTCTTTCGAATCTTGTTTTTTTTCTGTTTGAGCACAAGCAATAAATAGAGGAAATATAGTTAAGAGCAGTAGTAGTAGTTTTTTCATGTATTAATTATTATTATCTGTATTGTGAAGATAAAAATTCTTTATGTAATTGCATATAACAATTCGCTATAATCTATAGTTTATATTAGCCGATATAAGACTATATTTCCTTAAATACCTACTCGAATGTAGAAATAGTGCGAAGGGTGAATACAGCAGGAATGAAGATAAATGAAAAGCGCTTGCAGAGACTACTAAATGAAACAGAGGTTCAGTCGCATTAATTATTTTTCAGCAGTTTGTTCAATTATCCATATTATTTCATGTTATTTTAATATGAAATAACTGTATTGTACTTCATTAGAACTAATAATGAATCGCCAGTAAAGATTATTAAACAATAATAGAATTAAATAATTACAGAAGCCCTTCAGAGATGAGGGGCTTTTCATATGATAGGCATATCTTCCTCAGTCAGTTCAGCTATCTCAAGTCCTCTTAAATAAGTTAGACTGACATTTACTTGTATCATAAAAGTATCAGGCTGAAAGCTGAGGATTTATTACATTTACTGACTATGAAATCAGCACTACTATTTTTATCGGTCTTTTTATCTGCTAATCTTTTTGGGCAGACTCATTTTATTGAGCAATATAATATGCAGATGTTCGGAGATACTGATGATTCAGACATCAGTATTAATACATACTATAATTCATTAGATAGCTGTATTGTTTCTTGGAACATAATAACCGACTCTTTGCCATCTCTCTGGGATTTCTCTATTTGCTTTCCAAACTGCTATCCAATTGGTGTTATTAGTGGTCAAAACGAATTTCCGGCTAACCAACAATTATATTTAAATTGCCATATGTATCCTAACGGTCAGGCAGGTGAAGGGAAAATCCAAATGGAAATTTTAACTAATAATTTACATAAAGACACTGTTACTTGGTTAGGCACTATTAACAGTGCCGCTGGAATTTTTCAAATTAACTCTATAAATGTAAACAAGAGACTTTTGAAGGTTACAGATATTTTAGGTCAAGAAAAATCACATACTATAAACACTCCTCTTCTTTATATTTATGATGATGGAACGGTTGAGAGGAAAATGACAATCAAACCCTAGGCATATCCTCTTCAGTCAGTTCAGCTATCTCAAGTCCTCTTAAATAAGTTAGACTAATATTTATAGACTTGTATCTTAAAAGTATCAGACTGAAAGCTGATATTTTATATTTTTGGTTAAAATAAACACGGATGAAAAACTTACTACTCTTCGGGGCACTTGCTCTATCAATTAATGCCTTTGGGCAAGTACCAAATTATGTTCCTACAAACGGTCTTTTTGGTCGGCTTTCCTGCACAAGTCTTTTTAAAATGCTTTTTGTATAACTGGCTGTAAAGTTCAAATATCGCTGAAGACGTACACTTTATCAATTCTTGCTGTTTTTCCTTTTATTGACTCAGAATGTTGTTTTATCAACGATTTAACTTTTTGATGGAGGGAAGGTTTTAATGAAAAACATTAAAAAAATAATTAATGCGACAGACCCTTGCCAACGTCTTGGCTAAACTACGTTTTGATGCATTTTAGGTTTTGTTATGGGTTAATAATTCAAATATTAATCAACATTTATACATTAATTTACCGCATCCTTCGCGAGTAGGTAACCATTCAATTTTTTTTCAAAAACCTATACTTAATTTTAATCCGTATACTGCTGAGTTATTAGTATAATCCTGACTTATGAAATTCAAATCTGAATTTAGCTTTATTGTTACTTTATTGTTTTGATTTGCAAGATTCTTAATCTTTGCAACTTTAACAACATCGAAGATACTCCAAATCCAGATTATTGCGAATGAAATAGCTCCAACACTCACCATCGGATGTATGAAAACCCCGTTATTGAACGACTCATTACCTCCAATAGCCATTAAGCCCATTGCAGCTACTTCACTGCCTAAAACACAAGCACCTCTTACTGGTTCTCCGACATAAAAATATCCAGAGCTAGGAAGCACATAATTACCAATCCCAGCTACAAAAGGTGAATATTTCTTCTTTTGCTTCTTATATTCCTTTTTCAGCGGAATATCATCTTTGTAGTCTCTGTATTTATTTTTTTGACCAAAGCCTGTCAAACCCAGCATCAGAGTTATAACAATCAAAATCATTTTCATAATTGTCTTTTTATCAAAGTTAATATTATTTAAACATCTATTAATTAGTGTATTCCCTTTATAAAGGATAGGATTGTCAGGAAGATGTCGGGAAATAAAAAAGCCAATCTATTGATAAACAACAGATTGGCTTCTTTTTAAGTGAGCCCGCTAGGATTCGAACCTAGGACCGCCTCCTTAGAAGGGAGGTGCTCTATCCAGCTGAGCTACGAGCCCGAAAATTTTCATTTTCAGAAAATTGAAGATAAAAAAAGGGGATGATTTCTCATCCCCCAAGTCGGGGTGGCAGGATTCGAACCTGCGACCTCCTGCTCCCAAAGCAGGCGCGATGACCGGGCTACGCTACACCCCGAGGTGTATCTTCATTACTATTTCAACCTTTCGTGAAGGTCGTTACCTTCTCAAAACGAGTGCAAAAATAAGTAATTCTTTTACTTCTGCAATACAATTGTTAAACTCTTTTAACCGAAGATTGTGTCCATGCCCCACAAATGTATGCGGCTCAATATGAACATTAACCATCGAAGTCTTGGTGATTGTCCATTCCGAAATCACAAGGGCTCAACTATTCTGCGGAGAGACGGGGATTCGAACCCCGGGTACCCCGTTAAGAGTACGCTTGTTTAGCAAACAAGTCCTTTCGGCCACTCAGGCACCTCTCCTAATTCTGTAAAGAACGTCCGATATAATCGGGAAGCAAAAGTAGTAAAAGCATCTGTACTGCAAACTATTTTCTCAAAAAAAAAACACTTTTAGGGTACCAATAAATTTCAAAATTAACTCAAATGAAATGCCCATTAATTTAATCACTGATTTTGAACCCAATAGCGCGATTAGACAAAGTAATAGATGCAACTCGCATTACCCACTGAGAGATCATGCAATGTACCGTCCTAAAATCGATCGCGTAATTTCATAATTGGCCGCTCAAAACAATAATAAAGAACAGTGGAGATTCCAATTGTCACTGCCCAAAACACAACGTACATAACCATTTGATCGCTTGAGTTCTCTGGCTTAAAATTTTTCATAATTACCTGAGCGACAAGCGCGAGATTTACAAGATACATCGAGTATGAAATTTTACTAATATGGGTAATGAATTTTCCAACAACTCGCACCCGATATGATTTTACACTATCCGCATAAGGAAGTAAAAGCATAGCCCCAATAGAAACAAGAACAAAGTTGAACGTCTTGGTGAAAAAATCATTGCTCTCTTTGGGCAAATAAATTGAAGTGTAAATAATCAAAATACCCATCACAAAGCATATGAATCTTGATTTTTTCCAAATGGCACCGTGATAATACTTGATGTATGCCGCCAAAACTCCATAAACAATCGTATCCATCCGCATGATGACCACCTTACGAAACTCAACATCAAAATTGTAAGAGTCAACTTGGAGGTCACTTTGAGATATTCTATAAATTAATGGTACAAGGATTAAACAAGCTATCGTTGTCATTAGCGCATGTTTAATTGATAGGAATCTATATGAAATCAAAATAAACAGAGGCAAAATGATGTAGAACCATTCCTCCACTGAAAGACTCCAACTCTCCCAAAAAAAACCATAAAAACTAGTGTATAAATTCTGGGTAAAAAAAATGAATGACCATCCAAACTGATCAATATCTCCATTGATCAACTCCGAGGAGACAAGCATATAATTGACAAAAAGAATCAAATAGTAATTCGGAAGTGTGCGAAACCAACGCCTTTTCCAGAAATATAAAACAGATCTAAAATTGAACACATTATCCTTTTCAAGTGTTCTTATGAGAATTGAACCAATTAAAAATCCACTCAAAACAAAGAACAACTCAACACCATCAATGAAAGGAAATGGAAGAGAAATTTGCGGGTTTACAAGAATACCGTGCCCCATAACAACAATGATAATTGCTATTGCACGATAAACATCGAGACCATAAATTCTATTTTTATTTTGATTTGACAACGGCTTCTAAGCTACTAATATGATAAACAATATAAGGTGTGTCAGAGCAAAAAAATGATGAAAAAACAGCGAATATGAGTCGCTTACGAAATAAAAAGGTATCTTGCGCTCGTGTTTGATACAAATAACAATGGTTGTTAGGCGTAGAATTCAGGCATAATTAAGTAAAATAAATACAATGAAAGAAGGAACAGTAAAGTTCTTTAACAGAACGAAAGGTTTTGGTTTTATTAAACCAGCAGACGGAGGTAGCGATGTATTCGTTCACCAATCAGGTCTTATTGATGAAATCAACGAAGATGACAACGTTGAATACGAAGTTGAAGAAGGAAGAAAAGGATTAAATGCCATCAACGTGAAAGTTGTAAGCTAAATAAAATTTTTTGAACGCTTTGAATGGTCTCAATATTGAGGCCATTTTTTTTGTCTAATTTCTCGCCAATACCAAGAGAATGCTCAATATATTTCGAATAGAAAATGGATACTCCATCAATAAACTTGTATATTCGTTAAAATTAAAACCAAAAAACCATGATCAAAATTCTACTATTTATTTCAGTTGTTGTCTTGACAGCTTTTGGAGCAAATGCCCAATGTACACCAGATCCTCAATATACGGTTGCAGGTGTTTATCCAGACAGCACAACAGGAATGCCTCCAGCATGTATTGATGTGGCATATGACGAAACGATAACAGTTGTTGTTCCTTTGGATACAACAATAATGATAGGACCAATACCGCTTACATTAACATTTGACAGTATTGTTGTGTCCAGTTGGACGGGACTCCCTCCAGGTTTTACTTACTCTTGCTATGATGCCCAAAATACCGCTGGACCGTTGGATCAATGTGCATTCGAAGGAGCAACGTCGGGATGTATCTCGGTTACTGGAAACCCAACAATGGCGGATATTGGAAGTTACCAGCAAATCATTAATACAGACACATATACTACACCTGCAAGCCCACTTGGGGGAAATCCAACAGTTACTGTAGTTGACTATTATTATATCCACATTATTGACTGTATAAATAATGTACAAGCAATAACGAAATCAAAATTCTTACTTTATCCCAACCCAGCAACATCAGCCATTACACTGAATGGATTGAACGAACTCGATGTAGCATCCGTTTGTGTAGTTAACATGGAAGGTGAAATTTTACGAAAGTATACTGACATCACAGGTCCCGCGCTTGATATGAATTTGAGCACTTTGGCAAATGGTATGTATTTCGTTAAAATCGATTACAACGACACAATTGAAACAGTAAAATTCATTAAAGAATAAGAAATCAATGAGTTATATTAAGCCGTCTGAGTATGACTTAGACGGCTTTTTAATAAGAGGTTGTTTTTTTTCGCTTTTTTTGTTTGGAACTTGGTTCATAAAGGATTTTTATATTACATTTGCCCACGCTTTAAACGAAAAGCCGTTAATTAATAGTGAATTTATTTCACTATTCATGGTCCGGTAGTTCAGTTGGTTAGAATACATGCCTGTCACGCATGGGGTCGCGGGTTCGAGTCCCGTCCGGACCGCCAACAAAAAATAGCTTATATGGCTGTAAGCTTAGAAAACCCAGAGATGTATCAATGTCTCTGGGTTTTTGCTTTTTAATATGTGACCACCGGTGTTACCACCAAAATCTTTTTAATAATATCTATTAATGCGTGACTAAAGCGCAGTATGATACATATTTATTCTTATTTTAGCTTGGTGTATGAATCATGTATCATTGTCAATGAAAAATATTATTTGGCTTAGAAGTTGCTTGTCTCGAGCTCTCAATTTCTCTCAGATATAGATACGTGTAGTGATATGTCTGCACAATGGTTATTAAACAAAAAAAGGAATGGGATTATTTAGTAGCAAAAAAAAAGGTGGAATACTGGATACGATCAGGTGCGATGAGCAGGAGTATTTAGTATGGAAATGGCGCCCGTCAGGAGAAGAAAACTCAACCAACAAAGAAAACGCAATTCGTTTCGGAAGTAGTCTTCGTGTCAAGGACGGAGAAATGGCTGTTTTTGTATACAACCAAAAAGGCAATAACAATCAAGACTTTATAGCGGGACCGCACGATCAAATAATAAAGACAGCGAACTTTCCAGTTTTATCCAAAATCATTGGATCAGCATTTGGTGGAGATTCTCCTTTTCAAGCTGAAGTCTACTTTATCAATATGTCAGGAAACGTTCAACTAAAATTTGGAATACCTTACTTCGATGTCTTTGACCCAAGGTTCATGGATTTCGCAGTACCAATGGCAGTTCGAGGAACCTTAACATTCAATATCACGGATGCACAGCAATTCATCAAATTAAACCGATTAATTAATTTTGATTTAGATGATCTGAAAAAGCAAATTAAAGATGCTGTAACGAAAAACGTGAAACATATTGTATCAAATACTCCTCAGAACGCACAAATCCCTGTGATTCAAATGGAACGAAAAATCATGGATATCAATAAACTTGTTACGGAGCAATTAAAACCAAGACTTGAAGATGATTTTGGTATAAACATGAAAGGGTTAGACATCTCAGATCTAGAGGTAGATAAAGAATCGAATGGCTACTCTGAATTGAGAAAAGTAACTGCGGAACAAACTACAAAAACCATCGATGCTCAAGCAGATGTAAACATCAAAAATCTTGAAGACACCCAGCAAATCAATGCCGAAAACATGGAAGAAACACTGCGTATTCAAAGAGAAGAAATGCAACGTGCCCAGAAACTGCAAACTGAAGGTCAAAATATGTCTGTTCACCAATTGAACCAACAAACAGATGTAGCTAAAACGGCAGCAGAAAGCTTAGGAGAAATGGGTTCTGGAAGTGGAGGCTCTGGAGGTGGAATGGATCCAGGGTCGATGATGGCAAGTATGGCCATGGGTGGAGCAGTTGGTTCGCAAATGGCAGGCGCTGTTGGAGGAATGATGGGAGGAATGAACCAACCTCACCAAACACCTCCACCTGTTCCGAAAGTGCAATATAATATCGCTGTAAACGGAAAACAAAGCGGACCATTTGGACTACCTGAATTACAACAAATGGCATTGAAAGGACAATTTACGGAGGAAACGCATGTTTGGAAACCAGGAATGGCCGAGTGGGCTCTTGCAGGTACACTGTCTGAGTTAAATACCCTTTTTGAAAATACACCGCCACCGCCACCACCTCCAGTGTCTTAATACAAGAAATACAAACGCTACTAATTATATGGACGATACTAATTTTTTCTCAATGGATCGACTCGTCGAATTCGGCCTCGGAATGGGCATTGCCCAACAAATGGTCAAATCCATGAACGAAACGATGAAAAGCATGCACGTTCCAGGAACGATGAACTCAATGGAGCAAGCAAAACAAACACTTTTTTATGTAGTGATCGAAGAACGACAAGTTGGACCGCTAACTGAATCGGAATTGTCGCGACTAATAAATGAAAAAAAAGTAGCAAAAGAAACCTATGTTTGGATGCCGGGTATGAAAAACTGGAAAATTATTGAAAATGTTCCTGAAGTTCTTAAACTTGTTGCATTATCCCCTCCTCCATTTAAAGTAAACCAATTATGAAAATACAACCCACATCACTCATTATCACCCTCGGTATATCAGTTCTAATTGCATATGGACTCTATGTATTTTCAGAAAATGAAAATAAAGTACTTATTGGAGTAGGGAGTGCAATCATATCTTTAACAACACTTGTCGCCGCACTCGGTGTTTCCTATAATGATGGAAGGGTTGGTGCCAATATTCGAATAGTGGGAATGCTATTCTTCAGCCTTGGAATTACGAGTAATATCGTTTTTTCCACACTTCACTTCCCACGACCGGCGTATATCGTAACCAATGGTATATTATTGCTCCTTTTTCTATTAATTGCCAATTTCATCGGTAAAACAAAAGAATAGCTGACCACCTCTATCCAATTCTTTTCCCAGCAAATATGTAGTTCAAGAATACAATTGTGATGTCTAAGACACCAATTGCTCTATAGGAACACGAAGTTCTTCGTAGTTATTTCTAAAAAGTTTTTCTTACATTTCAGCTCTCTTGAAGTCAAAATTTGAGAGAATAAATATCTAAACTAAACCGCATGAAATTAGCAAAGAAAATTCTGGGCATAACAATGGTATTGGTAATTGTTTTGTTACTTTTCGCATTGTTCGTTGACCAAGAATTCAAAATAGAGAAGCAAGTTGAAATTAACGCATCACAAAACGAAGTATTCTCTTATCTGAAAAATTTGAAAAACCAAGATTCCTTCAGCAAATGGGGGAAAATGGACCCAAAAATGGACAAATCCTTTTACGGAAACGATGGCACTGTAGGCTTTATAGCGTCATGGAAAAGTCAAAACCCAGACGTTGGGTCTGGAGAGCAAGAAATAATCAAAATCGAAGAAAATAAGAGAATCGACTTTGAACTCCGATTTAAAGAACCTATGGAAGCAAACAACACTGCATTTTTTATAATCGAACAAATATCAAAAGATAAAAGCCTTGTGAAATGGGGATTTGAAGGTGAAATTGACTATCCTTTCAACCTTATGCTTCCCTTCATGAATATGGACAAAGTAATTGGAGATGATTTACAAATTGGATTGAACAACCTAAAGGAATTAATGGAGCAAAATACGAACAAAATTGTACCCTAATTCTATAAATCCTTTTGCAGAAAACAATACTATACAACCTGAGAGTCCCCTTTGACAGGAGGCTTTTTTGTAGAAAGGGAAAAATCTACCTTCCAACAACAAATGAAAAATATTCTTTCAAAAGATATCCAAACAATGCTAAATTTGCAGTAAATACATTTTATGTCGATTCCTTTCAAGATTATCGAGCCTGAAAGAAATAAAGTCCCTCTCATTTTAAGCGTGCCGCATTGTGGCATTGATTTTCCTGCTGAAATAATTGATCATTACAATCGAGAAATGGCAGCGTCACCAGATGACACTGATTGGTTCGTTCATGAACTATACAATTTTGCAACAGAAATGGGTATAACCATCATTCATGCAAAATACAGCCGCTGGGTAATTGATTTGAATCGGGATCCGAAAAGCGCTCCCCTCTATAATGATGGAAGAATTATAACTGGACTAACCACAACTACAGATTTTTTTGGGAAAGAAATTTACGCATCAACCAATTACATTCCCAATCAAAGTGAAATTGATCGTAGATTAAAGCACTACTATTGGCCGTATTATGCCAAAATACAAGAATTACTGGATGACCGAAAAAAGATCTTCGGGAAGGCATTGCTATGGGATGCGCACTCCATTCGTCATTTGGTCCCAACAATACGAAAAGATGTTTTTCCAGACATGATCCTTGGAAACAACGATGAAACAACAGCAGCCCCTCAACTTATAAAAACAGCGTTAAAAAGTCTTCGTTCAGGAAAGTTTGAAGTAAGTCACAACTCACCTTTCAAAGGTGGACATATCACGCGTTATTTTGGAAAGCCAGAAAAAAATCAACATGCACTACAGCTTGAAATGAACAAAATACTGTACATGGATGATTCCGAGAGTAAATTCGAAGTAACCCGGGCAAATCAAATGAGATCACTATTAAAAAAGACATTTACCAACTTAATCACTGAAATTGAGCACCTCCAATGAAACAGTTTTTCTTTGAAAAAATCTTGCAAAACTCTGGGTGGAAATCAAACGTTTTGATTTCTACAGATGAGAGTGGTATCATCAAATCAATTGAAGAAAATACACAAAATGAAACTGCCTTTCATGTTCGAGGATTCGCATTGCCTGGATTCCAGAATGCGCACTCACATGGATTCCAATATGCAATGGCAGGACTTGCAGAGGTACACAAGCATTCACATACATCTGACGATTTTTGGTCATGGAGAGATGCAATGTATAAACTCGCGCTGTCAGTGAACCCAGATCAAATGGAACGAATCGCTGCCATGCTTTATGCAGAAATGTTAAGACATGGTTATACCAACGTTGCTGAGTTTCATTACGTGCATCACGACAAAAATGGGAGGAAATACGATAACCTTGCCGAAATGGGAGGTCGAATGATTGCAGGAGCTCAAAAAGCAGGAATTGGAATAACACTCATCCCCATTTTTTATCAAAAAGGTGGTTTTGGCAAAGCGGCAGCCAAAGGGCAAAAAAGATTCATATCTCCTACTGTAGAAAACTATATGGAACTATTGGAAGCAAGCGGCAAGGAATGCAATCACTACAAACATGCGAATTTGGGTATTGGTATTCACTCCATGCGAGGTGTAGAACCTACAGACATAATAGAAGTATCAAAATCGGCTCCTCAAAATCTCCCATTCCACATTCACATTGCAGAACAATTAAAAGAGATTGAAGCCTCAAAAGCCTACCTTAAAAAACGACCCGTTGAATGGATGCTTGATTCTATTGAGCTGACCGATCGTTTTCACCTAGTGCATGCTACGCATCTCACAAAAGCTGAGACCAAAGGAATAGCAAAAAGCAAAGCCAATGTCGTTCTCTGCCCAAGTACCGAAGGAAATTTAGGAGATGGTATATTCCCACTGCGAGAATTCCAATCGTATGGTGGAAAATGGAGTATTGGAACTGACAGTCACATTGGATTAAACCCCCTTGAGGAGCTCCGGATTTTAGATTATGGACAACGTTTAATCAGTCACAAACGAAATACATTTACATCTGAAAAAACCGGGAATAGTGGTGAATTTGCCATCGATATGACAGCTATAACAGGTAGAAAAGCAATGAACAACTTCGATGCGAATTACTTTTCTGTAGGAAGTATTTTGAATGCTTCAATAGTTGAACAAAACAGTCCACTTCTCGCCTCTTGTTCGACTGACAACCTTGCATCAACAATTGTATACGCAACCGATGCAGCGCAGCTTCAAGCAACAATATCCAATGGAGTCTATTTGGCTGACGGCCGATGCAGCGCATACGAGCAAATTCAAGACGAATTTATTTCCACATTAAATGAATTGGACAATCGCTAATGAAAATTATCAAAACAGAAAACTGGAAAACAACAAAGTGGTCTGGCGGTACAACTTCAGAAATTTTTATTTATCCAGAAAACGCATTGTTCAAAAAAGGAAACTACGAAGTCCGAATTAGTATTGCCACAGTAGAACATGAATACTCAGAATTCACTCCGCTTCCTGGTGTTGAAAGAACATTAATGGTGCTTGAGGGGAGTCAAAAATTGACCCATCGAGGGCCGCACACTTCAGAACTGAAACAATTCAATCAAGATACATTTCACGGCAATTGGGATACCAGTAGTGAGGGCATATCGATTAATTTCAATGTCATATACCAAGACGATCAATTCGTTCGGGTTCAATCCATCCCATTGATAAAAGGAATGAAAGGAACCTTGGATTTCTCAGATACATTCGTATTTGTTTATCTAAAAGAAGGAATACTAAGAATTGGTGAACATGAAATAAACGCTGGAATGTCTGCAGTGATTAAAGAGACCATTCAAATTGAGGCCATCAAAGATGTCATATTGATCGAAGTGGTATTTTAGCCCAAATGAACGAGATATTCAATCAAAGGTTACTCGAATTGTACTTTTTCCATCTCCTAGCTTCACGATCTAAAAGCGCATTAAACTTGGGTGGCTGTGCGATAGAAATTTCAATATCGCGCTCTTCAAAAGGATGCCGAAACCCCAAATATACTGCAGCTAAAAAAAGTCCTTTATGACGCATTATGTTCCCCTCTATACCATATTGTTTATCTCCAACGATAGGAGCATTGATTGACAAACAATGCATTCTAAGTTGATGTGTGCGTCCAGTTATAGGATGAAGTTCAATCAAAGTTAAGAAATCATTCTGCAAGGAGACCTCAGCCCGAATAGCCCGAACTATTGAAACAGCAGCTTTACCATCGATATCTCCCCGTATTGTTTGCGAGGCGATCTTTCCCTGAACTATTGATCTATATTTCTTTTGAATCATTTTATCTTCAAAAAGTTTGGACAACTTACGGTGGGCCTCACTCGTCTTTGCTAAAATCACTAAGCCGCTTGTCGCAGCATCCAATCGATGTACCGGCTTTGCCCACTTCAAGGCATCGATTTGATTTGATTGTTTCAATTTATGGACCATTGCATTTTCTAAAGTGCGATGTAAGTTCCCACTTACAACGATTCCGGGTGGTTTATTGACAATTGCGAAATAATCATCCTCATAAACTATCTCAATATTCATTGGATACTCTTTTGGCAATTGGTGCTGTAGATCAAAACATTTAATCTCATCTCCATTCTGGACCCACAAACCGGTATAGGCTGGCTCTCCATTCAAAGTGAGCCTACCTCTTTTTAAGGCCTTTTTCACTGAATTCCGGGTTGAAAATGGTGGAAAAATACCTATACAATAATCAATAAATCGCTGCTGACCATCGATATTATTTACAACGTGTCTTTCAAGTAGCACCATAAGGCTTTGCTTCGTATAAAAAAACCTCTCTCCGAAGATCGAAGAGAGGTTCTATAAGTTTCTATGAAACGATTATCGCACTTTAAAGCTCACACGTCTACTCTTAGCAAGCGCTAAGTCCTCATCATTTTCCAAGTCTTCATCTGTCACTTCTGGATTCGGTGACTCACTTCCTTTCGGCGAAGCAATCAAACGACTTTCAGAAATTCCTTTGTCAATAAGATATGCGAACACCGCAGATATACGTTTTCCATCCATATCCATGTAGTAGTCATTTTCAAGACCCGCTTCGTCTTCCATGGCATTATTATGTCCTTTAACTTGTAATTTCATTTCAGGGTGTGCTTTCATTGTTTTCGCAATAAAGTCTAACGAAGCTTCACCTTGTGCGTTCATTTTATTTCTTCCAAACGCAAAGAAAACCTGTTGCTCCTCAATTTTATCTTTTGGAGACATTTCCTCAGTAATATTGAAGACTTTCTGATAAATCATGGTTGAGTATGTGTTCCCCGCTTCCTCAGCAGCACATTCACAGATCTCACCTTTATCAGTGTCTAAAAGTTGTACCGAGACTTCGTCTAGATAATAATAGGCCGCGATAAATTCTTTCACTTTGATCTTGGAGTTCTTGTCCTTTTTCATGCGCTCACTCTTGGTGTCTTGATCTGACATGAAATTTCCAAGAGTAATATATTTTTCTCCACCTTTCGCATTGTAAACTCCACAAATCTCAGTCCAATTGTAGCGCGCTGAAATGATTTTCATGTCGTTATTGAAATGCACCAAACTTGGCTCTTCTATAATTGGTGCTTTTGATCCATTGACAACTTGCTTTTTCGTAAATAGGGCTCCCATATTATTCGTCGCATATTTAGAGGCTTCAGAGAGGGAAACATTGAACTTCACACAATATTTCATTCCTTTTTTCATTGGAGCTTCCAACTTTGACATTATATAACTTCGAGGCACTTTGTTTCCGTACGAATACGAAACTAAGCCTGCATAATTACCGCCATCTTTTGGTTCCTCACTTCCGTAAATATTCAAAGGAACATTTACATCTGGAATTTTACTGGCAACGAATAAATCCGCTCGAACTCCGGTTGGAGAAATCCAGCCTGTAGCACTTTCAATGGACCCCAGACGCTTCACTTTTTTACCCGTTGATTCAAAACTTGGGTTCGAAATTAAATTTTCGCCATTCTGAGCGAATGTAAAAAACGACAATGCAACAAATGCGACCGTCAGTAATGACGTAATTTTTTTCTTAGTAGCTAATCTCATAATTTTTAACTGTTTGTATAAATGTTTTTACCTTTTCTGGATCGACATCCGGATAAACACCGTGCCCTAAATTAACAATATGTCTTTTACTTTTAAAGGAATCTAGCATATTATTCGTCAGTCTTTCCACTTCATCATGCGATGCGTATAAAACACATGGGTCTAAATTTCCTTGCAGTGTTCTGTTTTCCCCAACAAGATCACGAATCTCATCAATCCTCATATTCCAATCAACTCCAATCGTATTACAATCCATTTTTGCCAAATTCGTAATCGAGTTATAGGCGCCTTTAGAAAATAGAGTAACTGGAACTTCGGAGATTGCAGCGGCAATTTTATCCATGTATTTTAGTCCAAATTCAGCATACTGCTCTTTACCCAAAATACCGGCCCACGAATCAAATACCTGCACCATATTTGCTCCAGCCAAAATCTGAGCCTTTAAATACTGAATTGTCACATCTGTGATATAATTAAGCAACTCGTGTGCCAAAGTTGGATTCGTGTATAAAATTTTTCTCGATTCTGAGAAAGTTTTTGACCCCTGACCTTCAGTCATGTAACAGAATATTGTCCAAGGTGCACCGGCGAAACCAATCAAAGGTACACGGCCATCCAATTCTTTCTTTGTTATCTCTATGGCTTCCATAACATAGCCCAAACGGTCTTGGATGTCAAAATTGAAGTCCAACGTTTTTAATGCGGCATCAGAACGAATCGTTTTTTCAAACCAAGGTCCTTTCTTCTCTATCATTTGATACTCCAATCCCATTGCTTCAGGAACCACTAAAATATCAGAAAAAATAATTGCAGCATCAACACCAAGAAGATCTACAGGTTGAATCGTGACTTCGGCAGCCCGCTCGGGTGTTTCAACAAGCTCTTTAAACCCAGATAAAGCACCACGTACCGCTCTATATTCAGGTAAAATTCGACCTGCTTGGCGCATGAGCCAGACAGGATAGCGCTCAATGTTTTCACCTCGTGCTGCTCTCAAAATTAAATCGTTCTTTAAATTCATTGGGGCAAAGATAATAAGAATGAAGTATTGAACTGTTCAATTCATCGTTTAAATAGCGAGATTCTAGGAGTTTGAAGGTTCCACAGCCATGGGCTTCTACCAACGAATTGGTTTTCTATTCTTTGAATTCAAATAGTCGTTTATCTTCGAAAAGGGTCGACTTCCAAAAAAGCCGCGATAAGCAGACAACGGAGACGGATGTGCAGACGTCAAAACCATGTGTCTTGATCGATCAACTGAAGCAGCTTTCTGTTGCGCCTTATTGCCCCAAAGTACAAATACTAACTCGGACTTTGAAGCATTTAATTTTGAAATTACTGCATCTGTAAAGGTTTCCCATCCCACATTCGCATGACTTTCAGGTATTCCTTCACGAACAGTTAATATTGCGTTTAACAGAAGTACACCCTGCTCGCCCCAATGCGATAAGTCGCCGTGATCTCGGGGAATAATTCCCAAATCCGTTTCCATTTCCTTGTAAATATTCCTAAGACTTCTGGGCAATGGTCGAACAGCAGCATCCACAGAAAACGACAAACCATGAGCGTGACCTTTTGTTGGATAAGGGTCTTGACCGAGAACAACAACTTTAACATCATCGAAAGGACAAGAAGAAAAAGCTCTAAAGATTTCCATTTTATTTGGAAATATCGCCTCTGGGAAACGATCATATTCGTCCGTTAAAAACTCTTCGAGCGACTTAAAATAAGGCTTTAAAAGTTCATCTTTCAATTGGTTTTTCCACGATGCATCAAGCAGTTTGTTCATGATCCTAAATTTAATACAAAAATCAATCAGAAGCATTATCTTTGAAATCATGAGATATTCTGTTTTACTTCTACTTGTGGGCTCATTTGTAGCATGCGCGCCTAAATCAGAGGATATAAAACCTGTTGTAGAGAAGACATCGGCGAAAACCAAACACAACTCAGTTGAAGAAATAATGATTGGACACATTGAGTCCAAGCTAAATATCAATGCAATCGAAAAATATGAAATTGAAATTTTCAAAGAAGAGTTAAACCGTGATGATAGCACCGATTGGATTGTTTCGGTCAACCTTTTGGATCGAGCACTCAACCAAGCCGCTGCAACAAATCGAATAAAACAGATGGAAGCTGTTGGATACATGGGGCAGTTCAACTACATCTTTTTTATGGATGGTAAAACAAAAAAGTTCTCCCCAGCGGTGGTTATTCCTTCAAGTGCCTATGCTAAATTAATAGTGGAGTTTGATTACATAACATCAACAACGAACAAAGACTTTACAGTCGATTTAAAAATTAAAAATTCAAGACGCCGACGTTTCTATACAATACAAAATAACATACCTCTGCAGATTTGTGAAGAAGTAATCTACTACAATTATGGCAAAGAGGGGGCAGAATTGAGATCAAGTGTAATCCGTTTCGAAGATTCAAATGATTCTCCATTTAAAGACATTGCTGTTTACAATGGAGATTTAAAACAAAAAGTATTTGATAGTATAAACGACATCTATTTATCGGATCCAAAGATTTCATCCACGGGGAAAATGATTCGAAGGTGGTATTTTGATCCACGTTCCAAGAAGTATTATATGAAGAAAGGTGAATTCTAAAACGTCGCCTTTAATGAAAAAATGAGATTAAATCCAGGTGCCGAAACGCCTGACCCAAGTGACCTGTATAGTACGTTGGTAATATTCTCAACTCCGACATTCAGCGCCAAATGCTTATTGAAAAAATAAGAAGCCTTAAAATTGAGCGTATACCAAGCTGGTGCATATGAAAGACCATTCTCATCTCGAGCATAAGAAGCATCGTTTCGTTCATTGAGTGGAAGCTCGTTGTTTGCTACTTTTGAATGATAAACTGCATAAAACTCCATTTTCAATTGAGGACGATAATAGCGTAAGGCCGTGCGCCCAAAAATTGGAGCAACATGTGATTTGGGAAAAAACATTGAACTATCAATGTTCCATTCATACCCTTTTTGATAACTAAAGGAGCTGAAAACTGAGATACCTTTAGCAAGAGACACTTCAAGCCCAGCTTGAACTCCATAAACATGCGCACTACTCATATTTTGGATTGCTTGAACTTGACTCATTAGACCGTCATACAAAATACTATCACTTCCTTGGAAGGAAGTGTTGGCGCGGGCTAAGGCATTTTTGAGATAAGTGTAATAAACAGCTCCATCGAGTTTAACTTTTCCTTTTAATGCGTGCACAAAACCTAACTCAACATTGTATGCATGCTCCGGTTTCAAATTCGTATTCGGAACAACAACACTCCCCGGTGCTGATTCGAAAACTTTGCCAATGTCATCGATGTTTGGTGCTCGAAACCCGCTCGATCCATTCAGATAATAATGTGCATTTTTCGTGTGTCGATAAACTAACCCCAAACTTCCATTCATGGCACCGTTACTGTTCGTTGTTGAAGCGATCGGATAGTGAAATAAAGCTGTATCGAAATCAGCTTGAATGGAATAATGACTATAACGCGCACCTACATTTAAAATCCAATCATCTGAGAGAAATTGTTTCAAGCTTATATATGCTCCGTAAGACTGCCATACAGCCCCATTCGGATACCGTGAATTGATTGTCACTGTTGAATCTGAATCATAATCTCGAAAAGCCGCTGACTTTACCAAATTAAAAACCCCTTCCAAACCATAAAACAATTCAGATCTTGGTCTAATCGCCTTGTCGAAATCAATATTTACGGAAAAGGCATCAACTTGCTCAAATTGACGGCGAATATTGTCACTTTTATATTTTCTATCATTTCTGCTCTCTTGAAAGTTTTGATATGCTGCAATTGCCTTGAATTCGTCAAAAAACCAGGTCTTCTTCGAGACATTAAGACCAAGTCGCTGCATCATCCATTTTTGCGGCCCATAGTACCACTCTCCATAATCCAAATTGCCATCGCTATCGTTATCTAAAGTCAATCGATCGTATCGAGGCGCATCACTCAAGTTTGTTGCATATGTCAACCCATAATCCAACTTTAAATTGTCACTTGCTTGAAATGATAGTTTTTGTAGGAGATTCAATTGATTGTAACCCGTATGAATTTGATCCCTTGGATTCGGATTAATACGAGTTAATCCATTGTCTTGATAGGTCGGTCGAAGCAGGTCGTCATCTCCAAATTTTCCAGACTTTAAATCATCAAACTGTGAAAAAGAAATGGCCGTATATGATGCAAACTTCTTTGTTCCAAAATTAAAATCGGCATGTCCAGTCATTTCATTACTTGCACTCGAGTATCTGGAAAAAACATTCGTTTGTGTAAAGCGTCGAACAGAATCGGGAGAGAACCTTGCCTTCTTTGTAGTAAAATCCATTACACCACCGATTGCGTCACTGCCATAAGTTACAGCTCCGGGACCAAAAAGAACTTCAACCTCATCCAAAGCATTGGCATCAATTGAAATTACATTTTGAAGATTTCCAGAACGAAAAATAGCATTGTTCATGCGAACACCATCCACCACAATCATAACTCGATTGGTTCCAAAACCACGTAATTGAGGTGAACCACCAGCCAATTGACTTTTTTGAACAAAAACATAACCACTCGACTCTAATAAATCTGCTGCTGTCTGAGGACTCTGCATGTCTAAATCCCTCATTCGTATATTTGAAATACGTCCGGGAACTTCCGATTTGTCTTGTTTCCATCTGTTTGCAGAAACTTTAATTCCAGAAAATTCCAATTTCATTTCAGACAATTCAATCCAAACCGTCTGCTTTAAGTCTTCAACAGAATAAAAAACTGGTTCATAACTAGGATACGTAACAGAAACGGAATCATTATCATAAAAATGCTTCAATTGAAATCTTCCATCAATATTTGCTAGGCGCTTTACTTTTCCATTTAGCGATACAATTTTTGCACCTGGGACATGCTTTCTGGTCAATTTATCGACAATTGTAATTTCTTGTCCAAAAAGTTTTGGAGCCAAAAAAAGGAGACCACTTAAAAGTATGTGTTTGATTAAATTATCCACTATGCTAAAATACAATATTCCTGAATCTAGCAATCAATGTGCCAAGTTTAATTCAATTATATTTGTGTCTTCTATGGAGTATGAATTCAAGCACACAAAAAGCTTCCGCTACGAGCTGATCAATGCACAGCCTGAACCACAAATTGTGCTTTATGTCTTGCATGGTTACGGTCAACTCGCAAAGTTTTTTATCCATAAATTTCACAATCTCCCATCAAACGTAATGATCGTTGCACCTGAGGGAATGCATCGGTTTTATCTGAAAGGATCAAGTGGACGCGTAGGAGCCTCTTGGATGACAAAGGAGGCGCGCGAATCAGATATTACCGATACAACGGCATGGTTGAATGAGATGGACCGACAAATCGCGAAGAAGCATACGATCACCCGACGAATTCTCCTCGGTTTTTCTCAAGGAGGCGCAACAGCTGCGCGATGGGGAAAAGAGGGAATTGTAGCCTTTGACTTAATGGTGCTTTGGGCATGTGTTTTCCCGCCAGATCTTGAACAAATAATGAGCGCATCAAATGTGAAGCATTCCTATTTTGTAATTGGATCAAATGATGAGTATTTCGATGACAAAACTCAAGAAGAACTCATAACGCATTATACAAGCATTGGTTTTGAAATCAAACGATACAATGGGAAACACGATATTAATATGGATACACTCACTCAAATTCTAAGTAAAACCAAATTAATTTAACTCAACCCCTGAAGTTTTGGCACAATTTTAGATATTTGTATTTCAAAATTATAAAAAATGAAATTTGCGCTTACTTTCTTTGCTTTCGTAATATTTTCAGCGTTTGGACAAGACACAAAAGCTGATGCTATTTTAAGCAAGCTATCTACTAAACTGAATTCACATTCATCTTTTTACATCGAATATACGGTCAACATAAAAAATGAGGCAACCGGAACAGATGAAAACAATTCTGGCAAAGGATGGGTGAAGGGCGATAAATACCATGCCTCTTTCGGTGACAATACGATTATTTCAAACGGGAAAAAGACCTGGACAATTGTGAAGGAAGAAAAAGCGGTTTATGAATCAGATGCTGACGAAGATGATGATGAATCTATCAACCCTAAAAGACTAATGACGATATGGGAAAATGGCTTCAAAAGCAAATACGGCAAAGAGACCACATTGAACGGCAAAACTGTGGATGTTATTTATTTATATCCAAAAAATCCGAGTGAGCAAGATTACCACACAGTCGTGTTGTATATTTCAAAGAAAAATAATGAATTGAGTCGAGTTGTATTGCGATACAAAGACGGTACAATTATGACATTTAAACTATTAGCTTACAAAGAAAATCCAACTGTTAACGATTCAAAATTTGTATTCAACAGACAAAAGTATCCGGGTTACCCCGTCGTTAAAGACTAAAGTTTAACCTTCTAGTATTCCATCAAGGAACCGATAGCCTCACTGAGGCGGTCAACAGGTAAGAATTGTTTTTCAAGATCCGCAGCAAAGGGCACTGGTGTGTCCAATGAGGCAACTCTTTTGACGGGAGCATCTAAATCTTGAAAGCAATGCTCAGAAATCAATGCAACGATCTCGCCACCTATTCCACCAGTCATGCAATCCTCATGCAATACAACCACTTTACCCGTTTTTCTAACGGACGCATAAATCATCTCCGTATCCAATGGCAAAAGTGTTCTCAAATCGACAATTTCAATACTATGATTTGCATGGTTTTCGGAATAATTCTTCGCCCAGTGCACTCCCGTTCCATAAGTCACAATCGTAAGATCCTCTCCTTGTTGAACAATGTTTGCTCTTCCGATTTCAACCGTGTAATAATCATCCGGAATATCCTCTCTAATACTCCTGTATAGGAACTTGTGCTCGAACACCAAAACCGGATTTGGATCTTCAATAGCTGCTGCAAGCAATCCTTTTGCTTCGTATGGAGTTGACGGAAAAACAATTTTCAATCCTGGTGTATGAAAAAACCACGCCTCATTGCTTTGAGAGTGGAATGGTCCTGCTGCCGCACCTGCACCAGTTGGCATTCGAACAACAACATCTGCATTTTGCCCCCAACGCCAGTGCATTTTGGCTAAATTGTTTACGATCTGATTAAATCCGCATGTTACGAAATCAGCAAATTGCATTTCAACAACAGCTTTCATCCCCGCAATAGACAAGCCTAGTCCTGCTCCAACAATTGCAGATTCACAAATCGGAGTATTTCTAACACGTTCTTTTCCAAATTGATCAACAAAACCTTCTGTCACTTTAAAAACACCACCATACTCAGCAACGTCCTGCCCCATAATAACGAGATTATCATACTTCTCCATGGACTGTCGCAAACCGTCCTGAATCGCATCAACAAATCGCTTCTCTGATTTGGCTCCAGAGGTAATCTGAAGCACTTGTTGATGGGGAGCATAAACATCTCTTAACTCAGCAGTAAGTTCTGGAACAATAGCATCCTCAGCATAAGCCAAATCCAAACCTTCTTGAATTTCTTTTTTAATTTCATTTTGATACGATTCCTCAATAGAATCTGTTAGAATCTTTTCCTCTTTTAAGAAGCGGTTAAACGCATCCAGCGGATCGTATGGTGCCCAATCGTCTTGAAGTCCCTCAGGATAATATTTTGTTCCGGAAGCTTCTTCATGACCACGCATTCGGAATGTCATTAATTCCAATAAAACAGGCTTTGGATTTTTACGTATATCTTCAGCAAGCTTTCTTACCGTAGCAATTACCTCTAGAATATTATTTCCATTTACCTGAATGGCCTCCATCCCGTATCCAATACCCTTATCAATAAATTGTTTGCAACGGAACTGCTCAGATGATGGAGTGGACAATCCCCAACAATTGTTTTCAACAGCAAATATGACAGGTAAATCCCAAACAGATGCAACATTTAATGCCTCGTGAAAATCTCCCTCACTTGCGCCTCCATCGCCTGTAAATACGAGTGTTGCTTTCTTTTCATCTCTTATTTTAGAAGCCAAACCGACCCCACCTGCCAGAGCCATTTGCGGACCAAGATGGGAAATCATGCCAACAATATTATATTCTTGTGTACCGAAGTGAAACGAACGATCTCTCCCCTTCGTAAAACCAGACATTTTACCTTGAAATTGAGCAAACAAACGATTCAAAGGAATTTCTCTAGTGGTAAACACTCCAAGATTACGATGCATGGGAAAGATATACTCCTCATCTTTTAACGCGTAAGTCGAACCTACAGATATCGCCTCTTGACCCCATCCAGAAAACCACTTCGAAATCTTACCTTGACGAAGAAGAATTAACATTTTCTCTTCTATAAGTCTTGGCTTCAGGAGTTTCCTGTAAATGCCCAAAAGTTCAGCATCATCAAATCCTGTTCGATTGAAGTCAATGGTTCTTTTTTCAAGGACTGCCATAGTTATTTATTGTTTGAAACAAATCTAACAAATAGATTAGATTGATTCTTAATTTTCAAATGAGAATTCATGTATTTTCTCATCCTATTTTGACGAAGAGTTGCCCCAAAAAAAAGTCGCTCGATATTCGAGCGACTTTTAATCATTTAATTTCTTCTAGCTATACGATTCCTTGGTCAATCATAGCGTCGGCGACTTTGACAAATCCAGCAATATTTGCTCCTTTTACATAGTCAACATAGCCGTTATCGTCTTTTCCATACTTCACGCAGGCACTATGTATAGAAACCATAATACTGTGTAATTTCTCATCTACCTCTTCACTCGTCCAATTAAAACGAAGCGAGTTTTGAGACATTTCTAGTCCAGATGTTGCGACACCTCCAGCATTTGATGACTTTCCAGGAGAAAATAGCACACTCGCCGACTGAAACGCTTCAATTGCTTCAGGCGTACATGGCATGTTCGCTCCTTCTGCAACAGCAATTACGCCGTTCGCGACCAATTGAGCAGCCTCCTCGCCGTTCAACTCATTTTGCGTTGCACACGGCAGAGCAACATCACATTGAACTCCCCATGGACGTCCATCTGCAATAAACTCAAAACCTTCAAATTTATCTGCAATCTCTTTTACTCTTCCTCTTCTTACATTTTTCAACTCCTTCAGAAATTCCAAATGTTCTGAGTGAAAGCCATTTGGGGCATGTATGTATCCTGATGAATCAGAGACCGTTAACACTTTACCTCCCAAATGAATCACTTTTTCAAGTGCATATTGAGCAACATTTCCTGAACCAGAAATTGCCACTGTTTTTCCCTTAAAGCTGTCATTTTTAGTAGCAAGCATTTCTTTCGCAAAGTAGACAGTTCCATATCCTGTTGCCTCTGGTCGAATTAAGGAACCTCCCCAATTCAGTCCTTTCCCCGTTAACACTCCTGTAAATTCATTACGAATACGCTTGTATTGTCCAAACATGTAACCAATCTCTCTTCCTCCTACGCCAATATCTCCCGCTGGAACATCTGTATTTGGACCAATGTGTCGTGACAACTCAGTCATGAATGACTGACAGAACTTCATTACTTCATTGTCTGATTTTCCTTTCGGATTAAAATCAGAACCTCCCTTACCTCCTCCCATCGGAAGTGTCGTCAGCGAATTTTTGAATATTTGCTCAAAACCCAAAAATTTGAGTATCGAAAGGTTAACCGATGGATGAAATCGTAAACCACCCTTGTAAGGTCCAATTGCAGAATTGAATTCAACACGATATCCTCTGTTGATCTGAACATCTCCATTATCATCTATCCAAGGAACCCTAAAAATGATCGTCCGCTCAGGTTCAACCATACGATCAAGAATTTTCGCAGCCTTATACTTTGGTGTTTCTTCGATCACTGGAATTACCGCTTCAGCGACTTCATGCACTGCCTGAAGGAACTCTAATTCATGACCATGTAAAGCTTTCATTTTGTCCATGAAAGCATCAATTTGTGATTGATATTTATCTGACATTTATTTTGTGGTTTATTATGGCACCAAATGTAACTATTTTTTGAATCTAAAAATCAAAAACACAAAGTATGTTTAAAATTCCAAATTGATAATTGGATGCGCTCAAATATTCATTTAAAGAAACTCTTTAAAACACAAGTATTAGCTTTGATTGAACGGAATCAAAGTAGAACAGAATTATTGAGCCCAAAGCAACGATTTTTTTCCACCTACGTCTTGAAATTATAACTTTACATGCTACTAAAATTAAACACATTAGAATGACGTTAAAAAAATTACTCACCTTTTTTATAGCACTTCTGTGTATCTCAGTGAACGTCAGAGCGCAAAACCCTGTTTGTCTTGGCACCGATGCAACCGTTTGCGTTGGGAACTCTGTGCTCATACAAGACTGCAACCCTGGTGTAATTTCAGGCACAACCATTACAAATCCAACAACTGTTACGCTGACGGATGATTCATGGAGCGCAGCTGTGCCTATTGGGTTCAATTTCAACTTCTATGGAAACACCTACAATCAGTGTGTAATTGGTTCAAACGGTGTTGTTTCCTTCAATACAGCTAACGCAAATGGATACTGCCCTTGGGCCCTAGGAGGAGTTGGTGCTCTGCCTTCTCCAGCTTTCGCAGCTGCATTGAATAGTATAATGCCTGCGTATCACGATATTAATCCTGGGGCTTCACCTGGGGGTTCCATATACTACAAAACCATTGGAACTGCTCCAAACAGGCGGTTTGTCATAGTGTACAGTAACCTCGCAAACTTCGGACCCGTGGGGTTTTGTGCAGATATGGCCGTAGTAATGAATGAAACTGCAAATACCTTCGAGTTCCATTTGGGCTTTAAATCAATGTCACCAACTTGGAATGGTGGGTTAGCCATTCAAGGCTCTCAAAATAGTACGGGTACCATAGCTCACATAACACCCGGAAGAAATAATACACAATGGGTAGCTATTCAAGACTCAAAAATTTGGACACCCACAGCTCCAAATAACACCGCAAATTACACCATCAGTAATATCCCGTATGAAGTATTTGTTAATGGAAATGTCAACAATACTTTGGCTTGGGCAAACACCGTGAACACCACTACATGGCCATACAATGGGGGTATCTTAAACGTACCACAAGCGATGCCCGGTGTTACTGGCTATTTCCTGAGTAGTGTAACTCCAGCAGCGTGCTCGAACAATCCAGTAACTTCATTTTCAGACACAACATTTATCACAGGTGTATCTTCCAGTGTAACTGCAACAGCTACAGATGATATTTGTTCCTCGGGACAGGGATCGGTTACTGCTATACCACAAAATGGTCAGCCCCCCTTCACATTCAATTGGCCAGGATTGGGAAATGCCACAACAGCAACCGTTAACAATATTTTTGGCGGAACGTATACCGTAGAAATGACTGACTCATTGGGTTGCGTTTCAACGACGAATGTCTTGGTTGGTGATACCCCAGCAATTTTCCAAGGAACAACAACGAATGTAACTTGTCCGGGTGGTAGCGACGGAACTGCCTTCGCTGAAATAATTCCAGCGAATGGAACCATTACTTATCAATGGGATGATCCATTAGCGCAAACAACGCAAACTGCAACTGGTCTTTCCGCTGGAAACTACAGCTGCATCATTAGCTCAGATATTGGTTGTCTCGATACAGTCGAGTTAGTTGTAACAGAAATACCAGGTATGATCGCTACCATTGTCAGCCAAACCGATGTTTCATGTTATACAGGAAATGATGGTATTATTGATGTCGATATAATTCAAGGATCACCTCCATACACCTATGTTTGGGATAACTCAGCCTCGACAACAAACATTGCAAACGATCTTGTAGTTGGTCAGCATACATTAACAATTACTGACGACAATGGTTGCGTAATAGCAATCACAGGAACACTTGGAGAACCGGATCCACTGGACATAACATTTATCACACCAGATACACAAATTTGTTCTGAAGATGACATTCTTCTTTCGGCAATTGGTTCAGGCGGTTCCTCTCAATATATATTTACTTGGAGTCAAGGAGGTGCAATCATAGGTACGGGAGATCAGATTTTAGTTGATCCAACGGTAACAAATACAACCTACTGTGTTGAACTTTCAGAGGTTTGCGGTTCACCCGTAGATAATGAGTGTGTGCTGATTTATTTCCCTACCCCAATTGCACCAAATGCAAGTCCAGACGAAGTAGAAAAATGTCTTCCTGGTGCTTTCGAATTCACCAATACGTCATCGAATCAAGGAGAAATTGCATCAACATACTGGGAATTTGGTAATGTCTACTGGGATCAATTAGAAGTAGGTAATGACTCTACCTCCGTTGAATTTGGACAAATTGGATTTTTTGATCTAACCATGACCGTTACCTCAGTTTTTGGATGCGTCTACGTCGATTCTATTTCGAATATTGTAGAAGTCAAAAAAAACCCGACGGCCGATTTCTTATTTACATCAAACCCAGTAACGATTTTTGAGACAACTGTAAAAATGCAGGATAAATCGTCAACTGATGTTGTCAGCTGGGAATGGTACAGTCCGAACTCAATTCCAGTTTCCAGTACACTAACAAACCCAGAATTTGTATTTCCTGAAGGAATAGTGGGGCAATACCCAGTTCAGCTTTCAGTCGTGACAGAAAGAGGTTGTGTTGATACCATTGAATATCTGTTCAATGTTATCTATGATGTCCTATGTTTTGCGCCTAACACGTTCACTCCTGATGGAGACGAATTCAATGAAACTTGGCAACCACAAATAACTGGAATCAATATCTTTGACTTTGATTTGTATATTTACAATAGGTGGGGGGAACTCATATGGGAATCACATGATCCAAGTGCCGCGTGGGATGGTACTTACAACAACGAGAAAGTTCCCGATGGAGCATACGCATGGTGGGCAAGAGCCTCAACGAATTATGATGACGAGAAAATCGAATTTAACGGAACAATCAATATAATTCGATAATTCCATCAACCAAACAACTTCAAAGTCCTGATTTACGATTAGGACTTTTTTTATATATGGCATTGCTTTTGTATTGTACATTAAGTTATTAAGTTTGGAAAAAAGAAAAATGAAAAAGAAATTCGTTCTACTATTTACTTTGACATCGGTTGTATTCTCATCTTGTGATGTACTTCAAGATGTCGCAGATATTGCTTTGAGTGACACAGCACAAACAACAACCCCAAGTTTAACTGAAGGAGAGGTTGCCTCAGGGCTAAAAGAAGCATTGACATTAGGAATTACGAATGCCGTAAATACAACCTCCATTACAGACGGATTTCTAAACAATGTGAACATTCGATTGCCTTTTCCAGAGGATGCCATAAAGGTTCGTGAAAAGGCAATTTCTTGGGGGATGGAAAATAAAATCAATCAATTCGAAGAAACGCTTAATCATGCAGCAGAGGAAGCGTGCAAAGAGGCACTTCCAATTTTTAAAAATGCCATCGTGAGTATGAGTATTCAAGATGCATTTGGAATTTTAAATGGTGGCGATGGTGCAGCTACAAAATATCTAAAAGCAAATACAACAGCTCAATTAAGCAGTGCATTTCTTCCAAAAGTAGAGGCCGCAATTGAAAAAGTCCAGCTAACGAGGTACTGGGAACCAATAATCTCAAAATACAATACATTTCAAAAGTTCAATGGAGGGACACAAATCAATGCCGACTTGAATGCCTATGTTACAGGCAAGGCCATTGATGGACTATTTTTTATGGTTGAAAAAGAGGAAAACAAAATAAGAAAAGACCCTTTAGCACGCGTGACAGACATCCTCCAGAAAGTATTCGGTAGCCTCGATAACAATTGATTCGAATTTGAATGCAAAAAGGGAAAAGCAGTAAAAGTTCTCTGTATGTCTTATCAATAAACTTAAACTATGCAGTATCCACCGACTGAACTTGTTTTAGATGCCAACGGGAATGTATATCATCTCGGTCTTTCAAAGGAAAATGTTGCCGATACGATTCTACTCGTTGGAGATCAAGATCGTGTTGATTTGATTGCTTCACTTTTTGATACACTAGAGCATGCATCTCAACACCGTGAATTTGTCTGCAAAACAGGAACCTACAATGGTAAGCGCATCACAGCACTTTCGACCGGGATAGGTACAGACAATATTGATATCACCATCAATGAATTGGACGCCATCCATAACATAAATTCAAAGGAGAGAAAAGACAATGCGAAATTCAAATCATTGAATCTCATTCGTATTGGTACGTGTGGAATTTTACATCCCCAAATACCTCTACTGTCTTATATTTTATCATCACACGCCTATGGCTTAGATAATGTTGCTCATTTCTACAACATTGATTTTTCATCAGAAGAAATTGAGTTAAACACAATCATTAGTAACCATATTGGACTGCCAAATGAAATAAATACATATGTATCTGAAGGAGATAGTGAATTGTTCAAAAAGTTGAGTTCTGAAAGAACCGAATCTGGAATAACAATCACTTCAAGTGGATTTTATGGACCGCAAGGACGTCAATTGCGCTTGAAAAATAGAACCCAAAAATTAAACAACAACCTCTCATCTTTCCAACATGAGTCGCATCGAATAACAAATTTCGAAATGGAGAGCTCCGCCCTTTTTAGCTTGGGAAAAGCCCTTGGCCATCGCTGTGCAACAATATGTCTCGGAATAGCCAATCGCCCCAACAAGGAATTTGCCTCCGGATTCGATAAAGACATGGTCGGTCTAATAAAATATGTCCTTGATCGACTCTAAATTTCAATCAGAAAGCGCAACGGCTGATATACTAAAGTAGCTCATTTAACAGGCTTAAAACGAGGTTTTCATCCACTTTCAGTGTATTCTGCGAAAACATTGAAGTGGGATCTAGTAGTTCCATTTTCGTTCCTGAAAAATGAATCGCATCCGGAGTAACTTGCTTTTGAATCGTATTTATATTGGATGGATTTACTCCACCTCCGGGCATAATTTGAATGCGTCCTTTCGCATACGTTTTCATTTGGGATAGTACCTGCATCCCTGACTCAACATTATCTGCCAATCCAGATGATAAAACACGGTCAACTCCCAAGCGAATCAAGCAATCTAGCGATTTTTCGAATTCAATAGTATCATCAAAAGCACGGTGAAAGGTCAACTCAAGATCCTTCGCTTCATCACGCATTAAACCAATGGTATCCTCGCAGATCAATCCATCTTTGCTGAGCGCACCAACGACTACACCTTCTACGCCGATAGACTTACATCCGTTAATATTGCGAAGCATAATTCCAACCTCATCACTTGTATATTGAAATCCTCCGGGTCTTGGGCGAATTAAAACGTGGGTTTCAACACCTGATTCCAATGCATATTCGATAAGCCCTTTAGAAGGCGTAGTCCCTCCTTGTTCAAGATTTTGACACAGTTCAATTCTATCAATTCCTGTTTTCTTTGCCAATTGAATCGCTTCAATTGAGGCTGCACAAAGTTCTACTTTCATTTAACTAATTTCTAATAAATTGAATCTCATCAATAAATGTCCAAGGAAGAGTTCCTGCTCCACCATTCCCAAAAGGGATAGCATCTAATGGTTTAATTTCCACTTTAAAATAATTCGCTGCACTTCTTTTGAAATTTAGCTTATTTATTCCCGATTGAATATCAAATCCTCGAAGAATTTCCTTCCATTGAATTTTATCATCAGAAACATAAACACGCACAATATGTGGCAAGTAAATCCATGATCCATTGTCTTCCTTAAATCCAATTTCAAGTCCCTCAACGAAATCTGAATCGTTCATTTCAACAATCATTTCAATAATTGTGTCTCTGAAACCGAGCCATTCACTTCCTTTGAACTTCTCGCCACTCCAGACACCATCTACAAGGTTCAAGCTACCGTTGTGATCGTATTTTGGATGCGGCGGTGTAATGAATTCAATCTCACGACCCAAATCTTTAGTCGTATAAAAATCATAAACTAAAGTATCATCAAATTGATCGGAAAGCAGTTCGAAGCGATCGTGGGCCTTCTTCGAGAACAACATGTGTTTATCGCTATTTGAATTAGTGACTTTTTCCGGTATTCCTTGAACCATGGAAGTTCTTTTAACGGTAAATATTTCATTCGCGTTTGATCCCAAAAATTGAAGTTCAATACCTCCCTCTACACGAGCAATTTTTAAATCTGGGTAATGCACGGAACGAGCAAAATTAATGTCATTTAATTTCAAATATGACTCATGAAAACGCAGATAAACCTTTAAAAAAGAGCGGTAATCTGGTTTATTAAAACACCAAAGTGATTGAATTAATGCGAGCGCTCTTGGATAAGCCATGTATTCCACATGATCCATACTTGACATATACTCGGTCCATAAGTTTGCTTGACCTCCAAGAACGAACTTCTTGTATTCTTCTGGAATTTCATCAGGAATTGGATCGTAGTCATACACCTTCTCAAGTGGGAGATATCCGCCGATGGCCAGTGGCTCACTATCGTATGAACTTTGATAGTAATCGAAATAACAATAAGTCGTTGGCGACATGACAACGTAATGGCTTTGCTTTGCAGCTTCAATACCTCCTTTTTCTCCCCGCCAGGACATTACAGCAGCATTTGGTGAAAGTCCTCCTTCTAATATTTCGTCCCATCCTATGATTTTCCGACCTCTTTGCGTTAAAAATGCATCTATTTCACCAATAAAATAGCTCTGCAACTCATGCTCGTCAGCCAGACCATTTATTTTCATTACATTCTGACAGGCCGAACAATGTTCCCATTGAAATTTTGGTGCTTCATCTCCCCCAATATGAATGTAGTCAGCAGGAAATAATTCCAACACTTCGGTGAGTACATCTTTCATGAAGCGAAGCGTTTCCTCTTTTGAGCAATAGATATCATTGAATACCCCCCACAGTCCTGGAACCTCTTGTTTTTTTCCTGTACAAGAAAACTCGGGATAAGCTGCCAATGCGGCTCGACTGTGTCCTGGCATTTCAATTTCAGGTATTACTTCAATGAAACGCTGCTTGGCGTAGGCAACTAGATCTCGTACCTCCTCTTGCGTATAATATCCACCATAGCGTTGTGCTTTATATTTTCTTGGTTCATCGGAGTAATGACCGATTACAGTACTGTCGCGATACGCTCCAATTTGAGTCAATTTGGGGAATTTCTTTATTTCGATTCTCCATCCCTGATCATCTGTTAAGTGCCAATGGAACTTATTGAATTTATAAAGCGCCATGGCATCAATAAATTTCTTGATTTCTTTTACTGAAAAAAAGTGTCTACTTACGTCAAGATGCAGCCCACGCCATCCAAATTTTGGTTGGTCTCGAATACTACATTTTGGGATTTTGTAAATCGTCTTTTCATTACGAATTAACTGCAAAAAGGAATTCATTGCATAAAATGCGCCTTCTGGAGTATAAAATGATACGACCGCATTGCTGTCCACATGGATTTTGTATGAAAAATCTGGTTTACCGGCAACCGCTTCAAACTGAATATCTGCTCGACCGTCCACCTCGACAAGAGTGATTGCACGCTTTGAAAGATGCATAGAAAGGTAGTCCTTCGCTCCTGCAGGCAATCCATCAGCTTTTACAGAAAGTGTATCAGAGAATGTAAAAAAACCTGTATGTTCCGAAAAATGATCTGGTGTTGGTATAATCGGACATTGTGAACTTGATGTTGCGGCTGAAATCAGTACGAAAAATGTGAACAGAAACTTCATTTATTTAATTTAAGTTCAAACAACAATCGAATAAGTGTTTTGTATCTCATTTTGAAGAATCTCTGTTGATTGAGCATACAAAATACGATTATTTTGAAAGTCAATCAGGTTCTTTTTACTCAAATTAGAAAACCGAACCCGACACAGATTGGCCAACAAATACTTTACGACTACATGTTTCTTCGATACTGACCACCAACCTCAAACAACGCATTTGTAATCTCACCTAATGAAGCATACTTACAAACCTCCATGAGCTGCTCAAACATATTTTCATTTTGAATCGCAGCCTTTTGGATGTTATCAATTCCTAAAGCAGCCTCCTTCGAATAAGACGTATGCAATTCCTTCAACATTGAAATTTGGTACTCTTTTTCTTCTTCTGTTGCTCGAATAACCTCTTTCGGCAAAATCGTGGGAGAACCTTTGGAACTCAGAAATGTATTCACCCCAATAATTGGGAATTCACCTGTATGTTTCAGGGTCTCGTAGTACAGCGACTCCTCTTGGATTTTAGATCTTTGATACATGGTTTCCATTGCACCAAGAACTCCTCCTCTTTCTGTGATTCTGTCGAACTCTGTAAGCACTGCTTCTTCAACCAAATCAGTCATTTCCTCAATTATAAATGACCCTTGTAGCGGATTTTCGTTCTTTGCAAGACCTAATTCTCGATTGATAATCAGTTGAATTGCCATAGCTCTACGCACAGATTCCTCAGTTGGCGTAGTAATCGCTTCATCATAAGCATTAGTATGCAAAGAATTACAATTGTCATAAATAGCATACAGCGCTTGAAGAGTAGTTCGAATGTCATTGAAATCAATCTCTTGCGCATGAAGTGATCGCCCAGATGTTTGAATGTGGTACTTTAACATTTGAGCTCTTGAATTAGCACCATATTTTTTGGACAATGCTTTTGACCATATTCTTCTTGCAACGCGGCCAATTACGGCATATTCCGGATCAATTCCATTTGAAAAGAAAAAGGACAAATTTGGACCAAATGCATTGATGTCCATCCCTCGACTCAGGTAGTATTCAACATAAGTAAACCCATTCGCTAAAGTGAATGCCAATTGTGTAATTGGATTGGCACCAGCTTCGGCAATGTGATACCCAGAAATAGATACAGAATAAAAGTTCCGAACACCGTTATTGATGAAATATTCTTGAACATCACCCATCAAACGCAACGCAAATTCCGTTGAAAAGATGCAGGTATTTTGTGCCTGATCCTCTTTCAATATATCTGCTTGAACGGTACCCCTAACTTGCATGAGTGTCGTCTTCTTGATCTCAGAATAAATTTTATCTGGAAGTACTTGATCGCCGGTTACCCCAAGGAGCATCAATCCCAAACCATTGTTCCCCTCCGGAAGGTTTCCTTGATACCTTGGACGCTCCGTTCCCTTTTGCTGATATATCGCCTGAATTTTGGCTTCAATTTCTTTTTCTAAACCATTCTCTTTGATGTACTTCTCACAATTTTGATCGATTGCAGCATTCATAAAAAATCCTAGCAACATTGGAGCAGGACCGTTGATTGTCATTGAAACAGAAGTTTTCGGATCTGAAAGGTCAAATCCAGAATATAATTTTTTCGCATCATCCAAACAACAAATTGAAACACCACTATTACCAATTTTACCGTAGATGTCAGGACGTGTATCTGGATCATTACCGTATAATGTCACTGAATCGAATGCTGTTGAGAGCCGCTTAGCTGGCATTCCCAAACTCACATAATGGAACCTCTTATTTGTTCTCTCAGGCCCGCCCTCCCCAGCAAACATACGGGTAGGATCTTCTCCTTCTCGCTTAAAAGGGAACAAACCTGACGTAAAAGGAAACGCTCCTGGTACATTTTCTTGAAGCACCCATCTCAGAATATCACCCCAACCTGTATACTTCGGTGTAACAACCTTTGGTATTTTTGAATGTGAAAGTGATTCAGTGTGTGTCTCAATGGAAAGTTCTTTATCTCGAACTTTGAACTTAAAGACTGGCTCCTTATAAGTGGCACGTATGTCCTCCCAAGCTTCCAAAGTTGCCCAATTCCTCGGGTCAAAGTTCAACTTCTCTTGCTCAAATGTTTCCTGTAATGCCTTTACCAAGCGGTCTTTGTCATCTACTTTAGATGCTTTGATTGCCTCCATGGAAGATTGCAATCCCCAGAGCTTATCGGCAACAGCAACTTGTTCATTTACCCATTTGTCATATCCTCTATTGTTCTCTGTTATTTCTGAAAGATATCTTGTACGATCTGGTGGTATCACAAAAATCTTCTCAGACATTTCTTCAGTAATCTCAAACGTGGATTTTAAATTTGCTCCTGCCTTTTCTACGAGCGTATCCATGATTACTTTGTAAAGTGTATTCATACCTGGATCATTGAACTGCGAGGCGATGGTTCCAAATACCGGCATTGAGTCAACATCTTCGTCCCACTTGTTGTGGTTTCTTTGGTATTGTTTGCGGACATCACGGAGCGCATCCAATGCACCACGCTTATCAAACTTATTTAAAGCAATAACGTCTGCAAAGTCCAACATATCTATTTTCTCCAGCTGCGTTGCTGCTCCGTACTCTGGAGTCATTACGTACAATGAAGTGTCAGAGTGGTCCAAAATTTCAGTGTCTGATTGACCAATTCCGGAAGTTTCAAGGATCACCAAATCAAATTCGGCAGCCTTTAAAACGTTAATTGCTTCGGCAACGTGTTTGGACAATGCAAGATTTGATTGTCGTGTCGCCAAAGAACGCATATAAACACGATCATTCTTTATCGAATTCATTCGTATTCTATCTCCCAAAAGCGCTCCTCCAGTTTTACGTTTTGAAGGATCCACCGAGACAACAGCAATCGTTTTATCTTTAAAATCGACCAAGAAACGACGTACCAACTCATCGACCAATGACGACTTTCCAGCCCCCCCCGTTCCAGTGATTCCTAGAACCGGAACATCAACAGCATTCGCCATATCAGAAATCTTGGAGAGAATACCCTCTGATTCGACTGCAAAATTTTCCGCCGCAGAGATGATGCGAGCAATCTTCGGTGCACTCTTTTCCTTGATGTAATCCAATTCTGAACTTAGGTCATTTCCAACAGGGAAATCACACCGCTTTACAAGATCATTAATCATACCTTGAAGTCCCATCTCTCTTCCATCATCTGGATGATAAATGCGCTCAATTCCATGCGCTTCCAATTCCGCGATCTCTGATGGAAGAATGGTTCCACCTCCTCCCCCAAATATTTTTATTTGGGGTGCTCCCTTCTCTTTCAGCAAATCATACATGTACTTGAAGTATTCATTGTGTCCACCCTGATATGAAGTCATTGCTATAGCCTGGGCGTCCTCTTGAATCGCACAATTAACAACCTCTTCTACAGAGCGGTCATGCCCAAGATGAATTACTTCACAACCCGTAGATTGAATGATTCGACGCATAATATTGATCGCTGCATCGTGACCATCAAATAAGGATGCTGCAGTCACAATTCGTACTTTATTAGAAGGGATATAAGGCTTTACTCTTTCCATAAAAAAAATAATTCACGCTGCCTTTATAGGCATGCGAAGGTAGTGATTTTGGATGATTTTATCACTAACTTCGTTTCGATTTTAACTGGATTAACCTCGAATATTGGCGTATGAAATCAAAATATCTTTGTCTATTGTTTCTCTTTGGTGTGTTAAATGCCTGTACATCACCGACTCAAGAAAATACAGATTCTAATGAAGTGAACAATCCAGAATTGGCGACAAATACGGAGTCGAAAATAGAACCAATTGAATCTGTTGAAACATTTCCAATGCCAGAATTCGGCATGAAATGGGGAAAAATAAACGAACTTTATCCCACTGCAGAGTTTATAGAAGTTGAGGCTATAAAGTATGGCATTAACGGTGGTGGAAATGGATATGACGTGATACGAAATGGAGAGCCACTGTTCTTTATTTGGTTGGATGGAGCACATGAAGAAATCAGCGGAATCCTCATTCTAAACTCCAATTATATCATTGATGAAAAAGTCCATGTCGGCATGAACTTAAATGATTTCTTGGCGCACTATCCGAACTCCAAATCATTCAACAACGTACTTTGTAACGATGAGTGTATTTGGCGAGAGAAAGAGGGTTTTATGATCGCGGTGAAAACTACCGAACAACAACGAATTTCAAAGTATAGACCGTATCGAGGACAGGAGATTTTTCAAAAATTTATTTATACTGATATACCAATCTACAGAATCTTCTTAGACCGCTAGAACAATGCAAGTCAGAAAGACAATTCTAATGGCTCAAGTACTCTTAGGGACGAAAGTATTCATACCTTTGCCGCTTAAACTAATAGTATGATCTCAGTCAACGGAATTGCAGTTGAATTTGGCGGAGAAGCGCTCTTCAGCGATGTAAACTTTGTCATTAATGAAAATGACAAAATCGCTTTGATGGGTAAAAATGGTGCAGGAAAATCTACAATGATGAAAATTATTGCTGGTGTAAATGCTCCAACTCGCGGCACGATACAGTCTCCTGAAGACACAGTTATTGCCTATCTCCCGCAGCATTTACTAACGGAAGATAATTGCACTGTCTTTGAAGAGGCCTCAAAAGCATTCGGAGGCATTTTTGAAATGAAAACAGAAATGGATCGATTGAATTCAGAATTGGAAACCCGAACGGATTATGAATCTCAAGAATACATGGACATCATTACTAAAGTGAGTGATTTAGGTGAAAAATTTTACGCAATCGAGGAGATTAATTATGATGCTGAAGTTGAGAAATCCCTTCTCGGACTTGGGTTTAAACGAGGCGACTTCTTACGTCAAACGAATGAATTTAGTGGAGGTTGGCGAATGAGAATCGAATTAGCAAAAATTCTACTTCAGAAACCAGACCTCGTCCTGCTCGACGAACCTACAAACCACATTGATATTGAATCTGTCATTTGGTTGGAAGACTTTTTAATGAACAAAGCCAAGGCCGTAATCGTGATCTCCCACGACAAAACATTCATCGATACAATTACCAATAGAACTATCGAAGTCACCATGGGACGCATCTATGATTACAAAGCAAATTATTCACATTACTTACAATTGCGAGAAGACCGTAGATTAGCTCAAATCAAAGCATACAAAGAGCAACAGGCGTTTATTGTAGATACAAAATTATTCATCGATAAGTTCAAAGGAACATTCTCAAAAACCAATCAAGTCAATTCAAGAAAACGAATGCTTGATAAACTTGAGCTGGTGGAGATTGATGAAATTGATACTTCATCACTAAATCTTCGATTTCCTCCATCTGAACGATCTGGTGATACACCGATACATGTCAAAGACATGAGTAAATCATATGGTGAAAATATCGTCTTTAAAGATGCAAACATGTCCATTTCCAGAGGAGAGAAAGTGTCATTTGTTGGTCGAAATGGTGAAGGAAAATCCACCATGATTAAGGCCATTATGGGACAGATTGATTTTAAAGGAACTTGCGAATTAGGACACAATGCAAAGGTCGGTTATTTCGCACAAAATCAAGCTTCATTGCTGGATGAAAACATAACCGTATTTGAGACTGTAGACAATATTGCTGAGGGAGAAGTGCGGAAAGAAATGAAAAATATTCTCGGTGGATTCATGTTTGGTGGAGATGCAATCGATAAAAAAGTCAGTTTCCTATCAGGAGGAGAAAAAACACGACTCGCAATGGTGAAATTATTACTTGAGCCCGTTAATGTTCTAATTCTGGATGAGCCAACCAACCATCTGGACCTAAAATCCAAAGATGTACTGAAGCAAGCACTTAAATCATTTGACGGTACGCTGATTTTAGTTTCACACGACCGGGATTTTCTCGAGGGACTCTCACAAAAAGTTTTTGAATTCAAAAACAAACGGATCATTGAACATTTTGAAACGATTGATGAATTTTTGGCACGGAATCGTGTTGAAAACCTCAAGCAAATTGACTTGATGGATAATTAAAATTTAAAAATCAATCGATGTAAATATCCTAACTTTGGTCGTGTATTTGTGACGCACAATAAGCAAAAAACAATGTCAATTAGAATTCGTCAAATAGAGCAAAAAGACAATCCCAAAATAGCAGCTACGATTCGTTCAATTTTAACAGAACACGGTATGAACAAGCCGGGCACTGTTTATACAGATCCAACAACAAATGCACTATTTGAATTGTTCCAAACCAAAGGCTCATTTTATTGGGTTGTCGAATCCGATGAAACCATTCTTGGTGGCTGTGGTATCTACCCTACCACTGGTCTAAAAAATGGATGCGTTGAATTGGTTAAACTCTACCTATCAAAAGAACTTCGTGGGAAAGGTATTGGAAGGCAACTTATGAAGTTATGCGATGTGAAAGCCAAAACTCTCGGATATGAAACTATCTATCTCGAATCAATGCCAGAACTAAATCGCGCTGTTCACCTCTATCGAAAAATGGGATACGAAACACTCAAGACCCCCATGGGAAACTCAGGTCATTTCGCCTGTAACCTTTGGATGCAAAAGAAACTTAGCTAAGATTTTATATTTCCATTCTGAGATGCTTCTTTGTATATTTACACCATGAAATGTAACCTCGTCTTGTTATACCTATTGATTTCTTTTTGCGCCAGCGGACAGGTTGAAGCCTTCACGCATGGAGGAACTGATGACGATATAGGTTATTGCTTTGCTCCAAATGGACTGGGAGGATACGTTTTGCTTGGCACAGAGCGTACATCTGAAAACAGTTCTGAAGATTTTTCTTGGGTCAATATCGACGAAAAAGGAAATGTAATTTGGAAACGCAATTGGGGATCGCTGAGAAGTGATATACCCGAACACATCGAACAAACGAAGGATGGAGGCTACATCATAGCAGGAAGTAGATATGACGGTGGATTTTTGTCCTTTGATGGCTTCATTTCTAAAATAAATTCAGAAGGAGAAATCACGTGGCTGAAGTATATTGGTGGGAGCGGTAGAGAAGAAATATTTTCTGTAAAGCAAACTTCAGATGGAGGTTATATTGCATGTGGGTTTACAACCTCAGATACCATATTTAGTTTCGGGCAAATGTATATTGTGAAGACAGACCCACTTGGAAATGAAGAATGGCATGCCTACGCTGGCGGACCCGGTAAAGATTATTCCTTCGATATTATCGAGACTGCAGATGGATCATTTCTCGCAGTAGGAACCTATTCGGGATTTCACCGATATTCAACTTTCGAATTTACAGATACACATTCTGACCTTCTGATATCAAAGATCAGTGCGAGCGGAGAAATAATATGGGAAAATCAGTACGGTGGAAATGAAAATGAACTAGGTCGACAAATAAAACAAGGTCCAAATGGCAATTTTTATGTTATCGGATCAACACAAAGCGCGGGATTCGGGAGTTTCGATATGTACCTTTTAAAAATTGATCCAAATGGAAACGAACTATGGTCTAAAAACTACGGAAATATTGGGTTTGACTACGGTAGCTCACTAGACATTGATCCAAGCGGTGCAATCTATATTGCTGGAACAACCAACACCGATACCTTAACGTTTAAAACCGATATAGCGGTGCTTAAAACCGATCTACAAGGAAATGAAATTTGGTCTCTTACACTTGGTGGATCGGCATCTGATTATGGCAATTTTATCCGCTCTACGCCCGATGGAGGATGCGCTATTATTGGAAATTCTAAATCTTTTGGAATGGGCGGAGATGATATTTTCTTTATAAAGCTTTCATCAAATGGACTCATCGAGCCGCTTTTGGGTTCTAATGAATCGTCAATGTTAGTATATCCGAATCCCGCAGTAGATCAATTGAACTTTTACCTGCAAGAGGGGAATGATTGTCTCGACTACCTCTACGAAATTTATGATGGTGTTGGAAACCTCATTTATTCAAAAACAAATGCGACAAAACTGGTAACTCTTGATGTCACTGAATTTGCACAAGGCCGTTACATTTATAGAGTGTCTTCACCCTGTCTTAATGAGCTGCGAGGTTCCTTTATTGTGCATTAAAGAGGGAATCGAGGTCCTGAAAACTCCATGTCATCTCTTGAGTGGTCAAAACATGCTCGAAAATTAAAACCCGATCGAGTGGCTCCTGTGCCAAAACCGAAGAATCTGTATACTTTGAATTCGCAATTCCACTGGCATAAAAATGAATCGAATCAGTAGATTCTTGATGGAATTGCTTTGAGCTTACTCCTGAATCTCCCATCATAACATATACTTCAATGCCGCGATTTTTCACAGCCTCCAACATTGGATAAATTGCCGTTGAAAAGGTCTGAGTAGCACTTGAGCAGTTTGCATTCCAATACTGGTAGTTCGAATGTGCAAAATTGCTTGGATGCGGTATATTGGGAACTCCATAAAACAAACAATTGTGCATCATTAGTAAAAGATGAGATGACTCCTGAATCGTGTCACATACGTTTTTGATGAGTTGAAATTGTGAATTTAAATCCTCACATTGAGTGGGGTTTAGCTGCGAATTCATACAAATTGAAACAACGCCGTTTTCAGAATAAACATTGTAGCTTTTCTTATTAGTGATCGTTCTGTAATACTGGATATTTCCATTTCTAATGTCGTGATTGCCAAGCGCATATTGAACCCGAGGTGACCCTAAATCAAATACACTATCCAAATAAATCATCGTCCCCAAATCAAGTGTAGCCTCACTTGAAATATCACCACCGAGCCAAATCCGATGATATCTTGTTAAATCCAAATCCTGAATTCGAGGATCTAAGCGATGCCATGGACCGGGATTTTGATAATCATAAGTGTGCCCGAGGAAAATATATTTTAATGTATCATCTCCCTTTTTCACAGAATCGAAATTAGACTGCACCAAAATAATATTTGAGAAACTGCTCGAAAAATAAATTAAGCCCAAAAGCCCTATAAAAACCAAATATTTCATTCAAATCTTATTGCATCAAAGATAAAATTCTTTTGGAATTGAAATTACCACCATACGATAAAGCCTTTTTGGATCACATGATTGCGCTTGACCCAAATCATTGGTGATCGCTGATTTTTAATTAATTCCTCAATCTCTTTTTTCGCATTAGAATATGAAACCCATAAAACACTAGTAAAGGGAGCAACGAGCCAATTCAGCTTTGAGGGGATGTAAAACATGCAATCCTTAAATTTATCAATTGAATCAAAATTCAAATACCACCCAACAATACAATCTTGATTCAATTGTGCAGCATCAATAAATTCACCAAAAGGAACAAACAACTGTCCTTTGAAACAAACTGATTGCTCGATCTGATCCACATTGTAGCCCTTTAACTCGAGTAACTGAGAAACCTGAGAGTTTCTAATTAATGGGAATTGCACTGATTTAATTTTATCTAATTTATTAACCAGGGCATCTTTTCGATTGGGTCCTACCCAATGCTCAAGGGCTGTATGCCCTGCGTTTGAATCAAAAAGATAGAATTTATAAACCAATTCAACATGATGTATCACAGTTCCTAAACGAATTAGAAAATCAATCTCACCAATCGTACGTTTTTTGTTGAAAAACTGAAGATTTTGTTCCACACATTGCAACGATTCATCCATATCAAGCGCATAACGATAAAAATACTCAACCAAGTGACCGAGACGGTATTTCTTATTTATTGCAATATCAAATGGATTCGGACCAATTACATGCCCAAACTGGTTGATTCCATCCAATTCCTGCACCCACAGCACTTCTGTTTTTTGATAGCCATCGTATTGCCGTTGTAAAGCGTACCTCATCAAATGCAATTTACGAAATCAAGTTGAAGTCTTAACGATTGTTCACAACCTCTTCTGAAAAATTCATCCTATTTTTAGCGGATGAACAGCACACGAATTATTACGGCCATTGGATTTATTTTAATAACACTATCAATTAATTCAAGGACGATTGATCCTAGAGAAAGTATAAGGAATAATTTCCCTTCTCTAGAGGAGGTGCTCTCTTTTCTCAACAATGCACTGCTTTATGAATGTCAAAGCTGTCAATATGGTATTGCTAAAAAAGAGTCTGGATACTTTTTAACTTACAGAAATTTCATCTCTAAAGAATCTGACGAGCAGTTAATTTGGTCATCAGCAAACAATAAATTCGTCGAATCCGTGCGTTCCGACTATGCCAATATGAACCGTCCAAGATCGCAGGCAAACAATGAATTCTCAGAACTTTACAATCAGCGAGAGAAATTTGATTTCATGTTTTTTTATGGTTATAACAATTGGGCCCAAGACATTGTCAATTTTTTAAAACCAATGAAAGATTCACTGTCCGCTGAGGACCTTGAAAACATGGCCAGAGCTAATGATGAACTTGCAAAACAAGCCATCAATCAAGGCAATCAATTTCGTAAATATAAAACACTACGAACTGAAGATGCGGAAAAAGCGAGTGCATATGCACAAAACTCGATGGAATATTGGGCAGCGATCAAAAAAATAAATCCGAAGTATACTCCTCTGATCATCGAAGATTTAGATTTAAAAATAGGAAATGAAAATATGCATTTTTACAATTTATTCAACTCTGTAAAAATGGAAAATAAAGCCAACTATTTTCTCTCCAGAGCATGGTACCCTGAATGTTACATTCAAAGTGCAAAAAATCTTCTCTTCAGTTGCTCAATAGATGCATTCTTAATAACGCAAGGTGACTCCGATACATATCCGCTCTGGTACGTTCAAAAAAAGCAAAACTATCGGAACGATGTCGTCGTGATAAATGCTCCACTGCTTTACACCCCATGGTTCTTACAAATGAACAAAGAGCGATACAAATACAATAGTCTCCTTGACCAAAACAGCTATGCTGCATTACTCAAAAAAGGTATGTATTGGGACAACAAACAAGAAAAGGTTCCCTTCAAAAACTGGCTTTCTCAAAAAGTACAAACAAGTGATACCTCAACTCTATTGTACGATTTGGTTCCAAAAGCTTTCATTATCCCATTCAAAGGGTCAAATTTAAACGTGAAAATGAACGGAAACTTCTTTGCACATAACGACCTGGCCATTCTTGATATTATCTCCAGCAACCCTGCGCGAGATTTTAATTTTACCAGTCCCTTTCAAATGTATTTGCTTGGACTTGTTGAATACTATTTAGAACGTGGAAAAAGCTTCCACCTTACTCCGAAAATACAACCATTCAAATCAGATAAGGAATCCATTCGCCAGCTGGACAATTTAATGCTCTACACTGAAGTAAGTTACCTGAATGCGTTAAAACACAGTGGTGCCTACGAACTCAACTTTGTATGCTACGGAATCCAGGAACTCCCACCACTATTTAATACGGATAAAATGCGTTTAATTGAGGAACTCATGAATCAACTGCCAATTTCACAGATCATAAAAATGAACAATCTCTCAATGTTGGAATCGATGAGTGCATTTTGCTCAGAGGTTGCGCCAAAGCAGAATGAGCAGTTAAAAAATGAGGCACGTCCAATTCTCTTAGACCGTGTCGAAGAAATGAGTGTTTTGAACAAAGCATTCGAGAAAGACATTCAGAATATGGAGGAAATATTTAGCATTTATGCCGGAATTCGATTACAGTGGGTGAAATTTGAACCCCCTACAATAGCACCTTCTGACCAATTCGTCTTAGATGCCCTTTACAAAAAAGTACAACAGTTCTTAAATAACCCAGTAATTGAAAATCGCGACTGGTCTGAGCTAAAGCTTCAAGCACTCAAAAAAGGATTAGAAAACCTTGAATTGAATTAATTCTAAAATATGAAGAATTACAATGGCCTGAATGACAGATCAAACAGGCCATCTTGCGGTTGATAGAAGACATTAATCAACAATCAAAATCGATACCTTCCTTCCTCTATAAGTAGAATTTACACGACCTCCAGAGAGGTTTGATTGAGTTAAAGATGAAGATTTTGATCTTTCAATTTGAATGCTGGCCGTTCCTGAAGTTAAATTATTCAACTTGTATTGATCAAGTAGTATGTGAGTAGCTCCTGGCTGCGTTAAAATAAACTCCTGTGAACCTCCATTTTCACTCCCTGAAATACGAACCTGAATCGTTTCTCCCTGCTGTAATGGATTTCCAGTCCATGGAAGAAAAAAGTTTCCACTTTTACTAATACTGTTCATTCCGAATGGAATATCAATTGAACTTAGTGAAATACTTGCATTTGAATAGACGACTCCATTTATATCAAAGAAATTAAAAGTTCCTCCATTTAAATTTCCTGTGCGATTCAGTCGATAATATCCAGAAGTTTTTCTCCAATCCAACTGCTCACCATTAAAATCGACTCGAGAAGGGTAAGATAACTCGAGTTTTTGCCCCGAACTATTATCCAATCTAAATGTTGCATTTAGATGTGAAACATTTGTTTCTGTATCATATATGAATTCATAAGTTGAATAAATTCTGTTTTGATCAATATTTACAGATTCCTCTCTATTACATGACGTAAAGAAAAGAACTACTGATAGTATTGTAACTAGTGTAATTGTTCTTTTCATAATTCAATTTATTACGGTTAATAATAAATAAACCAAAGAATGTGCCGAAAAATAGAAATCTCAAAAAATAGAACAACAACTTCAGCTATAAATCAATCAAATAGGCTCCTGAGCCTAAATTATAAGTTGCACGATTTTGGGGCAAGTATGGTAAATCGATGGTCTCTATTGAATCCGATATTTCTGAAAAGTAACGTGATCGAATTGCATATTTTTTATTTTTAAGATTGATCCCGATGTCTCCATTATCACCAAAACAATGAAGAGCAGCACAAATTCCCACTTTGAAGGTAAACATTGTGTCCATAGTAGTGTTGGAATGCCTGCGCTTCATCCAAATGTATAATTTAATTTTTGGGTTTTTACTCCAGTTAGAATTAAAACTACAAGAAATTCAAAGTCAATTTGAATTCTTACGGGCTTACAAAATAAGAAGTAAGCTTTACCAAGAGTGCACTGTACTTTAATTAAACGAATTGACTATCTTTGGCCTCTAATTTATTTAAAGTAGAATGATTAATATTACGCTTCCTGATGGTACAGTAAAGCAAGTAGCTGCGGGAACTTCAGCAATGGATATCGCAATGAGTATCTCCGAAGGGCTTGCTCGCAATGTTCTTGCGGCCAAAGTAAACGATGAAGTTATTGATGCCAATCGCTCAATCGAAACTGATGCAAGTTTACAGTTGCTAACCTGGAATGACACCGATGGCAAAGCAACCATGTGGCATTCTTCTGCACACTTAATGGCTGAGGCAATTGAATTCTACTATCCTGGAGTCAAACTCGCTATTGGGCCTCCCATCAAAAATGGGTTCTATTACGATATAGATTTCATGGATCACACAATTACAGAAGCGGATCTAGAGAAGATAGAGCAGAAAATGAAAGAATTGGCAAAGCAAAAAAACGAATACGTCCGGAAGGAAGTTTCGAAGGCAGACGCCATTTCCTATTTTACAGAAAAAAATGACGAGTACAAACTAGAATTAATTGATGGTCTCGATGATGGATCAATTACATTCTATACACAAGGTGAATTTACAGACCTTTGTCGTGGTCCTCATATTCCACATACAGGACATATTAAAGCTGTAAAACTGACCTCCATTGCTGGAGCATATTGGCGTGGTGACGAGACACGGAAACAACTAACACGAATTTACGGAATCACATTCCCTAAGAACAAAGAGCTAACTGAGCACCTTGAGAAGGTTGAATTGGCAAAAGCACGAGACCACAGAAAACTTGGGAAGGAATTGGATTTATTTACATTCTCACAGCGGGTTGGTCAGGGACTTCCACTATGGCTACCTAAAGGGGCCGCATTGCGCGAACGTCTTGAAAACTTTCTCAAAAAAGCACAGCGAGATGGAGGATATGATCAAGTCATAACGCCTCACATAGGATCAAAAGAATTGTATGTGTGTTCCGGACATTATGCCAAATACGGGAAAGACTCATTTCAACCAATCAACACACCAGATGAAGATGAGGAATTTTTGTTGAAGCCGATGAATTGCCCGCACCATTGTGAAATATTTAAATCACGCCCACGGTCCTACAGAGACCTACCTACACGGTTCGCTGAATTTGGAACAGTATACCGTTATGAACAAAGCGGAGAATTACATGGCTTGACAAGAGTTCGAGGGTTTACACAAGACGATGCACACATTTTTTGTACTCAAGATCAAGTGAAAGATGAATTCAAAAAAGTTATCGATCTTGTTTTATACATCTTCAAAACGCTTGACTTTCAGAATTTTAAAGCACAAATTTCACTGAGAGATCCTGAAACACCAGAAAAATACATTGGTGAGGATTCCAATTGGGACAAAGCGGAAAATGCAATTATTGAGGCTGCCGCCGAGAAGGACCTGAATACTGTTGTAGAATATGGAGAGGCGGCTTTCTATGGTCCGAAATTGGACTTCATGGTAGAGGACGCCCTTGGAAGAGAGTGGCAATTAGGAACAATCCAGGTGGATTACAACCTGCCTGAGCGTTTCGAGTTAGAATATACAGGTGCTGACAATCAAAAGCACAGACCCGTCATGATTCACCGTGCACCATTCGGTTCGATGGAACGATTTGTAGCGGTATTGTTGGAACACTGCGCTGGAGACTTTCCCCTTTGGTTAACAACGGATCAAATTTCGATTTTACCTATCAGCGAGAAATACAACGATTACGCACAAAACCTTTTGAAAGTGCTAAATAATTACGATATTCGCGGATTCGTTGACGAGCGAAACGAGAAGATAGGTAAGAAAATTCGGGAGTCCGAGCTTGGAAAAATTCCATTCATGTTGATTATCGGTGAAAAAGAAGCCGAGAACAATCAGGTCTCTGTGAGACAGCGAGGAATGGGAGATTTAGGGGTAATGGATATCGATGCATTCACTGCCTTGATAAATGATACAATTGAAAAGGAATTAGCTTTAAACGTTTAAAAACTTAATGAGAAGACCAAACAATAGAAGAAAATTTGTAAAAAGACAAGAGGAAGATCCGCATAAAATCAATGATAAGATTTTAGTCCGTGAGATCAGATTGGTCCAAGAAGGACAAGAACCTCAGGTAATGTCGACCAGCGATGCGATTAAATTGGCTGATGAGCAAGGATTAGATCTTGTAGAGATTTCACCGAAAGCAAATCCACCAGTTTGTAAGATTCTGGATTACAAAAAGTTCCTTTATAACCAAAAAAGAAAACAAAAAGAACTCAAAGCAAAACAAAGCAAAGTTGTTTTAAAAGAAATCAGATTTGGACCCAATACCGATGATCACGATTTTGATTTTAAATTAGCACATGCCAAAAAGTTCTTAGAGGATGGAAGTAAATTAAAAGCATATGTTTTCTTCAGAGGACGAACCATTGTTTTTAAGGACCGAGGAGAAATTCTATTGTTGCGTCTGGCGCAAGAGCTAGCAGAGCACGGTGTTGTTGAACAAATGCCGAAACTCGAAGGAAAAAGAATGATCATGATGATTAACCCAAAAAAGAAGTAGTTCATCTTCTGCAATTGGGAATGTCATCAAAAGATAAAATAAGCTCAATCTGATCTGAAAAATTAGGTCGAGAATTGAGAAAAAAGAAGCTATATAGAGGTAACTTAAAATTGAAAAGAGATGCCAAAAATGAAAACTAAATCTAGTGCCAAGAAGAGATTCAAGGTAACTGGAAGCGGTAAAATTAAAAGAAAGCATGCTTTTAAAAGTCACATTTTAACGAAGAAGACAAAAAAGCAGAAGCGTAACTTGACACACGCCGGACTGGTTCACAAATCAGACGAAGCGAACATCAAGCAACAATTGTGTATGAAATAGTCATATACAGGTTTATTATTTGTTAACCCAGTAACGAGTACCTGAGCCATCTGAAATAGTGATGCACTCTTTATTAAAAAACTAAAATTATGCCAAGATCGGTAAATCATGTAGCTTCAAGAGCACGTCGTAAAAACGTCATGAAGCACGCCAAAGGTTACTTTGGAAGAAGAAAAAATGTTTGGACTGTAGCGAAAAACGCCGTTGAAAAAGGGATGTTGTACGCTTATGAAGGACGTAAACAAAAGAAAAGAAACTTCCGTTCATTGTGGATCACACGTATTAATGCGGGTGCACGCCAGCACGGAATGAGCTATTCTCAATTCATGGGACTTGTTAACAAGAGTGACATGGAACTAAATCGCAAGGTACTTGCTGATTTAGCGATGAATCACCCTGATGCCTTTGCAGCAGTTGTAAAAGAAGTTAAAAAGTAAATTAATCATTCTTCTATATAGCAAACCTCTGAAGTTGACTTCAGAGGTTTTTTTTTGCTCTAAAATCCAAATAATGTCATCTCACCGGTAAAATCGAAATTAAACTTTTCAAAAAACACCCTGAGCAACCAATCAACTAGATAATGAGTCTTAACTAAAAAAATTGAATTATGATAAAACTAACATTACTCGTAACAACTTTCTTGTTAACTTCCTTTTCATTTGGTCAAGCTTTATGCCAGGCGGACTATTCATTCGTTATTAATGGAGCAACAATCGATTTCACAAATTTATCAACAGGAACAAACTTGACATATGAATGGGATTTTGGTGATGGCACAACCTCGAATCAGGTCAACCCATCACACACGTATACACAGACATCGGATTACTTCATGTGTTTAACCGTAACCGATAGCTCGGCAAATGGATTTTGTCAGGATCAAATGTGCGATTCACTCTGGATCTCTGTTGGGAGTGGTTGTACAGTATCTGTTCAACTCTATGGAGATCAAAACAATATGATTATTGGACAAAATACAACTACAGGATCAAACACTTTCCTATGGGGTGTATACAGCAGCAATGGAACTTTTTTACATTCGTCATCAACAACTGATCTATCCTTTGGACCAGTGCCAAATGGTACTTACTCTATTTGTCTTGCAGCTTTTGATGATATCACTCAAATGGAATGCGACAGCAACTGTTTTGATGTTACCATTTTTGACTCGACAAGTTCTGTATTCAATTTAGAACAGATTTTTAATTTCTCGATCTACCCAAATCCAGCCAACAGAGAACTAACAATATCAATTGACAACTCCTCTATTTTCGAGATTTCGGTATCGGATATCTTCGGAAGGAAAATAGAAACAACCTCAATTAACGGTGATGCAACTAATATATATATTGAGAATTATCCAAATGGCATCTATATCATTCATGCATTAGATATAAATGGCAACAAAATAAGTTCAAAAAAATTCGTTAAAAAATAAAATCTTGAGACCTGAGAATGTTTCATGAATGAATAGAACGCAAAAAGGGAGAACTTTTATTCTCCCTTTTGTTAATCTATGTTTGAAAATGAGAAGTGCCAGATAACAGCGGCAGACACTCAAAGAAATCGACTACTTTTCGTCTACCTCTTCAAAATCAACATCTGTAACCTCATCTTCTGCACCTGCTCCAGCGTCGTCTGCACCTGCTCCAGCGTCACCGCCTTCAGCATTCGCTGCGTTGTACATATCCTGTGAGGCCGCTTGGAATACTTCATTCAACTTTTCCATTGCTGGTTCAAGATTCTCCATATTATTCGCTTCAAACTCTTTCTTCAATTCAGCAAGAGCATCTTCAATTGGTTGTTTCTTGTCCGCAGAAATTTTATCTCCATATTCCTTCAATTGACGCTCAGTCTGGAAAATCAACGAATCGGCTTTATTGACCAATTCCACAGCCTCTTTTGCTTTTTGATCTGCATCTGCATTCGCCTCAGCTTCAGCTTTCATCTTTTCTATTTCTTCATCAGACAAACCAGAAGAAGCCTCAATTTTAATTGATTGTTCTTTACCTGTTCCCTTATCTTTAGCAGAAATATTCATGATTCCGTTCGCATCAATATCAAATGTCACCTCAATTTGAGGCACACCTCTTGGTGCCGGTGGAATATCCGTCAATTGGAATCTTCCAAGCGCCTTATTGTCTGTAGCCATAGAGCGTTCACCTTGAAGTACATGAATGTCTACAGATGGTTGGTTGTCAGATGCAGTTGAAAAAACTTCACTCTTCTTCGTTGGGATTGTCGTATTGGCTTCAATCAATTTGGTAAATACTCCCCCCATTGTTTCAATACCGAGAGACAAAGGAATAACATCCAAAAGAAGCACATCTTTTACCTCTCCGGTTAATACACCTCCCTGAATCGCAGCACCTACTGCAACAACCTCATCAGGATTCACACCTTTCGAAGCTTCTTTTCCAAAGAAGTTCTTCACAGCATCCTGAATCACAGGAATACGAGTAGAACCTCCGACCAAAATAATTTCATCAATATCACTTGTTGATAATCCAGCATTTTTAAGAGCTGAACGACAAGGAGCTATTGTTCTTTCTACGATACTAGAAATTAATTGCTCAAATTTCGAACGTTGAAGTGTTCGCACCAAATGCTTTGGCACACCATCAACTGGCATTATGTATGGCAAGTTGATCTCAGTAGAGGTCGTGGATGACAATTCAATTTTAGCTTTCTCAGCAGCTTCTTTCAAGCGCTGCAAAGCCATTGGGTCTTTTCTTAAATCCAAACCTTCATCTGTTTTGAATTCTTCGGCCAACCAATTAATAATTGCATCATCAACGTCATCACCTCCCAAGTGTGTGTCTCCGTCTGTCGACAACACTTCAAAAACACCATCTCCAAGTTCCAAGATCGAAACATCGTGTGTACCACCACCAAAATCAAAAACAACTATTTTTTGATCAACGCCTTTTTTATCTAATCCGTAGGCCAATGCCGCAGCTGTTGGCTCGTTAATGATCCGTTTAATTGTTAATCCAGCAATCTCACCTGCCTCTTTGGTTGCCTGTCTCTGAGAGTCATTAAAGTACGCAGGAACCGTAACAACAGCTTCAGAAACCTCTTGTCCTAAGTAATCTTCAGCAGTTTTCTTCATTTTCTGAAGAATCATTGCAGAAATTTCCTGTGGAGTATATTTTCTATCATCAATTAGTACACGTGGAGTGTTGTTGTCTCCTTTAACTACTTCATATGGCACTCTACCAGTTTCTTTGGTTGTGTCATCAAACGATGATCCCATAAAGCGCTTAATCGAGTAAATCGTTTTTGTCGGATTGGTAATTGCCTGGCGTTTTGCCGGATCACCAATCTTCCGTTCTCCACCCTCTACAAAAGCAACAACTGATGGGGTCGTTCTTTTTCCTTCTGAGTTTGCGATAACTACCGGCTCATTTCCCTCCATAACAGAGACACATGAATTCGTAGTACCTAAATCTATTCCGATTATTTTTCCCATAATTATTTATTTCATTTTCAGTTTTAATCTGTTTCAACAACTTCAATCTTTATGCCATTGGAAATTTTGTTTGATTTTCTGCCAAAATGATCGATTGATCAGTAAAAACAGCCATCTAAGTACTGACAAAACGTCAATATGTCAGTTTTTAAAGTACATTATTTAAATTAAAGGAAAGGAAGTATCCGGGAGAAATGATACCTCAATCGAATGCTTTATGTGAATTATCACTCATTTCTAATAACTGCTCATACTGTTCAGGAGAAAGATCGGAATGGAAAAAGCCAATAGGGTTTATCTTTTTACCATCTTTAATCACTTCGTAGTGCAAGTGCGGCCCAGTCGATTTACCTGTTGATCCAATCAAACCAATCAACTCACCACGCTTTATTTTTTGTCCTTTATTTACCTTAAAGGCACTCAAATGGGCATAACGCGTTTTGTACCCAAAACCGTGATCAATAACAATACTCTTGCCATAACCCCATCGTTTACTTTCGATTGTTTCTATAAAACCATCACCTGTTGCATAAACCTCAGTACCCCGATCTGCGGTAAAGTCAATCCCAGAATGCATACGACGTGTCCTGTAATGCGGATCTATACGCCATCCAAAACCAGAGATACCTCGTTTTAACTCAGAATTTCTTACTGGTTGTATCGCAGGAATGTGGGAGAGCATCTTTTCTTTCTCTTTTGCCAATGCCATCAACTCTTTGAAAGATAAACTCTGAGCATAAAGGCGACGTTCAAGTTTATCAATTTCAGTTTTTGTCTCTATCAACAACTCGGAATTTGGAAGGTCCAACAGGTAAGAATATTTATCGCTCCCTCCTGCTCCCATCATTCTCAATTCATCCGGAAACTCTTTGGCATGCAATGCATTCCTGTAAAGGTCTTCATCTCTTAACTCCATCTCATCGAGAAAATCATTGATAAAGGTGAAATCTTGTCGCAGTTGAAGTAACTCCTTTTCTACACGCTTAATTTCAGCTTGTTGATGCTTTTCTCTTGGAGCATCAAGTTGTTGCGTGAATATAAATGCCAAAAGGAGACCAACAACAACATTCGGAGCTAGCCAAAGTACAACACGAAATAATTTCCGCCAGACACTTACGCTCACCTCTTCATAAGCCAACGTTTTGGGGTTGTATTTAAAATGTATTTTTGACACGAAACAAAAGTACACAGAATTAAAGCAGCAAGGTGTTAAGAAAAATAAAAACAAATGAAATTTTCCCTTAAAAAGGCAATGACACCTAGTATTTAAGTTCAATCCTTTGCCTCATTACTATGTATTGATAAAAGATACTCCTATCTTCGTCTTTGAAATTATTACTTAAGATAATATGAACGTATTCTCTATACTCGTAGCTGCTACTCCAAACATGAACAACTCTCGACCTGGATCAGAGAAATTTGATAAGATCACACGTTGGTTCGATAAGCAGGACTGGAGCTTCGACTGGTTCTTTAGCTGGTGGGGACAAAACACAACGATCAGTATTATTGTCTCAATTCTCATCTTAGTTGGAGCAATTGTTATTGGTAAACTTTTGTACTGGTTGATTGGAACCTTCGCAAAATCGCTAGCTGCAAGAACAAAATCTGGACTTGACGATATACTTATTGACAAACTCGAAGAACCAATTGTATATGGTATTGTAATTCTTGGATTCTATTGGGGATTCACACGACTCCACTTCAATGAAAGCGTTGACAGCTTCTTTGCGAATGTTTTCATGATTTTATTTATTCTAAACGTTACATGGCTTATTGCTCGAGTCATAGACTCACTAATAGAGGAGTACATTGTTCCAATTGTAACAAAATCAGAAAGTGATCTAGATGATCAACTTCTCCCAATACTGAGAAAAACGATCAAGGCCGTCCTATGGATTTTTGGTATCGTTATCGCACTGAGTAATTCTGGATTTGATGTTGCGGCACTTATTGCTGGATTAGGTATTGGAGGTTTGGCACTCGCTCTGGCTGCGCAAGACACAGTGAAAAATATTTTCGGAGGAATTATGGTATTCCTCGATAAGCCGTTCAAAATAAAAGATAGAATCAAGGTCAATGGAATGGATGGTGTCGTAGAAGAAATAGGAGTTCGAAGCACACGGCTGAGAACGCTTGAAGGTCGCTTGATTACAATACCAAACGGTCAGTTTAGTGATAACGCTGTTGAAAATGTATCTCTCGAACCAACCCGAAAAGTGAATATTAGTTTAGGATTAACCTATGATACGACACCGGAGCAAATGGAAAACGCAATGAATATCATCAAGGATATTATTAAAGCAAACTCAAAAGTTGAAGATGATGCGCTGGTCGCCTTTAATGCGTGGGGTGATTTTGCCATGGGCATTCAAGTGATATATTACATTAGCTCACTAGATTTTATTTTCTCTGCGCAATCGGAGATAAATCTTGAAATTTTGAAACTGTTCAATGCCGAGGGACTTGAGTTTGCATTCCCAACCCAAACCATCTATAAAAAAGAACTATAAGTGTTCGGATTAGCAAAGAAAGAAAACGATAAAGTAGAAAACAATATAGCAAGTAATAATGACAGTTGCTGAAATCCGAAAAGTATTTTTTGATTATTTCGAATCAAAAGGACACGAGATTGTGTCAAGTGCGCCAATGGTGGTGAAAAACGATCCTACATTGATGTTCATCAATGCTGGAATGAATCAATTCAAAGATTATTTCCTGGGAAATTCAATTCCAAAAAATCGTCGTGTTGCCAATTCGCAAAAATGTCTTCGTGTATCAGGAAAGCACAATGACTTGGAAGAAGTTGGAGTAGACACCTACCACCACACAATGTTCGAAATGCTCGGTAATTGGTCTTTCGGTGACTACTTCAAAGAGGAGGCCATTGAATGGGCATGGGATCTACTCACAAATGTCTATAAAATACCAAAGGACCGTCTCTACGTTACTGTATTTGAAGGTGACGAAAGTGATGGGGTTCCAATAGATCAAGAAAGCTTCGATATTTGGAAAAAATACATTTCTGAGGATCGAATTATACTCGCAAGCAAAAAAGACAACTTCTGGGAGATGGGTGATATTGGGCCATGTGGGCCTTGCTCAGAAATCCATGTTGACCTAAGAGCAGAGGAAAGTCGTTTAATTACAGATGGAAAATCACTGGTAAATGAAGATCACCCCCAAGTAATCGAGATTTGGAACAATGTCTTCATGCAATTCAACAGAAAAGCAGACGGATCATTGGAGCCATTGCCAGAGACTCATGTTGATACAGGAATGGGGCTCGAACGATTGGCAATGACACTTCAAGGAAAACAATCCAACTATGACTCAGACTTGTTCCAAACGCTAATCTACAAAATGGAACAGGTGTCTGGAGTCATTTATGGTCAAAAAGAAGAAACAGATGTCGCATTGCGCGTTATTGCTGACCATGTCAGAGCAATTGCATTTTCTATTGCTGATGGACAGTTGCCATCAAATACAGGTGCTGGTTATGTAATACGCAGAATTCTCCGTAGAGCAATTCGCTATGGTTACCAAACCTTAAATTTGAAAGAGTCATTTCTTGCCGACCTCTCGATCCTTTTGTCAGAAATAATGGGTGATGCTTTCCCGGAAATCAGACAACAACAAGAATTAATTTATAAGGTAATTAAAGAAGAAGAGACAAGCTTCTTTCGAACTCTTGAGCAAGGATTGCGCCGTATCGATTCTGTGATAGCCACAGTAAAAAAAGCAAATAAAAACACGATTGATGGAACTGTCGTCTTTGAATTGTACGACACGTTCGGATTCCCATTGGACTTAACATCTTTAATTGCTCGAGAAAATAATCTTCTCGTCGACGAACAAGGATTTGAGGCGGAACTTGAAAAACAAAAGAATCGATCGCGGAAAGCTACAGCAATCGAAACTGAAGACTGGACAATAATCCGTGAAGATAACGTTGAAGAATTTGTCGGTTATGACCTCTTATCGACTTCTGTTAAAATCGTTAAATTCCGGAAAGTTACCCAGAAGAAAAAAGAGTTCTATCAAGTCGTTTTCAATCTTACTCCTTTCTATCCAGAGGGAGGAGGTCAAGTTGGAGATACTGGCTATATTGAGAGTAATGAAGGGAAGTCGTCAATATTCGACACCAAAAAGGAAAACAACCTCATCGTCCACATGATGAAAGAACTTCCAAAAAACACGAGTGCGACATTCAATGCTGTCGTCAATTCATCGAATAGAATGGCAACCGCAAATAATCATACCGCAACACACCTGCTGCACAATGCCCTTCGTAAAGTATTAGGTGAACATGTTGAACAAAAAGGTTCTTTGGTCAATTCAGAATACCTTCGTTTCGACTTCTCTCATTTTTCAAAAGTAAGCGAAGAAGAATTGGCACAGGTGAGTCAATTGGTGTCTGAACAAATTCGTGGTAATATTCGGCTTGATGAGAAAAGAAATACGCCGATGGAAATTGCACAAGAGATGGGCGCAATGGCTCTGTTTGGTGAAAAATATCAAGATACGGTACGTGTAATAAAATTTGGTGATTCAATTGAGTTGTGTGGAGGAACACATGTTCAAGCTACGGGTGAAATTGGTTTGTTCGTCATAACTACTGAAACTGCAGTAGCTGCAGGAGTTCGAAGAATCGAAGCCATTACATCTCAGAAAGCGCAAGAATTTTACGCAAAGAAAGCACGCTTATTTGATGCTGTGAATTATGCTTTGAAATCTCCGAAAGATGTTGTGAAAACAATCAATGAATTACTTGCTAAAAACAATACCTTGACTAAAGAAATTGAGCAGTATCAAAAAGAAAAAGCAAAATCAATTAAAAATGATTTAAAAGCTAAAATTGTGGCGTTTAACGGAACAAATTTCTTAGGTGACATCGTTGAACTCGATGGTGGTTCAATTAAAGATATTTTGTTTCAATTACGTGGTGAAATTGACAATTTCGTCGGGGTAATCGGTGGGAAAAATGATGGAAAATGCACATTGAGCATCATAGCATCTAACCAAATCGTAGCTGATAAAAAGTTCAATGCTGGAGACATTGTACGTGAGGTTTCAAAACACATCCAAGGTGGTGGAGGTGGTCAACCGTTCTTTGCAACTGCCGGAGGGAAAAATAGTGAAGGCCTCACAATAGCAATACAAGAGGTGAAAGAACGAATTGTATGATGAAAAAGGCATTACTAATAACTTATTATTGGCCTCCTGCTGGTGGGGCTGGCGTTCACAGATGGCTGCGATTTAGTAACTTTTTCAAAGAAAACAATGTTAATCTGCACGTGTATTGTCCAGATTCTGCAGCTTATCCGATGATCGACAAAGATCTAGAACGTGAGGTAAGTGCAGACATATCAGTAATAAAAAGGAAAATATTTGAACCACACAAAGTTGTCGGGAAAAAAAACAATCCCAATGTTAGTGGCGGATTTACACAATCAAAAAAAACCTCATTGGTCCAAAAATTGATCATTTGGATTCGGGGGAATTTATTTATTCCTGATGCGAGAATGTTTTGGATAAGACCAAGCAGTAGATTTCTCAAATCATACTTGTCCCAAAATCCAGACATAACCACCATGATTTCGACAGGTCCACCGCACAGTGTCCATATGATTGCGTTACGACTTAAAAAGAAATTTCCAGAGATTCAATGGATTGCTGATTTCAGAGATCCATGGACAGACATTGATTTTTACAACGACTTAAATATCGGAAAATGGGCAAACAAAAGACACCATCAATTGGAAAAATTGTGTTTGGATACTGCAGATAAAATTGTGACTGTCAGTGACAACTGCGCTCTCGATCTGGAGCGTACTGTAAATAAAAAAGTCGAAGTCATTACCAATGGCTATAACTTTCCAGAACGAGGAAATAAAGTCAATTTGGATGAGAAATTTACGATTTGTCATTTTGGTTCTTTGCCTTTTTCACGAAATCCAGAAGTATTGTGGGAATGTCTTTCAATTCTGTGTAAAGAAAATGAAGAATTTGCCAATGATCTGGAGGTTAAGCTGTATGGTCCATCTGATTTTTCAGTTGTTGAGCGAATCAACTTTTTTAAGCTCAACGATAAAGTACGACGTTTCTCAATAGTCAAACATTCAGAAAGTATTAAGCTCCAGGAAAAAGCTCAACTACTGTTACTTGTAGCCAATAATACCGGAAATGTAAAAGGTATACTTACAGGGAAATTTTTTGAATACTTAGGTGCATATCGACCAATTTTAGCAATTGGTTCAAAAGACAGTGATTTAGAAAACGCTGTTAATAATACAAAAAGTGGTGCTTTTATTGGAAATAACGAACTTGATAAATTAAAAGCTGAACTATTGGAATTTTATGCACTTTACAAAGAGAACAAACTGAAATCAAACAGTCGGAACATAGACATCTACAGTAGCAAACATTTGGCCAAAAAATATTGTGAATTAATCAACTAAATATGTCAAATCAACATAATTTGTATATTTACAGGCAGTTATATCCTTATTTTGATAGTTCATCAAACTCGGATATGCGAAACTACGAAATATGAAACTCCGTTTACTGACTTTATTTTCGATAATTGTGGTCCTAGCGATTAAGTCGTACACGATAAGTGCGCAGGACGGAATAATTGATGATGCCGATATTGAGCTTTTAGCAAAATGGGAATTGAAAAATAAAAGTGATTCAATTTCTCACGAAAGGCACGTTGTTCGCTTGGTGAAAGTTCTATCTGAATCACCGTATATTGCTGATGAACCGAACACCTTTCTAAATCAAAATGAGTTTTATGAGGGCTACCGACGTTTTAAACGTGTCGCAAATGCATACGAATTGAACAAATGCTTGATTCATCCCTCACCAATTGTACGTGTATATGCACATCGAGCCATTTTTGAAAATGAAGTTGAACCGAATACGCATCACCTCGAATTCATTTCAAATGATTCCACACACATCGGATGGATGAAAGGTGGCGTTATGATCGAAACTACTGTAATGGATGTCGTTACTCAAAACTTATTTTTTGCTTCGGCAAAAGATACACTTGATGATCTAAACGCAACTGCTGATCCTGCTCAAAGTTTTATATTACCATAACAAGAGCGTCAAAAAATAAAGAGTAAAACATTCCATTCAGTTCTAGCGATGAGGATTGGAGAACATTTTCACTTCTTCTGCTGAGATAGTATCCCCCCCTAGAATGATCAACCGCTCAACAATGTTTCTTAGCTCCCGAATATTTCCTGTCCAATTGATCTTTTGTAATTCGTCAATCGCTTTAGGATCAAATGATTTTCTTGCAATTCCGTGCTCAGCACAAACCATCGAAATAAAATGATTGGCCAAAAGTGGAATGTCATCTCTTCTGTCATTCAATGAGGGAACATGAATCAAAATAACAGCCAAACGATGGAACAAATCCTCACGAAAATTCCCATCGTGTATTTCCTGTCTTAAATCCTTGTTCGTGGCAGCAACAACACGGGCATTTACTTTTATATCTTTTTCACCCCCTACTCTTTGAATCACATTTTCTTGCAACGCACGAAGTACTTTGGCTTGCGCACTTGCCGACATATCGCCAATCTCATCGAGAAACAAAGTACCGCCTGAGGCTAGCTCAAACTTCCCTTTTTTCTGCTTCACAGCTGAGGTAAATGCACCTTTCTCATGTCCAAACAACTCGCTCTCAATCAATTCTGCAGGAATTGCGGCACAATTAACCTCAATAAAAGGCTTCCCCTTTCTCAAGCTTTGATCGTGCAACGACTGAGCAACCAATTCTTTTCCTGTTCCATTTTGACCAGTCACCAAAACACGTGCATCAGAGGGAGCAACTTTTTCAATCATTTCTTTGATTTGTAAAATTGCTTCTGTTTCACCAATAATAGAAGACCCCTTAAAGCGATTCACTGTTTTTTTCAGTACTTTCTTTTCTTCAATCAATACTGTTTTATCATTGGCATTGCGCAACGTAACTAATATTCGATTCAAATCGAGTGGCTTTTCAATGAAGTCAAAAGCTCCTTTTTTAATTGCTTGAACAGCTGTCTCAACATTACCATGACCGCTAATCATAATAACAGGGATATCAATCTTTGCATTTTTTAATCCTTCGAGCACCTCCATGCCGTCCAACTCTGGCATCTTAATATCGCAGAATATTATATCATACGTTTCAGATTTAGCTTTATCCAATCCTTGCTTACCATTTTCAGCTTCATCCACCTCAAACTCCTCAAACTCAAGAATTTCTCTCAATGCCCTTCTTATAGCTCTTTCATCATCAATAATCAATATTCTGCCCATGCCCTAAACATTTGGTTAAATGTAAGAAAAACGTGTTTATTTTCATAGGAAAGCACTTTAAGTATGTAATCATCTGAAAATCTCTATTCTTGGCAATATTCTGCTCTAAGAAAAATCACTTTTGAAATAAATAAACCATTAAATAATTGCATCACCAACTAGTCCAAATGCTCCTTCTTTAAGCGAATATGGTGATAAAAGTACTCTATCCACATTCAATTTTTGAATGATCCATTTTATTTTGAACGCTGCAATCGGTATCATTTTTTTTCTCATTGGAACGATCCATTTGTGATTTATTCGATCCTCATAACGCGAATCAATGACCCAATTTAACTGATCTAAAAGAGGTAAGAGCGGAAGAGTGACCATCTTCTCCTCTGCAGTGAACTTTTTTTGAAAAATCATTTCATAAAATGTTTCAAAACTTCCAGATGCACCAATTAAAAGAGTTGATCTATCCTCCTCAAAAAAACGACCTGTACGCGCTTCTAAATATTCATTAATGAATTTAAAATCATTTGCTGTAAGATTGTTTCTCTTATTTAGATTCTGGTACAAACGTGACACGCCGATATCAAAACTTTGAGCTTCAACTATACCTCCTGCATTCGCTGCAATAAACTCGGTACTTCCGCCACCAATATCCATAATTGTAGCGGCCTGCTTAAAGTCGAATAACCATCTTACACCGCGATAAATCAATTGCGCCTCTTGACTTCCAGAAATTATATGAATTCGGATTCCAATGTTCTCATAGACTTCTTTAACAAATAATTCACCATTCTTCGCACCTCTTAATGCCGATGTCCCAAAACCAATGATCTCGTCGACATTTTGTTTTTCACATCGTTTTTTAAATCTAAATAAGGTCTGCATTGCTCGCATCCATGCATCCTCAGCAATAGAACCATTGTTGATGCCATTCATCCCCAAAAGAACAGCCTCTTTCTCACAATAAATAATTTCTAGTTTGTCTCCAAAAACTGAACCAACAAGTAAATTGAATGTATTGGTACCAAGATCAATAACTGCCTTTTTCATTCTAGGTACTTCTTAACCATTTTAGTATATGTCGCAAGCGCAGACGGTGACCAAATTGTAAAATTCCATTCTTGTACAACCGCGATGCAATCCCTAAGACAAAAAATGCACTTAGCAAAAGCGTAAGAAGTGCGAGGTACACCTCGTACCCATGTCCAGGCTCATATCCTTGGGCTAACTTAACCATTACTACAACTGGACTAGTAAAAGGAACATACTGTAAAATAGAAGTAAGGTTACTTTCCGGATGATTCATTGCGAAATATCCAGCATAAAGTGATAAAAACAACAACAATACCAATGGAATAACAAATTGCTGACCATCACTTTCAGTTCCCATGGTCGCTCCAATTGCCGCAAACAAGGCACCGTAAAATAAATAACCGGCGATAAAAAACAAGACGAAAAATGGAAGAATGACCCCAAAATTAACGCGTTCATATACAAGCTCTACAAATTGATTGTACTCCAAGTTCGCATAATATTTATCTGCATATGATTTCTGCGAAGCTTCAATCGCAAACTGATCAAAATTCATATTTGCCGGATCTAACATATCTGGAAATAACAATTCTCTCATAAAAAACAACCCAAAACCAATAACTACTATCCAAACAACAAATTGAATTATTGCCGCAAAACCAATCCCCATAATTTTACCACTCATTAATTGTCGAGGCGAAACAGAAGCAAGTAATACTTCCACAATACGATTGCTTTTTTCATATGTGACACTTCGTAAAATGGTCATTCCAAAGAGGAAGATAAAGGAAAAAATAAGTGTCCCATAAAAAAAGCCAACCCAGCCGCTCAAATCGGATGCTTCATCTCTTGGGTCATAAACATTATGAAAAGAGAGATTTAAAGCCTGTTTGATTTTAAGATAATCATTGATCGAAAAATCGGTAAACTCTCCAACCATAATCTCTTCTATTCTTCTTTCAATTTGATATTGAACCCTCGTTTGCATTCGCGTGGATGGAAGTTCGCGATAAAAGATATGCCCCACTTTATTGGACAGGACTTTCTCATTCACTTCCACCATTGCATCAAATTCCTGATACCTCTTGCCGTCTCTGAAATCCTCAATCTCGATATAGTCGTCGGCAAAATAATAGTTTATAGCTTTATCGTCATCAGTAATTATTTTGTGCTCCAATAAACCGGCCTTATCAGTCACCAACACTTTCCACTTTTGTTTTCCCTCACCTCCAAAAGCGAAGAGTATATAAATAAGTGTTAAAATCAAACTTGGGCCAATTACAGACATCAAAAGAAAGGACCTTGATCCTACTCTTGCTTTCCATTCTCGAACTGCGATTAACAAACTATTTTTCATATCCCTCCTGACTTTCAAGTTTAATAAGATCAATAAATACATCCTGCATCGATGGCAAAACCTCCCAAGCAGCCTCAATTTTCACTTCTCCCAATAGTACTTTCAGCAGATCTTCAAACGAACTTTCATTTCGCATTTTTACTCGAACAGTAAACTTATCTTCTCCATGAATTTCTTTATCCACAATTTCAAACCCAGTCCACAATGCATTTACAAATGCAATCATGCTGCCACTAAAGCGTACTGAATACAATCCGGTCTTACGTTCGTCCTGCAACTCAGACACTGAACCTTCGGCAACTTTTTTCGCCGCATCAACAAGCACAACTCGATCACAAATCTCTTCTACACTTTTCATATTGTGTGTGGATAAGATAATGGTCTTCCCAACTGCTTTCATTCTGATAAGCTCATTTTTAATCAATTCGACATTGATTGGATCAAACCCACTGAAAGGTTCATCCAAAATCAAAAGATCGGGCTCATGAAGCACTGAGCAGATGAATTGCACTTTTTGAGCCATCCCTTTCGAGAGCTCTTCTATTCGTTTCTTGCGCCAATCATTGATTTCAAAACGATTGAACCAATAATTACTTTTTATTTTTGCATCAGCTTTCGATAATCCACGCAACCTGCCTAAAAACTCAACTTGTGCCTCAACAGTCATGTTTCTATAAAGACCACGTTCTTCAGGTAAGTAACCAATTTGCGACAAATCGCCAGCAACCATCAAATCGCCGTTTAATCGTATCGATCCTTCATCCGCTTGAACAATTCGATTGATAATTCGAATTATTGTCGATTTTCCAGCTCCATTCGGACCGAGTAATCCAAAAATCTCACCTTGATTTACATTAAAAGACACGTTGTTTAATGCTTCTCTTTTGTAAAATGACTTCGATATATTTCTTACTTCTAACATGACAATGATAATAGCGTGAATATAATAAAAAGTGTGTCGATAGTAACAGGAAAAAACCACTGGTTCGAATCTATTTCAACTTTTCTAACTTCTACTGAATCAGGTAAATCCTCTTATTCTGGATGTTTAACAGCCACCACCATCATAAAAGTAAGTCGATGGCGAAATAAATATCATTAAGTGAATTACAAGAATTTACTACTACGTTGTTGCTCCTCCACAACTAGATCCTGCTCCAGCTGTACAACCATAGCAATGCTGATTCACTATAACCTCTCTATTTTGAATCTCTTCAAGGTTAAACTTGGTTATATGCTTCCCTTGCACCGCTACTTTCAAATCAAGCATTTGATTGAAATCACAATCAAACAAAAATCCATCCCAGCCTACTGATATCGAATTCCGACACATTACAGCTTCAGCTGCTAATGGGTTGTATGCATTTACTAATTTATCCATATATGCCTCATAGTTGTTAGAAGCAACCAAATACTGTAGATAACGACTTATGGGCAGATTCGTAATGGTAAATAAATTATTGAATTCAATATCAAAATCTGACTTCAGTACTCGTTTGTAATCTTGTTCTAATTTCATTTGATCTCCAGGTAAATCAGGACCAGATGGATTAAAAACTAAATTTAAGATAAGCTCTGAGTCATTTGTTCCATAACCAACTTTATTTAACATTTTGAGCGCTTGAATACTTTGTTCGAACACACCATTCCCCCGCTGAGAATCTGTATTATCGGCAGTATAACAAGGGAGTGATGATATGACTTGCACTTTGTGTTTTTTGAAGAATTCAGGGAGGTCATTGTACTTTTTGTTCGCAACGATAATTGTCAAATTACAACGAACAATAATTTCTTTTCCTTTCGCTGTTAGTTGCTCAACAAACCAACGAAAATTGGGATTCATTTCCGGTGCACCTCCCGTTAAATCAACCGTTGAACAATTTGTACGATCTAAAGCATCCAGACACTGTTCCATTGTTTCAAGAGTCATTATTTCTTTACGGTCTGGACCCGCATCGACATGACAATGATTGCATACCTGATTGCACATTTTTCCGAGATTGATCTGAAAGGTGTCCAATTCTAGAGGCATAAGTGGAAACAACCCAGAAGCGCCCAAATTATTTTCAAAACGGACCAATCCACTCTGATCTATCAAGTCCAGTTGACGACTGGTTTCAGACAACTCATGCTTTTGAGCTGCCAGTGATTTATGTTTTAGTATATTCATAGAAGTAACTTCTCAATTTTTGAAACGCGAACAACAGAAATTCATTGTAGTTCTCCACTAAAATAATTTATCTCGCAAATTTTCCCATCTGTATACTTTCGAGAAGATGAACAGCAATAGAGGTTGAATAACAATAAGGGTAAGTAATAAATCCCATCCAATTTCTGGAACAGAATGATCTATAAACAATGCATTTGTTTGAAAGGCCTGCCAATCATTGGTCAGTATCAATGCACCGAATAGATTATTGGCTACGTGATATCCCATACTCAACTCAAGTCCATCATCGAAGTGGGTAATTAAACCAAGAAATATTCCACTGAAAATGTAATAAAATAGTATTCCCTTTCCTAAAATCTGAACCTCAGGATTTCCTGAATGAAGCCAACCAAAAACACCTCCAAGAATAACAACAGCAAGTAGGCCATTTTTCAAACTCTGCCCCAGCCCTTGAAAAAGAATTCCACGAAACAAAAGGTCTTCGGCTGTAGTTTGAATTGGAATTAATAGCACTGATACGAGCAAAAGCGGAAAAAAAGTTTGCAAATCAAATTGAAATTCAATAGGCATCCCTGATAAAGTTCCTACAATTAATAGCAAAACAAGAAAAACGGCCCAACAACCAAAGGAGAAAAAGAACCGACTCCAATCGTAACGCGCGCGAGAAGTAAATGCGGTTCGGATGCGTTGCTTCTGTATAAACTTAACAGATAAAAGCATCACCATGAACCCTATTAGAAATGGAGAGAGCTGGACTGCTAATACAGCAGTACTATTTTGTACTGTTGGATAACCTCCAAGACTAAATCCCAAGTAACGCCCTGCCAGTTCATTTACTACTATACCTGAGATCAATGTAGAAATAATAACTAAGCACAACGTAATTATGTACGCGCCTCTCGGACCTTCTGCAGCTTTTCCCTGACTTAAAAAACTCATGGCTTACTGAAACATATCTTTCATCCGTTGAAAGAAACCTTTATCGTGATGGTCCGGACTCGGAGTAAAATTATCACTGCCTCTCAATTTCTCTAAAATCTCTTTTTCTTCTTTCGATACTTTTTTCGGAGTCCAAACGTTGATGTGTACGAACAAATCTCCTTGTCCATAGCGCTGAACATGAGGCAAACCTTTACCTTTCAATCGAAGTACCTTCCCACTTTGTGTTCCTGGTTCGACCTTTATTTTGGCCTTCCCTGAAACCGTTGGAATTTCAATTGAATGTCCCATAACAGCATCAACAAAGTTGACATAGGCATCGTAATGAAGGTGTTCACCATCTCTACGTAAATCCTCATGTTCTATCTCTTCAATAACGACAATTAAATCTCCCGGTATACCGTTAAATGGTCCAGCATTTCCTTTACCAGTAACACTCAGTTGCATGCCCTCTTCCACTCCAGCTGGAATTTCAATTTCAACTACTTCTTCCTGTCGCTTCAAACCTTGTGCATCAGCATCATTTGATTTCTTATCTATCATTTTTCCTGCACCACGACAGACATTACATGTTGATTGTGTTTGCATTGCACCCAAGAATGTTTGAGAAACTCGAGTAACTCGTCCTGTTCCATTGCATGCGCTACAATCTTTATAAGTTACACCAGGTGCATTCACTAGTTTATTGACCTTTATCTTCTTTTGGACGCCTTCTGCAATCTCCTGAAGACTCAATTTCATTTTAACGCGTAAATTCGAGCCCTTCACAACACGTGCTCCTCCTCTCGGGCCGCCGAAGCCGCCTCCACCGCCAAACGCGCCTCCAAAAATATCGCCAAATTGAGAAAATATGTCGTCCATATTCATGCCTCCACCAAATCCACCGCCACCCATTCCGGCATGTCCAAACTGGTCATAACGACTCTTTTTCTCAGAATTACTAAGCACTTCATAAGCCTCTGCAGCCTCTTTGAACTTGTTCTCAGCATCTGCATCTCCCTCGTTCTTATCAGGGTGGTATTTTAAAGCTAACTTTCGATAGGCTTTTTTTATTTCCGATGCAGAAGCACTTTTGGCAACACCTAATACTTCGTAATAATCTCTCTTCTCGCTCATTTTCAATTACTTATTGTCCAACAACAACTTTTGCGTAACGAATCACCTTGTCATTAAGATAATATCCTTTTTCAACGGCCTCAATCACTTTCCCCTTGTCCTTCTTTTTAGGAGCAGGAATATTAGCAATTGCCTCATGCAGTTCGCTATCAAAAACTTCGCCGTCAGCTTTCATTTCTTTCAAACCCTTTCCCTCCAAAATCGTTTTGAATTTGTTGTAAATAAGATTGAACCCTTCTTTTACACTTTCAATTTCTTCAGCATTTTCATTGTTTGCTTGGGCTCTCTGAAAATCATCAATTACCGAAAGCAGGTCTTTCATCATTCCAGCATTCGCCGTATTGATGATATCTACCTTTTCTTTATTGGTGCGCTTTCTGTAATTATCGAACTCCGCATGAATCCTTATGTATTTGTCATTCAATTCAGCATAACGTTGTTCTGCAGTTGGTTCTTCATTTTCTTCTATTGTATCTTTAGTTTCATTCACCTCATTCTCTTTCACTTCCTGATCGTTTTTGATCTCTTTTTCGTCTGACATATCAATTCTAATTTTCTTGAATAGAGAACGCAAAGATACTGCCATTAAGGGAATTAGGACATGTTGTCACCTTTATTTTATGTAATAATGAAAATGTGTCAGTTTACAGTACAAATGTGACATTCATGTCTTATAATGTTCTAGCAATGGCTTACGAAGTAAAATCAAAAAAAGTAGCCTCGAGGATTTGTCGTGAAACGGAATAGTTATCCTATTCTTCTTATGTCTGCACCTAAATTATTCAAACGGATATCAATATCTTGATAACCACGGTCAATTTGTTCAATATTGTGAATAGTACTTTTTCCATTTGCAGATAACGCAGCAATTAAAAGCGAAACACCTGCCCGAATGTCTGGGGATGTCATTTGAATTCCCCTGAGGGCATTTTCTCGATTCATTCCGATCACAGTTGCTCGATGGGGATCGCACAAAATGATCTGAGCCCCCATATCAATCAATTTATCAGTAAAGAACAAACGGGATTCAAACATTTTTTGATGTACCAATACCGATCCTTTTGCCTGAGTCGCTGTCACGAGCACTATTGATAATAAATCTGGTGTAAATCCAGGCCAAGGAGCATCAGCAATGGTCATAATTGAGCCATCAATAAACGTATCAATACAATAGCTTTTTTGCTTCGGTATGAACATGTCATCTCCTTTTTTCTCAATTTTGATCCCAAGTCGTCGGAATATCGTCGGAATAATCCCAAGATTCTCCCAACTAACATCCTTAATGGTTATTTGAGAATTTGTCATGGCAGCCAATCCAATAAATGAACCAATCTCAATCATGTCAGGAAGAATTCGATGATAACATCCACCGAGCTTTTTCACCCCTTTGATTGTTAGCATATTGGAACTTATACCTGATATTTGAGCTCCCATACTATTCAGCATCTTACAAAGTTGTTGCAAATACGGCTCACACGCCGCGTTGTATATGGTCGTCTCCCCTTCCGCCATAACTGCTGCCATGACGATATTTGCCGTACCCGTAACTGATGCTTCATCCATGTGGATGTATGTTCCTTTCAGTTTTTTCCCTTCAACAGCATAAAAGTGCTCTCCAGCATCGTAGTTGAACTTTGCTCCTAACGCAATCATCCCAGCAAAATGGGTATCTAAGCGACGGCGACCTATTTTATCTCCACCGGGCTTTGGTAAATAACCAACTCCAAATCGGGCAAGTAATGGGCCCACGATCATCACAGATCCACGAAGGGAACCTGCTCTTTTTTTAAAATCTTCCGTTTGAAGGTATTCTAAATCCACATCTTTGGCTTGAAAAATATAGGTCCCCTTCTCAACTTTCTCAATTTTAACACCCATTGCTTGTAGCAGACCAATCAATTTATTGACATCGACAATGTCAGGGATATTGGATATCGTTACTTTTTCAGAAGTAAGCAATGGTGCGCAAAGCACCTGTAAAGCTTCATTTTTAGCTCCTTGAGGCGTAAGTTCTCCTTTGAGTGGCTTTCCGCCATGTATTTCGAATGATGCCATTTAAGTCGTTGATTTAATTTCTCCTGTGAATCTACGGAATGCATTAAAAGTATCCGAGATACCGGTAAAAAGTTATCCACTTCAAAACGTTTATCGCAGAGCATTTCGTATGAAATTTTTCAGAAAAACAAAAAAAGACGGACCTTATCGGACACGTCTTTAATCAAATTAGAGTCAGAGGAAACTACTACCTTCTCCGCTTGTAGTTCTGCTTCTTCTTATTATTTCTTTGATTCTTGTTGTTTCTTTGATTGTTTTGAATGCCCAATTCTTTCAACATCTGATTGGTTCGAATTAATTCGTCTGGGTTCTCAATTTTTAAGTCGCCATTGGACAACTCGAACAGTTGATCTGCAATCACGTGATTTTCAACTGCATTATTATTGTGCAGAAGAAACTGTTTTTTCATAAAATTACCCATTTGATTGGTTAGGTATTCGCGTTCCCCCTGATCTGCATATTCTTTCGAAGATTCCAAAATTTTTTGAGAATATTGACCATAATGACCAAATCGGATTTTACTCTTGGGATAAGGCACTTCATTCGGTTTCTCATCCAAAATTTCCTTTTGTGGCTTATCGTATGGAGAATCCACATCAAGTTGAAAATCTGACATAATGAACAGATGGGTCCATAGTTTATGACGGTAATCATCTACATCTCTAAGATGCGGATTCAACTGACCCATTACTTCTATTATTGCTTGAGCAGCTCTATTTCTCTCTTCCCTATCATTGATCTCTTGGGCATGCATGATCATGTTTTGAACGTTACGTCCATATTCTGGAAGAAGTAATTTCCCTCTTGTTGTATTGTATTCCATAGTTTGATCGCTATGCGATTCGTTTAGATAGTGGCAATCTACTAATTTTCAAGATGCTTGGCAAGTGCATTGTCAAAAATATCCTTTGCTCCGTCAATAAAACCAAAGTGTTCATCATCAACCATCATTTTACCTTTGGTCACATGACCCAACAAGGTGAAGCTTATTCCGGACCCCATCATTTCCTCTATAAATGCATCCTCTTGATCCTCATTTACGGCGACTACAACTCTTCCTTGTCCTTCACCAAATAAGAATGCATCTTCTCTAACCTCTGAATCAGTAACAATATCAAAACCGAGACCACGCGGCATACCCATTTCAGTCAATGTAACAAACAATCCACCATCCGAGATATCATGAACAGCGTTCACATGCGCATTCGAAATTAACCCTTTAACTACCTGATGTGATGCATACTCCTCCTCCAAATTGAAATACGGTGCAGGCGACTCTTTAACACCATGATAAGACACTAAATATTCTGAAGACGAAATATCATTATACGATTGACCAAGAATGAAAATTAGATCACCTTTGGATTTAAAATCCAACGACATTGTTTTGTTTTTGTCTTCTACCAGTCCAATCATTCCTATTGTTGGAGTCGGAAATACTGGAACCTCAACACCGTCGGTGACCGTCTGATTATAAAAAGAAACATTACCTCCTGTAACTGGTGTCTCAAACTTTAAACATGCCGCAGACATCCCTTTAATTGCACCTACAAATTGCCAATATGACTCTGGATTGTATGGATTCCCGAAATTTAAGCAATTCGTTATCGCACTTGGATTTCCTCCAGCACATGTAATATTTCTTGCAGCTTCTGAAACTGCAATCATTGTACCGACTTCAGGATCAGCATTTACAAATCTCGAATTGCAATCTACTGTCATGGCCAACGCCCTATTTGTACCTTTTATGTTCACAATACCAGCATCTGCAGGTTTGTTTGTCGCCATATTCTTGGTTCCAACCATTGAATCATATTGTTCATATACCCAACGTTTTGAAGCGATATTTGGATGTGCCAGCAATTGAAAAGCTACATCTTTTAGGTCATCTGGTTGTTTAATGTCATCAATAGAAAACTTCTTATACTCTTGATAATATGCCGGTTCAGAATACTCTCGAATATAAACAGGAGCTCCTCCCCCCAGAACTAATGATTCTGCAGGCACTTCAGCCACAACATCCTCGCCTTTCATATATCGAACCGTTCCTCCCTCGGTTACAACTCCAATTTCTTCAGCGTGTAAATCCCATTTGTCAAAAATATCTTTTACGACCTGTTCTTTTCCTTTTGCTACAACAACCAACATCCTTTCTTGAGATTCAGATAGCAATATTTCATAAGGCAACATGTTTTCTTGTCTTGTAGGCACTTTGTCGAGGTCAATATCCATACCAACATTCTCTCCGGCTGCACTCATTTCACAAGAGGAACAGGTAATTCCAGCTGCCCCCATATCTTGCATTCCAACAATTGCGTCCGTATCAGCAAGCTCCATCGTTGCTTCTAAAAGTAATTTCTCCATGAAAGGATCCCCCACTTGAACAGACGGTAAGTCATCTGCAGATTCTTCAGTAATATCTTTAGACGCAAAAGCTGCTCCAGCAATTCCATCTTTACCTGTTGCTGCACCTACTATAAATACTGGGTTTCCAGGCCCCGACGAAGTCGCAGAAATAACCTTTGACGGATCCATTATCCCAGCAGAAAATGCATTAACTAGGGGGTTGGTGTTGTAGGACTCATCAAAAAACACTTCACCTCCAACGATTGGGATTCCAAATGAATTTCCGTAATCACCAATACCTTTAACAACGCCTTTTACCAACCATTTGGTTCTATCTTTTTCTATGTCTCCAAAACGAAGTGAATTTAATTGCGCAATTGGACGCGCACCCATCGTGAAAATATCACGATTAATCCCTCCAACTCCTGTAGCAGCTCCTTGATACGGTTCCAGAGCACTTGGATGATTGTGTGATTCGATTTTGAAAACACAACCCAATCCATCACCTAAGTCAACCAACCCTGCATTCTCTTCTCCTGCTTTGACTAACATATGCGGCCCATCTTTTGGAAGCTGTTTTAGCCAATGAATCGAATTTTTGTATGAACAATGTTCAGACCACATTACAGAATAAACTGCAGTCTCTGTAAAGTTTGGCGTCCTCCCTAGGAGCTCTTTTATCATTTCGAATTCGTCTTCACGAAGCCCGAGTTCTACGGCTTGTTCAACTGTTGCAACTTGTTGCGCTGTACTTTTCATATTGTAAATAAACTGAACTGCGAAAATAAGTATAAATCTTATGTTGTTCTGAGAAATTCAGGGAGATTATTCACGTGTTTTGAACATTTACCAATTTAAATGCCTTGATGTTAATCCAATCACTTTTCAACCAAAAACTTTGAATCTATGCAACGCATTAATTATGAATAATTCCTTACCTTCGCGTTTATCAATTTTGAATTTTATGAATTACGATATTATTGTTGTTGGAAGTGGTCCCGGTGGTTATGTAACAGCCATACGAGCGTCCCAATTAGGATTAAAAACTGCAGTCATTGAGAAGGAATCGCTCGGAGGTATATGTTTGAACTGGGGATGTATCCCAACAAAGGCCCTTTTGAAAAGCGCCAATGTATTTGAGTACATTTCACATGCTGCTGACTACGGAATTAACGTAAAAGAAAGTAGTGCTGATTTTGGAGGAATGGTCAAAAGAAGCAGAGGCGTTGCAGAAGGAATGAGCAAAGGAGTTCAATTCCTAATGAATAAAAACAAGATCGATGTGATCATGGGCACAGGCGCCGTGAAAGCGGGAAAAAAAGTAGCTGTCACGGATGACAAAGGAAAAACAACAGAATACACAGCAAACAAAGGAGTAATCATTGCAACAGGTGCACGCTCGCGGCAATTGCCGAACCTACCCCAGGATGGTGAGAAGGTTATTGGATACCGAAAAGCAATGACATTGGAAAAACAACCAAAAAAATTAGTCGTTGTTGGCTCGGGAGCAATTGGTGTCGAATTCGCCTATTTCTATAACGCTATAGGAACTGAAGTTACCGTTGTGGAATACCTCCCAAATATTGTCCCAATAGAGGATAAAGACGTCTCTAAAGAATTAACGAAGTCTTTCAAGAAATCTGGAATTAAAGTAATGACAGATTCTTCAGTAGAATCAGTTGATACTTCTGGAAAAGGATGTGTTGTCTCTGTGAAAACAAAAAAAGGAGAAGAAAAAATCGAATGTGATGTCGTATTATCAGCCGTTGGTATTGAAGCAAATATTGAAAATATTGGCCTCGAAGACGTTGGTATCGTTACCGACAGAGGGCGAATAATCGTGGACGAGTTCTACCAAACAAATATGCCAGGGTACTACGCAATTGGAGATGTGTTACCTACTGCTGCACTCGCACACGTTGCATCAGCTGAGGGAATTATCTGTGTAGAAAAAATTGCAGGTGAAAACCCTGACCCATTGGACTACGGAAATATCCCTGGTTGTACTTATTGTTCTCCGGAAATTGCATCTGTCGGAATGACTGAAGCTCAAGCAATAGATGCAGGACACGAAATCAAGGTTGGGAAATTCCCATTCGCTGCATCAGGGAAAGCATCTGCTGCAGGAGCAAAAGAAGGGTTTGTTAAATTGATTTTTGATGCAAAATATGGAGAACTTCTCGGAGGACATATGATTGGAGCGAATGTAACAGAAATGATTGCTGAAATTGTTGCAATCCGCAAACTAGAAGTTACCGGTCATGAACTAATCAAAACCGTTCATCCACATCCTACCATGTCAGAAGCAGTGATGGAGGCGGCAGCTGCCGCGTATGATGAAGTTATTCATTTATAGAATTAAAGATTCAATGCATAGATATACGAAAGCCGATCCCCACGAGGGTCGGCTTTTTTTATACATTTGAAAAACACGATTTGAATTCACCTACATGCAGTTGATCTCGATAATCATTCCATTCAAAGATGCCTCACAATGGATAAGCAAAACCATTGAATCCATTCAACTGCAATCAGGAAATTGGGAATTGATTTGTGTAAATGACCACTCCACAGATGGAGGCGAAGTAGAAATTCTCAAATTCCAAGACACACGCATTCGGGTTGTCAAAAATGAGGGTACTGGAATTGTTTCAGCACTTCAAACTGGACTCAAACATGTCAATGGTTCTTATCTCACAAGAATGGATGCAGATGACATCATGCCAAAAGGAAGACTTCTAGCGATGGCTGAGCTTCTTTCTAAGTCACCACCGAAAACGATTGTCACAGGAAAAGTAAATTACTTCTCAACCGGGGAATTATCAGTCGGCTTTGCAAATTATGAAATATGGATCAACGAAAGAACTGACAACAATGATTTCTACAAACATATCTTTCGTGAATGCCCCGTAGCTTCACCAAATTGGATGGGGAGAACCGAAGAATTTAAAACATTTGACTTTTTCAGTCAATTGAAATACCCCGAAGATTATGATCTTGTTTTTCGATGGTTACTAAATCAATTCACTATTCAAGGAGTCAGAGAAACAACACTATTGTGGCGGGACCATCCAAAACGTATATCAAAGAATTCTAACGCATACAATCAAGAAAATCTATTTAAGCTAAAACTTGGTTGGTTCAATTTCTTGCACCCGAAACCAAAGTCAATTGCATTACTTGGAGCCGGCACAAAAGGGAAAATAGCCGCGAAGATTTTACTCAAAAATAGTCGTGTCATGAACTGGTATGATTTGAATTACTCCAATTTCAATACCCCCGTTTATAACCAGCAAATCAACAATTATAATTTAATCTCAGAAGATCTATTACTCATTGCTATTTATCCAGAAAAAAGGGAAGAGTTGGAAGCATTTATCAGATCAAAAGGTTATGTGCTGGGCACAAATGCATGGTACCTTTAGAAGAATCATCTTATTTCGATCCAATCCCAAGTTTTAGTCCAACATTTCCAACTAGAACACCTTGACTGTGCGTTCTTTCTTCCCATGAACTTAACCAATCGTCCCCAGTAAATATATGATTTGCTGTGTACGCTATCTCACTGTGAAAGCCAAGGCCAAAACCACCAAAAACATCTAGTGAAAATGACTTAGATAACCAAAATTGATACCCAAAATTAAAGTAAAAGTTCAATCGCGAAAAAGACCCACGTCTTGTACCGTCAACAAATCCGGATACGTCTTCAAAACGAGAATTCATCAATTTGTATTTCAAAACTGGACTTACATAAAAACGATTCAACGCTTCAGTTTCGTCCAAAGGATAATAACGAAAACTAGCCCCTATTAAAAATCCCAATGCACTTTTTGCTACTGTCACAGGTTGAAAAGGATCAATAAAATGATTATTAAATCCTGTCCTAAGATTCGATAGTGTTGGACCGATTTCAAAATCAAGACTGCTCTTCTGGCTCAGTTGTCTTTCATAGCCAAAGTTAATCTCTCCTGCCAACAAATTGATCGGAGCAAATTTAACAATTTGAGTATTATCATTCAAACGTATATCTCGGTTTCGATCTTTCTTGTAGTTCTTGCGGTCAATTATAATCACCTCATTTTGTGCCATTGATCCGAAGGAAATGAGAAAAATTAGGGATACACTAAATAGTTTTATAATACTCATTTTGTTTGTTTTTTTATTAGCTAGCATATGTATAATGATATAGTTGAATAATTATTGTACAAAGAGCACATCTTTTTTTTCGAATTTCTTGAATTCAAACTCGAAATCGATACGTCCTACGTTAATTCCTGCCCAGCCCACTTGATTTATCAAAACCGTTTCACCAGCCATATTCTTCTCTTCTACAGGTCTCTCAAGAAATGTGTGCGTATGCCCGCCAATAATCAAATGTATATTTTTTGTTCGCCGAGCCAATACAAGATCAGATACTTGATCGTCATCATAAGCATATCCCAAATGCGAAAGACAAATAATTAGATCACAACCTTTCTCCTTTAGTTGCTGGGCTTGGTCATTTGCTATTTCTATCGGATCAAAATATTTCGTTTCACCAAACTTGACCTTTGGTACCAGTCCATTTAATTCCACACCAATACCAAAAATTCCGACCTTCATGTTTCCTTTCTCGAGTATAAGGTGCTCTCGGGTAATTCCATCAATAGGTGTATTAGAAAAACCATAATTGGAACACAAAAACGGAAAGTTAGCATATTCAACTGCCTTGACAAAACCATCCATACCACCATCAAAATCATGATTTCCCATTGTTACGGCATCATAACCTAATTTTGACATCAACTTCATCTCCAACACTCCACCATACAGATTAAAATATGGAGTTCCTTGGAAAATATCACCTGCATCAAGAAGTAGAACATTCTCTTCTTCTGTACGTATTTTTTGAATCAACTCATAGCGCCGAGCGACACCACCCTTCCCAGGATACTTTGCATGATTCATTGGAAAGGGGTCAATATTTGAATGTGTATCATTCGTATGTAAAATAGTCAAACGATTGGATTTGACACTCTTACTTCTACCAACGTCTCTTGACAAAACAGAGGGCGCAACAAGGGAGCATCCTGAAATCAAGGCGGTCGTTCGAACAAAGTCTCTTCTTTTCATATCTAAAAGGATATTCGAATTTCATTGTCCCAAATCAATCTACCTTGCTCAGAGGCCTCTTTAAGCATCAAATCACGCATCAATAACCCCGTATTCTGAATCTCAATACCTTTGGTGAAGAAATCCATGTGATCTCCTCCTCCCAAAAGATAATCTGATGTTATAACCCAAAAGAACCTTGGATTTATATAATCCTCAACAAAACGTATCTTTCCTGCTTTTACCATTGCTCCAGATATAGGCTCTCCCCCACTTTTTTTAAAATAAGCCTCGATTTCCTCAATAGTTGACATGGGTAATTTTACCGCAACAACTTCATTGTCAAAAGGCATTAGTTTGAAAATATCCCCAAGTGAAACATTCCCTTTATTGATCGGATTTCTCAATCCTCCAACGTTTAGTAAACATAATTTAGGCAATTGATCTTTAATGGATTGTTCTACTTGATTATATATGGCATCGGCAGCCCAATTGTTCAATGCTCCTCCGGGGCGACCTTTTGTGAAATCTTGATCTGCTATGGCAATCGTAGAATCCATTTTAGCATCCATCTTAACTTTGTAAGGTCGAATGAGACTATCAATCACATTATCAGATGAATTCGCGCCAGTGACTGCAATTTGTTCTGCTTCAAAGCCAATGCCAGTAACAGAAGAGCAGGCCAAAAGACCTGCTCCAATGAAAAATACTATCAAGTACTTGTGGATCATTCAATAATGAACTTTTGTTGAACTTTGCCGTAAGGTGTTTCTACCTCAACAATATAATGCCCTGCTTCAAAATCGCTTGTATTTAACTCCAACAACTGCAATTGCGATTGATGTTCAGATACAACCACGCGTCCCTGCATATCAAGAACGGTATAACCTGAAATTGTCGTTCCATTCACTTGAATATATACTTTATCGTTAGCAGGAACTGGATAAACAACGAAATTATTTTCTAATTTCTCCTCTATACCAACGGGGCATCCATTGGGCAAATGCACATTGTCATCAAAGTTGATGAAACAAACAAAATCAACAGAGTCAATGAATGGATTCCTATTGCCTTGTAGGTCAAAAATGTATTCATTTCGGGCAATTTCATAGTCGTCAGGTAAATCCGCAAAATGCCAATCCTTTAGCAATTGCTCATCTTGCTTGTCTGAATCAAAATCACCGGTCAACTCAAAATTATATGCGGTAGCCATATAAAAAATTGACCGTGCGGCATTTCCTTTATGGATATCTCTCGGCTCATAAACCATTTGTCCATCAATATTTATTCCAACGTTTCCTTCGAGAAACGTAAAAACGATGTTTCCAACAATGTCGCCAAGAGGAAGGTTACTTCTAGGCGAATTCGCACCAGACAAGTTCGTTGGATAGAGGTTGTGCTGATCGGTATACTCAGGTGACTCTGGGTTGTCTGCAGGCCAAGAATGCATCCATGAATGAGCAAATGTGTGCTCTCTACTGTAGCCTGTCGCCGTCCAATCAAATGGGTCATCAAACACTTTTTTCTCCCCTGAATAAACGCATGTCACGTAAGATTGACCATTGAGTGTATCACGAATCTCAAATTCACTCATCATGGTTTGTTTGTACATGAAATATGTAATTTGAGTATGTGGATTGATCAGAGCATAAAGATCAGAAGGAAGTGAACTAGAAGAGGTCGATATTCCATCGTAATATGTACCAATTTGTTCACCCAAACTTGTAATATTCCCGATGGCAGGCGAACTAGTCAAATAATTCTCAAAACCACCCGAACCATTGTAAGCATATACTGCAAAATGGTAATCTTGATTTGCAATAACTCCTCTCGGTGTAAATGAAGTTCCCGGTCCTGCATAAGCAACACGAGCATCCCCAACTACATCACCTCGTAAATAACTTGTTCCGTCAGTTGGAACTCCAGTAATTGCACTTCCGTTTTTCCACAATACCAGGTATTTCCCGGCTCCTGTACCAGCAGTATACTGTCCACCTAGAGTATAGGCTTCTAACAACGGAAACGTGAGTGCTGTCGCATTTGCAGATGGTTCAGAGGCGAGATTGTCTGTTCCAACACCTTCAAAATTGATAATGTACGGATTCTCATCTGAATCATTGGATCCAATCTCTATTGAAGCGAAATGTGATCCAATACCTGATGGTGAATAGTTAATTGTATACGATTGACTCGATAAACCAGCGATACTTGTTGCAGAAATAGTTGATGAAAAATCAGCTGCATCGGCACCAGTAAATGAATGCCCTGTTAGAATTAACGGAGATGACCCCGTATTTTCAATCGTAACATTAATTACCGAATTGTTGCCAATAAAATAATCGTCTGTATGTAAAACTGTTGTTCCTTCTACCAAAACATTAATTTCGTATACTGGAGCAACATAGGTCACGATATCATTAAGATCTCGAGGGACTATTTGATAGTTTGAGTTGTACTGACCAATCAAACCTGTGATTGTAATAGGACCTGAAGGAATCGGCGCTCCAACAAGATTAACCCCATTGTTCACACGAACATCCAGAGTGCTCGAACCATCACTAATTGTGTATGTCGTATTTCCTGAAAAGTTTCCTGTCTCCACAAAGGTTACATTTTGAATCTCTACCAATTCTGATTCTATGCTTTCACCAGCAGAGGTAATTGGTATTTGAAGTGGACTTGGAAAGTTAACTGCGGGTCCATGATTCACAACATTTGTTACTGTTGAAATTTCAAGCAAACCGGCAAACTCAATCAATGGGCCGGTAACCGAAATAGAATCTCCTCGATTGACTCCAGTAATTGGGCCACCATATCCTGCAATCCCGGCGGTTCCATCTTGCATATAACGAATCGGACCCAACTCTGCGCCATTGGTTGCCACACCATGAACTGTCACTGTTTGACCAATTCCAAAAGTACGTGCATTGGCAATATCTGTCTGTGCAGAAAGAACACCAGACACCAGAATTACTGCTAAAATTAAAAGTATTTTTTTCATATTATTTTTTGTTTTTATTCTCATTATTTAAAACTGAAATCCAACTGATACATTGAACCGAAGACCTTGACCGATAAATACAGTCGCTGAATTTGCGTCGTACGTATCTGAATTGTCCAGATGTCCATTATTTCTGGCATTAGAGATATATGTTGTATTTAATGCGTTAAATACATTTGCTCTAAAGTTCAATTGACTTTTTTCAAATTTCAATCCATAGCCAGCATGTACACTCATCAGCCCATATCCCGGGATTATCCATGGTTCAATAGCAACATCTGTTCCTGTTAGATCATCTGGATTGAAGTCACTGTAATAGCGATCAAAATATGTGTATTTGATCTTGATATATCCATTTTTCACAAATGCATATCTCAAGCTTGCAGCGTATGAAGATTGAGCAGCATCGCCGACATGAATTCCTTTTGCATTAAGAACACTTGTATCTCCCAAAACAACAACTGTCTCATTTGATTGCCAAGTCCAATCTCCAATACTCACCATTCCCTCCAAAGTAAGATTCTTTGAAATTCGATATGCCAAATCAATCTCACCTCCAATGTGTAAGGCATCCATACCTGGCACATTGATAGCTATAAATTCCTGAGGATCATTTGGATCTTGGATTTGTAAACCAAATGGCAATGGTCTATTTTCCCAGCGCGTGCAGTATCCGTTGAAGTTACCACTCAATCGTTTTGATCTAAACCCATATCCTACTTCAAACGCAAGAATGTTTTCATTTAAAATATTACCAAAAACCTTATTGTTGTTATTGTCTATTACATTTGAAAATTGTGGCGTTCTGCTCAAGACACCAAGGTTTACGAAAACATTTGATCGTTCTGTTAAGTTCAAGTTAGCTCCAGTCTTGACAGTAAACCCGGACTTAGAAACCCAATCCGTTTGGTTATCTACGAGTTCAGGAGAATTCGAATCATAGGTTTTTCCATCGTATTGAATTGTTGTTGTATCGTCTATTGTGTATGTTGAATCTCCAAGTGTAATTTGCTTGTTCCTAAAATAATCAATGCCTTTGTAGAAATTTGACACACCAGAAACATTGACGAATGCACTCCATCGACCATACGAATATTCGGCCTGACCGAAACCGCCTGCCCATTGCACAATTCCATCCCGGTGGTTTTGATAAGGACGGTCCTCGCGAGCGATTTTGTCCCCGACGTATTTCATTGGAGTATCAGCATTTAAATTTGATTCATTGATGAAGTAATCTCCTCCCAGTAAATCAACAACTTCAGTATAATGTGTGCCCTTGTAAAATCTATAATCAAGACCAGCTGCAATTTTCCATTTGCCATTCACCTTGTAATCAAATTGAGACAGTCCGCCAACCCAAAAATGATTGTTAACAGATGCCGAAATAATCTGTGATGACTTGTGATGAGTAGGATGGTAATTTGTGTCTACTGTACTTATCATAGATCCGAAAAAAGGATATTCAATATTTCGATCCTCCATTACATCCCAGTCAATGAGTCCTGTGCTATCCCTCAATATATTGGATGAAGAAGTGAAAAATCGCTGTCCGCCACCTCGACCAATCGATACATATGCTATATTCGACCACGATAGTTTGTCATTAATCTTCCAGAAATCTTTTAAGGTGATCTGAGGTTTATGATAAAAGTTTTTTCGCTCATTTTGAACGTATCTATTGCCGTTCTCATCAGTTCTCCAACCCCAATGTTGGTTAAATTGCGACCCGTTATCACGATCTGAATCAATCAAAGAATCAGCGATACCTAAAGAAGAGGCATATTCTGAATCCCAATATTCGATTGGCTGCGAATAAGAGCGTTGACCATGATTCTGTGGTGCACCAAAACCGCTTAGAGAAGTAACATGACTCCCCCATTTCTTTTGTACCTTAAGATAATAAAATCCGCCTTGCGTATTCAATGCATCTACCCAGCCATCACCTTGTTTATAAGATCCAGAAAACAAAACTCCCCAGCCATTCTTAAGGGTTCCGGATTTATAAGCGAGTGATGTTCGTAAAAAATTCCCTGTTCCGTATTCTTGACGAAATTTAATCTGACGCTTTCCTCCTGTATTTTGAGTAAGAATATTCATTGTTCCTCCTACAGAGGGCATTGCAAGCTTTGTGGCTCCCAAACCTCGCTGAACTTGTATTTGTGATGTAATTGCATCCAAACCAAACCAGTTTGACCAATAAACCCAGCCATTTTCCATATCGTTGACAGGTACACCATCGATCATGACTCCCACGTTTCGCTGGCTAAAACCACGAATGGTGATTCTTGCATCTCCATCACCCCCGCCTGTTTGCGTCGCATGAACTCCTGGCTTCGAATTCAAAACCATTGGAAGATCTTGGGAGCCAAGTTCCTCCTGAATTTCTTTTGCCCCTAAGGTTGTCACAGCTACAGGTGTTTCCCTATCTTTTGCAAGGTTTCCAGTAACATTCACAGCTTCGATCTCCTGACTTCCACCGAGGAGTATGTCATTTTTGACATAAGGAGCATCAACGCTAATTGTCATAAAAAGAGTGTCAAATGACAACATTGAAACGACAATTTCATACTCCCCAAAAGGAACATTTTTTATGGTATAATTTCCATCAAAATCGGATATAGCGCGCAGCTTAGGTGAGATTACTATTTTTGCGCCAACAACAGGCTCTTTTGCCCCATTATCTGTTACGGTGCCACTTAACATTCCCACTTGTGAAAATGATTGTAACGAAACGAGTAGTCCAAAAATTAAGAGTAGTGATTTCATAGCTTACAAAAAAAGAGGTCTCTCGACAATGTACACGAAAGACCTCTAATTATAATTCATTTGTTCTAATTATTTAACAATCACACGTTTTGTGATTGTACTTCCGTCGATAGCACTCATTTTTACAAAGTAAACACCTCTTCTACCTGAAAAGTCGAATGAAACGACTGACTTTGTGTTGTTCTCCATTCTTCTTACCTCTTGACCTAAAGAGTTCAAGACAACTAGTGTATTGTATGTAGCAACTCCACTAACATCAAATTCAGCAGTCGATGGGTTTGGAAAAACACGCACTGGCGCATTCGAAATCTCCTCACTAAAACCGAGAGTTGCACAGTCACATGTATGCTCCCCTAAAGAGAACCAGTTACCATACAATTGCCCTCCTATATCAACAACAGCAGGAATTGAATCGTACTCTTCTAATGGATCGAAGAAGGACGGTAAGTTCGTGACACCACCAAGAATTGATGCCTTACGAATCATTGAATGATCTTTGGTTACTTCATCGCCCGCTCCAGTGTATGGGAAATCAGACGTCCATGCAACACCAGGATCCTCTCCCAGTTTACCAAACATATCAATCAATTCTGCATTGAGAATGTCTCCGATAGATCCTTTTGCCAAAACGACAACATCGTTTCCGTTCCAATAAAATGCATTCGAAACATTGTATTCTGGACAGTAAAATTGATCCGCTCTAGCTTGAAGCGAATCCCATACAGGAGCTTCCTGTCCTGTTCCAGCTTGATCCAGCTTTTCGATTACTCCAACATGCGTTCCTAACGATGGAATAGTTCCAATCAAGGCAACAGCATTCGCAGGCGTTGCTGAAGTTGAACCGTTTGAATATCGAACAATAATGTACTGACTGAGGTCAATATCAGCATCAGTCGGATTGTACAATTCAATTGCTTTGTTGTTCGACCATCCTTCTACGTATTCAGAGATAAATAAATCAGAGCAGTCTTGAGCCATTGTCATTGACCCGATGCAAGTAGCGATTAGTAGTAGTGTTTTTTTCATAGAAACTATTTATGTATGATTAAGAAATTCCGACAATGAAACGTTGATAATACCAATGAATTCGAGATATAAATGCGTTTCGACTACTATTTTTCGAATGAAAAGTAATATCCATTAGCTCATTATCAACTTTGTTGCACAACGACGTGGTTTCAATCTTTTCCGACGTCAAGGTTATCACATCGATGTTCTAGTTACAAATGTAGGACAAAAATCACTTCAATATATCAATAAATTATTAACAAAGCTTTAATGTTTTACACGATTAATCGATTTTTGAAAAAAATAGTTCCTTAAATTAGACTTTTCGAACATAAATTCAATCCACTATGAAAATGAAATTTTCTCTTATTTCCACATTTATAATGTTGACCACCCTAATTTTTGCTCAGTCCAAAATTGGACCAATGACCTCAGCTCCAAACCAATACGATGAGACATCAAGTAAAATAAGATTGATGGCTCAAAAAGAGCACATTACGGTAGAGGATATTTGGAAAGATTACAAATTCATTGGTGCTGGAGTAAATGGGTTTCGATCGATGAAAGATGGAAACTACTTCTCTAAGATCACAAGAATTAACGGTGAAAAGGCCGTAACAAAACATAGCTTTGTTGATTACTCCGGTTCAGGAGAAGTTCTTATCGCACCCACCATAATTTCTAGTATCGATATGGATGGATATTCATTTAATTCAGATGAAACAAAAGCACTCATTACAACAGAAACAAAAAGTATCTACAGAAGAAGTTATTCTGCTGTTTTTTATTGCTTGGATTTACAAACAAAAAAATTACAAGCGCTGGACCCAGAACGTCAGCCACAAACATTAGCAGAGTATTCGCCAGATGGAAATAAAGTTTCGTACATCTTCAAAAACAACCTCTATGTAAAAGATCTTTTAACTGGAAAAATAAAGCAACTGACAAAAGATGGAGCAACAAACAAAGTAATAAACGGAACCACGGATTGGGTCTATGAGGAGGAATTTGCAATCACTAAAGCTTATGATTGGTCGCCAGACAGCAAGTATATTGCCTTCCTTCGTTTTGATGAGAGCAATGTTCGTGATTTCACCATGACCGCATTCCACGAACTCTACCCGAATTACCACACTTTTAAATATCCAAAAGCTGGTGAAGAAAACTCAAAAGTCACAGCTTTGATCATAAAAGCAAAAGGAGGAAAAGCAAAACAAATTGACCTAAGTGACTATGAATACATCCCGAGAATGCAATGGGCAGAAAAGGAGAATAATCTGATCATTCAAACAATGAACCGCCACCAAAATAAATTGAGGTATCATTTAATTGCATTAAATAAAAATAAGATTTCAGTGAATTTAATGTATGAAGAGCAATCAAATACATATGTTGAAATTGACGATAATTTGCTACTTCTTCGCAACAGAGAAGCAATTTTGCGCACCAGTGAACAAAGTGGATTTAATCATATCTATCTTCTAGATTTTAATGGAAACACAACTCAAATAACGAAAGGCAAATGGGATGTAATTGAATTTCTAGGAGTAAATGAAAAAAGTAATACGATTTATTTTACCGCAGCAAAAAAAGGTCCACTACACAAAGGAATCTACTCTATTAAAATGGATGGTTCAACCCTAAAGGCAATCAGCAAAGAGACGGGGACCAATGGCGCCGATTTCTCAAACGGCATGAGCTATTTTATCAAACGCTACTCCAATGCCAACACACCAACTGTATATTCGCTTTGTGATAATACCGGTAAAGAAATAGAAATACTTGAGACAAACAACAGACTCAACACTACACTTCGAAGCTACAAAATGTCGACAAAATTGTTTGTAACATTTCAAGGACATGAACATGAATTGAATGGCTTTATGATTAAGCCACCAAATTTCGATAAAACAAAAAAATATCCTGTTTATATGGAAATATATGGCGGACCCGGAGCCAACGAGGTCTCTGATTCTTGGGGTGGCATGGGGTTCATCTACCATCAACTTCTCGCTCAAAGAGGATACATAGTCGTATCTGTAGATCCACGGGGCACAATGTATCGCGGTGCAGATTTCAAAAAAAGCACTTATCGAGAGTTGGGAAAATTAGAAACGGAGGACTTCATAGCTGTCGCTAAAGAATTGCAGGGGTACGACTTTGTAGATAGTAACCGCATTGGAATCATGGGTTGGAGTTATGGTGGTTTTATGACATCATTGGCGATGACAAAAGGTGCAGATTTATTTAAAATGGGAATTGCTGTTGCACCGGTCACAAACTGGAGATTTTACGACAATATCTACACAGAAAGGTTCATGAGAACTCCTGAGGAGAATCCAAATGGTTATGATCAAAATTCGCCCATCAACTACGTTGAAAAATTGAAAGGAAATTACCTACTCATCCATGGTTCAGGTGATGACAATGTACACTACCAAAATACAATGGAGATGATTTCTGCCTTAGTTGCGGCCAACAAACAATTTGATGTATTCATTTATCCGAATAAAAATCATGGAATATATGGAGGAAATACACGAAATCATTTGTACTCGATGATGTTAAATTATACCCTTAAAAACCTGTAGACAGTAACATATTCTAATCTTCGCTTGATAGAAAGCCATAGAAGTAGTATCTTAGCCGACCGAACTGGAATCATACACTGTATTTAGGAACAAAATGAAGGAAATCGCAAAGATAGAATTAGATGGCAAAAAGTTCGAATTGCCGATTACAGAAGGCACTGAGAACGAAAAAGGGATAGATATTAGCAAGTTAAGAGCTGAAACTGGCGGTTACATCACCTTAGACCCTGGTTTTAAAAATACAGGGAGTACAAAAAGTGCCATAACTTATTTGGATGGAGAAAACGGTATCCTACGTTACCGCGGATACCCAATTGAGCAACTTGCAGAAAAAGCCAGCTTTCTTGAGGTTTCTTTTTTACTCATCTACGGTGAGCTTCCATCAAAAGAAGAGTTGGATTCATTTAAAGCAAGTATTACAAACCACACTCTGGTTCATGAAGACATGAAACAATTCTTTGAGGCGTATCCTGCACAAGCGCATCCAATGGGAATTCTTGCATCCATGGTTTGCTCTCTATCGACATTCTATCCAGAATCTTTGGATCCGAACAGAACGCCAGAAGCAAAAGATCTCACAATCCATCGTTTGATAGCAAAATTGCCAACTCTTGCGGCATGGTCATTTAAAAACGCTATGCGTCATCCATTCATGTATCCAAAAAATAACTTGGAATACTGCAGTAACTTCATGCATATGATGTTTGCAATGCCAACGAATGATTATGAAATGGATCCAGTCGTTGTCTCTGCATTAAATAAGTTATTGATACTGCATGCTGATCACGAACAAAACTGTTCGACATCAACAGTTCGTGTAGTTGGTTCCTCTCATGCCAACTTATATGCATCAATATCTGCAGGTATATCAGCATTATGGGGACCTCTTCACGGAGGAGCCAACCAAGCAGTAATTGAAATGTTACAAAAAATAAATGATGACGGTGGCGATGTTGACAAATGGGTCGCAAAAGCCAAAGACAAAAACGATCCATTCCGCTTAATGGGATTCGGTCATCGAGTATATAAAAACTTTGATCCGCGCGCTACTATCATAAAAGGCGCATGTGACGAAGTTCTTGAAAAAATGGGAGTTGATGATCCATTACTGGATATCGCTAAGAAATTAGAAAAAGTAGCTCTTGAAGATGAGTACTTCAAAGCACGTAACTTGTATCCTAATGTTGATTTCTACTCTGGTATCATTTACAAAGCAATAGGTATACCGACAGAAATGTTCACGGTTATGTTTGCTATTGGCCGTCTTCCAGGATGGATAGCACAATGGAAAGAAATGATAGAGAATGGAGAGCCGATCGGACGCCCAAGACAAATTTACACAGGTGCAAACGAACGCAACTATGTAGCTGTCGAAAATAGACAAACTATATTTTAAATAAAAAATACAAGTGATAAGAAAAAAGTCCTGACGTTGGTCAGGACTTTTTTCTTGCACTGAATAAAATATTCTCTCAAGGCACTATAGTTTGATATTTCGCCTTTTTCGACCCTTCATATATTGAATATTTTCTGAAGGAACATTCGAGACTACCATTGTATACTTTTATCTTTTTGTCAGGACGCAACCCAATAAACTTGAAAGCATCAAAATTTGATGAAATCACCCAACAATCATATCCCTTCATTTCAGTCTTCATCCAATCACCAAGGGCTTCGTACATTTCTTCAATCTCCTCCCCCATGCGCTCTCCGTAAGGAGGGTTAGTTATTACTATACCTGGCCCTTCTGGAGTTCTAACATCGTTAAAATCATCCACAATAGTATCCACAAATCGACCAATTGATAAACCGCTAAGATTTCTTCTTGCTTTCGTCACCATTTCTGCACTACTATCCGACCCTTGAATAATGCAAGGCAATTCACGAACTCTCGTATTAATTGCTTCTTGAATTTCATCCCAAACCTCCTGGTCAAAATTGACAAAATTCTTAAACGCATAATGCTGACGCTCAACTGTAGCTGGAATATTAGCTGCCATCAGTGCAGCTTCGATTAATAACGTCCCGGACCCGCAAAACGGATCTACTAATGTTGATTTCTTGTCCCATCCTGTCAGACGCAATAAGCCTGCAGCAACGACTTCATTCATTGGTGCCAAACCAGTTGCCTGACGATAGCCGCGCTGAAATAAAGGCGCCCCTGATGTGTTCAATGAAACAATAACCTCTTTCTTATTGATATAAACATCGAACAAAATTTGAGGCCGTTTAATATTTACATCAGGTCGCTCACCAAATTCATCACGGAAGGTGTCAACAATGGCATCTTTTACTACTAAAAATGGGTATTGTGAATGACGAAATAAATCTGAGAATACAGCACCTTTAACAGCAAAAGTTTTTTCCAAACCAAAATAATTTGTCCATTGAACTTTTTTTGCCTGCTTGTAAAGGTCATCCTCATTCCGGATACTAAATTTTTCAACTTCCACCAATACAGAAATTGCACATCGAAGATGGACATTCAAATAATAAACATCTCTCCATGTTCCCTTTATTTGAACTGCTCGATTCAACAACTGAGACTTTTTAAAACCCAATTCTGCCAGCTCATCAACAAGAACGTTTTCCAATCCAAAGACCGTTTTCACAGTTATCGTTAACGTCTTATCGCCTTGTGCCTCTTTAATCATTGCTTTACCATTAAATAATATCCATTACTTTTGTACAAAAGAACAAATTTGAAAGCAAACAAGCTATACTTACTTCTTTTTAGTTTGCTTTTAGCAAATCAAATCCTTGCCCAACAAAAAATTGGCCTCGTACTAAGTGGTGGTGGTGCAACTGGACTCTCGCACATCGGTGTTTTAAAAGCACTTGAAGAAAATGGAATTCCAATAGACTATATTACCGGTACATCCTCCGGCGCACTCGTTGGAAGTCTATATGCATCTGGGTTCAGTCCAGAGGAAATCGAATCTATCGTTACTAGTCAGGAGTTCTACCTTATGGCTACTGGGGAAACAGAGCCAAATCAACATTTTTTACTTCGAGAAGAGGAACAACACTCCGGTATTATTAGTCTTTCTTTCTCCAAAGATAGTATCCTAAAACGATCATTACCTACCAACCTTATCTCCTCTGCTTATCTCGATTTTGAGATGATGAAAGGTCTTGGCACTGTATCAGCTTCTCGCTCTAAAAATTTTGACAGTCTTTTTGTTCCTTTTCGATGTGTTGCCTCAGACATTGTAAAAAAGCAAAGCGTTATATTTAAGAATGGAGATTTGAATGCGGCAGTGCGTGCATCAATGACCTATCCATTTTATTTTAATTCAATTCGAATTGATGATGTACTTCTTTTTGACGGAGGATTGTACAATAACTTCCCTTCAGATATAATGTGTAACGAATTCAATCCGGATTTTATCATCGGGAGTAACGTTTCCAACAATGCGCCACCACCGGAAGAAGATGATGTAATTGGACAATTGTTAAACATGATGGTCACGCATTCAAATTTCTCCATCTCATGTGAAAATGGATTTATCATTTCACCAAAAAGCAATGTTACATCCTTTGATTTTGAATCTGTTCAAGAAGCCATTGATGATGGATACAACACTACGATGGCCTCAATGGACTCGTTACAAGCTCTAATTGCAAACCGAAGAGAGAAACAAGTAGTTGAAAACAGACGTTCAAAATTTAAAACGGATATTGTTCCGCTCTTTGTATCTGATGTCTCAACAACTTCAAAAGCAAAAAATGTAAAATTTGTTACAAAATCGCTGATGAACAAAAATACACGTTTGAGCAGTGATGAAATCGAAAAAAGGTATTTTCGCACCTATTCGTCTTCTCAAATTAACTTCCTCTATCCAACTCTTGAATTAAAGAATGACAGTTCATACACTATGAATGTTCAAGTTCGTAAAGCAAGAGACTTCACTCTACATCTCGGGGGACACCTGTCTTCACGACCAGTAAATACAGCTTACTTTGGTATTAGCTATCAAACAATGGGCAATATCAATACGAAAACCAAATTAGAATCCTATTTCGGGAAATTTTATGGTTCTACAAAAGCATCTATAACGCTGGATTTACCTGCTGTTTATCCAATATCGACTCAAGCATATTTCACTCGAAATCGTTGGGACTACTTCAGAAGCTTCGCTACCTTCTTTGAAGACGTAAAGCCTTCTTTTTTAGTTCAAAATGAAATATATGCTGGATTAAAGATCAGTCAACCCATTGGAAATAATATTACGCACTCAATTGATGGAAGAGGCTTTCAGCTGTCCAATTCATATTATCAAACAGAAGATTTCACCAACTCAGACACTTCAGATATTACAAATTTTAGTGGAGGAGCCGTTAGTTGGACACTTACACAAAACTCTCTCAATCGAAAGCAGTTTGCGTCAAGCGGCCACTATTTTCGTTTTCGTGCACGCTATGTTTTTGGTAATGAATATAGTTTATCTGGATCAACAGCAATAACACCATATGAGTTGCGTCAGGAGCATCAGTGGCTAAACCTCAGTGCAGATTACCAGTCATTTATCATAGATAAACCTCACTTCCATCTTGGAATACAAGCAAAATTGGTATTTAATAGCCAGACACTATTTGCAAATTACACCGCTTCGGTTTTATCGATGACGGAATTTTCACTTGTCCCAGATGCAAAAACATACTTTTTACCGGAATACAGATCCCCTCAATTTTTGGGAGGCGGAATCAACTCCATTTTCACAATAAAGAAAAAAATTGATCTGCGGATTGATGCATTTTTATATCAACCTCTTATTGAGGTGAGCGAAAATCCCGATGGTTCACTGATCCTCTCCCAACCTCAGAATGGCGAAACATTCATGGGATCAGCATCCGCTATATATCACAGTTTTATCGGGCCGGTGCGATTAACCTTTAATTACTTCCCCAAGCAACTGAACCCATTTGCAGTGCAATTCAGTATTGGATACGTCCTCTTTAACGAGCGCGCAATTCGCTAAGTAAATGTATATTTGCCAACATTAATTTTTTGAAGAATGGAAAAAATCATCTGTGGAATTCAACAAATGGGTATAGGTGTGCCTGACGTCCAAAAAGTATGGAAATGGTACAGAACATTTTTTGGAGTAAATATTCGCGTTTTTGAAGAAGCTGCGGAAGCCCCATTAATGGTCCGCTACACAGGAGGAAAAGTTCAATCCCGAACTGCAACACTTGCCCTGAGCATGGAAGGTGGTGGCGGTTTTGAAATCTGGCAATTTACTTCTCGCCCAACTGAAAAAGCTGCATTTGATATTCAATTGGGTGATTATGGCCTGTATGTCTGTCGAATTAAATCAAGAAATGTTGCTGCCTCTTACAACTATTTTAAAGAAAATGGAGCAGAAATTTTAGGCGAGTTGGCAACCACGCCCAATGGAGAGAAAACCTTTTTTGCAAAAGATCCAAATGGAAATATATTCAATATTGTTGAAGGAAAGGGATGGTTCAAAAACACCAACCACCCCTCAAACTGTGGAGCAGTAGCCGGAACTATGATTGGCGTAAGTGACATAGAAAAAGCACTCCCTCTTTATCAAGAAATTCTTGGTTATGAAACAGTCGAATATGATGAAACTGGTACTTTCGAAGACTTTGGTGGTCTCCCTGCAGGAAATAAAAAAGTAAGACGTATTCTACTCTCCCATAAAAATGAGAGACGCGGGCCTTTCGCTCGGTTACTTGGACCAACTCAAATCGAACTTGTACAAGCGATTGAACGATCCGATTGCCAATCAATTTTCACAAACCGCTATTGGGGTGATTGGGGCTTCATTCATCTATGTTTCGATATTCAAGGAATGGATGCCCTTCAAAAAGAATGCGAGGCCAAAGGCTTTCCGTTTACAGTGGACAGCTCAGACACCTTTGATATGGGAGAAGCAGGAGGGCGTTTCTCATACATTGAAGACCCAGATGGAACATGGATTGAATTTGTAGAAACACATAAAGTTCCCGTAATGAAAAAATTGGGTTGGTATATTCACCTAAAAAAACGAAAGCCAGGAAAACACCTTCCGAAATGGATACTGAATGCAATGGGTATGAACAAAGTGAAAGACTAGAATTGAGTTGAAACTTCTTTCTGTCATAGCACGATCTTTTTTTAAACAACTGTTTTTAGTACCTTTGATTCATACTAGAAAAAAATGAAAAACTCTTTAATTAGCCTATTCTCACTAATTTCTTTGGTAGTGGTCTTTTCCGCTTGTAATGATGATATTGACTTAAATGGTAATTTCCGCGAAACGCCTGTTATTTACGGAATCATTGACCAAGCTGATAGCGTTCATTTGCTAAAAATAACCAGAGCATACATTGGTCCGGGAAACTCTTTAGAATATGCCTTAATTCCTGACTCGAGTTACTTTCCATATGTCGACGCAAAAATCTACGAAATAATCGCAGGGGGAGATACAGCAAGAACCTGGACACTAATCGACACAACTGTTTTCAACAAAGAAGAAGATGGGATATTCTATGCACCTGAACAGAAACTTTACGGTTTCTACACAAATAGTATGGACAATAGCGAAAACCCGACAGGACAGCCATTATTACCGAACGCAACTTATAAATTGGATGTGCAAATTAATAACGGTGATCTGCGCGTTACCGCTGAGACTCAAATCGTAGATGGAGTATATAGTTCTGATGGAACTATTACAAAACGGTTTGGTTATGCTGAAAATGCTGCGACAACTGGTCTCTATAAATCAACTGGACTTACTGTTTATCCCGGATCAGCTCGACTTATTGAAGCACAGTTGATCCCACGATATGAAGAGTTCAATGCTGGCACATCCCAGGGCTTTGACTCATTTATATGGGGACTTGGTGAACGAGAAATCACAGTTCCTGGAACCCAAACCTTCACAATGAATGGAGAAGCTTTTTACCAATTGATGAAAGCAAGTTGTGATGCAAGTTCTAACACTGTGGATAAACGGAATCTTATTTCCATCTCAATTAAAGTTGTTGGTGGGTCTGATGAACTTTATAATTATATGTCAGTAAACCAGCCGAGTTCATCACTAGCGCAGAGCAAACCCACATACACAAACTTGAATGTCACAGAGGGACATGAAGTAATTGGCTTGTTCTCCTCACGCCAGACCTATGAATATGAAATCCCCTTCATCGCTGCGAACCAATTTGTTCGATGTATAGATAAGAATTCAACGTTTGAATTGTGTCAAGGACCAATAACTGGAACTCTAGGATTCTGCAGCCAACATGTTGGAGATTTAACTGAAAATTATTCTTGTCAGTGAGAAACACAATTTCTACCTTTAACGAATGGCTGAGAGGAAAACGCTTTTCGTAGATATTATCCTTCCTATTCCGATACGAAAGGAGTTTACCTACAGGGTACCATATGAGTTAAATGATATTATTTTCACCGGCGCACGAGTCGTCGTCCCGTTTGGCCGATCAAAATTAGTAACGGGAATCATTACCTCCATTCACGAAAATGTTCCGCAAGAATACCAAGCAAAATATATTGAGCACCTGCTGGATGATAAACCCATAATCAATCCAAATCAATATACTTTTTGGAAATGGATATCAAACTATTATATGGCGCCAATTGGAGATGTAATGAATGCAGCACTCCCAGCCAACTTTAAATTGGCAAGTGAAACAAAAATTGTCCTCCACCCTGACTATCAAATCGAACCAAAATATTTAACGGAAAAAGAACACGATATTGTCCTTGCTCTTGATATGAGGGAGGTTTTGGATCTGAAAGAAATTTCTGAACTAATCGGTATTAAAACGATTCAACCCATCATCAAATCATTAATCGACAAAAGAGCCGTTTTGTCAAAAGAAGAATTGAACGAGAAGTTCAGCCCCAAAACAGCTGTTCATGTTCGATTATCAGATGCCTATTGCAGTAACGATGAACTGAACGAGTTTATAAAATCCATTGATGGCGTTAAAAGCAAGGAGAAACAACTCAATGCACTATTGCAACTTCTTCAGTGTATGGATTTAAACAGCAATACTAAAGATTACGTGCTGCGAAAAAAATTGATAAATGCAGATGTTTCGCTTTCATCTCTAAATACACTTGAACGAAACGGAATTATTACTCAAGAGAAAATCGTCATTTCTAGATTCGATGATAACAGACACGAAGGACATGAATTTAAAGAGCTTTCAGAAGCTCAAAAAATTGCTCTAAGTGAAGTTCAAAAGGGATTCAACCAAGACAAGGTGACGCTATTGCACGGTGTAACTGGATCAGGTAAGACAGAAATTTATGTTCAACTCATTCAGGAACAATTGGACCTGGGGAAGCAGGTATTATTTCTACTTCCTGAAATAGCATTAACCACTCAACTTATTCAACGTCTCTCCACTTATTTTGGTGAGCAGATAGGCGTCTATCATTCAAAATTCAATCAGAATGAACGAGTAGAAATATGGAATCATGTACTCAACAATGATCCTAATAGATATCGAATTGTTCTAGGTGCAAGATCATCTATCTTTCTACCCTTTATAGATCTCGGCCTAATCATTGTGGATGAAGAACACGAATCTTCATTTAAACAGTACGACCCCTCCCCAAGATACAATGCGAGAGATTGTGCAATTGTATTGAGCAAACTTCACAATGCAACTATTTTACTCGGTTCTGCTACTCCATCTATTGAGAGTTATTACAACGCAAAATCAAATAAATACCACCTCGTAAATTTAACAGATAGATTTGGTGCAAATTTACTTCCAGAAATACTATGTGCAAATGTTCTAAAAGAACGTCGACAAAAAAGTATGCAATCCCATTTTACATCTTTCCTATTGGAAAATATGAAAGAGAGTCTGGAAAATGGAGAACAAGTCATATTGTTTCAAAATAGACGCGGATACACACCACTCTGGATGTGTGAAGTCTGCAATTGGACTCCCAAATGTGTCAGTTGTGATGTCTCTCTAACATACCATAAACACAGTAATAATCTTAAGTGTCATTATTGTGGTCATACAACTAAACCAATTGGATCATGCAAGGCATGTGGAAGCAATCGACTAAAAATGCTAGGCTTTGGTACAGAGAAAATCGAGGACGAATTATCTGTAATATTTCCAGAACGGGTCATCAAGCGACTTGATCTCGATACCACAAGATCAAAAAATGCATACGCCAAACTATTAAACGAATTTGATTCAGGAAACATTGATGTTCTTGTCGGTACTCAAATGGTTACAAAAGGACTTGATTTTGACAATGTCAATCTAGTCGGAGTATTAGATGCTGATATGCTTTTAAATCGACCTGATTTCCGAGCATTTGAACGTTCATTTCAATTGATGACGCAAGTCGCGGGGCGATCTGGGCGAAGAAAAAAGAGGGGGAAGGTTATTGTACAAACAGGTGATCCTGATCACTGGGTAATACAACATGTATCTGGTCATGATTATGTCGGTTTCTACAAAGCCGAAATTACCGAACGAAAAAACTTTTTCTATCCACCCTACTTCAAAATAATTGAAATCACACTAAAGCACAAAAATGAAAATGAGCTCAATCGAGCCTCAATTGAATTGGCTTCTAAACTAAAAGAAGCATTTAAAGAACGTGTGTTAGGACCTGAATTCCCGATAGTAAAAAGAATCTACAATTTATTTTTGAAAAAAATAACGTTGAAAATTGAGCGAAATGCAAATGATAAAATGGTAAAAGATCACATCCATGAAATCATGGATGATTTTTTCTCAGATCCATCAAACAAATCAATCCGATCTGTTATTGATGTTGATCCGAATTAACCAAGGTAGGGTCTTAATACCTGATTTCTCGAAGCCTGCCTAAGATTACGAATGGCTTTTTCTTTGATTTGCCTCACCCGCTCACGAGTCAAATCAAACCTTCCGCCAATCTCCTCAAGCGACATCGGCTGAACTCCATTCAAACCAAAATACAAACGCATCACAGTCATCTCGCGAGAAGATAGTTTTGATAGGGACCGATCGATATCTTTTCGTAAGGATTCAACCATCAATTGATTCTCTGGACTTGGTAAAGTATCATTTGGTAATATATCATACAAACTTAATTTAGATGTATCATCATTCCCAAGGGGCGAATCCATTGAAATGTGTCTTGTATTATTGACTAGAGACTGCTTAACATCATTGACAGAACATTCTAAAAGATCAGCTATCTCCTGTGCCGACGGTGGCCTTTCAAGACGTTGTTCAAGATCAGAATATGCTCGATTAATTTTATTTATTGCACCTATCTTATTCAGTGGTAAGCGTACAATTCTCGATCGTTCAGCAAGTGCTTGAAGAATGGATTGGCGAATCCACCACACAGCATAAGAAATAAACTTAAAGCCACGCTTTTCGTCGAAGCGCTTAGCAGCTTTTATAAGTCCGAGATTCCCTTCACTGATTAAATCCGGCAATTGCATGCCCTGATTTTGATACTGTTTTGCTACTGAAACAACAAACCTCAAATTGGCTTTTGCCAATCGGTCAAGAGCAGCTCTGTCTCCTTTTCGAATTTTTTGCGCCAAAAGTATCTCTTCATCCGCTGAGATAAGCTCGACACGACTAATTTCTGATAAATACTTGTCCAGTGATGCTGTATCACGGTTGGTGAGCTGCTTCGAAATTTTTAACTGTTTCATCTGGTTTAGAATTATATGAGGTATTCTATTAATAAGACGAAAAAATATGGTATTGAGTTGGCAACGAATGAAGTGTGCCATTAATTCCACATAAAATAAAGCTTTCATCAACTATTTTTAGGTAACTAAAAATTGTATGGTAATTTTACACAATGAAAGTATTAATGGTTTGTCTTGGGAACATCTGTAGATCACCACTCGCTGAGGGTTTACTTGCGAACAAAGTACGACTCAAAGAATTAGATATTGAGGTCGATTCTGCAGGAACTTCCGGGCATCATGCAGGAGACCCTCCTGATTATCGCATGCAAGAAACAGCCCTTCAATTTGGTGTTTCTATAAATCATATCCGATCTCGTCAATTCGTAATTGACGATTTTGATGCATTCGATCTTATTTTTGTCATGGATACACAAAATTACAATAACGTTATTGAAATGGCACAAACTCAGGAAGATCGAGAGAAAGTTAAATTCATTCTGAATGAATTGTATCCTAGACAAAACAGAGCAGTTCCAGACCCATATTATGGTGGAGAACAAGGATTTGAGAAGGTATACCAATTGTTAGACGAAGCAACCGACGCATTTCTAAGTAACATAAAAGAACAATGAATAAAGGAACATTATATCTGATACCGACGACACTTGGTGGAGATTCGACAAGCGACATCATACCTGAGGATGTTAGACAGCAAACAATCAAACTACGTTATTTCGTTGTTGAGAATATCAAATTTGCACGTCGCTATCTGCGTAAAATTGATCGTTCCTTTCCAATCGATGACTCAACTTTTTATGTACTCAATAAGAAAACGGATCCATCTGAACTCCATGCTTTTCTCTCGCCCATTTATGAAGGGAATAATATTGGTATAATGTCAGAAGCGGGGTGTCCTGGTGTTGCCGATCCAGGCGCTGCACTTATCGGTCTAGCTCACCATTCCAATTTGAAGGTCAAGCCATTGGTAGGGCCATCATCCATTCTACTTACACTCATTGGGAGTGGGTTTTCTGGTCAAGAGTTCGCGTTTCATGGCTACTTACCAAAAGATAGAAAAGACCGTATTCATATCTTAAAATATTACGAAACAGACACAAGAAAAACAGGAAAAACCCATCTTTTCATGGATACCCCATTCAGAAACATGAACGTATTGGATGATTTATTGAACTCATTGGCAGATGCTACAATGATATGTATCGCATCAAATTTAACAACCGTGAACGAGGATATAAGAACAATGTCGGCGAAAGACTGGCGCGTAAAAGCGTATGATTTGGCAAAAAAACCAACGATGTTTGCGATAGGTACAATTCAGTAAATGGTAGTTGCTATTTACTTCATACCTCGACGCTTTTTAATAGCATCGTAAGAATCCTGAATTTTCTGAAACTTTTCCTTCGCTCCCTTTTGATATTCTGCTCCCATTTGCTCTACTTTGTCCGGATGAAATTTGACCGCCATTTTTCGGTACGCCTTCTTAACTTCGTCGTCTGAAGCCGTTGATGAAATCCCCAGTATTTTATAATCTGAATCGACATCCCGATAAAACATGGCTTTAATCGATTCGAAATCGGAGCTGGCAACACCTAGCATGTTTGAAATATTTTGAATGACATTAATTTCAGCATCAGAAACATCCCCATCGGCCTTCGCAATTCCGAATAAATAATGAAGTAACTGAGTACGAACTGCCGGCTGCATCCGCATTTTAATGTCGTTACAAATTCGTTGAATAGGAATTTCACTCGAATCCAGAAAACGTTTCAGCGTTTGTAAATGTTGCCCTGAAAATTGCGGGCCAAATTGTTGTGTGAAAAATGATTTAACATAGTTTAGTTCCGATTTCAAGACTTTACCGTCAGCCTTCATAACTGCGGCAGATAATGCCATCAGCATGGTAGGCACATCACTTGACGTTGAATGCTGCTGGTAATAACGGAACATATCTTCTGCTGACATGCGACGCCCACCAGATTGTGCTCGTGCTCCATCCATTAAACGCTGATAATTATCAACCGCAGAACCAACAATGAGGCCCAACATCGCACCCCAAATGCTTTTGAAAAGTAAAAAGCCTCCAATACCAAAAACGAATTTATACAAATCTTGAAATTTTAAGGCGCCTCAAAAAGAGGCGCCTGGTAAAACTATATTAATTCTATACTTCTTTCAATAAATTTATTTAATTCTTCGCCTTTTAACATTCCTTGAGACAATAATGCAATGTCAGTCAACTGTTTAATTTTGCGTTCTTGCGATTTTTTCGTTTTCGTATTCAGAATCGCATTCACCTTATCGTGGTTTGAATTAACAACCAAGTTGTGCATCTCTGGAAAAGCAGCCATATAGCCACCTCCACCCATACGCTGCTGCTCCATCATTCGACGAATAAACTCTGGTTGCGTTATTATCACAGGGGCATCATCTGCATTCATGCTCTCAAATTGAACTGTGAACTTTTCCTTATTCACGACATTTTCGAACATCGGTTTCAATTTGTCTTCGTCCTCCTGCGTTAACTTAGATGGAATTTCCTCATCTTTTTGAATCAACTTATCTAAAGTGTCTGCATCGACCCTTGCAAATTGAACATTTTCATTTGACTGTTCCATTTTCGCTATCCAGTGAGGTGCCAAAGGACCGTCAAGATGAAGAACATCATATCCTCGATCATTCGCTTTTTTAACAAACCCAAATTGCTCTTCAGGATTGTTCGTGTAAAGAATTACGAGCTTCTCGTCTTTATCTTTCTGAAGCACTTCAATTTTTGACTTGTACTCTTCTATTGTTGCAAATTCACCTTTCGTATTTTTTACCAATGTAAATTTCTCAGATTTTTCAGCAAACTTATCATCAGACAATGTTCCATATTGAACAAAGATTTTTAAGTCTTCCCATTTTGATTCAAAATCTTTACGATCGTTTTTGAACATTGCAGCTAACTTATCTGCAACTTTCTTGGTGATATGAGTTGAAATTTTCTTCACATTTCCATCGCTTTGCAAATATGATCTTGAAACGTTCAATGGTATGTCCGGAGAGTCAATTACTCCGTGAAGGAGAGTTAGAAACTCAGGAACAATTTCCTCAACACTGTCAGTAATAAAAACTTGGTTTGAGTACAAATTAATTTTATTTCTCTGAACCTCAACATTTTCTGCAATCTTCGGGAAATATAAGATTCCAGTTAGATTAAACGGATAATCAACGTTTAAGTGTATATGAAATAAAGGCTCCTCCATTGTCGTTGGATACAGCTCACGGTAAAAACTGGTGTAATCCTCTGGTTTCAAATCAACTGGTGCCTTTGTCCAAGCTGGAGCTACATTATTAACTTGATTTGGAACTTCTACTGCAACACGTTTCGTCTTACCATTCTCGTCTTGTTCTCCATTCGGATCATCTTGGTATTCAGTTTTGTCACCAAAAAATACAGGAACAGGAAGAAATTTACAGTATTTATCCAAAATACCTTGAACTCTTGGTTTGTCTAAAAACTCTTTTGACTCCTCATTAATAAATAAAACAATATCAGTTCCTCTTGTGTCCTTTTCAATTTCTACAATTGAATATTCCGGAGAACCATTACTTTCCCATTGAACAGCAACGGCACCGTCGTGACGCGAACGTGATTTAATTTGAACTTTCTCCGCAACCATGAACGCAGAATAAAAGCCCAAACCAAAATGACCAATGATTTGCTCAGCTCCTTCTTTTCCTTCGTATTGTTTGACAAACTCTTCAGCACCTGAAAATGCAATCTGATTGATGTATTTGTCAATTTCCTCCTCGGTCATACCAATACCATGATCGCGGATTGTCAAGGTACCTTCTTCTTTATTGAGAAGTACCTCTACCTTCAAATCACCAAGTTCACCTTTAAACTCTCCGTTAGAAGAGAAAAACTTTAATTTTTGTGATGCATCTACTGCGTTCGAAACCAATTCTCTCAAAAATATTTCATGGTCCGAGTACAAGAATTTTTTAATGATTGGAAATATATTTTCCGTTTGTACATTAATCTGTCCAGTTTTCATTTGTATCAATTTAAATATGGAATTCGAAAGACAATCTCTATGCCACTAGGGTTTTTCTGCCAAACTGACGGAGAAATTGGACAATGTGACACCCGACAGTGAATATTAATTATTTTTATGCCAAAAAGAAGAATGATTTTCTATTCTGTTGTTCTATTTCTTGGCATTTTGAGCGCAACACGATACGCTAAATCACTGCAGCTAACCAACCTAAATAACTGGCATATGCCAATAGCATTTGCACTGAAGGTGTTTTCTGGTATGTTCTTCTTGTATGTGTACACCTATTTATATGGAAATGGCAACTTAAGCGCCGATGCCGGAGATTTTATGCGTGAAAGTAAAATTATCAATGGTGTTTTTTACGAATCTCCCATTGCTTATTTCAAGTTTTTGACCGGTATTGGAGACACGAAAAAATTGCAAATGGCCTACATTGAATCGATAGGACACTGGGACATTGGAGCACAAGCAATAATAAACGATACAAAGAATATTTTACGCTTTCACAGTCTGATTCACTTCATTAGTTTCAACAACCCGATAATTCACATTTTCGTAATGTCTCTGCTATCATTATTTGCTGTCAAAAACTTCTTGACTGGACTGATAGGTAGAACAACAATTTCAGTAAATGTACAATTCTGGATGTTGGTGTGCATCCCAAGTGTTTTGTTTTGGACTTCAGGACTATTAAAAGAACCAATACTCTTTCTTGGTCTAAGTTTGTTATTTAGAGGGGCGTTTGCCGAAGAGAGACGAGCGCGCAGAATTATAACGTCCAGTATTGGTGTACTACTTTTGATCGGGATCAAACCCTATGTCCTAATTTCAATGCTTCCCGCAATCATCTTTTATATCGCTTTCAAGTACTTGAAAAAATACAAATTATTTGGGGCGATTTTAATTGTAATCATTCTTGCAAGTTCAATACTCGTCCTTTTCCCGAAGAAAGTAGATACCGCCGTTCATTTGATCACCCGCAAGCAACAAGACTTTAAGAATATAGCTAAACGCGGTATTTACGCCTTGAATGGAGCGGAGGGGTTCTATTACTTTGAACCACGACAAATCAAAGATGTTGTTATTAATGACAAGACGGTGACCATAAAAAAATCTATTGATGTATACCTTGTTGACGTCGGAGGTATAAAATCACCAGTTCCCGTGAGACTATCCGATACAAGTATGGAATACCCTATTTACTTCATGCGAAATAAATCCAATGGGTATATCAACATTCCACAAATCAACGATTCTTTTGTACAACTTTTAAAAAACATTCCAACTGCGTTGTGCAATAGTCTATTTCGACCGTATTTTAATGATCCTGGTGGTTGGTTAAAATACCCTGCATCAATTGAAGTCTATTTGGTTTTTATGTTTCTTTTACTTGCGATAATTAGACATCGAAAAATTGAAACTATTGATTGGGGACTCATCCTGTCGTTACTGTTATTTGTATTGACTTTGTCGCTAACTATTGGCTTGGTGACTCCCGTATTGGGTGCTATTTCTCGCTACAGGATTCCTGCCTATATTGCATTGGTTTTTGTAGGAATGCTAATTTATGAACATAAAAAAATGACCCATGAGTAACTACGTACTAATTACAGGAGCTACGGCAGGTTTTGGCGAAGCTTGTGCACGTATTTTTGCCAAAAACAAGTGGAATTTAATCATAACGGGAAGACGAAAGGAACGTTTAGAACTTCTGAAAAAAGAATTGTACGATGCACATGACGTCGATATTGTAACGCTCAGCTTTGATGTCAGAGAACAACAAGCCGTCGAAAATGCAATAAATCTGATCTCTGAAAAGGTTAAAAATAAACTTGAAATACTCATTAACAATGCTGGCTTGGCAGTTGGAAAGGGGCCTATCGACAATGGCATCATTGATGATTGGGAGCGCATGATAGATACAAACATAAAAGGACTGCTGTATGTTTCAAATGCAGTAATTCCAGTTTTAAAGTCAAACGCAAAGGGTCACATTATTAATATCGGAAGCATTGCAGGAAAAGAAGTATATCCGGGAGGCAATGTTTATTGCGCTTCAAAACACGCTGTTGATGCACTCTCGAAGGCAATGCGAATCGACCTTGTATCGCATCAAATAAAAGTCACTAATATAGCTCCAGGAGCGGCAGAAACAGAATTCTCCGTTGTGCGATTCAAAGGCAATAAAGAGGCTGCTGATGCAATATATAGTGGGTTTGAACCTCTAACAGCTATAGACATTGCCGAAACAGTCTATTTTGCTGCAACCCGTCCTGCTCATGTCAACTTAAACGATATAGTGATTATGCCAACCGCTCAAGCAAGCAGCACAATTCTAAATAAATAAACTTTAGATATTCCTCCTGATAAAACAATAAATTAGAAACATTATGAATTTGCTACAAAAGCATCCAAAACATCATTAATCGAACCATAAGTATTGTTTCGAATCGATAGCAAATCATTGCGCTTCATCCAAACAGCCTCAGTAATTCCCTCTGATTGTTCCGGAGATGTTTGCAATGATCCCGTGTAGGATAACATAAACCAAATGGTTTTTTTTAATGCATCTTGACCGTTCCACTTCATTGTATGGTACGTCTGAGTTAAGGGTTCAATAATTTGATGCCCACGTATCCCACATTCTTCAGTAATTTCACGAATACATGCAGACTCAACAGATTCCCCATGATCAACCATGCCTTTAGGAATATCCCAAAAGCCATTTCTTTTAATCACTAAAAACAAATCATTACACTGAACAATCCCACCTGCAGCCTCAATCAGAATGTACTTTTCAAACAATCTGTGAAAAGTACTTTCTGGATTCACGCACATCAAATACAATGGTTTTTCAATTGTGGCCTGCTGAATGAGTGAATCAATATTTTCGAGGGTATCAACTCGATCTGCATCACATTGTAAATTACCTGTTAATAAATCATCTCTATCGGTAAAAATTAATGGCCATTGATCGATAAATACTTTGTACATTTGCACTCATGATTTTAAATGAAAATAAGGCCATAAAAGTAGCAGAATTTTTGCTTCAAGTCAAAGCGATTAAACTCAGTCCAAATAAACCATTCACATGGGCTTCAGGGATCAAGTCGCCTATATACTGCGACAATAGAGTAACTCTTTCTTATCCAAACATCAGAACATTTATGCGACAAGCATACGCAGAATCAATTCTAGATCACTTTGGTAAACCAGATGTAATTGCTGGTGTCGCTACTGGAGGTATAGCTCAGGGGGCACTTGTTGCCCAAGAATTAGGGATTCCATTCATTTATGTCCGTAGCTCAGTGAAAGAACATGGCATGGGAAATCAAATAGAGGGTTACTTTGAAAAAGGTCAAAAAGTCGTGGTCATAGAAGATCTAATATCTACTGGAGGAAGTAGTCTCAAAGCTATTGCTGCTCTGCGCGATGCCGAATTAGATGTCAGAGGTTTAGTCGCAATTTTCACATATGGCTTTGATATTGCTCATGAGAATTTTGCAAATGCCGAATGTCCATATGTCACCCTATCTGATTACAATTCAATGATTGCTGAAGCGCTTGATAGCAACCTGATTTCCCAAGATGACATGGACTCTTTAAAACGATGGAGGGACAACCCAAGCACCTGGAATCAATAGGGATGAAGATTAAAGGGGATACAGTAATTGTGACCGCAGAACGGAGCGAAATAATTGATTTCCTTCGCGACTCTAACAATATCATTCATTTATTGCCAAAAGACAAAATCTCAGACTATACCTCCTCCAATGAAATGTGTGCATTTAAAGTTCAAGGTGGTGTTATTATTTCACTGTACCAAGACGGAGTTGAAGGACAAGATGTGCTTTACATGAAGTCTGGAGAAAAATCACCTTTTCCCTTCCGATTGAGTATCGTGATGAATACTGTTACCGAAGGAACTGAGGGCTACATTCAATTTGATGGAGAAGTAAATACATTCTTGAAATTAATGGTAGAACGACCGCTAACAAGTCTTTTCAACTTCATGTCTGAGAAACTCAAAGAACAATTCAGTTCTTGAATACAATTTCTTTAAGCCCAAACAATACGCTATACCCATTTTTTAGAACACATAGTTTTCCACTAGGGTGAACACCTGTAATCGTTCCTTCAAATTCTCCATCTTTATCCGAAAAAGTTGCTTCTTGATTTAAAAGATAAAGGTGATCGAGATAATCAAACTCCATTTGATTTGTTTTTAAACCTTCGGATATTCTCGCATTAAAACATCCAATAAGCGAAAATAAAACTTCATCCAGACTGTGATGACTTCCAGTTATCACCTTTAAACTTGTAGCATTTGCGCATAACTTTTGTTCTTGATTTACGTTGAGCCCAATCCCGACAATTGACTTTTTAATTGTCGACTTGGACAAAACGTTTTCAATCAAAATACCTGCAATCTTATTTCGACCAACATAGATATCATTGGGCCATTTAATTTGCGCATGAATGCCAATTTTTCTTAAAAAATCAATGATTGAAAGGGCCGTGAACCGTGTCAAAAAATACTGATCTTCAACTGACAGATTGACGTCATCTAGAAACAACGACATTGTGAGGTTTTCTCCAGGCATACTGTGCCATTCAGCGCCCATTTGTCCTCTGCCATTGGTTTGTTCAACTGCCAAAATTACCGAGCCATGAACCAAATCTCCGTTCTTTATGAGATTGGCAGTATAATTGTTCGTTGAATCAATAGATTCCAAACGAGTTATTTTACGACCGATTTGCTTCATGCATTTTAATAGTTGGAGTATTCGAATTAAAGGTTTCTCTAAATATAACGTTAGATTTGTAAAGGTATAAAAAACGTACATGAGTAAAGAAGTAAAGGACGATGACTCTAAAATCCTAAGCGATGCAATCGTTGAGGGAATGCAAGAGAACAAGGCAGAAGACATCGTAGTGTTAGATTTACGTGATATCGAAAACGCAGTGTGTGATTTTTTTGTTATTTGTAGTGGTGATTCATCGACTCAGATTGAGGGCATTAGCTCATCTGTCATGAGACATACGAGAAAAGAACTTTCCGAACGGCCATGGAGTCTAGAAGGAAAAGGCAGTAAAGAATGGATTCTATTGGACTACGTAAGTGTAGTAGCTCATATTTTTTACAAAGAAACACGCGAATTTTATGATTTGGAGGATTTGTGGGCAGACGCGGTAAGAATGAACATACCTAATATAGACTAAAAACGATTTAAAAAATAGTATGAGCGAAAAGAAAAACAAAAAGAAAAATCCATTTTCAATTTACTGGATTTACGCTGTAATTGGAGTTGCCATTATTGGAATTCAACTATTTATGTCTACTGGGTCAAGTGTACCAGTGAAATCTGAAGAAACATTCTTCAACATAGCACGTGAAGAAGGTATAAAGGAGGCTTACCTCGTAAATAAAGAACGGGTTGACTATACGCTGAATGAAAAAGGAAAAGAATTTGTTACAGCAAATGGTGATCCTAGATACACCATTTTACGAAAAACAATCGAGGGAAACCAACGAATGACAGAAAGTGATGCTGTATTTTCAACCCTGATCAAAAGTCCAACCACCTTTTCCACTCGTGTTTACGAGGAAAATAAGAGTCTAAAGGAGCGTGAAAAGAGCTTCATCATTGATGTAGAATCAAAAACTGAGCATGATTACTTTGGAGGCATTCTAAGCTTCATGTTGCCGATTATCATCCTTATCGTAATATGGTTGTTCGTAATGAGACGAATGACTGGAGGCGCTGGAGGTGGAGGCGGAGGTCAAATCTTTAACATCGGAAAATCGAAAGCGAAAATTTACGACAAAGGGAAATCGACAAATGTAACTTTTGAAGACGTCGCGGGATTGGAAGGTGCAAAAGAAGAAATTGAAGAAATTGTCGAATTCTTAAAGAATCCTAAAAAATATACTGAACTTGGAGCAAAAATACCGAAAGGCGCATTACTTGTTGGCCCTCCAGGCACAGGTAAAACCCTACTTGCCAAAGCAGTAGCTGGTGAAGCCAAAGTTCCATTCTTTTCGCTTTCGGGTTCCGATTTCGTTGAGATGTTCGTAGGTGTTGGAGCATCTCGCGTTAGAGATCTTTTCAAACAAGCCAAAGAAAAAAGCCCCGCAATTATTTTCATCGATGAAATTGATGCTATCGGTCGGGCAAGAGGGAAAAACAACAGTTTCGGATCCAATGATGAACGTGAAAATACATTGAATCAGCTCTTAACAGAGATGGATGGGTTCGGAACAAACTCTGGTGTAATAATCCTCGCGGCAACAAATAGAGCTGACGTTTTAGACAACGCCCTCACAAGAGCAGGACGTTTCGATCGTCAAATTTTTGTAGATATGCCAGATTTAAACGAACGTCGAGAAATTTTTGAAGTTCATTTGAAGCCGTTAAAACTGGCCTCAGGATTGGACGTTGAGTTTCTTTCAAAACAAACTCCTGGGTTTTCTGGAGCAGATATCGCTAACCTTTGTAACGAAGCCGCATTAATTGCTGCAAGAAAAAATAAAAAAGAAGTTGAAAAGCAAGACTTTCTGGATGCTGTTGATCGAATCGTCGGTGGGCTGGAGAAGAAAAACAAAATTATTACACCAGAGGAAAAACGATCCATTGCATTTCACGAGGCAGGTCATGCAGCCGTATCTTGGCTCTGCGAACATGCAAATCCACTGGTTAAAGTAACTATTGTTCCTCGTGGCAGATCATTGGGAGCTGCTTGGTACCTTCCAGAAGAACGCAGCATAACCACAACTGAGCAAATTTTAGATGAAATGTGCACAGCTCTTGGAGGAAGAGCTGCCGAGCAATTAACTTTCGGAAAAATAAGCACTGGAGCACTTAGTGACCTTGAAAAAGTAACCAAACAGGCCTACGCAATGGTGTCTGTTTACGGATTGAATGATAAAATTGGAAATATATCCTACTACGATCCAAATGGAAACCAATTCACGAAACCCTATTCTGATGAGACAGCCCATGTTATTGATGAAGAAGTTAGCAAGCTAATTGAATCTCAGTATGAACGTGCCTTGAAAATTTTAACTGAGAATCAGGATAAATTGGGTCAATTGGCCGAAAAACTGCTAGAAAAAGAAGTCATTTTCAAAGAAGATTTAGTTACTATATTTGGAAAACGACAGTGGGACAAAGAAGAACAAAAAGAAGAAACGGATAATGAACATTTGACAACCGAAGAATCAATCAATAGTGAATCTAATGAAGATGCTACGAATGTATCAAATGACGAAGTAATAACTGAGACAGATGAGGTGGATCCAAAAGCTGAAAAACAAACTGACGAGCCTACGGGTGAAGTTGGTGAAGGAGCCTAATTGGCAGACTGTTTTTCAATCGACTGATGAAATCGAAATCAGAATAAAGAAATTGAAGTTAGAAGACGAAGGGATTCCCGTTATGATCTTTGATCAGCGGGATTCTTCGTATAATGCTTTTGGATATATTTATCTCAATGTTCACACTGCAAATATTGACAAAGCCATAGAAATTTTAAATTCGTACCATGAATAATTTGATCGTTCGAACACTAACAGGTGCAGTTTTTGCACTTTTAGTGCTCGGAGCCATCTTCTTAGACGACCGAATTGCCTCGCTGATGTTCGGTGCCTTTATGCTTATGGGCATCATAGAATTTTATAAGCTATTCGAGGATCACAAAGAGGTTGAAATTGATTGGCGTCTGGGTACTTTTTTTGTAATTTTAGTTTATGGTATTGGAATAAGCGCAATCTATCAAATTATTCCCACAGTCTTTATTTATTGCACTGCACCTTTAATTTTTATTCTCGCTCTCACAGAGCTTTGGCGAAGAAAGAAAAACCCAATTCTCAATGTTGCTGTACTGTTTATGGGGGCTTTTTATATTGGTTATCCTTTTTATTTATTGACTGTGACGAACCTGACTGACTCACCAACGAATTGGACGGATATAGAAAATACCGACGTATTCTTTAGAATGCCAATAACCGCTATGCTAATATTGCTTGTTTGGACGAATGACACATTTGCCTACTTGATTGGACGTCTTCTTGGAAAGAAAAAACTGTTCGAACGAATTTCACCAAATAAAACATGGGAGGGAACGATCGGTGGAATCACATTTTCTGTTCTTCTTGGTGTTGTTTTTGGACTTTATACAAACAATGGGAACGATTTCATTTATTGGATTGTATGCGCACTTATAATCGCAGCATGTGCAATTTTTGGTGATTTATTTCAATCGATGATGAAACGCTCTTTAAATATTAAAGATTCTGGATCACTTTTACCAGGACACGGCGGCATACTTGATCGTTTTGATGCACTTCTATTCGCCGTACCATTTTTTGTCGCATGGACATGGATTTATAATTACCTTTGACCAAATTTTATCAATGAAAATACACAGAGAAGGCTTTGTCATTATACTTGTGTCGCTATTGATTCTTTCCGGAATCCAAATTGGGAACTACTTTTTATACCTCTACACAGATTGGCTTTGGTTGTATATTCTGCTATCTCTTGGAGTGGTAGCGATGGTTTATTTGATTGTCCAATTTTTTCGCGTGCCAAACCGGTCGTGTAATTTTGAAGAAAATGATATCATGTGCCCCGCTGATGGAAAAGTAGTAGTCATTGAAGAAGTTGAGGAAACGGAATACTTTAAGGACAAACGAATTCAAATTTCTATTTTCATGTCACCGCTGAATGTTCATGCCAATTACAATCCTATTTCCGGAATTATCAAATACGTAAAGTACCATCCAGGACTTTTTCTTGTTGCATGGCATCCGAAAAGTAGCACTGATAATGAACGCTCAACCTTAGTTACACAACATAAAAATGGGCGTGAAGTTCTGTTCAGACAAATCGCTGGAGCTGTGGCAAGACGCATCTGCTTTTATGTTAAACAAGAAGACCAAGTAAAAACAGGCGATGAATTTGGATTCATCAAATTTGGATCAAGAATCGATTTGCTACTGCCATTAGACACAACGATAGACATCAAAATTGGCGATAAAGTGAAGGCTAAAATGACCAAAATTGGAGAATTAAAAGCCAAATAAGCACTTCGAAATATTTATTTATCGTAAATTGGTTGTTACAAAAGAAATCAAAAATCAACATATGAAAAAAATAGTTCTGGTATTGTCATTAACGCTCCTAACAGGAACAGTTGTAGTTGCGAATTATTCTTCTATGAGCAACAACGTGAAAACCGAAGTTGACGACAAAGGAAAAAAGAAGAAAAAGAAAGCTAAAAAGAAATCAAACGCAAAGAAAAAGGGTTCTTGCTGCTCAAGTGCATCATCATGTGCATCGAAGAAGAACGATTGAATACTCAAATCATTACAAAAAAGGCACCCAATAGGGTGCCTTTTTTACTTTCTAATGAGTACTATGGACTCATTTTAAAATAAGGCCAACGGGGCAATGATCAGAACCGTGAACACTGCTTAAAATAAAAGCAGATTCAATACGGTTGACTAATGAACTAGACACTAAAAAGTAATCAATACGCCACCCGACGTTACGTTCCCTGGCACCGCCTCGATAACTCCACCATGAATAATGCTCTCCATCGGTATTCGACTTCCTAAATGTATCCTCGAACCCACTAGATGTATAGGCATTCATCCCATCTATTTCCTCTTGCATAAATCCTGCTGACTTGTTGTAATTGGCTTTTGGTCGGGCCAAATCAATCTCTTTGTGCGCAACATTGAAATCCCCACAAACAACAACGGGTTTTGTTTTCTCTAAGTCCTTTAAAAATCGTAAAAAAGCTCGGTCCCAATTTTGTCGATAAGCTAACCTGCGCAGGTCATTACCTGAATTTGGAACATATACTGTTACAAGATAATAATCTTCAAACTCTAGAGTGGTAACCCTACCCTCTTGATCATACTCTTCCACACCAATATCAGTAAAATGTGCAAGAGGTTCTAATTTCGTTAATATGGCTGTTCCAGAATATCCTTTGCGAGCTTTTGATTCATTACCGTAAAAATGATATTCGTCAAGTAAAGAAGCAACCTCTTTAGCTTGTTCGACAGTCGATTTTGTCTCTTGAAGACAAATAATATCAGCATCAACCTCGCGCATGTCTGCATGAAAATTTTTCTTCGCAATTGCTCGTATTCCGTTGACATTAAAGGAGATGATTTTCATAAATTAAAATTGGTTCACTCAAAATTAATTAAAGTTCATGAAAATCATTATATTTACCATGGTATTTAATTAGATCTAAGTTTTTTATGAATAAGAACAACCAACGCCGCCATTTTTTAAAAAAAATAACTCTTGGTACTACTTCACTCCTAGCATTTCCATTCTTTAGTAGTTCAAAAAAAACAGAAACCATGAAAGAAAATCATCCAATAAAGCGAATCAAACCACTCGGATTCCAATGGGAGACCATTGACCCTTTCTTATTTTGCGTACATCATGAAGACCAATATCCAAAAGGAAATGAACAGATGGGACCTGCAACTTCACTAGAGGGAAGGTCCATTGGACAAGATTTTATTATAAAAGATGGTTGGCGAATGTATCACGGAGGAACAGTTCCAGGCTTTCCAGGACATCCACACAGAGGCTTCGAGACGATCACGGTAGTGCGAGAAGGATTTGTTGATCATGCAGACTCAACAGGTGCTGCAGGACGCTACGGAAATGGAGATGTACAATGGATGACAGCTGGCAAAGGTGTACAACATTCAGAAATGTTTCCACTGCTCTCAACAGAGACAGAAAATCCCGTTGAATTGTTCCAAATTTGGCTCAACTTACCAGGAAAAAATAAAATGGTAGAACCGCACTTCGCAATGCTCTGGAAAGATACGATTCCAATCATCAAACAAAAAGACAGTGCAGGTAAAATCGAAGCAACCATTGAGCTAATTGCAGGTAGTCTTAAAAACGAAAAAGCGCCAATACCACCCCCAAATTCATGGGCTAACAATTCTTCAAATTCTGTAGGGATCTTCAATTTAAAACTAGAACCTGGAGCAAAATTTGAGCTACCTGGAACACGTGCTGGAGTTAATAGAACAATATACTACTACAGCGGAAATGGCCTCACAATAGAGGACCATAGCATACCAAACTATCATTTGGCAGAAGTAAATTCGACAAAAACCATTGTATTAAAAAATGGCATCGAAACATCAAAAATATTAATTCTACAAGGCAAACCTATCGGTGAACCAGTCGTTCAACACGGACCTTTTGTAATGAATACACGTGAGGAAATTCAACAGGCTTTTAATGATTACCACAATACAAAATATGGTGGCTGGCCATGGCCAGCGTATGAGCAAGTTCATGATAGAGATCGAAAACGATTTGCCTTACACTCCGATGGGCGACTGGAGGAGAAAGGTTAAATATTATTAAGAAGTATAAATTCACAAACACTGTTCGTATATTCGCCGAATGGCAGTTGACGCGCAGACTTTATCTGATCTAGAATTTAACACAATTCGCGAGTGGTGTGCCTCTTATGCGAAAGCACCAACTGCATTTGAGCGACTTACAGAACTTCAACCCATCACAAACTTCAATGAAATTGTTTATCAGCTCGACAAAACGAATGAATTCTTAAAAATCAGAACGGAGGGAGAAACATTTCCTCAACTCGACTTCGAAGAACTCACGGACGAAATTCGATTGCTACCGATCAAAAATGCGTCAATAGCATTGGACGGTTTCATGCGGATTCACCTGGCCTCTGAGCTTGTAAATAGACTGATTTACTTTTTCGATAAAAGGGAAACTGAATATCCACTTTTGAACAGCTCACTAGGGAAAGTATATCATACTCAATTAATTATTGAGCCAATTGAAAAAGTGTTCGATAAAACAGGAAAAGTTCGGGATGATGCATCAAATACACTTAATGAAATTCGAAAAAACATCGCTTCTGTAAGACGTCAAATCAATAAAAACTTTGATAAAGAATTAAGACGTCTTTCAAAGAACAATATTTTAGGAGATACAAAAGAAACTTTTATTAGTGACCGACGTGTACTCACTATCTTATCATCACACAAGCGAAAAATCACCGGCACAGTCGTAGGTTCAAGTAAAACAGGAGCATTTACATATATCGAGCCCCAGATTAATGTACCTCTGAACAACGAACTGGAGATGCTTCTCGATGATGAGCGTAAGGAAATTTTTAAAATATTGCAGGTATTACGTGTAGAGTTGAATGACCATTTACCGCTAATCACTGAATATCAAGATGTTCTCACTGAATTCGACTTTGTTAATGCGAAAACACGATTGGCAACCCAAATAAATTGTTCAAAACCCAAAATCAGTGAGGGCGAGTTAAAAATTGAACTCATTGATGCGTTCCATCCTATTCTATGGAAAAATAATAAAGAGCAGAAGAAAAAAACAAGACCACAACAAATACAACTGGATAAATTTTCAAGAATGCTGGTAATTTCAGGTCCCAATGCAGGAGGGAAAAGTATCACATTAAAATCAGTTGGGCTAATTCAAATTATGCTTCAATCCGGGCTACTTGTCCCTGTCCATGAAAATAGTACAATGTGCTTTTTTCAAAACATAATGAGTGATATTGGTGATAACCAATCAATCGCGAACGAGTTAAGCACGTATTCTTATCGCCTCAAGCGAATGAAGAATTTCCTCGATATAGCAAACAAAAACACCTTGTTTCTAATTGATGAATTTGGAACCGGTTCAGACCCTGACCTTGGAGGAGCATTGGCCGAGTCAATATTTGAAACCATCTATTCAAAAAAAAGTTTTGGAGTAATAACTACACACTACTCAAATATCAAACTTAAAGCCGATAAGCTAAGAAACGCACAAAATGGATGTATGCTTTTTAATACAGAGACATTAGAACCTCTCTACAAGCTCGACATTGGGCAGCCTGGAAGCTCATTTACCTTTGAAGTTGCAGCCATCAATGGTATCCCAGCAGAACTAATTGATGATGCAAAGACCAAACTCGACAATAAAAAGGTCAAAATGGACCAATTACTCAGCGATCTTCAAAAAGAAAAAACATACTTAGCTCGACTGAACAAAGAACACATTGAGGCTCAGGAAATTGCACAAAATGCACTTTTAGAATACAACAGCAAGAAAAAATCCTATGATATCAAAATGATTGATCTCCGTGAAAAACAAATCTCAACCGATAAGCTTCTTCAGGCAGGAAAAAAAATGAAAGTATTCATCGATCGCTTCAATACTGTATCACGAAAGAAAACAATCAATGATCCCCTTTTGGCGGAAATCAAAAAATATATTGCCGTCGAAAAAACCAAAATAGAAGGCGCCAAAAAAGTAGATAAAGTAAAGTCTACTGCAGAACAAAAAAAGAAGACCAAAAGGAAGTCAGAGAATCAATTCAATCGTCACAAAATAACAGTCGGATCGAAAGTTAAAGTAATTTCGACAAAGCAATCGGGAACCGTTGAGGAAATTTCTGGAAATACAGTTGTGATTGCATTTGGTTTTGCACGTATGAAAGTTCAATTGGACAAACTTACCTGGATCAGCTAGCAGAAATAAATTATCGCTGTACCCTCTTGTAAAGCCAAAAAGCGAAGCAACCAAAAAGAATATTTGGAATCCAAACGGCAACTGAAGTTGCGAATCCTAAATTCATTGCAGCTACCGTCGTCACTTTCATTGCAAAAATGTAGATAAAAATAATCCCCAATCCAATCGCGATATTTACTCCAACCCCTCCCCTTTTTTTCCTACTTGCAACGGCAATACCTATGATTGTTAAAACATATGTCGCAAAAGGATAAGAAGTGCGCTGATAAAGTTCAATTTCATACAACGGTACCATCGACGATCCTTTCTTTTTCTCACGTTCGATAAACTGCTTTAACTCAAAATAAGGCATTGTTTCCGCAATATTTTCTCGAGTTGCCATTTCATCCATTGTAAATTGAAACGATGTGTCTTTTCTTGCTCCCTCAGAGATAATATCATTTGTATCTCCAACTGTACGTTCGTAATAATTGCGAAGAATCCACTCATTTGTTCCTTTTTTATTCTCTGCCGTTTGCGCTTTCAAGAAGTAACGAATCTCTCCGGTCTCACTCTCCTGCTCAAAAACGAATTCCTGAGCCTGATTGCTTGCTGCCATATAATTGTCAAAATAAACAACCTGCCCACCCGGAAACTCTGCATGGTAATCTTGAATATACATTTCATTTCGATAAAACTTCTCTTCAAAATCCAAACGCATTTGGTTTGTGTTCGGAATAACAAAATGATTCAACGTAAGTGATATTAACATTAAAATTGACGCAGCAATCATGTACGGGCGCACAAAGCGTTTGAAAGGACGTCCGCTGTTGAGAATAGGAATAATCTCAGTATCCTGCGCCATTTTTGCGGTAAACCAAATCACAGAAATAAAAATGATCATCGAGGAGAACATATTCCCATAAAAAAGAATGAAACTCACGTAATACTGAAAAACAACCTCTTGGACCGTCGCTTGATTGGTCATGAAATCTGAGAGCTTCTCTGCCAAATCAAAAACAATGGACAGAAGCATGATAACTCCAAAAATGAAGAAAAAAGTCGTTAAAAACTTCTTGATGATATATTTATCTAGAATTGATAGCATTATAACCTATTATTCAACTTTGGGATCATTTGATTTTTCCAGGTAGCAAACGTCCCTGCTAAAATGTGTTTTCTTGCCTCTTTAACTAACCACAAATAGAACGATAAATTGTGTATTGTCGCAATTTGAATCGCCAAATTTTCTTTCGCGCGAATTAAATGTCTCAAATATGCTTTACTGTAGGTGGTGTCTACATAGGATGTTCCATTTGGGTCAAGAGGTGAAAAGTCTTTTTCCCATTTTTTGTTTTTAATATTTATAATTCCCTCAGAAGTAAACAGCATACCATGTCGTGCATTTCTAGACGGCATGACACAATCAAACATATCAACCCCCATGGCGATGCATTCCAAAATATTGGCTGGTGTACCTACACCCATCAAATATCGAGGTTTATCTTCAGGAAGAATACTACAAACCGTATCAGTCATCGCATAAAGTTCTTCACTTGGCTCTCCAACAGAAAGTCCTCCAATTGCATTTCCAATCGCGTCATGAAAAGCAATCGTATCTGCAGATTCCTTTCTCAAATCGTCATATACACTTCCTTGGACAATTGGAAACAATGCCTGAGTATGGCCATATCTTGGTTCGGTTCGGTCCATTTGGTTAAAGCAACGTTTCAACCAGCGATGTGTCATATGCATCGAATTTTTTGCATACCTATAATCACACGGATATGGCGTACACTCATCAAAAGCCATTATAATATCTGCTCCTATTGATCGTTGAATATCTATCGCTCGTTCCGGTGTAAAAAAATGATAGCTTCCATCTATATGCGATTGAAAACGCACTCCCTCTTCTGTAATTTTTCGTGCTCCAGACAAAGAATATACCTGATATCCTCCACTATCTGTAAGTATGGGCTTTTTCCAATTGATAAATTGGTGCAGTCCTCCGGCGGGTTCAATAACATCCAATCCTGGCCGAAGAAACAAATGATATGTATTCCCCAGGATTATCTGCGCCTCTATATCTTCGCTAAGTTCATGCTGGTGAACACCCTTTACGCTCCCTGCCGTGCCAACAGGCATGAAAATCGGAGTCTCAATTACTCCATGTTCAGTGTGAAGTTCCCCAGCTCTTGCTTTCGATTGACTGTCTTTGTATTTTAAATCAAAGTGCATAAATATGTTAATAATTAACAGCCGTAAAGATAAATGTATTTAAGAAAGCCTGCATATTTGTAGAAAGTGATTTTGCATGTTTGATATAATACCTCAATTTCATGACGCCGCCGCAACCTATTTGTTCTTTGCATTTTGTGCCTTTGCAGGAATAAACCTACTGTACACGTTGCTTGTTTTTGGTCGCTTTTCGTTTCATAGCTTGAAAAAAGAGCAGACGAATAATGAAAAACTCCCAGTTTCAGTAATTATTGCAGCAAGAAATGAGTCCCAAAATTTGTACCATCATTTGCCTTTAATTCTTGAGCAAGACTATCCAAATTATGAGGTAATCGTCATCAATCACCAATCTATTGACGACTCTCAATATATTCTTGATGCATTCTCCCAGCAATACAAACATTTAAAAATTGTCAAAGTCGAACAAAGTAAGCACTTGAAATACGGAAAGAAATTACCTCTTACTATCGGCATAAAAGGTGCAAAATATGACCATTTACTTTTCACAGATGCCGATTGTAAACCCGCATCAGATCAGTGGATAAGTAGCATGTCTAAATTCTTCAGTAAGAAAAAACAAATTGTACTTGGATATGGCCCGTATACAAAAGAAAAAGGACTTCTAAACAAAGTCATTCGCTTCGATACAGCATGGATCGCGATGAATTATTTCTCATTTGCAAAAATTGGATTACCATACATGGGAATTGGAAGAAATTTGGCGTACACTAAAAAAGCATTCGTAAATGCTGATGGATTCAAATCGCATTATGCACTTTCATCTGGTGATGACGACCTTTTTATTCAAGATGCTGCGAAAAATAAGAACTATTGCATTAATATTGAATCAAATTCATTTTGCTATTCAAAAGGCGCTGAAGAATGGAAAGAATGGTTCAAACAAAAATCAAGACATTACACAACGTCAGAAAGGTATGGGGTTATTAAAAAACTAATGTTAGGAATATATCCACTATCAATGTTAATCATGACCACTTCCTTTGTTATTTTAATATTCGATTCGAATTTTAAATGGGTGACGGCTTTAACTTTTAGCTCAATTGCATTGATAAAATGGTTTGTAATAGGACGCTCTTTCAAAAGATTACACGAATCTAAATTTATAGTACTATTGCCATTATTGGACGTTTTATACTCATTTTTAACGCCATTAATGTTCTACTCAGTTGATAAAACAGACAGCAAAAAATGGTAAATAAAGACCACTTATCAGATAAAGCACAAAAAGATCTAGAATTGGTTGACAAAGCGGTTGCTGGAGATCAATTGGCTTATGCCCAGCTAATGGAGCGATATAGAGAGTCCATTTACTTTATGATGCTGAAAATGGTAAAAAACACCGATGATGCTGATGATCTGACAATCGAAGCTTTTGGAAAAGCATTCAATCGACTGCAGCAGTATTCCCCAAATTTCGCCTTTTCTACATGGCTTTTTAAAATCGCCTCAAACAATTGTATTGACTTCATACGTAAGAAGCGTATTAAAGTAACTTCAATGGATTCGGGAATTAAAACCAATGATGGTGAAACTGTATTTATTGATTCAAAAAGCGATACACGCGATCCAGAAGAGTCACTTGAGCACAAGCAAAAAGTACAACATATGCGCGATGTTGTAAGCAAACTAAAACCACGCTACCGGATCTTGGTGGAGAAACGGTACTTTGAAGAATTAAGCTACGAGGAAATCTCTGAAGAACTAAACCTTCCACTGGGCACGGTAAAAGCTCAGTTGTTCCGAGCCCGTGATTTTCTGTCCAATATGATGGAAAAAACAAAAGATTCAATCTAAATGGGAAATATTCAACTCATCTCAAAATATTTCTCAGACCTATCAAATGATCAAATCGAGAAGTTTAAGCAACTAGAGCCACTCTACAGGCATTGGAATGACCAAATCAATGTAATCTCAAGAAAAGATACAAGTAACTTTTACGAACGCCATGTTCTACATTCTCTTGCTATTGCAAAAGTTGTTCAATTTAAACCAGGCACAAAAATCCTAGACATTGGAACTGGCGGAGGATTTCCAGGTATCCCTTTGGCCATACTTTTTCCTGAATGTGAATTTCTTCTTGTTGATTCAATTGGCAAAAAAATTAAAGTTGTGAAAGAAATAGCCTCAACTTTAGATTTGAATAACGTTCAAGGAATACATGAACGTGCAGAGAATATCGATGGTCAATTTGACTTTATCGTAAGTCGCGCGGTGACTGCAATGCCTAAATTCCTAAAATGGACCAAAGGAAAGTTCCTAAAAACAAACAATAATGAATTTAGAAACGGAATCTTATATCTCAAAGGAGGAAATTTAAAGGAAGAAATGGAGACCGTCAGAAAAGCAATTCAATACTTTGAGATACCAGACTTTTATTCAGAAGCTTTTTTTGAAACAAAAAAAGTTGTTTATCTCAGAAACTAATCAAACACTCTCGATTATAGACAATCGGTGACTTTTCACTATCAAATCAAGCGCCCTCGAATTGTGCAACGCTTTAATTGAGCTTGTACTTCTTGAAGAAAACATCCCAATCCCAAACAAAATTCTCTACAATTTCATCCAAACGTTTTAGAAAAAGTGGATTTGGTGCTTGCATCCGCTTGAAGTACTCATCCTGAAAATTGTACAACATGTATTTGTCAAAAATCCCTTTCGACATGGCATAGACCATATTTCTCGAAGGATGATTGAGTCGACACATCATCGACTTGTAGTCTTTTATCAAATATTTAAACTCTACAACCGACACCTCATAAATTCTTGCTAGCTTCTCAAACACGATACGCTCTATACGATCCGCTTGATCCGATTCAAAAGCACTTTCTAAAAAAGATAAATTTCCAACAACAATGACAAGGGAAAACTCATAACTTTGATTGTGCTGTATGCCTGGTGAGTGAACGAAAGCCTGATCTTCATTTATAAAATCAGCAATAATTGGAAACCCATTATCAATCGTTGAAAAAAGACCATTGATAAACACGTTAGCTAATTTATCATCAGAGACTTTTTTTCTTAATATAGTTCCAAACATATAGTGAGATTGAAATTAATGCGTTAAACAAATTTAACAAACTGTGATTCGAGATTGAAGCATCCTTTTTTGGGTTTTCAACATTTTTTTCAACAGTTGTTAACATGCTTGTTTACCTGTTCATGTGCCAATAATTCAAAAAAAACTGATTTTCATTAAATAATGTAAAGCAAATCTCTAATGAATTGTAACTTTAACTCACTAACAAATCGACAACTACAATGAAGCGAAGTCAAATCATCTTGTTTGTGATATTTATTGTTCTCACGACTGGAATTTTTATACAACTAAAGATCAATCAAAAGGAACAACCAAAGACGCTAAAAACAGAAGACAATATTGTATTCGTCCCGGTCAATAAAATAGTGAATAAAGCCCATACATTGAAACTGGTTTCCTATGGTCAAGTGAGTCCAAATCGCGAAATAATGGTTGCATTCAAGATTCAAGGCAAGCTCAAGAAAGGAGATTTATCAATGAAGCCTGGAGTCCGATTCACCACTGGTCAAATTTTGTACAAACTAGAAAATCTTGATGCATTTTATACGCTGGCAGCACGAAAGTCATCACTTTCAAACTTAATTATCGTCTCACTTCCTGATATTGAATTGGATTTTCCAGATCAAAAAGACAAATGGATTGCCTACTTAAATTCAATAAGCCCGAGTTCAGAAATGCCCCCGCTACCAAACATGTCAACGAAAGAAAAAATGTTCATGATGAACCGAAACGTGATTCAGGAACATTATAATGTAATCAGTATGGAAGTAAGAATGGCAGACTACCTTTATACAGCACCTTTCAACGGTACAGTACTCGATATATATGCTGAACCTGGGTCAATCGTGAATCCGGGAGTACAAATCGCAAAAATTGCACGTACTGACGAATACGAGGTAAAGGTTCCGATTCAAATGAAGGACCTTGACGCATTCAAGGGAGAAACTGAAACGCACTTCATGAACTCAGAAGGAGTCGCTATAGCCACCGGTAAGATTGTCCGTATTTCAGATGTTATCAATCAACAAACCCAATCCGCTGATGTTTATTATTCAGTAAAAGAACTCGATGGACAAAAAATTTACAACGGTATGTTTGTTAATGTTTGTACCAACAAAAAAGAAACAAAAAAATCTGCATTACTTCCCAGGACTGCCATAAAAAATGGAAAAGTAAACTGTCTAAATGGAACAAAAATTAAACCCATTGAAGTAACCATAATTGGTACAGTTCAAGATTCAATCTATGTTACTGGACTACCAGATTATAGCTCAGTTGTTTTAAGTCGAATGGGCAACATAGATAAAAAAGCCATTTACAAAGGAATCAAACGTTAACCCACGAGAGATGAATAAAATCATACAATTTTTCATAAATCGACCGGTATGGGGAAATGCGGGTATTGTGATTGTTTTGATGTTTGGACTCTTCACCGTCCTAAACATGAAAAAATCATTTTTCCCTGAATTAGAACCAAAAACAATTTTTGTTTCTGTAACCTTTCCTGGAGCCTCTCCAACCGAGATGGAACAAGGAATTACTATTAAGATTGAGCAAGCAGTAAAAGGCCTAGACGGTATTGATGAGATCAACTCGACATCAACTGAGAACTTCACTCAAGTTGCTATAACGGCAAACGAAGACACAGATATTGATGAATTGCTGAGCGACGTGGAAAATACAGTAAGTTCTATAAGCGGATTCCCAAAATCAATTGAGCCACCCATTGTAACAAAGCAAAAAACAGGAGGAATGGGAAGCGTAGTGGCATTCGTTGGTATTTCAGCTCGCAATCCCAATGGAGATATTACCAATCTCACCGATATGGCATCTCAGGTTGAAAACGAACTGTTGAATTCAAAAGAAATTACACAAATAAAGAAAACAGGATTCCCAGATAAGGAAATTAGTATAGAAATGCGCGAACAAGACTTGTTGCGATATAACATATCTATGCAAGAAGTAAGCTCAGCAATAAGCTCTAAAAATGTAGATATCACAACAGGAATTATACGTGGAACGATGGAAGATCTGAATATTCGTTCAAACAACAGATCGTCAGATCCAAATAAAATTAAAACTATTGTAGTCCGAACAACGCCTGTAGGTGACAATATTACTGTCGGAGATGTTGCAAACGTGAAGCTAACCTATTCAGAAGGATCACAACAAGCAAAATTCAATGGAAAACCAGCGGTCTCTTTCCAAATTGAAAAAACCATGGATCAAGACATCTCAAAAATAACGGATGCGCTTTACGACTATAGAGATAAGTTCAATAAAAACAACCCGGAATATGAATTCAACATCTTTTATGAATTCAATAGCTTGCTTGACGACCGGATCGATCTCTTGACTAGAAATGGGATAATGGGACTAATCTTAGTGCTCTTGTTTTTAGGTCTATTCTTAAACCTCAAGCTATCAGCTTGGGTTGCATTTGGTATTCCATTTTCATTCTTAGGAATGTTCATACTCGGTGCGGCATATGGCATCACAATCAACATGATCTCCTTGTTTGGTATGATCCTCGTTGTCGGGATATTGGTGGATGACGGAATTGTTATAGCTGAAAATATTTATACCCACTTCGAAAAAGGAAAGCCAGCACACAAAGCAGCTTTGGATGGGACAATGGAAGTAATTAAACCGGTATTCTCTTCGGTACTTACAACAATTGTCGCCTTTTCAATGCTCTTATTTATTGAAGGTATGGAAATGATGCGAGAAATGGCATTTGTTGTGATCGCATGTCTACTATTTTCATTGTTTGAAGCATTCATAATTCTTCCTTCACACCTCGGACATAAGACGGTTCTCTCTGAAAAGAAATCATCAAATGTTTCTTACTTTTTGGGATCTGGATTAATGGTTAGCGGTCTCATCGTAATTTACGTTGCTACAGGTCTAATTTCTGAGACCAATTCATATGGTCTGTTATTACTTCCATTCACCCTTATTGTTTTAGGAGCAACACTATTCATTACAGGATTTACAAAATCGCTAATGGAAAACAAAGTGCGAGAAGGTGCAGATCGTATGATCAAATACATACGTGATCATTGGTTCAAATCAGCTGTTGAAAATATTGTTGGAAGCAAGCGAAAATGGTTCTACTTTACCTTTTTTATACCCATGTTCTTCACAATTACGGCATTCATATTAGTTGGGAACGGCGTAATTGGAGCAACATTTTTCCCCAATATTGAGCCTGATTTCTTCACTATCGAAACAGCTTACAAACCTGGTGAATCGAAAACAAAGACCGAAAAATTCATCAATCGTGCAACTCAAATTTTAATTGAAGAAAACAATCGAATCATCAATGAAACAGGAGACACACTCTTAACCTACTATTCAAGTAATGTTGGCGCATCAATGAATATTGGGCAGAGCGGAAACCATACAGGAATGGTTCAAGTATTCTACAATGGTGAAGGGAAAAACACACCAGTCGATACCCTAATGAACCGAATTATTCGCAGAATCAATAGCAGCGAGGAAGGCCAACTTGCTGAGAATACATATGTCGGAGGGTTCAATCGATTTGGAAAAGAAATTGCCATCGGCCTAACTGCCCAAAAAGAAAACGATTTGTTGCGCGCAAAAAATGAACTTAAGCAGCGCATGGGAGAAATCGAAGGGGTAATCAATATCAAAGACAATATGCCTCCTGGAAAAAACGAGGTTGATATAAAAATTCGTCCTGAAGCTGAAATTTATGGACTTACTGAAAGTTCGATTCTTGCGCAAATTCGAGGTGGATTCTTCGGTACAGAGTCGCAACGGGTAATTGTTGAAACGGACGAAATCAAAATCTGGGTCCGCTTTCCTTTAGAAGATCGAAACTCATTGTTCGATCTAAAAAACATGAAAATTAAAACGCCACAGGGAACAGCTATTCCACTCAAAAATATATGTGATTTCAATATGTCAAGAGCCCCTGAGACACTAAAACGTCTCGATGGACAACGTATCATTACAGTAGACGCGGAATGCACCGACCCTGATCAGGTTGCAAAGATCAATACCAAAATTGAAGAAAGTATTCTAGAAGATATGTTCAAATCATATCCCAATCTAAGCAGTGTAGAGCAAGGACAATCCAAACGTCAAAAAAAAGCGCAAGCCTCTATGTCTGGAATTGTTCCAATTGGTTTAGTGATCATGTTCATCATCATTACTCTTCACTTTAATTCACTGAGTAGTGCGTTTCTAATTATGCTTGTCATTCCATCAGGAATTGCTGGAGCAATCATTGGGCACGGCCTGATTGGAATACCCGTTTCAATATTATCTATGTTTGGAATTGTTGCGCTGATCGGAGTTCTGGTAAATGATGCTATCGTATACCTCGATCGTTACAATGAACTATTAAAACAGGGGCAAGATGTCACGACCGCAGCGAAAGGAGCTGCCGTATCGAGATTTAGACCCATCCTCTTAACTTCACTTACAACCGTTGCTGGACTGCTACCAATTATATTGGAAACGAGTATGCAGGCTCAATTCTTAATTCCTGTGGCGGTATCAATTGCTTTTGGAGTCTTGTTCGGAACAGTATTTATATTGGTATTTTATCCCTCTGCGATTTTATTCTGGAATAGAGGAAGAGTTGCATGGAGAATTATTATCCACGGTGAGAAAATTGAAGAATTTAGCAGTGTTGAACCTGCTTTGAAATTTGAAAAAAATCAACATGAATTTGAAACAAAGTAAGCTCGTATTTTATCTGCTAATTGCGCTTTCAGGACAAGCTCAGAGTGATTTATCAGCTTCTGACGCCGTGTTTACCGCTCTAGAAAATAACTATGAAATCGTTATTTCACAAAAACAACTTGAAATTACGCAAACAAATAATTCATGGTCTGAGGCTGGTGCTTTCCCCACAGTTGATCTTTCAGTAATGAATGGTTATTCGTTGCAAGACAACAGTAACAATGAGGCTCCATTTACAATTCAAGGCCTCATCTTGAACCAAAGTATCACGCCTTCACTAAATACAAACTGGAATATCTTCAATGGCTTTGCAGTGCGAATTTCTAAACTGCGACTTGAACAACTTGAGCAACAAAGCGCGAACAATGCAATGGCTATTATTGAAAACACCGTTCAAGATGTACTAAAAGCATATTATACAGCTCAACTTCAAAACGAAAGAAAAGGGCTATTCGAAAATATAATGGCACTATCACGGAATAAAGTGAACTATTATGAACTGAAAGAAAAATATAGTGGCTCAAACTCGCTCGAACTGCTGCAGTTTAAAAATCAGTATTTAACCGATAGCACCAATTATTTACTTCAAAAAATTTCGTGCGAAAATGCACTCCGAAATCTTGTGCTACTGATGAATGATACAACTATTGCAATCGACAAAATGAAACTTACGGACGAATTGGACCAGCGCCTTATCGACGCTGACTTCTCCAATGCACAGGAAGAAATGCTCGCAAACAACCAAAACCTCAAGAACCAATACATATCTCTTGAACTTCAAAAAACAAATACATCGTTTCAGCGCTCTTTTCTATATCCCACACTTAACTTCCAAGCAGGAGTCAATCCGAATTGGGCAACACTACGCGAAATCAAAGACAGTAACTTTGAAGCAACAAGCAATAACATATCATATTACGGGAACTTAAACCTCCGCTTCAGCCTTTTCAATAATTGGAAGAACAAACGTGCCGTCGAAGTATCTAAAATCCAAGAAGAAATCGGTTCAATGAACATTGAGAGTATGAAACAAACCCTCTCGAGCACTCTGAAAAACTTGATATCGCTCTACAAGACTCGTGCTCAACTCGCAGATATTTCAAAAGAAAACCTCATCTACAGCACAAAAGCTCTTAAATTGGCAGAAGATCGATTTAATGTAGGTAGTATTAATTCAATCGAATTTTCTGGGTTTCAAAACAATTATCAAAACACGCTAATTCAACATTACGAGAACTTATTCAACAAACTTGACACCTACTTAGAGATCTATAAAATGACAGGTCGAATCGGACTGAAGTACACAAATTAATTATCAAAGATCAACCTTCTAAGCGAATCGCGCTCCTTTTTCAACGATTCAATGTCATTCTTTTTACTTCGCATCAATAAAATAAACTTCCGTTTAAATAAAATATGCCTGTAATACTTCGAATAATAAAAAGCCAATAGTCCTGATGCTGGCATTGCAAGGAAGTAAAGACTTTTGACCCAATATTTAGGGGCGAATAGTTCGCTAAAAGTAAAAAGAAAACAGAAATACATTATTGGATACAGAATCAAACTGAGCAGAACTGATACCGGTGCATGATACTCTACGTCTTTCACCCGATTTGTCACAAAAACGTCAACAAGTTTGTACTGAATGATATTGTGGATCGCACCAAATAGAAAAAAAGGCAGTCCCATCAACAAGAAGAAAAAAGACGTCAATAATTGTCTAGAAAACATGCGCCCTCTGTATTTTCTGTCAAGAAACCCTGGTTTTATATCTAATGATTGAATTTTCCAATTGAGATCTTCAACCAAAAATTTTATTTCCGCAATCCTCCAGGGTTGTGAAATTCGAAAAGCATTCATCTGATCAAAGATACTTCGCATTAAATACACATCTCGCTCTACGCCTTTTCTGTCGGTTTTTACGTAGTCAGACGATAATATGTCTACAATATTTTCCACCAACTCCTCTTCTTCTTTTTCCTCTGAGTGCAATAGAATACGAGATAGTCCCATGCGGAACTCCTCTGTGAGTTTACGCGCTGATTTTAGAGAATCCTTTTTAAACTCTTCGATGTAAGGTGCTGGAAATATTGGTTGACCAACAGTGGCCAGAACAGAACTTCTAAACTTTTCAGGTTGAACATAAATCAATCCAATTGGCACAACTGATAAATTCAATTTTCCAGAATTCCTCAATTCCGTTTGGATTGCAATTCGAGCTGCACCGGACTTTAATCTCCTCAATAAACGCTCCTGAAAACTATTCCCCTCCGGAAAAATAACCAATGTTTTTCCCTCCTCAAGAAGTCGATAGCAGGCCTCAAATGAATCGATATTGGAAACGCCTGGGGTTTTCGAGTCAATCATTCTGTTAACCGGAATCATACCCAACCCGTTAAGCACCCAACGACGTAAAGGACTTGAAAAAAATGTTCCTTTTGCCATGTAATAAACACGCTGCTTACAGATGTATCCAATCATCCATGCATCCATAAGTGTATTGGGGTGGTTCGCAATAATAATCTTAGGTCCTTTCGTATCGATATGCATGCGGTTTTTAACCCGAATCTGACGATAGAACAGACGAATACCAACAATAACAACTATTCGAAGAAAATGATAAAACATATATTTCACAAGAAAGATAATAATTCTCTTAAGTAGTTAATGGTTGTTTTCTCTGAATAAGAACTAAATTTACCATGTGAAAACCCCAATTGCATATCTCAATGAAAATGATGGCACTGGTATCTTTGCATTTGGTGAAGGTCCAAGATTTGTGCTGAATTCTAATGAGGAATTAGAAGAAATGCAGTCGTTCATCAATGCACATAAAGGACGCTACTTATTTACAACATTAAGCTATGACTTAAAGTCAACAATTCAGGGTTTATCATCAAAAAACAAAGACAATCAAGAATTTCCTTTAGCAACAATATGGGCGCCGGAATCAGTAGTCTCAATTCAACATGATTCAATCAAAGAGTTCTTGTTTGGTTCTAGCTCGGCTCAAAAAATCAAATTTGTTAACTCTTTTTTTTTGACCAAATTGAATCCATCGCCACTGAATGCAAACTTTCAGGCACGACTTTCAAAAAAAGATTATCTGCAACACATTGAACAACTAAAGTATGAAATTCAAATGGGAACCATTTATGAGGTCAACTTCTGTCAAGAATTTTATGCTGAAAATGTTCAAATCGAACATCCTGCCGAAGTCTATTTTAAGCTAAATGAAATCACCCAAGCACCGTTTTCTTGTTACATTTCTATGCCTGACTTTGAGGTTTTCTGTGGGAGCCCAGAGCGATTCATTAAGAAACAATCGAACAAATTAATTTCCCAACCGATCAAAGGCACGAGCAAACGCGGAAAATCGAAACAAGAAGACGTTGGACTAAAAAGTATACTTTTAAATGACCCCAAGGAACGTGCAGAAAATGTAATGATCGTTGATCTGGTTCGAAATGATTTATCTCGAATAGCTAAAAAAAACAGCGTATCTGTTGATGAATTATTCGGAATTTATACATTCGAAACTGTACACCAAATGATTTCCACAATTTCTTGCGAAATTGAAGATTCAATAACTTTTACAGACATTTTGAAAGCAACATTTCCGATGGGTTCAATGACGGGGGCGCCGAAGCATAGCGCAATGCAGTTGATAGAAAAACATGAAGATTTTCAGAGAGGTTTGTATTCTGGATCAATTGGATATATTGCACCAAATGGCGACTTTGACTTCAATGTTGTAATTCGAAGCCTCATTTACAATACCAAAAATAAATACCTTTCTTGCCCTGTAGGAGGAGCAATAACAATTCAGTCAAAGCCAGAGGCTGAGTATGATGAATGCAATACAAAAGTGCAGTCTATTTTACAAGGTATGAATGCATAGAATAGAAAAACATATTCAATCCAACTGGAGCCACCTGAGCTCTAAATCGATCTCTATTGCATGCAGTGGTGGACTTGATTCGATGGTATTATTAGCTCTATTCTGCAAGCTAGAATTAGATGTAAATGTCTTACATGTCAATTACAAATTACGAGGACAAGACTCGGAAGATGATGAAAAATTTGTCCGGAAATTCTGCCAAAGCAAATCGATTAAATGTGAAGTTCGACAAATCGATTTAAATGAACAACTAAAATCAGGTGGTAACTTACAGCAAAAAGCACGCGACTTTAGATACAAATGGTTTCAAGAGATCGCAAACGGATCTGATAACAATAGAATCGCGTTGGCCCAGCATGCAGATGACCAAGTGGAGACATTCTTTATTAATCTTGCCCGAAAATCTGGTATTATGGGACTGGCTTGTATGCCTGAAGAAAATAATGGAATTATTCGACCGCTACTCCCCTTTAAAAAAGAAGAATTAAGCTCATACGCCAAAGAAAACAGAATTCAATGGAGGGAAGATCGATCGAATAGCGATAAAAAATACCGCCGTAATTTACTTCGGAATGAAGTCCTGCCATTTGTAAAAAAGACCATTCCAACATTGGAGGAGAGTGTTCTCATACTTGTTCGACAATTTCAATCCAAACAGAATGAACTAGAGCTTGCAGTTGAGCCGATTTATAAAAGTATCCTAAAGAATCACATGCTTTCAATGCATCAATTTGAGAAGATGTCTGAAAATGCAAAAATTGAATTGTTCCGGATGCTTGAGCAACCTCATGGAATAGCTCAGGAAGTGGAAAAACTGAATCAAAAAGGAACAAAAGTTCCACTTTTAGCAGCTACAGACCATACATTTTCCTCTGTTGTATTCGATAAAAGTCAATTGAGTTTCGTTTCAGCAGAAAACAAGTCAATTCCACACTTAAAATTTACTACGATTGATACACTCCCAGAAAAATTTGGAAAAACTGAAATCTATTTGAATCCAGAAAGAATCGAAGGGAAACTAGTTTTGAGACGTTGGAAATCAGGAGATAGAATTTCTCCAGTTGGCATGAAAGGAACTCGTTTAATATCTGATATTGTCTCAGATGCCAAATTGACGGGGATTCAAAAACAAAATATATTCGTACTTGAAGATGAGAAATACATTCACTGGTGCGTAAATCTCTGCATCGGCAGAGTTGCGCTAGCTTCAGAAAATACAGAAAAAATAAAGGTCCAACTTAGTTATTGAAGTTTTCTAATCAACTAAAACCTCCTCAATTGGTCGACCTGTCATTGCGTTGACTTGCTGCAAATACATCAAATGAGTTAAGGTTGAAGTTATGTCCGTTATGTTCATAGGACGAAAAATTTCCATCTCTTTGATTATATTTCCATACCACAACAACGGAACATGGGTATCATAGCTGTAGGCTGACCCGTGAGACGTTCCTTTTCTTGCCAACTCAGAATCCTGTCCTTTGGGCAAGTATCCGGGCTCTAGGATCAAGACAACATCACCACTTTCGGAATGGTGGTAACCATTTCTTACCTTGTTTAACCATGGATCATCAACATTCGCATTGTAAAGTTGACCTCCCGTAAAGACCCGCTTCACTCCAGCCCATTGGATCGCATATTCAGCAACGAAATCAACAACCTCATTCAAATCCAGACCTAAAATTGAAATACTATCATGATTTAGATATATATTCAAATTGTCTTGCTCTAAAACCAATGCTTGTCCATATTTTTCAGTCATTGCCGCTTTAAGCTGAACCATATTCGTATCCATAAAAACATAACCTCCTGGTAACCCTTGATCAGTTAAATTCTGAGGCACAGGAACTACTGCATGATCTGCGGTTAAGAAGATGACAAAATCTTTCTTCCCAACAGACTTTTTTAAATATGAGATTAACTTTTCAACTTCTAAATCTAACCTCAGGTAGATATCCTCAATCTCTTTTGAATATGGACCAAAAGCATGTCCAACGATATCTGGAGTTGAATAACTAATACATAACATATCAGTTTGATTGTCTTGTCCCAATCCCTCTGCAAGAATTGACGAAATTGCCAAATCGGTGAGAATTGTATTGCCGTATGGAGTATAAGGCAAAATTCCTTGTGCCGTAACGCCCTCAATTGCTGTCATGGCTTTTAAATTGTATGGGAAAGTTGGTGTTTCTTTTCCTGGGAGTAAATGTTCATACTTTGAATTGTCTACCCCACTCTCAGTGTATGTGTTAATGTCATAGAGTGTGTTCCAGGTTCCTGACATATATTTTTCAGAATATTTTTGTGCATTGAACTGCTTCACCCATGTTGGAAGCTCTTGCATATAATAAGTACTTGTAATAAAATTACCAGAACTATAGTCGTACCAGAAAGACCCATCGCTGAGATGGCCACCAGGTAAAATAGCTCCTCGGTTTTTTATGGACATAGAAATTACCTTCGCATTTGGATAAGTCAACTTTAACTGATCTGTTATTGTGTTCGACTTCAGGTTTATCGGAGAACAAGAACCAGCATTTGAGGCACTCCCGACAGTCGAATATGAAGAATCTTCAACGCAATTTATCGACCTCCCCAATTTTCGATCAAACCAATCATTCGCAACAATACCGTGATTGCTTGGTGTAGTTCCTGTATAGATAGAGGCATGTCCAGGACCTGTATACGTAGGTACATAATTGAAATTCATATTCCTACAATTTGCTCCATCTTTCATCATTACCTTAAATCCATGATCTGAAAACTTATGAGAAAAGCGATAGAGGTATTCGTAACACATTTGATCCACGACAATTCCTACCACTAGTTTGGGAGAATTATCTTGTTGCCCTTTCGAGACAATCGAACTTAAAATAAAAAGACCAAAAAGAAGTTGCTTTAATTTTACCATGAAACAAAAATATTGATTTAAACCCGCCTTAGAACAATTTACATACATTAACTTTGTATTAAATATCATTAATTATGCTCGGATTGAAGCTCCCAACAGATCCACGTTGGGTAAACATAGTTGAAAAAAACATCGAAGAAATTTTAACTGATCACGCGTATTGTGAGCAAAAAGCAGCGAGTAATGCCATTTCTGTTATCGTTAAATATGCTGAATACCCAGATCTTGTTGAGGCAATGACAGCAATCTCTATTGAAGAAATGGAACATTTTGGGATGGTTCACAATAAAATTTTAGAAAGGGGACTTAATCTTGGCTTTGAGCGAAAAGATCCCTACGTGAACGACTTAGCAGATCATTTGCGAAAGGAGAATTCCGGTGGATCAAGAGCAAATCAATTCGTCAACCGTATGCTGTTTGCAGCTATGATTGAAGCCAGAAGTTGCGAGCGATTCAGAATTTTGTCAGAAGAAATAAACGATATGGATCTCCGCAATTTCTATCGCAATTTAATGGAGAGTGAAGCAAGACATTATACAACGTTTTTAAATTTCGCCCGCAAATATGGCGAAGGTGTGGATGTTGATGCAAGATGGCAAGACTTCTTAGCTTTTGAAGCCACGCTTATGAGTAAATATGGTCGGAGTGAAACAATGCATGGATAACTCCTCAATAGAAAACACAGAATTCCTAATGAATTACAATAAGTTTAGCTGGTTTTACAGCTTTTCCAGCGTTTAAAACCTTAATCATATACCATCCACTCGGCAAACCTGATGTATCGATAATCACCTGGTTCGTTTGATCTACTATTTTTTTCTTGGCTACCAGATTACCGGTTGGATCATAAACACAAACCCAATCATTCGCAATCAATTGAGATGTGCTTAAAACAAATTGTTCATCGGCTGGATTTGGAAATGCCATCACTTGAAAATATTGCTCATCTATACCTAAACCTCCAATAGTTGCAATCTCAAAATCATCAAAATAAAAACCGTCCATTGTCAATCCTCCATCAGATCCAAAAGCAAATCTAACTCGAATCGTTTGTCCGAGATAATCTGATAAATTAATCTGTTCCAATACCCAATCAGAGCTGCCCTCCCAAACGGGCTCACCGGGTGGCTGAACACCACCACCCCATTGACCATTATCACCCTCAACAGTGTATGTTCCGCATTGACCTACCCATGAATTTCCACCGTCATAGGAAACTTGAAATTGACAATAATCATAATCGGATTCAATATCCCATTTTGCATAGAAGGAGACAATTGCGGACTGCGCATTCGTCAAGTCAATATCATCTACATATCGATACGTTTCAAAAGCATCATTACTGTAATCGCCTCCATCACTCTCAGTAAAACTCGACACTGGAGAGTATGAATCATCCGTTGTTGTTGACCAGCTCCCAATCCAGTTTGAACTGTTGGCGGCGTCGTCAAATACTTGTGGCACCAATTGTCCAAAGAGCTTTGTAATTGTATCGTATTTGGCCCAAGAACCATAATCTGTTGTTATTACATATTTGATCTCATCACCCGTCTGAATACCTGATGTAAGCGCATAATTAACAGTGCCAGAAGCAAAGGAATTCCAATTAATATCATATTGAATTGGCGCTCCAAGAGACTGAATGTTCAAAAGAGGTGTAAATAAAACTGTCACAACACCTGATTCAATCCCAAGGCGATGAACATTGTGAGTAAAACTACCCGATGTAAGTTCAACATATAGTGGATCCGCTTCTTTCACCACTAAATATTTGTGTGCAATATGCGCCAAAATCATATTTGGGGAAATCATCTCTTGACACGTTGGTACCACCTCACCTTGAGTTGGCCAAAAGTCTGTTCCAATTTCAGGCGTCATTGAAAAAACAGTATCCTTCATGACCAAACCTATATCCATCTTGTACATATAATCATCTGAATTTCCAGATGCAGGATACAAACTGGTTGCCTTCTGGGCAACGTACCCATTCATTGAACACATATGACCAGTGAGTTCTGTAAAGTAATCATGGTGATCTGCAAACTCTGAAGCTTCAGCACCTATTGGATGTAATAAAAGATTACCATAGGAATGTGCATTGAATGCAGTCTTGAAACCCTTTTGCTCTGATAGCCAACGGATGGCTTGTGTCTCTGGCTCAGAGAAGGCAGAGGTGCCCGGATAGGTATCACTATCTTCATTCGAGCTTACCCCAGTCGTATTCCAGAGATACGAATAATTTCTATTTAGATCGACTCCAGGGTTGAATGTTCCAACAGCAGCCTTATTTTTTCTGTGCATTCCAAAACCATTCGGATCATTTGACTCGTTTTGCAAATATCCATCAGGATTGATACAAGGAACAAAGTACAATTCAGTATTGTCAACCAAAAATTGCACCTCTGAATTTGTAGCATAATTCTCAAGTAAATACCACATGTAAAATATGGTCTGTGACATACTCATGGGCTCCCGTGCGTGATGAATTGAGGTATACAGTACCTTTGGTTCAGAGGGATCATCAGTGGTTGGGTTATCTGAAATTTTTACATGATAAATCGACCGTCCCTCATGAGTTAAAAATGTGGAAATCGGAGCACGTGTAGTAATTAAGTTAGGATAGAGAATTGCCATCGAATCCAGGGCATTTAGCATATCTTGATACTTATAAAAGCCTGCATAACTATCGTTTTCAAAATGATGCACAGGTGGTGCGGGAAGAACATCATTATTTTGAGTACAGCTCACATTCTTGGCCTGAAAAATGGGCAATTGATTTTGTTTTGCATAATACGATTTTACATCATCGACTAAAATTTCATAATCAAAACCGTTATCTGCAATCCGTTGAATTTCATTCTCTGAAAAATCGCTGATGAAAAAATATCCTGACTTATGTATACCATGATCAACCGGAATCCCCAATTCTGACAACTCTTCAAGACCATTATTGTCTAATATTATTTTGACTTTTGAATAACTTTGGGAAAAGCCCATGCCAGAAAATAAAAATGCAACGACAATTAGATAAAATTTCATACTTCTTAACTTTTAATGCTTTTGCAATTTAAGGACAAATTCTGTGCAAATCACGCAATTTATCGTCTCTTCTGACCCAATTTAAAGCCAAATAGGTGAATTAAAGCTGATCAGCTCTAACTATTGTTTGATAACCTAGAAAAACAAACTATTTTTACGTTAAACTATAAAATACACGATCAGATGTCAGAGAAAAAAGTATCGTTTTGGAGAATATTTTGGCCAAGCTTAATCGCAGCAATAACTGTATCAATTCTTGGATGGGGTATTTGGGCACTCATTATAGGAAGTGCTTTGCGCGTTGAACCTTTCGAAGTTGCAAGCAAGACAGTTCTTCATATGACACTTGATGGACAAATAGGAGAACGCACAAAAGCATCACTCAATCCGACAGAATTAAAGTTAGACAATCAACTCGGTCTTGCAACAATTTTATTCGCACTGAAAGAGGCGAAATCTGACGACAATATTGAGGGGGTATTTTTGGAAATAGATAATTTAAATTGCGGAATGGCTTCGGCTCGAGAAATTCGAAACGCCATCAATGATTTTGAAAAAAGTGGAAAGTTCGTAGTTGCATACAATGGAGGTGAAATGGTCTCCATGAAAAACTATTATCTTACTTCAGCCGCAAATGAAACTTATGGGTTTCCATCATCAAATATGGAATTTTTAGGCTTGGGCGGAGAGCTTATGTTTTTCAAAGGTCTACTGGACAAGCTAGAAATAGAAATGCAAGTGATTCGTGGATCAAATAACGACTTTAAAAGTGCAGTTGAGCCCTTTTTCAGAACGAATGCAAGCGACTCTTCAAGAATGCAAACAGAAAGATATATGGCGAGTATGTGGCAAACAATGCGCGAGGATATTGCTGCTGATCGGAATGTTTCAATAGAAAAACTCAATGATTTGGCAGAAAACGCATCCATTGTATCCGTTTCAAATGCAGTGAAAAACAATTTGATAGATGCAACAAAATATAGAGATGAAGTTTTGTCAATCATTGCCAAGAAGATTAAAGTAAAAACTTCTAGTGATATTGAATTCCTCTCATTCTCAAAATATGCAAAAGAACGATTTTATCAAGATCAAACCCTTACAAAAGGAGATGCACCAAATATTGCTGTAATATTGGCAGAGGGAGACATTTCAAGAACAGGTGAAGGATTGACTTCTGAGGATATTTGCAAATTACTCAAAGAGGCGCGCGAAAACAAGACGATTAAAACCGTTGTACTACGAGTAAATAGCCCAGGTGGAAGTGCGCTGGCAAGTGATGAAATCTGGAGGGAAGTACAACTCACAAATGATAAAAAAGAAGTTATTGTTTCAATGGGAGACTTGGCCGCCTCAGGTGGTTATTTTATCGCTGCACCAGGAACAACAATTTTTGCTGAACCGAACACAATAACAGGCTCTATAGGTGTGTTTGGAGTAATCCCCTACATTGGTGCAATGCTAGAGAATAAATTGGGAATTTCATTCGATCCAATCGGAACCAATAAACACAGTGTAATGTCATTAAATAGGAGATTAAGCGAGGATGAACGTCGCGCCATACAGCAAGAAGTTGACAAAATATACGATCGCTTCAAGGAGGTTGTAGCAATTGGAAGAGGAATGACACTGGAGCAAGTTGGAATCGTTGCTCGCGGTCGCGTTTGGACCGGCACAGACGCGCTCAAAATTGGACTTATTGATCAACTCGGCGGATTGCAGGATGCCATTGCATATGCTGCGAAAAAAGCCGGGATATCAAAAAAGAAGGTACTCTTCTACCCCATCGCAGAGAAAGACAACTTAACCGCAATCATTGAAGCCATTGAGGAATCTACCGAATCAATAAAAATAAAAAACAAACAACTCTCAGAGAGCATCCTAAAATACTACGAAAATTTAAAAAAGATAGAGTCAATATCTGGTATACAAATGAGAATGCCACTTGTACCGCAGTTTAATTAGAAATCCATACAATAATTACTCTGTTATACGTTTACAATATAAAGGAAAACTAGCGGTTTACACACAATGACCACACGAATAATTGGTATAATTTTACTTTTTACTTTTTCGAATGCCTTTTGTCAAGAGAACAAAGAATGGCACAGCTTCATATATGCAGAGGCTGGCGGACCAGGAAATATTGCATCTATTAATATCGAGCACTGCTCAGTTGAGAACAATAATATTAAAATAGGAGCTCGATTCGGATTAGGAACGTCTCGATTCAAAGATTTTTCGGATAACTTTAATCCCGACTTTTATGTGCCTTTTGGTGTTTTTGTTGATTACTCACTCCTAAAAAAATCCACCCAAAGATTATCCGTAACCGCTGGAAGTGGTTTGATTCTTGCCTCTGTCGTACATGCAAATGATGAGTTATTGGCAGAACGAAACATACAATTTAATTCTTACTTCCAAATTGGAACTTCATATCTACTTTCCGAAAAGATTCTATTTCGTTTATCTTACACACCAATCCTAACGAAGAATTTGGGTGTTGGGCATTGGGGAGCACTATCAATTGGACATACTTTTTAACGATGAAAACAGCCCTCATAATCCTCATTGGAGTTCTACTTTTTTCATGCAAAAAAGGAGAAATAACGGTCATCAACCTAAACAACAATCATATCGAATTAATGGGACACGGTGGAATGGGATATTCAAATTTGTACCCTACAAATACAGCAGAGTCAATTTTAAAATGCTTAGGTAAAGGTGCTGATGGAAGTGAAATAGATATTCAACTCACCGCCGACAACCAACTGGTGGCATTTCATAATGCCACGCTCAATGAAAACACCAATTTTACAGGGAAAATAAGAGATTACTCTTGGAATCAATTAAAAGATGTTCGCTACACATCAACGGCTCAGCTCAATTACAAATTGATGAATTTAAGTGAATTTCTATCTTCTCTCGATGGAATAGAGAACTATACTTTCACGCTCGATATTAAACTAAACAAGGGAGCTGAAGAGACTACTGAATACATTGATGATTTCACCGATGCATTAGATGAAATTTACTCAGCATTTCCAATTGAAAATAGTGTATTTATTGAATCACAGAACGAATACTTCCTTCAAGAAATGCAATCAAAAAATGCACAAATAAAACTATATATTTATCCGCAAAAATTTGAAAGTGGGCTATCAATTGCAATGAATTTAGGATTGCATGGCATCTCCATAAGCAATGACAGAATCAATACCGTACAAGTGAACTTAGCACACTCAATGAATCTGTTTGTTACAGTTTGGGGAGTGAACAACAGAAGTAGCAATATTGATGCTGTCCAGAAAAATCCTGATATGATTCAAACAGATGCTGTAAATCATCTTGTTCGATACCTCAAAAACAACTGAATCCATTTATAAGATTGAGATTTTTCCGATCTGAATAAAAAAATCCCTCTTGAAGGTTAAGAGGGATTAATAATTTTTAGTGACCGTCAATTTGGATTGACATATCGAATTACATTTTAGAGACCATTTCATTGAATTGATCGTATGAAACTTCTTTTTCAGATAGTTTTACTGTCTCTTTGAAGTAAACGGTCAATTTTTGCTCAGCCAACATGTCATAAACTCGATTTGCCTCCTCCTGGTTCTGTAATACCTGCATTGCAGACTTTGTTAACTCTGCATCCTCTGGCGCTGGCATTCCATATTGCGCATAGTTATTTACTAAGAGACCTTTTGTAAATGCTATTACTTCCTCATTTTCAAGTTTGATTTCATTTGTCTTAAAGATGTGCCCTTGAATCAGTTGCCATTTCAAACTTTTTGCATACGAATCGTATTCAGCTTCAATTTGCTCATCCGTAACTTCTTTTTCATTTGAGAGTTTAATCCAACGCTTCAGGAATGCATCTGGTAATTCTGCCTTCGTTTTTTCCAACAACGATTCATATACCGAACGTGTCAGCATTTTATCAGAATCATTAACAAACATTCCGTCTAGGTCAGCCTTAACACGCGCTCGAAGTTCTTTTTCATCCTTAACGGCATCTGGTCCAAACAGTTTATCATAAAGCTCAGTGTTCAATTCTGCCAATTCCATGGCCTTAATTTCGTTGATCGACAATTGAAACTTATTTGAAATTGTTCCAAGGTCAGCTTCAGTGATTCCTAGCATTGCGGCTGTATCGGCGCCTCCTTTTGAAACTGTTGTTGGGTCAACAATTGTTTTATCTCCAACCTTTAAGCCCATCAACTGTTTGGCTACTTTTTTATCTGTTACAAATTCCATTGATATGGTAGAGGTGTGCATAATGCCTCCTTCTTTAATCGAATCGTCGTCGTTTAACTCAACAAACTGCGCCATAATCATATCTCTCTCCCCGACCTCATCAGCAGAAGTCAATTTTCCATAGCGGCGCCGTAAGTCTTCAATCTGCTTATCGATTAACTTTTTGTCCACCTTGACCTTTACATAATCAAATTTATTTTTTCCAGAAAGAGCAACCTTAATTTCAGGAGCCAATCCTATGTCATAGGTAAACTCAAACTCCGCTGGGTTATCAAAGTCACCTTCAAAGTTACCTTCTCCCTGTGGGATTGGATTTCCAAGGATGTTAATTTTATTTTCAGCAATAAATCCTTGAAGTGACTCATTCACCAATTTATTTAGCTCCTCAGATAAAACACCTTTACCATATTGCTTTTGAACCAACCCAAAAGGAACATGCCCTGGACGAAACCCAGGTATTTTAGCAGTTTTGCGGTACTTATCTAAAGTTGCTTTCACTTTTCCAGCGTAATCTTCAGGAGTTACAGTAACCTTTAAAATAGCATTTAATGCATCAACGTCTTCGCGAACTACATTCATCGTTCTTCTTTATTAATAGTTATAAAACAAAAAATGGTATAAGTCCATCTTATACCATCCTTTAATAAGTGCGGATGGAGGGAGTCGAACCCACACACCTCACGGCACTAGATCCTAAGTCTAGCGTGTCTACCAATTTCACCACATCCGCAATAATTTCAACTACCAAAATCTCGTTTTATCTTGGTCTCCATTCGTCTAAAAATGGAGTGCAAAGTTATGTATTTATTTTAAAATGAAAAGAATGCAGAGACTTTTTTTTAATATGGTTATTTATAAAACGATCCTATAAATCTGTATTGTTCAATAATTATTTGAATGAGAAGTAAAAGTCAAAATTATATCAATCCATCAAATCATATGAATTGTGGAAAAGTCAACACGAATTATCGTTGTTGTAAAGACAAAACATCTTAAATTTGTTCTCTATTAGTAACTAAATATGTTGACGATAAATCCAAAAGAAATTCCAGTACCCAAACTGCATCACTACCTACTCGGTGCTATTGGTCCAAGGCCTATTGCATTTGCTTCAACAGTTGATATTAGTGGCAATGAAAATCTTGCACCTTTTAGTTTCTTCAATGTTTTTAGTTCCAATCCTCCTGTTCTCATTTTTTCTCCTGCAAGAAGTGGAAGAACAAATACTACAAAGGATACATACAACAATGTAAAGGAGGTTCCTGAGGTTGTCGTAAATGTTGTAAATTTTGACATCGTGCACCAGATGAGTCTGGCTAGTTCGCCATTCTCTGCAAATATCAATGAATTTGAAAAAGCTGGATTTACCGCGATAGATTCAGAAACAATTCAGCCGAAAAGAGTTGCAGAATCACCTGTCCAATTTGAATGTAAAGTAACCGAAGTGAAAGAGCTTGGAGACCAAGGAGGCGCTGGTAACTTGGTCATTTGCGAGGTACTTAGGATACACATCCATGAGTCAGTTTTGGATGGGGATCAGATGATTGACCAAGAAAAAATTGACCTCATTTCAAGAATGGGCGGAAATTGGTATTGTCGTGCTGATGAAAAATCAATGTTTGAAATTATGAAACCGATTACAACGATCGGAATTGGATTCGATCAATTGCCAGAAGATATCAGGAAAAGTAGCATTCTAACAGGTAATGATTTAGGCCAACTAGCAGGAATTGAAGAATTACCGAATGAAACAGACGTCAACGAATTCAAACTTCTAGAATTGAGCGATTTATTCGTATCTTTAGAAGACGATGCAGTACAATTAGAAAAGGAACTTCATTCAAAGGCAAAAATCTTATTGAATGAACACAAATTAGAAGAAGCATGGCTGACCTTGCTTTCGTTTAATAATGGATAAATTAATTTCAGCGAAGAATTCGCTTTGAATAAAAAAAGAGAATGAGGAATCAACTGTCAATTTAAACGACAATGAGGAATCAAATTAACCATAAATAAATTAAAATCAATTATGTTCAAATTAACCGGAACTGTTAAAGTGATCAAAGACACGGTTCAAGTAACCGAAAAATTTGCGAAAAGAGAATTCGTAATTAATGATGCTTCAAGCATGTATCCTCAAGATATCTTGTTCCAATCTGTTCAAGACAAATGTTCGATGCTCGATGGATATACGGAAGGTGATAATGTTGAAGTTTCATTTAACTTAAGAGGTCGAGAATGGACAAGCCCACAGGGAGAGGTAAAGTATTTCAATACCTTAGATGCGTGGAGAATTGAAAAAGTAGGACAAGGAATGCCGCAAGGAGGCCCTTCTGACATGAATCTGAACCCTGTCCCTGCATCTGCACCATCGGCCTCTACAGAGGCTGCTGAAGATGACGATTTGCCATTTTAATTTGAAACCTAGAATTATTAAACTCTCTGCATCCTCTCAATCGGAACAGAGAGTTTTTTTTTATTCACATTAAAAATTTAGCATGAAATACCTCATTTTGTTTGTCGCTGCTATATCCTTCACAAGCTGCATAAAAGATAGACTCGAGAATGAGGCCTCACTACTTGTCGGAACCTGGACTTGGAGTCATTCTATCGAGTACAACTATGACAGTGCCAACGATACTGTAGTAGTTTCAACCCTATCAGCAGAAGATTATCCCAATTTATATGCGGTCACATTTTTAGAAAAAGGAAAGGTGACCACATTGAGAGATGGAATTGATCAAGAACAATACCGCGTGATTTTGGATAAATTCAAAAGTGGATCAACTCAATTAAGCAGTGGTTTTGATTACAAAATAAAATTAGACAATAGGGAATCTGATACACTTGTTGGTTCTGTCAATTCAGAAGAACTTCGAATGTCAGACTTTCATTTGCCGTTGTCAAAAGGAAATGACGATTACCCATACTATGAGCACATTTTTTTAAAGTAAACTTATTATTCCCTCGTATAAATCTCCCTGCCTTTCCATTGCGGAGTATAAATGAAATGAAGAACCATCAATACAACTGTATAAATAGGAAAGAGTAACTCATAAATCGGTACAAACAATAGAACCACTGCTCTGCCAAGTTTCATAAAATAAATCCCAAAAACAAAAAGGTCAATGCTGGTCTTGATACCAAGTAATTTCAGTGTCAAACCCCAATCTTTTCCCATCACAGTCCATACTAAAATGACCAAAAACACCAGAGTAAATAGTGTTTGGAAAATGATCAATCGTGTACTTAAGGTATCCTTAACATTTGATGTCTTTCCTATCCAGCGCATACGCTGGTTAATGAATTCATTGATTGACTTGGGCGTCTCTGTAATTACTGAAAAATCGCGACTCGTGTGTAAACGAACATCACATTTGGCTGCTCGGAAGTCGCGCAAAAGATATGCGTCATCCCCACTCGAAAGATGAACGTGAGATTCAATACGGTCAACCCGATTAAAGACAGCTGTTCGATACAACAGATTGGCACCACTCGCAGCAATTGGTCGCGCAAATCCAGAAACTCCAGTATTTATAGCAGAAACCAATAATACGTCTATTTCATAAAAACACTCGTACCATTTTTCCGATTTCATTATTGCATTAAGTACGTACATATCTGCTTTACTTAAAGCCTCTATTTTATCAAAAAAGTTAGATTCAAACTGAACATCCGCATCAAAAGTTAGCGTGTATTCGGTAGTAACTTTTGCCGCTGCATATCGCAATGCCCGCTTCTTCCCTGTCATTTCAACTGGAAGCTTCAAAATTTCATAATTACGGATTTTTAAACCGTTTTTCAATTTAAGGACAGATTCGTCATCAGAGTGATCATTGATGAAGATAAAATTTGCTGGAGTTTTGACGAGTCGATTTATACTTTGAATCAGACCATCCAATCGTTTTTCCTCATTTCTAAACGGAATTAAGACCGTAATTTCTTCACGATTGATATGAGGCTCTTCTAAGACATAAATTCTTTCCTTTTTGGATTGATATATGCCACCCAACCGCACAAGTATAAAAAATGAAAGGGCATAAATGGAGAGATATAGTAGTACGAGTGATATCATTCCTTCAATTGATTTCTACAAATGGCCAAACCAACTAAAGCTGGAAGCATCGAATTTACAAACCAGATAACTAAAGATGAAAATAAAATAGATACGTCATTCAAACCCAATGCGCCTAGGACAAACAAAGAAATCGATTCTTTAATACCTATTTTCCCTAAAAACAGCGATGGAGCAAGCATCGTTATCAGATATACCTGCCAAATCGATGCAATCAGGGTTAAATTCCATTCCGCACCAAAGGCATTTAACATTAGAGAAAATTGGGTTGTAAATAAGAAAAAACGACCAAAACTTAAACCCAACAACTTTAGACGATATGATCGATTTTGCTTCAGAATCTCATGAAAAACACGGGTTGTCTGACGGGCCTTGAAACGTGCCAAAAAATTATCAAGAAAAAAATAGGTCAAATAGGACAAAAGCAATACTACAAACAATAAGGTAACTACCTCCTGACTACTATCTAAAACCAGTACTTTGCCCAGAATCATAATTGCAATCGTTCCGAATGTAACACTCGCTATGAACTGTGAGAAATTGGATAGCATAGTGAACACAACAATTTGGGGGCGGTGTTTTCGCTCGAAATAATAGAACCTTCCAATAAAATTTCCGATCATATTTGGCGTCAGCATACCAGTAACGATCCCCGCAAAAAAAGACTGAACCCTCAATGCTGAATCAGAATAAATACCAATCGAAGTCAACGTAATTTTCCACTTTAAAAAAGCCAACCATATATTCGGAAAAACTAATATTACTGCAAGAAAAAAAGACAGTGGTCGTATCAATACAAAAGAATTCCAGGCCTCATGATCAAACCGACGGATTTGCTCGAATAAGACAAAAATCACGCCCACGAAGAGAATCAGTTTGACAAAAACAAATATGTTCTTTTGATTTTTTTTAGTTTTAAGCAATGAAGTCCATTTCATGCTTGAAGATAAAATAATTCTTGGAATTGACCCAGGTACTACTGTCATGGGTTATGGTATTATCCATGTTACGGGTAAGCAAGTGAAAATGCTCAATTTCGGGATTATCAAACTCCAAAAACTTCCAACACATCCCGATAAATTGAAACGAATCTTTGAACGTTTGGATGGGTTAATAAGGGAATACAAACCAGATGAGATGGCAATTGAAGCGCCATTCTTCGGTAAAAATGTGCAATCAATGCTAAAGCTCGGACGGGCCCAAGGCGTAGCTATTGCTGCCTCGCTGTCGCACAATCTGCCGTTTGAAGAATATTCGCCAAGACGCATCAAACAATCAATCACTGGATCGGGTGCTGCAAGCAAAGAACAAGTCGCTGCAATGCTTCAAAAAATCTTGAAATTCGATGAAATACCAAAATATCTTGATGCAACAGACGGACTTGCAGTTGCCTTGTGTCACCATTATTCCAATGGTGTGGGAGAACACAATAAATCCAAATCATCAGATTGGGGGTCTTTCATTAAAAATAATCCTAAACGAAGTAAAAGCTGATTTTTAAGTCTCCAATAACCATAAAAATACCACAGACGGATATCAATACATCTTTTGTATTACAAAATCTGTGAATTACTATTAAGATTCACCACCAATTATTTAATTTATGCTTAAACTATCTTTATTCGGAATCACTTTTTGTCTGTCATCATTGATTCTTGCTCAAGAGTTGAGTTCAAAACAAATAGATTCTATTGTAGAATCAGCAATGAATACTTCACCACATGCTGGTGTTGCAGTTGTAATCGTAAAAAACGGTAAAATTATCCATGAAAAAGGATATGGTGTTGCATCGGTTCAGACAAAAGAAAAAGTTGATGAGCATACCCGCTTCGGAATCGCCTCGAACAGCAAAGCTTTTACCGCAACAGCACTTGCGATGCTAGTTGATGCAGGCAAACTTAACTGGAACGACAAAGTCATTGATTATCTGCCCGAATTTAAAACCTACGACACATTCGTAACTAGTAATTATACGATCATGGACTTGCTCTGCCATCGAAGTGGATTGGGTTTAGGCGCAGGTGATTTGATGTGGTTCCCTGACGGAAATGATTATACAATGAAAGAGATTCTTGGAAATTTTCAATACCAAACACCCACTTCTTCCTTTCGGACAAAATACGACTACAACAACTTGATGTTCATTGTCGCTGGAGAAATAGTCGCACGTGTAAGTGGAATGAGCTGGTGTGACTTCATAGAAACTCAGATTATGAAGCCTTTAAATATGACTGAGTCTGCTGGAAAGCAAACACGATTGCTAAATCAAAATAATGTTGCGGTACCACATTCACTAATTGATGGGGAATTGGTTCCGCTCTCACACATGAGCATCACACAAGGAGAAGCCGCAGCTGGAATTTATTCAAGTGTACACGATTTGGGAGCTTGGATGATTCTCAACCTAAACCATGGAAACTGGAATAATAAGGAAATTATATCGGAAGAAAACCACAGTCTCATGTGGCAGCCGCATACGAATATCAATTTTAACGCTGTACCTAAAGGCCATTATAAGAGTCAATTTAGAGCTTACGGCTTGGGATGGAGTATTGATGATTACAATGGATATACAGTAGTTGGACACGGAGGTGGTCTACCCGGAATGCTCTCCAAAACTCGAATGATTCCAGAACTCGGAATTGGTGCTGTTGTGCTTACCAATGCCGCACCCGGAGGATACAGTTACGAAATGATTTCACGATCAATTATCGATGGATACCTTGGAGTTGAAAAAGTTGATTGGGTTACCCTCGCTGATAGCTGGATAACGCAAAGTCAAGAAAAGGAAGACTCAGTATTAAACGCGGTTGATCATGTCTTGAAAAATGCCAAGTATTCCCTCTCTGATTTAACAAAAACGATTGGGACTTACCACGACAATTGGTATGGTAATGTATCAATCAGCATGGGAGATGAAACGCTCTATATCAAATCAGAACGCTCGCCTAAATTGAGCGGTGAATTGCGGTATTATAACGATACTACCTTTGTTATTAAATGGGATTATATTGATATGGAATGTAGTGCCTTTGCCTATTTTACTTTTGATGAAACTGGCAAAGCAAGCGGTATAAGTATGGAAGGAATTTCCCCTGACATCGACTTTAGCTTTGACTTTCACGATTTAAAATTCACTCGGATTGATTAGGAAAACAGACGATCTTAAAGCGTGTCTCGACTGGACTCAATTTTTCCTAGATCCTCATTTAGGTTCTCAAGTACCTGATCGTAGATTGCTATCATTTCTTCTTGTCGAGAAATGTAATAATCCATCGATGCTTCAAACTGAGCATTCGTATATCCTTTTGATTTGAGTAATGAGTCACCTGTTCTTGTAATCACTTTGTGGTATTTATTGATTGTATTGAACTTTGAGGTGACATGCCCTTCCAATTTGGTTAGTTCAGTAAGTACAGGTATCAAATCTTCACGCAGAATTAAATCTTTTGGCGCAGATATGCGATCAATTCCTGGTGAGCAAGAAGCAAATAAAACAAACGATATAACCAAAAAACGAATCATCTATTAAATATCAATCTACTGCCATTTCCAGCTTCGATAATTGAACCATTATGGAATACTTTTAACCCATTCACGTATGTTGAATCAATCGAATTTGAAAATTGAACGCCTTCAAATGGAGACCATCCACATTTGTAAATAATATTCTCCTTTGTCACAGCATAATTGGACTTCGTATCAACAACAACTAAATCTGCAAAATATCCCTCACGAATATACCCCCTGTTTTCAATTCTGAACAACGTAGCTGGCGCATGTGCCATTTTATCGACAATTCGCTCAATTGAAATTTTGCCTTCTTCCGCCTTTTGAAGCATTGCAAGTAAGGCATGTTGTACCAAAGGACCACCTGAAGGTGCACTTAAATAAGAATTGTTTTTCTCCTGAATCGTGTGAGGAGCATGGTCCGTTGCGATGACATCGAGGCGATCGTCCAAAAGAGCATTCCAAAGTCCATCGCGATCTCGAGCCGTTTTCACCGCCGGATTCCATTTAATGTGACTGCCCTTCGTATCATATTGACTGTCATCAAACCACAGATGATGTACACACACCTCAGCAGTAATCTTCTTTTCGGAGAGCGGGAGTTTATTCGAAAACAATTCTGTTTCTTTTGCCGTGCTAATATGAAAAACATGCAATCTACTTCCATGTTTTTTGGCCAATTCTACAGCAGAAGAGGAACTCAAATAACAAGCTCGTTCACTTCGAATTACTGGATGCATTCGAATTGGGATATTTTCACCAAATTCTGCCTTTGCTTTTTCAAGATTTGATTTGATTATATTTTCATCCTCGCAATGTGTAATGAGCTGATGGTCCAATTGAAAAATCTCTTCAAGAGTATTTTGTGCATCAACCAACATATTACCTGTCGAAGAACCCATAAAAATTTTAATGCCAGCAACATCTATTTTACTTACCTTTTTCAGTTCTTCTAGGTTGTCATTGGTTGCCCCCATATTAAAACTGTAGTTCGCAATAGAGTGTTGACTCGCACTCTGATATTTCTTTTCTAATTCTTCAATGGTGATTGCAGCAGGCTTAGTATTTGGCTGCTCCATGTATGAGGTTATCCCACCAGCGACCGCAGCTCTTGACTCTGTTCGGATATTTCCTTTGTGGGTTAACCCCGGCTCGCGGAAGTGAACCTGATCATCTATACAACCTGGGAGAATCAATTTCCCATTCAAATGAACCTCTTCACAATTTTCATCAACCACTATTGAAGGTGCAATTTTTTCTATTCTACCATTTTTAATCAAGAGATCTGCTTCTAACCTACGCGCCTCATTGACAATAATACCACCTCGTAATACAATTGATTTCATAAATCCATACTTCGCATTTTCCAAACACCAAAAAACGCTTCTTTAAATATTCCTGTACTCATTTTTGATTCTCCAAACTCTCTATCGATAAATGTTATCGGAACCTCAGTTACTTTAAACCCGTGACGAATCGCAGCATATTTCATGCATACTTGAAAGGCATAGCCTTTGAAGGTTACACCATCTAAATTGATCTTTTGCAACACTGACCGTTTGTAGCACTTAAAACCTGCAGTCGTATCTTTTATACCGATCCATAAAATCATACGCACATAAACACTGGCAAAATACGACATCAAAATGCGCTTGACTGGCCAATTCTTTACCTTTCCACCTTTACAATAACGCGAGCCAATACTCAAATCGGCACCGCCCTCAGCACAGGCTAAATATAAGTGAATTAAGTCGTCCGGATTGTGAGAGAAATCACAATCCATTTCAAAAATATATTCATAATTCTTAGCTACAGACCAACGAAATCCATGAATATATGCTGTCCCTAAACCTAGCTTTCCTTGACGCTCTTCTAAATATATTCGATTTGGGAATTCCTTTTGCAACTCTTTTATCTTTTCTGCCGTTCCATCGGGAGACGAATCATCAACAAATAAAATATCAAATTCTTTATCAAGCAACATTACCTTACGAGTCATGCGCTCAACGTTGTCGAGCTCATTAAATGTAGGAATAATTATTACTGAATCTGACACTTTTACTAATTTAGATGAACGCTAAAATAGTTAAATCTAAGCAATCGCAAATGAATCTCGAACGATTGATAGCATTCTTTTATCTTTAGCGTACTATTTTTTTTTATTCGTATGATCAGACTGGTTTTTATGTTGTTTCCATTGCTCGTTTTCGGCCAAGAATCATACAATGTGCATTTACTCGATCATTGGTCAGACAACTCACTACTTTCCAATTCGACTAATGTTCGATACAACGACTGTTGGGGGTATACATTGAATGGTACAGAATATGCGATCGCTGGTTCAACAGAAGGAATACATGTTTTTGCAATTTCAGAAAATGAAGAGTTCATTGCTATCGATTCAATTACGGGACATTTTGTTTCGACCATGGTCGTGCATCGCGATATCAAAACATATAAAAATTACGCTTATGTGGTATGCGATGAAGGACAAAGTAGTCTGCAAATTATTGATCTCAGCTACCTTCCAGATTCTTTATATCTTGTAAGTAATGACACGCTAATTAAACGGGTACACAACCTATACATTGACGAAGCAAATGATTTGATGTATGCCTGTACTGTAACATCTCATACTGGTGTTGTGAGCTCGATGATTGTATATTCACTCAATGATCCTGAAAATCCGACTATCATATATGAGGGTCCGGCAGATATTCCCGAAGTACACGATGCCTATGTTAGAGACAATATTGCCTATTTAAACTGTGGATTAGATGGCATTCGAGTTTATGATTTCTCCACACCCTCCGCACCTATTTTTCTACAAAATTTAAATTTGTATCAAGATCAAGGGTACAATCACCAAGGCTGGCTGAGTCCAGATGGCACCAAATATGTATTTGGCGACGAAACAACTGGAAAACAGCTGAAGTTATGTTCCGTAGACGCATCGCATGAACTGACAATTGAAAAAAGATTTGGTACAAATTATGAAGATGGAAGCATCGCGCACAATATTGTAATCTCGAATAACTTCGCATACGTTGCCTACTTCAATGAGGGGCTAAGAATATTCGACTTAAGAAGCCCAATACCTTCAGAAGTTGCATACTATGATACTTACCCCACGTACGAACCACTTTTTAAAATGCAAGGAGCCTGGGGGATTTTCGCCGATTTTCCATCAGGGCATCTTTTGGTGTCAGATCGTCATACTGGACTATACTTACTCGATTTTAACGAGACAATTTTTGATGTAATATCCACAAATGATGTGGACATTTATCCCAACCCCATTTCAACTAACGATTATATAACAGTAAAATTCAACATAGAAAAATTTGAAAATCTCGAAGTTACAATTTACAATACTATGGGACAACGCCTCAAGCACCAAACAATTAATGGGCAATCATATGAAACGATACAACTTGATGTTGCTTCGGGTGTCTATGTTGTGAGAATTAGCTATGTGAACTATCTTGGAAGACAGATCGCTATTCAAAAGAAACTAATTGTTGGATAGTTAAATAAATGAACAAATTTGGAAGTAACTTGTATTGACCGAACAGATTATTTTGAATCCTTTTCAAAAATTTCATCAACGGCAGAACGAATAAGCTCAATTTCATATCCCTTTGAACTTAAAAACCGATAAATCTTAACCTTCTTTTCATAAGAATTTTCGTCTTGACGTAACTGCTCAAATTTACGAAGAGCAAGACTCAAGAGGTGATTCATGTAGGTAGCCTCGTCAATAGATGCAATGCCTTTTTCGATTGAATATTTCGAAATATGCTTTAACTTGAGTTGTTGACGGATTTTAATTCTACCCCACTTTTTAATATTCACTTTACCCGAAACGAAAGCCAGAGCAAACCGTTCCTCGTTCAGAAAGTCATCCGAAATCAGATGTGCCAAAAGACGGTCCATATCTTCTTGATTGAACCGCCACTGGACAAGTTTTTTTTGCAACTCTGAAGAACAACGCTCCTGATAAGCGCAAAGAGCCTCAAGCTTCGTTTTTGCTTCTAAGAATGAGTATTTACGCCCTAAAGACATCAGAGCGTAATTTCCTCTTTGTTTTTATTGACAAATGAATATTGCAACAAATGATTTGCCGAGTTTCCTCGAACAGATATCCATTTTTTGTATTTAAAGAACCATTTCATTTGATGTGAGAACAATCCCTTTTTGAAGAAAGACTCCAAGTATGGGTGTACCAAAAGTGAAATGTCTTTTTCGTTTCTTTGAGTCACCAAATACTCCAAATTGTTCATGATCTCTTCTGCAAAAAGAATCGACGCTTGAACCTCTCCGGTCCCATTACAAGTTGGGCATTTCTCAGATGTATTAATATCTGTTTCAGGCCGAACACGTTGTCGGGTAATTTCAACAACTCCAAATTTTGAAGGAGGCAAGATGTTGTGCTTCGCACGATCATTGGACATTGCTTTTTTGAGGACATCATGTAAAGCTTTATTGTTTGCTCTATCATGCATATCGATGAAGTCAATACAAACAATTCCTCCCATGTCGCGAAGCTGGAGCACGCGCGCGATTTCTTCAGCAGCCTCAATATTCGTGGCCAACGCGTTACTCTCCTGTCCATCAGCGCCTTTACGATTGCCGCTATTCACATCAACGACGTGCATAGCTTCAGTGTGTTCGATAATCAAATAGCCTCCACTTGGTAGTGGGACCTTTTTACCAAACAGCGACTTAATTTGTTTGTTCACTCCGAACTTCTCAAAGACTTCCAACTTGCCGTCGTACTGACGAACAATCTTCTCTCTACCCGGCGCTATGCCGGAAACATATTCCTTGAGATTCTCAGCTAGTTCTGCATCGTTCACATGAATATTAGTGAACTCAGCGTTTAACAAATCTCTTAAGATTGAGGATGTTTTATCAATCTCTCCAAGTACTCGAAAAGGTGGTTTCGCACCCTTGAGATTCTCATGCATTTTTTTCCACTTACCGACCAGATTCTTCAAATCTTGATCCAGCAGTTCGATCTTCTTTCCTTCGGCTACGGTTCGAATAATAACACCAAAGTTTTTTGGTTTAATACTATTCATTACCTCTTTTAATCTACTTCTTTCCTCGTTATTTTTGATCTTTTGAGAGATCGAAACTTTGTTGGAAAAAGGCACTAAAACAAGGTACCGCCCAGCTAATGTAATCTCAGCACACAATCTCGGTCCTTTGGACGAAATTGGTTCTTTGGCTACCTGTACTAAAATTGGAGCGGATGATGAAACGACGTCCTTAATCTTTCCATCTTTTGGAATATCCTTCTCGCCTTTGAAGTACAGAAGATCGGCTACGTTTTGCTTGCCACGCAATGTATTTCGTGAAAACTTATTGAGTGAATTGAATTGAGGACCTAAATCCAGATAATGCAAAAAGGCATCTTTTTCATACCCTACATCCACAAAAGATGCATTAAGACTTGGAACAACTTTTCTTACTTTACCGAGGTATATATCTCCAACAGCAAATTCGTTAATTCCATCTTGTTCTTTATGCAGCTCTATAAGCTTTCCGTCATTGAGTAAGGCAATACTGATTCCTTCTTTTCGGGAATCGACTATTAATTCTAAACTCACGAAAGCCTTATTATGTTAATAAATAGAAAAACTTAGTAGGTACCTTACCTACTAAGCTTTAAAAAGGTTCAAGAGAAAATTATTTTTTCTTCTTGTGACGATTTTTTCTAAGTCTTTTTTTACGCTTGTGCGTTGACATCTTGTGTCTTTTTCTTTTTTTACCACTTGGCATAATACTTTATATTACTTGTTAAACTTCTTTTCTAATCTTTATTTCTCAGGGTGGGAGGGATTCCAATCACTCACCCCAGAGCGCAAAAATAGTAAAATCAATTGGATTATTAAACCCAATAGTCAGTTCCTTACTATTTCACCTTGACATTAGACTTCACATCCTCAACAAATGTCTTCGCTGGTTTGAAGGACGGAATGTTGTGAGCCGGTATGATTATAGCAGTGTTTTTTGAAATATTTCTTCCTGTTTTTTCTGCTCTTTCTTTAACAACGAAGCTTCCAAAGCCTCTTAAGTAAACATTTTGTCCATTTGCTAACGAAGACTTTACAGAATTCATAAACGCTTCTACAGCTCTTAACGCTTCTACTCTTTCTAATCCTGTCTCTTCAGCGATCCCTGCCACGATATCGGCTTTTGTCATATCTATTTGATTTTTCGGTGATTAATTCTAGTTTTGGCGCAAAAATAAAGTTCTCTTTCATTTATTACTTATTTTTACGCCTTAATTTTTTTGTTTTTTTTTTCAAATGACCAATTTTTATCTTCGAATCGCACATTGGTACGAACAAAACGCAAGAAATTTGCCCTGGAGAGAAACGAAAAATCCTTACTTTATCTGGCTCTCAGAAATCATTTTGCAACAAACTCGCATTGAGCAAGGAACCAAATATTATCTGAAATTCATCAAAAACTACCCAACGATTAATGACTTAGCCAATGCAGATGAAGAGCAAATACTCAACGACTGGCAAGGATTAGGTTATTACAGCAGAGCTCGAAACCTTCATTCTTCAGCAAAATACGTCCGTGATGAGCTAAGCGGCAACTTTCCTTCATCCTTCGATGAAATTATTAAACTGAAGGGTGTCGGAACTTACACTGCATCTGCAATTAGTTCTTTTGCTTTCAATGAGAGAAAGGCAGTCGTTGATGGAAATGTATATCGATTCCTGAGTAGACTTTTTGATATAAGGACTCCAATAGATACAGCACTTGGTCAAAAAGAATTTCAGGAAATAGCAGATGAACTGATCTCTGAATCTAATCCCTCTACACACAATCAAGCCATGATGGAAATTGGATCGCTTATTTGCCGTCCAAAGCAGCCAATCTGCTTGGAATGCCCAGTCGCCGATCATTGTCTCGCACTTGAAAATAATACGATTAACATTCGGCCAATCAAGTCGAAAAAGACAAAAGTAACCGATCGCTTCTTCCATTTCCTACTCTACAATGAAGACAATTACACCTTCATCGAAAAAAGAACTACATCTGGTATCTGGCAAAATATGTATCAATTTCCACTTATTGAAACTGAAACAAACGATTCAGAGAAAGAACAATTCATTTGGCAGAATCAAACGACGGAATCAAAAGAAGTCATTCATAAATTGAGTCACCAGACAATACATGCTATATTTCACCATATTGAAGGTTTCCCGAAAGAAATAAATAAGAAATGGATAAAAATAAATAGAGAAAATATCCAAGACTACCCACTACCAAGAATCATAGATAGATACCTCGAAGAGAATTCATAATTTTACTCAAAATTTCGTACTTTTAAACAATACAAATTCTACAATTAGTTATGGCAGGAAGCGTTAATAAAGTAATCTTGATCGGAAACCTAGGAAAAGATCCTGAAGTGCGCCACCTAGAAAATGGTGCAGTCGTTGCAAATTTCTCTATCGCAACATCAGAAACTTACACCGACCGGAATACGGGCCAAAAAGTCGAGAACACAGACTGGCACAACATTGTTGTCTGGAGAGGACTCGCAGAAGTTGTTGAAAAATATGTCAAAAAAGGACACAAAGTATATGTCGAAGGGAAATTACGCACAAGATCTTGGCAAGATAAAGAGGGCAACACGCGCTATACAACTGAGGTTGTGGCAGACGAAATGACTATGCTTACACGTCCGGATTCAGCTGCGAATCCAGCACCTCAAAATCCATACGAATCGGCAGGCACACCTGATGCACCATCGAAAGTTGATGCGATTATCCAAAAAGATAAAGATGATTTACCATTCTAATTTGATTGAATGAGTTTAGAAGACCCCATTGTTCCAATTCCTTTTGAAGACATCGCGTATGCAAGCATTGCCACTCCGAGTGGAGTTACTTCATTGCTTATCTTATTGTGTCTAATCATTGTATCAGCTTTAATCTCTGGATCCGAAGCAGCATTCTTCTCTTTAAGCCCAAAGGATAAGGAAGAACTGAAGACCGATAACTCAAAAAAAAACAAACAAGTTAACGAGCTTCTGGACAAACCAAAAGACCTTTTGGCAACAATACTAATTACAAATAACTTTGTAAACGTTGGAATTGTTATTCTCTCTAGCGCCATAATGCATGACGCATTTGAAGGCAGTAGCATAGGTGGAGCTGCGCAGTTTTTAATTGAATTCACTACCATTACACTCGTTCTTCTTTTACTTGGCGAGGTTGTACCAAAAATCTACGCAACCAAGCGCGCTTTGATCTTTTCAAAATTTATGGGGAAACCACTCTATTATCTGAATCGAACCCCTCCCATCTCTTGGATTAGATCCGGACTTGTAGTAGGAACAGGATTCATTCAAAGAAGAGCAAAAAAAGGAAAAGTGAACTTGTCCACCGATGAACTCGAACAAGCGCTTGCCTTGACAAAAGAAAATGACACCTCCGACGAAGAACATAAAATATTAGAAGGTATTGTAAAATTTGGAAGCACTGAGGTTCGACAAATCATGAAATCCAGAATGGATGTTCATGCGATTGAGATTAATGACGCCTTCCCCGCTGTTCTTGCAGAAATATTAAAATGTGGTCACTCCCGAATACCAGTATATGAAGATAGCTTCGACAAAGTTATTGGTATTCTATTCATTAAAGATTTACTTCCTCATTTGAACTCGAAAGAAGATGTGAATTGGCAAATTCTTGTAAGACAACCCTTTTTCGTTACTGAGAATAGAAAAATTGATGATCTACTCAAAGACTTTCAAGAGAAAAAGGTTCATATCGCGATGGTAGTGGATGAATATGGCGGAACAAGTGGTATTGTGACGCTAGAAGATGTTCTAGAAGAAATAGTTGGTGATATAACCGATGAATTTGATGACGATGAAATTGTTTACACAAAAATTAACGAAACAACTTATCTTTTTGAAGGAAAAACAGCATTGGTCGATTTCTTAAAGGTAATGGATGTAGCAGAAGATGAATTGGAATTTGACACGCAAGTAGCCGATACAATCGGCGGATTGGTCGTCGAAATCGCAGGAAAAATACTCAAGAACAATGAATTTATTACTGTAGGTTCAATCAAACTCGTTGTAGAATCGAGTGATAAAAAACGAATAAAAATGATCAAAGCAATAAAACTAGGGAAAGTATAAAAGGACATGAAAAAAACAATTTTTGCACTTTTAGCGCTTCTACTTTTGGCCTGTGGTGAAGAACACTTCATTCCAAAACCACCTACCTATCTGAAGTTAGAACTGCCAGGACACCAATATGAATCATATGTAGATTCTTGTGGTTACAGTTTTGATCTCCCTACGATTTACACGGTTGAAAAAGCACCAACTACCGATGAAAACCTATGCCATAGACGCATTCAATTGGGTGCACTCAACGGAACCGTATACTTTCGATACTGGGACATGACGCAACCACTTTCTTTTTATGTAAACAATGCAAATGATGAAATTGATCGACACAAAGGAAAAGCACTTGAAATAACTGACAATCGTATATTGCGTTTCAGTGAACGGGTTTTTGGAGCACTTTTCCAACTTGACGGAGATGTAGCGACACCCTTTCAATTCTACCTAACAGACAGCACCGAAAGATTTGTTTATGGCGAAGTATTGTTCAATTCGAGTCCGAATTACGATTCAATTAAACCATCATTGAACTACCTTAAAAAAGACCTCGAACAATTGCTTGAAACATTTAAATGGGAACACTGACACACCTCTCTTTAGGCACTAATTTAGGCAATAGACTTGATAATTTTCGTTTGGCATTGCGCCTAATTCAAGAGAAATGTGGGAAAATTATAACCCTTTCTAAGATCTACGAAACGCCTGCACTTGGATTTGAATCTGAAGATGACTTTCTAAATATGTGCATTTCAGTTCAAACTGAATTGGATCCTAGATCCTTGTTAAATGCCTTACAACTGATCGAAATAGAAATGGGACGAACATCCAAATCGATAGATGGAACCTACGTTTCACGAGTTATTGACCTCGACATCATATTGTATGGAAAGAAGATAATTAAAACAAAAGAACTTGTTCTTCCTCACCCCCGATATAAAGAAAGACTATTTGTACTCGTCCCATTAAATGACATTCTCAAGAAGTTTAAAGATCCCGAAAATCAAAAGTCTTTAACTGCAATTAAAAAAGAATGCAGTGACACCTCAATTATTCGACCCTACAAAGAATCAATTTAGTTCCTGAATAAGAGTGTTTGCGGGCTACTGTTAGGAAAATATTTGTTATTATTGCAGTTGAAATAAGAATTTTAGATTTAACATGAAAAAACAAACCATCAAAGTCTTTGCTTTTTTAGCAATCGTTGGAAGCATGGCAACAGGATGTCAACTTTTAAAAGACGTTGAGTACAAAGCTACTCCAGACCCTCTTGAAATGCATGGAGATGCAGTTCGGGTATCTGTGGAAATAACGTTCCCAGAAAAAGGCATTAAAAAGAAAGCCGCAGCTGAAATTACTCCAATGCTCGGGAATACTGCTCTAAAATCAATCAGAGTGCAAGGTGAAAAAGCAACAGGAAACGGTGAAGCGATTCTATACAAAGCAGGGGGAAAGGTCACATACGAAGATGTTGTGCCATATACTCCTGATATGGAGACAGCAGATCTCATGATCACTGGAAAGATTTTCAAGGGTGAGAAAGAAAAAGGGGAAATTGAGGCAACGAAAATTGCAGATGCTACAATAATTACTCCTTACCTAGTAAACAAAGACTTCAAGGTTGTTCTTGCAAAAGACGAATTTAGAAGAGTAACACAAGAAAATTTGTTGACAGTTATCAACTTCGATAAAGGTCGTGATGTTGTAAAATATTCTGAATTAAAGGATGACGATGTAAGCACAATGGAAGCCTTCATGGCAGACGCACAGACGAATCCAAGAGTTGCCGTTACTGGCATCAACGTTGTTGGATACGCATCGCCAGAAGGAGAAGTCGATAAAAACGAAGGGTTATCTGACGACCGTGCTGCTTCAGCAATAAAATCTGCAATGAAAGTTGCTAAAAAAGCTGGGCACGAACAAGCTTCTGAGGAAAGTACTTACAATGCGTCTGGAAGCGGTGAAGATTTCCCAGGATTCAAAAGAGAACTTCAAGCAGATACAGAAATGGATGAAAGCGACAAGCAACTCGTTTTGCGTATCCTCGAGACGGAGAAAAATCCAGCAGCAAGAGAACAAAAAATGAGAGATCTTGGTAAATCTTTTACCTACCTTGACAGAAACATTTTCCCGAAATTGCGTCGTACTGAGATCAATATCAATTACGATTTAACAGGATTTTCAGATGAAGAGCTCAAGGCAAATTCAGTCTCTAACTCTGACACATTGAATTTGGAGGAACTACTTTTCTGTGCAACATTGTACGATGACTTAAATGAAAAGCTTCGCGTGTACCGTATCGCTGAAGAAAGATATCCAAATGACTACAGAACTTCAAACAACGTCGGTGCAGTGTTGTACATGTTGAACAAAGTTTCTGAAGCAAAAGCAAAATTCGAGAAAGCAAACAGTACCAAGGACAATGTAATTTCTAAAAATAATCTTGGAGCAATTGCTGGACTTGAAGGAGATCGAACAAAAGCAATGGATCTTCTAAATCAGTCTGGTGGTGCAGGAACAGAAGTTGATTACAACAAAGGCATCCTTGACATTCAAAATGGAGAATACGCCAATGCGATTACTCACTTGGGGGCAGACGCTTCTTTTAACCTTGCTTTGGCACACCTTCTAAACGGCAACACGACTGGTTCAGTTGAGACGGTGAACGGCTCAGTAGATGCATCAACGGCACAGGGATACTATTTCAAAGCTGTCGCAGCTGCCCGTCAAGGAAAAGCAGATGGAGTATTGAGCAACTTAAAAAGCGCAATCAAAGCAGACGGAGCTTACAAAGCAAAAGCGGCAAATGATAGAGAATTCATCAAATGGATGAATGATCCAGCATTTACTTCTGTTGTTAAATAAATGAAATTCAATTTCAAAAGCCTCAGCATTTGCTGGGGCTTTTTTTTCCATAATTGTTTACCTTAATGCGTGAAGTAGTAACAGATACTCTTGTTCCCTTTGTCCTTTTGTAGCATAAAGTTCTGCGTCACATTTCAAGAAATGGAGATCCATAATCGTTGAATATCCTGAGCGGGAAATCACCTTTTGGGCTCTTAATATTGCCTGATCTTGAATCCTCCAATCCCGGTCCTCTAGTAGCAATTCCTTTGGGATATTTAGCCTCTTATCCGCGACGATAATTACATCTTCTTGCTCGTTTTTATTGAGAAAAGAATCTAGCAACTGTTGCGCGTATATTGATGGTCCACTCACAATTAAAACCGTACCTCCAATTTTTTCTTTAGGCACGTCATAAAGCATAAATCTGGAATATGGACCAATGTACTTTACATTATCACTACTTTTTCCACGACTCAAATCACCCGCAAATTGAAAACGATCAGTATCCATTACCCAAATGGTTCGAAACGATTGAATCAATCTGCGGTGCCACCACAATGCCATAAATTCGTACCATCGAGTTGGTAAATTAAATTGATGTGTGATAAAAACAGAAGGTATTAATTTGCAACGAAACCCATAGCGGTGATCCGAGAGAACAATATCGATTGAATGCTCAAGAACATAGCTAGAGACCTCATCTCTTTCTTTTTTCATTCGGGTTGTAAGTGCAAAATAGCGCACAAATAAATCCCATGTAAAATTCCCCTTTCCACTGAAACGAAAGGGATATCCTGTATGACGAATAAAAGTTAAATTGTAAAAATAGCATTCAAAAATTTGCTGTTGCTCTTCATCACAAGCAATGTAAATTGAATTCTCCTGAGAGATCAATTGATTGACCAAACCAATGCAGCGGGAAACATGACCCATACCCCAGTTCAGCGGCGAAATTAAAACACGTTTATTTTGAATCTCTGAAGGTAGCATTTCGTTCAAATATACAAACTACATCAGTGGTATTTAGAATTAACGTTTTTTTTGGAATTAAATTGGTTGTCAATCCCAACATTGTTTTTAGTTTTAGCGTTAGATAACGTATGTTTCATACGGTAAACAATTTGATCTAATAAACAAACTACATATGTTCGACGGAAACGAATTTAAAAAATACGCAACAAAACACATGGGCATTAGCAGCATGCATGTGGATCATTACATTGATTCATCTGTAACGCCATACATCATTGAAGAGCGTCAATTGAATATGACACAAATGGATGTTTTCTCGCGCCTTATGATGGATAGAATTATCTTTCTGGGTACAGGGATAAATGACCAAGTTGCAAATATTATCAATGCTCAACTGTTATTTTTAGAGTCAGTAGATCCTAAAAAAGACATTCAGATTTATCTGAACTCGCCAGGAGGATCTGTTTATGCCGGGCTTGGCATTTATGATACAATGCAATATATTAATCCAGATGTTGCGACGATATGCACGGGTATGGCAGCTTCAATGGGTGCTGTATTACTGTGTGCTGGAGCAGAAGGAAAAAGATCTGCATTGAAACATTCTAGAGTAATGATTCACCAGCCGCTAGGAGGAGCTCAAGGCCAAGCATCGGATATTGAAATCACCGCACGAGAAATTCAAAAGTTGAAAAAAGAACTTTATGATATCATTGCGACACATTCCAAACAAGATTATAAGAAAGTTTGGGAAGATTCAGATAGAGACTATTGGATGACTTCTGGAGAGGCAAAAGAATATGGGATGGTGGATGAAGTATTGCTTCGAAACCCCAAATAAAGTATCTTTGCAATAAAAAAAACGATGTTCCCCTTCTCCTTAAAAGAATGGGAGCCCTTTTGACGAAATTATTATGTCTAAGAAAGAATCAGGTTGTTCGTTCTGTGGAAGACCACGAGCGGAAGTAGGTATGTTGATCGCAGGAGTAACTGGACACATTTGTGAAAGTTGTGTTTCACAGGCCCACACGATTGTGAAAGAAGAAGACCTCAGCAGTACAGAAACAAAAAGCGAACGCATCGTTAATGTTCTGAAACCTTTAGAAATCAAAGAAAAGCTTGATGAATATGTAATCGGTCAGGATGATGCCAAAAAAGTATTGTCAGTTGCTGTTTATAACCATTACAAGAGATTAAATCAGCCCGAATGGAAAGATGAAGTTGAGATTGAAAAATCAAATGTTGTTTTGGTTGGACGCACAGGAACAGGAAAAACACTTTTAGCCAAGACGATTGCCAAAATGTTAAATGTGCCTTTTTGCATTGCAGATGCTACAGTGCTAACGGAGGCAGGATATGTTGGTGAAGATGTTGAGAGCATTCTATCGCGTCTTCTACAATCTGCAGATTATAACGTAGACGCGGCTCAGCAAGGAATCGTTTTTGTGGATGAAATTGATAAAATTGCGCGCAAAAGCGATAATCCATCCATCACAAGAGATGTCTCCGGTGAAGGTGTACAGCAGGCCCTATTAAAACTACTTGAAGGTTCAATTGTAAATGTCCCACCTCAAGGAGGAAGAAAGCATCCTGAACAAAAATTGATTCAAATCGACACCAAAAATATCTTATTCGTTTGTGGTGGTGCGTTTGATGGAATCGAGAAAATCATCGCAAATAGAGTCAACCGTCAGACAATTGGTTTCTCTTCTATAGAGGAAGAACAAATAGAACAAGATTCACTCTTAAAATATGTAAATCCGACAGATATTAAATCGTTTGGTTTAATTCCAGAATTGATCGGAAGGTTTCCTGTATTGACCTATTTAGAACCTCTGAGTGCGGCGAGCTTAAAGCGAATCATAACTGAACCCAAAAATGCGCTGATCAAGCAATATACGCGATTGTTTGAGATTGACGGTATTACTCTAAAGTTTGATAAGGATGTTCTTGATTTTATCGTAAGCAAAGCAATTGAATTTGAATTAGGAGCAAGAGGTTTACGGTCAATTTGTGAAGCTATTCTGAACGAGGCAATGTATGACTTACCTTCAAAAAATGAAACAGAATTCCGGGTGACATCAGAATACGCTAAAGCGCAGTTCCAAAAGTCCAAAATGGCAAAACTACGAGTCGCATAATACCAGAACTTTGAATCGAAGAAAACGAATATGAAACGCGCTCAGTATGGGTTCTATTGTGCTCCGTGAATCTTAAATTTACAGTATTTAATTGTTGCACCTTGCGCTGTAAACAATTTCTCATAGTGCGTTTTGATGTGAAAAATGTCACGTGTTACTTGGTCTATATTCTCTGGAAGTTCTCCATATAAATCCCAAGTTAGCTCAAGGCAATTATACCCCTCTTCCTCAATTTGTTGTTCTGTATATTCAAACAACAAATCACTATCTGTCTTCATGTGAACAATCCCACCCGGCTTCAATATTTTCTTGTAGCGTTCTATGAATAATGGTGAACTGAGCCTTTTTCGTGGTTTTTTTGGCTGAGGGTCTGAAAAAGTCAACCAAATCTCATCAACTTCACCGCTATCAAAATAATCGGTAATAAAATCGATTCGAGTTCTCAAGAATGCTACATTTGACATCTTATTGTTGACTGCCTCTTCCGCACCAATAAACATTCTCGCGCCTTTGATATCAACTCCTATAAAATTTTTATTCTTGAAGTGTTTCCCTAATCCTATTGAGTATTCTCCTTTACCACAGCCCAACTCAAGAACAATCGGATTGTCATTTTTAAAGTGATCTCTTTTCCAGTTTCCTTTAAGCGGGAAATCCTCTTTAAGTGCAGGCTCGAAAAAATTATCAAATTCTTTTACCGCAGCGAATCTTCTCAATTTATCTTTCCCCATCCTTTTTTATTTCGTTCAAATGAATCAAATTCAATTTTACAACTTCAATTGCACTAATGAATATTTACAAAATATCCTGTGTGCTTGCGTATATTAAGCACACAATCATTGTCAAAAATTAGATATTGTCCCTTAATCCCCACTAGAGTTCCAACTATTATTGGAGTTTTATCAAATGATAAACTTTTTACCTTCTTGGGAAATTGGTCGACTGGATAATTCAATTTCCAAATCACATCATTTTCTGAAAAATAATTGAGAATGTCGCTTGGAAGCTTCTCCTCTAAAGACCATTTTTCATCTTCAAGGTCAATGGATTTATCAATTTCATTCTTCAGCATCTTTTGCCAATGTGTTTTATCTGTAAAAAACTCCTTGAGCGCTACTTCTATTTTTCCAGCCTCGTACCTATTTGGTACCTCAGCCAAAATAATTGCTTCCGACGCGCCCTGATCAATCCATCGTGTTGGAATTTGATTCTGACGTGTAATTCCAACTTTCACTGCACTCGAAGCCGCCAAATAAACGATATGTGGTGTATTGTGATGTTTTTGTTCCCATTCAGGGTCACGCCCCTCTCCAAGATGAGCGCGACAGAGTTCAGGACGAAGAATACACTCAGCAGCTTCTGGAGCAGCAATAAAACACGAATAACAAAATCCCTGTCCAAAAGACGACTTCGTTTTCTTTTTACATTTGGTACAATTAATCACGCCAGTCCATTCGAGATGAATTTCTTTACCAATTAAACTGTTCATGTCTAAATCTTCTGACAAACTCAAACGGTACTGGATTTCATCACCAAAAGAAACATGCATTTTTGCTAAGTTGCCAGATACCATTGTATTTTTTTTAATTTGATTCGAATCTCTATGTGTTTATATTCAAAAGCGATTCGCTAATTCGAGCTATTTCTCGGGCATGATTTGCATCTTGTCCGCAAAATGGTAACAGTAATCACGCAAATCTTCACAAATTGCGTTCTCACCTGTAGCACGCTCAAACGTATCAGATAACGTCAAGAGCGTTTGGTGAAAAAATTGCTTCATCTCCTCAACTGACATGTCTTTGGTCCAAAGATCGATTTTCATTGTATTGTTTTCTGTTGGATCCCATAATGAGAGTAGCATTGCCTTTGTTGGAGCATCCTTGATCGAGCCATCTGGTGCCGTCCACTTCATTCTTACCGGAACATTATTCTCATTAACGCCTACATCTATTGAGACCGTTGATGTCTTCTTTACTTTATCCTCTTCCATTATTTATTCTTCTATTTCGTAACTCTGTAAAATATCATTATACGGCACCTCAACCAACACATTCAAGTCAAGTTGACTTTCCTCTACATAATTCTTAACCATTCGATATCCAATAAACTGTCCCATACGATCTGGAGCCGCTTTTTCAGGTAAACCAGATGTAGTTGGTCCCGGATTAATCATATTCATCACATTCAAATCATTCGTGTCAAAAAGGAACTTTTGAGACACCAAATACTCCCAAAACATACGTTCATTTTTTAATGCCCATTCCCATCCTTCAAAAGAATATCTGAGAATTAAATGGTCCTCCATATCTGGAAAAGCCGCTTTGGTCAAATATAAAATTTTACCCCATTGTACTATCTTTTCTGCAAGATTACCTTTCGGCTCTTCGACAATATGTGTCTCAATCCATCCTGAAAGTACGTCTCGTTCAAGGTACTCGCGTTTCATACCTTCTTTTACCCAACGATACCAAAATCTACCATCAAGCTGCCGAATCAAACTATTTTGAGGTCCTAAATAACGTTCTAAACCGATTCCAATCTCGCGCTCAGTGCAAAAAACACTCGACTTCAACGTGGAATTCATAAATACAATATCTTCTGGTTGCTTGCCGTCTGGCAAATGATACTTCAAGTGTTTAAATCCATCAATCAAATTGTGTTGAATTTTCTCACAATCTGTAAAATTTCGACTTATTTCTTCTTGAAAAAGTCCCATAACAGAATCCGCTTGAAATCGCTGCATCGTAGCTAAAAAAGTAGTATCGTCCGGGTCTTGACGAAAACCAATACAAGAACCGAGAAAATAATCATACAAATCCGGAATATCGGCCTTGTAACGACGATGTACATCCAATAAGCTTGCTGAACTTGATGTATTCAATTCAGAATACGCATTATGAAACGTGATCTGTACATTTACATGTGAAGTGTCTACATCGAGCGGGTTTGAAGAGCAACCAGCAATCAAAAAGCACGCGAACAGAAGACTAAAAAGGCTTTTTAGAATCATTATTATTAACTATTTTCGTAAGTCAAAAGTACGCAAAACGAGTTACATAACTCGTACAGATAAGTTTAAAATGTACCTCATGAAACATATCCTTCTTAACCTATTGTTTGGTTTAATTATCACCCTTTCGCATGCTCAGGAAGCCGTGGGAAAGAGAATTCAAGCTGGCTTGATTGCAGAATTAGGAGCTGGTATGGTAGAAATGGGAACCAATAAACTTGAAAACGATGGATTGGGAATCGATTTGTCAATCGGTGCTAATATTAATTTTCCAATAACTGAAACTATTGGATTCAATACGGGTTTAGAAATTGACTTTACGACGCTACAATTCAAAACTTCCAATGAGCCCGTCTATTATAATTTTAATGATCAGAATGTACTTAGCAAAGAATCGGCTGCCGCATCAGCAAACGATAAAATTTACCTTTTGGAAACAAGAAAACAAAAGCCTGTTTTCTTAACAATTCCAACAATGATGATTTTCAGAACAAAATACATTGGATATTTGCGTTACTTTGGAAAGTTTGGGCTGCGCACAAGCTTCCTTGCTTCAAATAAAACAGAGGATACGGGCTATGAATTTCCGTCCTCAACAAGCAATCCGGTTGCAGATGATGGACTAAAGGTCAATCGATCTATGGAAAACATGAAACCAAAAAACGAGATGTGGTTTATTAAATCACTCGCAGGATTTGCTGGAGGCACAGAATGGAACTTTACCGGAACCACTACGCTAATGGCAGAAATCGGTTTCTATTTTGGTTTCACGGAATTGTTCTACAATAGGAATACGGAAAAAAGTGACTCAAAGAATACCTTGTACTATACCAATGATGCAGGAGATGAAGCTACCTACTTCTCCAATCAAGCCATGTACAATCAATTGCGGTTCAAATTATCAATCCTTTTCTAATTACATATTTTGAAAACAAAAGAAGTATCATCTTACATTTCGAACTGGCTTCACGACTATTGTGAGAAGGCCAATGCATCCGGCTTTGTTATTGGGATCTCTGGAGGAGTTGACTCAGCAGTGAGTTCTACGCTATGTGCGCTGACAGGAAAACGTGTATATCTCGTAAGTATGCCCATCAGACAATCCAAAGAAGAATATAATCGTGCGATGCACCACATCCAAGATTTAAAACAGCGCTTTACCAATGTCGAATCTTTCGATATAGAACTTACATCAACATTCGAAGATTTTGAGTCAAAAATGCCATTCAATGCGAGAGAACAACACCTTTCATTAGCCAATTCTCGGGCAAGGATACGAATGACCACACTTTATGCGATTGCTCAGGCAAATGGGTGTTTGGTGGCAGGAACAGGAAATAAAGTTGAGGATTTTGGTATTGGATTCTTTACAAAATATGGTGACGGTGGAGTTGATTTGAGTCCAATTGCCGATTTATCAAAAACTGAAGTTTGGCAACTGGCAAAAGAAATTAATGTGATACAAGAAATAATTTCAGCAAAACCAACCGATGGTCTCTGGGGAGATGGACGCAATGATGAGGATCAAATTGGCGCAAGTTATCCAGAACTTGAGTGGGCAATGGAATTTAAAGGCGAAGCGAGCGAACTAAGTGGACGACAAAAAGAAGTTTTTGAAATCTTCACGAAATTTAACCGTACCAACAACCATAAGATGGTTCCAATCCCGGTATGTACCATTCCATTGGAGCTAAAATAAAATACAAGGGTTATTCTGGAGCCAAACGAAGTACAATTCCGTCAATGTCCTCATTTATATGAATTTGGCAACCCAATCGACTGTTGTCTTCTACATGAAATGCTTGATCCAACATGTCCAATTCATCATCGCTTTGCTCCGGAAGTGGCGTATCTGATTCGAGATAGCATTGACAAGTAGCGCACATAGCCATTCCTCCGCACTCTCCTAATACTGGAAGCTCATATGCCTTGCACACTTCCATTATATTCATATTCATATCAGTAGGGGCCATCAGTTCATGTCGATCACCTAATCTGTCTATAATAGTTACTTTGATTTCGTCCATCTTCGTGTTTTTCAGCAAAAATAATGAATGTTTTTTCTACAAACCTCGGGGTCGATTAATTGAATATTCGAATCGCTGTATTGCCATCCCAAGCCACTTGGTACTGTCTCAAACCAAATTCAGAATCAGAAATGGGCGACCCATCATAAAGTGAAAACTGTGCATCATTGCATATATCATCGAGCAGCAAAAAATTATCAGAATTCGGTGTTAACGGATTGGCACAATTCCCAGCAGGGTCTGCAGGCGAATGACGGTCAAATGCAACAAAATCATCGATACCTCGCCGATAAACAATAATCCCTCTGGATCCGCCATTTACAAATGCAAAACCGCTGACGCCGATTAAATCATCATAGGCAGGCAAGGAGATATCAATTGCAATATCAAATGGCACGCTCGGAACCGGATGATTTTTATTGGACGTGCAGGCAGCACCAAAAATTCCGAAAAGTAATAGAACAATAAATCGGACTTTCATAATAATAACGTTGTCGTGTACTAAGATATTAACTTAGAACGATTTTTAGGTGCTTTTATTTCGATTTCGAGGAGAAAAGCGCCGATTACAGAATTGTAAACTATAAAGGAACTGATTATTCTAATTCGATTAATCCTTCCGACGCCTCTTCCCACAGCTGCATCTGTTGGTCTAAATTGAGCTTTAACTCTTTATAAGCACTTACAACTTTATCAGCCAATTCCTTATCTGAATAATCCAATTCGGCAATCACAAGGTCTTGTTTTTTTATCTCTCTCTCGAGTTCATCAATCTTCTTTTCAGACTTATTCAATTGATTGTTCAACTTGTTCTTCAACCGCTTTCGCTCTTTTTCCTCTTCATATGTGCGCTTCGTATCGGAACTATTTGCTTCCAGAGCGTGAACTCTCTTTTCAGCAATAGGTGTTTTTTTATTCGTAGAGAACTCCGCCTTTCGCTTTAAAAACTCTTTTACACCAAAATGTTGAATCCTCAATTCTTGATTCTCAATTTCCCAGATGCGATTGGTCAAACCATCCAGAAATTCCCTGTCATGAGAAACTACTATAAAGGTACCCTCATAACTTTTTAATGCTTGCTTTAAAACTTCTTTACTCTGAATGTCAAGATGATTCGTTGGCTCATCAAGAATAAGAAAGTTGGACGGACTCAAAAGTAGCTGGCACAGTGCTAATCGTGTACGCTCCCCACCCGACAACACAGAAACCCTCTTATCCACATCTTCACCCTGAAATAAAAATGCACCTAGAACACCTCGTAGATTTTTACGAATCTCACCTTTCGCTGTTTGGTCAACCGTCTCAAGAACCGTAAGCGTATTGTCTAAAGACGCTGCCTGATCTTGTGCAAAATACATGATGTTAACATTGTGCCCATAGGTTACGGTGCCTTGACCATCTAGATCACCCATAATGCGCTTGAGCAAAGTTGACTTCCCTGTACCGTTAGCACCGAGAAGCGCAATTTTCTCGCCTTTACCAACCGTTAGGTTTACGCCATCAAATAACTTTTTTTTCCCAAACGTTTTGCCCATATCCTCCATTTCTAAGACCCATTTCCCGGGCTGAATACTTAAAGGAAAACGTATTTTCATATTGGCGATTGAATCATCCTCCAATTGAATTCGTTCCGTTTTTTCAAGCTTCTTAATCAGAGATTGAGCAAATGCAGCTTTGTTTTTCTTCGCACGGAATTTATTAATGAGCTCTTCAGTATGTTTAATTTCTTTATCTTGCTGTTTCTTCGCATGCCCCATGCGCTCAATTTCTTCAGCACGCAGTGCTTTGTACTTTGAGTAAGCATATGCAAAATCCAATATACCTCCTTTTGAAATCTCAAGAGTTCGTTTGGTAACATTGTCTAAGAAAAGACGATCGTGACTGATCACAATAACACCACCGGGATAATTTTTCAAATAGTTTTCAAGCCATGCAATTGATAAAATATCGAGATGGTTTGTAGGCTCATCAAGCAAAATTACATCTGGGCTGTTGACCAATATTTTTGCCAATTCTGCCCGCATTTTCCAACCACCAGAAAATGTATCCAAACTACGATGGAGTTCAAGATCAGAAAAACCAAGGCCCAAAAGGGTCGAAGTAATCTTCTCTTCCCATAAAAACCCTTCATTAAGTGAAAACTCATGATTTAATTCATTCAATTCATCAAGCATTACAAGATATTCCGAAGACTCATAATCTGTACGCTCCACAAGGGCTTGATTGATTTGATCAATGCGAGAATTCAAGTTTGTCAAGGTTACGTTGGACTTCAACAAATAATCGAATACGGATTGCTTCGTATCAATTTTTATGTCTTGGGTTAAATAACCAATAGTGCAATCCTTTGGCTTATGAATTCGCCCCTCGGAAGGTGAACTGTGTCCTGAGATTAGTTTAAGCATGGTCGATTTACCTACACCGTTTTTACCAACGAGACCAATTTTGTCTCCATCGTTAATTTGCAGACTAATCTCTTTAAAGAGATATCCTTGGGGTAAATGAACACCGACTTGCTCTAAATTAATCATTGGACAAAGATAGGGTTAATAAAAGCTACACTGATAAAAGTGATTGGCTTTCTTCAGCGATTGAATCTATATATAACGGCTAATGGTCAAAACAAAAAAGTCCCCTATTGTAAGCAATAGGGGACTTTCGAATACTTATAGTGTTAGAATGACCAAACGTCGTGTTCAATATTGCGAATATCATTATTGATTTTCTCAGCTTCATACAAAGCATCTACACCTGAACGGTAAGTTTCGATGTTTCGATCATAATTATTACTTTTCTTGTAGGCCACCGCGTTAAATTTGCGCTTCCAAAACAAATCATCAAAACTCATCCATTGTGCATCGTTTTTATCGTTGTAAACGAAATAGTTGTTAAACACAAATCTACAATGTGGGAAATACAACCAAAAAGCTTCAGTGTACCCTTTTATTTGATTTGAATTTGGATCTATTTTCTTCACCACAGGAGCAATTCCAATAATTCTAACATCAAGAACAGAGCGCTCTTTATCAATGAACCATTCTTCTTTCAAACGGTACTGAACAATATCTTCAGATTTGTAAGGAAACCATTCAGGATCAGGATAAACAATTTCGATTGTTCCGTCTGGCAATTCACGCTCAAGACACTCCCCAAACATATCTGAATTTGGATCTTCATCAATCAAACAGTCCGTGGATTCGGGTCCAACTCTACCCAAATAAAACTTCATTGTTTCTTTGAATTCAGGATCAGTTTGATAGTTCATTCCTGGTGCAGGCTTGATAGGGTATTTGAATTGATCACCGTCCAAACCTCTTCCAGTTCCATCTAAAACAGGGTCGAATGGAGAGAAAATTGTCAGGTCACCATTCATAACGTGCTGACGAATAACTGTCCAAAGGCTCCATCTTGATTCATTTTTCACCCAAACTTCAGGAACTGTATCATAACTTGCAACGATATCATCTAATGGATAATAAAGTGGGTGATTCAATTTTTCACGCAAGTCTATCGACCTCCAAACTCTCGTACTCCAAATCACATCTGCTTCACGCACATGTTCGTAAGGAATCATTCGCTTGGTAGGAACATGCTCTTTGATATAGACTCCATCAATAATACCTTCAGAAGGTACATTGACAGGACCATTCAGTTCCTCATTTTGCGCCATAACAGCACTACTCATGATTAACAAAGCGCCTAACAATACATTTTTCATATCATTCGTTTTAAAAGGGTATTCAACAATCAATAAATACGGTTCAATTATTAATTAAATCGACCAAGTACCTCCAATTTTTCTCGTTTTTCCGTCAGGACCTTTCACAGTACAAACGAATCCAACTTGATTTCCTGGTCTCGTGGCACGAATAATTGTGCTAACTCCACCGATATTTCCTCCCGTTCCTTTTTTCGGACGGTTCGCTGTAGCCGATTGGAACGACCAGCTTAGGATTGAAAATTCTGCTTTCAATGGAATCCCCGGACCATATTTTGCCTGCAACAAACTCGAATTTTTGTTTGCTTTCTCACCCGATTTCTTACCTCCCCAAAAAAGTTGTGGATCCGGCATCGACTCTACTCTATACTCTGTCTTCTTCAATACAACTGCTTTCCCATCTGCATCTATTCCTGATACTGTTAAAAAAGCTTTTCTTCCTCTTCCTGGACTCACAATGTATCCTTGTCCTGATTTCGATATCGTTGCATTCGAGCCCGTTAATTTAGATCCCGGGTAACCAGAAGCTGTTGCCTCTACTTTGTTTGGGTAACCTCTATACAGAACATTTAATTCAGTAAGTTCAATGGATCCTGTTGGTTCCATTACGGTTACTGTTTTTGTCCATGGCAGTGTTTTCTTAATACCAGACTTGTTTCGGATTGAAACCGTACCGGTCAATTCCATTTTTTTGCCTGAGGCCTTCAATGTAACGTACCCTTTACCGTCTTTAATTTCTTGAACATTTTCGCCGTTGTAGGTTACCTCTGGTTGCTTATCGCTATCGTAAGCAGCCATTAAAACCTCAATCGTGAATTCTTCGTTGCGATTTGCGACTTCAGGACCGTACGCCAAAGGAATGATTTTATTAAACGAATATTCTCCACCACCTACTCTTGAACGAACAATTGTGAGCGCTTGCGCTCGTGCAGCCAAAATATCTTTTTGTAAAGATGTTAGAGAGGCTATTGCCGCTACAGATGGAGAGTGATCAAATGTTTTTCCTATCCAGTGAATTCCGGCTTCACCATGCACTTCAGAAAACTCTTCTTTTGTTAATCCTCTATAGATTTCAATGATTGCGTCTCTATCGTCGGGATGCACGTTTGACTTCTCTACAGCTTCAAGAATCTTCTTATTCAAACCAGACTGACCATCGAATTCATTAATCTCTGTTGCCTTGAAGAAATACTTACTATCGAATTTCGGCTTGTTGTCATCTCCAGTAAGTATCTGAGTTGCTGCGATTTTTTCTGTAATCTCTTTTCTAAAATCGTTCAACGATTTCCACAAGTCCATACCTCGACCCGCTGGTGCTTTGATGTTTGTCGCTTCACCGAGCAAGATACGCATTGGGTCGTCGTACTTGTCCTTCCCTGAAACGAACTCAAGATTCATTCGTGTCGGCTTTAATGGATTGAGCTTGTCATCGTATTTTTGAACGACAATTGCTTCATCCTTGCCCACTTTTTTCATGTCTTCACCACAAGCTTCAAGAACTTCAAATTTGATATCATCAATCAATTTGATTCGATCTGCTGTCATTTTATCAATGTCTTCTACGACTTGATCCAACAACATTTGCGCTTTGATCGCACGTTGTGGGTTTGATTTATCACTTGCGGTTTCAGCAAGTTCTCCACGTTTCTCATCACCTCTAAAAAGCTCTGTTAAGTTCGCTTTTTGCATGTTTTCCTCGATTGCAACGAATGCATCAAGAATTGATTTTGATACGTTAAGTGCCAGAAGTGCGGTCAGTACTAGGTACATCATCCCGATCATCTTCTGCCTCGGTGTTTCTTTTCCTCCTGCCATGATTAATTAAATATTATTGGTTTTACAATTCATTTAAAGCAATTACTTCGCTACCCTTTAGTAATTGTCATGGCTTTCAACATATTTCCATATACCGCGTTGAGATCTGAAAGATTCTTAGACATTAACGACATATTCTCTTTGTATAATCGAGTATTCTCAGCTGAATCAGAAAGATTTTTCATCATATCTGTAACTTGTGCCTGGAATTTCTCTGTTGCTTCTAAATGCGCAGAAGAACCTTTCAATTGAAGTTCATAAACATTGTTCAGTGCTGAAAGATTTTTAGAAACCTTCTGCATTTGCTCACCAACAGAATCGCCTTCTGCTTGTGCAGAGGTCATTCCTGATATTGTTACCGCTGCTCTTTCGTATGCATCAGACAAAGATGATACTTTGTTCGAGGCCTCTTGAAGACTGTCTACGTATGAGTCTGTTGCCGCTGCGGCCGTTGTAACGCCTTTTAGCTGCGCTGCGTTATCTCCTAGTGTACGCATACCATCACCTAACCGCTCTAACAATTCACCATCAATTTTCGCTTCTTCAAGCATTTTATCAAATTGATCAGAAATACCATTTCCTCTACCAGCAGGTAAGTTGTCGTGGTCCAATTCATCTGAATGGCCTAATGCCAATTCTGGATATACCAATTCCCAGTTCGGATCTTCATGAATTGGCTCAAATGCCGACATAAAAAAGATGAATGCCTCTACACTCAATCCGGCGATAAGCATGTAACTGGCTCCTGGGAAATGTTCAATTTTAAACAGTGCACCAATAATTACTACTGCAGCTCCCCATCCATATAATTTTGACATGAACTTTTTCCATCCTTTACTTCCTGGTTTCATAACTTTCTTTGATTTTTTAGTTTTAAATTTGCTACTAACTACTATTACTTTTAAACTTTATCGAAGTTGAATATCACTTCGAATTTCTTCCCCTCCCTCTTTGGTGAAGTCACGTCCTCCACGTCCAAGGTGAGTCATCACATTTCGATAACCAATATACGACTTTGCTGTGTCTTGGTATTCGTACGAACGTGTTGCATTTCTCAAGTAATATCCAATGTCTTTCCATGAACCCCCACGCAGAACTTTACGCTTCATTGATGGCGGATCCCAATCCATTGCATTGTATCTGTAATCTGGATTTAGGTCATGTGAAAACTCGTACATCGACTCATCATAGGCTGTTTCACACCACTCGGCAACATTTCCTGCCATACAATACAAACCAAAACCGTTTGGATTGTAAGAATACACTTTAACTGTATGGTAACCACCGTCATCAGAATATCTTCCACGCATTGGTTTAAAGTTTCCTAAGAAACATCCTGCCTCGTTTCTAATGTAAGGACCACCCCATGGGTATTGTGAAAGTTCTAAATCACCACGTGAAGCGCGTTCCCATTCTGCTTCATTCGGCAGACGGAAATCATTTACAAAAATGTCCCCCATCGCAACCAACCAGTTGTTCAATAGCTGTGTTCTCCATACAGAGAAGGCTTTGGCTTGTGTCCAAGTCACACCAACAACAGGGTAATTGTCGTATGCTGGATGCCAAAAATACATCGCAGTCATCGGATCGTGGAACGAGTAAGTAAAATCTCTCACCCAACAAAGTGTATCAGGGTAAACGTTAATTTTCTCGTCAATAATGAAACGTTGGCGGTTTTTGTGCCCACGAATGGCATTACTTTGACCTTTTTTGTTAATTCCTCCTTCTCCTGAAATCCCTTGCGACAAGTTTAGATCTTGACCCTGCGGCTCTCCTGTAAATGGATGCGGTTGTGATTCTAATTCTCTATGTCCATCGACAACCTTTATACCGTCGTTCGTAAAAGCATTTGGAGAGATATTTATCCGTCCTCTTTTCGCGGCCTCAACATAATCAATCCAATAATAGGAGAAGATGAGCTTTCGGGTATCAATTTCTTTTCTTTTGTAGAAGCGTTCTTGTTCTGGATAGTACATCTCAGCTAATAACGGAACGAGCTCTGGATCTTCAAAAGAAAGTGTTCTGTCCCAATTCAAGCTAAAGATGTCTCTGTTGATGTCTCGGTCTGACTCCTCATAATCAACATATTCTCCATCTCCTTCACTGAAGTAATAATCTTTGTAGTTGATCCAACGACTTGCGTCTGCATCCTCTTCGATTCCTTCATATATTAGGTTACGCGCAATTGAATCTCGCACCCAATCAACGAATTGACGGTATTCATTGTTGGAAATTTCAGTTTGGTCCATATAGAACGCTTGGACTGAAGCAGTCTTTGCCCTACTTTGGTGAAGAAATGGCATATCTCCATCGTTCTCACCCATGGTAAAGCTCCCATTTGGAATATAAACCATGCCCAATGGCAAATCTGGATAGTAAATTGGTCTACCCTGAGTACCAGTTAAGTGCCCTGACCTAGTTACGCACGATGCTACAAACGTTGCAACTAAACTAAATAACAAAAGTTTTTTCATTCTACCTTTTTTTAAATCTTCCGGATATCTCAAAAATTAACAAATTACAGGATCTTGGTATCTTCGATATAACGGACTATTCACCGAAATGGTTACAATTAATTAAAATATTTTTTCCTACAACCATCTTGGATGGTGTGATTTCTTCACTGGAATTGGTGGTAAGAAGTAACAATACTTTACCATCATTTCATGCGAGCCTCTTGAGACACTCGACAACTTATTAATTGTAACGTCATAAGAGTATCCAACAGTTAACGAATTTGTTCTTGCCGCAAGAGATCCGCCATTGATCAACTGAAATACATTCGCTCCAAGCATTACACCTACCGCATCAGAAAGCCTGTAAGAAAGCCCTCCGTACAATTGATTTTGCCACATATAGCGTGCACCGAGATCAAACGACGTCTTCACAACATCACTTCGCACCAATAAGTTTGCTTCAATATCGTCACCCGGACGTATATTTCGATAGGTATATCCACCCATCATGTAATAGTGACGTGCAGAACTTAATCCAACCAAACTTGTTCCTGGTGGTGCTGTTTCGTCATCATTAAAGTCTGGCGCAGGAAGGTGTGTGGATGAAAGCCCAACGTAATAATCGTCTGATTTGAAGTACAAACCAAAGTTCGCATCCAATTTTGTTTGACTAAATGCCGTAGGCAACGAAGCATCCGGTACTGACGTAGGTGGAATCCATGTAGGGTCCAATCCCAAATTGGTTATACCAATACCCAATCCTATGCCTAAAAAGCCTTCCGTACCCATCGGCAAGTGGTACGCGTAATTGATAACAGCTGTATTTTGTCTAGTGAACGCAATCGCATCATGATAAAAAGAAATACCCACTCCACCAGGAACACCATACTGACTCAAATCTCCTTCAATATTCAACACCGCTGAGTTTGGAGCTCCATTCACTTTGTCCCATTGATTTCTATAAATCGAGGAGGCACAGATTGCATTTTTGATACCAATTCCGGTCATTCCTGGATTTATACTCATTTTATCATACATAAAATGTGTGATAGCTCTATCTTGCTGAGCAAGCACCTTACCCGCTAACAAACAGGTAAATAGGGACAATAAAAGTAGCTTTTTTTTCATAAATCACATAGTTTTTAAACGCTTGAGTACTTCCTTACGAACGAGGCGCACCGAATCATTCAAGCGACTAAAATAACTATTTTTATTGTAATAGTAAACTTTTTGAAGATCAATGTTAAAAATAGTGGGCAATCGTTATTGTCTGTTAGATATTTCAATGAATGCCCTAGGAATGGGATAGCTTCTGAAGTGTTTTCCACCACAAATTGGGGATTTTATTTTTCAAAGCATTGTCGTAATCAATTTGGTTACAGGGAACAAGGTGATGGCGTTCATATTTACTGCCTTCCGCTGCAGGATAAGAAACCTCCAACCACCAGCGCGATGACTTGTGGCTTTTATAGAAAATGAGATCGTCATCAAAGTCATCAATATGAACATGAAATTTTTTGTAACGCGTTTTATTTTCAATAGGAAAATCACCCACTCTCTGTGCCAGTCCGTCAACAAAATACCAAATCATTTGGCTTAATAGATTTGAAGCGCTGACCGATTGATCAGGATGCACTTCAGCAATAGATATACAGGACATTTTATCACTCATTCCCGCATACTTCATGATTTGACAAATCTGATCCGACTTAAAACCATTTACATTGGAATATTTGGAAGGATCAGTTTCCGAATTCTTAATACTATTAAAATCTACAGAGATCAAATCAGAATTACGAAGCAAAGGCTCTGCCAACCTGAAATCTGAATTGAACGTTCCCAAACGACAAATATCAAAATATAGATTCTCAAAAAGATGAATATCTTTACCTTGTACCAATGGACGTTGCATTCCAATGTTCGCGTAATTAAATAAGAAACAGGGTCTTTGCATCAAGAGGTGGCTCACATATGCATCTGAAGAAATTTCGGAATCGGGACTTCCAACATCTAAGGAACTGTCCACAGAACAAATATTTATCATTCGCTCCAAATGCTCAAATCCTTTGTAGCAAGCCATCAGTAAGTCCTGACTACCACCAATAACCATCGGAACAACATCACGTTTGACCAATTCGGAAACAACCTGCGACAACGCAAAATAAGTATCATCAACCGTCTCGCCAGGTGCTATCGTTCCCAGATCATAAATTGAAAAGTCCCAATTATCACCCCGATTGAAGGAATAAAATTGTTTTCTAAAATCCTCATTTCCCTCAAGACTTGAATACGGACTTTTTCGATTCTCAGGTACATAAATAAGCGCAACACCCTTGTTTTCAATTTCCGGAAACCCTCCGTCATCATAAACAAGTGCCGAATTGCGCAAATCACCCTTACAATCTGAACTTGAAATTACAGTAGGCTTGAAATATATTGATATATCCTTCATTCAATCGTGACTTTGTTCAAAAATAAACGAAAATTGAACGTAAGCTATGAAAGCATGAACTAAACTTTACAAGTCAAATAGTTGAAAACTCGATATCGATGCATAGAGACACTGCCTGTGGCGATTGCAGAGATACAGATAAATCATAACATGAAGCCGAAAAACAAGATAGTATCACCAGAGCTATTTCTTTTTTTTCTTCTTCACTGCTTTCTTCTTCGGTTTGTTTGCGTCAAGCATTTCCTTGACTTTTTCCAATGTCAATGCATCAACATCAAACGTCTTTGGCAGTTCGATTTTCGTTCGACCTTTCACAATATTGAATCTTCCCCAGCGGGCTTTCTGAACCGAGATTCCCTCGTCTTCCCAATTGTGAATCATCTTGTCAATTTCTTTCTGCTTTTTCGTCTCAATCAATTCAACAATATCATTGTGAGAAAGGTTGTCAAAATCATATTTTCGATTCACGTTGATGAACATATCATTCCATTTGATAAACGGACCGAATCGGCCTGTCCCCTTCTGAACTGGAAGTCCCTCGTATTCATCAACAGGTGCATCTGCCGCTTGTTTTTCCTTGATCAACTCAATGGCACGAACAATATCAACACTTCCAATTTCTTCATCCTTTGGAATCGAAACAAACATCTCTTTAAACTTCACATATGGGCCAAAACGCCCGACTGCAACAACAATATCTTCACCCTCAAAGACACCGATATTTTTTGGAAACTCAAACAATTCAAGTGCTTCTTCCAAAGTTATCGAATTGATTGACTGCCCAATTCTTAACGAAGCAAATTGCGCTTTTTCACCGTCCACTTGCTCATCACCTATTTGAACTACTGGTCCGAACTTACCTATTCTGGCAATTATTCTCCTGTTGGATTCTGGATGAGTTCCAATCTCTCGTTCACCTGTTGCACGTTCCGAATTTTCTAATGTGTGCTCAACTGAAGAATGAAAAGGAGAATAAAAATCCTTTATCATCTCTGTCCATTCAACCAATCCTTTGGCAATCTCATCAAACTCTTCTTCCACACGCGCCGTGAAGTTGTAATCCATAATTCGCTCAAAATGCTCCGTCAAAAAGTCGGTCACAACGATTCCAATATCGGTTGGTGCTAATTTGTTTTTTTCTCTTCCGGTAACTTCAGAAAGCTGACTCTTCTCAATTGAATCTCCTGCAAGTAGAAACTGTGAATATTTTCTATCGAAACCATCGCGTTCTGGCTTTTCGACATACCCCCTTTTTTGGATGGTCGTAATTGTCGGTGCATATGTCGATGGACGGCCAATTCCGAGACTTTCTAACTTCTTCACCAAGGAAGCCTCAACATACCTCGCAGGTGGTCTAGAGAAACGCTGCGTTGCTTTGATTTCTTCTCTTCGCACAGTATCACCTTTGACAACTGCTGGTAACAACCCGGATTCAAACTCAACATCCTCTTCATCTAGGTTACTTTCAAGATATACTTTTAAGAACCCTTCAAACTTGATAACCTCACCTTTCGCCAGAAATGTTTCTGAAACGTTCGCTGCACCAATTTTGATTGTTGTACGTTCCAACTTGGCGTCTGACATTTGCGAGCCTATCGCCCGTTTCCAAATCAAATCATACAAGCGCTCTTCATCACGCTCTCCCTGGATGTTGTGTCTGGAAAAATCAGACGGTCGGATTGCCTCGTGTGCTTCTTGAGCAACTGAATCTTTCGTTTTGTATTTCTTTGGATTGGAAAATTCCGCTCCATATGCTTTTTTAATCTCTGCCTCAGCTGCCTTGATTGCGGTATCCGATAAGTTTACAGAATCCGTTCTCATGTATGTAATTCTTCCTGCCTCATAAAGACGTTGAGCAACTGTCATTGTTCTCGAAACGGAAAAACCAAGCTTGATACTAGCTTCTTGCTGAAGAGTTGAAGTTGTAAATGGAGCAGCTGGTTTTTTTACTGCTGGCTTCATGACAACATCTGAAACTTTGAAATTACCAGTTGAGCAATTTTGCAGCAACTCTTGAACATCCTGATCCGATTTTATTTGACGCGAAACATCTGCACGAATTTTACCTTTCTCGGTAGAAAATATGGCGGACACCTTGTAAAAAGTTTCTATCGCATGTTTTTGAATTTCTCGCTCTTTTTCAACAATCAATCGCACAGCAACAGATTGAACACGTCCAGCAGATAAACTCGGACGCACCTTACGCCACAAAACAGGGGACAATTCAAATCCAACCAAACGATCTAGGATTCTTCTCGCCTGTTGTGCGTCTACAAGTTCTTTATTGATTTCACGAGGGGACTCGATTGCCTTTGTAATTGCAGGCTTTGTAATCTCATTGAACGTAATCCGTTTTGTAATTTTGTTATCCAGATCAAGTGTTTCGTAGAGGTGCCAAGAAATTGCTTCCCCTTCGCGGTCTTCATCAGTCGCAAGCCACACCACCTCAGCAAGTTTCACTTCCTTCTTGAGGTCTGAAACAACTTGTTTTTTATCCTGAGACACTTCATATTTTGGTGTGAAATTGTTCTCAACATCAATTGCTGTTCCTTTTTTAGCCAAATCACGAACGTGCCCAAAACTGGACTTTACTTTATAATCTTTACCGAGATAACCTTCGATTGTTTTTGCCTTTGCAGGTGACTCAACTATTACTAGGTTCTTAGCCATAGGTAAATTGTTTTAGTTAATGGAACATGCTACTCTTTCGTCAAAAAGGACTGCAAAGTAAGAGTATTTAATTTCAATATTCAACGAAAACAGCAAACAAATTGTTTCAAATTGTTAAATCTGTTCAAATTTTTCAGTTCTGCAATAGCAAAATTAATTTTCGGATTTACAGTTTATAAGCTTTATGAAATTCGCTCTTAAAACCATGATATCTCAGAATTACATCAAGTTGGTTCAATCATAAATTTGACAATCATGCGCACAGAAATAAGCGCTGTAGATTATAAAATCTAACCCGAGTGTTCAAATAGTGTAGTTTATTTTATATTTAGCCAAAATTTAACATACATACTTGAAATACATCACCCTCCTAATTGCTCTCCTATTGCTCTCAGTATCGCGGGCAAATATAGAATATCAAGCTGATTCCTTAAGACAAATTTGGGAAGATGAATCCACAATTGACACCGTTCGATATAATGCATTAGAAAACTACTTTGATCTATACAATCGGGTGCAGCCCGACTCTGCTTTAATGGCTTTGGACTATTACTACGCATTGGCGAAAGAAAAAAAAGCATGGCGACAACTGTGTGGTGTCCTTGTGGCTAAAGCAAATATTTACCGTGACAAAGGCAATTTAGAACAATCAAAAAAACTTTATTTAGAGGCTGAAGCGATTGCAGAGCAAAAAAATATGCCACTAAAAAAAGCAACCATAACTGGAAACTTAGGAAATATCTTTTTTGATCAAAAAAACTATCTAGAAGCAACACGCTCCTATTCTAAAGCTCTTGAAATTTTCAAGGTCCAGGAAAAAAATTTTTTAGTTGCCTTATTGCTGTCAAATTTGGGTTCTGTCAATTTAACAGTAGACAATTACAATTTGGCATTGGACTATTTCTCTAAAGCATCCGAAATCTTATTGAAAATTGGCGCAAAGAAAACCTACATTGCAAGTAATAAGACACTTATCGGAAGATTATTTCTTGAACAAGAAAATTATTCAAAAGCAAAATCTTTTTTTAACGAAGCGCTTGCAATTTTGAATCAACAAGACGACAAAATGACGAGGTCAAGATGCTATGCATCACTTGCTGAGACGCATCTCAAATTGAACCAGATCGAGATTGCAAAAAATTATGTAAAAAAAAATTTAACACTTACCGATGAGTTAAAAAATAAAAATGACATCGAAGCAGCGCGAATTTTAGATGCACAAGTCACTTTTGAATTCGATATCAAATCGGCCACTCAGAAAGCGGAAGCTATTGCTATGGGACTGTCACAAAATACATCATTGGAGTCAAAAAATAATCTTTACGAATTATTGTACAAATGCTACAAGCAGCAAAAGAGATTGGATCGATCAATTGAAATGCTTGAACTCCATATGCTGTATCAAGATAGTATTCAAATTGAGAAAAATAGTGCTGCAGTCGCGAGAGAGATGATCCTTATGGATTATGATCGCAGAATGTATGAGAACAAATTGAAAAGTGAAAAAGAAAAATTAGAACTTCAAACCAATCAATTCAAACAAACATTTGGTATTGTTTCCCTCGGTTTAATCATTATTACTTCCCTATTTTCATATTACAGACGCAATGAAAAAAAGAATCGAAAACGCCGTGAAGAACTGCTGGAGGAAGTCAAAAAATTAAAGCGCAACCAGGGCAATGAGTTGGTCTTTGATTCAAACAAATTCGAACTCAACCGCCAACGTATAGAAACAAGTATAAATAGGTCTTTGAATGAAACTGACTGGACTGTGCTCAATATACTTCTGAAAAATCCGGTTCTGAGCAACAAGGAAATTGGCGAAAAAGCATTCCTTAGTGCAGATGGTATTGGATCATCACTTCGAAGAATGTACGAATATTTTGAAATCAAAGAATCGAAATACAAAAAAATCTCATTGCTACTAAAAGCGATTAAAATTTCGAACAAAGTCTCAAGAAGTTAAATCGTATCCAACTTATAAATAGGCTATTTTTTGGTTTGAAAAACCCCTTTCCCCTAACCTGCACTTATGATGCAGGTAATTGTCATATACTGACAAAATGTCGTTTTTCTCAATGTACTTTCTTATCTTTGCAGCGTATAAGGAATGGTTTTGGTCGTTCTAATTGCAGTTCACTAACATTTATTTGTTCAATAGCTTAGAAATCAGAACGTTCGAATCGAGGCCAATTGACAAGAAAAACACAAAAAATTGAAAGACAAAGGATTACATACAGATTCAGTAGTAGAAAAGAAGCTTACTTCTGAAAAAAATCCCAATCAATATAACGGAGAAGCACTTGATAGTCAGATAGCTGAGGGCAACAACGACGGTTCAAAAAAATTATATGTTGAAAGTTACGGTTGTGCCATGAATTTCTCAGACAGTGAGGTCGTTGCCTCTATAATGAGTGAGAACGGATACACAACCACACGCGATGTTGAAGAAGCAGATGTCGTTTTAATTAACACTTGCTCGATACGAGAAAAAGCAGAATCAACAGTTCGTAACCGCCTTACCAATTTCAAGAAACGTAAACAACGTCAGCCAGAATTGGTTGTTGGAATTCTTGGATGTATGGCCGAACGTCTTAAGAAAAATTTATTGGAAGAAGAGAAACTCGTCGACCTTGTCGCAGGACCTGATGCATACAGAGACCTACCCGGCCTTATAGAAGAGGTAGAAAGCGGACAAAAGGCAGTCAATGTTTTGTTGTCAAGGGATGAAACCTACGCCGATATCTCTCCAATACGACTTGATAAAAATGGTGTTTCAGGCTTCGTTTCAATTACTAGAGGGTGCGACAACATGTGCTCATTTTGCGTTGTCCCATTTACACGAGGTAGAGAACGATCGCGGGACCCACAGACAATATTCAACGAATGCAACGATTTGTTTAATAAGGGATATCGAGAAGTTACGCTTCTTGGACAAAATGTAGACTCCTACAGATGGAACATGACATCAAAAGGCGAAATTAAAGACGACAGTCAGCCCACTACAAATTTTGCTCAACTTATGGAAATGGTTGCAGCCATCTCTCCCGACATGCGCATTCGGTTTTCTACTTCTCACCCAAAAGACATGACCGATGAAGTATTGAAAGTTATTGCAAAACATGAGAATATTTGCAATTACATCCATTTACCTGTACAATCTGGTAACACAAATGTTCTCAAGAGAATGAATCGAGGATATACGAGGGAGTGGTACCTCGAAAGAATTGATGCAATTCGGCGTATCATACCGAATTGTTCTATTTCAACAGATTTGATTTCTGGATTTTGTGATGAAACAGAGGAAGAGCATCAAGACACACTTTCAATGATGCGTGCTGTGAAATGGGACTTTGCATATATGTACAAATACTCCGAACGGCCTAAAACACTTGCTGAAAGGCGATTTGATGACAATGTCCCTGAAAAAATAAAAGGTACAAGACTGACTGAAATCATCAATATACAGCAAGAGAATTCACTCGCAATCAATCAAAAACAACTTGGGAAAATTCAGAAGGTGTTAGTTGAGGGGGTTTCAAAACGCTCCCAAGAGCATATGGCTGGGAGAAACGACCACAATACAACCGTTATTTTTCCTAAAGGAGATTTTGACAAGTGCGACTATGTGATGGTCGAGATTAAGACATGTACAGCTGCAACACTCCAAGGAGAAGTTGTTGATGTTTTAGAACCTACAAAATAATACAAATGGATGCACAACAAATAAAACAAAGGTTTGGAATTATTGGAAATGCTCCACTACTCAACCGTGCATTAGAAGTTGCCATTCAAGTTGCTCCAACTGACATTTCGGTACTTGTAACCGGTGAAAGTGGAACAGGAAAAGAAAGTATTCCACAGGTGATTCATCAGTTGAGTTCTAGAAAGCATGGAGAATATATTGCTGTAAATTGTGGAGCGATACCTGAAGGAACTATTGACTCCGAACTTTTCGGTCATGAAAAGGGGGCCTTTACTGGAGCGAGTGGCAGTAGAAAAGGATATTTTGAGGTTGCTGACGGAGGGACAATTTTCCTTGATGAAGTAGCAGAATTACCAATGCAAACACAAGTACGCCTATTGCGTGTTCTTGAAACTGGTGAATTCATTCGTGTCGGCTCCTCCAAAGTAATTAAAACAAATGTACGCGTTGTTGCTGCAACCAATGAAAATATGCAATCTGCAATTGCGAATGGGAAATTCAGAGAAGATTTGTTTTACCGATTGAGTACAGTTCCTATTTCACTTCCTGCACTGAGGAATCGACAAGAGGACATTCACTTGTTGTTCCGTAAATTTTCGAGTGACTTTGGAGATAAATATAGAATGCCCGGAATAAAATTAACGCCCGATGCCATTCAACAACTGAACAGTTATTCATGGCCCGGCAATATCCGACAACTCAAAAATACAGTAGAACAAATTTCGGTAATAGAAACCTCCCGAGAAATCGATACAATCATTCTCCAAAGCTACTTGCCCTCAGAGAGAAACAACAGTCCTGCACGAATTAGTGACTCAAAAGAAAGTATCAATGAACGCGAATTGATGTATAAATTCCTGTTCGACATGAAAAAGGACTTGACGGATTTGAAAAAACTTGTTGTTGAACTTCACAAACAAGAAGGCGATACAGCACTCAGCAGCGACCAGACCAAAATGATCAATCGCCTGTATGATGATGTGCACACAGATTCATTGCAGCCGTCGACGCATTTTTTGCCTCCAGCACAGAAGGAAGAGACAACTTTTGCTTATCCTACCCAGAAAACGGCAGAAGAAACATTCGAAGCACATGAGGAGGTCGAAGAATCGCTTTCGTTAGAAGATACTGAAAAAGAGCTTATTAAAAAGGCGTTGATCAAGCACAAAGGCAAACGAAAATATGCGGCCAAAGAACTTGGAATAAGTGAACGTACATTGTACAGGAAAATCAAAGAATACAATCTTACTGACTGATGAGAGGATTACTTTTCATACTTGTTTTATTCGTTTTGACCAGTTGTTGGCCGACCAAAATTTCTTTTGTCGATGGCAATATGCCAGAGGAATGGAAAACCTACTATGTAACTTCACTTGAGAACAATGCGGCCAATGCCCCATTAAATTATTCAGCAACACTGTCCGAGGCAATCCGAAATGGCATTCAAAACAATACGAGGTTGCTCATTGATAGCGACAGTGAAAATGCACAAATTACCATTGAAGGAACAATTTCAAACTATACAATTGCACCTGTTGCACTTCAAGAAGACGACAATGCAGCAAAAAATAGACTTTCAATAACGGTCCGCTTCGAAATTTTTATCTCCGCACCGGAGGAGGAACAAATTGCATTAACAAGTTCTAGATTTGTGGATTACGATGTATCTACGGATATTGCAACCGTTGAATCAGAATTATTAACTGACATCAACACGCAGATCGTTCAAGATGTAATCAATAAATTAATGTCAAACTGGTAATGTTACGTTCAGAGGAAATATCAAATTGGATCAAAGATCCCAGCGCCTTGATGACGGAAGATTTGGCTTCATTAAATGAACTGACAGAAAAGTACCCGTATACACACATCTTCTCGATTTTGTACTTGAAAGGATTAAGTAAATCTGGAAACGTGCAGTTTGATGATGAACTCATCAAGCACTCGTATAGAATTCCCGACCGCGTGCAACTCTACCACCTCATCCAGGATCATACATACGCAAAGGAGATAGTCTTACAAAAGGAAGCGGAACTGCCACCAAAACAAAACGAAGACACAACAAACATTTCGATCCTTGAAGAAAAAGAAACTTTTGTCGATTCAGATACTGAAATCTCGGTTGCCGGCAAAAAAGAGTTTCTTCAAATGGAGGAGCAACCAAAAGATCCTTTAGAGGAGTCCATACTTCATCATTCGCTCGCAGCAAATTACCGCCTCGATGAACTCACACAGGAAGAGGAAGAAAAAATCGAACAACCAACTGTTTTTAAACCAGCTACCTCGGAGGTCATTGCAAAAACAGAACCATCCAGTTTTGTAGGATGGTTGCATTCCAATAATAACTATACTGTACGCGACAATTCAGATAAAAAAGCAATCAATGCAGTTGTTGAGGATTTTGCTGAATTTGATCCGTCGAGTGACTTGTTCGGCGAAGTTCAAAAACCCAAAACAGAGTTCTTCTCCCCTGTCAAAAAAGCAAAGATAAGTTTGGAAGAAAACCAACTCCCGGTAAGCGAAACATTGGCAAAAATTCATGTGATGCAAGGAAATTATCCTCAAGCAATTTCAGCTTATCAGCAATTAATCTTGGCATTTCCAGAAAAAAAGATTTTCTTTGCAAACCTAATAGAAGATTTAGAGAAAAAAATTAAGACAAAATAGATGATCGGAATTATAACAGCAATTATTCTTTTATCGAGTGTTCTACTCGTATTCGTGGTTTACATACAGAACCCAAAAGGAGGTGGATTAAGCTCAGACTTCGGTGCTGCGCAACAAATTGGAGGAGTTCAAAAAACCAACGACTTTATTGAAAAAGCAACTTGGTCTCTCGCCATTATTGTCGGCATAGGAAGTATCGCACTGACAGTGATGACCAAATCGCCAGAGCTAAGTGCTCCTGAAGAACCACAGCAAGGTCAGCAGGACGGTCAAGATGCAAATCAAGGAAATCAAAATACGCAAGGAACAACTCCGTAAGCGCGAAGAAGAAAATAGATCAATGTCAGTATGTCACCATACTGACATTTTTTTTATCTAAAACTTACATTTTGTCTGATTCTATTGAATGGCACAGATTTCGTGTATTGAATCACAAACGTAAACACATTTAATTCAAAACAGTATGTCAATATCATTTAAGCCACTCGCAGATCGAGTTCTTATCGAACCTGCTCCAGCTGAAAAAACAACGGCAAGCGGAATTATAATTCCAGATACAGCTACTGAAAAACCGCTAAGAGGAACGGTTGTCGCTGCTGGAAATGGAAAAGTAGACGAACCAATGACAGTAAAAGTAGGAGATCAAGTCTTGTACGGACAGTATTCTGGAACCGAAATCAAGTTAGATGGAACGACCTATTTAATCATGAAGGAAGCCGATATATACGGAATCTTCTAACAAGTACAAACAATAACAATCAATGCGCTCGAACGTAGAGCAGCGCATCATAAAAAGAAATAGACATGGCAAAGGAAATACACTTTGATATCGATGCAAGAGACAAACTAAAAAAAGGAGTTGATGCTCTTGCGAATGCCGTAAAAGTAACGTTGGGACCGAAAGGAAGAAATGTTGTCATCGGCAAGAAATTTGGCGCTCCCCAGATCACGAAAGATGGTGTATCGGTAGCGAAAGAGGTAGAATTGAAAGACCCTATAGAAGACATGGGCGCACAGATGGTGAAAGAAGTTGCTTCTAAAACTGCAGATATTGCAGGTGATGGAACAACAACTGCCACTGTACTCGCACAAGCGATCATTAATGCGGGACTTAAAAACGTTGCAGCCGGTGCAAATCCAATGGATTTGAAAAGAGGAATAGACAAGGCGGTATCACACATTGTGAGTAACCTTAAGGAAATTTCAAAAGAAGTAGGCTCGGACAATGACAAAATCAAGCAAATCGCTACAATTTCTGCCAATAATGATGAATCAATTGGTTCATTGATTGCAGAAGCCATGAAGGTTGTTGGAAACGACGGGGTCATCACTGTTGAGGAAGCAAAAGGAACGGAGACAGACGTCAAAACTGTAGAAGGAATGCAATTTGATCGTGGTTACTTGTCTCCATACTTCGTAACAAATACGGAGAAGATGATCTCAGAAATGGAAAATCCGATGATTTTGATCTATGATAAGAAGATCTCAAACATGAAGGAATTGCTTCCAGTATTGGAACCTGTTGCTCAATCGGGAAAACCGTTGGTTATCATCGCTGAAGATGTTGATGGCGAAGCATTGGCTACACTTGTCGTGAACCGCATTCGTGGATCATTGAAAATTGCAGCAGTGAAAGCTCCAGGATTCGGTGACAGAAGAAAAGCAATGCTTGAAGATCTCGCTATTCTAACGGGTGGACAAGTCATTTCTGAAGAACGTGGGTTGTCTCTGGAATCGACGACGCTTGATATGCTCGGAACTGCGGAAAAAGTGGACATCGATAAAGACAACACAACAATTGTTAATGGTGCAGGAGACAAAGCAGGCATTGAGGCTCGTATCGGTCAGATCAAAGCGCAAATTGAGTCATCGACATCTGATTATGACAAAGAAAAAATGCAAGAACGTCTCGCTAAATTAGCAGGAGGTGTAGCTGTTCTTTATGTTGGTGCCCCAACAGAGGTGGAAATGAAAGAAAAGAAAGACCGTGTTGATGATGCACTCGCTGCAACACGAGCTGCCGTTGAGGAAGGAATTGTTCCTGGTGGTGGAATCGCATTGATTCGTTCGTTAGCTGATATTGATTCAATTGAGGGTGTGAATGAAGATGAGGTAACTGGACTCGCAATTGTAAAACGTGCAGTCGAAGAACCGTTGCGTCAGATCATTGCAAATGCAGGTGGAGAAGGAGCGGTTATTGTCCAGAAGGTAAAAGAAGGAAAGGATGACTTTGGTTACAATGCAAGAACAGAGACTTTTGAAAATCTTTACAGTGCTGGAGTTATTGATCCAACCAAAGTAACACGTATTGCAATAGAAAATGCAGCGTCAATTGCATCTATGCTATTGACTACAGAATGTGTTATTACGGACGAACCAATGGATGAATCTGCAGCCGCTGCAATGGCAGGTGGAATGCCTGGAGGTGGCGCAATGCCCGGCATGATGTAAAAAGAGCATTCGAAATCGTTCGATTACGATCATAAAGGACTGGCTCTTGTCAGTCCTTTTTCCGTTGCATACTTCCTGATTGATCAGATAGTATGTGCGACTCTATAAAAAGCCCCAATGTGAATACTATTCGCATTGGGGTATTTTTTGAAATCATCTCGAAAATTAACCTTGGATCATCTCACTGCCACATTGGTTGCAATAGACAGATCCGAAAGGATTGTCATTACCACAATTGGCGCAGAGGTTGTCTTCTTTCCCATCTGCTTTGTATCTCGACATCTCAACAGAAATTAGTCCAGTCGGAACTGCAATGATCACATAACCAAGTATCATCATCATAGAAGAAAGTATCTTTCCAAGATCAGTCCCAGGAGTAATGTCACCGTATCCGACTGTGGTCGTTGTCACAATAGCCCAATAAATACTTGCCGGGATACTTTCAAAACCATTCTCTCCCCCTTCGATAACATACATTAGTGTTCCTGCTAAAACCATCATCATGACAACAAAGAACATGAACACCATAATTTTATAGTAACTCGCCTTTAACGAATGGGCAAGCGCTTGAGATTCAGATGTGAAACGCGGTAATTTTAGAATCCTAAATATTCGTAACAAGCGCAAGGCCCTGACCACGCGTAAGGAAGTATAACCAGAAACAAAAGGAGTTAAAAAAGTTGGTACGATGGAAATAAAATCAATGATGCCCCACCAGCTTAAAATATACTTTAACGGCCTGTCAGAAATCCATATTCTCAATAAATACTCAATCGTAAATACGATTGTAAATCCCCACTCAATATAAAAAAGTTCGTTTTTGTATTGCCGACTCCACGTTGGCACGCTTTCAAACATTACAATCAATACTGATAGCAGGATGAGGACAAGAAGAATTAAATCAAAGAGCTTTCCCTCTCTCGTCGTTGTACCAAAAATAATTTCGTGTAATTTTTTCCGCATGACGTCTAAATATACGAAAGAAATGAATTAGGAAAATAGTTCCTGCGCGATATGGGCAAAAAAAAAGGAACCTCCTTCGAGATTCCTTTTTTATATGGTATGTGCAATTAATTACTTTTGAATCACAAACTCTTTTACGAGGATGTTGTTTTCATTAACAACCAATCGTACGAGGTACTTACCAGGAGAAAGAGTTGTTGCATCAACCTGAGCTTCGTTCAAGTCGATCGGCAATTCCATCGTTTTCCCTAACATATCTAGTACTTCAATTGCGTTAATTTGTCCATCAAATTGAACATTAAATACGCCTTGAGTTGGGTTTGGATAAAGAACAACTTGAGCAGCGTTCAATTCATCAATTCCAACAATTGAATTAACACATGCTGAAGTATCTGAACATCCGTTCTCTGTAATTACAACTGCAAAGTCACTTCCATAAGTTGGTGTGAAGTTGTAGTTTGTAGCTCCAGCGACTGCATCTCCAGTGATACAATCAATCCACTGGTAAGTTACGCCTGAACCAGGAACGTAGTTGTTCGCTACCATTGTAACTCCGTCACTTGCCATGAATGTTGTAACATCTATTTCTGTAAGTGTAACGTCTTGCGTTTGAGTAGAAGTATTTCCACAGTCATCAACAAACGTCCAGGTAATAGTAGTTGTTCCATATGCTGTGATTGGGAATGCAACATCTGCCGTTCCATCTACTGAACCAGAACAATTGTCTGTCGCTGTCGCAGTTGCTGGAGTAACATCACAGTTTCCAGTCAATTCTGGTAATGAAGCGATGTCCGCAACAGGTGCATCAACATCCGAAATCACGATCAATTGATCAACAAACGACTCATTTCCATATTCATCCGCTACACTAAACGTACGTGTAATTGTTTCAGGACATGTCAAACCATCAGAAACATCAGAAACCCAAGTAACCGTAATATTCGAAGAACAGTTATCAGCCTCATCAGTTACCCATCCAGCAGCTGGTGCAGGAACATCAGATACACATTGAACATTTAATGTGCTTGGATTTGATGCAGTTGGCGCAATCGTATCTACTGCTGTTACCGAAGCAACACATGTAGCAGTATTTCCGTTTCCATCTGTTACTGTTAATGTTACAGGTGTTCCTGGTCCTGGAGCAACATATGTATAACTTCCCGTTGGGAATGGCGTTGCTGCTGTAGCATTCGATGTTTCACCATCCAACGCATTTGTTCCTGAGAAACTCCAGCTTGGCAGGTCAAAGGTAGAACCATCAGGTCCTGTTCCGTCATTTCTGTATGCCCATCCATCGAGGTGATCCCAAGGCTGCCCTGTTCCATCAACATTAATGTCTCCAAGTACATCAATTACGGCTGAATTGTAGAACAACTCAATAGCATCATCTCCGTTTACGTTAGAAGCAGAAGTCTCTGTGTAATCTGGATAAAAACCAAACCATGTATTGAAGGCTACTGAATCAGTTGTGATGTAAATAAAATCACCAGCATTTGCTGCGTCAGCAGGGAATGTAAATTCGACTCCGTCAGTTCCTCCACCATTATTGGCAGATCCGACACCGTAAGAACTCAAATCAGCGATGTCAGAAGCAACGTAAAGCTCAACAACTTTTGGTTTACCCCCTGGAAGCGGACCATCCATCACACCAGTTATAATTAAAGCATCCGTTGGAGAACCTCCACCACCTGCTACAGGTATGTCTGCACATGTAAATGCTGTTTGAGATGCTGAGAACGTCAATCCAGAACTTCCACAGTTGTCAATCGATCCACCATCAAGGTCTGAAGGATTCAAAGTAGCGTTTCCTGTAGCATCAAGATATACACTTACATCTTGACAAACTGCTGTCGGAGGAGTTGCACAAGGCGGCAAACTTAATCTTTCGTATTCAAATCTCCACCAACCAGGAGCACCGATAGCAATATCAACAGTCATGTTGTTGTCATTGTTAGAGAATGCCACGATGTAGGTGATTGAAGACACAGCATTCGCAGGTGAAGATAACTCGCCTCCATTAAACACCTTAGCCAAGCCAAGATGCGCTCCCAAACCATTCACAGTTAATGAAGCTGAAGCTGCATTAAAAGAATACGTGTAAGGCGATGCTGGATTTCCATCATGCGGAGCAACAGGAGTAGCACATTGATCTGGAAGACCCTGCCATCCTTCTATCCAAGTTGAACCATCCATGTGATGAATCATCTCTCCTGATGGAGTAAAAGTGATTGAATCATCAAACAAGCATGCTCTGACAGTAACATCTGATAACTGATTCGAATACCATCCAGTGTTCCCCTGACCCGGGCCAACACCAAACGCACCGGCTGATTGAATCAATCGCCAAGTTCCTTCAATTTGTCCAAACGAAATTGATGAACAAAAAAGTAGTAATAGAGTTAGTATTTTTTTCATAGTAATAATTATAATTTACATTAGTAACAGAGCCAAAAATACAAAAAATATGTATAAAAATGGTGCTTTGCTTAATTATAGTCCTAAATACTAAAAGTCATTGATTAATAGCAGACTAGATGTGAGTTCATCGTCCCTTCAGAATGCTCAAATTGTTCAATACATTCTCAACCATTTTCTTGCTGTATTGATTCAATTTGTGGTGCTTGGGAGACCAACCAATTAAAAACCTTGAAAAATCAGCCCAAGCATAAGGGTAAAGTTTTCTCCATTCTTTTTCCAACTCCCAAAACTCAACAATTGAATGTTTCGCATCCAATGCTTCTTTAAGTGCTTGGAAGTAGAACGACAACAACTCATTCTCAAGTCTAAAACAATCGTGCTCGCTCAAACAACTGCCGATCAAATAAGCCACATCCTTTATCCCGCAGCCTACTCCTACATATTGAAAATCAACTGCTGCAACACTACCTGTGTCTGAAAAGCAGAAATTAGCAACTTTAGCATCACCATGAATGAATGTAATGTATGTGCTAGAATTCAGCGTCTCATCTATTTTAAGCGCCTGTCTCTTCAGCTTTGAATCGGGCATGGCTCTGTATTCATCCGGACGGGTGTTCAAGTGCCAATAGGTTCCCTGACTCCACAACCCCTCAGCAGGTTGCATCATGAATTGTGCATGGAAATTCGACAACCACCTCAAGCATTGCTTTAGTTCTTCAATATTGGGTTGATTGATCCGAAGATCAAACCCTGCACCGTCGAGATCTTCGAGCAAGATAATTTGTCGATCCTCTGAGGATAAATGTCCTAGCAACTTCGGTACACGACATTTATCGTTGCACCTGTCCGAGTAAGAAGCGTACCATTCTTGCTCTACACGATAGGATTTCAATTTTCTATTGTATGAATTTGCAGTATCCCAACCCCTCGGGTGTTGCCGTGCTCCTTTCAATTCGATATTTTTTACAACAACTGAATCAACCGCTGCTCCATCGAGAAAAATACGTTGAAGCTTTCCGAATCCACTCCAGAGTTCCTGAACTATTTCGACGCTAGTGATGCGATCTGCACCTGTCTTTTCGAGAATCAACGATTTGATTTCTTTACGCATGACCCAAAAATACGAAACAAAAAAGGGAGACCGTTTGATCTCCCTTGAATTGTATTTTTTGTGTGATTTTAGTATCGGTAGTGCTCAGGCTTATATGGTCCTTTCACTTCTACTCCGATATAAGAAGCTTGATCTGGACGTAAATCTGTCAACTCTGCCCCTACTTTTGCAAGGTGAAGCTTCGCAACCTTTTCATCCAAATGTTTTGGTAACATATATACTTCATTGCCATAAGCAGATGAATTGCTCCACAACTCCAATTGCGCGAGTGTCTGATTCGTAAATGAATTGGACATTACAAATGATGGATGACCAGTAGCACATCCAAGATTAACCAAACGACCTTCAGCCAAAACGATAATGTCATTTCCATTAATGGTATACATATCAACTTGCGGCTTAATTTCATTTTTCGTTGCACCGTATTTCTCATTCAACCACGCCATATCAATTTCGTTGTCGAAGTGACCAATATTACATACGATTGTTTTGTCTCTCATTGCTTCGAAATGGTGTCCTTGCACGATGTCTTTGTTCCCCGTTGTGGTAACCACGATATCGACATTCCCAACAACTGACTCCAATTTACGAACCTCAAAACCGTCCATTGATGCCTGAAGCGCACAAATTGGATCAATCTCTGTCACGATAACTCGAGCACCTGCACCTTGCAAAGAAGCTGCAGAACCCTTTCCGACATCTCCATATCCACAAACAACAGCAACTTTACTTGCCATCATTGTATCTGTCGCACGACGAATCGCATCAACAAGCGACTCTTTACATCCGTATTTGTTGTCGAACTTTGATTTGGTAACTGAATCGTTCACGTTGATTGCAGGCATTACCAAAGTTCCATTTTTCATTCGCTCGTACAATCTATGTACTCCAGTTGTTGTCTCTTCAGACAATCCTTTAATGTCTTTTGTCAATTCTGGGTAACGATCAAATACCATGTTTGTTAGGTCACCACCATCATCCAAAATCATGTTCAATGGCTGTCCGTCTTTGAACGCAAACAACGTTTGCTCAATACACCAATCAAACTCTTCTTCATTCATGCCTTTCCACGCATATACTGGAACACCAGCCGCCGCAATTGCTGCTGCTGCGTGATCTTGCGTTGAGAAAATGTTACAAGAAGACCATGTCACATCTGCTCCAAGATCCACTAACGTTTCAATAAGAACCGCAGTTTGAATTGTCATATGCAAACATCCCGCAATTCGCGCTCCTGAAAGAGGTTTCTGACCCGCATACTCTTCTCGGAGTGACATTAATCCTGGCATCTCTGCCTCGGCAATTTTAATCTCTTTTCTACCCCATTCAGCCAAGCTGATGTCTTTCACTTTATAAGCTAATTTTTCTGTTGTACTCATATTTTGTATTGTGTAATTCTAATTAAGCGGCACAAAGTTACGAAGTTCCTTTGTAATTATGAATTAAGAAGGTAGAATAATGACATCCAATTCTTTACGCACCAGTTCTTCCAATCCATCGACAAATCGATCGTGGTCATTTGAACTTGGAACAAGCTGGATTTTCTCCCCTCCCTTTTCTTCAAAAAGTTCTTGGTATTCGTCGCCAATTTCGATCACCGTTTCAAGACAATCTGCAACAAACGCGGGACTAAATGCTAAGATTTTTTTCGCTCCTTTTTTCGCTTGTTCCTCTACCACTTTATCCGCAAATGGCGTGAGCCATTTTTTATCAAGTCGGGATTGAAAACATACAGTGTATTCTCCCTCTTTGATTCCTAATTTTTCGACAATCAATCGCGTTGTTGCATAGCAGGTCGCTTTGTAACAAAATTTATTTGCATCGTTGATTTCCGTCTCACACGGTTGATCAGAACACAGGTCGGATCCCTCATACACTTTATTGACATGTCGATCTGGCAAACCATGGTAAGAAAACATAATGTGATCGTACTCGTTCAAATCGAACGCTTTTGCGCGCTCCACAATAGAATCAATGTATCCCGAATTTTCCCAAAACTGATTGACCATCGTTACTTTAGGTGTAACCCACCACTTGCTAATGATTTTCATCGCCAAATCAATCGCAGAGCCATTTGTTGCACTTGCATACTGCGGAAACAGTGGAATGACAATAATGTGATCGTAATTTTTCATACGCATCTGCTCCAAAACATCATACATTGATGGGTTTTGGTAACGCATTGCATAATGGATGTCGACAGGCGCATTTGCAAACCGTTTTTCAAGCTTGGCCACAACATTTTCGGTGTGCGTGATCAGGGGAGATTGACCATTACTTACGTCAAAAAGTTCTTTGTAAACCTTTGCCGATTTTGGTGCCCTGAATGGCACGATAATCCCGTTGACCAATAATTTTCTTCCCAACCAAGGCAAATCAATCACACGAGGATCGTTCAGAAATTCACTCAAATACCTTCTAACATCCTTGGTTTTTGGACTGTCGGGAGTGCCCAATTGAACTAATAAAACAGCAGTTTTTTTCATCTTAAAATAGCTTTTCTCGCCACTTGTCGGCTTCTTCTTCCGACAACAAATTTAATGTTATTAAGTAAGAAATGGTCTTTGAAAATGCCAAAGGGTATTCAATGCCTTCATAATTCCAATCGGTTTCATTCAACCACTTCTCGACTTGTCCATGTCTCAAATTGTACCTCCAACAAATTAGATCAATGATATCAGGGTTCTTTTTCAGCGCTGTGGCTTTGTCATTTACGACTGAGCACATTTTTTTCAATTCCGCCGCATGCTTGTCGTATGCCTCCTTGCGAACGGCAATAACAAAACACGGCCACGGTGTAACAACCGTATCCAAAAAACGGCATTTTTTCTGTTCAGTGTAGGGATGCGTTGTATATTTTTCCCAAAGAAAGGCCTGGGCTTCATCGTTCTCAAGTGCCCAAAGTCCACCGTAAATATCCCCAACAACATTAAATTTTAAATTATTGGGATCCCATCCTAGCTGATTTGCTTGAACATAACTCATCAAATGAGAACCTGAGCCCTCACGTGAAATCGCAAACGTCTTCCCTTCCAACTCATCGACTGAAGTTATCGAACTGTTGTGCGGGACGTGAACCCCCCAATGCAACGGAGTAGTAACATATACCTGAATGATTTTAGCATCCAAGCCCTGCAAAATCGCCTTAGTGACACCTTCAGTAAGCAATACAGCGATGTCGATTGAACCTGTTTCAAGACCACGAATCATTTGACCGGTTCCACCTCCCATATCGCTCCAATGCAGCTGTATGCCCTCTTTTCTAAAGCGTCCTTCTTCAATGGCCAACCTCCACGGAAGGTTGAAATGTTCGGGAACTCCACCAATTTTAAGTCTCAACATACGTTTATTTTTTACTTCTCCAATTCAGAAAATTGCATTTCATAAAGGGTTTTGTAGTACCCATTGTGCTTCAGCAATTCGGAATGACTGCCTTGTTCTTTTAATTCTCCCTTTTCCAAAACAACAATCTTGTCCGCTTTTTGAATGGTCGAAAGTCGATGAGCAATAATAATCGAGGTGCGCCCTTTTGTGAGGTGCTCCGTTGCACGTTGAATCAAAGCTTCCGACTCACTGTCAACACTCGAAGTCGCTTCATCCAAAATCAAAATTTTCGGATTGTAAACGTAGGCACGGATGAAAGAAAGCAACTGTCTTTGTCCAACCGATAAAATACCGCCTCGCTCTCCAACCTGATAGTCATAATTTCCCGGCAAGGACATAATGAACTCGTGCACGCCCACTGCTTTCGAAGCCTCAATTACTTGTGCCCTCGAAATGTCGGGGTCATTGAGTGTGATGTTGTTCAAAATTGAATCTGAAAACAAAAAGACATCTTGGAGCACAATGGCTACATTTTTCCTTAAATAGGTCAAATCAATCTCTGTGAGATCCACGTCTCCAAGACGAATTTCTCCTTTTTGAAACTCATAAAACCGCCCAATCAAATTAACAATTGAACTTTTCCCGGCTCCAGTTGCTCCAACGAAAGCAACTGTCTGACCTGATGCAATATCGAGATTAATGTCCTTCAATACCCAGTCGTCTCCGTTGTAGGCAAAGTACAACTCCTTCATGACGATGGTTTGATCGAAGGCACAATCATCAATCGTTCCTCTGTCTTGGATTACATCCTCACGGTCGAGTATTTCAAAAACACGTTCTGCACGCACGGTTCCACGTTGAAGAATATTGAATTTATCTGCCATTTGTCGAATCGGTCGATACAACATGTAGATCCATAAAATAAAAGAGAAGATGGTACCGTACATGCTTTCAATTTCACTACTTGATCTTCCCGACACATGAAGTGCTCCCCAAACAAGAAGCAGCGCAATGGACATGGAACTTAGCAATTCAACGATCGGAAAAAAGATGGAATACGCCCATACGGCATTGACATGCGCTTGACGGTGGTCCTTATTTATTGCGTCAAACTGGTCTGCTTCAATCTTCTCTCGGCCGAACAATTGAACAACTGAAATTCCTGTCAAACGTTCATTTACAAATGTGTTGAGCTTCGTTACTTGCACACTTTCTTGCATTTGTGTCCCACGAACAACACGAGCAAATATGCGTGTTGCCATAATCAATAATGGAATTGGAACCAAGGTCAGCAATGCCAATTGCCAATCAACAAAAAACATCCCTGAGATAACAAATACCAGCATGAGCAGGTCACCTACAATGGCCATCATACCGGAAGAAAAAACATCTGTTATTGCTTCCAAATCAGAAATCAAACGTGTGACCAAAGAGCCCACTGGTGTTTTGTCAAAATATCGAATTCGAAATTTCAATATATGCCCCATTAATTGCTGGCGAATGTCTCGAATAATGGACTGCGCAAAAAGATTGGAAAAATAATTGGATACAAATTGCAACACCCCTTCAAGCAATAATATTCCAAGAATAACAAGCGTCCATGTCAGAAGTTCCTCCCCATTTTGTGTTTCGACAATGTATTTTTGAACCACCTCACCAATCAACCACGGGCGAAATGGACCAATTATCGCAAGCAATAGCGTACAACTGACGGCTATAAAAAACAGCCCTTTGTACGTTCTCCAGTAGGAAAGTAAACGCTTAAATACGGCAATGTTGAGTTTGTTTTTCTTCGCCATTAGAACAAATGTAGCTGAAAGATTTATGAATTATTCCATCCAAGAATGAAAGATTTCTCTAAAATGGAATAATTCCGCTACTTTTATATAAAAGTCAACGGCATGATATACGATTTATCGAAAACAAACTCCATATTTTCAACATTTATCTCTGAGTTAAGGGACGTAAAAATTCAAAAAGATCCAATGCGATTTCGGAGAAATCTTGAACGTATTTCAGAAATCATGGCCTACGAGTTGTCAAAAAAAATGCCTTATGCACCCAAAGAGACCACAACGCCATTGGGCATTTCAAAAACAGAACTCCTTTCAGAACAGCCTGTGCTTGCGACCATCTTGCGGGCCGGATTGGGAATGCACCTTGGACTACTGAACTATTTTGACCGTGCCGAAAGTGCATTTGTCTCCGCCTATCGCAAGCACACATCTATTGAAGACTTCGACGTGCACGTTGAATACCTCGCAGCTCCAAAATTGGACAATCGAATATTAATTTTAAGCGATCCCATGCTAGCTACTGGGACATCAATGGCACTCGTCTACAAAGCGATGCTTCGACAAGGAATTCCTAAAAAAGTAATTGTTGTTGTAGCGATTGCAACTCCTGATGCGTTAAATTATGTCAAACGATTTTTTCCAGACTCCACAGATTATTACATTGGTGCAATTGATGAAGAATTAACTGCTGAATCATACATCGTTCCCGGTTTAGGAGACGCCGGAGATTTGGCTTATGGAGAAAAAGTATAATCATGAAGTGGGGGATTTACGCAACATTTTTTGGACTTTCAATGGTAAAGTTCCTGTTTACGCCAATGGGAGGGCAAGTGGCGCAACTCACCTTTATGGAGACTTACATCAGTTGTTGTTTGGGCGCCATTTTTAGCGCTTCTATTTTCTACTTCTCTGCAAGCTTTTTCATGAAGCGGGCCGTTCGAAAGAACCATGAGAAAATGGCCAAAAGAATCGAGTCGGGCACTCCGATAGAGCCGAAACGCAAGTTTACCCGAATGAACAAACTCATTGTGCGCATGAAAAAATCGATCGGGATTATCGGAATTTCATTTTGGGCGCCGCTCTTTTTATCCATCCCTGGAGGAAGCATCATCGCTGCGAAGTTTTATGGAAAAAACCCGATGACCTTTCCGCTTATTGTAGTCGGCATTTTCTTTAATGGACTAATTATTACATCAATTACTTACTTATTTTGAAACACCTGTTCTTCGATTTAGATCACACGCTTTGGGATTTCGAAACAAATTCGAAAATTGCCTTGGATCATATATATGCACAACTCAATTTGGACGAGCGCATGCGCTCGTTCCAATCGTTTTATACCACGTATAAAAAAATCAATGGCAAGCTCTGGAACAGTTACGGTCAAGGAAAAATAACAAAGGATGTATTGCGTGTAAAGCGCTTTGACGACACTTTGAAAAGTTTTCAGGTCAACGACCGCGCTCTTGCAGAAGAAATAGCGGAATTGTATGTCGGAACATCGCCCTATCAAACTCAATTGTTTCCTGGAACAAAGGAAGTACTCACCGAACTCGAAAAGGATTTTGAACTTCACATCATTACCAATGGGTTCAAAGAGATTCAACACATCAAACTTGAGAACAGCGGTATTTTGCATCACTTTGACGTGATTGTATGTTCGGAAGACATCGGAAAAAACAAACCGGCACCTGAAATTTTTCACCATGCCATGGAACGCGCCAAAACCGTTGCAAGTGAAAGTTTGATGATCGGCGACAACTACAAAACAGACATTGTAGGTGCCACCCGTGCTGGAATTCCTGCCATTTTATTTGACCCGCACCGCAGCTACCGAGACGGCATCCATGAATGGCACATTCACACATTGGACCGCATCCCAGATCTCATTCCGTGGATACGACAGTCACTTATTTAAATCCTACCTCTTTCTTCAAATCGTGCGACAATTACCTCTCAAATAGGAATCCAAGAGTAGCAAAATTTTCTCTATAAATGGGCGGTCCACCTATTCAAATATCCACTATCTTAAATGTAGAGGTGCACATTTGTGCCCAAATTACTTTACAATAAAAATCCGATATTTAATGATAGATTAACAAAGAAATACGGTTGGTAACAATGTATATGAAAAATTGCCGAAGTAGTTGTAAATTCAGGTCTTGTCGCTCGTTTCAGCTTTGCCGAAAATTGAAAATTTTTAACATTGAAGTCGGCAACTTTTCATATACTCACCGTTGAAACAATAAATCAAAATTTAAATGAATATGAGACAAGTATCAATTCTAATCTCTGCCCTATTTTTTCTTAGTTCTTGCGAAAAGGAAACTTTTGTTGACTATTATATCGACAACCAATCTTCGAGTGTTATTTCAGTTGACGGCGCAAACATTATTACCTCAAACGACATAGACAAAACGATTCATCCGAACGAAAAAAAAGACCTTGCAGTTTGGAGTCAACGTGGGAAACAAACAGATTTTTTTGAACCAACTTCAATATTCGGGAATGACCTACTTATTACAAATGCTTCAGGAGATACATTGGCAAAAGATTATAAATTATTATCCAATTGGACTTCTGATGTTGATGAACAAAGAACAGTTGCAAATCACGAATACATTTTAGTCATTACTGACGCTAACTTATAAAGAAGAAAAAGCCTTGCAATCCTGTCTATGCAATCATAGCGCCCTCGGGATGACTGCGCTTTTTAGCCAAACCGCTGTAAACCCAAACAAAATAGTGGAATCACACCTCACCTACTTTTTTATCCAAACAATACATCCGTATAATTTTTATGTGTAATTTTAACAAAACCGTTTGTTATGAAATCTTTTTTTATCCTACTCTCATTCCTATGCTTGGCAAAACTGAGCGTTTCACAATCTGATACCACTGCGGTTCTAGATACGAATACCTACCGATTTATTAAAACCGACGGTGGCGAATTAATAGGAAAAATAATGAGCCAAGACGCTCGTGAACTATACATCTTAACCTCTGACAATAGAAAAATTTACATTCCACAACACATTATAAAAGACATGGTCCTAGTGAAATCCTCTGATTTCAACAGCATTGGAGATTTTATTGGGGAAGACAAATTCGCCACACGGTACTTTATCACAACCAACGGACTACCAATAGTCAAAGGTGAGCACTATGTCCAATGGAATTTGTTTGGACCAGACTTTCAGTTTGGACTCGGTAAAAATCTTGGGGTGGGAGTCATGACATCATGGCTAGGAACCCCAGTAATAGGAACAATAAAGAAAAGTTGGACAATCGGAGAGAAAACACAATTTGCGGTTGGAGGATTGCTGGGAACCGGTTCTTGGGTAGCTCCCGAATGGGGAGGAGCCTTGCCATTTGGTACGCTTTCCTTTGGAAATAGATCTAAAAACCTCGCAGTTTCTGCGGGCTATGGAGCCATTTGGCAAGACGGAGATCTCAATGGACGGGCACTTACCAGTATTGCTGGGATGGTCAAGGTTTCGACAAAATTAAGCTTGGTATTTGATTCATTTTTTCTGCTTCCAGGCAAAACAGAAACCGTAACTATATACGATGATGAATGGATTATTGACCCCTCAACCGGACAAGGTAGTTTGCAAACGGTATCCACTACAATTGAAATTAGAAATCCAGGATTTTCGCTGATAATACCAGGAGTGAGGTGGCACCAAGCGGAAGGGAAAGCATTTCAATTCGGTTTTAGTGGAGTGATTACTGATGATGGGGTCACACCTGTACCAATGGTACAATGGTATCGCTCGTTATAAAAACAATCCCCGCTTGGCGACTTGTTGGATACAACGCAGTTCAGACTGAAATCAACTGAAAACAACAAGTTGTGCCTTCATGAATACAATTCTTGTCTTAATTTTTCATACAAGACCATCCCTGCCGCCACACCAACATTCAGGGAGGCAATCTCTCCGCGCATTGGAATACGACAACTGATGTCGGATAGATTAATTAAATCTTGCGTAATGCCATTTTCCTCGGAGCCCATAATCACTGCCACGGAGCCCCTCAAGTTGGTTTCGTATAGTGGAACAGAGGATTTCTCCGTACATGCAACCAAACGAACACCGCACTGCTGAATGTAAAACAATGCGTCTTTGAGACTATCGGTTTTGCATACTTTAATTCTATTCAATGCCCCCGCTGAAGTTTTGATGGCATCCGAAGTCACCTGTGCAGCCCCTTTTGAAGGAATCAATATTGCATCAACCCCCTCACATTCCGCAGTTCGGGCAATAGCTCCAAAATTTCGCACATCGGTAATACGATCCAAAACCAATAGAAAAGGTTTTTTTCCTTCTTCAATCAAGCCCTCCACAATCGCTTCAAAATTGCCGTACTCAATCGGAGAAACGAGCGCAATCACTCCTTGGTGGTTCTGATCTGTAATGCTATCCAGTTTCTCAATCGGCACAAATTGCAGTTGATGCCTCTCCCCTGCCAAAGCATCTTTCAACTCCATGAAAAGGTCTTTGTTCATCCCTTTTTGAATCAAGACTTTATTGAGCGCGCGGTTGGCCTTCACCGCTTCAATCACCGATCGAACACCGAAAATAAAATCGTCCTTAACAGCTCTGTAAGAACGCTTTCCGTCCTGTTTGTTTCGTTCCATACCTTAGAAATTGTAGTTAAATTCAAGCTCCATTGAAGGATCAACTGATTTTGCAACCGGACAAGCCTCACCCGCTCGAATGATTTTCTCTTGTGTAGCTGCATCCCATTTGTTATCAGAAAAATCCATGTAAATCGTGATTTTGGAAATGCGCCTTGGATTCGACCCCATCTCCTTGGTGACCTCTGCAGTACCCTGCTCAAATGAGATTCTATTGGAATTGCAATAGATTCCAATAATGGTTATCATACAAGATACATAAGCCGTTGCAACCAAATCAGTTGGCGAAAACGACTCCCCTTTTCCGTTGTTGTCAACAGGAGCATCAGTAAGAATTTCTTTGCCCGATTTAAGGTGTGTACATTTCGTTCTTAAATCACCTAAATATTCAACTTTGGATGTTGCCATGTTCAGTTCGTTTTGAGTACATTTGTATTTGTGTTCAATTCAGCTTGAACAATGGCGCAAAAGTAGCTTTTATTTAAAGCGCATTTGCAAAGACATTTAAAAACTTTGAGATGAGCGAAATTATCCAAGGAGAAGGTAAGGTGAGAATCAAAAAGCCAAAATGGCTTCGTGTAAAGCTTCCAACGGGAGAAAAATACAAAAAAGTTCGTGGCCTCGTTGATGAACACAAGCTGCATACCATCTGTGAAAGTGGAAGTTGTCCCAACATGGGCGAGTGCTGGGGTGAAGGTACTGCTACCTTTATGATCCTCGGGAATATTTGCACACGTTCGTGTGGTTTTTGTGCAGTAAAAACTGGGAGACCAGATGCTGTAGATGAATTCGAACCAGGAAAAGTTGCACACAGTGTCAAAACCATGCAAATCAAGCATGCTGTGCTTACTTCAGTGGACCGCGACGATCTACAAGATGGTGGTGCAAACATCTGGGCGCAAACCGTTCGTGCCATCCGAAAACAAAGTCCGGGAACAACCCTTGAAACACTCATCCCCGATTTCGCAGGAAAATGGGAGAACCTTCAAATTGTAATCGACGTAGCTCCTGAAATTGTGAGTCACAACCTTGAAACAGTCAGAAGATTGACAAAAGAAGTACGAATTCAGGCCAAATATGACCGCAGCCTTGAACTCTTGTTTCGATTGAAAAAAGGAGGTATGAAGACAAAATCTGGAATTATGCTCGGACTTGGCGAAACACACCAAGAAGTCATCGAGTCAATGGAAGATTTGCGCAGTGTGGATGTAGACATCCTAACCATTGGACAATACCTGCAACCCACTCCAAAGCACCTCCCGATTGATGAATTCATCACACCAGAGCGGTTTGCTGAATACAAAGAACTCGGTTTAAAAATGGGCTTTAAATATGTTGAAAGTGGTCCCCTTGTTCGTTCATCGTACCGCGCCGAAAAACACCTCTTCTAAATTCACTTCAATTCGAATTCCACCTCAGGAGTATCTTTTTTTTAACATTTGCGCAACTACTTTTATGATTCGTACAGTAGAATCTGTGCTAAGAATTTTGTATTTTCGAAATCGAAACTTTTGAAACCATGAAAAAATTAGTCCTTTCATTTTTTGTTTTATTTATCGCATTGTCAGCCATTGCACAGAATCAAGAACCGGGATGTAGAACCTACACGGTATTGAAAAAAATATTGGATTCTGATCCGGCATTAAAAGCACACTATGAAGATTATCAACTTCTTCAAAGTAGCGCGAAAGAAACGATAATTCACAACGGAAAATCTGTTCAAGAGTATGTAATTCCTGTTGTTTTCCACGTGCTGCACGAATACGGTAATGAAAACATTACAGACGCACAAATCTATGATGCTGTCGCTGTGTTTAACCGAGAATTCAATGCTGCTGACGCTGACTCTGTGGATTTGGTTCCAGAATTTACAGACCTCAACGGAAACGCGCGCATTACATTCAAACTCGCTGCAATTGATCCTTTCGGGAATTGTACCAATGGAATTGATCGCATTTACACGCACGAAACTCGTGTGGGTGACACGTATTCAAAACTCAATCAATGGAACAGATCACAATACCTCAATATCTGGGTAGTTGATATTGTCGGGGTGCCGGGTGCGGCAGCATATGCAACATTCCCAGCTAGTACAGACGGGAATGGGTTCTTCAGAGATGGTATTCTTTCAGGACACACTTATGTCGGTTCGATCGGAACCTCTAATCCGGGAAGTGAATCAGTTCTAACGCATGAAATTGGACACTACTTGGGCTTGGCGCACACTTTCGGGGACTCTGACTTAATTAATGATGGTCCAACAATCTGTAACGACGATGGAATTGATGATACGCCAGAAACAAAAGGACACCTCAACTGTAACTTCGTTTACCCTTCAGGTTGGATTGATTGCGATACCTCAAACGGTGGAGTGGTTGAAGATCTTCAAAATTACATGGACTACTCGTACTGTGACCGGCATTTTACACCCGGACAATGTGAAGTAATGCACAACATCTTGCAGGGAATTGCAGGACAAAGAAACAACCTTTGGACAGACACAACACTTATGGAAACGGGAGTAATGAACTTGGCTACACCACAAGATCCCAATGATCCATTGACTGTTCCATTGTGTGTGCCTATTGCAGATTTCCATTCACCGAAACAACTCGTGTGCACGGGTGCTACTGTAACCTTCTCTGATGAGTCATGGAATGCCGTTGTTGAAAGCCGCATTTGGGAATTCGAAGGAGGAACACCAGCAACTGCAACCTCTGCCAATGTGAATGTTTCTTTTGATACACCGGGATGGAAGAAAATCAGATTAACCGCAACAAACGCTGCGGGATCAGACACAAAAGAAGAAACACACTACTTGTATGTATCGCCAAACTGGCCAGACAATGTAGGTCCAACATCGTTTGACATGGAAACGGTGAACGGAGGAGGTTCCGGTTCGGGTTTCTTTATTGTTCAAAATCCTGAAGAAAACTACGGCTATTTTGGTCTCGTAAACGATGGAGGTTATGACAATTCCAAAGCCTTCAAATTGCAGACATATTATGACAATTCTGAAGCAGACCCATTCACAAATGCTTATTTTTATAACAATCGACTGGGATCAAGCAAGGATGCGCTAATCACACCTTCAATTGACTTGAGAAATACATCAGCTATCACGGTTTCGTTCAAATTTGCTTACGCCACTAACGCGACCGTTTCAAGTGATATCGAAGAAAAGCTGAAAGTTTATGTTTCGAACGACTGCGGCGCCTCATGGTCACCTCGCGTTCTGAGCGTAGACGGAACACTCACTGGATCTTCAATCACGGGAAATACCATTGTTACTGCCGGGTTTGCGAGTAATGCTGATTTCAAACCAACAACAAATTCAATGTGGAGAGAAGGATCATTCACCTACTTATCCAGTTCAAATGATCGACTGACACGATTTAAATTCGAATTTGAAGCAAGCGACTTTGCAAGTAACTTATACATTGACAATATTGTTGTTAATGGTGCATTGGGTGTTGAGTCACAGGAAATTTCAGATCTGCAATTGAACATCTATCCAAATCCTTCAAGCGGTGAAGCAATCAATATAAACTATGTAGCTCAAAATGAAGCGACTGAATTTGTATTGCGAGACATGAACGGCAAACTAATTGCAAGTCAAGTAATTACTGCAACAAATACTGAAGTTTCAACGCAACTCAATAACACACAAAATTTGCCGGCTGGATGTTACTTACTAAAAGTACAAACTGGCGACTACGCAACGACTAAAAAAATTGTCGTTCTGTAAGCAATGAACACAGAAAGTAAAGGCTGTATCAGTAGTTCTGATGCAGCCTTTTTCTTTTTTATTAAAAGCGACCATTGACGATTCACCCATTGACCGAAATGGAAAGTAGAAGTTTTAGCAGGAAACTTCGGGAAACTCAATTAATATTCATTAAATTTGGATGTTGCAACTTAGTATACTCAAAATCACGCAGCAAAAAATTGACTTTATAATACACAATAAGTAATTATGAAAAGAACAATATTCTCTCTATTAACATTCTCCATTCTTGCCTTCAGCGGAATTTCGCAGCAAGAAATTCCTTGTGGAACAGAAGAAGCTTTGAAAGCATTGCACACAAAATTCCCTCAATTGAAAGCGGAATATGAGCAAAATCAAACTATACATACGGGTCCAATAGCAACTGTCGCTGAGGCAGAAGCGAAAAAAGCAACCAAATATATCGTTCCTGTAGTATTCCATATTCTTCACATGTATGGATCTGAAAATATTTCAGATGCAACAATTTATAGCTTGATGGAAGAGTTGAACGAAGATTATAGCGCATCAAACGCAGGGCTTTCGAACATCATACCAATGTTTGATTCTATTGTCGCTGATATGGAAATTGAATTTCGATTGGCTGCCATTGATCCATTTGGAAACTGTACAAACGGAATTGAACACATTCAAACACACGAAACATATATCGGTGAGACCGTTTCAAAAATCAACCAATGGGACCGCTCGCACTATTTGAATATTTGGGTAGTAAACGAGCCAAATTCTGGAGGTCCAACGCAAGGAACACTTCTCGGATATGCGACATTCCCGGGTGGAACAGATGGGTCTGGATTCTGGACAGATGGAATCGTTTTGAGAGATTACACAACAGTGAATACAGAAACACTTACCCACGAGGCGGGCCATTATTTTGGACTTGCACACCCATTCAGTGGAGTGAGCGTTGCAGGAGCCGCAGGAGAGTGTGGAGATGACGGTATTGTCGATACACCCCCAACTCAAGGTTCTTTCTCAGTTTGTAACTTGGGTTTAGCTACCTGTGACACAAGCTTGGTTGGATTGGATACATTGGCAAATGTCCAAAACTGGATGGACTATTCAAGTTGCGCCGCCATGTTTACTGAAGATCAAAAAGCACTCACACACAATACACTCGAAGGAATTAGTGGGCAACGAAATATTCTATGGCAAGACACCACACTGATGGAAACTGGCGTAATGAATGCAACAATGCCACAAACCGCATTGACTGTTCCGTTGTGTTCACCGGTTGCAGATTTTAATTCTCCGGACAGAACGGTTTGTACAGGCTCTCCTGTCTCTTTCAAAGACGCTTCTTGGAATGCAGTTATCGAATCAAGAGCCTGGGAATTTGAAGGAGGAACACCAGCAACTTCAACATCCTCAAATCCAAATGTTACATGGGATACTCCAGGTTGGAAACGTGTTAAATTGACTGTTACCAACGCTGCTGGGTCTGACACAAGAGATGAAGTGAATTACATTTATGTTTCGCCAGATTGGCCAGAAAATGTTGGTCCAACGACATTCAACATGGAAACAGTCAATACATGGGGGAACGGAACAGGGTTTTTCGTCGTAGAAAATCCAGAAGACAACCATGGAAAATTTAGCGTTGTAAATGGATATGGATACAACGGATCGAAAGCATTCAAGTTAAATACCTATAAAGACATCTCGAATGCGGACAACTTCACGGAAGATTGGTTCTACAACTTCAGATTGGGCGGAAGTATTGATAACTTGATCATGCCATCAATCGACTTAAGAAATACTGCGGCAATTACAGTTACATTCAAGTTCGCATATGCAACAAATGCAACGGTAACGGCTGATATCACCGAAAAACTAAGAGTTTATACCTCAAGAAATTGTGGTGAATCTTGGACACCAAAAGTGGTTTCTGTCGAAGGATTCAATGCGTCAAGTACCATTACAGGTGAAAGTCTAGTAACGGCAGGATACGCTAGTAACGCGGACTTTGCTCCAACAACAAATACAATGTGGAGAGAAGCATCATTTTCCTATTCGCCAACTGCGCAAGATCGTTTGACGCGAATTAAATTTGAATTTACTGCCTCTGACTTGTCGAGTAACCTCTATATCGATGACATTATCGTATCAGGTATCTTGGGTGTAGCAGATCAAGCAATTATTGACCTCAATCTTGTTGTGTTCCCGAACCCAACAAACGGAGAAGCAATCAATGTGAACTATACGGCACAAAACGAACCAACACATTTCATCTTGAGAGACACTCAAGGAAAAGTAGTTGCTCAAGAATTGATTGAAACAACGAATACAACAGTTTCAAAAGCATTAGATAATACAGCAAATCTATCTGCAGGTTGCTACTTCTTGGAAGTAAAATCTGGAGATCACAGTACAACACAGAAAGTTGTTGTAATGTAAGATAGAAGGTTCGAAACATTCGAGAGAGGTTGTCAATGACAGCCTCTTTTTTTGTGCTATTTATCGCTATTTAAAAGCCAAGAAATAATACATTTGTACCAAAGACAAAATAAAACATGAGTACGTACGACATCACAATCATTGGTTCTGGTCCCGGAGGCTATGTTGCAGCAATTCGTTGCGCACAATTAGGAATGAAAACTGCCTTAATTGAAAAATACAATACACTTGGAGGAACATGTTTGAACGTTGGATGCATTCCATCAAAAGCACTTCTGGACTCATCTGAGCACTTTCACAATGCAACCCACAATTTCGATCAACACGGAATTGATGTAACAGGAGTAAAGGCAAACATTGAACAGATGGTGAAACGCAAAAATGATGTAGTATCACAAACTTGTGCTGGAGTGAAATTCTTAATGGATAAAAACGATATCGATGTCCACCACGGACTGGGCTCTTTCGTTGATAAGAACACCATAAAAGTAGTTGCTGAAGATAAAAGTGAAACCACGATCTCAACGAAAAATGTAATTATTGCTACCGGTTCAAAGCCGAACTTCTTCCCAGGCATGGAGCCTGACAAAAAGAGAATAATTACCTCAACAGAAGCGTTGAACATGAGGGAAATCCCCAAAAAGCTACTTGTTATTGGCGGTGGTGTAATCGGTTTGGAGCTTGGATCTGTATTTGGTCGTTTAGGAACCAAAGTTGAGGTCGTTGAGTTTGCCAATAGGATTGTCCCAACAATGGATGGAACAATGTCAAAAGAGCTCGCAAAAGTCTTAAAGAAAGAAGGATTTAAGTTCCACTTACAACACAAAGTTCAAAGCGTAACCAACACAGGGAAAGGAGTAAAACTAACTGCATTAAATAAAAAAGATGAGGAAGTTGTGCTTGAAGCAGACTATTGTCTTGTAGCGGTCGGGAGAAAGCCGTTTACCGCTGGTTTGGAACTTGAGAATGCGGGAATAAAGACTAATGAGCGAGGCCAAATTGAGGTAAATCAGAACCTCCAAACAAATACACCAAACATCTATGCAATCGGCGATGTAGTGCGCGGAGCAATGCTGGCGCACAAAGCTGAAGAAGAAGGCGTTTTTGTAGCTGAACAAATCGCAGGACAAAAACCACATATCGATTACAACCTAATCCCGGGTGTGGTATATACGTGGCCAGAGGTTGCCTCTGTTGGAAAAACAGAAGAAGAATTAAAAGCAGCAGGAAAAGAAATAAAAATTGGACAATTTCCAATTAAAGCGTTGGGTCGGGCTCGCGCGAGTATGGACATCCTTGGAACAATAAAAGTTATCGCTGATTCAGTAACTGATGAGTTGCTGGGTGTACATATGATTGCACCACGTGCAGCAGACTTAATTATGGAAGCCGTTGTTGCTATGGAGTACCGCGCATCTGCGGAAGACATTGCACGTATTTGTCACCCACACCCAACGTATTCGGAAGGTGTGAAGGAAGCAGCACTGGCTGCGACAGAGGATAGAGCACTGCACATATAGGCACAATCAACATATAAAAAATAAGCCCTCTTCATACAAGATGAAGAAGGCCTATTTGAATTGAGTTGTTCTTAGTTTACAACCATTTTTCGGGTCGCTTTTGATGTCTCATTCTCAATTGTAACATAGTACGTTCCACCTTCAAGCTTTCCTAATGAAACTTCATTCTTCTCATTTGAAATAGATGCATTCCTGTAAATTACCTTTCCTGCAATATCGTGGATTGTAATTTCATATGCTTCCTCGGAATCAATATCAACAATAAATTGACCGTTGTTTGGATTCGGATAAATTCTAAACATCTTTGACACGATCTCGTCAATTCCAGTAAAATCAACAAGTGTACATTCAGATGTATCTACACATGTTCCATTTGTAATCACAACAGCATACTGTCCTGTTACAGATGGTGTATACGTCTGTCCTGTTTCTCCAGCAATTTCTTGATTCGTACCACAA
>JAQWHI010000005.1 GCA_029249445.1 Crocinitomicaceae bacterium | reverse complement strand
AGAGAAGTTAAGCCTGCTTGCGCTGATGGTACTGCCCTTTTGAGGGTGGGAGAGTAAGTCGACGCCACTTTTATAAAACCCCAATCTAGTAATAGGTTGGGGTTTTTCTTGTTATGTACATCACAAATTATAAATGAATAAAAAAGGGTATGTATATCACCAAAATTGGATTGATGTTTCATATCGCCTATTTTAGAGGCTTGTTCTCTCATACATTAGAATCCAATGGATATTCGGCAATCAACAATCGTTTAGAAGTTGGGATTGGTTTACGATTCAAATAATTGGATAAAGCCCCTCTTTAATTTGTAACAATTAAATTCATGAAATGGATTAAGAGCGCGCACTCTTTCCCTTATCCAAACTGAATGTAAAGGTGCTCCCTATTTCAATAGTACTTCGAACGTTAATTGTTTGTCCATGAGCTTCAATGAAGTGCTTTGCAATGGCAAGTCCCAATCCCGAACCTCCCTCGTTTCTATTTCTACTTTTTTCAACACGGTAAAAGCGTTCGAAAAGGCGTGGAAGATCTGCTTCGTCAATTCCTGCACCATTATCTGAAACTTCGATAGTAACGATATCATCAAAAATATAAAAGCGAACTTGTGTCTCCCCATTCTCTTCACCGTAATGAATTGAATTATTGATTAAGTTCATTAAAACTTGTCCAATTTTGGTTCGATCTGCACAGACATAAATAGGATCAAATTCTTTGGCAAACTGCAAAGTGATTTTTTTCCTTTTTGCCTTAATTTCTAATTCTTCGAAAATATCGAAGATTAACTCTTTGATATCAAAGTTTGTGAGCTCAAGATGAACTCGATTTACTTCCAGTTTAGTGAGTAAATCCAAATCTTCTAGAATGTTGGTCATGCGATCTGTAGCTTTTGACGCCCTTTCCAGAAACTTACGGTTTACATTTTCATCTTCCAACCCTCCTTCCAAAAGTGTTAAAATATAACCTTGAATTGAGAAAACGGGTGTTTTTAATTCATGCGCTAGATTACCAATAAACTCTTTTCTAAATTCCGCCTGAGCTTTGAGTTGTGAAATTTCAGAATTCTTTTCTTCTGTCCAATTTTTAGTATCCATCACTGCAATTTCAATCAAATCATCACTCAAGCTGATGGTTTCAGGCGCTTGACTTTCAAATTTTCCTTTGCGAATGGATCGATAAAGGACTTTTAATTTTTCAGTAATAAATTTTTTAATAAAGAGATAAAATACGACGTAGGCACCAATCGAAGATAATAAAGGAGCAATAAAAATCCAGGTAAATGAAAGATCAAATAGTGGTTCTACAAGAACAAGAGTTAGAAGGGAAATCGTGAATACAACGAAGCTTCCTGCAAGCAATATCTGAATTGGTCTTAAATTTCTCAAAATTCGTTGAACGTATATCCCACACCTTTTATGGTACGAATATAGTTATTCCCTAACTTTTCTCTTAATTTTCGAACATGTACATCGATTGTTCTTTCACCTACAATTGCACCATCTCCCCACACCAAACTTAGGATTTGATCTCGATTGAATACTATTCCGGGTTTACTTGCGAGTAGTTCGAGTAATTCAAACTCTTTTTTTGGTAAGAGTATTTCATTTCCTTTATAGGCAATAAGGTATTTTTCTCTGTCAATCTTCAATTCTTTGTTGTCCGAAGCTACTTTTGATTCTTTTTTTCTCCTTAGTAGGGATTCAACTTTACTGGTTCGATAGCATATACATTTTAGTTGATTTGGTTTAACCTAGATTATGCATTAGAATGTTGTCATGAGGATTGAAAATGTAATAAAATATAGCATTTTATATATTTTAGCGTAGTACCGCTATGGTGAACTTAAAAGCGTAATGAAATGGTATATTTTGCAGTAGTTTCAGACCGGAATAGATTTTCTTATGCATAATTCGGGTTTAATAGATGACAAAGGCATCTTTTTTTATACTTCAATATTCACGAATTTGTAACCAACCCCTTTTATGGTCTTGATATAGCCGTCACCAATTTTTTCTCTCAATTTACGGACATGTACATCTATTGTTCGGTCACCAACAACGATACTAGCGCCCCAAACGGATTCTAAAATAAAGTCACGGGAGAATACTTTTTCAGGTTTTGATGATAAAAGGGCAAGAAGTTCAAATTCCTTTCTTGGCAAGTGCAGTTCAACACCATCTCTTAAAACACAGTATCGCTCACGATCAATGATCAAGTTGTCTTCTGCCTTATTTTCATCTGTTCGATTTGATACCTTGTCTCCTCTTCTCAGAATAGCTTTTATTCTGCTCACTAACACTTTTGGTTTGATGGGTTTTGATACATAATCGTCAGCTCCAGCTTCCAAACCAGCAATCTGACTATAGTCCTCACCCCTTGCAGTTAGAAAGCAAATAATAATGTTTTCAGTTTTTGGATCTGCTCTTAAGAATTCGCATACCTCAATTCCATCCATTTCTGGCATCATGACGTCAAGGAGTATAAGGTCGGGAGTATGTTGTTGTGCTAGTTCAATTCCATCCTTACCATTGGAGGCATTTAAAACCCTATAATTTTCCTTTTCTAAATTATAAGTTAAAATTGCTCTAATGTCATCTTCGTCATCAATTATTAAAATTGTTCTCATGAAGTGATTTTTTCCTACAAACAAGGTAGCAAATTAAACCTAATATTGGAATCTTAAAATATCAAAGTTGGCTTTAAAATCACAAGGTTTAATTTTAGTTTTCTCCTGAAATTACTTACTACTCAACATTTCGTAAAATATAGAATCGAAAAGAATTTATGCTATTATTTGTTTTATGCTACTAAAGAATTCACTCAAAATCCTTTGAACACTGCAAAAGATGAATTAAATTTGTCATAGTAGTAGTAGGTTAGGTTGATTAGTGTAACGAGAGTTGGGACGCCCGTCTTTACTCTCGTTCCTTTTTATATCAAGTTCATATCAAGAACAACAGGTATCCCAATCCTGCTCCACCGGCAATAATCCACATTGCACCAATTTTCTTTGGTCCAAAAGTGAAAAATAGACTTGCTGCTGCGATTAACCCGGTTCTCCAGTCAAAAATAGACGCCTGCCCCATGTTCAATAGAACCGCAAGCATAATTCCAACGGCCGCAATATTCACAGAATCAAGAAATCCGCTCAGGAACTTTGATTGTCTCATTTTTGGGATTAATGGATTTAATAAAAGAACGAATAAGAAGGATGGCAGAAAAATACCAATTGTTGCAGCAATAGCACCCCACAATCCAGCCAGTTGGTAACCGATGAAAGTTGCAGTGGAAAGAACAGGACCAGGGGTGAACTGCCCAACGGCAATTGCATCTAAAAGTTCTCTGCGTGACAACAATCCCGTTTGCACTAATTCAGCATCTAAATATGCGAAAAGTACATAACCACTTCCATATAGTATACATCCAACTTTCAGGAATTTCCAAAATACAGTAGTTGAAAGAACATTGCTTCCGACAAAGGTTGGCACCTTCAGTAATGCAAGTGGGAGTAGGTTCAATTTACTTTTTTCAGACTTGCTTTTTGTGTAAAAGTATACTGCACCAATTATACCTGCGCCAAGAAGAACGAGTACTTCATTGGTATTGGGTAACATACTTGCCATTACAACGAGTGCTCCTAAAACACCTAACTCGACACTTTTAAGTGCTTTTTTTCCTAATTTGAAAATTGCACCAGCAATAACAGCAATAACAGCAGGTTTGATTCCGATGATGAAATTTTTGACATCAGGAATGGAGCCATATTCCACATATAAATAAGCGAGAATACCTGTAATGAGAACAGCAGGAAAAATGAAACTAATACCTGCAACAAACAACCCAAGAATACCGCCTCGTTCATGGCCACAGTGCATTGTCATTTCCGTAGAATTCGGACCTGGGATTAAATTGGTTGCTCCAATTAAATCAAGGAAATGTTCCCTTGACATCCATTTTCGTTTCTGAATAATCTCCTGGTCCATCATTGCAATGTGAGCAGCTGGTCCTCCGAAAGCAAAGCATCCCATTTTAAAAAACACTGTTGCAATTTCTATTAATGTTCCTTTCTTCTGTGTCATTTCTGCCTTTTTTATTCAAAAAAGTCTCGCCAGAAATGAATCGTGGCAAGACTTTGTTTTAACTTATTTTAATTAGTCGAGACCTTTATCAGCAACGTGCTCAGAAACGTTGATTATATGATCACCAACTTTCTCGAGTGATGAGAAAAGATTACTAAAAATCAATGCATTGTCCATATTCTCTCCAGACCCAATGCTCTGAAGGTGCCTCTTTCTCAATTCATTGCGTAATGAATTAATTTTCTTTTCGCTCTCAATTGCTTTGTCTAAAGATATTGTTCCATACTCAGAATTTAAATTTTCATTCATTACCTCGAATGCACTTTCCACAGCGTCAATCATTTCGTTAACACCATTTCTTTGCTCAGGTGTGAAGTAAATTTTGTCACCATCTTTGCGTTCTAGCGTTTTACCAATTTGGAAGAAGATGTCTCCAATTCTTTCGAGATCGGTTGTAATATTCAACATTGATCTCATGCGTGTTGAAGCTTCGTTACTCATTTCGAGACGGGCAGTTTTACCGAGATAGTCAGCTATTTCAACTTCTACACGATCGGTTATTTCTTCATACTTTTCAATTTTACTGAGCATTTTGTTTTTCTCTTTACGCTCTGAAGAGTTTAAGTGAGTGCCTACAAATTTGTTCATTTTTGAGGTGAGCTTACCAAACTTCGCAACTTCTTTTTTCGCTTCCAGAATACATAATTCTGCTGTTGAACCAAGAGGTCCAGAAATATAGTCAAGTTTGAATTCTTCATCAGATTCCCCTTTGGATTTTACTGTTTTTTCTGCAATACTTACCAATTGCGGAACGAACCAAATTAAAACAACCACATTAATGGTGTTGAATGCTGTATGGAAGAGAGCAATCGCTGTTGCTGCAACAGCAATGTCTGTGTATGGGTCTCCAGTAACTAAAGCTGCTAGTCCCTTTAGGAATAATGGGAATATTAATAACATCCATGAGACACCAATTATATTAAACATCGAGTGGATTCGCGCGGATCGCTTGGCGTGAACATTTGCAATTAAGGAAGCCAACTCAGCTGTAATAGTTGTCCCAATATTTTCTCCTAAGACCATTGCACAGGCTACTTCAAAAGGGATTGTCCCTGCTGCAACCATGGCGAGTGTCAATGCCATTGCTGCAGACGATGACTGAATAACAACAGTAACAAGAGCTCCTAAAAAGACAAACATTACTGGACCGTACCATGCATTTTTGAAATCGATGAAAAACTGAACAATTGAGGAATCAGCGTCCAAAGATGGCACTGCATGCTTTAACTCATCGAGTCCCATAAATAGAATACAGAAACCAAAAATTGCTGTTACCCACGCTCGAGCCTTTCCTTTTGATATGAAAAGAAGAGGAGCAGCAAGTGCTAAAATCATAAATGCATAGCTAGAAATACTCAATTTGAAACCCAGAAGTACAATGATCCATGCGGTTATGGTGGTACCAATGTTTGCACCCATCATAACTCCAGCTGATTGACGCAGAGTCATCAAGCCTGCATTTACAAAACTTACCGTCATTACTGTTGTTACTGAGGAGGATTGAACAATTGAGGTGATACCAAATCCTGTGAAAACACCTTTAACTCTATTCGACGTAATGGAACCAAGCATTGATCGTAATCGGCTTCCTGCCGCTTGCTGTAAACCTTCACTCATAAGTTTCATTCCAAAAATGAAGAATGCCAATGCACCTATAAGTATGAGTAATTTAGCAACTCCCCAGCCCCGTTCGGTTTTGGTTTTTGTCTTTGCTGACCATACCATTTGGTCCTTGTCGTCGAGCACTTGTTCTGTATTACCGTTTGGAGCAAAGCCAATTTTAAATTGATACTTATCAGCCCCATTTAGGTTTTTAATTTCATATTTTGTGTCTAAAATAGAAAAGGGTTCAGTGCGCTCCCAGTCTCCCCCTTCAACACCTTTCTTTGCTCTTCTTTTGGCAATATCATTTTGGTACTCTATTATAGCGTTGATTCCGCTACCCTTCAATTTTTCTGCTACGTTGTAATCAATGCTCCATGTTAATTTTGCTGATTCTGCACCACCTTTTGCAGCTAGGTTTTTGAATAAGTGTATACCAAGAGAATGGAATTCCGCAAGTGCTGACCAATTGCCTTCATTTCCAATTTGCCATTCAAAGAAATTATTCTCTTCTAAATTCGTTATTTCGTATGAAAGCTCTTTGGACGAAAATTTAGGAGAGTAGTTCCATTCATCTGTACCATCCTTTCTGTAACGGACTACAACGTCGTTGTCTGTATTGGATTGCCAGTGAAGCGTAACTGAACCTGTTTCAATTTTTTCTTTTTTATCGTTTTCGTAATTTTTGAACAAGTCTGCACTCATGTTGTTGAACGCATTGTTGACTACCTCATTCGAGTCTGGACTTTGACCGAAACTTACAACTCCTGAAAGAATCAGGAAAATTAGTGATAGAAGATGTACTTTTTTAAGCATATATTTTGTTTTTGTTCTAAATACCAGGACGAAGGTAGATAAGCTATTTGATTAAACTACAATTTTCAGTATTAAGTAAATGTTATCAAATTTATCTGAAGTTAAGCTTGTGTTAAATTAATGTTTCCTTTGTTATTTGAATGTTAAAAGACTTCATATTTGTACTCGAATATGAAAAAACAAATGATGAATAAATCAATTTTATTATTAGCGATTGTGCTAATTTCTGCGGTAACTTTTGCTCAAGACACCGTGAGTACGAAGTTTGGAAAAGGGCTATACAACGTGGTTGCCAAGGACGGTTCCTGGAGCATGAAGTTTGGGCTTCGTTTTCAGACATTGTATCTAGGTGAAAATACCATTAACGAAACTGCTGGTATTCAGCCTGGCACATCCTCTTTTTTGATTCGCCGGTCCAGATTAAAATTTGGCGGGCATGCCTTCAGTCCAAAATTGAAATACAAGGTGGAGTTGGGATTATCCAATAAAGACGTAGGTAAAGTATCGAGTGACAACAACCAAGCACCGCGAATTATTCTTGACGCTGTCTTAAAGTGGAACTTCTATAAGAATTTCACAATTTGGGCGGGGCAGACAAAACTTCCAGGCAACAGGGAACGTGTTATATCATCAGCCAATATGCAATTTGTAGATCGTTCGATGTTGAATAAATATTTTAATATCGATCGCGATATAGGTGTTCAATTGAGACATCACTTTACACTGGGAAAAACCTTCTTAGTGCGTGAAATGGTCTCTATTTCTCAAGGAGAGGGTAGAAATTTGGTTCAAGATAATCTAGGAGGGCTCCAGTATACAGGGCGTTTAGAGTTTTTACCTTTTGGTAAATTCGCAAGTAAAGGAGACTACGTTGGTGCATCCATAAAGCGTGAGGAGAACCCAAAGCTATCGATTGCTGCAACCTACGACTATAACGACCGAGCGGTAAAAACAAGAAGTAACATGGGAAGTTACATGTGGGATCAAACACCGACAAATGCGGATGGATTATTCAACTCAAATATTACGACAATCTTTGTAGACATGATGTTTAAATACAAGGGGTTCTCAGTGATGGGAGAATATGCAACAAGGAATGCTGATGTAATTAATCATTTCGGCGGTGATTCAACGTCATCGGCATCTGTGATGGCTGGATCTTCAATGAACTTATGTTTGGGGTATATGTTTAAAAATAATTGGGAACTTGCTACACGTTATACCACTTACACGCCACATCAAGAATATAACGATAATGGTGAACAGCGTTACACCTTGGGTGTTTCAAGATACATTGTTGGACATGCTTTAAAGGTACAGGGCGATGTAACATATAAAATGGAGGACAATAGCACGAATAGTGAACTAATGTATAGATTGCAAATAGATATTCACTTCTAAAGGTAGATTTATGGTCTAGAAAAAGTCATGGTAATTGCCATGACTTTTTTTGTGTAACACCTGTTTAACATATTATTAAGAATTGAATCCGACAATTCTTAATATCTTGGACCATGAATATATTATTTTATGAAAATTAAGATTCTACTTGTTGAAGATGATACCAGCTTGGGCTTCATTATTTCTGATCACTTAACTTCGGAAGGTTATGATGTGACCTTATGTTCGGATGGAAAAGAGGGGTTTCAACGCTTCAATGAAGAGTCATTTCATATGTGTATTTTTGATGTGATGATGCCAAAAAAAGACGGTTTTTCTTTGGCAAAAGATATACGAAAAATCAATACACACGTTCCAATTTTATTTCTTTCTGCTAAAACAAATGATGAAGACAAAGTTGAAGGCTTTCGTTCCGGTGGAGATGATTATTTGTCCAAGCCTTTTAATACTGAAGAACTTCAATTGCGTGTTGCTGCAATGCTGCGAAGAGTGAATATCAAAACAGAAGAAAATAAATCTTTGCATCAAATAGGTGGATACCTTTTCGATACATTAAATTTTCAATTGACACATCCTGATTTTGACAAAACACTCACGAAAAAGGAGGCTCAAATCCTTACATTTCTGTGTAAATGCACGAATCAGGTCGTTTCACGAGAGATGATACTCACAGGAGTTTGGGGGCAAGATGACTACTTTGTTGGTCGTTCGTTAGATGTATTCATAACTAAATTAAGAAAGTACTTGAAACACGACGATCACATTCAGATTATTAATGTTCATGGCGTCGGTTTTAAATTAGAGGTCAAATCATAAAAAAAATGCAAATTGTTCTGTTAGCTCATATTGCTTGTGTAGATTTGACGACGAAAAAAGCGAAAGAATTTAAGAGATGACTTATATCCTCCACATAGAGACCACAACAAAAGTATGTTCTGTTGTTTTATCGAAAGACGGCGAGATTCTAGTTGTTAAAGAGCTTCAAGAGGAGGGGTACTCACACGGTGAAAATCTTACCCTATTTATTCAAGAGGCACTTTCTGAAGGGGGAATCAGCGCAAGTGCTCTCGATGCAGTTTCGGTTGCTTCAGGTCCAGGATCTTATACAGGTTTGCGTATTGGTGCAGCAACAGCTAAAGGGTTGTGTTACGCACTTCAAATTCCGTTGATTGCAATTGATTCTCTTACTGCACTTATTGAGCAAGCTCGAGAGATTCATAATGAATTAAATTTATGTGCTTTAATTGACGCTAGAAGGATGGAGGTATACAATTTATTTGCGAATTCTGAAGGTAGAAAATTAAAAGAAATTTCAGCAGATATTATAGATTCTGAGTCCTATAAAGAATGGGAGCCGTTTGTATATTTTGGTGATGGTGCAGAAAAATTAATGGAATCATGGGCTGGACGTAATTGTATGATTGACCCTTCCATTCTATCTTCAGCAAAAGGTCAAGTACGGATTGCTCACAAGAAATATCAGGACAATTTGTTTGAAGATGTTGCCTATTGGGAACCGTTTTACCTAAAAGATTTTGTCGCAGGCAAGAAAAAGGACTGAGTCTTTTTACAATATGATTCAAAAATAGTTCATTACTCATCTGATTGATACATAATCGACTTTTGATGAAGTACAAATAGAGAATATTTCATAAAATTTCGAGAATATCGTTCTGCTTTGAGTGTTATTGATTGAACAATTGAATACTTTTGAAGTATTGTTATTGTATGATAGGAGCATTTCTGTAGATGAGTTGGTTAAATAAATATGATCGTCCAGTTTATATCGCCGGACCCTGCAGTGCGGAGACCGAGGAGCAGGTAATACGAACCGCCGTTGATTTAAATGCTACGGGTAAAGTAGATGTTCTACGTGCAGGGATTTGGAAGCCACGAACTCGTCCAAATTCCTTTGAGGGAATCGGCTCAGTTGGACTCGAATGGTTGGTAAATGCCGGAAAAGAGACAGGACTTAAGGTAACTACAGAAGTCGCGAATACAAAACATGTTGAACTTGCATTAAATGCGGGTATTGATATCTTATGGGTTGGGGCAAGAACGACAGTGAATCCTTTTACAGTACAAGAAATTGCAGACGCTTTACAAGGAACAAACATTCCTGTAATGATTAAGAACCCCGTAAATCCTGATTTGCAACTCTGGTTAGGTGCTTTTGAGCGATTTGAAAAAAATGGAGTGACAGACTTAATTGGGATCCATCGAGGTTTTTCGGTGTACAATCATGCCAAATATAGAAATGTTCCAAATTGGGAAATCCCCATCGCTCTCAAGGAGTACCGTCCTGAAACAAAAGTAATTTGTGATCCAAGTCATATTACGGGAAATAGAGATTTGTTATTAGAAGTCAGCCAAAAAGCATTGGACCTGAACTTTGATGGACTGATGATAGAAACGCATCCTGATCCTGTAAATGCGTGGTCTGATTCGCCGCAACAACTTACTCCGAAGCATTGGGGAGAGCTAATCGACCAGCTTATTCTCAGAACGACAGAGCTTCCAAAAGATGTTGAGCAGTTGATTAATGATCTTCGACTTGATGTAAGTACAATTGATGACCGCATTTTTGACCTCTTGCGCGAGCGTATGTTACTGAGTGAGGAAGTGGGAAAATTAAAACGTGAAAATTCAATTACGATTCTTCAACAGGAACATTGGAGGAAAATCATTAATTCGCGATTGGCAGAGAGTTCAGAGTACAACTTGACACCTCAATTTGTTCGTAAGGTTATGGATGCAATTCATCAAGAGTCCATTCGTCACCAGACAAGAATTATGAATCTCAATAAGTAAATCAAGTGCTACAGCGGTAGTTCAACTTTTTTCGAGTCTTTTATTAGTTAAAATTTTCAGTAAGGTATTCCCAGTCTTTGATGGGTTCAAATCTTGATTGAGCCACTTCATTTGAGGGATCAGTCAGCAGCGATTCGACAGCAACTTCTGGGAGTTCATCTTTAAGTAGGTCCTCCCGGATATAAATAAAATTAAACCCGAGTGTATTTGATCCAACCAAACGATACCCCTTGTGTTTCGCCAGTTTAGTCATTGCAATGGGTGATGCACCGTGATAGTCGGGGTGTTTGCCAGGGTAGAAATAATTTGGATCATAAGGCACGACAATGTCGTTTAAACCAAATTCGTTATGGGTTTCTATGATCACAACCTGTGGCGAAACAACATGAATCGCTTTCCATACCCAATAGTCGTTTCCATCAATATCTATTGAAAGTAGACCAATATCTCCAGTGAATTCGGAAGATTCAATGAGTTCATTGATATTCTCCGCGGTAATCATTGCGTGTTTGAAAACAGGTGCTTTTTTGGTGATATTTGGACGTTTATTAAAAAAATACTGACCACGTTCTATTGCCTTTGGATTTCCATCCATGAATAAGCCGTTGAATCCGTGATGGAAGTATAAATTGGCTGAATTACTATTAACTCCATCGTCCGAACCAAATTCAATAAATGTTTTGTTTGACATCTCGAGAAGGGCAAAGATATAAAGCAGCATTCCATCTTCCTCGAATTGAGAGAACACTTTTAATCCAGTATCTTGAATTATAGGAAGGTCTCCGCTCTCTTTTAATCTTTTATAGTGCATAACCAGCATTTGCTGTCTTTTCCACAATTGAAGTGAGAACCGATATCGAATTTTGTAGTACTTAAGGTACTTTTTTAAAATATGCTTTAAACTTGATTTCATCGAGGCCCAAAAGTAGAGAATCTATTATGAAATACAAGGTAATATTCCTTTCAATATTGGGTAGTCGATCACATGTGTTAAAAGAGTCCAATAGTTGGTTCTTTTCGGTAATTACAGCCAAGGATTACTGTTTTCGTTAATAACTCATTGGATCTTTCAATTTTTCTTCTTGTGATCTAGTGGTCAAATTGCAATATTTGTATCAAATAACATTAGATGGAATTAAAAGAGACAATTGCTGCCGTGGAGGCGTTTCACAAAGCATTTAAAATTGAAAATAATTACCAACCCACGGTTGATTTATCAGATGCTGATAAACTATTGCGGTACAAATTGATGCGTGAGGAAAATGAAGAATATTTAGAGGCTGCAGAAAATGGCGACCTTATTGAAGTTGCGGATGCATTAGGAGATATGTTGTATATTTTATGTGGGACCATACTAAAACATGGGCTACAGGACAAAATTGTTGAAGTATTTGAGGAAATTCAACGTTCAAATATGAGTAAACTTGATAAAAATGGAAATCCAATTTATAGAGAGGATGGTAAAGTTTTGAAATCAGATCAATACTTTCGTCCTGATATCAAATCCATTTTGGAGAAGAGTTAGTTTTTGTCTTGAATCAAATGAATACAATGAGATTTAACCTTCGTATATACGGGCTTATCATTAATCCAAAGGATGAGGTTTTAGTGTCTGATGAATTGCGATTTAATAGAAACTTCACCAAATTTCCTGGTGGCGGACTTGAATGGGGAGAGGGTTTGAGAGAGACATTGGCTCGTGAGCTGAGAGAAGAAATGAGTCTTGATGCAAAAATTGGTGGGCTCTATTACGTGAATGATTTTTTTCAAAAAAGTGCATTTACAGAAACAGATCAATTGTTTAGTTTCTATTATGAGGTTTCAGAAGTTGATTTTGATCGAATTAAGGCAACTACACTTAAAAAAAATCTAATTACGGAAGGCGAACAATTTCGTTGGGTACCGCTTAAAAAGTTGAATGAAGATATGTTTACATTCCCAATTGATAAAATCGTTTGCAACAAATTACGAGAACAATACAGTTGATAAACGAATTCCGAGTAGACCTATTTATTTAAGTTTTTCGTTTTTTTTGTGCCGTGAATGGTCTCTTTTTGTCTTTTTTTCTAAGTTTTTTTTGAGTGCTGATTCGAGATCAATACCAGTCTGGTTTGCAAGACAAATCAGGACAAATAGAACATCGGCCATCTCATCGCCAAGGTCCTTGATTTTGTCACTCTCTTTTTCGCTCTGCTCGCCATATCTTCTTGCCATTATGCGTGCAACTTCTCCTACCTCTTCCATGAGTATGGCAGTGTTGGTCAATTCATCGAAGTAGCGTACACCGTATTCTTTGATCCAATTGTCTACAATTTTCTGAGCTTCTTTAATTTCCATACTATTCTCTGTTTTTTGAATCAATCCATATAGTAACTGGACCATCGTTTGTAAGACGAACTTTCATATCTGCTCCAAATATTCCCGTGGAAACTTGGCTTCCGGTTGATTCCAATTTGGTTATGAATTGTTCGTATAAGGGAATTGCAATTTCTGGTGGAGCGGCTCGTATATAACTTGGGCGATTTCCTTTTTTTGTTGATGCATGTAGCGTAAATTGAGAGATTACTAAAAAGGCGCCGTTTACCCCCTTAATTGAGTGGTTCATTTTGCCATCCTCATTATTAAATATCCGAAGTTTACTAATTTTTTGTATCAACCAATTGCAGTCTTCTTCTGTATCTCCAGTTTCAATGCCAAGAAAAATGACCAACCCCTTTTCGATTGAGTTATGTACGGTTCCGTTAATAGAAACTGACGCTTCAGTCGTGCGTTGAACCAACAATCTCATCCGTAGATGTTTTTTCGGTGAATGTCATCTTGATCTTCCTCCATTAACTGCATGTAGGTCATGTATCGGCTTTCGTCAAGTTGGTCGTTTTCAAGTGCTTTTTTTACAGCGCATTGTGGTTCATTGATGTGTTGGCAATTGTTGAACTTACATTCGTCCATTAGCAAACGCATTTCTGGGAAATAATGAGAAAGGACCGTTTTGTTTAGATCCACTATGCCAAATGCACGAATCCCAGGGGTATCAATTATATAGCCTCCGGACGAAAGTTTGTGCATTTCGGCAAATGTTGTGGTGTGCTTTCCTTGTTGATGCGCTTTTGAAATTTCTCCCGTCTTAATTGATAGGTTGGGATCAATTGCATTAACCAACGTACTTTTTCCTACGCCACTGTGACCAGAAATCACAACCTGCTTTTCATAAATTTCATCTTTCAAGAACAAGATATTCTCTTTGCTTTGTGCTGATATTTTATGACATGGATATCCAATTTTCTCATACATAAAAGCAAGGGCATTGATGTATTCGAGTTCCTCGTCATTGTATTGATCAATTTTATTGAAGAGGAGGGTTGTTGGAATTCGAAATGATTCTGCGGCGACTAAAAATCGATCAATAAAGGCCAGATGAGTTTCTGGACTGTGCAGAGTCACTAGGAGGTATGCACGATCTATGTTTGCAGCAATAATTTGTTTTTGTTTACTAAGATTCGTCGACTTTCTAACAATATAATTTGTTCTGGGTTTGAAGTCCTCGATGACTCGGTTCTCCTCGTCATCAGCACCTTGTGCAAGCGTAACAATATCGCCAACGGCAATTGGATTCGTTGTACGCAATTCATCCAATCGCAGTTTGCCACGAATTCTGCAATTCACAATGGACTGATCGTCCAATTCAACGATGTACCATTTTCCTGTTGACTTTAAAACTTTTCCTCTATTTGTCATTCATGTAAAAATAAGAATGCTTCCTTCCTTTCAAGGATTTTTGACTCTACACAATTACGAAGTTATAAAATATGTGAAGAGCGCAAGCATTTTAAAGGTGACTGATATTTCTTGTTCTAGTGAGGTTTTCTTCTAATATTCACTAAATTCGTTAATTCAAAATTGCTGACATGTCGATTGAGGTAAAAAATCTGTTTAAATATTACGGTGATCAAGCTGCTGTGAAGGACATCACGTTCAAAGTTAACAGTGGTGAAATTGTTGGTTTTTTGGGACCAAATGGAGCGGGGAAGTCAACAACAATGAAAATTATTACTGGTTATATTTCTGCGTCTTCAGGTAAGGTAAAGGTTTGTGGAATTCCCGTAACTGAAAGTTCTCTTGATACGCGTCGTAAGATTGGCTATTTGCCTGAAAACAATCCACTCTATTTAGATATGTACGTCAAGGAATATTTGACTTTTGTAGGTAACATATATAAAGTACCCAACTTGAAAGAACGTGTAGATGAAATGATAGAAAAGGTTGGATTGGAAGTAGAGCAAAATAAAAAGATAGGTCAGCTTTCAAAGGGGTATAGGCAACGTGTTGGTTTGGCACAGGCGATTATCCACGACCCTTTAGTTCTGATTTTGGATGAGCCAACTTCGGGACTTGATCCAAACCAATTGTTAGAGATTCGGTCACTGATTAAGAGTATTGGAAAGGAAAAGACAGTGATGTTGTCTACGCACATCATGCAGGAGGTTGAAGCAATTTGTGACCGTATTGTGATCATAAATAAGGGTGAGATTGTCGCTGATAATACGGCAAAAGACCTTCAATCAGAAGGAGGAAACCTTACTGTTTATGCGGAGTTTGAGGGCGAGGTAACGAAAAGTATGCTGAAAAAGATTGAGGGAGTAGGTAAAATTGAACATGTCACCAATGGTTGGTTGCTCGAATCAAAAGACAACGTAGATTTGAGGAAAAGAGTAGCAAAGTTTGCCCAAGAAAATGACTTTCTTGCAATCACATTGCGTGTTGAAGAAAAATCATTAGAAGAAGTATTTAAGAATCTTACGAACAGATAAGAAATGCCAAAGAATTTTATTGAAGAGTTGACGTGGAGAGGAATGATTCACGATATAATGCCAGGCACAGAGGAAGCCCTCAACAAAAAAATGTCTGGAGGTTATATTGGGTTTGATCCAACAGCAGATTCACTGCATATTGGAAGTCTAGTTCAAATTATGACTTTAGTGCATTTTCAGCGTGCTGGCCATAAGCCTTATGCTCTTGTGGGTGGGGCAACGGGTATGGTGGGTGATCCATCAGGAAAATCTCAAGAGCGAAACTTATTGGATACGGATACATTGAATCACAATGTTGCCTGCGTGCGCAAGCAGTTGGAGCAGTTTTTGGATTTTGATGCAGCCGAAAATGCTGCGGAGATGGTGAACAATTATGATTGGTTTCAAGGATTGAGTTTTCTTGAGTTCATTCGTGATGTTGGAAAGCACATTTCGGTGAATTATATGATGGCGAAAGATTCTGTTAAATCGCGATTGGAAACGGGAATGTCATTCACAGAGTTTTCTTACCAGCTGGTTCAAGGGTATGATTTTTATTATTTGAATAAACATAAAAACTGTATTGTTCAGCTCGGTGGGTCTGATCAATGGGGAAACATTGTGACAGGTACTGAATTGATTCGACGCAAAGGTGGAGGAGAAGCATATGCAGTTACAACGCCACTTATAAAAAAGGCAGATGGGACGAAATTCGGTAAAACGGAAGGTGGAAACGTTTGGCTGGATCCAAAGAAAACATCACCCTACAAGTTTTATCAATACTGGCTAAATGCATCTGATGTTGATGCGGAGAATTACATAAAAATATTTACTCTCAAGAACAAGGAGGAAATTGATGCACTTATCAAGGAGCACAAAGAAGCGGAATATTTGCGAAAACTCCAGAAGTCACTTGCGGAAGATATAACGCGTCGTGTTCATGGAGAAGAAGCACTATCTTCAGCACTAAATGTGACCAATTTACTTTTTGGAAAAGGAATCACCAAACAAGAGGTTGAGGCACTATCAGCACTCGATTTTGAGGCAATGAAAGAAGCGATTCCATTTGCAACGCTTGCAAAATCAGAATTGGATTTGGGAATTATTGATGCTCTGGGTGCAAAAACAGGTTTTCTCTCTTCAAATGGAGAGGCAAGAAGAGAGTTGAAAGGAAACGCAATTTCTGTGAATAAAGAAAAAGTAACCGATGCATTTTCAATCTCAGAAGATGTCCTTGTTCATGACAAGTATGTACTTATCAGTAAAGGGAAAAAGAACAATTTCTTGCTTGTTTTGGATTAATGTTATTTACTGAAATATAGGTAAAGAGTAGTTTTTTTGTTTTCGTTTGGCGGTATGGCAACCGTACAAGAAGTGTTAGCGTCCATTTACTGAACCTAAAGTACTAAAACCTTGAAAACAACTTTAACCTCTTGGGCTAGAAAGCCCTTATTGATATTCTTATTATTTATAAGCCTTAATTCTTTCGGTCAATCACCATTATCAACTGTAGGAACAGATTTTTGGATGGGATTTATGACAAATCGGGGTTTTCAGAACGATCCTCAATGCCAGCTTATCATTACTTCAGAAACTGCTACCACTGGTCTTGTTGAGATGCCACTTCAGTCCTGGAGTCAGTCGTTTACAGGTACTCCTGGCGCTGCAACGATTGTTATCATGCCGCATTTCAACAACGCACCCCAGTCAAGTGCCGAGCATTTATCATCAGGAGTTATTGAATCGCTAGGGGTCCATATTACCGCAGTTGATTCAGTAAGTGTTTTTGCCGTCAATTATGGGTCGACTTCGGAGGATATAATGAAAGTTCTACCTGTTCAATCACTCGGAACAGAATACATTGTTAGTTCTTTTCCAGGATTGGGCTACTCTTTTGCCTCTGAAGCGTTAATTGTAGCGACAGAGGATAATACAGAGATTGAAATTATTTCAACTGTGAATACGATTGGAGGTCCTATGGGTGGGGTACCGACTGTAATTAATCTCAACCAAGGTGAATCATATCAGTTTCAGGCATCAGGGAATAATGCTTCTTTATCTGGAACTCGCATAACTGGAACTTCAGCAAGCGGGAGTTGTAGACCTTTTGCAGTATTTGGTGGAGTTGAATGCGCTGAGATTCCGATAACTTCTCCCACCTGTGGTGCTTGCGACCATGTTTGTGATCAAGTGCCACCACTGTCTACTTGGGGAAATGAGTACTACACAGTTCCTCCTGATATATCTTTGGGCATCACTTCATATGTTTATACTGTTATCGCTGAGCAGAATAGTACAATTGTCACCATAAATAATGGTACTCCCTTCACGCTTAATGCTGGGCAATCGCAAATTTTCGAAAATGCATCTTCAGCAGATGGGGAGAAGTCATTTTTACTGCCTATGATCCTGATTTTATATGACAGGGAACAAATGGTTTAGGAGAATTGGTTCAATTTGGTACGTACGTTTGGAAGGCACGCTACAGATTAGCCGATGATATTGAACGTGTTCATGTAAAAGAAAGAACGGGGCATATTAATGTGATACGATAAATGGATAAAAACTAAAAAGGAGCAATTTTATATGCTCTCATTGGTATTCTACTTTCCAGAGAAAAAGCCCATGCGCAGGCACTGAAGTTGAAGCTGCACTTCGGTTTTTTGATGCTAAAATTTGATTGATGGATTGTGGTTCAATTTTTTTAGTTCCAACATCAACGAGTGTCCCAACAATGGCACGTACCATATTTCTCAAAAAACGATCTGCACAAATTTCGAAATAAAGTCCTTCCTCACTTTGTTTCCAAAAAGCATGAAAAACTGTACATATATTTGTTTTTACATCTGTATGTAATTTAGAAAAAGAGGTGAAATCTTTCGTGCCAATAAGCTGTTCAGCAGTGTGGTTCATAGCATCAATGTCCAATTTGTGTTGAACGTGCCAACTGAGTTGGTTGTTGAATGGATTTTTGTGATGATGAATGTAATAGCGGTATGTTCTTTTTGTCGCGCTGAAACGTGCATGCATATCGCAATCAACTTCATAGATTTGTTGAATCGCTATTGATGCTGTTAGCATCCGGTTGAGTTTGAATTTCAATTTTTCTAGGTCACTAACTTCTGGCAAATCAACATGTAATATAAAATTCTGCGCATGCACCCCTGTATCCGTTCGTCCACAACCTACAACCTTAATTGTTTGATTCGAGTGCATTTTAGTAATTGCCGTTTCAATCTCTTCTTGAATTGATCTATCGTTTGGTTGTCGTTGCCAACCAAAAAAGTTTCTACCGTTGTATGAAAGTTCTATAAAGTAACGCTTCATGGGTTATTGAATAATAAAATTATAGTCTATTCGATTGGCAGATGAATCTGTGATTTTTTGCTTGTATTTATTCTGGAAATGAAAATTCTTTCATATCAATTTTGAAAATGTCCAAGCTTGATTTGTTTCCAACGATATGATATCCTGAAATATATGCATTTCCACTTTCTTGATCGTAAACAAAGAATATGTCATCATTTACAGTATTAATTCCTGCTCCTAAATTTTTTGGTTTGCTCCATTTTCCATTCGTGTTTTTGGAAACAAAGACATCTTTACCTCCCATGCTCTGATGACCATCAGAACTAAAAAACAAGTATTTCCCATCAGGCGTCAAGAACGGTGTTGTTTCTGCACCTTTTGAATTGATCTCCTTTATTGGTTCCGCTGTACCCCAATTATTTCCCGACTTTTTCACGATGTAGACATCAGTTGAGCTTTTTTCGCCTTTGCGATCTGTCACAAAAACCATTGTATTACCGTCAGCGGTTAACGTTGCTGCGGCATCCCAAAACGATGTGTTGATTGTTTTGTTGTCAATTGGTTTGGGTGTGTTCCACATTCCATTCTTATTCTTTTTTGTAATGCAGATGTCGGAAACACGTGTTTTATTATCTGCATCTGTCATCGTGGTGTTCAGCGTAAGCACTGCATAATTTCCTTCGGGAGCTATATAGTTAAACGATTCAAATCCGTTTGAGTTCAATTTTCCGAGCTGATTTGTGGCATCACTCCATTCGTTTTCTATTTGGTTGTAGGTTGTTTTGTAAACATCTTCGAAAAACAATTGATCGTCAGGATTTAGCGCTCCACCTGTCGTGTTTGATCTTCTTGAGGTAAAGTACATTGTGTTCCCTTGATCTGCCATTACAACGCCATAATCGTCAAATCCGGAATTCATTTCTCCTTGCATCCGTACGGGCATATATTTTGTTCTTTTGGCAAGTACTAATCTCGCATATTCACACTGCGCCATATCTTTAGATATTTGCAATTCTTTGATTCGCTTTTTTGAAAGATGGTCGATGGCCAATTGAAAGTTGACTAATGCTGAATCAATAATTTCCAATCTGTGGTAGGCACGACCGAGCAGATAATAAACTTCTTTGTCTCCTTTCCAAGCACCCAAATCCATTGCTTTTTTTGCATATTTTAGAGCAAACCCATAATTGTTTAGCGTGTAGTGGCATTTGCTAATATTGTAAACGGCTTTCCAACTGAACGGGTCTTTTACTGATGCCTGCCGGAATTTAATTAATGCATTTCGTACTTTTCCGGCCTTGTAATCAGATTTCCCATTTTCAATCATGATAGCGGCTGCGGCCTGGTCGAGCAGCGAAGAAGTAGAGTCCGGTGGTAGGGTTTTATTAACATGATGTGCAGTTGCAGTTGCGCCCATAAGCCAAAAGCATATGATCAAAAAGATTCCACTTGTCTTCCCGAGAAGTACTATTTTGAATTGTTGAGTATATTGCTTGTAGTTATGCATGAAAAGGTGATTTGATTTTAAACTCATCTTATTTCCTCCTCTAAGTTATTTATTTTTTTGGAGTATTCATTTGTGCTCAAATCGACAATGTCGTGCATTGCAATTGTTGCAGCGATAATAGCAAATATTGGTGCAGCTGATGCTGAAATCCAAAGCAGCAGATTTAGCATAAAATTACTGATTGTTCCCAATGCATCATTCCCAAAATTTGACCAGTCAAAAAGTGCACCCAAATCAACTGGTACGAGTAGCATCAATGAATAGATAGATCCTATTGCAATCGTAAGGCCACGATGGTCACGAACAAATGTGATACTTTCATCCATGTCTAGCCTTCTTCTTTCGTTGATGTAATCAAGGAAACCAAATCCATAATAGTAAAAACCAATGGCATAAGTAAGATAAAATATGGGCGAAGAAGCAGGATCCTCCCACCCCAAATAAGCTACGGTAAATATGATAATGACAAACAAGGTTTCCCACATTATATTTCGAACAACAATCTTCATCGCTCGCTTGATGTCTTGAATGAGTTGCTTCAAATTAAATGGGTAGGTTTTTCCGGTTAAAACACGCTCCGTTTTCATACTTAAACTTGAAAGTAAAGGAGAGAGTATGATGACGACAAGATATTTCGCAAATTTCATTAAAAGAACAGCGATCAAAATTTCGATGGTCACATGGATGATATACCAAACAATTTCATTCATGTTTTCAGCGCGATTTACAACATAGTGTTGCTGGACCATTTCTCCCAATTTGTAGATGATTAGCATCAGTACAGCAGGTATTGTAAGGTACCAGTACCATTTTTGCTCTACAATTAATCGTACAGCTTTGATATAGGATTTAAATCCAAAAAGAAGGTTTTTAAAAAACCGCATACTCAAAAATAAACAAAGGATTTCATTTCGTATAGTTTCTTTGGTATTTGTATCTTTGCCTTTTCATTAATTATTGACGATTTAATTCTATTTCAATGAATTTCAGCAGTTTAACCGCTATATCTCCGATAGACGGAAGATACCAAAGAAAAACAAGTGAGCTTCAACCTTATTTTTCGGAGTACGGATTGATCAAATATCGTGTATTAATTGAAATTGAGTATTTCATCGCGATGGTGGAAAGTGGAGTAGAGGCTTTGGTCGATTTTCCAAAGGAAAAATATACGGAGCTAAGGGCGATCTACAAAGAATTTTCGGAAGAAGATGCGCTTTGGATCAAGGATACCGAAAAGGTGACCAATCATGATGTTAAGGCTGTTGAATATTTTGTGAAGGATAAAATGACGAAATTGGGTGTGGTGGATCATCTTGAATTTGTTCATTTTGGACTCACATCTCAAGATATTAATAATACCTCTATCCCGCTATCAATGAAGGAGGCGATTGAAGAACAGTACGTTCCTTTACTCAATATGCTGATAGACCGATTGGCTCAATTGTCTAATGATTGGAAAGGTATCCCAATGTTGGCAAGAACACACGGTCAGCCAGCTTCACCTACCCGTTTAGGGAAAGAAATTCAAGTTTTTGTTGAGCGTTTGAACATTCAAAAAGCACAACTTGAAGCGATTCCATATTCAGCAAAATTTGGTGGAGCAACAGGTAACTTTAATGCACATCATGTTGCGTTTAAAGACAACGACTGGGTGGCTTTTGCAAACGATTTTGTAAATAATATATTAGGACTCACAAGAAGTCAAACAACAACACAAATTGAACATTATGACAATTTATCGGCACTATTTGATGTTCTAAAACGGATCAATACCATAATCCTCGACTTGGATCGAGATATGTGGACGTATATCTCAATGGAATATTTTAAGCAAAAGCTGAAAGAGGGAGAAGTTGGTTCATCCGCAATGCCGCATAAAGTAAATCCAATTGATTTTGAAAACTCTGAAGGAAATATTGGTATAGCGAATGCATTGTATGAGCATTTATCAGCTAAATTACCAGTATCGAGACTGCAACGTGATCTAACAGATTCTACAGTTTTACGAACAATCGGGATGCCATTGGCGCACTCATTTATTGCATTTAAATCAACACTCAAGGGACTTGATAAGCTACTTTTGAATCGCCAAGCCTTTGAATTGGATTTGGAAAAGAATTGGGCAGTTGTTGCTGAAGCGATTCAAACAGTTCTGCGACGTGAGGGATATCCAAAACCATATGAAGCGTTAAAGGGATTGACACGAAAAAATGAAGCAATAACAAAAGAAACAGTTCATGCTTTCGTTGATACTTTAGAAGTTAGTGATGCTCTAAAGATTGAGTTAAGGGAGATAACACCGCAAAATTATACAGGAATTCAGTTGGTGAGATAAGTATTATTGACAATGAAGTCAAACGACAATGAAAAATATTCTTTCAATTTTTTTCGTGCTACTCTATTTCAGCACATTCGGACAAAACTATTCAATAGAATGGGGAGAATTACAACGGGCGAATGGTCGAATGCTTTATATGCTTCCAAATGGGGAAGATGAATTCTATGCGCTTCGTTGGTCTGGTGGTAGATTAATTGGAAATTACCAAGTCTCAAAGCACAATGATCTGAAAGCTGTTGGTAAGGGACGAATTAAATTGCAAGCAGCGCAAAGTGTTGCAAATTTCGAGGGACTTCGCGTAATTGATGGTAACCTCATCTGTTTTTTATCGGATGTCAAGGAGGGAAAGAATACCTTTTATATGCAGAAGTATTCCAATGAACTAATTCCAGAAGGAGGTGCTGTGGAACTCGCATCATATTCCATTGAAAAAGGGATGAAGAGAGGTTGGTTTGACATTAGAATGTCTTCGAGTGAAGAATTTTTCGCCATCGTTTGGGAGGTTCCAGGTCGAAAGAATCGAAACGATGTTTACGGATTTAAAATCTTCAACACAAAAATGGAACTGATAAATGACGGAGAGTATCCGTTGCCGTTTTCTTCTAATTTATCAAAAATTCATGAACATCATATCTCTAATAATGGAGAATACTTTTTAGCAGTAACTGAGTATTCAGAACCTGAAAGAAAGCGGTATTTTACAAATAGGTTAGACTATAAGTCGCTTCATATTTTCCACATCGCAGAAGATGGATTGCAAGATTTTGAGTTGCGTTTTAAAGGGAACCGTGTAGATGCATTGGCGATGTCCTCAGATACGAACGGGATATTTACAATTACTGGGTTGTACGGTTCGAGGGATGATAATGCGGTTACGGGAATTTTTCATCAATTGGTTAATGTAGAAACTGGTTCTGTATTGAACGAGGGGTTTCAGGAATTTGATCCGGAATTTATTGTTCAAGGTTGGACCGATCGTCAAAAACGCAAAGCAAATAGAAGACAAAACAATGGGCGAGGCGCCCCGCAATTGTACAATTACAGTATGCGTGATGCAATTTTGATGCCTGACGGTAGTTTGGTGGGTACGATGGAACAATATTATGTACAAGTTAGTACTACAACAAATGGGCAAACCGGTCAGACAACCAACACGTATTTCTACTACTACAATGATATAATTGCATACAAGATCAACTCAACAGGAGAATTTGACTGGATAAAAAAAATTAGAAAATACCAGGTGTCTCAAAATGATGGAGGACCTTACAGTAGCTATGAAAGTTTTATCGATGGAGGTAAAGTTTATTTCATCTTCAACGATAACGTAAGAAATTATTCTGAAAGCGCTGAATTTATTGATACTGATTATTTGTATACCGCCAACTACAGTAAAAAGAGAAATGTTGTGGCTATCGCAGAAATTGACCTAAAAACAGGAGAGAGCTCTCGTAAAACGTTCTTCGACCGTTCTGAGGTCGAAGCTTTAGCAGTGCCAAAGTTATTCGATGTGAATTATGAATATGGTAAAATGCTTCTTTACACAGTTTGGGGGCGGAAAGAGAAGATAGGTGTTCTGAACTTTAAGGATTAACTCAGTTAAAACTTGATTTGTTTGTGCGTCTTGATTTACTTCGATACGGTCTTTTTAAAACGTCTAACAAAAGTGAAAAGTAAAAGTAGAAGTGCTACAAAACCAAAGCTTCTTCCGAGAACATCACCACGCTTCGTGTAGAAGCTTTTTTCGTCATTTAAATTAATATCACCTCTTATAACATCTTTAACCCACCAATCAGTTGATTTAACAAAGTCGCCACGTTGATTTATAAAGCAAGTCGTACCTGTATTTGCAGAACGCACAATTGACCTTCTGTTTTCAATCGCTCGAAGTGATGCAAAACTTGCGTGCTGTTTATATCCAGGTGTATTTTTCCACCATCCATCATTGGTAATGATACAAATGATTTCAGCACCCTTATTGCATTGCTCTGCTACAAAACCTCCAAAGATTGATTCGTAGCAAATAACTGGTGCAATATTGAATGATGAAGTTTTAAAAATACTCGGTTCTTTTTCGATTCCGTAGCCAACAGTTGACCCCCCAAGATCAATTGACCAGCTGGACATAAATGGGAACGTTGAGACAAATGGAATTTTTTCCACTCCGGGTACAAGTTTTGATTTATGCAATACTTTTGGTGCGTTAATAGAATCAATTAGTATTGAAGAATTGTAAGTTTCTTCAAAAACGCCAGTAGACAGAAGACGTGATGCAACAGAGTTTTTGTGGCTAAAGTGATTGAACGTCGACGCTCCCCAAAGAAGGAGTGCATTGTTTAGATCAAATTTTGATTCGGCTAAATATTGATATTCTCTTGAATTGTTGGCGTTACCTTCGTATATGTAACTACTTATTGCGGTTTCAGGTGCCACGACTAAATCTGTTTTTGAAGTGACTTTGGTTTTTGCCAGTTCAACCATATTTTTGAGTTGCAATAGAGCCGAGCCGTTAAATTTTTCATAAGGATTTACATTGGGTTGAATGGCTACAACTTCAATTGGGTTGACTTTTTCCTCGTAGTTGAAATACATTGTTAGTGAGACAATAAAAGGAACAATCACAATAAATCCTGCAGTGTAAAATAATGGTGTTTGAATCTTCCATTTTTCGGCTTTCAAGAGTACATTTTGATAGCATCGAAAAAGAAGTAGGTTCACAATTAGCACCCAGAGTGAGCCACCCAAGACACCGGTTACAGAGTACCATTGAATCCAAGAAGGAGTTATACTAAAAACATTTCCTAGACTGAGCCAGGGCCAAGAGCTTTCCCAGTCGTAGTGAAAATATTCAAATCCAATCCAGTAGATTAATAGTGCTGCGTACCCTTCCTTGTTACCGACATATTTCTTGGTGAGGTGAAAACCGTAGAATACTAGTGCCATTAGTAAGCTGTTTACCAGAAAGGCAAGTATAGATCCTCCTGGGCTTGCATTCCATACCCAGAAAGTGGTGCCAAGGTTGTAAATAAAAAAGGTGATATACGCATGAAGAAAAACCTTTCTTGATTTGTATTTCTGTTGTGAAATCGTAGCTTCCACGAGTAAGATTGGAATCCATGAAACAAATGCGATTAGAGTTAAGCTCCCTGTAAATGGGAACGAGATAACCATTAGAATCCCGGATAAGATACTTAAGACGTAGCGGTGTTTTCTTTGAAATAAAATCACTTCATAAAAATAGTTGAAAAATCATTCTGGATATGAATTCAGTTAGATATATTCCAATTGAATACAAGTTTCTGGGTTTTTAATTTCACCTTTATTGGCGTTAGGGTTGGTCCATGAAGAAAACCATTTATTTAAAATGGCCGATTTAAAAGTAAACCGGCCATTGTATTTTCTGATTCTAGTCGAAAATAATTGTCATTTCAACGCGTCTATTTTTTTGTCTTCCTTCTGGAGTGTCATTTGTTGCTATCGGATTTGTTTCTCCAAAGTAAAGAACACTCAATCGACTTGCATCGATTCCTTTTTCAACCATAAAATCTCGAACTGCCTCCGCACGTTTTTTGGAGAGTACTAAGTTGTTTTGGTCATTTCCAATAGCATCTGTATGACCCGCAATTTGAAGCCTCCATTCTGGTTTTTTAACCAACACCTCAGTCAATTCAGTTAATGATGGTTTGGATACATCCTTGATGATGTCTCTTGCCGACTCAAATTCTAAATTGTCGAATGCTGTTTTTAATATTTCAACGACTTCTTCTTCAATTTCAGGACATCCTTTATTCGCTATTGGTCCTGGTGTTGCAGGGCAATCATCATCTTTATCAAGAACACCGTCTTCATCAGAGTCTGTATACGGGCATCCCCCATTTGCTGTTGGCCCTTTGATGTATGGGCATTTATCATCTTTGTCGAGCAATCCGTCTTCATCTGTATCTGGCCATGGACAGCCATTATTTTCTTTTGGTCCATATTCTGTTGGACATTGATCGATGAAGTCGAACAGTCCATCATTGTCTGTATCTGGACATCCATTATTGACTATTGGACCTGGAGTATTTGGACATGCATCATCATTGTCTTTGATTCCATCGCCGTCGGTGTCAGGACAACCTTTAAACTCGCGAAGACCTGGTGTATCTGGGCAGACATCTTTTGAATCAATAATACTGTCATTATCTCTGTCAGGGCATCCGTTGAATATCCTGTCTCCAGCCTCTAGTGGACATGCATCGTCTTTATCTGGTATTCCATCTCCATCCCTATCTGGACATCCATTAAATTCTACCAAACCTGCTTCCTTTGGGCATTCATCATCGATGTCTTTGATTCCATCTCCATCTGTATCTGGGCATCCCTTGAATTCCCAGAGTCCTGGGACAACTTTACATTCATCTAGACGATCTGAAACGAGGTCACCATCAGTATCTTTTGGATGGTCATAAAGCACAGGAATGCGAAGTCCAGCATAGAACTCTGCACCTTGTACTTCACCCGATGCAAAAAGAGTTCTAAAATCAGTAACCCCAATGGTAACCGGTCCTAACCTGGCACCGAGTCCAGTTTTAAATCCACTGTATTTGTTCATTGACATTGGTAGGTGAAGTCCAAACCATGCGTAATCAAAACTAGGAGTAATTGAGAATTGATTTGCTCTTCTTACACGGTGAGGATTGCTGCGGTTTTGAACATTTATCAAACCTGTTGCATTTAAGTAGAACCATTTGTAAATATGGTAATCAATTTGAAGACTGATTGCGGTCGGCAATTGCATGAAGAATGTATTACCAGCGCTTTCATTTTCCTCCCAATCTGAGTTGTTTGTTATCAGGTTGTCAAGGATACTGTCAAATTCGAGAATACTATTTACATTTTTAAAGGTGTTCACATTAAAATTATCCGTTGTATTGATCGAAAAGTCTTTGCTTAGGCCTCCTTTCGCAAATTTCATTCCTCCGATATCTAATATGGATGCTCCTACTCTGAGTTTGTATTTGTTTTTATTTCTCATCCATAGGTTTGTTTCTCCATCCATGTCATATTTGTAATCTTTCCAGTTGGGTCTCCATTCGTAGACGAATCCGAGATCGAATCCAAGTCCAAATTTAGATGCCGACTCAGGAAGCCCAAAGGGACCATTTCGGGAAATTTCTCCACCAAGCTCATCCATAATACCCGTTGAATGTCCATAGGAGAAGTCACCTTGGATGAAATTTGCAGTGTCATTGTCTAAAAGGCTGTATCGAAAGTTTGAGGTGTTCATGTATGCAGCACTGTATCCAACAAGCCATTTTGCTTTCGCTCCCATTTTCATAAAGTGTGCTCCGTCATCCTTTAAAACTTGAGAGTAGATAAGACCATATTCAAGCCATGACATATGATTAACACTTAACAAGCCTTCGTCAAACTCCTGTTTCCACAAGTCTTCATAATTCAATCCATTTTCAGCTAAGAATGCCAGTTTTGGGTCGATATCATCAACATTGGTAATTGTTCTTGCTTTCACCGCAGCACCGACTGCAATTTTAGGATTGATGTGAAACATAAAGTTCAAAATATCAACTTGTATACTGTTGTAGAATCCAATAACATCAGTTTGATTTGGCCCGTAATTTCGTATTATGTATGGGTCAAGATTTTGAGCTGAATCTCCAGTTTCAATGGCCCAGTCATTATGAACATTGGTACCACCATTAATGTATAAATCGCTTCCATTGATCTTGTCTGGTGAGAAGGATTTTTTCCACCATTTTGGCATATCTCTTGTATCAAGAGCCAAACCATTGGTGTAACTATTGAAGTTTGCACTTCCGAGATTGAGGTCGAAGGCAAAGCGGCCATCAACAAAACTTGCAGGTTGCAGGTCTGTTCCCATTACACCTGAGTAATTACTTGGTGTAATTCCTAAATAATTTTGCGAGTAAATAGATTGTGATATACAAATGACCATCAATCCTAAGTATTTTTTCAATTGATTCATTTTTAGAGTTTTAAGTTGTTAGCTGTTATTTTTCGGAGTATTGAATTATGAACTGGTCTATTATAGTAGTGATTTGTTTATGATCAGAAACGACAAGGTGTACCTTTGATTGTCCCTCTAGCGATTTCGAATTGAGTAGTTCACCTTTGGAATCGTACAGGTATACATTGTTTTCCAAACCATCGATTATTGCAACGAAAGTTTTCCCTGAATGGTTTGTATTTACATAAATATCTTCCACTTCGTTAAAGGGCAATTCTATTTGCCCAAATGAAATACCTTCTGGGTTGATGAGCTGAATCGTATTTGCTGATTTTACTATAATTACAGCGAGTGAATTGTCTTTTTGAACATTGAGTAATCTTGGTTCTATGTATGTCTCAAATTCGAATTGTAGTCCTTTTTGATCAAATTTAATTAGTCGATTATTTTTGATTGTATATTGAAGCAATTCATTCGGAATTTTAAGAGGGATGGTATTTGAGTCAATTGGGAATTCTCGATGAATGCGTTTGTTCTCAAAATCATACATTTTAAATTGTTCAGAATTTGTGAATCCTCCGAACAGTCTTCTTTGACTCGCCCAAACATCAATTTGTCGATTGATTTGCATTCCTACTGAGATAATATCAAGTTCTCGTCCCTTGGCATCATATTTCACTACATTATTTTCTTCGTTTGCAATCAAGAAGTAACCTTTATTTTTCCAGCGGTAGAATTTTACTTCGTTAAGTGCTTCGGATTCTAAATCAATTGGGAATCCTGTTTGGTAGTTCCCTGACATGTCAAAGAGGTGTATTCCGTAGCCAGTATTGATCAATGCAAATTGTTCTCCTCGTCCGTATAAGTCGATGAGTTGAATTGGCCCTTTGGGCTTTCCTTTGATGTGGCTTTCCCAGGTGAGTTCGCCATTTTTAAAGTTCTTTATTTCACCATTTACTCCTATGACAATGACGTTTCCATCTCCTGGAAGCGCAGTGAAATCCCAAATATCAAAACCACAATTCATACTTAGCGTATGGGGTCTGAGCACCTCTTTTATCCCTTCTATTGAAATTTCGTCTAAATGTGTTTCGAGCAGTTTGCCATTATATAAGGCCTTGGTATAGGAACGCTCCGATGAGATGTATCGTTCAGATACAGATCGGGGAAGATTTCCATACACTTTTGCATGTATTTCGGAAGTCAATGCGATTGTATTTCCTAGTTTATAGTCTGCGATGACCTGTTCGGCAATTTCAGCTTTCTCTGCAATGACCACGGCATCTTCAAGATATTTTATTGTATAGGATTTTCCTGGAGCAGGGAATCGATTGGTCAACTTGCGTTTGAACCGTATTGAATCTGTTGTTTGATTTAAATCATTCATTATCAATATTGGATCTTGACCACCGATGAAATCTGAGATGATTACCTTTTCTCCTTTGTAATTGAGCTCTAGAAATCCATTTTGTGCCCATTTGAACATAGGGCTATTTTTAAATTCCTTGTCTAATGAGGCGTAGTAATCGCGTTCGAAAAAATGGTATGAATCGAAATTACTTGGAGTAATTCGAGCAAAGGTAGCTTCATCTCTTACTTGATTTCCTTGTTGAATATTGGCATCTCTTGTAACGTAGTCAATTGTTCCTGTATTACTGACATAAATATCAGAGTAATTATTGATTTCAGTAGTTTCTCCGAATCGAATAATCGCTGCTGAAGCTTTTTTGTCGAACTGAAAAGGAATGTCATTTTTAATTCCTGAATTACTCACTTTGGAATTCCAAACATAGAGTTTCGATTTATTAAAGCGTCCCTTGTAACTTTCAATTTTAAATTCGCTAGAGGAGGAGAAATTTACAGTTTTTCCTATGAACAAGTCGCGAATTGCTGTCTTTGTCCAATTGTCTTCTTTAACTAAAAGTAAATGAGCACGGCGCTTGCTGAAATAACCAGTCGAATATATCGAGTCATTGATTGTTTGAATCAGATCCATTGCTGGTATATCGGAAAATGCCTCGAGTTTCTCCGCAGTAATTTCATGAGGCCTGTTAATTATGAGTAATTCACTGTCGTTATGGTTGAATAGTGATTCGGGAGAATAGATGTATTTTTCACTTGCTAGATCGATACTGACATAAACAATCCATGAGAGGCTCGTCAAAAACAGGATCATTATAACTATCCGATTCATCATAGTGAATGGTTTTGTTCACGAAATTAAGAAGAAAGCTGTGCATATTTACCGCCATTTTTATAGAGAAATGAACAACGTTTTGTTCACTCTAGAAAAGTGATAACTGATTCTCAGGCAAAAGTGTAAACGATTGGCGATGGTGAACACAGCTCCCATGGTCTAGAATGGCTCGTCTGTGTTTTTTTGTTGGATAACCTTTGTTTTTATTCCAATCATATACGCGGTATTCTTGATGAATTTTTTCCATGTATTCATCCCTGTAGGTTTTCGCAAGAATTGAAGCTGCGGCAATGGAAAGAAATTTACCATCTCCTTTAATGATACACTCATGCGCTATGCCCTTGTATTTGTTAAATCGATTGCCATCGATCAATAGCATTTCAGGGGTTTTACTCAATTGCTCAACAGCTCGGTGCATTGCCAAGAAACTGGCATTTAAAATATTGATTGAATCAATTTCTTTTTCTGATACAAAAGAAACTCCGAATGCGATTGCTTCTTTTTCAATGATTGGGCGTAATTTTTTTCGTTTTGCTTCGGATAATTTTTTTGAATCGTCAAGCAACTCATTTTCAAAGTCATGAGGTAATATAACGGCGGCGGCAACAACCGGTCCTGCTAGGCAGCCACGTCCTGCCTCGTCGCACCCTGCCTCGATTAGCTCTTTATATTTAAAATTTAAAAGTTTGCTCACAATAGGTAAAGTTGGTGAAAAAAATGTAGTTTAGCCAATAGGTACAACTTTTGTTAGGAGTAGAACGTTATATTAAAAACGAATACCATGAAAAAATTAGTTTCTTCCCTGTTTATAGTAGCAGGCTTATTTACATTCGGATTTGCTCAAGAAGCAAATGAAATTGCCATTTCTAATGGTGAAATGGAATTGGTTGCGAGCAAGATTTCAGGAGAATATGAGTTTACGATGCCATCAAATCTGACCAAAGAAAAGTTTGATGCGAGTGCAAAGTATTACACGACTGCTTTTTCTGCCGCATATGACGAGGGATCACACAAGATGAGCCTCAAGATGATTGAAAATGAACAAAAAAACCGATATGTCATTGCTCGATTGCTCACAGCTTGTCAAGTAAAATATATTCGGGTAGATGATACATCTATAAGGCTCTATGAATTTATAGAAAAGTATTTGAAATAAGGGTTTTTCACATTCGAAATACTGTATAGTATGATGGAAAAAACGTTAATAAAAAAGAGAAAATGAAAAGAACAATAGCACTAATTTGCGCGGGCCTTTTGGTCATTTCTTGTAATATGTCTGAAGACCCAACTACCGATGGAAAAGAAAATTCAGAGTCAAAACTCGGCGAAAGTTATGGTGAGTACGAGGTGAATCCTGAAGAGGCTGTATCTGTCGAAAAAATGTTAGCCATGTTTGAGGGGCAATCGGAAGAGATGGAATTCACTTTTGAATCAGAGTTGAATGAAATTTGTGCAAAAGCGGGATGTTGGGTAAATATTGATAAGGGAAATGGTGAGACATTTATGGTTCGATTCAAAGACCATTTTACTATTCCACCTGATACAGACCCGGGAACAGGCGCATTTATTCATGGAGTTGCTTTTTGGGATACAGTTTCTGTAGATCTTCAACGACATTTCATAGAAGACGCTGGAGGATCTGAAGAAGAACAGATGGCAATCACTGAACCGAAATATGCATTGGGCTTCACGGGAGATGGAATCGTTTTGAAAAAATAGAATTTCTAGTGAAATTTCAAAAGGCAACTTGGTATATACGAGGTTGCCTTTTTTATGATTTGAACCTCAATTAATAACGAATTGTATTATATCCATTTGCCGGTATGAACGGAATAGGATTTAATAAACGAACGGTTGAAGAAGCGCTGGTATTTGTTGGACATCATATGTTCTTTTTCAATCCAAGTAAATGTATCTGCACGTCCATTGATCCATTCAGTTATTTCAGATTTGAAATGCGATCCATTGTAGCTATAAATTGTCTCAGATAGTCCGTTTTTGAGGTAATAGTTGATTGTATTTTCCATGCGTTCAATAGTGATGGAATTAAACTCCCCCTGGTTCGCCTTAAATCCACTTTTTCTGAGTCGTTGAAGTTTATTAAATCCGAAATGGTCTGGATGGTGAAAGCGTATGTCAAACATACTTTGGTATTCTCCATCTTCGTTATACATGATAAGTTCAATTGTTGTCTGATTTGAGGGTGCTGCAGATGAAATGAGTATGGCTTCTATGTCGGTATCCTCAGTTATTATTTCAACACGAAATTTACTTGAATCATTGAAGAAATTGAGCCAATGTTCTTTGAAATTATTGAAATTTTTCATATCCGAAGCTTACATTGAAATGGCGATTTTAAGCCGTTTCCCTTTTATTTTTTCTGATTTAATTTTATTTAAAACACCCTTTACCAAGTGCTTCTTAACTGCAACATAAGAAGTATGATCCATTACTGTGATTAGACCAATTTCATCTTTTTTCAATTGTCCTTTTTTAGATAGAAACCCAACAAGGTCAATCTTGTTGATCTTTTCTTTTTTCCCTCCACTGAAATATAAAGTTGTCCATTCTGGATTTATTTCCTTAAAATCACTTGGTATAAATTTTAATTTTGGTTCTACAACATATTCTGGAAGTTGTGCTTCTTCTCCAATAAACAGATAGGATGCTCCATCTTTTGACATTCTGGCAGTTCTTCCTTTGCGATGGACAAATGCATCTTTGCTCCCAGGATACTGGTAATGAACAACATGTTTTACTTCTGGAATATCTAGACCTCTTGCACCTAAATCGGTGCATACGAGTGTATTTGAACTTCCGTTTCTGTATTTAATTAAGGCGCGTTCTCGCTCCGCTTGGTCAAGGCCTCCATGATATGCGATGGTATTAAAGTGCTCCTCTTTTAATCGCATTACAATATCTTCGACCACCTCCCGGTAATTGCAAAAAATAATGGATTTGTCCTTTCCAAAACAAGAGAGTACATCAGTTAATGCCTCAAAGACATTTGCCTGGTATTCTATGACAAATTCTTTAATGTTTATTTCTGAATCGTTGGACAGATTACTTATCGTTTTTGGCGATTGTAGTTTCAAATAAATCGGCAATTCATCCAATTCTGTTGCGGAGGAAAGGAAGGTGTTTTTTAATCCACGGAATTCACGACGTATGTTGTCCATTTCATATTCAAAACCAAGTTCGAGACATTTGTCAAATTCGTCAATAACCAAAGTATGACAATTGAATCCATTAATATTTCCACGTTCTATGTGGTCCAATATTCGACCTGGCGTTCCGATTACAATTGTTGGAGTTTCTTTCAAGCTATTTGCCTCATCTCGCATTGGATGTCCTCCATAACATAATGTTGATTTTAGTCCAGTCTTTAATGATTTATAAACGAGGTCAATTTGTTGCGCCAATTCACGTGTAGGAGCGATAATTACAGCTTGAATGCCATGTTTCTTACTTTCTATTTTAGTAATTGTAGCGAGCAAAAATGCCATCGTTTTTCCAGACCCAGTTTTGGAAATCAGAATTATTTCAGGATACTTTTTAAATGCTTCAATACTTCTCGATTGAATTGGGAGTAGGGATTCGTGTCCCGCATTTTTGATGAGATTTTGAATGTTCACATTGTAAATTTACGACATATTAAAATTTAATGTTGGATACAACTTCATTAACATTATATCCGGAGTTCAATTCTACATTTCATATCCATTGAGTTCGGAATTTTGTTTTTGTCCAGACGTTATTTTTAGGTTAACTCACCATTTTTCTGAAGAGATATTCACGGTTCCTTTGAACTTTGAAATTAGTTTTGATTTTTGATTGATAATTTCAACGGAATAAATGGCAATTGTTCTTCCTCTGTGTATTTCTTCAGATTTCACCGTCAGAATATCGTCTATTTGGATGGGTCTAATATGAGAAATTGAAGATTCAATACTAACACATTTGTATCCATTTGTGTTGGCGCTAAAGGCGAGAGCTGAGTCAGATAATGCATATGAAATTCCACCGTGCCCAATATCGAATCCATTCAGCATATTATGATTCACCGTTGCTTCTAGAACACACGTCCCCTTGTCTATGTAAAGTATTCGGATACCAAGCCAATTGCTAAAGGCATCCTTTTTCATCATAGTGTCAACGATTTCTTTGGGCGATCTCATGGTTTTATTGCTCCATTCATTAAAGTGATCATAGCAGCACTGACGATGAAGAGTTGTGTTGCTGTATCATCGTCGAGCGTTGTTCCATCGTTGTCTTTTGTTGTAATTTCAATCATCATGAAACGAATGAGTTCGGGTTGATCTGTAAAATCGAAAATAATATCTTCTTGATCATTTTCGAAATACGCGTCGAGCATCTCGAAAAAAGGTTCTTCAAAGGCTTCAATATCCTCCTCTGTGATTTGAGACAACGCTGCTTGACCTTGAGCGAAAGCTTCTGATATTAAACAATAGTAGTAGATCAGTAGACCTTCGAGCTGGTCGTTTTCGTATTCAATCGCCGCTGACATAACATAACCCAATAGCGTTTGTTGCGCCAAGGCATAGGTTTCAGCTAATTTTTCAAGTCCATCATCGTTGAGGTTGTCAACTTTATCAATTGCTTTTTCGATACTTTCAATTGAAATGTGTTTCATATTTTTTATGATTTGCGTGTAAAGTTAGATTTTATTTAGTTACTACTCGTGCAAATACATGATCTAGATTTGTCATCTTGATTATCTTTGGAAGGGTATTTGATGTTTTTACAACAGAGAGATGCTTTTCAAAGACCATTCGAAAAAAATAAATAAGCGAATTAATTAAAAAAGAAAAATAAAATATGGTACGATTTACTTTATCACTTATAGTTGCAGTTGTGTCGTTTTCGGCAAGTGCCCAAGTAGGATCTGCAAGTGCAGAAGCGAGACGAATTATGCCAAGAGAATTAACACTTTCCGACGCTGTCATGCAGAAATACAGAAAATTTCGTCCTGAGGGTTTGTATAGTTTTCAGTGGATTCCGAACTCGAGCGATTACACTTACATGTCGAGTGATTACCAGTCATTGCTTACTTCGTCAGCAAAAGGAAAAACAGTAGATACGATATGTACAGTTGAATCGGTCAACGCATCTTTGAATGCAAAATTGTACCATCTGAATACAACTCTTTGGAAGAACAAACACGAATTTTGGGTGAATGATGGAAGTAATTACTATTGTCTTGATTCAAGAACGTGCAAAGGAAGACGAATTAGAAGTTTGAGGGAGGGGGCTGAAAATGCTAAATTTCATACTGCCACTGAAAATGTAGCATACACGATAGAAAACAACGTTTATATTTCTGGTGCAAATCAACAGTCAATTGCGGTTACTAAACACAAAGACAACAATGTGGTTGCTGGTGCAGCTTTTGCGCGTCAAGAATTTGGAATTACTGAAGGCTTATTTTGGTCGAATGATGGAAGTAAACTCGCTTTTTATGAAAAAGACGAGTCCAACGTTGGGGAGTATCCAATTGTTGACATTTCGGAAACACCCGCAGTTGTGCGAATGATAAAGTATCCTATGGCAGGTCAAGGGTCTGAAATTGCTTCTGTTGGTATTTATGATTTGGAAGCTCAAGCTACGGTCTATTTTAAAGCTCAGAATGGACAAGAGAATTACCTCACTAATCTTGCTTGGACTCCCGACAACAAGTATGTAGTAATAGCTGAGGTCAACAGAGGACAAGATCATGTTTGGGTTAATGTTTTTGATGCTGAATCAGGTCGCTTTGTAAAGACATTGTTTGAGGAGACCAGCACGACGTGGACGGAACCTGAGCATCCTGCATTTTTCCCTTTGGAAGAGTCAAATAACTTCGTCTGGATTTCAGAACGTGATGGGTTTAATAACTTGTATTATTACGATTTCGATGGCAACTTAATACGTCAGCTGACAGATCACAAGTATGTTGTGAAAGATATTATGGAATTCAAAAACAATCAGGTGTACTATACAACAACAGGTCAAGATCCAACTCAAACCCATGTGTTTTCAGTAAGCTTAAATGGGAAGCGGAAAATTTTAACCCGTGCAACAGGAACCCATCAAGTCCATATTTCTGATAATGGAAAGTATTTTCACAATCAGTTTTCAAGTCACACTATTGCTAGTAATGATTGGATTCTCGATGGTAGAGGGAAAATTGTTTCGAAGAAGATTGAAGCCTATGATAAGCTGAGATCTTACGGATTAGGGAGAACAGAAATTGGTTCAATTGCAGCTCAAGATGGCACGAAGTTAATCACGCGAATGATCAAACCAAGCAACTTTGACCCTAATAAAAAATATCCTGTTTTGATCTACGTATATGGGGGGCCACATGCTCAGTTAATTACAGATTCATGGACAAGCGGAGCAAGTTTATGGATGCACTGGATGGCACAGCAGGGGTATATTGTTTTTACTGTTGACAATCGTGGTTCTGCAAATAGAGGTGTAGCATTTGAATCACAAATTCACCGTCAGTTGGGTCGCGTAGAAATGGAAGATCAAATGTCTGGCGTGGCTTATTTGAAATCTCTTCCATATGTTGATAGTGACCGACTGGCTGTTCACGGATGGTCTTTTGGTGGTTTTATGACATGTTCATTGCTACTTCAGCACGCAGGAACGTTCCAAGTAGGGGTTGCAGGTGGTCCGGTTACAGACTGGAAGTATTATGAAGTAATGTATGGAGAACGGTACATGGATCAACCATCAGAGAATAAGGATGGGTATGAGCAGACATCATTGATGACTCATGCTGAAAATTTAAAAGATGACTTATTATTGATTCATGGAACGTCCGATCCCACAGTGGTTATGCAGCACAATCATGTATTGGTAAAGAAATTTGTTGATTTGGGCTTACAGGTCGATTTCTTTCCATACCCAATGCATGAGCACAATGTACGTGGAAAAGATCGCGTTCATTTAATGGAAAAAGTATTGAGTTATATTCTCGAAAAGAACATCTAATAATACATTTATCACATGTCCGAGAGGACTTTTAAGCGGAGTTTTTCTGATAAATTAGCGAATTTCATTTGTAACCATATGAAATGTAGAGATAATGTCCCCTTGAATCCGTATATTTGACGTCCAAAAAAACTGGAACGGCAGATGGGTAAAATCACCGATAAAAAGAAGTATACGAGTGCTAAAACATCCAAACAAACGCTTTTTGACGCGTTTAAACTGATGTGTACTGCAAAAACGCTCGCCGAAAAATATGAAGCAAATAAGGAGGTAACGGCAAAGTATGTGCATGCTACCTCTAGAGGGCATGAAGCAATCCAGTTGGCTTGTGCAATGCAGTTAAAACCTCAAGATTGGGTGGCTCCATACTACAGAGACGATAGTATTCTTCTCGGTATCGGAATTACGCCGTATGAACTAATGCTGCAAGTTTTTGCAAAGAAAGACGATCCATTTTCTGGTGGACGTACCTATTATTCTCACCCTTCATTGAATCGTGATGATATGCCAAAGATACCGCATCAATCATCTGCTACTGGGATGCAGGCCATACCAACTACAGGTGTTGCAATGGGGATTCAGTACAAGGAAAAACAAGGGCTATCAGATGATTATGGGACGGAAAAACCAGTTGTGGTGTGTTCTCTCGGTGATGCTTCTTGCACAGAGGGCGAAGTTTCAGAGGCGCTCCAAATGGCCGCCCTAAAACAATATCCGATTGTTTATTTGGTTCAAGACAATGATTGGGATATTTCTGCAAATGCAGAAGAGACGCGGGCGCAAGATATTTCAAAATATGCTCAAGGGTTTAATGGCATTGAGGTTCGAACGATAGACGGAAGTGATTTCGACATTTCATTTCAAACCATGCGTGAAGTATTTGAAATTGTGCGTGAAGAAAGGCGACCATTTATTGTGCATGCAAAAGTTCCTTTACTTGGTCATCATACCTCAGGTGTTCGCAAAGAATGGTACCGCGATGATTTGGATGAAGCTGCATTGCGTGACCCATATCCCAAACTTAAAGAGGCCTGTAGAAAAGCGGGTGTCGATGAGGCTGATCTCGTTAATGTGGAGGCTCAAACACGGAAATATATTGATGAGGAGTACGCTAGAGCATTTGCTGCAGAAGACCCAACTCCCGAATCGATTACAGATTACATGTTTGCTCCTACACCAGTTACAGAAGAAAAAGGAGAACGAGAGCCGAAAGGAAAAAAGAAAACTGTCATGGTAGACTCCGCATTGTTTGCCGTGCGTGAATTGATGGAAAAGCATCCTGAATCTCTTTTATATGGACAAGATGTTGGCGGCCGGCTTGGTGGAGTTTTCAGGGAAGCTGCTACGTTGGCTCAGCAATTTGGAGACAATCGTGTATTTAATACACCGATACAAGAGGCATTTATCATCGGCTCAACAGTAGGAATGTCTGCTGTGGGATTAAAGCCATTTGTTGAGGTTCAATTTGCCGATTACATTTGGCCAGGGCTTAATCAACTATTTACAGAGGTGAGTCGGTCGTATTATTTATCCAATGGTAAATGGCCAGTAAGTTGTGTAATTCGAGTTCCTATTGGGGCTTATGGATCTGGAGGGCCTTATCACTCGTCAAGTATTGAGTCTGTTTTGACTAATATTCGTGGAATTAAGGTAGCATACCCATCGACTGGTGCTGATCTTAAAGGATTAATAAAGTCAGCGTATTATGATCCAAATCCTGTGGTTTTGTTGGAACATAAAGGCTTGTATTGGTCAAAAATTCCAGGAACCGAAGGTGCAATGTCAATTGAACCGGATGAAGATTACATTATACCTTTTGGGAAGGCAAGAGTTGTACAAAAAGCCGATCAAGGAGCGATTGATAGCGGTGATAGTTGTGTGATTATTACCTATGGGCGAGGTGTATATTGGGCTATTGAAGCAACGGATAATGTCAGAGGTCAGGTTGAAATTATTGATTTGAGAACGCTGAACCCTCTTGATTATGATAGAATAAATGAGGCAGCAAAAGAACATGGTAAGGTGATGTTGGTTACAGAAGAATCTGTTGAAGCTACCTTTACCCTTGGAGTGGCTGGCCGAATACAGCGTGATAATTTTGAATATTTAGATGCTCCTGTTTCTATCGTAGGTTCAATAGATACTCCTGCAATACCCCTAAACTCTACACTTGAGGCAACCCTATTGACAAACAGCGAGAAGGTGAAAGTTGAATTGGAAAAATTATTGAACTATTAGTCCCTCATTAATAGCAACAAGGTTAAGAGTTGCCAATAGAAAGAGTTGCTGTGCTTTTTTTTGATTTTTGAAAGGTCAAATTCTTGCGAATCAGTCTCAATAAGTATTTTGAGTTCTTTATTGAAAATAAAATGATCCAAAGGAATTCTTTTCTTCATGTCAAGTAGGAATGATGGAATTCTACTTTTCAGTCGCTGCTTATCGTAGAGTTTTTTGATTGTTTTTTCATTTACTACAGATTGATTCCAATTTGGATTAATAATCTCTTCAAGGTTTCCTGGAAATTTCTTGAAAAGGACATTGAACAAACGTCCATGCCTTTTGTCTGCTTGTGATAATGAAAGGCACAATTCGATTACTTTTGGATTGTAGAAAGGAGTGGTAATCCAAGTAAATTGCCTGTTTCGATCGCCTCCCTCGTAAGACCAGTTTATGCCGACATCACGAATATAAAAATAAGCGTATTTATCATTGAATGATGCAACGGGGTACGAATTGAATCGATCGGCCAAATATGATTTCAGTTTTTTTTCTGACAATCCACATATATCGGCGCTATTTCTAATAGAGCTTGATCCATGCTGTTTAACAACATATGCGATAAGCTGCTTCATCGATGATAATTTCTGAAATGGGTGAAGATCACGGAAAAACTTACCGGCTCCGTCATCTGTAATGGATGAAATCCCACGTGTTTCATGCATCCTATGATAGGGAAGGATATAGCCCATTGATGCACAATTTAAGCCTTTTTTAAATTGGATAAGCTGTTTCGAATCCTCAAATGATGCTTCGGGCAACGTTGTGATCTCATGATTTTTCGAAAGATCGAGTGCTGACGTTATTTTTTTTGCCGAGAAAACATCCATTTTGTCGTGGCTCTCATTTGGTCGCAAGTAGGTAATCAATGGCATTGATTGATTGAGTGTCTTGAGCACTGCGAGTGTAAGACGCGAGTCCAACCCACCACTTAATGAAAGGCTTGGATTAGAAAGTTTCGCTATTCGGTTATCGAGAGCCTGCGTTAGTTCATTTGTAATTTCGCTTGCAACGTCTTCCAATGGTGCTGTACCGCTGACCGAATTTATTTCAAAAAATCGATGTAGTTGGATTGTATTCGTTTTTTGGTCAATGTCCAAAATACAATGCGGAGGCATTCGTTTTATTTCATTCCAATGAGTATTTTCTCCGAGATTTAACCCGAGGAGTAGAGAACACGCGACTTCCTCTTTGTTCAATGTTGTGGTCGTATTGTTGGTGATAAATGATATGTTTCGAGAGACGACGTAGCCACTATTATTTACTGAATAATACACAGGTAGCCTTCCCCAACGATCATTTATAACATATATCCTTCGTTTGGAAGGCTCGGAAATTATAAAAACAAACTCACCATCCAAGGGCAGTAATACCGAAGCAATCTGATCAAACTCTTCATTGTGAATGTGTTGAGCTATAGTTTCTGCTACTTCTTCAATTTCATCATTATAGATTATCCCTTCGCTATACACATTTCCTTTTTCATCGAAATAAAAGGGATAATCTTTTGGGTGTTGAACTGATAGATTAAACCGCTGTGATTCATGGGTTTTATTGACTGTAAGACCATCAAAATCATACGATTGGTTATCAATTTTAATTGAATGTAAGTTAAACCCTGGCATAAATTGAACTCTGGTATTTTAGATGTAAAAATAATCAAAACAATAAGGTAAATGTAATTCGCGAAATGTAGTTTTAAACTGCCTCATAACCTGGTGTTTATCTCTTGTGTAATAAGTTGAGGTTTGTTTTTCTGAGCACCTATGTATGTTGCTATTAACATTGAAAAGCGGATAACATTTTATAAAACTAATTTCTGAGAGCCCCATATAGCCTTACCTTTACTATATAAATACGTGAAATGAAACTGAATCGAGAGCATACTGTTGGTGAAATTGCTAAAATTATTGATTGTAGATACGTTGGCGATGCTCGCCACATTGTTTCTGGAATCAATGAAATTCACAAAGTAGAGCATGGTGATTTGGTTTTTGTTGATCATCCGAAATACTACCAAAAAGCACTAAAAAGTGCAGCGACTACTGTTCTTATTGATCAAGAAGTAGAATGTCCTGAAGGTAAAGCCTTAATTGTTTCAAAGAATCCGTTTGATGACTTTAATAAGTTGACAAGGCATTTTTCACCGTTTATTCCTCAGTCAAGTATGATTGATAGTTCTGCACAAATAGACGCCTCTGCAATCATCTATCCCAATGTTTTTGTTGGTCATGGAGTTACGATTGGCAAAGGTGCTGTGATTTATTCTGGGGTAGTTATTGGTGATAATTGTATCGTCGAAGAAGGTGTAGTAATCGGACCGAACACTGTTATTGGTCACCACGCATTCTATTATAAGAAGAAAGACACTGGATACGACCGTATGCATTCTTGTGGAGCGGTCGTTTTGAGAAAGAATACTGAAATCGGTGCTCTGTGCACAATTGATGCGGGAGTTTCATCAATGACTGAAATTGGTGAGGGAACTAAGATTGACAATCAAGTACATATAGGGCACGATACTGTAATTGGAAAAAATTGTTTGATGGCTGCTAATGTAGGTTTGGCAGGGTGTGTAACTGTTGAAGATAACGTTACATTTTGGGGTCAAGTCGGTTGCGCAAGTGATGTTGTTATTGGCGAAGGCACTGTTGTTCTTGCTCAATCAGGAATTGCTAAAAGTTTAGAAGGAGGGAAGACCTATTTCGGCAGTCCATGTGGAGAAGTCAGAGTCAAATGGAGAGAAATTGCCGCGTTGCGCAAATTGCCAGAAATAATAGACAGTCTATAAAATGAGAGAAGAGATCTTACGTAGTCTAAACAGTCAAATTGAGCTTAAAGATTTTAAGCTCAATTCCTTGTTGGATATTACTACGGCGATTAATTCGAATAAAGATGTCCGTGAACTTACACGTTTGTTTGAGTTCATCGTTAAGGAACAGCTTGGTTATGATAAGTTTGTGTTGTTCAATAAGCAAGAGGAATGGAATTGCTTGCTTCGTGTTGGATTTCGTGGAAAGGTAAAGAATATTGATGTTGTTGCTGAATTGGGGCGTTTCCAAGAAATAACATTCATTGAATCGTCACAGTCTAAGTTGCTGAATGATTTTGATGTAATTATTCCTGTTTTTCGCAATGATGTGGCTCTCGCATACCTTCTTATTGAAGCTACTGAGAGCGATGGAAATAACAATAAGGTTCTAAATTACATGAGTTTCATTCAAACTTTAGCGAATATTATTGTTGTAGCCATTGAGAATAAAAGAATGACAAAAGTTGGAATCAGGCAAGAAAGTTTGAAAAAAGAACTCGAGGTTGCCTCAGCGATGCAGCAATTGCTTTTTCCATCTGATTTACCGACGAATACTCGTATGGACATCTCAGCTATGTACAAGCCGCGTCATGAGGTTGGAGGTGATTATTATGATTTTATTCCTTTGGGGGATGATGAGTATATTATTTGTATTGCTGATGTTTCCGGAAAAGGAGTCTCCGCTGCTATGTTGATGGCAAATTTTCAAGCAACCCTTCGAACCTTGTTTCAATATCAACGCTTTGATATGCAATCGCTAATTGAAGAATTGAACAAGAAAGTAATGAACAGTGCAAAAGGAGAGAAATTCATTACTTTTTTCATTGCTCATTATGATGCCACAACACGAAAAATGAATTATGTGAATGCGGGGCACAACCATCCTTTTTTGACCAACGGAACTACTGTGATCGACTTGGACCAAGGAACAATTGGTTTGGGAATGCTAGAAGAACTTCCCTTTATTAATGTTGGTGAAACTCAGTTAAGTCCGAATACAACAATGGTTCTTTACACGGATGGAGTTGTTGAACTTGAGAACGAATCCGAAGAGTTTTTTGGTTCAGAACGCCTTGTTCAGTTGGTGAAAAGCTATTATCCTCTTGGAATGGATGACATGAATAGCCTTATATTTTCGAAACTTGATGAATGGAAGGGGCCGCTTGAACTTGTAGATGATACCGCAATTTTTAGTTGCAGATTTTATTAATCTGAATACGATTTTTTATTGTCAGTAATTTGTTATCGCATCAAGTACATCTTTCCAAAGCCTTTTTTAAAATGATTGTCTCCTCCGTTAGGGGCATTAGATGCAGAAATAGATAATCCTTTAAAGTGTGCAAGTGGCGCGCCATTCCCCACATATGGAAAAGGTGTTGAAAAGTTGAGGATTGTTGTGTGGCCTCCTCCAGCTCCGTTTTGCTTTGAACTTCCCCAGCCCTCTCCTGCAGTAAAGAATGAGATTGATGCATCACCATCTTTCGTTCCATCATAGTATTCTTGGGTGGCGTAGATTTCTTTTTTACAGGTAATAAAGTTTGTAATTGAGCTGTAGTTGCTAAAGTTAATATCAGTTTCCACGGTATATCTGTGGTTATTTGTGCTTGAATTCCAGGTGAAGAAGTAAGTTAATGTGTCATTGTAAAGGCTGTATGCGGGATTTCCTATTGTACTGGAGTCGATATAAATTGTTGAATCAAGCCAACCATCGTTACCCTCCGCGTAAAATAAGATGTAATCTCCTGGATCAATGCTGTTATCTCCTCCATCTTCAATATGAATTGGTAATTCTCGCTCTTTTCCAAAAATTTGTATGTTTTCTGTTTGAAATGTATTTAAGGGGACCCCTGCAGAGTCGAGGGTAGCGTAGTCAAGCTGATAAATTCCATTATTAAAAATATTGAAATGGTAATATGTCTGAGAATAGTCAATCCATTCGTTCCCATAAGTTTGGGCTTGGAACGATGAGGGAAGGAAGAGTAAGTTGATTATTAGGTTTAGTTGTAAGGGTTTCATTGTAAAGTTACTGTAATTGATTTGGTGGATTTAATTTTATCCGTAACGAAATTACATGTGAGTAAAGACTGACTGAGGCATCACCGATATCGGTGAAGGCATAGTCGAGACTAAAGTTCTTAATATTGAGTCCGATTCCAATATTTGGTTGAATGTTTAGTTTTTGAGAATCGTCTGTTTGTTTGACATATTGCACATTTGAAATTCCACCGCGCACAGCCAGAAATGTTTTGAATCCAAATTCAATACCAAGATGTGGGTCTGTCGCGAGAAACGTTGAGTTGCCGTCTTGGTTTGGTTTCTGAAAAATAGTGTTTCTTGCACCATCTGTTGTAATATCAATATCAATTTCAGCCGCACCATAAATCCCTTTTTTTCCAAGATTGAATTTTTTGTAACCTGCAAAAATAAAGCGAGGAAGTGTCAATTCAAGTCCGTTTTGCGGAAGTTCGTTCCCAGTATTAAGAAAGACTTCTTGAGTTTCACTGTTCAAAGAGAACATCCAGGCATTAAAGGTGGATGAAACGTCACGAGCCATTATGCCAAACTTCCAATTGTTTTCAGATTTATATTGTGCTCCGGCATCTAAGCCAAACCCCCAGCTTTTTGCGAAATCTCCAATTTTTCGATGGATTACTTTAAAGCTGCCGCCTAGACTCAGCCCTTTTACTTTTAAATCACGAGCATAAGAGAATAAAAATCCATAGTCAGCCGCAGTAAAGGTTGATATCCTGTCGTAATCGATATTTCCATTGTTATCAATTAGTTGCGTTGTATTCGGAATGTCATCGACAGCAAATCGAATGGCAGTAAATGCAGCAGTACTTTTTTCATCAATGGCGTGTGCCACTCCTAGATAATCATATTTTGCAATTCCCGCAAAGTACTCGGAATGCATTAGTCCAATTTCGGCCCACTTGTCTACATTGGTTAATCCTGCGGGATTCCAGTATGCAGAATTTACATTATCAGTTTGCGCAACGACTGAGTTCCCTAATCCGAGAGCGTCGCCTCCAATCCCTATTGACAGAAACTCATTTGAATATTTTGGTGTGACCGTTGTGCTGCTTTCAGAAGAGGTTTGAGCAGCTATTTCATGCGTGAACAACATTGCAATACAAAAAAAGATAAGATTTGAGGGCTTCATTGTTTACAGATTTTATATGTCAATAACAGTATTAATTCCAAAAAATTGTATTCTTTTGGGATATCCTTTGCAAATTTCACAAAAGATAGAGTTAAAGATACGACAAAGGTATAATTAATTATTCAGTAGATTATATGTTCAATTTGGCCAACTTGTTTACTGCAGCGAATATGATTTCTGGAATTGCTGCAATTCTTTTTGCTTTTATGGGACGAATTGATCTGGCTCCTTTTGCCATTGTTTTGGGTGCAATATTTGATTTTTTTGATGGGTTTATTGCACGTAAACTAAAAAAAGACGGTGACCTAGGCAAGCAATTGGACAGCCTTGCTGATATGATTACATTTGGTCTGGCGCCAGGAATGGTGATGCTTGTGCTTATGACTGCCGATATTGAAGGTTATTTGTTGGATCGGCATTATGAGGTAATTCGTTATGATTTCTTTGCGTATTTGGAAGGGATAGTGCAAGGAACAGAGACCTATGCTGTTCCATTTTTTGCGCTTTCCGTTCCATTTTTTGCGCTTTTCCGCTTGGCAAAATTTAATATTGATGCCCGACAGACAACTCAGTTTTTCGGTCTTCCTACTCCTGCAAATACTTTGTTTTTAATGACGTTTCCGTTGGTTTTGTGTCACTCAGAAATTGAATACAACGAAACTATAGAGTTATTATTTAATCCTGCACTTTTGTCATTTGTCACAGTGGCAATGAGTTTATTGATGGTTGTTGAAGTACCTTTGTTTTCATTGAAATTCAAATCATTCGGTTGGAAATCGAATGAAGTGAGGTTTGTTTTTTTGTTAATAAGTAGTGTATTTATTTTAATTTTCAAGGCATGGTCTATTGCATTAATTGTAATTTTGTACCTGATTTTATCGTTAATAGTAAACAAGAGAAAAAATGAGATTTAAGGCTGAAATTGATGTTATGCCATTGGATGCGTTGCTCGATCCTCAAGGTAAGGCAGTAACAAGTAGCATGAAGAATATTGGTTTGGATGCTGTTGCTGACGTTCGTATTGGTAGACATGTTCGGTTGTTTTTAGAAGCAGAAAGTCAAGAAGAAGCAAGTAATATGGTAGATGAGGCATGTAAGAAGTTGCTTTCAAATCAAATAATGGAAAGCTATACCTTTTCTCTAGAAGAAGCTTAAAACCTTCTGTAAATTATGAGCACAACATTAAATCTTATGTTATATATTTGTGCTTTATTGTGCATGCAACACGCTACTCAATAAACGATTTGTATGTCTGAAGAAACGATTTCCAGTAAAAAAAATAACGGTGCTTTTATCGCAGTGATTCTAATTTTGACTCTCATGTTGGGTGCAATGGCATACATGTGGTCGGAGAAAAACACTGCTCTAAATTCTTGCAATAACAAGCGCAAAAAGGCTGAGTTGGAAAACAAACAAATGACAGCCTTGGCTGAAGAGCATTTGGGCGATATGTCGGATAATCTTTTGAATGACATGGGGCTTATGTTTTCGAACTATGAGGAACTGAAGCAGAATGGAACAGAGGATCAACGTCAGGAGATTGAAGCCCAGCAAAAGCAGATTGTTGAGCTTATGGAGAAGGTCCGAAAAGGAGAGCGAACAGCTGCAGCGTATTATGAAGCTAGAAAACAAAACAAACAGCTGAGAGAAATTATGCGAGGCTATGTTTATGAGATTGATTCCTTGAATACATTAAATTTAAACCTCCAAAACAATTTGGATCAAACCACGATGTATTTAGACAGAACATCGGTTGAAAGAGATTCTGCAAAAACGCTTGCGGATCAGCGCAATGAAAAAATTAAAGAAGGACAACGTTTAATCGCCTATCCTGTTCGGGGCTTTGGCTTGAGACAAAAACTTGGAGGACTCACATCTGAAGATAACAAAGCACGCAGAATTGTTCAAATTGCTGCTGAATGTACCATTGCTGAAAACGCCCTTACGAATCCAGGAAATAAAAATGTTTATTTACAAGTGATTGATCCATCAGGAAAAACACTTCAGAATACATCAAGCAATATAATTACTACTGAAAACGGAAAGGTTCCATACTCTGACAAGAAATCGATTGATTACAGGAATCAGCGCATTGATGTTACTGTATATTACAGCGTCAGAGGACAGGAATTAACAAGAGGAAATTATAAAGTTCAGCTATTTTGTCAAGGACAACTAATTGGTAAGGATAGCTTTACACTTAAATAAGTTAGATGGTAAATATTTTTATAGCAAACCTAGATTGGAGTATTACTTCCGAAGACTTGATGACAACGTTTTCGTCTTTTGGAAAAGTTGAATATGCACATGTAGTTTATGAAAGGGAGACAAAAAGGTCTCGCGGTTACGGATATGTGGAGATGGTTGATACTGATGAGGCCATTCGCGCAATTGAAGCATTGAATGGCGTGGAAATCAATGGACGTGCAATTGATGTTAAAATTGCTTCTCCCAAAGGGAGTCGTCCTGTAAATAAAAAACAATAAGAACACGTATTATGTCTGACGCTATCCATCAAGGACATGTTGAAGCATCCATTCGTACAAATGGAGTTGCAACAATTGAGTTTGGTCATCCGTTGAGTAATTCTTTACCGGGTAAGATTTTACAGAAACTTGCTGCAACCATTACCGAGATGGGAAAAAACGAGGAGGTAAAGCTAATCGTAATTAAATCTGCAGGCGATCGCGTATTCTGTGCCGGAGCCAGCTTTGATGAGTTGATATCGATTCAAGATTTTTCTACGGGAAAGCAATTCTTTTCTGGATTTGCCAATGTCATCAACGCATGTAGAAAATGTCCAAAATTAATCATTGGTCGAGTCCAGGGAAAAGCTGTTGGAGGTGGTGTCGGAGTGGCCTCTGCTGTTGACTATTGTTTTGCTACGAAGTACGCAGATGTTAAATTGTCAGAATTGGCAGTCGGAATCGGTCCATTTGTTGTAGGACCTGTAGTTCAGCGTAAAATAGGAATGTCCGCCATGAGTGAGTTGGCGATTAACGCCACGGAATGGAGATCAGCAGGGTGGGCAAGAGACAAGGGGCTTTACACAGAGGTTTATGATTCGGCGGAAGAAATGGATATGGCCATTGAAAAGTTGGCACTTCAGCTATCAAAATCGAATCCTGAAGCAATGAGCCTTCTGAAGGGAGCTTTCTGGAAAGGAACTGAGGATTGGGATGTTCTTCTTGAGAAACGTGCTGAGCTGAGTGGTAAATTGGTTTTGTCTGATTTTACCGTGGATTCAATCAATGCATTCAAAAAGAAGTAGTGTTTTTTTAAAATTATAGTGTTTGAATACCGAACTTATTTTGGTGGAAATTATTTTCTTGACCAGAGAAGATTTTCAAAGTAAAATAAACCGCAATCTTTTTCCCTAAAGGTTTGTTAATAATCCTAGAAATCATATCTTTGCAGCCCCAATTTAGGGGAATTGTCTTATTATAAAAATAAAATATTGTGGATACATTAAGTTACAAAACCGTTTCCGCTAACAAAGAAACCGCTGATAAAAAGTGGTTTGTAGTGGACGCTGAAGGCCAACCATTGGGTCGTTTAGCAAGCAAGGTGGCGAAGGTGATTCGTGGTAAACACAAACCAAACTTCACGCCTCATGCTGACTGTGGTGACAACGTAATTGTTGTGAATGCAGAGAAAGTAGCATTTTCAGGTACCAAGCTTGTAGACAAAGAGTACATCCGTTATACTGGTTATCCAGGTGGACAGCGCTCGACGACTGCAGAACAAATGCTTGCAAAGCATCCTGAAAGATTAATCGAAAAAGCTGTTAAAGGAATGCTTCCGAAAAACAAGCTTGGACGTCAATTATTTACCAATCTGAAAGTATACAAAGGAGGAGAGCACAATCAAGAAGCTCAAAAGCCCGAAGTACTTAATCTAGATACATTCAAGTAAGAGCATGGAAGTAATTAATACATTAGGAAGAAGAAAAACATCTGTTGCCAGAGTTTACCTTACTAAAGGTAAAGGAAAAGTGACTGTAAATAAAAGAGATTACACGGAATTTTTCCCTGTTTCTGTTCTTCAATCAAAAATTCACCAACCATTCGAATTAACAGACACTGTTGGACAGTTTGATGTTAAGGTGAATGTTTCAGGAGGAGGAATCAATGGTCAAGTTGAGGCGATCCGTCTGGGAATCTCAAGAGCATTGGTTGAATTGAATGAGGAAAACAAAACATTGTTGAAAGAAGAAGGATTGATGACACGTGACCCGAGAATGGTGGAACGTAAGAAGCCAGGACAACCAAAGGCGCGTAAGAAATTCCAATTCTCGAAACGTTAATAGTATTGTTTCGGTTCGTCCGAAACGTTTTGACGATTGTTTAGTATCTAAGCCCTTGAGCACTGTCGGTTGTTCCAATCGATCCCTCTTAGGTTGATTACTAAAGAACGTAAACAATTAAAAAAAGAAAAAATGTCAAAAATTAAATTTGAAGATTTATTAGAAGCAGGTGTTCATTTTGGACACTTAAAAAGAAAATGGAACCCAGCAATGGCGCCGTATATCTTTGAGGAGAAAAAAGGTATCCATATTATTGACCTAAATAAGACAATTGCCCACTTAGATCATTCGGCGGCTGCGCTAAAACAAATTGCTAAATCAGGGAAAAAAATTCTTTTTGTTGCGACTAAAAAACAAGCAAAAAATATCATTGCAGAAAAAGTTGCTGAAATCAATATGCCTTTCGTAACTGAACGTTGGTCCGGAGGAATGCTAACAAATTTCGCCACAACACGTAAGTCGATTCGTAAAATGACCTCTATCGACAAGATGAAGACGGACGGGACATGGGAAACGTTAAACAAGCGCGAGCGCTTATTCAAAACACGTCAGCGAGAAAAATTAGAAAAGAACTTCGGCTCAATTGCTGATATGACACGTCAACCAGCAGCTATTTTTATCGTTGATATCTTGAAGGAGCATATTGCACTAAATGAGGCGAAGCGTCTAAACATTCCAACATTTGCGATGGTAGATACGAATTCAAACCCCAAGTTGGTTGATTTCCCAATCCCTTCGAATGATGATGCGACCAAATCAATTACACTCGTAATGGATTACCTCTGCGATGCAATAAAAGAGGGGTTGACTGAACGCAAAAATGCGAAAGACGCTTCTGCGAAAGATGCTTCGAAAAAAGAAGCAGCAGCAAAAGTTGAATTGAAGGAAGATGCTCCAATAGCCGAAACTAAAGAAGCAGCAAAAGTTGAAGTGAAGGAGGAAGCTCCAAAAGCCGAAACTAAAGAAGCAACAAAAGTTGAAGTGAAGGAGGAAGCTCCAAAAGCTGAGGTGAAAGAAGCACCGAAGAAGAAAAAAGCCGCACCGAAGGCAAAGAAAGCCGAGGCAGCAGACACAGAGGAAACAAAAGAGACTCCGAAGAAGGAAACTGCTGAAGTAGAGGCTGTCAAAACAGATGAAAAGGAGGCCTAATTGATAAAATCCTTAGAGAAAGTTAGAAATTAATATTAATATTTAAAAAATTATATCCATGGCAATTACAGCTGCAGATGTAAATAAATTAAGAAAACAAACGGGTGCAGGAATGATGGACTGTAAGAAAGCCCTTGTTGAAACAGATGGTGATTTTGAAGCTGCCGTAGACGTGCTTCGTAAGAAAGGTCAAAAAGTTGCGGCAAAACGCGGCGATAATGAAACAAAAGAAGGTTTGATTTTTGCTGAGACTTCGGAAGATGGAAAATCAGGTATCGTCTTGGCTTTGAGCTGCGAAACAGACTTTGTTGCTAAGAACTCTGACTTCCAGGATTTTGTTAAGTCAATTGTGAATATTGCATTGACGAACAAGCCTTCGAATACAGACGAATTGATGAATTTATCTTACGATGAGAAATTATCAGTTTCTGAGAAAATCACAGAACAAATTGGTGTGATTGGTGAGAAATTGGTTATCTCCGGATATGAGAAAATTGACTCTGATTGTGTGGTTGGCTACAACCACCCGGGAAATCAATTGGCTACATTAGTTGGTATGAATTCTTCATCAGATGCTGCAAATGATGCTGGTAAGCAAGTAGCTATGCAAGTTGCGGCGATGAATCCAATTGCACTGAATAAAGAAGGAATTGATGAAGCAACAATTGCTCGAGAACTTGAAGTAGGTAAAGATCTTGCAATTCAAGAAGGAAAGCCCGCTGAAATGGCAGAAAAAATTGCACAGGGGCGTTTGGGTAAATTTTTCAAAGAAAACACTTTGTTGAGTCAGCCAAATGTTCGAGACAACAAACAAACGGTTCAGCAATTCCTTGATTCATCTGAATCTGGATTGACTGTTACGAACTTCAAACGCTTGGCTTTGTCATAGTCAAGCGTTGTTACTATCAAGCCCTGGCTCATATCGAGTCAGGGCTTTTTGCTAAATTCCACTTATGAAAAAACGAATTACTTTTGGTGCTGTTTTTGGTTTACTCGTTTTAGCCTCTTGCGGTCCAACTCGCTTTGTAGAACCACTTGCAGAAGATGAGTTCTCGTTGGGAGGGTCATTTGGAGGTCCCTTAATCGATTATGCAGGAGTTCCTATTCCTGTTCCTTTATCTCAAATTGAATTGGGGTATGGGCTCCGAGATGACCTAACTCTACATGGTGGAATTCATGCTACATCTGCTTTGTTCGGAAATTTACAATTAGACGCAGGTGCAACTTATCAGGTATTTGATACAAAGAAAATCGATATCCGTGGAAGTGTTAGTCCTTCGATCAATTTGATTGTTGATTTCAACGATCGAAAAACAAAGGTTTGGCCAATTCTTGACTTTAACTTTTTTTGGAATTATGGCAAACGACGGAACTATATTTATTTAGGAGGAAACTTTATGTTTGATTTTGAAGGCATAACGAATCCCAATTCAGAACGCATTGGATACACACTTTTCAGTCCTATGTTAGGACATACATTGAAGGGTAAAGAACGTTCTTGGGAGTTCTTCACCGAGATTAAAATCATTGCGCCATACATGAATAGCGAAACGCCATTTGTTCCTTACACTGGTATTACTGGGCGACGTGGGGGGACAGGAATTTACATTGGATTCAGAAAAATTCTTTCCAAAAAGTGACATCGATGAAATATTTTACATTAGTAACGTTCTCTGTATTATTGCTCTCGAGCTGTAAAGAAGTCACCTTAGATAGTTTGGCTTTTCCTTCACAATCGTTAGATTATTACGAATTCGAGAACTATGAGGGAGAATTAATTGTTCCAGATAGTATGCTCGCTGATGCTTCGAATTATACCTTGATTGAAATGAATTCATTGGATCAGGAAACAGGAGAATCCTTCAAGATTTATGGATTGTATATTGGCGATACAGCTCAAATAGCTACAGATACAATTGTTCTGTATGCGCACGGTCAATCTCTGCACATGGACAATTATTTTTCACGTGCCTCGCTTCTAGCAAATGTCGGGGGCAAGTACAATTATGGAATATTCATGTATGATTTTCGAGGATATGGCATGTCTGAAGGCTCATCTACCGAAAGAGGTCTTTATGAGGACAGTGATGCAGCAATTGATTGGTTAAAGTCACACGGAGCAAACCCTGATAAAACGATTTTTTATGGTTACAGCTTAGGAGCCATACCGCTGATTGATAAAGCGGCTTACAGAGAAGATTTTAAGCCCTCAAAATTGATTATAGAGGCGCCGATTGCCTCTGTTCAATATCTTGTCGATAATTCAACAGGTATTAATGTATATTCAGACTTCGTAACGACTTTAGAGTTTGAGTCTGTTGAAAAGATAAGAAGCGTAGACGCAGAGCTACTTTGGCTTCATGGAAAGTCGGATACATATATCTCAATAGATAATGGCGAATTGATCTACAGCAACCATACTGGTAATTATAAGCAGGCCATTCGTGTCGATGGTGCTGAACATTCTGAGGTTCCTTCTACCATGGGGTATGAGATATACCTCAATGAGTTGCTCGATTTTATCCGGTTTTAATTGTAAAATATGTAGTGGACTTTCATTCCTTCCAGAGGAAACAAAGTTACTATTCCTTGAATCTTCGAATCCTGCATTGTATATTTGCTCGGTCTCAAAAATCTAAAAATGAAGTATACACGAATACTCCTTAAATTAAGTGGAGAGTCTTTGATGGGTGACAAGGCATTCGGAATTGATAATGATAGATTGGCGAGTTATGCCAGTCAGATTAAAGAAATTCAGGATGGAGGTGTTCAAGTAGCAATCGTTATCGGTGGCGGAAATATTTTTAGAGGGGTTCAAGCCGAACAAGGAGGTATGGATCGAACTCACGGAGATTATATGGGAATGTTAGCGACCATGATTAATTCTATGGCCTTACAAGCTGCTCTCGAATCTAAAGGAGTTCAGACACGACTTCAATCGGCTATAGAAATGAAAGAAATATCAGAACCTTTTGTCAGAAGAAAAGCTGTGCGCCATCTCGAAAAAGGGCGTGTTGTTATCTTCGGAGCAGGTACAGGAAATCCATATTTCACTACTGACTCGGCAGCTTCATTAAGAGCAATTGAAATCAATGCAGAGGTCATTTTAAAAGGAACACGTGTAGATGGTATATATTCTGAAGATCCAGAAAAGAATCCAGAAGCTAGAAAATTTGATGAGATCTCATTTGATGATGTCTACGGAAAGGGCTTAAAAGTAATGGATATGACGGCATTTACGCTCTGTAAAGAGAATGACTTGCCAATTATTGTGTTCGATATGGATACACCAGGCACGTTGAAAAAAGTCGTATCAGGTGAACAAATAGGTACGTTAGTTAGAAATTAATAAACAGATAAGGATGGTTGAGGATTTAAACATGATTTACGATGAGCTTAAGGACTCGAACAATAAATCAATTGAGCATTACGAAGTTGCTTTGCGGAAAATTAGAGCCGGAAAGGCAAGTCCAGCAATGTTACAGGGTGTAATGGTTGAATATTATGGATCTCCTACACCACTTAATCAGGTAGCGAACGTCAACACTATGGATGCGAGAACAATCACTGTTCAGCCATTCGAAAAGTCCATTCTTGATGACTTAATGAAAGCCATTATCAATGCCAATTTAGGATTTGCTCCTCAAAGTAATGGTGAATCTGTTTTAATTAATGTCCCAGCGCTCACGGAGGAACGTCGAAAAGAGCTCGCGAAAAAAGCAAAAGCAGAGGCTGAAAATGCCAAAGTGGCGACACGAAATAATAGAAAAGATGCAATGGACATGGTGAAATCGTTGAAAGATGACGGATTGTCTGAAGATATGCAAAAAGATGCAGAGAGCGAGATTCAGAATCTTACCAATAGCTTTGCAGCGAGAATCGATACGATGCTGGCTGACAAAGAAAAAGATATTATGACAATCTAAAACCTACTTCGTTCTCTTATGAGCTGAGTTCTTATAGTTTAACTTTTCTGTGCAAACACTGTATTCAAAAATAGGTCCGGAAAATCTCAAAGCTATTATTGATGGTTTTTATGACTTGGTGTTCGCTAATGAAAAGATAGGACATTTATTCAAAACGGATCAGGCGCTGGTGCGTGAGAAGCAATATCAGTTTTTGACTCAATTTTTGGGAGGACCTCAGTTGTATTCGGCAAATTATGGACACCCAAAAATGCGGATGAGGCACCTTCCTCATCGGATTGATTCAGATTCGCGTGATGAATGGCTCAATCTGATGCGAGAATCAATTTACGAAGTATTGGAGGACAAACGGCTTGCAGAGGAACTTTACAATTGTTTTCCGAAATTGGCAAATCATATGGTCAATCGTTAACTACAGTTTAACGTTGAGCATTCCTTCTGTTTGCAGGCGTAAAAATAAGTCGTTTTGCTGCGGATGAATCAAATCAATTTTGATTGTATCGACTTTACCCGACATTGTAATACCTGCCCCAATCTGTTGGTTTAACCCATTGTTCATTTCCTTTGCAAGATGATTCAATTTTGGTTTCAAATCAAAAGTGGCTGATTGCCGCAGTAGGTCAGTGATCTTTTTATCGAATAACCATTTGGTAGATTTTAGCAGTACATTTTTTGTTTTGAGATCATATTCCAAATCAGGAAATGAGATGTATTGCTGTTCGGAGTCAAATATTGGAGTTCCTACCAAAAAAATGGAGCCCGTTGCTTTGCCTGTAAAATTTACTTTAATGGTCAACCTTTGATTTGCTGCACCGTAGATTTTAAGGTCTCCGAAGATAAATTTACGGCCTTTTAAATCCAATTTCATTCCTTTCAATTCTTGGGTGAGCATTGAGCTCAACGAGTCGTATCCTGCGGTCACATCCACATAAATTTTGAAACCATCACTTTTGGCAGATGGCAATAGTTGAGGTAGTGCTTTTGGTTCAATCTCTAAACGGTCAGTGGACACACTTGGATAGGCACTAAGTGAAATATTGAATTGCGCCGTATCCTCTTTAAACAGAATGCGATTAGCCGCAGTATTTTTCGGCTTCAGATACAAATATCCATAGCCATTGAGTGGGATTGGTTGCCAAAGCATTGACCATACCTGCTTCATTTGTGAGTGAAAATTAACTTTGGATATTTCTGTATCGATATCTTTTGTTGCGTTATTCAGCGATTTTTTAATTTCTTTTTTCAGCTTTGATGTAGCATCAAAATTAAATACAGTAATCGTGCACGGATTGAGCGTCGAAACCTCGTTGAGCGTGGTTGTTGACTTCAAACTGTAATTTTCAGAGATACCGATAGAACTGCTGTAACTAATTCGAATTTTTCGCATCGATTCATTACCAATACCGCATGAGGTTTTGATGCGTGGGATTATACAATTTCCAGAGCTACTAATGAGGTGGGAGCATTTGGGGCAGTACTTTAGTTTGACCCAATAGCTTCCTTCAGCACCGAATACGATCCGGTCTCCAATTCCCGAAAATTCAATTGGTTTTCTTTTTACGTAATAGGTATAACTCACTCCTTCACATTGCTGCTTACTGTCTTTGAATGTAGAAGGAACAATTTGATTTATTTTTTTGAAGTATGATTTTAAGCCCAATTTAACGGGAATATTTATGGTTGAAAGGGGTTTTTCTAATTGCGTTATCGAACTTATTTCAATATCCGGCGCTGCAGGCTGAACACTTTTACAGCTGTACAATGCAGCTGCAAGAACCAAGAAAAACACAAGCTTTTTGACCATTTCTCTGTGCCTGATATATTAATTTTTCATTAATTTCAGAAAGGTGAAGTTACAAATACAATTATATTTCATCTCTTTGTTTTATGGAAAGTTTTTTTTTAGATCTTGAGCTTTCATGGACCTTGAGTAAGGTTCTGCCTTTCGTTATTTTTGTTATTGTAGGATTTGCTCTTTTTTTTGTGGTACAAAAGAGCACTCAAGTAAAATGGATACGTGTCTTATCTTTCGCTCTTGTGCTGCTTCCTGTGCTCATTTACTTTATCTTCAATCCGATTTATAGTGGAGATTTTGCAAATGGATATAGATTGGAAAAATTATCGAAGGCGAGTATCGATATAACTCCAGGTAGGTTTACGATTCTTACCATTCCATACTGTAGTTTTTGTGAGGCGCGACTTGATGATCTAGAAATAATTAAATCTCGGGTCAATAAGAATACTGAAATTGATGTTCTTGTTTGCACATCAAATACTGGGGATTTGGAGTTTTATAAAAAGAAGGTCGGAAAGGGCGTAAATGTGAAAATGGTAAAGGATTTAAAAGCAATTGTTACCCTTTCAAATGCACAATTTCCAACTTTTGTTTTTTCTGATAGCACCTCTATGCGTGTTTGGAGCAACGATCAATTTGGCACACGAGCAAAAGATGACATAGAGCATGAATTGTGATCTGCTCAAGCTTGGATTGTATCTGTTATTCACGGTTTTCAGTTCTCTTTCTTATACTTAAAACAGGTTTAATCAGTTGATTTATAGTTAGTTGTTTTGACTACGCAGAAATTCGTGGTGTTGTTTGGTTGAATATATTTAACTTCGTCGTATTGCTACTCTTACTTGAAAAAAGTACGTAGAACTTCGTAGTATCAATTGAGCGTATTATCTTAAATTTGGCACTGAAACAACTAAAACTAAAATCATGAAAAAAGTATTTTTTGGAAGTGCATTTGTACTTTTAACTATTGTTGCATTGTCCTCATGTAAGAAGGATTACACATGCACCTGTTCAGTAACTAATGGTCAGCCTGGCGACATTCCTTCGGTCACAAAAACGACGATTAAAAACACTACTAAAAAAAACGCAAAGTCAGTTTGCGGCAGCGGTTCTTTAACGGTTGGATCATTGACTACAACATGCACCCTTGACTAGACATACATCATGAAAAAGGGATAGGAAGTTCTCATTTACTTTCCTATTGTTTTCAATATTGCATTGAGCGTAGTACTTGGACGCATAGCAGCAGATGCTTTTTCGGTATCAGGGAAATAGTAGCCATTGAGGTTCATTTCTTCACCTTGAACGGCATTCAATTCATTTATGATCGCAGCCTCTTTAGATTTCATCTCTTCTGACATGTCCAGAAATACATTTTTAAGTGCAGTATCTTCATCTTGCTCGGCTAGAGCCTCTGCCCAATAGGTAGCTAAATAAAAGTGACTTCCTCGGTTATCTAGTTCTCCAACTTTCCGAGATGGTGATTTGTCCTTCATAAGGAATTTTGTAGTGGCTCGGTCAAGTGTTTTTGACAAGATAAGTGCCTTTGGATTGTTGTAGTTTGTACCAAGATGTTCCAAAGAAACAGCCAAAGCGAGAAATTCTCCTAAAGAATCCCAACGGAGGTGATTTTCTTCATTGAACTGCTGTACATGCTTCGGCGCAGAACCACCAGCCCCCGTTTCAAATAAGCCTCCCCCGTTCATTAGTGGCACAATAGATAACATTTTTGCCGATGTTCCAACTTCTAAAATAGGGAATAGGTCGGTCAAATAATCACGTAATACGTTTCCTGTAACTGAGATTGTATTTTCTCCTTTTCTCAATCGCTCCAAGGTAAATGTCGTCGCATCTTTTAGAGAACGTATTTGAATATCTAGTCCTTCTGTTTCGTACGCTTCTAGATATGTATTTACTTTTTTGATTAGTTCCGAATCATGCGCTCTGTCTTCACTTAACCAAAATACCGCTGGCCATCCTGTCGCTTTTGCTCGATTTACTGCCAGTTTAACCCAGTCCTGAATCGGTGCATCTTTGACTTGGCACATTCTCCAAATGTCTCCAGATTCAACGATGTGCTCGATCAGAACATTTCCATCACCGTCTACAACTTGAATCGTTCCCGATTGATCCAAGACAAATGTTTTGTCATGTGACCCATATTCTTCAGCTTTTTGCGCCATAAGACCAACATTAGGAACTGTTCCCATTGTTTTCGGATCAAAAGCTCCATGTTTTTTACAAAATTCTATTGTTGCATCGTACAAAGGTGCATAACTGCTATCAGGAATAACAGCTTTTGTGTCTTGTTGCTTTCCGTCAGCGTTCCACATTTGTCCAGACGTGCGGATCATTGCAGGCATTGAGGCATCTATGATTACATCGCTAGGTACATGAAGATTGGTTATCCCTTTGTCTGAGTTTACCATAGCCAAGTCTGGCCCATTCTTGTAGGCATCTTCGATATCAGATTCAATCCTCGCTCTCAAATCAGAAGGAAGTGATTCAATCTTGGTTAATAAGTCTCCAAATCCATTGTTCACATCAACGCCAAGTTCTTCAAGAACTGCATTATGTTTTGTGAATACATTCTCAAAAAAGACACGAACTGCATAACCAAAGATTACAGGATCTGAGACCTTCATCATTGTTGCTTTCATGTGCAAAGAGAAAAGTAAATCATTCGATTTTGCTTCTGCAATTTCTGCTTTTAGAAAATGGATAAGAGCAGATTTACTCATGAATGTACCATCGATAATCTCTCCGTCCAATAAGTCAATCGAATCTTTCAATATTTTTGTTTCTCTATCAGCTGTTTTGAATACAATTTTTGCAGTTGTTGCTGAGGCTATTGTGACCGATTTTTCGTTCGATCTGAAATCACCAGAGTTCATATGAGAAACATGTGATTGTGAGTTTGTTTCCCATTTTCCCATCGAGTGTGGGTTGTTTTTAGCATATTCTTTAACTGCTTTTGGAGCTCTTCGGTCAGAATTTCCTTCACGCAAAACTGGATTTACGGCAGACCCTTTTATTTTATCGTAGCGTGATTTTATTTCTTGTTCGATTTCATTTTTCGGCTCCTCGGGATATTCTGGAAGACCATAACCACTTAATTGTAACTCTTTAATCGCAGCTTTTAGTTGTGGAATTGAAGCGCTAATGTTTGGTAGTTTAATGATATTGGCTTCTGGTGTTTTTGCCAATATTCCTAATTCTTTCAGGGCATCACTCGTTTTTTGATCATCATTTAAGTAATCGGGAAAACTTGAAATGATTCTTCCCGCTAGAGAGATATCTCTTGTTTCGATTTCAATACCTGAGGTCGAAGCGAAAGCTTGAACAATAGGGAGGAATGAATACGTAGCTAAAGCTGGTGCTTCGTCCGTTTTCGTATAAATGATCTTTGCCATAATGGATTTTATTTACCTGATAATTTGATTCGAACTCACTTTTGAGTCTAAAGTGGTGACAAATGTACCCTTTGAGGCAAAAAAAATCAACTTTAATCTACAGAAACATTTGTTGAAATAAGATATTCGATCATTTTGGTAAATGCTCTTGCACGATGGCTAAAAAAATTTTTCTCTTCTATCGTCATTTCAGCGAATGATTTCCCACAATTTTCAGGTTCAAAAATCGGATCGTATCCGAAGCCGTAATGACCACGTGGTTCCTCTAAAATCCGCCCTTTTACGGTTCCTTCAAAAACCAATTGAATGCCTCCAAGTGCTAAGCAGATTACAGTTCTAAATTGAGCTGTTCGGTCTTTTTTTCCATGCAGTCGTTCTTGCAGTAGTTGTATATTGTCCGAATCGCTTCTGTGTTCTCCGGCATAACGTGCAGATCGAACACCAGGATCACCATCGAGTGACAGCACTTCCAAACCAGTATCATCAGCAAAGCAATCTAAGGCGTACTTGTCCTTGATAAAATTCGCTTTTTGGCAAGCATTGCCTTGAATTGTATCTGACGTTTCGGGAACGTCTTCAAAATGATTGATATCTTTTAACGTGAGTATTTTAAAATTACTCGGAAGCAATTCAGCAATTTCAATTGCTTTGTTTTGATTGGAAGTAGCAAAAAGTAGTTTCATTTGAAAAGTGAAATATATTTCTGTTTATTGGCTTTAACTGAATATTTATGCTCAACTGTTTTTTAGCCTTTCTGACCAATTTCTGTTCTTAATTTGACTTCCGCTTGATTATAGCAATTGACATAAGTGTTGTTAACCATATAAAAGTTGAGATTACGTCTAACAAAGAAAGATATTCGCTGTTCAATTTGTGAGTTTAGTTGACTCCAAATTTACAATAATTCCTCTAATTATTCATGATGATATGGTTCCCCCTTTAATATTGTCATTGCACGATAGAGTTGTTCAAGAAATAACATTCGAATCATTTGGTGCGAAAATGTCATTTCTGAGAGGCTTATTTTTCCATTTGCTCGGTTATAAACGTCATCTGAAAAACCATATGCGCCTCCGATGAGAAAGACCAATGTTTTGTCGCCTTGGTTAAATTGCTTTTGGAGAAATCGAGCAAAATCAATTGATCGAAAGGATGCACCTTTCTCGTCCAATAGTTGCACTTGATCACTGTTTGATATTTTGGATAAAAGGAGTTTTCCCTCTTCTTTCTTAATTTGATCCGTAGACAGTTTTTTAGCATTTTTGATATCGGCGAGTTCTATTTTTTCAACTGGAGCATAATGTCTAAGGCGCTTTAAATATTCATTTTCCCCTTCCGTCAAGAAAGATTTTCCCGTTTTCCCAATACACACAACTTTTATTCTCATACGACGAAAATAAACATTCAAATACACTATTTTTGGAATATGATTGATGAAATTATTGAAAATGCACTGCGAGAAGATATTGGGGATGGTGATCATTCTTCACTTTCTTGTGTTCCGGAAAATGCCATTGGTAAAGCGAAGCTAATTGTAAAGCAGAATGGAATTATTGCCGGGATGGAATTGGCAGAGCGCATCTTCAAAAAATTTGATCCTGAGTTGGATATGCATTTTTACAAAAAGGATGGAGATTTTGTTCGATCTGGAGACATTGCTTTTGTGATTTCAGGTCGATCAAGATCTATCTTGAGTACTGAACGACTTGTTTTAAATTTTTTACAGAGGATGAGCGGAATTGCTACTAAAACTGCAGCAATAGTTGAACTGATTGATGGTACCAATGCAAAATTGTTGGATACGCGTAAAACTACACCGGGCATTCGATATATTGAAAAGTGGGCTGTCCGAATAGGAGGAGCATACAACCACCGCTTTGCTCTGTATGATATGATTATGCTGAAAGACAATCACATTGATTATGCCGGAGGAGTCAATGCCGCAATTCAAAAAGCGAACGCATATATTAAAAAACACAACAAAGCACTGAAAATAGAGGTTGAGGTGCGAAATAAGAGAGAGCTTGATGAAGTTTTGTCAACCGGAAATGTCGATCGTATTATGCTTGATAATTTTACTCCACAAGAAATACTTGATGTTTTGCCAAGTATCCCAAAATCGATTGAGACAGAAGCATCCGGTGGTATAACAGAGCAGACCATTCGCGCTTATGCAGAGACGGGTGTAGATTTTATCTCAGTTGGTGCCTTGACGCACAGTTTTGAAAGTCTTGATATGTCTTTGAAAGCTACATTCGAATAGTTGAAGTCAACTGTTCACTACTGGCTCGCAATTTAATGGACTCAATTCGATGAATGATTTTATTTCCAGTAAAAAGTTGATGTCCTCCTCAATTTTATTTCCTATGACGATAACGTTTGCACCAGCATTTCGCATTCTCTCCAATTGCTCTATGTTACGGATTCCACCACCAACAATTATTGGCACATTTCATGTATCCGCTTTTTTCACTACATCAACTGGGACATGGTTTTTTGCACCACTTCCTGCATCAAAATAGAGCAAACGATTTCCCTTAAGGATACCAGCCTTTGCAGTGTTCTGAATGATACTCATTTTATTGCCAGGAATTGGTGTTGTTTGACTCACATAAGCAACGGAAGAATTTGTGCCTCCATCAATTAAAATATATCCACTGGGTATGGTTTCAATTTTCATGGAAAACACTTCACTTGCTGAATTTACATGGTGACCAATCAAGAAATCTGGATTTCTTCCTGAAATTAAACTCAGGTACAAAAGTGCATCAGCTTGATCTGAAATTTGATGGGATGCTCCAGGAAAAATGACAAGCGGTATTTTTGAATTTTTATTAATGAATTCAACACAAGTTGAAAATTGTTCTCTTGTTACTGTACTGCCGCCAACAAATAAATAGTCGACATTTGCAAAGAATGCTTTTTTGAGAAGTTCGAGTAAATTTTGATGATTTGCACATTTTTCTGGATCTATCAAAATGGCAATTTGTCCTTTTCTTGAACTAATTTGATTGAGAATTTGATTCGATTCGTTCAACAGGTTTAGAGTTTATGGTAATAATGGTCTTTTCGAATTCAAATATATCCAAATTAACTTTAAGTTGATGATCGAGGTTGATGATTGTTCCTCTAAGTTTGTTCTCAGATGAGGGGGCAAGAAGAAGTTCTGAATTAAAAATAATTTTTTTTCTACCTGCAAGTTTGTACATCGCCTCTTTGGCGGACCACAATTGAGTCAATACTTTTCTATCGTTTGTATCGAATAATTGTCTTTCTGTATCTGAAATAAATTTCGATTGAATTTTATGGATTTTTTCCTGCGGGTATTCCAGATCAAGCCCGATTGGGTGCTCACTATTAAATGCAAATCCAACCATATTTTTTGAATGGCTGATGGAAACAAATCCTTTTTTGTTGATGTAAGGCGCGCCAAGTGAATTGTAGAGAATTGGTTCTAAACCAAACAAGGAATCCCGCAAAATGCGCACAGCAACAAACTCCCTTTTGCGTGTTATACTTCCGAAGGTTTTTAGTTTTTCAATTTCTATTGAGGTTAATTTGGAAAGGTAATTCGACGGGTTGAACTCACCATACATTAATAAGTGAATTTCACTACCATTGTTGCGTATACAGCGTGTTTTAATTTTCATAAACTAAATGTCGAACAAAGGAACAAAAAATAGATTAAAAAAATATCGAAGTACACAGATCGATTTTCTATACGGTTGATAACATGTAACTTGGATGATCTTGACTTTATATATTTGTTAGTGATAGGTGAAATAGTCGCTTTAAATTTTTTTAACAAATGAAAATTTCAGCCTTATTTTTGCTATATTTACAAGCTTTATTATAGCAAATAGTTTAATAAAAATAAACTTTACTTATGTTACGAAAACTTAACTTAATTATAGTAAGTTTCTTGCTTACAATGTCTTACGGGTTTTCTCAGTCGGGTTTAGGTACCTTAAAAGGTACTGTCACCAATGCTGACACCAAAGAGCCGATCTCAAATTGTAAAATTAAGATCATGCTAAATGGTTCAGTAAAAGGTGGAGCCTACTCTGATGAGGATGGAAAATTCCAAATTAACTCGATTTCTCCAGGATCATATGACGTAGAGGTAAGTAATGCGAATGAGGGATACCGTCCAGTTTTAACCGAGGGGGTGATTATTAGTTCAGACCAGATTACGTTCCTGGACAAACTTCAATTGGGCATTGCAAAGGATGTACAAGAAATTACAGAAGTTAAGGTTGTGGCATATAAGGTACCACTTATTGACAAAGATGGTGGTGCTTCTGGTGCAACGATAACACGTGAAGATATCGCTCGACTTCCAGTTCGGTCCGCTGCAGGTGTTGCAGGAACTGTCGGAGGTGTGAATGCCCAAGAGGGTAGTGGTAGTATTAGTGTTCGTGGTTCGCGCTCAGATGGAACTTACTTTTATATTGATGGTATTAAAGTGCGTGGTTCTGCCAGTCTTCCAAAATCAGCGATTGAAGAGGTGAAGGTCATTACCGGTGGTTTGCCAGCAAACTATGGTGATGCTACAGGAGGTATTATTTCTGTTACGACGAGAGGACCATCTTCGAAATACTTTGGTAGTATCGAGGGCGTGACCTCAGGTTTTTATTTTGGAGGTAAAGATCCGCTTGGTGAAGAATTAGACACGGAAGACTACACAGGAAAAGTATTCGGTCTCGATAAATATGCTTACAACTTGGTGGAAGGAATGTTTTCTGGGCCGCTATGGATGCAAAGAGACTCGACAGGAGCCAAAACAAAACCGCGTTTGGGCTTCTTACTCTCCGCAAATATCACAGATAGACTTGACTCTCGTCCACTGGCAGGAGGAAGTTACCGAATTAAAAAGGCGGTGAAAGATACCCTGCTTGCGAATCCTTTGCGGCCAACTTCAACAGGGAGTGGTACATTTCACAATGCATTGTTCTTGCGGGCAGATGATTTTGAAACGACCAAATGGAGGATGAATGCCAGAAATACGAACATTTCTGCTCAAGCGAAAATAGACGTAAATACAGGACCGTCTGTGAATCTGTCTTTTGGTGGATCTCTGAATTACAGCACAGGTAGTTTGTACTCGTATTCAGGGTCGCTGTTGAATTTTTCAAATTTTGGTGCCTCAAAGTCGCTGGATTGGAGAGTTTTTGGACGTCTCACTCAGCGTTTCCAAAATGATTCTGAAGACAATAGCTCAAGAATTTCAAGTGCTTTTTACTCGTTAATGGTGGATTTCTCGAAATCAAAATCAGAGCAATACGATCCCAAACACGAATATAACATTTTTAATTACGGGCATGTAGGTACATTTACCACAACAAGAAGACCATCGCATTCTTTTAGTCAAGCGATGAACCGATACGTGCACGATGGGTTTAAAGATCTTGTTGTCGATTTTACTCCTTCTCAAACGAACTCAGCATTGGCTGCAATTACCTCGCAGTACTATGATATTTATGCAGATAATCCTACTGGGAATTATGAGAACTTATTTCAAATTCAGCAAGGAAATGCCTTGAGGAATGGTGATGCTCCTGGTAGCGTTTATTCTATTTGGAGTAACATAGGAACGCCTTACAACTACTTTGGTAAGTCAGAAAGAGATCAATTCCGTGTAACTGGTTCTGGTTCAGCGAACATCGGAGATCACTCGATTTCGTTAGGGTTTGAATTTGAAAAAAGATGGGATAGAGGATGGACTTCTGGAACAACGACATCAGGTAATGGTAATGGCCCTATTGGTATATGGACCATAGCTCGTCAATTGGCGAACTTTCATATTACAGAGTTAGATGTAAACAGTTCAGTCCTTGTTGACTCAAACGATTTTGCATATGTAACGTATGATCGATTAAACACAGGGTATGCTTACACTTCAGGAACTGGTAATTATGGAGGGCAAGAAAATAATGATAACCAATCATTTTTTGATTACAACCTGAGAAAGTATCTTACAGACAATGGATATATCTCGGGAGGCGCGGATGGATTGGATTTTATAGACATTGACCAATACGATCCGAATATCTACAGCTTTGATATGTTTGCTCCTGATGAACTGTTGAATAGTGGAAACTCTTTTGTTTCCTACTGGGGTTATGATCATACGGGAGAGAAAGTAAATGGTGTAACGAATATTTCCGACTACTTTACAGAATTTGATGCGAATGGAAACTACAAACGTTTCGTAGGTGCTTTCCAACCAATTTACATGGCGGGTTATCTAATGGATAAGTTTGCATTCAGAGATATTGTATTTAATGTAGGTGTCCGAGTTGATATCTTTGATGCCAATCAACCTGTGCTAAAAGATCCGTATCTTTTCTACGAAGCAAAAACCGTTGCTGAAGCGAATGCTTCGTCTGAATCATGGGTAGATGGTAATATTCCAACAGCAATGGGTGACGATTATGTTGTTTACGTCAACGACGTAAATAACCCAACAGCTATCAATGGATTTAGAAACGGTGCAGTTTGGTACAATGCTGATGGTATTGAAGTAGAGGATCCAAAGACTCTTGAAGGACCTGGAGGAATTGCTCCTTGGTTGATAGATCCTTCGTTAACTACACCAACTAAAAATGCGTTTGAAGACTACAAACCTCAAGTAAATGTAATGCCTCGAGTTGCGTTTTCATTCCCTATCTCTGATGAGGCGTCGTTCTTTGCACATTATGATATTCTTACAAAACGACCAACATCGGGCTTCCGTTTTGATCCTTTCCAATATCAATTCATTGAATCTCGAAGTGCGACAATTAATAATGCCAACTTGAAGCCAGAAACAACGGTAGACTATGAGATTGGATTCCAGCAGGTATTAACACGAACGTCATCTTTGAAAATTTCGGCATTTTACCGTGAGCAAAGAAATAACGTTCAGTTGATGAACATCTTCTCTGCATACCCAGCAACATATAGTACGTTTGGTAACAGAGATTTCGGTACTGTGAAAGGGGTTACCATTGCTTACGATTTGCGAAGAACAGGGAACATCAGAATGACAGCTAACTACACGTTGCAGTTTGCTGATGGTACAGGTTCAGATGCAACGTCCGCAGCAGGTTTGATTGCTGCTGGGTTGCCAAATCTAAGAGCAATATTCCCATACTCATTTGATCAACGTCATGCTTTTGCAATTACACTCGATTACAGATACGGTGCAGGGAAGGACTACAATGGACCAGTTATTGGAGATAATTTTGCGCTGTTGGAAAACACAGGTTTGAACCTTGTTTCTAACATCTATTCAGGGTCACCATATTCTGCTCAAACATTCATTACCAATCAAGGACAGTTTAGTCCTCAAAATGCAGGATTATCAGGTACGACAAACGGTTCACGTTTGCCTTGGTCTTATAGGTTGGACTTGCAACTCGATAGAACCTTCGATGTAGAATTTGGAAAAGAAGGAAAGAAAAGAGCAACATTCTTAAATGTGTACGTTCGTGTAACCAACCTATTGAATCAGTTCAACATCTTGAATGTATACCGAGCAACAGGTAACTGGGATGATGATGGCTTCCTAGCTGCTGCTGCAAGTCAAACGTCGATTCAAAACCAATTGGACGAGCAGTCTTTCAGAGATTATTACCTCATGAAGGTTCAAAACCCATACAACATTAGTTCACCGAGAACGATTCGTTTGGGAGTTAAATTTGATTTTTAATTCATAATTCGAAATTAATATTATGAAAAAACAACTAATAGCAATAATACTAGGCGCAACGACAGTGTTTTCGTCTAATGATGCACTATCCTACATCAAGGAAGGGGATAAACCGATCAATGGAAACGGCGGATCTTCATCAGCTACGCTGAATGCCAAAGGAGCGAATTGTGCTCCAGCAACCGCGAGTATTACGATGAAGTTTAACGAGGTTAAAGCATTTATTGAGCAGGGAGGAAGTATGTTCCAAAACCGTCAAGAAGGTGTTGCAGCCTATGAGGTTGGAGGAGATAATCTTTTTGCAATTTACGCTGGTGCTCTTTGGATGGGTGGAACGGACATTAACGGCCAACTGAAACTTGCTGCTTTAAGATACCGTCAGGGAAATGATTTTTGGCCAGGTCCTTTAACTATTACACCTGGAACAGGTACCTATGACCCGGAGGATCCAGTGGGTGATGATATTATACGAGATTATGGTGAAGCGAATATTGATCCAGATCAGTGTTTGTATTTTGACCGATTCTATACAATTCGTAAGGCGGAGGTAATTGCTTATACCTTATGGTGGGAGTTTGAAAATGGACTTTCGACTGAAGAGGTTCCAGAGCCGTCTGATGAGGTATTGTCAAGAATTAATGGTTGGCCTGCTCATGGGCGTGTTGACCTAGGGCAAGATTATTGGTTGGCTCCGTTCTATGACTATGATGAAAGTGGAAGTTATGATCCAACGCAAGGAGATATTCCATGGTATGATGATATATTAGATCGTGATGACATTACGTGTGGTTTTGATCGTCGGGTTTCGTTATTCGGTGATGAAACGCATTGGTGGGTGTTTAATGATAAAGGGAATATCCATACTGAAACAAACGGTGAGCCAATAGGTATGGAGATTCGTGCTCAAGCTTTTGCTTTTGCTACTAATGATGAAGTAAACCGTATGACTTTCTACAATTATGAAATGATCAATCGTGGTACTCAAACACTTTACGACACCTACTTCTCGCAGTATTTGGACTGCGATATCGGAAACTATTCTGATGATTACGTTGGTTGTGACGTGTCAAGAGGTTTAGGGTATACATACAATGGTGATGCTCTTGATGAAACGTCTGGAGGTAATCAAGGTTACGGTGAAAATCCTCCTGCAATTGGTTGTGATTTCTTCGAAGGACCATATCAAGATGCTGACGGTAGAGATAATATTGGTCCAGTCTTCGATTCAATTTTGGGAGACTACGTTGCACCATCTGTGGTTGATGCAATTGCGGATACTGGTATCGTTTACAGAGGAATTGGAGTTGGATATTCAGATCAGATCATTGACAATGAACGTTTCGGTATGCGCCGCTTTACTTACTATACATCTACGGCTTCTTTTCCATATTCAGATCCACAATCTGCAGCTCAATTCTATAATTTTATGAGTGGATCTTGGGCAAATGGTCAAGAAATGGTCTTTGGAGGAGCTGGTCATATTGGTTCAACTGGAGCAACAACGACCCCTTCTGATTACATGTTCCCTGGGGATTCCGATCCATTAAATTGGGCAACCGCAGGAATTGACCTTGGCTTTGAATGGAGTGAATCAAATCCTGGTGGTGGAGCGACTGCGAATCCTCCTGGTGATAGGCGTTTTGTGCAATCTGCTGGTCCATTTACATTGAGACCCGGTGCAATTAATAATATTACCGTAGGTATTGTATACGGTCGTGGAGCGGATGGAGATCCATTCTCTTCTGTAGAAGCTATGAGAAAGGCCGATACCAAAGCACAAGCTTTGTTTGATGCATGTTTCAAAATACTAGATCCGCCAGCTGCACCAAGATTAACAATTCAAGAGCTTGAAAACCAATTGGTTTTAACGCTAGACAATCCGATTTCATCGAACAACTATGAAGAAGCGTATCGTGAACAAGATGAGATTAATATCACTGATCCAGGTGTAGATAGATTCTATAAGTTTGAAGGTTACCAAATTTATCAAATGATAGACGACATTGCTGGTGTTTCCGACATTACTGATGCATCTAAGGCGCGATTGGTTGCTCAATGTGATATCGAAAATGGAATTGATCGTTTGATCAATTTTGAATTTGATGAGGCACTTGGGTTCTCTATTCCGGTTGAGAAAGTGGATGGTGAGAACACGGGTATCAAGCACTCATTCTTGATGCAAGAAGATGAGTTTGCTCAAGGTGATAAGGCGTTGGTAAATCACAAAACGTACTATTACATTGCTATCGCCTATGCATATAATGATATGGCGAGTTTAGCGACAGGTCTTCCAAATCTTTATGATCCAAACGATCCGCTTGCAATTGGAGGACAGAAGATTCCATACATTTCATCACGTTTGAGTTTTGATGGTTCTGCAATTACTGCAGTTTCTGGTGTGCCTCACAATCCTTCTCCAGAGGCGGATGGTACTGCTCAAAATATCGGATATGGTTCAAGTCCAATCATTAAAAGACTAGATGGTGTTGGAAACGGTAACCGTGCTCTCGAATTGACGCAGGCATCCAAAGACTATATTTTGGAAAATGGATTTATGGAAACACCTTCCTACGACTATGGAAGTGGTCCTATCAATGTAAAAGTAGTAGATCCTTTGAATGTAAAGGATGGATACTTTGAGTGTTTATTTAGAAATTACAATACTTCAGTTAGCAATGGAGCTGATACTGCGTCATGGGTGATTTATAGATATGATAACGAGGGAGATGCTGTTCCAACAGATTCCGTCACTTCAGATCGATCTATCGCCTCAAAGAACGAGCAAATCATACCTGAATGGGGAATATCAGTAGAGATTAACCAATCGAAATATTTTCTCCCTTCTGGAGCAGGCGGTGGAACAGAGGCGAACACAACACAGTTGATCAGTGCATCGATTGATTACGCTGATAGTTCGAAGCAGTGGTTGGGCGTTGTGCCAGATAATGATGCCTTTTATCCGACGAATTGGATTCGTTCGGGAACCTACACTACTGAGGACTTTGGTGGTGATCCGTCTGATTGTCTTGATCCTGCAGAACCAACTTACAGAGATTACTTAGATCCATGTAATTACAGAGATTGGAGTGCAGGTAACTTTGCAGATGCTGATAAAAACTGGTCTTCAATTCTTGGTGGAGGGATTGCTCCGCACAAGCTAGTTGGTTACGAGGCGAGTTATATGCCACTTGCATATTACAACTATCCTGTTCCGACATCGGCGAAAAATGGAGCATCTATTAGTTTTGTTCCAAGTGTTGATATTGTGCTGACATCCGACAAGTCGAAGTGGACGAGATGTCCGGTAATTGAGTTGGGCAGGAGTTCAGCGTTGAACGTGGAAGGTGCTGAGCCGGGAGCCATGAGAGCAAGCCCTTCTGTAAATAAAGAAGGAAATCCCGATGGATCCGGCACTGGAATGGGTTGGTTCCCTGGATATGCGATTGATATTGAATCAGGTGCACGTCTTTATATGGCGTTTGGAGAGAATTCATTTTTGGTATCTGAAAACGGTGCAGATATGATTTGGAATCCAACAGATCAAGCTGTTGATGCCAGTGGTAATCCATTGATGGGAGGCATGCACCCAGTATATATCTTCAGCTACAAAAATAAATCAATCAATAATTATATTGTAGGATACGATCATCCAGAGTATGTCAAAGGTATTTCAGACCAATTGTCAGGCAATCAGTTGTATCAAGACATGTTGTTGATAGAGTCAAACAACGCTACTCAAAAACGTTATACGTATAGCAGTATGAGTTGGGTTGCTTATCCCCTTGCAAATCCTGGTTATGACGTAGATCCTGAAAACTTGCCATCAGATGTTAAAATAAGTTTGAGAGTGAGTAAAGAGTACAAAGATTTCGTTGCGACAGGTCGTAATGATGGTAAACCGATGTATTCATGGGACATGGCAGATATTGCTACTCAAACTGGAAGCCAAGATCAATTGGTGAACGTACTTGATTTAATCAATGTGGTTCCAAATCCGTATTACGCATATTCGGAGTACGAAAGAAATCGATTGGATACGAAAGTTAAAATAACCAACTTACCAGAAAGGTGTACTGTTAAGATTTACAGCGTCAATGGGAAATTGGTTAGAACATTTCAGAAAGACAATGCTGTAACATCCTTAGATTGGGATTTGAATAACCACAAAGGAATTCCAATTGCTGGTGGTGTTTATTTAATTCACGTTTCAGTTCCTAGTGTGGATGGAAGCGAACCTTTAGAGAAAGTGGTTAAATTCTTCGGCGGTATGCGTCAGATTGATTTACAAGGTATTTAATAATGCTAAATAGAATTGAAATGAAAAATTCAATGATTAAAATAAAAAGTGCATTAATCGTAGGTGTTGCTGTAGTGACAAGCCTCGCTGTAAATGCAGGAAACGAAGACCGTGTTGGATCGGCTGGAGCATCTCATTTGCTTGTAAATCCATGGGCACGAAGCTCAGCTCTTGGTGACGCAAGTATTGCTAGTTCGAACGGATTGGAAGCTACATTTACAAATATTGCAGGTTTGGCTTTTACTGAGAATACAGAGTTGAAGTTCAATTACAGTAATTGGATGGGCAATGCAGGTATTGCTTTTAATTCTGCAGGTATTGCTCAACGTGTATCTGAAAACGATGTTATTGCGGTGAGTGTCCAATCAATGAATTTTGGTGACATTCAAATTACAACAGTAGCGAATCCAGAAGGAAATATCGGTTTCTTTTCACCTCGAGCAAATGTCTTTAATTTAGGGTATGCAAGATCATTCTCTCAGTCGATTTATGGAGGAATTAACTTCAAAGTTATCTCTGAAAGCATTTCGAACTTAAAGGCAAATGGTGTGGCGATTGATGCCGGGATTCGTTATGTTACTGGTGAGCAAGATCAAATTAAATTTGGTATTACTCTAAAGAACATAGGCCCTGTGATGAAATACAAAGGCGATGGTCTTGCCAATCAAATCAATTATGTATCAACAGATGTGTTGGCTACACTTGAGCAGCGATCTGCAACATATGAAATGCCATCGTTACTCTCTATTGGTGGTTCGTATGACTTTATCTTTGACGAAAACAATAAGCTTGGTGTAGCACTTGGATTTACTGCCAACTCGTTTTCAAGCGATCAGTATCGTATCGGAGCAGATTACAAAATGACCACTGAAAAATTGGCATTTAGTTTGCGAGGTGGTTTTGTTTATGAAAAAAATCTATTCTCTGCTGAAAACAGATCAAATGCTTTGGTTGGTCCAACAGCAGGGTTCTCTGTTGATGCCTTGGTTGGTGAGAGTAAAAATGCATTAGGCATTGAGTATACGACTCGCTTTGCTGGAGTATTCGGCGTCATTCACACGATAGGAGCAACAATCGACCTGAAATAAAATAGAATTTACTATATTTATTAAATAAGAGAGTCCATTATGGGCTCTCTTGTTTTTGTTATAATACCCATTACTATGTCTGAATTAACATACTATACAGCTGAAGGACTGAAAAAGCTTAAAGATGAACTCTATGAAATGGAGAACGTACAACGTCCTGCAATTTCTGCTCAAATTGGAGAAGCTATTGATAAAGGAGATTTGTCTGAAAATGCAGAATATGATGCTGCCAAGGAAGCACAAGGAATTCTCGAAACGAAAATTGCAAAACTTAAAAATGTTATCGCAAATGGTCGTGTGATTGATGATTCTGAAATTGATCCTACTAAAGTGTATATCCTATCAACGGCGAAAATTAAAAATATGGCTAACGGTCAGGAAATGACATTTACAATTGTTGCTGAGAATGAGGCGGATCTAAAGGCGAAAAAAATTAGTATTGATTCACCTTTTGGAAAAGGACTACTTGGCAAATCTGTTGGTGAGATTGCAGATATTATTACACCAAATGGTACGATGAAGTTTGAAGTTCTTGAAATAACAAGGTAATGGCTTCTCTTTTTTCCAAAATAGTTACAGGTGAGATTCCTTGTCATAAGATCGCAGAGAGCGAAAAATTTTTGGCTTTTCTTGATATTATGCCCTTAAGAAAGGGACATACACTTGTAATTCCAAAAATCGAGGTTGACTATATTTTTGATCTGGACGATGAATTATTGGCGGAAATGATTGTTTTTTCGAAACACGTATCAAAGAAAATTCGTGCTACATTTCCCTGCAATCGAGTTGGATTGTCTGTAATTGGATTAGAAGTACCTCACGCGCACATTCATTTAATTCCGATTAATGATCTTCAGGATATGAATTTCATGCAGGAGAAATGCGCACTCTCGTCGGATGAATTGATGAAAATCGCCTCTGATATTCGAAATGCCTAAGACTTAATTGTGCATCGGCATAATTTTTCAGTCAGTTTTACCGTTATTTAAGCTATGATGATCCGCATTACTCTTCTTACCTTTTTGTTTTCGTGTTCTTTTAATTCGATAGGTTCGGATAGAGACGAACCTCGTATGAATGCACTTTTTATAGGGAATAGTTATACGCACATGAACAATATGCCCGGCATTTTTGAAAAAATAGCGCATTCTGAAGGGGTTAGCGTAAATGTAGAAATGAGTGCAAAAAGTAACCATACCTTTAAAATGCACAGCAGGAGAGAGGAGTTGTTTGAAACAATTAGAAGCAAAAAATGGGACTTTATAATTTTGCAAGGTTTTAGCCGTGAACTTGCAGAGTGCCCAGATGTTATTGATACCGCGTCAGTCCCATATCTTCAAATAATCTTAGATTCTATTGATCAAAGTAATCCAGCATCAAATGTTCTGTTGTTCATGACCTGGGGTTATAAAAATGGCTTTGCCGAGCGAGAGGAGTTGAGTACCAGTAAAAGTATGTCGGATTCTATTCGATTGGGGTATGAGTATGTATCTAAATTATTTGATGTTTTAGTTATTCCAGTGGGCACAATTTGGTATGATTTTCGTTTGGAAATTCCAAAGATAGAACTCTATGCTAAAGATGGAAGACATCCCTCTTTTGCAGGCTCATATTTGATTGCATCTGTATTTTACTCAGCACTATTTCCGACGAACTTCTCATACAAGTACTCGGGAAAAATGTCAAGGCGGAAGGCCAGATTGCTTCGGAAGTTTGCATGCAAAAAGATGCCCAATTATGGGGACCCTTTGAAATAATTGAGTATGAAAAACGACGTTTTCGAATTGTTTTCGTCTTCATTTACAACAATTAATCGATAAAATTTGATAGTTACAAGTCGCTAACGAATTAAAAATATGAAGTTGAAAAACGTCTTAATTGGTGTAAGCACAAAGCTTAATTTTCTTTTGATCCATTCAATATGCTTAATTAGAAACAGAAAAAATGCAATAAATACAACTGCACCAAAAGTTGCCTCCCAAGGGTTTAGTGGGTGAACGCCATTTATTTTGTTAATGAAAGGATACAATCCCACTCCCAATATACTGCCATATAATAAAACCATATGAAGAACATATATGGTCAGGGTGTTTTGTCCAACTTTTATGAATAAACTTTTTTCTCCAATTCGGTCTCCCCAAATCTTGTCTATATACATTAGTAAGCTAAGTACCATTAGAACCATGCCCAATCTCTCATACAACCAATTTAGATTTATTAAACGATAGTTGTATGATGGATAGATCGATTTGAATAAATCATCCAATCCACCAAGAATTTCTCCATTAAAGAAGAATAACATTATGCCAGCAATGGCGACGAAAGCAGGAAAAATGAGCTTTTTAACATGTAAATGAAAATCATGCAGCAGTGCTCCGAACATTGCACCAAACATTGTAAATCCAACGAATGGAACTGAAGAAAACCAAAGTACAGGTGTCCTACTATCATCAAATAGTTTCACGACTGAATACCAAATACTTTCAGGAATTGCCATATTGTGAGGGAGCGTTTGCACATATGGGTAAAGCGCAAAAATTCCTATGCCCGCACACAGGAAATAGATCCAGAGTGGAATGACCTTAACGAGTTTATATACTCCATAGATTAAAAGAATACTAAGTATACCTACTCCAATGCATTCGAGGACATGGAAGGCATACCACTGAACCAAATACCCCCAAAAGAACAACTCAACAACCCTTTTAAATCCCTTTCTGATTCGAATATTAGAGAACCAACTTTCTTCACGTTTCTTTATTAAAAGATAAACGAATATTAGTCCTGTCACCGTTAAAAAAATTGCTGCAGTAAAGCTTCGTATGAACAACCAAGTTGAAAAAACAATACTGTTTGGATCTCTCGCCTCCATAATTAAGGAAGAGTCAATAAAATGTCCTTCGAGCATGAGCAATATTGCTATTGAACGCGCCATATCGATAAATTTTAATCGAACTTTTGGTTGCTCTTTGACTTGATTTATACCTTCAGACATTCTATTTTTTTTGTTAAAATTACTGTTTTATACAGAAATTAGAATTAGATGTTTTAGATGGATGTATTTTGTCGAGAAAATATTCTCTTTATTTTGACTCCTAAAGTAGATTGTAGTTTGGTTAAACAACCGAAGAGCAGAATGAAAAAAACAGCACCAATAATAGATTCACCAAAGGTAAGAGACTTACTCAAATATGTTTTAATACCGATCCCGAATATTGCACCATATAGGACGATAACATGAACGATATATACTGTTAACGTATTCTGCCCAATCGCAAGAAGAAATGGTAGTTTTATTTTAGTCTTCTGATCAAAAAGTAGCATAACTGTTAACACTACAAGGATTATTGCGAGTTGCATAAAGTACCAGTACCCATTTCCAAAAATCTGATTGTCAGGATAAATAGACCCCAGAATTGTAATTATTAAGTAGGCCAAAAGACAAAAGGCTATTCCTAGAGAAAGCATTCGAAGAATGAATCCAATATTTCTAATTTTTTCTTTGTTTTTATTAAGAAATATTCCGACTACTCCGCCAAAGAAAATAAATCCAAACCATGGGAAAATGGGGAATATAGAGTTGGGCCCATAAAATGCGTTTTGGATGATTTTTGGCGCATTTTTTGGAAAATAATTGTTACTGCCTGTTGTCACATATGAAAATGCAGTAAAGAAAATTGTCCCTGCGACTATGAGTAGTATTTCGAATGGAATAATTTTTAGTTTGCGGTAGATCCAATAGAAAAGAATCAGACTTATAATTCCTAGTCCTATGCACTGAAGTACATGAAAGCTGTAAAATCGGCTATTTATCTGTCCAGTTAAATACATGTCGATCTGCCTTAGCTGTAACTGAAGCAGATATCCCCATATGATTATCGAAACTCCTCGGACCAGTCCTTTTTTGACGCGTTTTTGTTTGAGGAATGGATATTTTTGATTTTTTACGAGCAGATAAGTAAAAACTAAACCTGTGATTGTAAAGAAAAGTGGAGCGGTGAAGCCTCTAAGTTGGCACCAATAGTCGAAGAATATATTACCAGAAGTGCCATTCATTCTTAATTCTAGCGTCATTGCAGTATAGTCTTGAAATGTCGTTGAGATAAAATGTCCTTGTAGCATCAAGATGATGGCGAGCGATCGGCCTACATCAATAAACGTCAACCTAGATTCTGCGTTTGTGTTTGACAAATCCTTATTCTTTTACTTCAGAAGAAATGTACAATTGAAGTTCTTCCTTAGAATCTTGAACTTGCAAATATATAGACTTCATTACAATACCCGATAAGTTCTTTGTATCAACTGTCATTTTTACTATTGTTGAAGCTCCTGGTTGAAGTGTTTTATCCTGAATTTCGGCCGTGGTACATGCACATGGAATTCGAGAATCAATAGTAATGGTGTTTTCTGAAGAATTCGTAACTATGAATTCGTAGGACAGTAGTTCTCCCTGCTTTGATATTCCAAAATCTTTAATGGACTTTTTAGTAACGATAGAAGATTTATTGTCTTCTTTGAAATAGGTCACGCTTTGAATTTCAATTTTTCGCTCTCTAGCAGCGGCTCGAGAGTATACGGAGTTTTGAACGTCATTTGGATTGTCACTGGTCTCTTGATTGGCTGTATATTCTCCAAATGGAACCTGTGAGAATATAACTTTACCCCCATTTGTTGCAGTCCCATCAATATAGTGTTCAAATCGTCCTTCATCACATGCTCTCATATAATTCACAAGAGAGGCAATTCTTCTTTTTGTCAGATTTACATTGTAGTCTGTTTTGGCAAGTGGACTTGCGAATCCTTTAATTGTGATGTTTATTTTGGCACCTTTGTCCAATTCGTTTATTAGAAGTTTTTGAAACAACTCGAGATCTCTGACACCTTGATCCACATATTCAATGAAAAAGCTTTCGATTTCTTCTCCGGCTTCATTAGCTCTCTTACCAGACAAACCCTTTGCATATTCTGTTTTATAGGTTTCAATCATATCGCTGTACTTATTGTACGAGTCCATGTAATTTACCGTTGTTGTTTTCTCCCAAGATTTGGGATTCGGTCGATCATTATGAAAGTAGAGCGTAACGGGTAATCGTTTGTTTAGCTCCTCTAGTGTTTCTTCCGGTGTTTGAGGAACTGGAGCAACTGGTGGTTTTAAAGAAAAAATATCACTACAACATGTTTGTGTTGTATTATATAAAACACCTATTCGATTTGAACTAACATAACCTGTTTTCTTGTTTTTGAAATAGTACAGGTCATTTGCCGGGCTATTAATTGGAAGTCCAGCATTTATTGGTGTGTTGAACTTTGTTGTGAATTCTGAGTAAAATACATCATATCCCCCGAAGCCATTGTGCCAGGAAGAGGAAAAGTACAGCCGATTTTCCTTTGCATCCCACCACGGTGTCAGTTCATTGTCCATTGAATTAATCGTTTTTATTGCACGAACTTTTCCATATTGATTTCCATTTCGAATAGGACTGTAGAATAAATCAAGCCCACCCTCTGTGTCCTGTCGATCGGAAGCAAAAATTAACACCTCTTTGCCGTTCAAAGCGGCGATACATGGCATGGTAGTATTCGCTCCTTTTTCATTAATTATTTCGCCTAAAGAGTCAATATATGTCCATTGCTTGTTGGAGTATTGTGCGACCATGATTTTGCAGGTGTACTGAAAGCCGTTATCGGTGCAGCGACTGAAGTAAAAGCGTGAGCTATCCAGCGAGAAACTGCCATTTCCGGTGTTGAGTTTCTTTTTGTAAAGTGCTTCAATACGCTCTGAAGCTCTAAATGACGTATCCTCAATTTTACTTTTGTATAGGGTTGTATGGTAGTTTGTCGAATAGACTTCTTCAGAAGCACTTATAGAGTCCGCTCTGAGGCTCGAAAAAAGGAACTGATCGTTTATTATTGCATGTCCAAATTCTGAGTTTCGTGTATTTACGGTTGTTGGCAATTGTTCAAATACGAATTCTGCAGTATCTATTTTTGAGGATTTGGCCCAAGCCGCACTTTCAACCTCTTTTTTTGCCTTTTGGTAGAGGTAGCTTTTCTTTTGTTTGTAATATTTCTTTTTCGCCTTTTTAAATGTGGATAACGCCTCGCTATATTTCCCATTTTGTTTTTGCATCAAACCATAATTTAATAGGCTTGATGGATAGATTTTAGCTTCTTCTTTTTGATATACCTTACCGTAATAAAATTCAGCTTTTTTGTAGTTCTTATAGGCTCTTTGAGTTTCTGCATACTTCCAAATAATATCAACAGATGAGGAGTCCAATTGCATTGCTTTGTCATAGTATTTCAATGCATAGAAGTAATCGCCTTTATCGTATTGTAGCTGAGCGAACTCAAGGTATTTACCCAGCATGCTTTGTGTCATTCCAGGAATTGTAATCATGGCAAATACAAACGCTAGATATAATCTGGACATACTCTATGATTTATTTTCTTTGGTTTAAATCTATTTAGAATGTAGCGCACAGCAAATTCAATTCCACCGCGCGTTCTGCTCGCCGGAACAAGTTTTGAGAAGTTAATATCATAACTTATACCAACAAATAAAGCTTGATAATCCATACCGAGTGAGATATAAGCTGCATCTCGATTTCTGTAGTGCAGCCCACCGTACAAAGCCCGGTATTCGCCTAGTCGGTTGACAAGAGTGTATTTAACGGAAGATCCCAGATTGAATTCTCGGTATTTTCCTTGAACAGAAATATTTATTCCTGGAACCAAGTCCCAGTCGTAATTGAGTTTGTAAATTCCTTTCCCGAAAATATTGAAACGAATGTCACGATCAATTACTTGATTGTAAAATCCTTGATTGGGCCTGTTTATATTGTAAATACCAAAGCCTCCAATAATATTGAATCTAGGATTTCGATAATATTGATAAACTGCACCCATGCCCCAACTAAAGTTCGTTTTACTATCTGCACTAAGCAATTCGCCCGAAGATAGACTAGGGTCGAACTGGATTCCATTGTACTGATTATCGAAGTAGAATTTATCAAAGTTCAATTGGCGGTGATTCATTCCAATATTAATTCCGGATCGAAGTGTATGCATCGAGTCCGATGAGAGTTTTATCGTGTAGGCAAGATTTCCTTGAATTTCAGCAGTTCTGAAGTTTCCATCACCAACGACATCGTGAAATAGCATTAATCCATAACTTATTTCACGTTTGTTGTGCAGCTTTGAGTCTATACTTATGTTTGTTGTAACAAAAGGAACTGTCACGCTTCTCCACTGATCACGATGGTTCGCGACTAATCGAATGTCTCCATTGAATAGTCCCGCATTACCTGGGTTTTGAAATATTGGATTGTCATTAAATTGAGACCAATGAATATCTTGCGCTACAGATGTCAACGGTAGAAGCACTAGAATTAAAAAGTAGACGATCCTCTTCAAAGCTCAATTTTAAGGGCTTAAGGTACAAAAAAGGCAGGTACGTACAAAGATTAATTGTTGTTTCTATGCGCAGCGAAATCAGGTCTAGTAAGTCCAAATGCAATGAATTCATCTCCTGTGATAGTGTGCAATAGATTAAGGTGTGCTCAATGATACAGGTATAATTTTTCCATTCATCCATTTGTGCCCGGTCAATGCAAATTGTACAATGAATTCAGCCATTTTCTCTGCAGAAACAGGTGCTACATAGCCTGGAAAAGCTTCTTCAAGCATTTCAGTTTGTGCTGCTCCTAGGGCTAGACAATTCATTCTTACCGAACTGTCTTTGTATTCTTCGGCAAACAACTCAGTGAAACTGCACAATGCAGCTTTTGATGTTGAGTAGGCTGTTAACCCAGGAAACTTTATACTTCCTTGAACCCCTCCAATCGAGCTGACGTTGACAATATGTCCATCATGCATGTTTCTTAAAACGGCCTGCACAGTTTCTATCACGCTTAAAACATTTACTGAATAACAATGTTCTAAATCTTCTCGGGTAAGTTCTTCGAATGGTTTGTTTACCAGGTAACCAGCATTGTTGATCAGAATATCAATTTTTTCAACTGTGGAGAATATTGCTTCGCATTTTTCTCGAACACCCTCAGTTGTCAAGTCAAATACATGGCATTCGACATTTTTGAATTCTGAGAAGGCTTTTCTCATCCGATCACTGTTTCTCGAGAGTGCTAAAACTTTCGCGTTTGGTTCGGAGGCAAACAATTTGACCATCTCTCTTCCAATTCCACGACTTGCACCAACAACTACGATTGTTTTAGGCTTCATCATAATTTACTGTTAAGTTTTCACTTGCAGCATGGGCTTGACACGTTAAAATATACCCATCCTCAACTTCATCATCCGTCAAGGAGTAGTTCAATTTCATGCTTACTTTTCCATTGGTAACCTTTGCTTTACAGGTGCTGCAAACACCTCCTTTGCATGAGTATGGTGCATCTACACCATTTTTTATTGCCGTATCTAATACATTTTGGTTTTGTCGAATTTCAAATGTCTCTTCATCTCCATCAATGACAACGGTCAGTTGAGCATTGCCCTCAAAGTCATCTTTTGTTTCCTTTGTTTTGGGTTTCATTTCGATAGGGTCTGTAAACAATTCATAGTTGATTTTGGCTGGTGCGACCCCAAATTCTTCGAGTGTACTAACGATATCTTTGATCATTTTTTCTGGCCCACAAATAAAGAATCCATCTGCCTTTAATAGTTCAAGTTGGTCCTTAATTTGAGTTGTGAATGACTCTTTAGTAATTCGTCCTGGGTAGAATCCATCTTTTGACTCTTGTGTCAAAAAGTAACTTATTTCCGTGTTATTTAACTCATCAAGTTCACTTTTTAATATAATGGAATCTTCTGTTTTACTACTAAAAAACAACTTCATTTTATGACCAGCTGATTCAATATCTTTTCCAATTGATACAATTGGTGTGATACCGCTCCCAGCTGCAATAGCAACAATGAATTTGGCATCTTCATGACGCGTAAAACTTCCTTGGGCTTTTGATATAAGCAGTTCATCTCCAGCTTTTGCTTCGTTGTTAAACCAGTTTGATACTTTGCCATTCTCAACTTGTTTGATGGCTACGGCAAGTTTGTCTTCTCTACCGCTACATATTGAATAGGACCTTCGTTCTTCTTTCCCATCAATTGAAATAGCAAAATTCAGGTACTGACCAGGAATAAAATCGAATTCCGTTCTTAATTCACTTGGAACATCCAATTCCATTTTGACGGTGTCAGCCGTTACTTTTGTTAGGGTTGAAATTTTAAGGGCATGAAACCCACGTGGATTTTTTTTTGATTCAGATTTGCTGAATAATTTTTTGAATAATGCCATTTTTGTTTTATTCGTCGAAAGAGACAATTAATTTACTACTAGTCGGGTGCGCTTGACAGGTTAAAATATAACCTGCCTCAACTTCTTCAGGTTCAAGTGCATAGTTTACATCCATGCTTGCAGCACCTTCAATTATTTTTGCTTTACATGTACAGCAGACTCCGCCTTTACAAGCAAAAGGAAGATCTCCTCCAGCGTTTTGTGCTGCGTCTAAAATGTTTAGACCGGTTGAAGATAAGTTTAGTTTTATCTCTTCGTCGTCAACAATAACGGTCACGTTTGCTTCAACTTTAGGTGTATTTGTTGGTGTCGAAATTTTTGGAGCTACACCCGAAGGTGATGTGAACAGCTCGAAATGAACTTTAGAAGCATCTATTCCGTTCGAAATCATACTTTTTTTGACTTCAAGAATCATTTGCTCGGGACCACAAATGAAGACCGCATCGATTTCTGATCCATTTAGAATGGTTTTGTATAATTCATTTACTTTGTTTGCATCGATTCGACCTTTTTGAAGCACATTTCCAACACTCTCTCTGGATAGTATGTGCACAATACGCAAGCGGTCCATGTACTTATTTTTTAGTGCTTCAAGTTGTTCTCTAAAAATAATAGAGGCAAATCCTTTGTTTCCATAGAACAACGTGACATCGCTGTATGGCTCATTATTCAGTGCTGACTTCAAGATGGATAGGATAGGGGTAATCCCACTGCCAGCCGCGAATAATACGTAGCTTTTTCTGTTTTCTTTTTTTGTTTCTAGTTTGAAGTTACCTGTTGGAGTCATTACGTCAAGCGACATCCCAGTTTTCAATTCTTGATTCGCATAGGTGCTGAATTTTCCCTGAGGGACTTGTTTAATTGCAACGCGCCATTCGTTTTCAAATGGAGCAGAGCACAATGAATACGATCGACGTATTTCTTCTCCACCTACCATTGCTTTGAGCGTAAGGTATTGTCCAGATTGAAATTTATAGTCATTAGTGAGTTTACTAGGCACATGGAATGCAACAGATACAGTATCTTCTGTTTCTTGACAAACGTCGCTGATGACTAAAGAGTGAAAAGTTGGCTTCATAAAATCAATTGATCTTTCGAGCAAAGGTACTTATATTTTCTTTTCGATTGATCCAATTGAAACATTTGAACTCTCTTTATAATTCGATTGATTACGTCGAAAAGTCGTTCCAAATTCTTATTTTTGTGAGGAACATATTTCAAAAAGATGAAGGAGCACAATATTGAAGTACTCGAGAGAGATTTTCAAGCCAAAATTGATAATGATATCAAGATTGAGCCGAAAGATTGGATGCCTGATGAGTATCGCCAGACACTAATACGTCAAATTTCTCAGCATGCACATTCAGAAGTTGTTGGAATGCTGCCAGAAGGTAACTGGATAACGAGAGCACCCAATTTAAGGCGAAAAGCTGTTTTACTTGCAAAGGTTCAAGATGAGGCTGGACACGGTTTGTACCTATACAGTGCGGCCGAAACATTGGGAGCGGATCGCGAGCAAACAATTGATGATTTGCACTCAGGAAAGGCAAAATACTCCTCAATTTTTAATTATCCGACGTTATCGTGGGCTGACATGGGTGCGGTTGGTTGGCTTGTAGATGGAGCTGCAATTATGAATCAAGTTCCGCTCTGCCGCTGCTCATACGGACCTTATGCTCGAGCAATGGTTCGAGTATGTAAGGAGGAGTCATTTCATCAACGTCAAGGTTTTGAAATTATGACAACCCTAGCTCAAGGAACAGCAGAGCAAAAAGCAATGGCACAGGATGCACTGAATCGCTTTTGGTGGCCTGCTTTGATGATGTTTGGCCCGCCAGACGAAGACTCCAAGCATACAAAACAATCTATGGATTGGAAAATTAAGAGACATACGAACGATGAACTCAGACAAATGATGGTCGATATAACGGTACCTCAAGCGGAACTGATAGGGCTCACGATTCCCGATCCTGATTTAAAGTGGAATAAGGAAAAAGGAGGTTATGATTTCGGTGAAATCAACTGGGATGAATTCTGGCAAGTCGTCAAAGGCAACGGTCCGTGCAATAAAGACAGAATTGAAACACGTCGAAAAGCAAAAGAAAATGGAGCATGGGTAAGAGAGGCAGCAAACGCTTTTGCGGAGAAAAGAAAATTAAGAAATACGAAAAAGGCATCATAATCATCACAAAGGGATATGGCAAATAAAGAATGGCCTCTCTATGAGGTGTTTATTAGAAGCAAACAAGGATTGAGTCACAAGCATGTTGGTAGCCTCCGTGCTGCAGACGAGCAAATGGCAATCGATAATGCTAGAGATGTTTACACCAGAAGGTCTGAAGGAATTAGTATTTGGGTCGTAGAATCGAACAGTGTTTTTGCGTCCGATCCAAATGATGCTGATTCACTTTATGAACCGTCGAACAGTAAGGTATATCGGCATCCAACATTTTATGATGTTCCAGATGGAATTGAGCACATGTAATCCTAATCTTTTAACAGAATGAACGCTTTATTTGAATATCTATTAAGGTTGGGTGATGATAGTTTGATTTTAGGACATCGTTTGTCTGAATGGTGTGGACACGGTCCAATTTTGGAAGAAGATATTGCAATGACAAATCTTTCATTGGATTTGATTGGTCAAGCAACTTCGTTTCTTAAATATGCAGGCGAGGTTGAGGGGAAGTCGAGAAATGAAGATGACTTGGCTTTTTTGAGATTTGAACGAGAATATAAAAATTTACTTTTAGTGGAACGTCCCAACCAAAATTTTGGGGCAACAATGATGCGGCAATTTTTATTTGACGCATATAGAAAACTTTTTTTCGAACGCTTAGTTCATTCTACTGATTCACAACTTTCTGCAATTGCTGCAAAGTCTTTGAAAGAGACGAAATATCATTTGAAACATTCTTCAGAATGGGTCATTCGCTTGGGTGATGGAACTGAAGAGTCTCATGAAAAAATGCAAAGTGCATTGGATGATTTATGGAAGTATTCAGCAGAACTTTTCTATCAAGATGATGTGGATGAAGATTTGATTGAAAATGGGATAATACCTGCCGTTGATGCTATAAAAGGAGAATGGGACGTGCTTGTCCGAAATGTACTCGAACAGGCTACCTTGATAATTCCCTCGAACAATTGGGAGCAGGTGGGGGGTCGAAAAGGTATACACTCTGAACATCTTGGTTATATTCTTGCAGAATTACAATACATGCAACGTGCATATCCCGGTATGAAATGGTAACAGAAAATGAAATATGGGACTATATGGAGGAGGTTTATGACCCCGAAGTCCCTGTTCTAACCATTGTTGATCTAGGTATCGTTCGCAGCATAACCTATCAAGGTGAATGCTGTAAAATTACAATCACACCAACATACAGTGGTTGTCCAGCTATGAAGCGTATTGAGGAGGATGTCATTCAGAAACTTGATGAGAAAGGAATCGGAAATGTAGAGGTTGATTTGGTTTTATCTCCTGCATGGACAACAGATTGGTTGTCTGACAGTGGACGTAAAAAGCTGAAAAAATATGGTATAGCACCACCTGAAAATGAAGTTGATAAGAGCGTTTTATTTTCAGAGCCGACTATTGTTCCTTGCCCAAAATGTGATTCAAAAGACACAAAACTTGTCAGTCAATTTGGAAGCACAGCGTGTAAGGCACATTATCAATGTAATCATTGTCTCGAGCCGTTTGATTACTTCAAATGTTTGAAGTAAAACGATGAGGTTTCACAGTTTGTTTGCTGCTATTGCATTAGTGTCCTGTCTTCAGGATAGCGAGACCCAGGTGATTCCATCTTTAGAAGAAGATTCTCCCAATTTAAATTTAGATCGATTTGAAACAAACAGGTTCGATGACTGTGAGATTTTGATATTAAAGGAACTTACAGGAAGCACAATGAGATCTACTGAATCTGTTCGTGTGGATTACAATAATTTGGCACTTGAAAAACACATTATTGTCTCTATTGATAGCAATTCATATGTATTTGACTTTAATAAACATAATGGTGTTATTGAAATCGAAACGTTCCGATCGTATGCTTATAAGATGTTAAAAAACTTCAAGAATATTATGAGACATGCGGAAAACTCAGAGTTGACTTTTTCTTTAGTGAATGGAATTCCTTGTTACCGCACATATTTTGAGGCAAGTAGTTACGGCTTTCCGAAACGAAAATCGTATTGGATCCGCTATTTTAAAACAGAAACCGGTTACTATTCAATGGTTTGTTGGACCACTCTAACAAACAAGTCTAATTTTGAAAATGAGGCAATTTTCATGGGGCAGTCTTTTAAAGAATCTATGAAGCTGTAGCTGATACAACATTCAAAACCATAAAAAAAGGCGCCTACATTGCATGGGCGCCTTTTTTCGTATTTACGAGCAAACAATCGCTTGTTTATCCTAAGAACGGGTATCTATAGTCCGTCGCAGGAATAAATGTTTCTTTAATCGTTCTGGCTGAAACCCAACGCAACAAATTCATTGGAGCACCAGCTTTATCATTTGTAACTGAGCCTCTTGCGCCTCCGAATGGTTGTTGACCAACTACTGCACCAGTCGGTTTGTCATTAATGTAGAAATTACCTGCTGCATTTTCTAGTTTTTTCATTGCAAGATTGATCGCATATCTATCATTTGAAATAATCGAACCAGTTAATGCGTAATCAGAAGTTGAGTCCACTAAATCTAGCGTAGCCTCGAAATCATTTTCATCGTAAACATAAACGGTCAATACAGGGCCGAAGATTTCTTCGCACATGGTTTTGAATTTTGGATTGGTTGTTTGAACAACCGTAGGCTCGATAAAATATCCTTTTGATTTGTCGTAGCCACCACCAACAACAATTTCAGCATCAGGTTGTTCTTTGATGAAATCGATGTATGACGCTATATTATCAAACGATCGTTCGTCAATAACAGCGTTGATAAAGTTTGATGTATCCTCAGGCGACCCCATTTTAAACGAGTTCACTTGACTAACAACTATGGTTTTAACTTCTTCCCAAAGGTTCATTGGAATGTACGCTCTTGAGGCTGCGGAACATTTCTGACCTTGAAATTCAAATGCTCCCCGTGTCATTGCCGTTGCTACTGCATCTGCATCAGCGCTCTTGTGTACCATGATGAAATCTTTTCCTCCTGTTTCACCTACAATTCTCGGATAGGTTTTATAGTTAGAAATATTTTGCCCAATTTCCTTCCATAAATCTCTAAAGACTCCAGTCGAACCTGTAAAGTGAAGTCCCGCAAAATCTTTGTGTTTAAAGACTACATCTCCAGCTATTGGACCTGGAACAGACACAAGGTTAATCACACCATCGGGAACTCCTGCTGCTTTAAATAACTCCATTAAAACCTGCGCAGAATAGATTTGAGATGCTGCTGGTTTCCATACAACGACATTCCCCATCATGGCTGGAGCTGCGCAAAGATTCGCACAGATTGACGTAAAATTAAAAGGTGTAATCGCAAAAACAAATCCTTCCAATGGTCGGTACTCTAGACGATTCCACATCCCAGGAAGTGAGTCGGGTTGTTCTTTATAGATTTGGGTAATATATTGGACATTAAACTTAAAGAAGTCGATCAATTCACATGCGGCATCAATTTCTGCTTGGAACACATTTTTTGATTGCGCTAACATTGTCGCGGCGTTAATTTTATCTCTAAATGGACCGGCCAATAAATCAGCAGCTTTTAAGAAGACAGCAGCACGCTGTTCCCATGGCAAATTTGCCCATTCCTCACGAGCTGCCATTGCTGCATCTATAGCTGCATTTACATGGGAAGCATCACCGTAATTGAAATGTCCAAGTACTTTGCCGTGTTCATGAGGCGGTGACATTGGTCTTTTATTGTTTGTTCTCACCTCTTTACCTCCAATATGCATCGGTACATCGATAGGTTCTTGGTTGTACATTTCTTTGTACTTATTGATGAGGTTTGTATGTTCAACAGATCCTGGTGCATAAGCCCGAACAGGCTCATTTACTGCAACTGGTACTTTGAAAAGCGCATTTGACATATTGTATATATTTTTGATCAAAAGTAAGCATTGTTGTTTATCCCTGCAATGTCTTCAACGCAATAACGAAAGAAGTTTTTACTTGTGAAGTGAATTTAAGGAAGTATGAGGTGTCGTTAAAATTTCGAATCAGTGATCATCCATTTATTTTTGATTTGATTGAAAAGACAAATGATAACTGAAAAAGTAAGTTCAGTTCAGTTTGTATGGATATTCCATCAAAAATGAGGGTACAGAAACTTCAAATGTGCTGCCGTCAATTAAATTGCAAAATGTGTAAAAACCTTGCATCATTCCGAGCTCAGATTGTAGATCTGCACCACTTGTATAGGTGAATTTTTCGTTGGGCTTCAAAATAGGTTGTTCTCCGACTACACCCTCTCCACTTACATATCTTGATTCATGCAGTGAGTCAAATATATACCAGTTGCGAGAAAGTAATTTTACATCAAAATTATTGGTGTTTTCAATTTCAATATGATAATTAAAAAAATATTGAAGTTTTGGTACGTCAGATAGGTCCGAACGGAAGAACGGTTTAACTGATATTTGAATTCCAGATGTAGTTAAATTACTCATCGTTTTTTGCTTGCACATGCTAAATATACTACTCGATTTTGATACCACATTGCTACTCAACATAAAAGACGTAGTTTTTTTAAAAACGATAGGAGATTTAATTTAATTTAGAAACATTCTAAATTAGAGAAAATCGCTCGAACCACAACTTCGAATTCTGCCAATTGAGTGTGAATTTTATATTTTTGCGCTTGTATAACAAAACGCTGTAATGCATGTCAAAAACAGTTAAGCTAAGAAAAGGATTGAATATCAGGCTAGTAGGTGGGGCGAGCAAGGTTAAAACTGACGCAAATGTGCCAAAAACCATCTCGTTCAGACCTGATGATTTTCATGGAATGATTCCGAAGGTCCTTGTTCAAGAAGGAGAGCAAGTTAAAATAGGTGATATTATCTTTCAAGACAAATATTCCGACACAATAAAATATGCCTCTCCGGTGAATGGAACACTAAAATCCATTGTACGTGGTGCAAAGAGAAAAATCATGGAGATTATAATCTCATGTGATCAAGATCAAGCACCAGTAGAAGCGAGTGCGATTGATCTAGCCTCCTTATCAAACGAAGAGGTGAAAACTAAAATGTTGGCAGCAGGTTTATGGCCTTTTGTGCGTCAACGTCCATTGGATGTTGTTGCGGATCCAAGTAATGCACCGAAAGCAATTTTTATCTCTGCATTTGATAGTTCTCCCCTCGGACCAGACTTCGATTTTGTGCTGAAAGAAAAAGGGAAAGAGTTCCAGATGGGGCTTGATGCGATCTCTAAACTCACAGAGGGAACAGTTCACTTAACGGTAAACGGGACAGTAACAGAGAATACCATTTTTTCCGAAGCAAAAGGAGTTCAAGTCAATTCAATTACAGGAAAGCATCCAGCTGGAAACGTAGGTACCCAAATTCATCACATTGATCCGATTAACAAAGGCGAATTTGTTTGGACAATCAATGCACAAGACGTTGCGCTTATTGGTCATTATTTTCTAACTGGTCAGTACTGTGCGAAAAAAACAATCGCATTAACGGGTTCTGAAGTCAAAAACCCGCAGTACATTGAAACAATCAGTGGAGCAAATGTCTCAGAGATTCTGAATGGACAAATTGCATCGGATAATGTTCGTGTAATCAGCGGAAATGTCTTGACAGGTACGAAAATAGATAAGGACGGTCACTTAGGATTTTACCACAACCAAATTACCATTATTCCTGAGGGAGACCAACTCAAATTTTTCCTCACAAAAGGTTGGTTGGGACCAGGATTCGATAAGTTTTCAAACTCAAGATTGTTCCCAACTTTCTTGTTGGGTAAAAAAGAGTTCACATTAGACACCAATTTAAACGGAGAAGAAAGAGCGTTTGTTGTTACAGGCGAGCTTGAAAAAGTTTTTCCTTTCGATATTTTACCGATGCAGCTGGTAAAAGCAGCGATTACAAATGATATAGATGGGATGGAAAATCTGGGGATTTATGAGGTTGCTCCCGAAGACTTTGCTCTTTGCGAATATGTTTGTACTTCCAAAATCGATATTCAAGATAAAATTCGTCAAGGTCTGGACCTGATAGCAGAAGAATGTATGTAAACTAAATTCAAGTTACGATGAAATTTTTAGAAAATATAGTTAACAAAATGGAGCCAAAGTTTTCCAAGGGAGGAAAGCTAGAAAAGTGGAATCCAGTCTACGAGTCGTTTATTACACTCGCATTTACTCCAAAACACACGACCAAATTAGGATCACACATCCGTGATGGTGTTGATTTGAAAAGAACAATGATTACTGTGATTTTGGCAATGGTTCCTGCATTATTATTTGGCATCTACAATACTGGTCACTGGGAAATGGTTGCTGCATCGGGGGACTTAAATCTTCCGTTTTGGGCAGATCAAGGTGAGAAAATCATGAAAGGGCTTGCTATCGTACTTCCATTAATTGTGGTTTCTTACGCAGTGGGATTGACTATTGAGTTTATCTTCGCCCTGCGCAGAGGCCATCCACTTCATGAGGGGTATTTGGTCTCAGGAATTTTGATTCCTTTGATTATGCCTGCTGATGTTCCTTTATGGATGGTTGGAGTTGCAACCGCTTTTGCTGTTATCATAGGGAAAGAAATTTTTGGAGGCACTGGAATGAATATTTTAAACATTGCACTTACGGCCAGAGCGTTCTTATTCTTTGCTTATCCAACTTCAATGTCTGGAGACAAAGTTTGGATGGCAGGTGAGGAAGCAAACGTTGATGGATTTTCAGGAGCTACACCGCTTGGAGATCTCGCTTCGTTCATGACACCTGATGCCGTTTTACAAGGAACCCCAATAGAAGCGGGAACAAATGCAATGGAACAATTTACTGCAAGTCATTCTGTGATGGATTATTTCTGGGGAATCATGCCGGGTTCGGTTGGTGAAACATCGACTTTCGCAATCTTGATTGGAGCTGCAATATTATTATTTACAGGAGTTGGTTCTTTTAGAATTATTGCATCATTTTTTGCAGGAGGATTCCTCATGGGACTTATTCTTAATGGAATAGGCGGTCCATATTTAGATCTTCCGTCAGCATATCATTTAGTGCTTGGAGGTTTTGCATTTGGAGCTGTGTTCATGGCGACTGATCCTGTAACTGCAGCGCAAACAGGAGTAGGTAAATTGATTTACGGATTGCTTGGGGGAATGGTAGCTATAACTATTCGAGTATTGAACCCAGCTTATGCAGAGGGAGTGATGTTGTCTATTTTATTTATGAATGTTATGGCACCAATCATTGATCATTACGTGATTCAAGCGAACATTAAAAGAAGACTTAAACGAGTTAAAGCAGCATAATTATGGCAAAAAACAAAGATAGTAACGGATATACGTTTGGTTTTGCGATAGTACTCGTTATTGTGGTTGGTTCAATTCTAGCACTATTGGCTATGGGATTGAAACCAATGCAGGAGAAAAACGAGGAAGTAAAGAAGAAGTTAGACATTTTGTCTGCAATGATGGATGCTGATGAAAAGGGTATCACGAGGAAGAATGCCGATAGCGAATTCGAAAAATATGTAGATCTCGACAAAGCTGTTGTTTTGAGCAATAAAGGAGATGTCATCGATGGCATTTATGCTTTAGATGGAAAGGTTATCGAAGGTCGAGCATTTGATGTTGATATTCGAAAAGAATACAAAGATAAAAAAAGAGATAAAAACCACAGAAATTTTCCACTCTTCATCGGAGACTTGAACGGTGAGACAGTATACATCATTCCAGTAATCGGTACAGGATTATGGGGACCGATTTGGGGGAATATTTGTCTCGATTCAGATATGAATACAATTAAAGGAGCTTCATTTGGTCACCAAGGAGAAACGCCTGGGTTAGGTGCTGAAATCAAGCAGCAATTTTTTATCGATAGATGGATTGGTGAAAAGATTTCAGACAACAATGGTATGTTTAAGCCCTTTCAAGTGGTAAAAGATGGTTCGGGGATTGATGAATCAAAAGTTGACGGAATTACTGGTGGAACAATCACTTCAAAAGGTGTCGAAGAAATGGCGAATCGCTGTTTGGAGGGATATGTTTCTTACTTCAATAACTTAAAAAAAAACTAGGATATGAGTGAAGTAACAGAAAATAAGAAAGCTCCAAGAGAACCGTTGTTTTCGAAGAAGAACAAAAAATTAGTAACTGATCCCTTGACAGATAACAATCCAGTTACAATCCAAGTATTGGGTATTTGTTCAGCACTTGCAATTACGGTGCAAGTAGAGCAGGGGGTAGTTATGGGACTAGCCGTAATATTTGTAATGGTGCTAGGAAACCTAATAATCTCTTTGTTGAGAAATATGATTCCTTCTCGTATTCGTATCATCGTTCAGTTAGTTGTGGTAGCTTCGTTAGTTATTGTAGTGAATGAGGTTTTGAAGGCCTTCATGCCTGATGTTTCGGAAAAACTCTCAGTATTTGTAGGATTGATTATCACGAACTGTATTATTATGGGACGCTTTGAGGCTTTTGCAATGGCAAATAAACCTTGGCCTTCTATCATGGACGGAATTGGCAATGGATTGGGATATGCCGGACTACTTGTATTGGTCGCTTTTTTTAGAGAACTTTTTGGTTCTGGATCCTTGTACGGAATTAAGGTATTAGGAAGTAATATTCCTGGCGAGGAGTGGGGGCTGTACACGATGGGTTACGAAAATAACAATATGATGATTTTACCGCCAATGGCATTGGTCATTGTTGGTGTAATTATATGGGTACAGCGTTCTCGAAATAAGTCACTAATTGAAGAACATTAAGCCACGAATAAAAAATAGATTATGGAAAGTACTTTAGACATTTTTGTAAAAGCCATCTTCTCAGAGAATATGATTTTTGCATATTTCCTCGGAATGTGTTCCTACCTCGCTGTTTCTAAAACTGTGAAGACAGCAGTTGGATTGGGTGCAGCAGTTATTTTCGTTCTGCTTGTGACTGTGCCGGTGAACTACCTCTTGGAAAATTATTTATTAAAAGCTGGGGCGTTGGAGTGGTTGAGTCCAGAGTGGGCAGATATTGATTTGAGCTTTTTGTCATTCATCATGTTCATTGCTGTTGTAGCGTCAATTGTACAATTGGTTGAGATGCTTGTCGAAAAATTTGCTCCTGCACTCTACGGTGCGTTGGGTATTTTTCTTCCGTTGATTGCCGTAAACTGCTCCATTCTTGGGGGGGCATTGTTTATGCAGGAACGCCAGTATTCAACAATTTTAGATGCGACAGCATTCTCTTTGGGTTCGGGTATCGGGTGGTTTATCGCGATTGTGGCAATTGCTGCAATTCGTGAAAAGATTCGTTACTCTAAAGTTCCAGGTCCACTTAGAGGTTTAGGAATAACTTTTATCATCACAGGTCTTATGGGTATGGCATTCATGAGCTTCATGGGAATAAAATACGCAGATGAAACAAAGAAGAAAGATGCAACAACAGAAGTCGCATCGACAATAATTGATTCAGAAGAGAATACTAATACAAATAATACAAATCCGTAACTATGGGATTGACAGTAGGAATAACAATCGTAGCCTTTTTAGCAGTTGTCTTGATTCTTGTAGCAATGCTACTTTTTGTAAAGGCAAAATTATCTCCATCAGGTAAAATCACTATTGATATTAATAACGGAGAAAAAGTAATTGAAGTTGATGGTGGGGGTACTTTACTGAGCACGCTTGGCAGTAATGGTATTTTCTTACCCTCTGCCTGTGGTGGCGGTGGAACATGTGTTCAGTGCACTTGTCATGTTCTCGAAGGCGGTGGAGGAATTCTACCAACGGAAGAACCTCACTTTTCACGAAAAGAAATTGCAGCTCACAAGCGCTTGGGATGTCAAGTGAAGGTCAAGGAGAACATGAAAATTGAAGTTGAGGAGGAAATTCTTGGGATCAAGGAGTGGGAAGCAAAAGTAGTTTCAAATTATAATGTTGCTACTTTCATTAAAGAATTTATCGTTGAAATTCCGGAAGACATGGATTATAAAGCCGGGGGATACATACAAATCAAGATTCCAAAGTGTGAGATAAAATATTCAGATATGGATATATCTGCCCATCCACAAGATCACCCAGGTGAACCAGATAAATTTAAGTCGGATTGGGATAAATTTGGTCTGTGGCCTTTGGTAATGAAAAATGATGAAGAAGTTGTTCGCGCTTACTCAATGGCTTCCTATCCAGCTGAGGGAAGAAGAATTATGTTGAATGTTCGTGTTGCAACGCCACCATGGGATCGTGAAAGAAATGCGTGGATGAATGTGAATCCAGGTGTAGCTTCATCGTTTATTTTTAATTTGAAAGAAGGAGATCCTGCAATAATTTCTGGCCCTTTCGGAGAGTTTTTTATTAATCACTCTGACGCTGAAATGCTTTACATTGGAGGTGGTGCTGGGATGGCGCCAATGCGCTCACATCTTTATGAATTGTTCCGCACGCTGAAAACAGGAAGAAAAGTAACTTACTGGTACGGCGGACGATCTAGAGCAGAGCTCTTCTATATTCATTATTTCCGTGATTTGGAGAAAGACTTCCCGAATTTTAAATTTTACCTTGTTTTGTCTGATGCACTTGAAACAGATAATTGGGTGAATAAGCAAGATATAAATGATGAAAATGGAGATGGTTTTACTGGCTTTGTGCATCAGGTAGTGATTGATGAATACTTATCTAAACATGAAGCTCCCGAAGATATTGAGTTCTATTTTTGTGGACCTCCTTTAATGAATCAAGCAGTAATTAAAATGTGCGATGATTGGGGAGTTCCTGACGAAAACGTTCGGTTTGACGATTTCGGAGGATAGGTTCTCTAAAAGAAGTACAATACATAAAATCCTTCTTGCTTTGCTTGAGGGATTTTTGTTTGATAAACCTTATTCTCTCTCAACAAATTAAAGGAGTTTTGGGATAGAATTGATTAAGTTTGATGAATTGGCATATAATTTGCTCTGAGTGTGTTGAACTAAATTGATTTAATATGAAATATTTGTACCTTAAGTTAACTGCACTACTATTCCTTTTTTCGTATTTTTCATACGCACAAAAGAGTCCTCAATTTCAACGAAATTACGAGCCAATAAGAAGTGAATTGAAAAATTGGGATCCTGTCCGTGGTGATTGGCTCGCAAATAGTATTCCTTCAGTAATAGCACAGGAGCCGTTAAGAGATCGAACATTTCCTGAAAATCTAACGCCGCAGCAAGTGTTGGCATTAGTTCCAAAACCCATCTTAAAACGAATTCAATCATCGATTTCGGTTCACAAAAGTGATCCAGTAGATGGTATTTTTTGGACCGCGATGGAGAGTATGATATCAAATGTGGACTGTATTCCTGTTCGTGGCCGCTCTTATGGTGATCCACACCTAAAGTCTTATGATGGCGAGCGTTTCTCTTTTCAAACAGTAGGAGAATTCGTACTTACCAAATCTGCCAATGATGCTGTCGAGGTACAATCGCGTCAAAAACCAATTAATAATGATTTTTCGTTGAATACTGCTGTTGCAGCTAATGTTAATGGTGATCGTGTATGTCTTTATGCAGAGGATCATCCAGATGGGATAAGTTCGACCCCTCTACGTGTGAATGGTCGCGCTATTAATATTGGATCAAAACCTTTCTTTCTTGCAAATGGGGGAGTTGTAACGCGTTCAAATCGATCGTATATCATTGATTGGCCAACCGGTGAGTCGATGACAGCTCAACCGGGAAGATCGTCAGGTGTGTCTTTTTATAACATCTCTATGAGTATCAATCCGTGTACAAATTCATACTCTGGGGTACTTGGTAATGCCAACGGTGTGCGTCGTGATGATTTTAATGCACCTGGAGCTTCGGCCCCTATCACTTTTTTTCCAAGTGGTCGAGGAGTAGGTCGAGACATCGAAAAACAACGGCTTGCATTTTTAGCAAAGGATTTTGCTGATCACCATCGGGTGCGTCAAGCAACATCGCTATTTGACTATGCAATAGGACAATCTACCTTTACTTTTACCGACAGAAGCTTTCCAAGAGTTCACAGAAGTATTCATGATTTAAATGACGATCAGCGCGCTTTGGCAAGAAGACGCTGTCAAGATCGTGGCATTAGTCAAGCGAATATGGCCGGTTGTATTTATGACAATGCTTATTTGAATATTGAGCCGATTCCAGAACCACCGGTTCGGACACCTATCAAGAAGACCGATATTCAGCCAGTTCGAACACCAGTTACGAATACAAACCCTGAACCTCCAGTGCAAGACCCTACGCCTCATCCGATTCGTGGTACTGTTGGACCTAAAAAAACAGATACAAAAACAGGCGTTGTTAAAGATGCTCATAATGAGGTGAAGAACAATGGTACCGGTATTAAGGGCAATACTTCATTGCCACGACCAACCAGACCAGCTCCGAGTACACGTCCTTCAACACCACGTCCAAAACCGGTATTTACGCCACCACCAACAATAAAAAGACCCGCGCCACGACCGTCAACACCTCGATCGCAGCCAGTTTTTAAACCGCGTCAACCAGTGAATAGGCCTACGCCAAGGCCTACACCTAGACCCCGTCCTTCTGCACCAAAGACAAATTCAAAGTCTTCAGGAAGAGGTTAGGGGCTGATTTAAAGTAACGTATTCATTTTGACTTGTTTTTTTTCTATTAAAAAAGAATATAATTTCGGTATCAATTCTCTAGACGTTCGCTTGAACAGAATTTTAGGATACCAATCCGCTAAATGAGGTTGCTTACACGTATCTTGTAACACCTGAAAGTGAAAAGTTTATCTATGATGATGCTGATCGTTTCAAATATACTGCACATGGCTTTGTGCAAATCATAAGAGATTAGCTCAAAATCCTATAGGTTTATTTGATATTATTGTTGTCAAATTCAGTTTATGATTGAAATTGTACAGCTTGGAAAAGAGGAAATATTTTTGGTTCATAAGCTTGCGCATGATATTTGGCCCAAAGCTTTTCGAAATATTATTTCTTCTGATCAGATTAATTACATGCTCGATTGGATGTATGATATCAATACATTGGAGGAGCAAGTACAAACGGGACATTTGTTCTATGTTGTCAAAGAAGATGGCGTTGCAAAGGGTTTTATAGGTCTAGAGCCAAATTATCCAGACATCGAAATCTTGAGGATTCACAAGTTTTATGTATTGCCGGAATGTCAGGGAAAGGGAATGGGACGGGTTTTATTTAATAAAGCCGTTGACGTCGCTTTTGACCTCGATCTTTCCACTTTGCATCTGAATGTAAATCGGTTCAATCCATCCGTTGAGTTCTACAAACATCTCGGTTTTAAGGTTGTTGCGGAGGAAGATATTGATATCGGAAGGGACTATTTCATGGAAGATTACATCATGGAATTGAACCTCTCTTAATTATAGAATGATATTGTTCCCACAGTCAAAGTGGTTCTCGGGACATTTTGTATGTCCGTGGATTCCACAAGGACGACATGTTAGGTTTCCAACCTCTTTGATGGTAGATTCATCGGACAGTGGGCCAAAACCAAACGCTGGTATTGTTGAGCAAAAATAGGCCGTTACGTTTGCATTCATTGCTGAGGCTATGTGAAGAGGCCCAGAATCATTTACATAATTGTGCACTGCTCCCTTCATTAGTGCTGCCGATTCAAGCAATGACATTTTCCCCGCCAAATTGATAACATTCAAATTAGGATGGTTTTGCACAATAGATGAGCAAAGAGCTTCATCATTTGCTCCGCCAAGTAAAAAGATTTTCTTGCTTGCATTTTTTTGAATAAGCTGATTCCATTTTTCAATTGGAAGCTGTTTCGTAAACCAAACAGATGCAGGCGCTATACATATATACGATTCACGTTGATAGTGGACAATAGCGGAGAAATCTTTAGATGAAGGGAACAATTCTGGACGAATGAGTTTTTTAGCTCCAAACTCACTGATTACCGATAAATTTCGCTCCACTTCATGCATGCCATTATTCATACTATGACTGAATGATTTTGAATAAGTGAACGAGAGCGGATTTTTTTTAAATCCATATTTAAGTTTTCCGCCTGACAGAGCAGTGATTATTCCAGAACTAGCAAATCGCTGTAGGTTTACAACCAAGTCGTATCGATTTTTTCTAAATCGAATGATAAGCAGTCGCATTGATTTGTACTTCCCTTGTGATTTATCAAAACTAAAAACACTATTTATTTTGGGATTATTTTTCAACAGTGATTCATTTCCCTTTTTTACCAAAAAGTCAATATGAGCATTCGGATACAATCGATTCAGTTCTGAAACTACCGGAGTAGCTAGGATTACATCACCTAGAAATGCCGTTTGAACAATTAAAATTCGATTCACGTGTTAAAAATAGGATTATTTGATCAAGTTGACATGACCACGTTTGAAGATTTCTATACCATTTCCATCAATTAATGTCACAGTGTATAGGTAGGTGTCATTTGCAGCCATTTGATCTGTTCCACGGACCATACCATTCCATCCGACGGTTGGATTATTTGTGGTAAAAAGTTGTCGTCCCCATCGGTTGTAAACAATAAATTCATAAACAGTAGGGTCAAAATCTGAAATAACTGGAATGAATTCATTGTTGAATTCATCTTGGTTTGGTGAAAACGAGTTTGGAATATAGACTATTGGAGGAAGTACGATACAGGCATCATTTGACCTGCTTAATTCCGAAAAATTAAAAATATTCGTTGTTTCAATGGCCTCAACGGAATAACAAATTTTCCCTGAAGAAATAACATCGTTTACATCATCTTCATAAAAGCGCTGAGATGCAGCAACGACTGCCAATGGTGCGCTTTCAAATAGGCCATCAATTCCCCGATAAATATTGTATCCTAAAATTGCGCCATTGAATTCTTGATATGCGTTCCAGTTCAAGTAATTTATCTTTGCAACTTCATCGTTTTGAATTGTTAGCAAAATTGTTTTTGCAATATTTGAAATGGCTCCTAACTGACCGCAACTGTCAATTATTTGGACTCTATATTCATAAGATTGTTCTTGCACATCAACATCTGAATCAGTGAAATAGATTGTATTTGATAGTGCAGAAACTCGATCGAGCTCAACAAAGCTACCTGTGTCATCTTTCCGTTGAATTGACACCTCAGAAATATTACCGGAGATATCTAAATAATGCGTTAATTCTATGTCTTCTCCGTTCACAGTCGCGAGCTGAAGATAATTGAATTGTGGTTGTCCAGGAAGGTCAACATACGAACAGGATCTATTAGAAAATGAATAGTTTCCATCTGAAGCGACGGATTTCACGACGAAACAATAGCTACTGGTTTCATCTACTGAAATGGAAAAAGAGCTGCTATTTGTAGAGCCAAAGGTTATCCATGGACCTCCATTCTTGTATCCGTAAATTTCATAGAAATCGATCCCAGTCCAGCCCACATATTCTACCCAGCTCAATGTAATTTCTTTGGCACAAATGTCAAGTGATGACGTTAAAAATGCGGTTGTATTTAATAGTGCTTTTGCTGAGGTTTGGAAGGTTATTGGAAGCGCAGATGTTGTGCAAGAATCAAACGCAGCGACCGTATATGTTACGGAACTATTTGTTGTATTTGTAATGTCCGTATAAGTTGTATTCGTAATCCCCCATACTGTATCAATTGGAACTACGATTCCTGTTGCGTCTAATTCATAAATAATATATCCATAGGTGTCAGGTTGCTGATTTTGATTCCACGTGATATGAACCTCATTCGTTGCAGTATCGATTGTGACAGAACTAATATTGGGAATGTCTGGAGTAATGAGATCTTCGAAATTATCACCAACAATATTGGAGGTAAAATCACACGGTGTTGCCGGTAGAACTATTTGATAACTCAAATCGACCGAACAGATTGATATTGTATCGATATATGCAACAGAACCATATGGAACACTATCGTACAAGTTCCATGTCCCAGCAGGGTATTCTCTGTAAATATGGTAATAATCATTCATTCCGTTTAATGCCGGAATTGATGGAGAGTTCCATTGAAGAATTGCGGTTCCATTTCCTGGATTATTCAACGTAAGATGAATGTTTGAGAGAGTGTCTGAAGGGCGTAATGTATTTCCATAACACCCAGATGAGACAACAATTGAGAAATCTTCAGCTTGTCCATTTGATGGGGAAGTAAATGTCGTCGTATTGATATCGGAAATACTAGTAATCAGTCCATTTTGGGCCGAGTGTATTTGATATTCTACAAATGAATTATTCACGTTTATTGATCCATTCCAAGAAATAGTAACTTCTCCATTTGGGCTGGTTTGAATGCAGTTAATTGAGGTTGCAGGTATTACATCTGGATTTTCAACGTTTATCGTCACTGTAGCATAGCTTACCTTTGGTACTGGACAATAGTCATCCTGAACTTTAAATACGAATTGATAAGGAACGGAAAGGGCAGTAGTTCCTGATGGATCAACTAGGTGATCACATGTGGTTTGCCAGTTGAAAGTTGTTGAGACACCCTGCGACATTGTGATTGGTGTTAGAGCGTCTAATGTTGCGCAAGGTCCAATTGCACATCCTGATGAGAGTGTTGCGTTCGGTCCCACTTCTAGTCCCGTTATCGTCATGAAATTGCTTTGTGGACTTCCATCTTGGAGATTTTCGTTGTCTGCTGCTATTAAGTTGAAATTAACAACATCTCCAGCAAAAACTGTTGTTTCAAATAGCCCGCCGAAAGGCCCTGTAATTGAAGGTGCTGTATTTGCCCCTGTGCAGCTCGTTACAATTACTTCCATTTCACGTTCAATTTCTGCAATTAAAATACCTTGGCGAAAGGATTGCACGACCACTTTAATTACAAAGCTTCCTGCATTGTTTGATAAGAAAGTTAGATTTCCTGAATTTGGATTAATTTGAGCAGGAATATTGCTTGCATTCAATCCAATCCCTGGAGTTGGAGAGAAAGTACTGAAGCCTGGTTCAAACGGAATTTCAGTGGGATTAATCGGAGGATTGTACGGGTTGAGCTGGTAATGGTCCATTGGTTGTCCAAAACTGATTGAAAGGGAGTCCAAGTCAGCATCGATAGCATTCATGTTGTATTCATAAGGATCACTTGTACAGGCAATAAAGTATGGATCCTGAAGAAATATAGGGGAATTATCAACACAGCCACTTGTTCCATTTGGCACTGCATAAATAGTTGAGGCCAGTGTGATTCCATAGGTGGATGGATTCTGTAAATTTGTGATCGCTCCGCTTCGTGAAAAATTTTGAAATGTAAAAATCCAACCTTCAGCAGGAGGAGTGCCAGGAATGGCGATAGGCAGACTGCGATAGATTATTTTTTCAATCGCACCGAGTCCAGTTCCACCATTTGGACCATTTCCGCAATTGAGTTGAGATGGTCCGCCGGCTACTGATGAACAAATAGGGGATAAGTCCTCTCTTGAGATATAGTTCAGCGTGATTTGGTTTAGAGTGGGATGATTCCAAACATCAATGTTAGCGCTTACTGTGCTAATATCAGCACCATTACAATCTCTATAAAATACTAATTCAAAGACATAGTCTCCTCCTTGACATTTCCATGTGATGTCACCACCCAAGACATGCGTTGTACGTCCGTTAAACGATATCAAAAAGATTCCAAGAAGTAAAGCAGTTATCCGTGCCATGACTTGTTAACGTGAATTTATCATACGTAGTATGAGGACGAAAGGTTATATTTTTCGTTGCTAGCCTGCACTTACGATAGTCATGTCATCCCAATTCAAATACTTTAAAGCAAGTTCTTGGATTCTTTCCGCCGTAATTTTTTGAATGGATACCAAGGCCTCGTTATAGAATTCAAGATCTTTTCCATGCATTTCAGCGCTCAAAAAAAGATCGGTCATTGAGTAGGGACCGTCTGCACTTTTGAGGAGTTGTCCAAGCATGTAATTTTTCACCAATTGCAGTTCGTCTTGCTTTACTTTTTCATTTTGCAATCGATTGAGCTCGTATTTAATCTCATTAATTGTGTCATCTTTGACTTTCTTTCCTACTTCAGTTGCAATTAAAAAGTATCCTGTTTGGTGAAGTTCTGCGATCATGGTCCCAACACCGTAAGTGTATCCTTTTTCCTCCCGAATGTTGGTCATTAATCGGCTTCCGAAATAGTCTCCTAAGATGGTGTTTAAAATTAGAAAGTCGAGATAATCCTCGTGTTTTTTGTTGAATAAGATTCTTCCGATGCGAAGGGCGCATTGAAGAGCTCCTTCTTTGTTGATGTGTGAAGATCCATTTTTATTCTCTAAGTTTCCATCAAAACAATGGGATTTTTCCGTCAAAAGAGAGCGGGTTTTTTCCTTTATGAATCCAATGTCTTTATCGGGTAGGTTTCCAACTACTGCGATCTTTAGAAGTCCTTTGAGATAGTGTTGTGCATGGAATTCTTTCAATGCTGTTTGACTGACGGATTCAAAATCACTTAAATTGACGGTTTTGGAGTAGCTTTCATTTGATGCAAATAGCTTTTGTTGAAATTCGCGTTGTGCCAAATATCCCACTTTCTCCATACTCACCATCATATTTTGTTTTCGATCAGAAAGAAATTCCTTTACCTCCTTTTCATCAAATGATGCATTTTGAATTGCATCGATTACAACTTTAAAAATGGATACAAGGTTTTCACGGAGACAATAGATCGATACGACAGCATTCTCAACAGAAATTCCCGTTTCTAAAAAACCACCCAGGGCGTTGATTTCATTACTAATCTCTATTGAACTTTTGACTTCTGTTCCAGAAAAGAGGAGACCATTTACAAAACCTGCGATTCCAATCGCACCCTTGCATTTTCCTGCATCAAAATACAAGTCAAATCTGGATGTTTCGTTCGGAACACTGTTCATATGGTAAAGGTTCACAGAATTCGACAGTCTGTGAGTTTTTGGCGCCGTAAAATCAATATGATCAATAGCAATGAGAGTTGGTGCGATTATTCTATCTTGCATTTTTATCGGCTTTAACTTTTAGTACAGAACAATTGGTTTTTTGAAGTATTTCATTCGCACATTTCAAGATGTCCGTTGTTGTGATCTTACTGTAGATTCTATTTTCATCATTGATTCTATTTGCATCACCAAGCAATTCATACATGCTCAAATTCATCGCTCGATTCAACAATCCTTGTTCTTGGAATTCCCTTGAGGTTCGAATTTTAATCATGATACGATCCAGTTCTTTAGACTCTAATTCCACTGTTTTTATTTTGTTAATTTCTTCCCAAAGTGCAGTATCAAACTCTTGAAAAGAAACTTGCTCGTTCAGCTTTCCTGAAATGATTAATAGTCCTGTATCTATTGAACCTGTAATGTAGGCATTGATCTCTGAAACAAGTTGTTTGTTCTTTTTAAGTGAAACATACAATCGAGAAGATTTGTCTCTTCCTAAGGCATCGGAAAGAGAATCTGCAACAAAGTAATCAGGATGGTTTCTTCCCATCATTTTAAATGCATAATAAAAAGCACTACTTGGAACATTTCTCTCAATTAATTTTTCCCTATATTCTGTTTGATGTGCTTCGATCTGAATTGGCCTCTGGTATTTGTTTCCCGCTGGAATTGAGCCATACCACTTTTCTACTAAGGCGCGAACATTATTTAAATCTAAGTTTCCTGCGATACATAGAATTGCATTTGACGGAGTGTAATGTTTCTTGAAAAATGCCTTAACATCTTGCATCGTCGCCTCTTCTATGTGGTCGATACTCTTTCCGATTGTTGCCCATTTGTATGGGTGTGTTTGATAGGCCAGAGGACGCAACTCTAGCCAAACATCACCATACGGTTGATTTAAATAGCGTTGTTTGAATTCCTCAATAACAACACTTCGCTGCACTTCAAGGCTTTGTGGAGTAGACGCCAGTGCCAGCATTCGATCACTTTCTAACCACAAAGCTGTTTCAATATTTTTTGCTGGTAAGACATCATAATAATTTGTGATATCATTTGAGGTAAATGCATTGTTTTCTCCACCGGCCAATTGGAGTGGCGCATCGTATTCAGGGATATTGATTGAACCTCCAAACATAAGATGTTCAAAAAGGTGGGCAAATCCTGTTTTATTTTCATTTTCATCTCTTGCACCGACATCGTAGAGTGTATTCACTACTGCCATTGGCGTCGTCTCATCTTTATGGAACAGCACGCGCAAGCCATTAGGCAATTGAAATCGTTCGTATTTTATCATCTAGAATTTGAATTTCTTTGTCTTCTGTTCTTCAAGTGCTTTGGAATATTCACTCAGTATTTCCTCAATAATTTCTGCTGCCGGTTGCACTTTTTCAATCAAACCAGAGATCTGACCAATTTCTAATTCTCCATCTTCCATATCCCCTTCAAACATTCCCTTCTTTGCACGCCCACGCCCGAGTAATTGTTTGAGTTCATCTGTTGTTGCCCCCTTCGAATAGGCTTCTTTCAGTTGAAAATAAAAATCATTTTTTATGAGTCGAACCGGAGTGATCTCTTTTAAGGTAAGTTCTGTGTCTCCTTCTTTTGCCTCCACTACGCGATTTTTAAATTTTTCATGTGCACTTGACTCGCTTGAAGCAACGAAACGACTTCCAATTTGAACGCCATCTGCACCCAGATTCATAGCAGCGAGCATTCCTCTTCCTGTACCAATGCCGCCTGCAGCAATTAATGGAATTTTTAAAGCACCCGCAATCATTGGTAATAGACACAATGTTGTTGTTTCGTCTCTACCATTGTGTCCTCCGGCTTCAAATCCTTCTGCTACTATTGCATCAACTCCAGCATCCTGGGCTTTTAGGGCAAACTTCAAACTTGAAACTACATGTACGACTATAATTCCATGATCCTTTAAGTGTTTCGTCCACGTCTTCGGATTCCCTGCCGATGTGAAAACGATAGGTACATTGTGTTTGATTATGGTGGCGATATGTTTATCAATATCGGGGTATAACATTGGCAGGTTTACGGCAAATGGTTTGCTCGTCGCATTTTTGCATTTAATGATTTGTGCGTCCAAAACCTCGGGGTACATTGATCCAGAACCAATAATTCCTAAACCACCAGAATTGGATACAGCAGATGCAAGTTTCCAATCAGAACACCAAATCATCCCTGCTTGGATTAATGGAAATTTAATTGAGAACAATTCCGTAATTCGATTCATCATAGTTGTTTTGTTGAATCAAAAATACGGCTTTCAGCAAACTTCTTGTCCAATTTTGGTGTCTTATCTTTAAATCCGTAATTTCGATTATTGCTTTATACTATGAAGAACAGGATTACATTGGCGTTGCTATTTCTATTGATTGGGTTCTGTTCATTGTCTCAAGATATATCTCACAACCATTCGATTCATCATGCATTTATTGAAAACAAAGGGCAGTGGAATGAAAGTGTTCTCTTTAAATCCAGATTAAATTCGGGAAATTTATGGGTTGAACAAGGACGTTTTTTGTTTCAGTTGCAAGATTTTACAGATGCAGGTTTGAATCATGGCGTTCAGTCGCGAAGAAATCAATCTGCTCTTGCTAAAGAGCGTTATATTGAATTGTTGTTCTGGGGTGCAAATGAAGTCAAGACCATTGATTTGGCTGAACCTACTTCAGCATATTACAACTATTACATTGGGAATGATCCGTCAAAATGGGCAAGCGGGGTGCATGGTTATGGCGAGGCTGTATTGCATGATTTGTATGACGGAATTGATTTAAAGCTTATAGAAAATGAACTTCAGTTAAAGTATGAATTTCATGTTCACCCCAATATTGATCCTGGTGCAATCTCTATGGAATACAATGGGCATCATGATATACGTTTGGACAGAAAGGGGAATTTAATTGTTATATCGGATTTGGGAGAAATAATTGAGCAAAAGCCATACGTATATCAAATCGTTAATGGTACCATACGGGAGGTTGATTGCACTTATAAATTAGAAGGTGCTAAACTTACTTTTGAACTCGGTGAATACAATCCGAATGTTACACTTGTGATAGATCCAGTTCTTGTGTTTGCTACCTACAGTGGTTCCCCTTCTGACAATTTTGGTATGACAGCAACTTATGGTTATGATGGTTCTGCATATTCGGGAGGAATCGTATTCGGCAATGCATATCCTACCCCAGCACCTTCATGGAATACAACAACAACAATTACGAATGTTATGCCGGTCGCAAATGATCCTCTAGGAACCTATGGCGTAACTGATGTTTTTGTCTCAAAATACTCGGATGATGGAGTTAATATGCTTTGGACTTGTTTTTTGGGCGGAGGTGATGACACTCAGGGAACAGAAACAGTTCACAGTTTGATATGTGACACGTTGGATAATGTCTATCTCTATGGAGCAACCTCAAGTTCTGATTTTCCCTTTCAAAATGGATATTCAGGAGTTCATTCAGGTGGTGGGGTCCCTTTAAATTTTACAAGCAATGGGGTGCATCACTACTCGAATGGTACAGATATCTTTGTTAGTAAATTGAGCGCGGATGGTCTCAATTTGATAGGGTCTACATATGTTGGTGGATCAGGTAATGATGGCGTAAATTACAACACCAATAGTGCACTTACTGATTCTCTAGTTACAAATTATGGAGATCAATTTCGGGGTGAAATTATGCTTGATGTAAATAACAATGTCATTGTGGCTTCTTGTACGAGATCAAACGACTTTCCTATTTCAAACGCATTTCAACCTACGAATGCAGGGAAACAAGATGGTGTTATTTTTAAACTTTCAACCGATTTATCGACTTTACTTTGGTCGAGTTATTTTGGTGGTTCCAACAATGACGCATGTTATTCTGTAAAAGTTGATGTTACTGATAATGTAATTTTTGGCGGCGGCACAGCTTCCAATGATTTGTCTGGAATGTCGGGATGGCAAACTACCTATGGTGGAGGCAAAGCAGATGGTTTTGTTGTCAAATTGCCAGCGGATGGAAGTTCAATTCTTGGCGGATCATATGTTGGCACGGCTAATTACGACCAAGCTTTTTTTGTAGAAGTTGATCGGGTCAATCAAATTTATTTGGTAGGACAATCTCAGAATGGAATGTTTCCTGTAATCAATTCGCCATATGTGAACCCAGGAAGTAGCCAATTTCTAATTCGGTTCGATTCAACATTGGTAACAGTCGAAAATGCCACCGTTTTTGGGAGTGGAAACCCTTCGATGGACATTTCCCCTTCTGCTTTCCTCGTAGATATTTGCGGAAATATATACATCTCTGGGTGGGGCAAGTCGCTCACAGGTTCTGTTCCAGCCAATGGTATGCCAATAACAACCGATGCCTTTCAGTCGTCAACAACGACGCCTGATTTTTATCTGTTAGTCATTGAACGAGATTTCGCAGACACATTGTATGGTACTTATATTGGCGGCGGACAAGCAGGAGAGCATGTGGATGGCGGAACTTCAAGGTTTGATGAACAGGGAGTTGTTTACCAATCCGTTTGTGGAGGATGTGGAGGATTTGAGGATTTTACTACAACACCTGGAGCTTGGTCTTCAACCAATGACGCCGGAAATTGTAATAATTTGGTTTTTAAATTTGATTTTGAAATTATTCCCAATGCCGAATTTACAATTGATGACAATTTGGGTTGTCTGCCTTTTGAGGTCGAATTTGATAATTTCTCCTCGGATTCTGACTCGTATTTATGGGACTTTGGGAATGGAGATACAACATCGATTGTTTTTGAACCTACAGTAACATTTGATTCTGTAGGTATATATGACATTTTCCTATACGTAACTGATAGCATATGCTTGTTAACGGATACAGCACAAATTACGATTACGGTAACAGATTCGTTAGAATTAACAACCATAGTAGATCAAGAACTGTGTGTACCGACACCTATTGATTTCATTGCTTTCACAAACAATTCAGCGACAACTTATATTTGGTCTAGCAATAGTGATTTTTCTGATACATTGAATGCAAATCTGAGTGATTCGGTATGGAATTTTACACCTGATACTCCAGCCACATATTATGTTTTTGCAAGTAATATCGGTTGCTCCTCGATCGATAGTGTTGTGGTTACCTTCATAGGTTCAAACATAGTTTTGTCGGCGAACGATTCTATTTGTGTAGGTGATCAGACAATAATTACTGCATTTAATCAAAATCAGAACATTTCGTTTACATACAATTGGACGCCAGATTCGGTTTTGGTTGCTCCATCATCTTCAAATCAAATTACTGTTGCTCCGACGACCACCCAATTTATTTACATGACTGCTTCTTCTTCATCGGGTTGTATTGTAGAAGATTCTATTCAGATTTTTGTTGGAAGTATTCCCGACAGTTCAATTGTAGCCTCTGCATCTGAATACCTTGTGCCACAAGGAACAACTGTTGATCTTATTGGCAGCCCTTCGGGTTACTCCTCATATGAATGGTCTCCAGGTGATGGTGTAGTTAATATAAGTGCCCAAAATACGGAGGCTGTTATTGATCAAACAACAATCTATACCTTGACGGTTTCGGATGGTATTTGTGCCAAACAAGACACCGTTCAAGTAGTAACCTTTGATTTTATTTGTAGTGATCCTTACCTCTATATCCCTAATGCATTCTCACCAAATGGGGATGGTGAAAATGATATACTGTACGTCCGTGGAGCTTTTGTTGAGAAGATGACTTTCCGTATATTTAATCGATGGGGAGAAATGGTTTTTGAATCATTTGACAGAGCTACTGGATGGGATGGTACATTCCGGGGTAAAAAGTTGGATCCGGATGTATACGATTATTACCTTGAGGTCACATGCATTGGTGGAGATGAGGATATTGTAAAAGGGAATATTACAGTTCTAAAATAATCTGCTTTTGAATTTTTGGTTTATAATTGAAAAAAAAGTTGTTCTTTGTTCTTTAATCCAATTCTGTCATGAAAAAAGTAATTAATTCAAAGTCACAAAAATTTCTAGAAAGATACCTGAACAATTATTCCCCAACAGGATTTGAGTATGCAGGACAAAAAATGTGGTTGGATTACATTTCTCCATTTGTTGACGAATACTTTACTGATATTTATGGAACTGTAGTTGGAGTTATCAATCCAAAAGCAAAATACAAAGTTGTAATTGAGGCACATGCCGATGAAATTTCATGGTTTGTTCACTACATCACTTCAGATGGGTTTATCTACCTGAGAAAAAATGGAGGTTCTGATCATATGATTGCTCCTTCCAAACGAGTACAAATTCATACGAGTAAAGGTTTGGTTCCCGCGGTTTTTGGCTGGCCTGCAATCCACACAAGACAGGGGAAAGACAGCGCACCGAGCCTAAAAAATATTTGTCTTGATGCTGGGTGTTCATCAAAGGAAGAAATTGAAGCACTCGGCATTCATGTTGGTTGTGTTGTGACCTTTGAGGACGAATTTATGATCTTAAATAAGAATAGATATTGCGGTCGTGCTTTGGACAATCGAATGGGTGGTTTTATGATTGCTGAAGTTGTGCGTTTACTTCATGAGAATAGGATTGATCTGCCTTTTGGTCTATACATCGTCAATGCTGTTCAGGAGGAAGTAGGACTTCGAGGTGCGCAAATGATTGCTCAAAAAATTAAGCCCAACGTAGCAATTGTTACTGATGTTTGTCATGATACAAACACTCCAATGATTGATAAAATCACTCAAGGTGATTTAAAGTCGGGTAGTGGTCCTGTATTGACATACGGGCCAGCTGTTCAGAACAATCTTTTGAATCAAATTATTAAAATAGCAGATGAAAACAAGATTCCTTTTCAACGTGCAGCGGCCTCAAGGGCTACCGGAACAGATACCGATGCATTTGCCTATTCAAATGAAGGCGTTCCAAGTGCACTTATATCTTTGCCGTTAAGGTACATGCATACTACTGTCGAAATGTGTAGAAAAGAGGATGTTGAAAATGCAATTCGTCTCATCTATCACTCAATTTTGAGCATTGAGAACAATCAAGACTTCAAATATATTCGTTAGCACTTTAAGAATAGATAAATTTTGTCACTTTAATTAAATTTTAATTGTCTAAGTTTAGTCAACTTTTTAACTTAAATTATGAAAAAAAATATTTTATTTGTTTCGACTTTGATGGTTTCGTTTTTCTCAAATTCGCAGCTATTTACAGATGATTTCGAAGGGTATGGCTTGGGTGATTACATTGGTTCAAATTCTTCTGATTGGACTACTTGGAGCGGTACAGAGGGAGGTTCAGAAGATGTTCAAACAACAGATGTTGAGGCCAATAGCGGTGTGCATTCACTCTATTTCTTGGGTCAATCTGGTGGTGGTCCACAAGATGTAATTCTTGATTTTGGTCAGCAATACAACGATGGAGTTTTTACTTACGAATCTGCGTTTTTCATTAAGTCAGGAAAAACAGGTTATTTTAATTTTCAAGGAACATCAGCACCTGGGACGACTTGGGCAATGAATTGCAATTTTGCAAATGGAGAAATCACAATTGATGATGGAGTTAGCTCGAGTTTAGCTGTTGGCTCATATACTGAAGAGCAATGGGTTACCTTGAGAATAGAAGCAAACCTTTCAACTGGAAGATGGCAAGCTTCCGCAGATGGCGAGTGCTTTGGTGTTTGGGCGAATTCAATCAATAACGTTGCTTCATTAGATTTATTTCCACTCGAAACGAGTGAATTTTTTGTCGATGACGTAATGTATGATCATACATCGTACACTCCTGCAGAATTAAATGCTTCTGTTGCCGGATTTAGTTTGGGAGGAAGGATTGCAGGAACTTTTAAGTCGCCAACAGTTACAGTTTCAAACGCAGGAAGTGAGCCACTCACTTCATTTGACGTTTCTATTGATATTTATGGCTATACATATACGGAATCTGTTTCTGGTGTAAATGTATTGGCAGGACAAACATATGACGTAGTATATTCAACACCACTGGAGATATTCCCTGGAGTTCACAATGCTACAGCGACAGTATCAAATGTAAATGGTGGGAGTGATGGAGATGCTACTGATGATGATGCATGTTTAATTGCAGATCACGTAATACCTGCACCAGGAAAAGTTGTGGTTGGCGAAGAGGGAACCGGGACGTGGTGTCCATGGTGCGTGAGAGGAACCGTATTTATGGATCGCTTTGAGAATGAATTTGGTCCTTATTGGGCAGGTATAGCTGTGCACAATGGAGATCCAATGGTTGTAGCAGATTATGATTCTTCTTTGGGGGCTTTAATTAGTGGTTACCCGAGTGCACTCGTAGATAGAGGAAGTGATGTTGATCCCTCAGGAATGGATGGAGATTTTTTTGAACGTCTGAAAACTGCGCCTACGGCATTAATATCGAACGTTTCTACTTGGGATGCTCAAACGAGAGAATTACAGGTTACTGTTGAGGCAGATTTTCAATCAGTAGCCGATAACAACTGGAAACTTGCATGTGTTTTAACAGAGGATGGTGTTACTGGTACAGATTCTGGTTATGACCAAGCCAACGCATATGCGGGAGGAGGTAATGGAGAAATGGGTGGATATGAGCTCTTACCAAGTCCTGTGCCTGCTGCTGATATGGTTTACGATCATGTCGCTCGAGCAATTCAACCTTCTTTTGATGGTGATCCAAATAGTTTCCCTGCAACGGTAAATTCAGGAGAACAACATTCAGTGACTTTTACATTTACCTTGCCTGCGGAATGGGATGAAAATAAAATTCATGTGATTGGAATGCTAATTGACAACAATGGTCGTATCGATAATGCGGGAAAATCGACTATTTTTAGTAACACAGGAGTTCAAGAATTGACCAATTCATCGTTCAGAATGTATCCGAATCCATCGAATGAAGTTTCATTCATTGAGGCAACTTTTGATAATTCTGAAGTTTTGGTTACGATGATAGATATGGCGGGTAAAGAGGTCGCATCTAAAAATTATGGGAATGTAGCCGTTGGGTCTAAACTTCCAATTAATACATTGTCACTTGAATCTGGTGTCTACCTTGTTCGACTTTCTATGAATGGTGTGGTAATGACACAGCGATTGATAGTTGAATAATTGATTTATTTTTTCAAATTGAACGGGCGATTTTCGAATAGAGAATCGCCCGTTCTTTTTATATCTAAACAGAAAATTAGATACATTTGTAGCTATGAAATGGATAGGAAATAGAATTTCTTTTGTGGACGATGCATCCAAAACAACAATAGTGATATATGCAAAAGATATTGGTTGGATGAAAGGTGCAATGGGTGCATGGGTTGCCATGTGGTTTATGCTTGGTATAGCAGTATCTTTTTGGGGATTTGCATCAGAGCAACGAAGCGATCAGGAGTACATTGTTGTATCAATATTTTTAGCGTTTTGGTTGTATTATGCACTTAAGGTTTCACGTTCATGGTTTTGGTTCATGTGGGGGAAAGAGCTAATTAAAATTGATGAAGCTTCATTGTACTACAAAAAGTCAATTCGGAAATATGGAAAATCTATTCCTTATTTATTGGAGAATGTTTCAAAGTTGAAATTGTATACCCCTGATGAAAAATCGTTTCAAGCAGCATGGGAAAAATCTCCATGGATAATCGGCGGTGAGCATTTGGAATTCGAATATCTTGGGAAAACCGTAAGAATTGGACTTAAATTAGACACTAAAGATGCGACTTTGCTATTCAAGCTACTTTCCAAACGCATCGAAAAACAGATAAAAATGAACCAGAAGAGGCAAAGCCTCTGATCGGGAACGGAAAGTGACCAAGACCATTATCTATGGTTGGCAAAGCCTCTGATCGGGAACGGAAAGTGACCAAGACCATTACTCATGGTTGACAAAGTGGTGAATCGGAATAGATAATGCTAATATCTTTTTTCCATTTTATAATGCTGGATCTGTCCAAATAGTAAATATGTTTTTTCTATTACTTTATATCCGAGCGACTGATAGAATTTTACTGCACCTTCTCTCGCTTGAAGTATCATTTTTCTGTTTCCTTGAGCTTTTGAAAACTCTTCCGCATGTTTCATAATTGTTTTTCCGTATCCTTTGCCTTTACAACCGCTCTCGACTGCTACAAAACGAACTTGCGAGATGAAGTCTTCAGCTTGATCGAGTCTTGTGATTGCAACAAGTTTCCCACTATTGTAAATTGCAAGGTGTATTCCGGAGGAATCACCATCATTTTTTTCACTTCCTTGAGGTTGGAAAAGTGGTTTCCTCAAAATTCTATAACGAAGGTCATAGTAATCAATCCATTCTGCAGCTGTTTTGGGTGAACGAATTTCCATTTATTTAAAAATTTTCGACTTAACCCTTCGAGTTAATTTTCCGTTTATGGTTTCTTCAAGTATTAATTCTTTGGCTTTCTCGTCTTCAAAAACTTCTTCTATAGTTTTAATTTTTCCTGCAGGAACATTTTTATATGCCAATTGCTGAAGTAATTCTTTCGCGAGCAGTTGAGAAGTTTTTTTTTCAATGATTTTTTGAAGTTCATTGCGGTGAATAATACGCTGTTGATTCGAATGAAATTTTTCAGATTTTGGCAGCTCTTCAAGTCCAATTGTCTCGCACAGTTTTTCAAAATGCCTATCTGAACCTATTGCGAATGTTATCGTAGCTTGATCTTTTGTTCTGAATAGCTCTCCATACGGAGCAATGTTTGGATGTAAACTTCCAATTCTTTGAGGTATGTGTTGTTCCATTAAGTAGTTCGACGCTTGATTTGTAAGGCTGCTGACTGCAGCATCATATAGTGAAACGCTTACTGAACTTCCTTTACCATTTCTTTCACGAGCGTACAATGCCAATAGGATTGCTTCTTTTAAATGATGGGCGGACAATACATCAATTAAGGCCACGGGCATTTTTGTTGGAAGTCCTTCTGGTGATCCGTTCATAGACATAAACCCTGATTCTGCTTGCAAGATCAAATCATATGCAACGCGATCGCTGTCTTCACCGTAACCATTAATTTTTCCAATTACTAAGCGAGGATTGAACTCTAAAAGTTGATGGTCTTCAATGTTGAACTTCTTATAGTCTTGGGATTTGAAATTCATGATGAGTATATCAGCTTCCGAAATAAGTTCTATAAATTTGAAATTACCTTCATTTGATTTCAGGTCCAGTTCTATATACGACTTACCATAATTGACACTTGAAAAGTAGGCAGATATTGGACTGTTTTTGTCTTCTTTTGGCAGTTTCCAACTTCTTGTTACATCAGAATGATTAGGATGCTCTATCTTTGTGACATGTGCACCTAATTCTGCAAAATAGGTAGCAACGCTGGGACCTGCAAGAACAGAGCTCGCATCAATTATTTTTAACCCTTTAAGCATTTAATGTTTTAATTCCCAGTTAACGTAGCTTGCCACTTGCCGTGATGAAGTCTCGTTGAGGTTTGCTTTTTCAGACATGTCAGGTAAAATTCCTGCCCATTGCTTTGCCGTGTAGTTATCAATAACTTTGATTTCATGACAACTTGAACATTTTTTAGCATAAACTTTCTTTCCTTCAATGGCATCAGTCGACATACTAACTTCAGCTGGTTTTTCCTTTGCTTCAACTATCTCTTGATTTGTTTCAGTTAGTTTTGGCGCACAGGCCACAACTCCTATTGCGAGGATGAAACCGAATAAATATTTTTTCATAAATGACGAATTACAGTGGGAAGATACATAAAAGGTCAATATCATTCATTAATTTATTGCTAATTCAGAACGACAAAATTATATTTACATCATGCATAAAAATGACTTTGTTCGAAAATATTCTGGACTCAAAGAGAAGGCGGTCAGCAGTACAATCAAACTTCTCAATGATGGGGCAACGGTTCCCTTTATTGCACGATATAGGAAAGAAATTAGCGGTGGACTTGACGAGGTCGAAATTTCTCATGTTCGTGATCTTGTAAAAAAATACGACGCAGTCTGCACCCGTCAGAAATCAATACTGAGTGCTATTGATTCGCAAGGTAATCTAAGTTATGAATTGAAACAAGCGATAGAAAGTTGTTTTGATTCAGTAAAACTTGAGGATTTATATTTACCCTTCAAGCAAAAACGCGAGACACGCGGAGAGCGAGCAAGGAAAAAGGGGTTGGAACCATTGGCAAAAATGATTATGTCTCAACGCGGAGGCTCTCCCGAAGGTATGGCACAGCGATTTTTAACTAATGGCTTAGCGCTTGTTGATGCCATTGATGGTGCTAAAGATATTATGGCGGAGTGGATGAATGAAAATGCGAATCTTCGCGATCGATTGCGTAAATTGTTTGATAGGCGTTCTATTCTTCATTCAAAACTGGTAAAAGGAAAAGCACCCTTAGCAGAAAAGTATCGAGATTACTTTGATTTTTCGGAACGTTTGGATCGTTGTGCTTCCCACCGATTTTTAGCTTTGTATCGCGCAGAGCGAGAAGGGTTGTTATCCATTAAGGCAAGACCTGATGACCAAGAGGCAATCCATATTCTTAATCGATTTTTTGTAAAAGGACAAGATGAAAGCTCAATAATTGTAGCAGATGCTGCAAGGGATGCCTACAAAAGGTTGCTTCGTCTATCATTAGAAAACGAGATTCTTAATCGCACAAAAGACAGAGCAGACAAAGAGGCGATAGGTGTTTTTACAAAAAATCTTAGACAACTTCTTTTAGCACCTCCATTTGGAGCCAAAAGAATCTTGGCAATTGATCCCGGATTCAGAACAGGATGTAAAGTTGTTTGTATTGATGAGGTTGGAGGACTTCTTACAAATGCAACAATATATCCCCATTCGCCGCAAAAAGAGATTTCAAAGGCGAGATCAAAAATTGCACAAATGGTTCAAGCGTATAAAATTGGCGCAATTGCAATTGGAGATGGAACGGCGGGGCGTGAAACGGAGCAGTTGATTAAAAGTATTCGTTTTGATAGAGACTTGGAAGTCTTTATTGTTCGTGAGGACGGAGCTTCAATTTATTCGGCGAGCTCAATTGCAAGAAAGGAATTTCCAAATTATGACGTCACGGTGCGAGGGGCAGTTTCGATTGGGCGTCGGCTGATGGATCCGCTTGCTGAGCTTGTAAAGATTGATCCAAAATCGGTCGGAGTTGGACAGTACCAGCATGAGGTAAATCAGAACTTACTCAAAGATGCACTTGATGATGTTGTTGTTTCTAGTGTTAATGCTGTAGGTGTGGACGTAAATACGGCATCGTCTTATTTATTGAGTTATGTGTCTGGTTTGAGCATGTCTATTGCTGAAAACATCATTAGATATCGTGACGAAAATGGACGTATCAACTCGCGAAGTGAGTTGAGGAAAGTCAAACGCCTAGGAGACAAAGCATTCGAGCAAGCTGCTGGATTCATTCGGATTCGAAATGGTAAAAACCCTCTTGACAATTCATCTGTGCACCCAGAGAGTTATAAATACGTGAATCAAATAGCGAAGCAACAAGTAATTGCTTTGGGTGAGCTAATTGGTAATTCAAAAGTACTTGATGAACTTAAAAAAAGTGATTATCCGGAAATTGATTCCTATACATTTTCGGATATAATTACTGAATTGAAAAAGCCGGGGCGTGATCCAAGAAAAAAAGCAAAGGTGCTTGAATTTGATCATCGGGTCAAATCGATAGTAGATTTAAAACCCGGAATGGTTTTGAGTGGCTTGGTTACCAATGTTACAAATTTTGGAGCCTTTGTAAATATTGGGATAAAAGAAAATGGATTGATTCATAAGTCCAATCTTTCGGATGAATACGTTGAAGATCCCTCAAAATTCATTTCACTTCATGAACATGTAGAAGTTGAAATCATAGAGATTGACATAAGTAGAAAACGAATAGGGATGAAACCACTAAAATAAGCAACGGGTTATTTGTTTCGGATATGAATGTGTCCATTCTGAACATGTAATGGACTCGGAACATTGTTTAAGTACAGACTTCCGGTTCCCAACCCCTGTGGCAATTTATTTTTGTATTCTGCCGTCAATTCACAAATTGCTTTGAGTCCAATGTTTGATTCAAGAGCTGAAGTAATCCACCATTGAATTTGTTTTTTTTCTGCAATTTCAATCCATTCTCTAGTGCCAAGAATCCCTCCATGTAAACTTGGCTTAAGAATAATGTATTGCGGTTTGATAGCAGTCAATAATGCGTTCTTTTTATCGGGGTCATTGACCCCGATAAGTTCTTCATCCAAGGCGATATCTAGCTCCGATTGTGCACAGAGTTTCGCCATTTCATAGGACTGACCTGGTGCAATCGGTTGCTCAATTGAATGAATTTCTAAATCGAACAAACGTTCCAGTTTTTCCGAAGCTTCCTCAACGCTGAATGCACCATTTGCGTCGACCCGCAGCGACATTTCATCTTTGCTGTAACGTCTTCTAATCTCCTGAAGTAATTCAATTTCAGTGTTAAAATCAATTGCACCTATTTTCATTTTGATTGTTGTGAATCCCTCTGCAATCTTATCTTCAATTTGCTTGTGCATAAATGCTTTATCGCCCATCCATATCAGCCCATTGATTGGTATTTTTCGATTTCCTTTGGCGAATGCATTATCAAAATAGGTTCTTGTACCTCCATTTTCTAAATCTAGAATTGCAGTTTCAACCCCAAATCGAATAGAGGGCCAATCAATCAAATCCTGATTTAATTGATTGCAGACGGAATTTAACTTTCGCTCATAGGATTCAAAACTCTCAAAGTCTGGCGATAATCCAGGGATAATGCTGCACTCTCCGATCCCTCGTATTCTGGGGTCTCGGTCGTTCCAGACAGTGATAAACCATGCGTGTTTTTTAGTCAAAACCCCCCGACTTGTGCCACTAGGTTGTTTAAAATCAAAGATTTTCTTTTCGAACTTGGCTTTTAAATCAGTCATATAATCCTGAGTAAATTATCAAAAGAAAAAATAGTAGAGAAATTGCGAATGTGGATAATGCGACTTTTTTCAATTCAGGATCGAAATTACGAGGTTGTGTTATTTGCATTACTTTTCTTAGATGGAAAAGAAGAAAAATTCCCGGTGTAAGAGTGAGAAATAGTATAGGTTCGTTGAGTAGGTTGATGAATTGAGCGAAAGAGGCCAGTGCAAGCAGTATAAGCAGTACATGGTACAGTTTCGCCTGATTGGGTCCTATTTTGACGGCGATGGTATTTTTACCTAAATTCTTATCATTTACATAGTCGCGCATATTGTTTAGATTTAACACTGCAACACTTAATAGTCCGATACTTATAGCCGGTAAAATATTTTCATAGTCGAAAAATTTGGAATACAAAGAGAATACTCCCAAAACACTTACTGCTCCGAAGAAAATGAAAACCATAATATCTCCCATACCGTGGTACCCGTAGGCTTTCTTTCCAATCGTATAAGTAATAGCGGCCAGGATACACAAAAGGGCAAGGATACTGTAGAATAAAGTCATTTCAATCGTCATATTTCTTGCACCAAAATAAATCAAGGTACTTGAGGAAAGTACACAAAGAATTGAGTTAATTGCAACGGCTTTTTTCATTTCTTGTTGAGATATTACTCCAGATTGCACAGCACGTTCTGGTCCCACACGATGTTCATTATCGGTTCCTTTTATAGTATCTCCTAGGTCATTTGCTAAGTTTGATAATACTTGGAATAAAATAGTGGTAAGTAGTGCGAGTGAAAAAATTATGGTATCCCATTTATCGTTGTAGTATGCAAGAGCCGAACCTACAATTATCCCGGATAGAGAGAGAGGTAATGTTCTCAATCGCATTGCATTTATCCACGCTTTGTTTTTTGACATTGTACAAATTTACATATCCTAATTGAATCTGTATTTGCCTAAAGGTGGTAAATTGAATGTATCATATTTTATTATTTTGCAGCTCCAACGTTTGGGCACTGTAAGTTTGATAATCGTAAAATGAATTATGTTCTTAATTTTCAATAACTGAGTTCCATATTGTCAGCTTAAATATAGAATGAATAATAAGTTTACGAGTCGATTGTAGAGGTGGAAATATTGATAGAATATTTGAAATGGCCATAAGAATTAAATTCAAATTTTTCTTTTCTATCTTTGTCATAACAAACAACAAATCATGGATTACATTACCCCTGCAGATTTAAAGAAACAACTCGACTCAAATGCTACTTTTACTTTATTGGATATTCGCGAGCAATACGAGCTTGATATTTGTCAAATAGGTGGGGTTCATATACCCATGTCTGAGGTTTCAGCTCGAGCAAATGAGCTTGATGCTAATGCCCAAACAGCAGTGCTTTGCCGTTCAGGTAAGCGCGCAGAAGCTGTGGCTAACTTTTTAGCAACTGATGCTGACTTTAGCCATGTTTCAATAGTAAAAGGAGGCATTTTAGCATGGATTACAGAAGTTGATTCCTCGCTTGAATCGTATTAGCAAATGAGAGAACGGTCACTTACACAGTTAGTATTGCTTTTTCTTCGGGGGATGGCTATGGGGGCTGCAGATGTTGTTCCTGGAGTTTCTGGAGGCACAATTGCTTTCATTACGGGTATATATCAAGAGCTGATTGAAAGTTTGAATTCCATTAATCTAGGGGCTTTAAAAATTCTTTTGAAAGAGGGGGTAAAGCCTTTTTGGAAACACATCAATGGAACCTTTTTTTTGTTTTTGTTCGGAGGTATTATTCTAAGCATTATCTCCTTGGCGAAGTTTGTGGTTCACTTGCTTGAAAATTATCCCGTGTTGCTGTGGAGTTTTTTCTTTGGATTAATCATCGCAAGTGTATGGCTGATTGGTAAGTCTATAGCTAAGTGGAATGCCGGAAATATTATTTTTCTCATCTTTGGATCTACAATTGCTTTTTATATCTCAACAATTAATAGTGTGGCTAGTGTTGAATCGTATTGGTTTATTGTGCTCAGTGGCGCCATAGCAATTTGTGCAATGATCTTACCTGGCATTTCTGGTTCATTTATTTTGGTTTTGCTTGGCAGTTACAAAACTATACTGAGTGCATTGAAAGATAGCGACTTCGTTCTTATCGGTTTATTTGTAATTGGTTGTGTGATCGGTTTGATGTCATTTGCTCGTTTACTGAAAATTTTATTTGAAAAGTATAAAGAAATCACAATTGCACTTTTGATGGGCTTCATGATTGGTTCACTTTATAAGGTCTGGCCTTGGAAGGTTCGTGTTGGAGATGTTCCTTTAGTTGTTCATTCTGATGGCAAGGAAGATTGGATGATGTCAAATTCCCTTCCAGGTAGTTTTGAATCGGACCCTCAAGTTTGTATGGCATTAATTTTTACAGTGACTGGTGTTCTTTTGATTGTATTGCTTGATCGTTTTGCGCCAAAAGAGAGTTATTAACAAAGGTTGATGAAGGATGCATGAGGTCAAGAGAAATTATGGATTAATAGGGAAGAAACTTGATCATTCATTTTCAAAAGATTTTTTCACGAATCATTTTTCGTTGAATCAAATAAATGCATCTTACGAAAATATTGAACTTTCATCGTTGGAGAGTTTTCAATCACTGATTTCAAATTTTGATGGATTCAATGTGACGATACCTTATAAAGAGTTGATTCTTCCCTTTTTAGATGATTTGTCTTCTGATGCTCGGGAGATAGGTGCGGTAAATGTTATCGAGATTTTACATGGGAAATGTATCGGACACAATACAGATGCGTTTGGTTTTCACCAATCGATAAAACCATTTTTTTCGAACAAACACGAGCGAGCAATGGTGCTTGGGACAGGAGGAGCATCTAAAGCTGTAGCTTATGTATTAGAAAAAATGGGTGTAGATGTTATTTTTATCTCGCGTAGTCCAGCTTCTGAATCTGAATTTTCCTACGAGCAAGTAAATGCCCATATGATGAGCGCCTGTAAAATGATTGTGAACACAACTCCGGTGGGAACCTATCCGAATATTGAAGATACACCAGTATTTCCATTTGAGTATTTGACTGAAGAACATTTTATTGTTGATTTAATTTATAATCCTGTCAAGACAACGTTTTTGAAAATGGCAGAGGAAAAGGGAGCTTTAATATTGAATGGAGAATCAATGTTGAAGGAGCAAGCGATGAAGTCATATCAAATATGGACCCAACATGTCTGAATTGAAACGAATAATAGCGCAAGGTGAAGGTCTGTGCTTGGATTTTAAATATCGAATTGATGACCAAAGGAAAATAGCACGTACACTTGCTGCTTTTGCTAATACGAGAGGGGGTAAGTTGTTGATAGGGGTAAAGGATAGTGGTAAAGTTGTGGGTTGTGATCCAGAAGAGGAATTTTATATGGTTGATGGTGCTGCAAGTGTTTTTTGCAATCCGCCCGTACATATCGAGTCGAAAGTTTGGAAGGAAGACCATTATCTTGTTTTGGAAGTGAATGTTCCGGTGGCTGATGCCAAGCACAAAGCCAAAGATGAAAATGGAGATTGGAAGTTTTATCATCGGTTGGAAGATCAAACCTTACTCGTCAATCGAATAGAAATTCTCATTTGGAAATTTAAAAAAGAAGGGAATCAGCGCCCGGAGGTTTTTGATGATGATGTTATGAATTTGATTCAATTGATTGAAGAGCATCAACCCATTACAATTTCAAAGTTGTTTCGAAAGTCCAATCTAAATAAGAATAAGGTGAATCAATTGATTGCAACGTTAGTCTATTGGCGTGTTGTAAACCGCGAAATACTTTCTGCTGGAATTGGTTATTCGATCAGAAAATAGCCGTTCTGAGTATTTAGGTCAGTTCATTGGTTCTAGACATAGATATTTTGTATTTATGCTTTTGGGGCGCTTTGAAAAAAGTATAAGATCAATTGTATTTTGTTGTAATTTATTCGGATTCATAAAAATGTATAATTTTCCTTTGAAGTCTTGCTTTCTTTTGTATATTGACCGATTAAAGTTAAAAACATAGATTAATTATGGGAAGACCAGCGACTAAGCCGGCGAGATTGAAAGATGGGTTTTATATAGAAGTAAAAAACCAAGGTAGTGGTGGTATTTTGATTCGTAGAGATACCAAAGAACAAATGTTACTTGCTGCGGAAGATTATTCAAGAATGAAGCAGGTTACCGTGCTCGGAGAGATGAAGAGTGACAAGTGGCTTGATAAAGTAAAAAACAAGAAAAAATAAACCTGAAGTTTATTAAAACAACAAAAAAAAGACCTCATAAGAGGTTTTTTTTTGCTTCGGATGTTCTCTTTTACAGTCAGTTATGTTTTTTTTTATTTGATTTTAAAAAAAACATTGTTTGTATTGCTTGTTAATAGGAATAGAGTGTGTATCTTTGCCCCCGCTTATAACGATAGGCATTAGTAAATCAGGAGGATAAAAAATATTTTAAAAAGTTTTTAAAAAAA